>NZ_KB899279.1:0-78731 GCF_000378145.1 Saccharibacillus kuerlensis DSM 22868 | reverse complement strand
GTTGACCCTGCAAAAGTAACGCGTTCCGCTCTGCAAAACGCAGCTTCCGTAGCAGCTATGTTCCTGACAACTGAAGCGGTTATCGCTGACAAGCCAGAACCAGCTGCACCTGCAGGTCCAGATATGGGCGGCATGGGCGGTATGGGCGGCATGATGTAATCTAACCATGCAGCCCTCTATATAACGGGGTTTGTAGGGATAGGATTATGAATTTCTCACTTTCAGGTTTATAAACAACTAAATCAAGCTTTTGGGGAGACCTTTTGTAAGTTCTTTGAACTTATAAGAGGTCTTCTTTTTTGTTCTCTTCTGAGATTATTTCAGTTGAGTAAAGTTAAAGAATACCTTTCGTCGATTGATTAAATCGCTTAGAAGTCTCTTCTTCAACATTTTTTCGTCATGTGAGCATAGATATTCATTATGGAATGGCACTTGTAAAAGAAGCTTTGAACAAGGATGTCGATTTTATTGATACAGCTGATATTTATGGCCTGGGGCGTTCCGAAGAATTAATTAGCCAAGTATTAAAAGAATATAAACGAGATGAGTGTTTCAGCTGTTATTCCGGGAGGTAAACGAAAAGAGCGCATACTCGAAAATATTCCTGCGACTGATCTTAATTTATCACCCGCAGAACTCAAAACCATCAATGATATTCTTAATAATAACTAATACCGATTAACAGGTTTGGCAATACTTTGATGAATGGAGGCAGATGAACATGCATAAATATAAAGCTCTGGTCGTAGGTGCGACAGGCATCATTGGAAGTTACATTCTCGACCACTTAAGCACGTTAGACGATTGGGATGCAGCTGGCGTTGCAAGAAAAATACCTCAAAAAAATTCGGAGCGCTATATAAGCCTGGATTTATTGAATCAAGATGATATTAAGGAAAAATTAGGTTCACTAAAAGGAATTACTCACATCTTCTATTCGGCTTATCAAGATTTTCCTGCCCATTCAAAAGAGCAAATAGAAGTGAATACAAATATGCTGGTCAATATCGTAAAAGGTGTTGAAGCCACATCTAATTCTTTAGAACGAGTTGTATTAATGCAAGGAGCAAAGGTATATGGTGTACATTTAGGAAAGTTCAAAACACCGGCTAAAGAAAATGACCCAAGACATCTTCCACCAAATTTTTATTATAATCAAGAAGACTTTTTACGTATGCACCAGAAAGGAAAAGAATGGTCTTGGACCATTTTGCGCCCAGATGTTGTTGCTGGTGTATCAGTTGGTAATCCGATGAGTATAGCCATGGTACTTGGTGTATACGCTACGATCTGCAAGGAGTTTAATTTGCCTCTCAGATTTCCTGGCAATGAAAATGCTTATCGAGCGTTAGTACAGATCACAGATGCTTCATTACTAGCTCGTGCTTCCACATGGGCTGCTCTACAGAAGCATACTGCTCTTGAAGTTTTCAATATTACCAATGGAGATTTCTTTCGCTGGGAAAACATTTGGCCTAAATTAGCTCAATACTTTAATATGGATGAAGGTCCGATTCAGACTATTTCCCTTACTGAAATGATGCCATTGCAAAAAGAAGCCTGGGCTAATATCGTTAAAAAATACGATTTACTTCCTACTCCATATGAAAAAGTTGCCGCTTGGCCTTTTGGTGATTTTGTATTTAACTGCGATTATGATGTGATTTCAGATACAACAAAAATAAAGCAGTTTGGATTCCATGAAGTGCTAGACACTGAAAAAGAACTGCTCGCTGTGATGGAGGAATTAAAAAAACAAAAGCTAATTCCCTGAAAAACATAGTGTTAGAACACTGTAAAAGATGCTTGAATCGCGATCGGTTTTATAATATATGATGTTGGTGAGAAATCACTAACATCATTTTTCTTTTCTCATAAAATAGAACTCACTTACCTACATCAAATGACGTGCAAAAGTTATTAGATATTCAAGATGAAAATATGATTTTTCAAACTTTTGTTTCTCTCGTTGGAGCAATTCAAGCAGGTCGGAGAAAACAATAGGGATCTGTTGATTAGCGAGCTTCCTTCGGATGATGGACATCAAAGAAAAGCCATTCAATTAAGAATGGCTTTTCTGATCTTCTCTATTGATTAACCGTATTCGAATTGCGAAGCAAATGTTTAATTTCATTAAATGTCACAAAGGTTTTATTCTGTGCATCATATAATTTGTAGCGCAGCGATTTAAGGCTGGATTTAAGGTTGATCGTAGTTGCCTTCTGAAGCGGTGGAGTAGACTCGTGCGCTTTTTCCAGATGATAATTAGGTACACGCGGGCTCAAGTGATGCACATGATGGAATCCGATATTGCCGGTCACCCATTGCAAAACTTTGGGAAGCTGATAGTAAGAACTTCCTTCTACGGCCGCCTTTACATAATCCCATTCGCTCTCCTCTTCGAAATACGAATCTTCAAAGGTATGCTGGACATAGAATAGCCAGATGCCCAGTAAGCCAGCTACAAACATCGTTGTTCCGTGGACGATCAGGAAGGCTTGCCAACCGAGAGCCCAGATGAGGAGCGAATACATAACGACAAGGGAAATATTAGTCAAATAGGTATTGTTGCGTTCTTTTTTTCGTGCATCCTTACGATTGAAACGGCTTGAAACCAATATCAGTGCAATCGGCCCTAAACCGAACATGACCAATGGATTGCGGTACAGGCGGTATTTGAGGCGTTCCCATTTGGATGCTTGCACATACTCCTCGATTGTCATCGTCCAGATATCGCCTACGCCGCGTTTATCCAGATTCCCGCTTGAAGCATGGTGAATCGAGTGTTCGCGTTTCCACTTTTCAAAGGGGAAAAACGTCATGATGCCTGTAAGGGTGCCGACGATTTCATTGGCTTTCTTATTGTTAAAGAACGAACCATGAGTGCAATCATGGAAAATGATAAAGGTTCGAACGACAAACCCTGCAGCGATCATACATAGGGGAATCGTCAACCAGAGGGATACATCCAGGGTGAGATAAGCCAAGATCCATGTGATAAATAAGGGCGGGATGGTATTCACTAATTGACGAATGCTTGCTTTTGTATCGGCTTTCTCAAAAGGTGCTACAAACTTGCGTAATTGTGTTATTTTCTCTCTGCTCATTTTCTTCCTCCAGAATATTTATCATAGATTTTGAAAAACCCAAGGGAGCCTCAGAAATCCTAACAAGAAAATACCCGCTAAAATAATGGACTAATCGGAATTAATTAAATTTTCCGTAAGTCACTTATGGAATAAAAATAATGAACAAAAATTTTTGTTAGTGTAAAGTTGAAGATTTTCTTTACATAAACTAATACATTTAGTTAAAATACTAATCTGCAGGATATCGCGGCTCTGACAGGCGGACAAGTCATCACTGAGAAGCTCGGTCTGGATCTGAAATCGACAACGATCGAACAGCCCGGTTCCGCTCGTCAAGTACGCGTTACCAAAGAAAACACGACAATCGTTGACGGTGCTGGCGACAAAACCGACATCGATGCTCGCGTAGGTCAAATCCGTGCGCAGCTGGAAGAGGGTCGTTCCTGGTTGGTTTCGGAAAAACTGCAGGAGCGTCTGGCTAAACTGGCTGGCGGTGTAGCGGTTGTTAAAGTCGGCGCGGCAACGGAAACGGAACTGAAAGAACGCAAACTACGTATCGAAGACGCTCTGAACGCGACTCGCGCAGCCGTTGAAGAAGGTATCGTATCCGGTGGCGGTACAGCTCTGGTTAACGTATACAATGCGGTAGCGGCTGTAGAGGTAACAGGCGACGAGAAGACTGGCGTGAACATCGTGCTGCGTGCTCTGGAAGAGCCAATCCGCACAATCGCGGCTAACGCTGGCGAAGAAGGTTCCGTTATCGTGGACCGTCTGAAAAAAGAAGAAGTGGGCATCGGCTACAACGCTGCAACCGGCGAGTGGGTAAACATGTTCGAAGCGGGTATCGTTGACCCTGCAAAAGTAACGCGTTCCGCTCTGCAAAACGCAGCTTCCGTAGCAGCTATGTTCCTGACAACTGAAGCGGTTATCGCTGACAAGCCTGAACCGGCTGCACCTGCAGGTCCAGATATGGGCGGTATGATGTAATTTCGAATCGCCGAAATTATATCAAGCATCTTTAAAAATCAGGAAACCTCCTGTAAGTTCTTTGAGCTTACAGGAGGTTTTTTGTTTTGAATGGACTTTTGAAGACGTATCAAATGTTAAATTTATTTCCACAATTTTCTCATTGATCATAAATCATTTCCGAGTATAGAGGTTGAGTGCAGAGGCGCTGTATATTTATGTTCATAATATAAGGGTAATGAGTAGAAGATAAGAGGAAAAGGAGCGTAGGAGGAAACTATGCTAAATTATGTATGGCTGGCAGCATTGGCCTGGTTCATGGGATTTTTTCCTTTGTTTGAAATCTATGTGGCCGTTCCGGCTTCTATAGGACTTGGATTGGACATCTTTTCTGCTGTTTTTTGGTCATGGCTTGGGAACTTCATTGTTATTCCATTTATTGCTTATTCTTATGATTGGCTGACCAAGTTTAAAAAAGTTAATAAGTATTTTGAAAAGTTGGCCAAATCCAAAGCGAGCAAAAAGTTAAACGGCGGCGGTTTTTGGATTGTTCTTTTTGCCACTCCTATGTTCGGTTCATGGGCGACCGGGGTAGTAGGAAAATTTATCAGGATGGACAAGAAGAGACTTTTTCTAGCTTCAGGAATAAGCATCGCTGTATATGGAATAATTATAGGTGTTACCACTCAGTTTGGAATAAACACCTTCTTTTAATCGAGAGGTTTCATATAGATAACCCGAACAAGCACAGACTGAAATCTGTGCTTGTTCGTTTTGTTCAACTACTTTTGCTTCCATTGACCCGTCAAATTCTCCCGTCTATAATTTAGAAACAATCGTGTTCCATAGGAGGATTTCCACATGAATCATCAACAGTTGGCTGAATTTCTGCTGACCAATAATGAAGCGCCTACACCAGACTGGGAAATGATCAAGCAGACCTATCATTCGGAACCAATCCTGTTGAACGGTCGTGAAGTTTACGAGTTCAATATGAGTTTTGATCAATCTATTACGCCAATTGAAGATCATATTGTTATTTCCCAGCAGCTTCCTTTTTCCTATGTTCCGCTGCATATGCACGAGTACATTGAGTTGATTTACGTATACCGGGGAGAGTGCACGCTGGTATTTGAAGAACGCGAGCTTTGTATTACTGAAGGAAGCATCATCATGATTAATAAACAAACCCCACATCGTGTCAAGGAGACTTCCCTTTCCGATATCATCATCGATATTAAAGTGAAGCACGATTATTTATCTTCTGGTTTTTTAAGTCGCTTTACAAACCGGAGTATTATCGCAGAATTTCTGGTCGATTCGTTGGTTAATACGCGAAAAATAAATAACTATTTGTGTTTTCATGGCTATGAAGGTTCAAATGTGTCCCGCATCATGAATGATTTAATGTGCGAATACTTTGATAAAGACGCTTTTTCAGGAGGACTTATCGAATCTTATCTCTTTATTTTGTTCACTGAACTTGTTCGTGGCAGCAACCAGCGCAGCTCTGATTCAAGCAGCCCGCATGTCAAAGAAAAAGATATTATTGTACTTGAGCTGCTGAAATATTTGGAGGAACATTATAAAAAGTGTGCGTTAGCGGACATGGCCGACCAGTTCAAGTACCATCCAAACTATATTTCTTCTTTGCTCAAAAAGGCAACCGGACGAAGTTTCACCGATCTGCTTCAAATTCAAAGGCTACACAAAGCTTCGCTATATTTGAAAAATTCCGATCTGCCGATCCCCGAAATTGCCGAGGAAGTTGGCTACTCCAGTGTCTCTTTTTTCTATAAAAAATTTAACGAACTTTTTGGACAGACACCGAAAGATTATCGTAAAGAAAATCGCTTGTAAGTTCTTAAACCACCCTTTTTTGCAACCGCTATCAATATCTTTGGATCGAGCAAGACTTATCTTTGCAAGTGACATTAAATTTAGAGAAGCTTACTTGATAAGATGAAAATAAGTTTAAGCGGATGGAGAGTGATAGATATGGAATTCAATTTTCCGGACGCCTTCCTAGTAGGTTCGTCTACGGCAGGGCATCAGGTAGAAGGTAACAATGTAAATAGCGATTTCTGGGCAGAGGAGCATGCTGAAGGCTCACCGTATCGTGAAAAATCCGGGGATGCAGTCGACCATTATCGTCTTTACCAGCAGGATATTGCTTTGATGGCCGAGCTGGGCTGGAACGCTTACCGTTTCTCGATTGAATGGTCAAGAATAGAGCCTGAGCCGGGCGAATATTCCCAATCGGCGATTGAACATTATCGGGATATGCTGGAGAGCTGTCACAAGGCAGGACTGACTCCGGTCGTTGTCATGCACCATTTCACCTCACCGAAGTGGCTGATGCGTCTGGGAGGTTGGGCGAGCCCTGAGCTGCCGGAACGCTTTGCCAAATACTGCGAAGTCGTCTTCCGTGAATTGGGGCATCTCATTCCTTACGCGCTGACGATGAATGAGGTCAACCTGCCTGTAATGCTTAAGGAAATCTTCGCTACGATGGGCTTTACCCCTCCGGTAGGCATTGACAGGGAGGCCTGGAAGGCGCCGCAGTGGAGAGAATCAGCAGCTCGTCTGTGCGGAACGACGGCAGACAACTATTTCACTTTCCACATGGCCTCGGATGAAGCTTCAGTCGAGCTGATCAAGGAAGTGCACCAAGAAGCGCGCAAAGCGATCAAAACAGTAAGTCCCGATACCCGAGTTGGTTGGTCGATGGCGCTGTCAGATGTGCAGGCAGTTCCGGGAGGCGAAGAATGGGCAGCTCGAAAATGGTATCAATATTTCGAACAATATGTACCGGCGATGGAAGGAGACGATTTCTTCGGCCTGCAAAATTATACACGTGAAGTGTACGGTCCGGATGGTCAGATCCAGCCTGAAGGTGAAGTAACGCAGATGGGCTATGAATTTTATCCGGAAGGTCTTGGAAATGTCATCCGTAAAGTATCACAGGTTCTTTCCATGCCGCTTATCGTAACTGAGCATGGGGTGGCTACGACTGACGACGAGCGCAGACAAACCTTTATCCGTGAAGGGCTGAAAGGTCTGCAGGATTGTTTGAATGAAGGAATCGATATAAAAGGTTATTTGCATTGGTCGACATTTGACAATTTCGAGTGGAATTCCGGCTATTCCAAACATTTCGGTCTGATTGCCGTAGACCGGAAAACGCAGAAGCGTCAACCGAAGGAAAGTGCACGGCTGCTTGGCCAAATTGCCGGAATCACTTCACTTGTCAGCGGGTAAAAATGATGTAGAAAAAGCTTCCGACCCCAAGTCGGAAGCTTTTTCCTTTGTTCTATGATTTGCTTATTATAAAATCTTTGTATCGAGCAATTTTTTTCTTTGGTTCTAGCATTACTATATATGAAAGCGTTTGCTAAAGTGAGATTATCAAAACAGAGTTCGACTAGGGAGGTCTAAAGAATGCAGGAGTACACACGAAAAGTTACGCCGTTTGGACGCTTGATCGTTGCTACCGTATTAGGCATGGGCACTTCGGTTGCACCATTGGTTCTACTTGGCTTTGGTTTGTCCACGTTCATTATTATTCGAATCGTAGGGCAGAATCAGGCTACAGCCGCGTATGGTTTTGCATCCGGCATCATTGGAATCGCAGTCGTGATCTTCGGGATTTTTGGAGGCGTGCTTGCCGACAAGTTTCAGTTTAAAATAGGGAGAAGAAGATTTTGGATTGCTGCCGGAAGCGTGGGCGGAGCGCTGTCCATGCTCACTCTCACTTACGCCAATAACCTCTTCACATTTATCGCAGCGTTGGCAGCAGTCAATTTCTTTTACTTTATGGTTACGCTCTCATGCAGTGCTCTGGTGCCGGAACAGGTTGAAGAGAGCAAGTACGGACGGGTTTCCGGGCTCATGGGGGCTGCGGCTCCTGCTCTCGTTATGATCGGGCAGATGCTCATGGGGGTTTTTGCCGAATCGACTTTGGAACAGAAAATGATCGCAATTCTGCTCATTCAGCTGCTTGGCGGATTTACAGCATTTTTCCTAATAAAAGACAATTATATACCGGTTGAACAGCGAGTGAAAAAGCCGAAGACCGGTATCCGTGGTTTTTATCCAAGCTTCAAAGAACATCCGTCATATACTTGGGCTCTGCTGACCAAGCTGTTCATCAACTTCTCGAACGCGGGACTGAGCATGCTTACGCTGTTCTACATTGCCAGATTCCACCTGGGCGAAGCGGACATCTTCCGGATTATGGGCTATACGGCGCCAACAATTCTGCTCATGGTGGCAGCCGGTCTGCTGGGTGGCTACCTGTCCGATAAAGTCAGAAAGCAGAAACCCTTTGTTTTTGGAGCTGCAGTGGTTACCGGAGCTTGCCTTGTCACATTCGCCTTTTCAAACAATATTACATGGGTCATTGCAGGCAACTTCATCTTCAACTTCGGCTTTGGCATGTATAATGCGGTCGACAACGCGCTGGTTAATCGGATTCTACCTTCCAAAGAGGAAGCCGGCAAATACATTTCTATGATGAACGTAACCACCAATCTGTCTTCTTCACTGGTTAACTTTGCTGCACCTTCTCTGATCGCACTGGGTGTCCTGCTGTTCGGTGGAGACGGCTACACACTGTTCTTCCTCGTCCTGGCCGCGTTTTCTGTGCTGTCTGCCGTTTTCGTTCTACCGATTCCTGAGATGAGCCCTGGCAAACCAGAGCCTCAAGAGCCGAATGCGAGCAAGTCGACGAATCAAGAAGCAATCGTGTAAATTCAACAAGCTGCTGAAAGAAGCAAGAAAAAGGAGAGAACGTTATGAATTCTGTAAAAGTAACAGCACCAACCTGTGAATACCGCACCAACCCAGTCGGGATTGATGTGAAGCAACCACGTTTAAGTTGGAAACTCCAATCTGCACAGCGAGGGATGCTTCAGAAAGCTTATCAGATTCAGGTGACGAAAAAGCCGGACAGCTTCGATGAACTTTTGTGGGACAGCGGAGAGGTAGATTCAGAGCAGTCGGTTCATGTTGAATATGAAGGTCCTGCGCTGCAGCCGCGCACTCGTTACTTTTATCGGGTAAAAGTCTGGTCTCAAGAAGGGGAATCGTCGGATTGGAGTGAGACGGCATGGTGGGAGACCGGATTTCTGGGGTGTGACGACTGGAAGGCCCAGTGGATCACGCCGGACCCGGCAAGTATCGATCCGTTGAGTGAACCGGCCTTTTTGTTAAGAAAAAAGTTCACCGCGTCGGGAAAAGTTGTGCGGGCACGAATTTACGGAACCGGTGTCGGGCTGTATGAGCTGTTCCTGAACGGCGAGCGGGTGGGAGACGAGCTGCTTGCCCCTGGCTGGACGACTTATCACAAGCGTCTACAATTCCAGACTTATGATGTAACGGATCGGTTAAGCATTGGAGATAACGCAATGGGTATCATGTTGGGAGACGGCTGGTACAAAGGCAATCTCGGCTGGGACAACAAGCGTCATCTATATGGCGACCGAAGAGCGGCTTACTTCGAGCTGCGTGTAACCTACGAAGACGGGACGGAAGAGGTTGTGGCGACGGATCACAGCTGGAAGGCGTCAACGGGACCCATTCGATTCGCTGAACTGTATCAGGGAGAAACGTACGATGCGCGGTTGGAGCAGGAAGGCTGGAGCCGACCGGAATTTGAAGACACCGATTGGGTACCTGCCGTTATGCAGAAGATGCCGGAGCTTCCTTTGGTCGCACAGGAAAATTCTCCAATCCGGGTTACGGACATTCTCTCGCCGCTGGAAGTCATTACTACTCCAGCCGGAGATACCGTGCTCGATATGGGACAAAATATGGTCGGACGCATGCGGATCAAGGTAAGTGCGCCGGCTGGTACAGTTGTGACGCTGAAGCATGCGGAAGTGTTGGACCGGGACGGAAACATATACTTTGGCAATCTGCGCAAAGCCGATCAGCTCGTTACTTATATTACCAAAGGCGAAGGTGTAGAAGAGTATGCCCCGACCTTTACTTTCCAGGGATTTCGGTATGTCAAAGTGGAAGGCTATCCGGGACAAGAAAACGGACTGCCGCTGGAAAATTTCGTTGGGGAAGTCATCCATTCCGATATGACACCAACCGGAGATTTCGAATGTTCGAATCCGCTCGTCAACCAGCTGCAGCATAATATCGTCTGGGGGCAAAAAGGCAACTTTGTTGATGTGCCGACAGACTGCCCGCAGCGAGATGAGCGTCTGGGATGGACAGGCGACGCCCAGGTGTTTATCGACACGGCGCTGTTTAACTATCAGGGAGGGCCGTTCTTTACCAAGTGGCTGCGTGATCTCAAAGCGGAACAGTTCGAGAACGGCGGGGTACCCTTTGTCATTCCGGCTGTAATTCCAGGAGACAGTGCTGCAGCATGGAGCGATGCGGCGACGATCATTCCGTGGACGATGTATCTGACATACGGGGATAAACGAATTCTTGAAGAACAGTATGAGAGTATGAAAGGCTGGGTCGAGTACATGCGGTCCCAGGGGGACGACGAGCATTTGTGGATGAAAGTATTCAATTTCGGCGACTGGTTGGCTCCGGATGCACCGTCGAACAGCTACAGCGGTGCGACGCCGAAAGACTTCATTGCTACAGCCTTCTACGCTTATTCCACACGCATTGTTCGGGATGCGGCGGAAGTGTTGGGCAAACAAGAAGATGTTCGGATGTACAGCCAACTGCTGGAAGGAATCGTGAAAGCATTTAATCGCGAATTTGTGTCCCCGTCGGGCCGCTTGGCGTCTCCAACCCAGACCGCTCATGTGCTTGCACTTGCTTTTGATCTGGTGCAGGGGGATGTTAAAAAGAGAACCGCCATGGAGCTGAATGAACTTGTAGTTGCCCAAGATTATCATTTATCAACAGGCTTTGTGGGTACACCGTTCCTCTGCCCGGTCCTGTCAGCGAACGGATATCACGAGACGGCCGTTAAGCTGCTGCTCAAGGAAGACCTGCCGTCCTGGCTGTATTCGGTTAAAAAAGGCGCGACGACAATTTGGGAGCATTGGGACGGAATCCGTGAAGATGGTTCATTCTGGAGCGACAATATGAACTCATTTAACCATTATTCTTACGGTGCTATCGGAAGTTGGATGTACCGTTCGCTTGCGGGGCTGGATCGACATCAATCGGAACCGGGGTACAAAAAGATCCGAATCGAACCGAAATTCGGAGGGTATTCCTTGACTTATGCCACAGCATCGCTGGAATCCATGTACGGCCAAATTCAATCGGGTTGGAGCATAAGCGAAGACTCGATCAAGTTGAAAGCGGTCATTCCGCCGAATACAACGGCAGAAATTGTTCTACCGCATGCCCGGTTGGAAAGCGTTCGGGAGCAGAGTACAGCGATCGAACAAGCGGATGGGGTGTTCTCCTGCATCCAGGAAGACGACCGCGTTATTCTTCAAGTCGGATCGGGTACTTACTCGTTCAGCTATCCTAACGAACGTGGAGTAAAGCCAATCTACAGCGAGCACACTCTTCTGATTGACGTTATGGAGGATGGGCGTGCTATGGAAATTTTGCAGAAGCATGCGCCCGGTATTACCGTTCCTCCGAGAGTCATTGCAATGAAAACAAAAACATTGGAAGAGATATCGAAGTCCAGAGAAGCGGGGATCTCTCGTGAGACGATCGATGCGCTGCTGAAAGAGCTTAATGGACATGAGTTGAGTTTGTCGGGAAAATAATCAGTTTGTGTGGTACAATAGTGGGACAATATCTGGGTAGTCTGCCGAAATAGCAGACTACCTTTTTTGCTAGTATTTGTTACACCAAGCGGGAATTAAGGTACTTTACAGTATAGAAGAAATGCGAAAGGTAGATGACAATGAGCGGAAATGAAGCAAACGGTCAGATAAAATCTCAAACTCCAAAGCTGCAGGATGAAGCACAACAAATCTACCGTTCTTTATATTCTTATAGCACGGATGCGGTGTTTTTGCTGGATTCCGAAGGCCGCATTTTGGACATTAACCCGAGCGGCGAACGAATGGGCGGTTATACCCGGGAGGAACTGACGAATGCCAATTTTACCAATTTCATCTTATCTTCGGACATGGTCAAGGCACAGCAGGTGCTAGAAGCCGTATTTGTGGAGAAGCGTCCTGAACGAATGAACTTCTCATTTCGCTCCAAGGCGGGTGCAATCGTTATAGTCGATGCGACGATGGTGCCGATTCTTCAAAACAATGCTGTGATTGGCCTGCTGGGTATTTCGCGGGATGTGACCGAGCAGAATCAAGCTGTTCAGATTTTGGATGCTCAAAACCAGGTGCTTGAGATGATCGCCAAGTCGACTCCATTGGAGGAGACGCTGGACAACCTCCTCCGCATGGCCGAGTACCAAATGAATGCCAAATGCTCGATCCATTGCTATGTACCGGAAAGCAATATGCTGTTCAATCTGGCAGCTCCAAGTCTTCCAAAAGAATATTTAAAGGAGATTGACGGCATCACTGCAGGCGAGCAGGGCGGCTCCTGTGGGGCTTCCGCTTCACGCAAAGAGATTGTGATCGTTGAGGATATCGAGCACAGTGAAATGTGGGGTATGTATCGGGACATCGCACTGAAGCATCGTTTGCGGGCCAGTTGGTCGCTGCCACTGATCAGCCGGCAGGGCGAAGTATTGGGGACATTTGCCATGTATTATGAAGAGAAACGTCTGCCTACTGAAAAAGAATTGGAATTCAGCCGCAAAACCTGTTATTTGGCTAGGCTGGCGATTGAACAAAATCGCTCCAGCGCTACCATCTACCAGATGGCTTACCACGATAGTTTGACCAGTTTGCCAAATCGCCGCTTTTTTCAGGAAAAACTGCGTGAATCTATTCAGGAAGCGCAAGAAAATGGACTGAGGTTGTCTATTTTGTATCTGGATCTGGATCGCTTCAAAATGGTGAATGACTCGCTAGGGCATAGTGAAGGAGACGTCCTGCTGCTTGAGATTGCCCGTCGGCTTGGCGGCCTGCTGGGTCCCGATAAATTTGTGGCGCGGCATGGAGGGGACGAATTTGTGGTGCTGATGGAAGACGGCCAGGTACCGGAAACCGAGTTGGCGGCGCAGCAGATTCTTGACATTTTTGCTCAACCTTTTGCAGTTGGCGGGTATGAGATATTTATTACGCCTAGTATTGGAATTAGCATTTATCCCGAACACGGCACGGATCCCGCTGCCCTGCTTCAGAATGCGGATACTGCAATGTATGCGGCAAAAGAGGCCGGAAAAGATACGTATGCCGTCTACAATCCACAGAGCAAAATGCATGATGGAGGCCGGATTTTGCTAGAGAACGATCTGCGCAAATCGCTTGAACGGGGCGAACTGCAGCTGTTCTATCAGCCACAGGTCTCGCTGTTTCCAAACCGCAGGATCGGAGCGGAAGCGCTTCTTCGCTGGCATCGAGGACATACCGAATGGGTATCGCCGATGGACTTCATTCCGATTGCCGAAGAAACGGGGTTAATTTTGCCTATTGGGGAGTGGGTGATCCGGACGGCCTGCCAGCAGGGCAAACGCTGGATTGACGCTGGCTACGAGCCGTTCGTGATGGCAGTCAACTTGTCTCCAAGACAGTTCCGTCAGCCGGGGCTGGTTGATCTGATCCGGAGCATTTTAAGCGAAAGCGGCTACCCGCCGGAATATTTGGAGCTTGAAATTACGGAAGGCATGACGCTGGATGTAGAATCGGCTTCGGACAAAATGCGGCAGCTTCGCGCGCTTGGCGTACAAATCTCGATTGACGATTTTGGTACGGGATACAGCTCGCTAAATTATTTGAAAAAACTGCCGATCAGTCGACTTAAGGTCGATCGTTCTTTTGTCCGCGATATTGAGACGGATCTGGGAGATCGAGATATTGTCAAGGCAATTATAGACATGGCGCACAACCTCAAAATTACTGTCATCGCGGAAGGAGTCGAGAATAAGGAGCAGTTGGCTTTTCTCGAAGCAAATGGCTGTGACGAAATACAGGGTTATTTATTCGGACGTCCGGTTCCCGCTGAAGAGTTCGAGCGCGGCATGAAGCTGTCGGATATGGAGAAAAGTGAAGAATGATACAGCTTGTGAAACATGGGGACCGTTTACGGATTCCGGGATCGAAATGAAGGATGAGAAAAGAGAATCAAAATGAAAACAAAAATGATGAACAAAAACAATAAACAAGAACAAGAACCAAAAAACCGCATCCCTTTGGGAACGCGGTTTTTTGGGGAGTCAGACTTTTGCGGTCTAAAGCGAGCAAATTTTTGTGAAGATCGTATGGCGGCGCATCGTGCAGCCGAATCGAGTCTCCATCAGGCGCTCTGTTTCGAGCCGTCTGTGCCGCCTCCGTCTGTCTGGCGGACTGCAACCGTCTCGAGCAGTTCGTCGCCGGCTTGAACCTTGCCCTGCTGAAGTGGCAGTACATCTTCGTAGTCGAAGGTGTTGGTTACAATAACCGGTGTAACGGTCGGATAACCGGCGGCGCGGATCTGTTCGATATCGAATTCAAGCAGCAGCTGTCCCGCCTTCACCCGATCGCCTTCCTTAATATGCGACGTAAAGTGCTGCCCGTCGAGCTTGACGGTGTCGACTCCTACGTGAACTAGGATCTCCGCGCCGCTGTCGGATACGACGGCAAGCGCATGCTTCTTCTTGAACGCGACAGTTACGGTTCCATCGAATGGAGCGACTACACGGCCTTCGCTCGGCTCGATTGCAACGCCTTTACCCATTGCTTCGGCGGCAAAGGCAGGGTCCGGTACATCGGCGAGCGGAACGACGGTACCGCTCAGCGGGCTGAGTGCAGTTTCAGCAGCACCACCGACCGTTTTTTGCAGCGCAGGCGCGCCAGCCGGAACCGGTGTACCGGTCGATTTGCTGCCTGTCGCATCGGAAGAAGATACAGATTTATCGGCTGCTGCTTTGCTGCCGTCGCCTTCTTCAACAGGGTCTTTGAAGCCTAGTACGTAAGCCAAGATGGCAGAGATGGAGAACGAAGCGACAACGCCGATAATCAGGGCAGGGAAGCCTTGTCCGCCCGGTCCGTAGAAGATAGGTAGTGTCAGCAGGCCGGGTGCGCCGGAAGCGAATGCCTGAGTGCCGCCTTGGCCGATAATCGCACCGCCGACCGCGCCGCCGATGATGCCGGCGATAAACGGACGTTTCAGCGGGAGAGTTACGCCGTATACGGCTGGCTCGGTGATGCCGAACAAGGCAGACAGCGTAGCGGAAGCGGACAGCGTTTTAAGCTTTTTGTTTTTAGTTTTTAGCATGACACCAAAAGCAGCGCCGGTCTGTGCGAAGACGGAAGCGGCAGCTGCCGGCTTGATGCCGTCCCGACCGTAAACTGCGATATTGTTGATGAAAACCGGAACAAGTCCCCAGTGAACGCCGAAGATGACAAGCAGCTGCCAGCCTGCGCCGAGAATGGCTCCAGCGATCAGCGGGCTGAACGAGAAGGCGGCCAGCAGGGCATCTGCAATTCCATTGCCGACGTAGACGCCGAACGGTCCGAAAGCGATGAGAGTCAGCGGTACCATGACGGCAAGTGAGATCATTGGCGTCAGGAAATTTTTAACGCTTTCATGAATGACACGGTTGAAGAATTTCTCGAGCTTGCTCATGACGATAACGGCCAGAATGATCGGAATGACCGTTGAGGAGTAGCTCATCATGACGACCGGAATACCGAAGAAATTGACGCCGCCTTCTGCGCCATTAAGTGCAGTAACAGAAGGAAGCAGCAGCGCTCCGGCTACCGTCATGGCGGTGAAGATATTGCCGCCGAACTTCCGGGCGGTCGTAACGGCCAGCAGTATAGGGAGGAAGTAGAACAGGCTGTCGGCTGCGCCGAACAAGATAATGTAAGTCGGGTCCGTTTTCGGCAGCCAGCCGAAGTTGTCGGCAATCAGCAGCAGTCCTTTGAGAATACCTGCGCCGGCCATAACGCCAAGCAGCGGAGCAAAGATGCTGGAGATCACGTCGATGACTGCACCGAAGCCTTTTTTACCGGCAGATGTTTTATCGTTCGAGTTTGCCCCGTCTTTCGACTCGTTCAAGATGCCGGACACTTCGCCGATTGCGGCGTAAACTTCCGGAACTTTGTTGCCGATGACGACTTGAAACTGTCCGCCGCTTTCTTTGACCGTGATAATACCGTCCGTTTTTTCCAACAGAGCTTTATCGGCTTTGGCAGTATCTTTCAGTGTAAAACGAAGCCGGGTCGCACAGTGGACAAGTGAAACGACGTTGTTTTCTCCGCCGACCCCTTGGACAATCTCGCGTGCCAATTTTTCGTTGCTCATAAGCTCAACCTCCAATTATTATAATTTGAAGAATATTTTGGGTGATTTAGGCAAACAAAAAACCTAAGCCTTGAAAAAGAGCAGAGAGCACAGAATACGCCCGCTATTTTTCACGACTTAGGTTTTGCCTGCATCACCAGTAACAATCCCGATTGATGATATTCAATTTGGATGTGTTTAGAATATAACGCTTTCATAAGATTGTCAACGCATACATTTTAAAAAAATTAATTTTTTGACGATAAAGCTCGAAATTCAGCATCTATTCATCCATTCCAGCAAAAGCCGCACAGCAGATCAGCGATTTACGACTCGTTTCAAATGTACAGTCAAATACAGCATTTCTTCGCTGGTCAGTTCATGATTGTATTCTTTGGATACGAAGCTGCGGATTTTTTCTGTGCATCTAGCTGCATCCGGATGCTTATCCCGAATCGCTTCGTAAAGATGATCATAATTGTTCTCATAATGTGCACCATTGAATACCCGTTGGGCAAAAAATTTCAGATGGGTGATGAAACGGAAGTAGCTGAGCGATTCTTCGTCAAACTCCGTTTTGAAGTGATATTTGACGATGTTAATAATTTGCTGCATAAATTTTGTGATATTCATCGTCGTCGAGACTTCTTCGTTCATCTCCGCATTGACGATATGAATGGCAATAAATGCGGCTTCGTCTTCAGGCAGCTGCAACTGTATTTTTTCGCGAATTTGTTCCAGCATTTTCATCCCGATTCCAAACTCGTCCTTATACAGCTGTTTGACTTCCCACAGTAGGGCGTTTTTGATCTCAATCCCTTCACGCTGTCGTTCGATGGCGAAGTTGATATGATCGGTCAGCGATACATACAGATTTTCGTTCAGCTTGCGGCTGAGCGTCTGCTTGGCATACTCGATCATTTCTTCCACAATGACGACCAGCTCGATCGGTACTTCGCGCAGCAGCATCTTGAAGTTGTCGGTCGTCTGTTGATTTTTGAGTGCAAACACTTTTTGTATATTGCGTTCGTCGACAGCATCCCCTGGTTTTTTCTTGAATGCGAGTCCCCGGCCCATTACAACAAGCTCCGTGCCGTCCGCCTGATAAACACTGATTACGTTGTTGTTGATGACTTTTGCGATTTTCATGCGGCACCCCCTGATTTCTCTCTGTCCCCATTGTAAAACACAAAAAACCTAAGGCACAACAAATCTGCAAGACACGGCGAAATATCCTGTGTCTTGAGCTGTTGCGGCTTAGGTTTTGCCTGACACGGTCTTGACTGCAGTCAATGTCCGGACAGTAACAATCCTATTTAATTATGCGATTACCCCCAGTGTAGCCGGAAGAAGAAAAGGTGTCAACGCTTTCAAGCGGATGTACGCAAAAACGGAAATCCCTGTAAGGATTTCCGTTCATACGCCTTGAAAGTCTGCTTCAAAGCGAAGCGAATAGGCAGAGAGAGAAATTCGGTTTCAAAAAGAAGCGAATTTCTCCCGCAGTCCTGTTAAGCCGGAAGCCAGTCAATAAGTTTTAACCTTCTAACTGCGCTCCGTTCGTCGCAATCACTTTTTTGTACCAATCAAAGCTCTTTTTCTTGGAGCGTTTGAGCGTACCTTGGCCTTCGTTGTCGCGGTCTACATAGATGTAGCCGTAGCGCTTGCGCATTTCGCCGGAAGACGCACTGACGATATCGATCGGCCCCCAGCAGGTATAGCCGAGAATGTTGACGCCGTCTTCGATCGCTTCGCCCATTGCCGCCACGTGACGTTTCAAGTAATCAATACGGTAGTCGTCGTTGATCGAGCCGTCAGGCTCAACTTCGTCATGCGCACCGAACCCGTTCTCCACGACAAATAGCGGCTTTTGATAGCGATCATGCAGCTGGTTGGCAGTAATTCTCATACCGAGCGGATCGATTGTCCATCCCCATTCCGATTTGGACAAATAAGGGTTGGCGACCGAGCCGAACACGTTGCCGCTTGTCATGTTTTTGGTGACTTCCGGATCGGTGCTCGTCGTGCGACTGGAGTAGTAACTGAAGCCGATGTAGTCGACGGTATGAGCTTTCAGAATTTCGGCGTCGCCGTCTTCCATAACGATATCCAGGTTATTATCGCGGAAGAAGCGTTTGGCATAGCCCGGATATTCGCCGCGCGACTGTACGTCGATAAAGAAGTACGACTCACGGTCTTTTTCCATGCCTTGATAGACGTCGGCAGGGTTGCAGGTATACGGATAGAAGCTGCCCGCCGCGAGCATACAGCCGATCATGGCATCCGGTGCGATTTCGTGACATGCTTTGACCGCCAATGCACTGGCAACAAGCTGATGATGGGCCGCTTGGTACTTGATCTGCTCCACATTGTCGCCTTCTTGGAAAGTCAGGCCTGCGCCGAGAAACGGCAGATGCAGCAGCATGTTGATTTCGTTGAACGTCATCCAGTATTTGACCTTGGTCTTGTAGCGCTCCAGCACGGTTTTGGCGTAGGTTTCGAATAAACCGACCAATTTGCGATGCCGCCAGCTGCCGTACTTTTCAACAAGATGAATCGGTACGTCGAAGTGGGCGAGAGTGACGACAGGCTCAATACCGTTCTTCAGCAGCTCGTCGAACAGGTCGTCGTAGAACTTCAGTCCTGCTTCGTTCGGAGTCTCTTCTTCGCCGGTTGGGAAAATGCGTGCCCAGGCAATGGACACTCTCAAAGTTTTGAAGCCCATTTCGGCAAACAAGGCGATATCTTCCTTGTAACGGTGATAGAAGTCGATCGCTTCATGCGATGGGTAAAATTCGCCTTCGATCGGAGTCAGGGACGGCACGCTTCCCTTCATGATTGCACGGCGTTTGTCACCGGTGGGCAGCAGGTCAACAACGGACAGTCCTTTGCCGTCTTCGAGGTACGCGCCTTCGGCTTGGTTTGCAGCGATCGCGCCGCCCCATAGGAAACCTTTTGGAAATACAGAGTCGGACATATTCATGCTCCTTCCGGAAGATGGGTTGATGAGATGCGGCCGAATGCAGGCAAATAAAAAACCCGAACCGGCCTGTACGCATACGAAGCGATCAGGTTGGTTCAGGTTATGCCCGGATTGGTAACATCCCTTGAGAAATCTATTCGATTGATACTAAAACTCTAGCAAGGCGGAAACAAGATGTCAACTGCCCATAATAATCCCCACTATTCTAATGAGTTTTATGATAGAATATAAAACATCGAAATTCAACTGACGATACAGTCTGATATTAGCTATTCGGTCAGGATATATTTGGAGGAGGATCCCTATGAGGCTCAATTTGCTTACCCAGATTTTTATTGCTTTTGTGTTAGCCATTGTTTTAGGATTGATCTTCGGTCCTTCGATTGCGGTAATCCAGCCTCTCGGCGACTTGTTCCTGCGTCTGATCAAATTTGTCGTCGTTCCGCTCGTCCTGTCTTCGCTTGTAATCGGCGTCGCCGGTACAGGCAGCCTCAAGCAGCTTGGCGCACTTGGCGGCAAGACCGTCCTGTATTATATGGTGACGACAGCCATTGCTGTTGCGATCGGAATCGGGGTCGGTTATATTTTTATGCCGGGAACCGGATTGTCGATGCCGGGCAGCGAGTCGCAGCCGGATGTAGCACAGGCGCCGAGCGTTACGGATATGCTGTTGGGCATTGTGCCGACCAACCCGATTGAGAGTCTGGTCACCGGCAATATGCTGCAGATCATTTTCTTCGCTGTATTTTTGGGGCTTGGTATTACTCTTCTTGGAGAGAAAAGCCGGACGGTCTACAAGTTTTTCGAAGAATTTGCTGAAATTATGTATAAAATCACTGGAATCGTCATGCGTTTCGCGCCGTTCGGCATTCTCGGTCTGACAGCTCCAATTGTCGGTCAGTATGGACTGGCTGTGCTGCTGCCTCTGATGAAGCTGCTGCTTGCTTTCATGACCGGCTGTCTGGTTCACTTTATTGTGACGTATCTGCTTGCTGTTCGGACATTGGGCAAGATGAGTCCGTTAACCTTTGTCCGCGGAATAGCGCCGGCAATGCTGGTTGCCTTCAGCACGTCAAGCAGTTCCGGCACTCTGCCGGTTACGATCAAATCCTGCGAAGATAATCTGAAAGTGCCTCGTAAAGTGACGTCCTTTGTACTGCCGCTGGGTGCGACAATCAATATGGACGGAACGGCGATGTACCAAGGACTTGCCGCTTTGTTTATCGCTCAGGTATTCGGAATCGATCTCTCATTCACTCAGCTGCTGATGATTGTCCTTACCGCAACGCTTGGCTCAATCGGAGCTGCAGGTGTACCGGGTGCTGCCCTTGTCATGCTCTCGATGGTTACGGCTGCGGTTGGGCTTCCGCTGGAAGGTGTAGCCCTGATTGCCGGCGTGGACCGGATTCTGGATATGTTCCGTACAACGCTTAACGTAAGCGGCGATGCATCGGCATCCGTTGTCGTAAGCGCCAAAGAACGTCAGCATCAGGTACAGACTCCGAAGGAGGCTGCCGTCCTTTAAGACGGAAAAGCAGAGATTTCTATTCAATTTTTAGCAAAATTCGAGTACAAAGCATCTGCCGTAATAGATAAGAAGACCGAATGGCCTGAGCCGTTCGGTCTTTTTGCATATGTTGGTTTCATGCAGCCGGAGAAAATTGCACAGCCGAGCAGACCTTTGTTTAAGGGCGAAGAGGTAGTGTTTAAAAAAAGCTAACGCGCTCTTTAACGTATTCACTCTGTTGAAGAAAATAAACCATCATTCTACCGAACGATCCAGGAAAGGATGGCAGACCTATGAATCATGGGAAAATATATAATCTTGTTGTAGTCGGTTTTGGAGGAATGGGCAGTCATAATGCAAAGCTGGCTGAAGAGACAGGGCGAATCGCCATAGCCGGCGTCTATGATCCTACTGAGTACCGAATGGATCTGGCCAGAAGCCGAGGTTACCGAGCTTACGAAAACTTTGAATCGATACTGGATGACGAAGAAGTGGATATTGTACTGATTGCAACGCCGAATGATGTGCACAAGGAGTTATCGATCAAATCGCTGCGAGCAGGCAAGCATGTCGTTTGCGAGAAGCCGGCAGCGGTGAATACGACCGATCTGCTTGAGATTCTGCGGGCGGCCGAGGAATCGGAGCGTCTGTTTATGGTCCATCAGAATCGCCGTTGGGATGAAGATTTTCTGATCGTGAAAGACTTGATTGCCCATAAAAAGGTCGGCGACGTCTTCCATGTGGAATCGCGTGTACAAGGTGCGAACGGAATACCAGGCGACTGGCGGCAGCTCAAAGCCTACGGCGGCGGTATGCTGCTTGATTGGGGCGTTCATCTGCTGGACCAACTGCTGCTGCTCACAGACAGCAAGATTGAAAGTGTGTACGCCGATCTCAGTTACATTTTGGGAACGGAAGTGGATGACGGATTCACGGCATCGATTAAGTTCAAGAACGGGTTAAGTGCCGTGATTGAAGTGGGAACGACCAACTTTATCAAGCTGCCCCGCTGGTATGTGAAAGGAACGGAAGGGACAGCGGTCATCCGCGACTGGGACTTAAGCGGTGAGATTGTAACGCGTAACCGAGAGGTTGAGCATGTCGAGCCAAAGCCGATCCAGGCGGGCAAAGGATTGACCAAAACGATGGCGCCTCCTTCCGAGGAATCGACGATCCGCAGACCAATCGAGCATGTGGAAGACTTGTCGGACAACTTTTACGTCAACCTTGTCTCCACCCTTGAAGGCGCGTCCAAACAGGCTGTACCCAATGACGAAGTCTATCGCGTAATGACGCTGATTGAGGCTATTTTTGAATCGGCAGAGAGCAATTCGGTCATTGTACGGGACATTTGAAGCTTGTATCGGCACTGCCGATTAGGCATCAAAAGGACATTTCGGCTGAAGCCGGGATGTCTTTTTGTCTTTTGTGAATCAACCTGTGAAGAATCATGTCCATTTAAAAAGGGAAGGTAAGATACAGATGCATTAAACCTACAGATTTCGAATTTGACAACGCTATCATTTTACTGCAAGGTATAGAGTAGAAGCTTGAAGCAAACGATTGCACAAAAGGGAGGACGACAGGCAGATGTGGGGCAAACGGACAGGGTATGAGAAGGAAGGCCGACGGGTACGTATTCAATTCGAACATGGCGAAGGACAGATCGAGATTGTGAACCCATGGGTAATTAACGTCTTTTCTCCGCTGCATACGCAGGAGCATGAGTCCCGGGCCGTTGAGCATCCCAATTTCGCGTTCGAGGACTGCGATTTTCGTGTCAGTGAGCGGGATGGGCGAATTGAGATTGTAACGGCTGAGCTGAATGTGAAAGTGTACGATCATTTTCATGTGGACTTTTACGATGCTGTCGGTACGCCGCTCTGCCTGGATTACCGCGGCAGCCGCGATCCCTTTCTGCGCCGGGGTAACGTCGATATTGCCGAGGGCGAAGGCCATGAGGCAATGAGAACGACCGGCCACCACAAGATCCAGATTCTGAAAGCGATGGAAGGCGGCGAAAAGTTCTACGGACTCGGCGACAAGACGGGACCGCTGAACAAGAAAGGCTACGAATACGAGATGTGGAACACTGACGATCCGTCTCCGCATGTTGAGAGCCACAAGTCGCTGTACAAGAGTATTCCATTTTTCATCACGCTGAAAGAACGGGCGGCTTACGGACTCTTTTTCGATAATCCGTTCAAGACGTTCTTCGATATGGGCAAAGAAAATTCGGACTATTATTATTTCGGCGCCGATGATGGCAATCTGGATTATTACTTCATCTATGGACCGGATATGAAAAATGTCGTAACCCGCTATACCGCGCTGACCGGCCGAACCCCGCTGCCGCAGCTGTGGACATTGGGCGCGCATCAGTCCAGATGGTCGTACGCGCCGGAAGCCAGAGTTATGGAGATTGCGGACAAGTTCCGGGAGCACGATCTGCCGCTGGACGCCATTCACCTGGACATTGACTATATGGACGGTTACCGGGTATTCACCTGGGACGGCGAGCGCTTCCCTGACCCGGCTGCAATGATCGAGAAGCTGAAGGAGCAGGGCATCAAGATTGTGACGATTATCGACCCGGGCGTGAAGAAGGACAAAGGCTATTCCATTTATGACGAAGGACTGGACAAAGGCTATTACGCGACCGACCGCGACGGCGTAACTTACGTGAATACGGTATGGCCGGGAGACTCGGTCTATCCGGACTTCTCTAATGAACCGGTCCGTCAGTGGTGGGCAGGCAATCAGAAGATCATGACCGATGCCGGCGTAGCGGGGATTTGGAACGATATGAACGAGCCGGCAAGCTTCACGGGACCGCTCCCGGACGATGTACGGTTCAAGAATGACGGACGGGAAACGGATCACCGCGAAGTGCATAACGTGTACGGTCATCTGATGTCCCAGTCCACCTACGACGGTATTCTGAACGCGACAGGCAAAAGACCGTTCGTCATCACCCGCGCCGCCTATGCCGGAACGCAGAAATATTCGACGGTATGGACCGGCGACAATCAGAGCTTCTGGGAGCATCTGCGCATGTCGATCCCCATGACGCTGAATCTGGGTCTGAGCGGCTTTGCGTTCAACGGCTGCGATGTCGGCGGCTTCTCGCACGACTGCACGCCGGAACTGCTGGCGCGTTGGGTGCAGGTGGGAGCATTCAGTCCGCTGTTCCGCAACCATACGGCGATCGGAACGCGGGATCAGGAGCCGTGGGCGTACGACGAGCAGACACTGAATGCGTATCGCAAAGCGATGAAGCTGCGCTACCGGATGCTTCCGTATCTGTACGATCTGATGCGCGAAGCGGAAAATACCGGTCTTCCTCCCATGCGTCCGCTTGTGCTGGAGTATCCGCAGGATGAATCCGTACAGGAGCTTGACGATCAGTTTCTGTTCGGCAGCATGATGCTGATCGCGCCGGTTGTGGAACAAGGCAAGAGACACCGTGCGGTATATCTGCCGGAAGGAAAATGGTACGATTATGCATCCGGCGAAGTGCTGGAAGGCGGACAAGCAATTCTGGCCGACGCGCCGCTCGATGTCTGTCCGATCTATGTGAGTGCGGGATCATTCCTACCGGCTTACCCAGATCAGAAGTATGTGGGCGAGCTTAAAATCAAGGAATTGCTGCTGGACGTCTATCCGGGTACGGGGGAATACGTGCACACCCAAGACGACGGCGAAAGCTTCGATTATCGGAGTGGAAGTTATAACGAGTACCGATTCAGTCAGAGTGAAAAGGATGGCGAGCTGGAGATCAAGTTGGAAAAAGGGAACTCCGGTTATGCGGAGGCCTATAGTTCGTTCAGGCTTACTGTGCATGGACTATCCGTTTCTTGGGTGGAGCTGAACGGAGAAGCGATTCCATTTTTGGCAGAAATCCGAGGTACAACGTTCCATATTCCGGCGGAAAGCGGAACGGTGCGGCTGAAGAGATAATTCCGGCACGGAGAAGCTCGGTTTCATTGAGCGGCGAAACGGGGAAGAATAGGACAAATGTAGCGAAAGAGATACCCTGCAGCGGAAATGCGGAACGATCGCGTTTTCGGATGGCAGGGTATCTTTCTATCAATCGGAAGGGAGGGGTGGAACGGGATGAACGGATTGATTTTTTTGATAGCGGTGCTGATGGCGCTGGTGCATATGTTCTCCGCTTCGATGAAGTTTTTGGATACTGTTCCGCGAAGCCGCTTCCTATCGTTGGCCGGCGGCGTGGCGGTTGCTTATGTCTTCGTGCATATTTTGCCTGAACTGAAGGAACACCAGGAGTCATTTGAAAGCAGCGAGCATCTGGATATTTTGAGCTTTATGGAACATCACGCTTATTTGATCGCGATGCTGGGCCTGGTCGTCTTTTATGCGCTGGAGCGGACGGTTAAGATTTCACGCCAACAAAGCCAGGAGCGGCACGGAGAAGCTCGGCCGAGTTATGGCATATACCGGGTGCATATGATCTCGTTTGCCCTTTACAATGCGCTGATCGGCTATCTGCTTGTACACCGGATTCAGGAAACGGCATGGAATTTGATTCTGTTTTCGCTGGCGATGGCGCTGCACTTTGTAGTCAACGACCATTCATTGAGGGAAGATCATCAGGAACGTTACGACCGCCGAGGCCGATGGATCCTGACCGCCAGTATCCTGATCGGCTGGGGAATCGGAATGCTGACGGAAGTGCCGGAGCTGGTGCTGGCTTCGCTGTTCGCTTTCCTGTCAGGCGGCATTTTGCTGAATGTGCTTAAGGAGGAGCTGCCCGAAGAAAAGCAGAGCAGTCTCGGCATGTTCCTGCTTGGAACCATTGGGTATTCGATGATGCTTCTGGCTTTCTGATTAACGGATAAGCAAAAGGTTTCATTCCTGTACGAGTAATCTATATAATAGAAGAAAGCGATTCGGTCCGATAGGGCTTCGATCCACGACTTAACACAACCGGAGGAATCAAATGAAAACGATCAAAGAATTTGTTGAAGGCGACGACATTGTAGGATTTTACCTGCTGAAGTCTGCCGATTTGAAACAAACGAACGCTACGCCGCCAAAAGATTATTTCGATCTGGTACTGGCTGACGCGAGCGGTGAGATACCCGCGAAGTTTTGGGATGTCAGCACTGCGGATAAGGAAACATTTTTTGCGCCGATGCTGGTGAAAGTTCGCGGTGTTGTGCAAAAATACAGAGAAAAGCCGCAGTTCAAAGTGGTCAAGCTGCGTGCAGCAGATCCGGAAGACGGGTACACATTAACCGACTTTATCCGTTCTGCGCCGGTGCCGCCGAATGATCTTGTGTACACGATCAAGACGACCGCCGCAGGCATCTCGGATACGGATCTTCGCCGTATCGTCGATTACTGCATCGAGAAGGTCGGCGACAAGCTGATGCATTACCCGGCTGCCAAAGGGATGCACCATGCCTTTTATGCCGGGCTTGCTTACCATACGGTACGTATGCTGGAATTGGCCGAATTCATCTGCAAGCAGCGTCCGTTCCTGAACCGGGACATGCTGCTGGCGGGGATTATCCTGCATGATATTGCCAAAACGGAGGAGATGACGGCGGAGCTGGGTGTGGTTTCGGAGTACAGCTTTACCGGCAAACTGATGGGTCATCTGGCAATGGCTTCGACTTGGGTAACGGAAGCGGCGATCAAGCTGGAGATGGACCCTACATCGGAAAAAGTCATTCTGATGCAGCATATGATTCTGGCCCATCACAACAAAGGCGAATGGGGAAGCCCTGTTCAGCCGCAAACGGCCGAAGCCATTGCGCTGCATTATATCGATCAGCTCGATGCCAAACTTCAGGCTGCCGAAGATGCGCTCGATATGATGCCGGACAATGAAGAATGGACAGTACCGCTGCGCGTGCTGGAAGGCAAAGCGCTGTATCGGGGCCCCAAGGACCAGAATTAAACAGCAGTTCAACAACCAGAACGCGATTCCACAAGGAATCGCGTTTTTTGTTTTTGCTGCCAAGAAGAGGCCGAATAGAAAAAAGCGATCCCAGAAAGGGATCGCTTCAAAGGTTTAGCCGTGCTTACTTGGAATCTACTAAATCTTCAATCGAGTTCGCATCGACATAAGCCGGTACGACTAGACCTGTTTTCACGCCTTTCATGTTAGCGCCCAGATCTTCGATCTTGTCCTGATACTGGTTCCAGTAGTCAGCGTGAGTCAGCGGCAGCCAGGCGGCAAGACTTGCGTCAGCATCGCCCTGAGCTACGCCCAGCCACATTGGACCAGCATCGACCTGCAGATCTTTAACGGTAAAGCCCAGTTCTTCCTGCATGATGTACTTCACGAGGTTAGTGCTGGCAATCTCGGAATCCCAAGCAACGAAAGCCAGCGTGATGGTTTCTCCATCTACTGGTGTAATGCCGTTTGTCCATTCTGCTACACGCTCAGGGTGAGCTTCAACGAAGTCGGCAGCAGCTTGTTCCGCCGATGTGCCGTCCTGGATTGCGATCATCATTTCGCCCATTTCCTCTTCCGTCCACTCGAAGTTGGTCAGGAATTGGTAAGCTTCCGGATGGTCTTCTTGAAGTCCAAGGCGTGCAATGGTGTGAATTTCTTCAGCATCGCCATAAGATTTCTTCGGATCTTCCAGGTATTTCAGATCATATTTGGCGAACATCCAGTGCGGAGTCCAGCCTGTAATGATGATCGGCTCTTCTTTTTTGATTGCTTTATCGAGCGTGGCCGTCATAGCCGCTCCAGATCCTTCAATCAGGTTCCAATCGCTCAAACCGTAGTCGTCGATCGCCTTTTGTGTAGCCGTCATAATACCTGCACCCGGATCGATACCGATAATCTTGTGGTCGACTTGAGCGCCGATCGAAGCCTGTGTGCTTGTACTATCGCTGTTATTTGCAGCATCTGTACCTGTAGTTGTTGAGCCACCACCCGAGGAGCAGGCCCCCAGTACCAATACAGCCGCCAGACTTGTCATTCCGAACCATTTCTTCGTGCCAAAGTTGAACTTTTTCATTTCGCATTTCTCCTTTTTTGTGCAGGTTTGAATATATTTTGCGATAAGCGGTCGAGGACAATAGCCAGTACGACGACGGCGAGGCCGGCTTCGAAACCTTGGCCGATACGCAGCTGCGTAACAGCCCGATAGACTTCGACACCGATACCCTGTGCACCGATCATCGAGGCGATGACTACCATCGACAGCGACAGCATGATCGTTTGGTTAATGCCGGCTAAGATCGTCGGCATGGCCAGCGGAAGCTGAACCTTGAACAGTTTCTGGGCGCCGGTTGAACCGAATGCATCTGCCGCTTCTACCAGCTCGCTCGATACCTGTTGAATGCCCAAGTTAGTTAGGCGAATGGTAGGCGGGATAGCGAATATAATAGACGCGATAACACCCGGGACGACGCCAAGGCTAAAGAATGTAACGGCAGGAAGCAGATATACGAACGCCGGCATGGTCTGCATAAAGTCCAGCAGAGGGGTAATAACGTTCGAAGCGCCGCGGCTTTTCGCGCACAGGATGCCGATCGGAATCCCGATAACGATTGAGACCAGTCCTGAAGTCAGGACGAGTGCCAATGTGCTCATTGTTGCTTCCCAGTAGCCCAGGTTCCAGATTAGTAGGAAACCTAGCGCCGAGAATAAGGATAGTTTCCACTTGCCAGCAAAGTAGGCAATGATGGCAAGAATAATAATGAACAAGATGGGATGCGGGGAAGTAAAGACGTCGGTGAAAAAGGTGACAACTTTTTCGATCGTGAAGGCAATACCGTCAAAGAGTCCTTCCAGATTCGTACTCATCCAATCAACGGCCGTATCGACCCAGCTTGCGATCGGAAGTTTCGGCATATCAGCCGACAATAGTTGGTGCTGCATTGCCGTTCACTCCTTCGTTCTCCACTTCTCCAGCCATGGCGCCCAGCAGGCTGCCTCTGACCACGACGCCCAGCAGGCGGTTTTCTTCATCCACGACCGAAATCGGCAGCGGCGATGTACTGCTCAGCTCGAACATCTCTCCAATTACGCGATCTGGGGGACATGTTGGACATTCTGAAATCATAATGTCTTCAATAGAAAGCTTTTCTTTTACTGCGCGGGAAGCGTCTTCGGCAGTGATAGCACCGAGCAGGCGTTTCCCACGGTCGATCACGAACAAGTTCGAGACGCCGCGTTCACGCATTAGTTCCAAGGCAACACGTGGTCCACGGTCCGGTGTAATCGTTTCTGGACGACGCATAACATGTAAAGCCGTAAGTACTTTCGACAGATCAACGTCTTCAACGAAGCGCTGCACGTAGCGGTTGGCTGGATGAATCAAGATCTCTTCCGGCGTACCGATCTGTACGACTTCACCGTCGCGCATCAGTGCGATTCGGTCGCCGATGCGAAGCGCTTCGTCCAGATCGTGTGTGATAAAGATGATCGTTTTCTTCATTTTCTCCTGCAGATCAAGCAGTTCGTCCTGCATATCGCGGCGAATCAGAGGATCGAGCGCACTGAACGCTTCATCCATCAGCAGTACTTCCGGATCGTTAGCCAATGCCCGGGCAAGACCGACACGCTGCTGCATGCCGCCGCTCAGTTCGTCTGGCATTTTGTCTTCCCAGCCTTTGAGTCCGACCAATTCCAACGATTGCATGGCTTTTGCGCGTCGCTTCGACTTATCTATCTTCTGAATCTCAAGACCGTATTCGACGTTATCGAGTACACTGCGATGCGGGAACAACGCAAACTTCTGAAATACCATGCTGATCGTTTTGCGGCGCACGTCACGCAGCTGTTCGGCGTTCATCTTCATAATATCCTTGTCATGTACAAGGATTTGTCCTGCGCTCGGATCGATCAACCGGTTGAACATGCGAACGAGCGTCGACTTGCCGCTGCCCGACAAGCCCATAATAACGAAGATTTCCCCCTGCTCGATATCCATGTTCACCTGGTTAACCCCGACAGTGATTTGTTTTTCTTTGGCAAGCCGTTCTTTGTTATAGCCCTGGTTCAGAAGTTTAACTCCCTGCGCCGCATTGGGTCCGAACAATTTGCTCACGTTGCGGATACTGAGTATCGGCATTTCGTTCACCTCTTTTTTGGTTTAAAAATGTTTTCGAGAAATATGGAGAGTATTCCGCACTAAGCGTATTTCCGGAGCTCGTCAGTTTTATCTAATTTAGATCCCGTAACCAAGCGAGCTGCTTGATGCCAACGTCCTAAATTGTAACAGACTAATCTTTTCTGTACAAACTTAAAATCCGTACGTTAAGTTTGTACAGAAAAAACTGTACAGAACAATAGTCGAAAATGCTCGAAATTACTCCTGTATCCTCGCTTTCTGAGCACTTTACAATTCATAAGCGTTCTCCTAGAATGAATATGATAAATCGCGTCCATGGCACAAAAGGGCGGTGCGCGCGGGGAAGATATAAGGAGGTTTCAGGCATGGGCTTGGACCAAAACCAGTGGAGTGAAGAAGAACACCAAGCTGTTCAGCGCATACGCAAACGTGTAATCGAGGTTGTAGGCCGAAATATGGAACTGTACGGGATTACACTGTCGACTGGACACCTGTATGGACTGCTCTTTTTCGCGGATAAGCCGATGACGCTTGATGAAATGGGACGCGAGATGCAGATGAGTAAGACGAGTATGAGTACAGGCGTACGTACACTGCTCGATTTGAATATGGTGAACAAAGTTTGGGAAAAAGGGTCGCGTAAAGATCTGTATGAAGTTGAATACGACTGGTATCAGACTTTTACCGATTATTTTGCTACACAATGGAGAAGAGCTGTGGAGAGCAACCTTCAGGTTCTGCGCAGAGCATTAAAAGAGATTGACCGTCTGCTTGAGCAGCCGGATGCCAGTGAATTTGTTGTTGAAATATTAACGAAAGACCGTGATAAAATCCGCCAGGCGGAAAGCTACTATAGATGGCTTGACCGGGTGATCGATGCGATGGAAGATGGGGAATTGTACAAATTGGTTCCCAGAGAATCATAAGATTGAAAACAATGTGTAAAGGGCCGACTTGGGAAACGTTCGCCTGGTTCCCTTTCCCGAAATAAGCTTTTCCTGCGAAGATTGCCGATTTGATCGGCTTTTTTTGCTTTGTTTCTTTATTTCGGGATAAGTGCTCCAAGCAGCGCTTCTAAAAAACCCTGCGCGGGTAATGTTTTGATTGTAGGTGGATTTTGTCCTCTGGCCTTGTTTTCGCGTACAATTCTTTAGCTCTGTGGACTGGTCTGCCGGCATTGACAGCCCCGCTTTCCGAGTTTACGCTGGAATTAATAAATTTACATTTAGAGGTGGCTGTTTTGCCTATGCAGTATCGTCCTACTCAAGCCGTCGTAGATTTGGATGCGCTTCGCGCCAATTACGAGGCTTTTCGTTTGCATCTACATTCTTCGACCCTTCTTCTAGCCTGCGTCAAAGCAAATGCCTACGGACATGGAGCCGTGGAAGTCAGCCGTGAGCTGGAGCGTCTGGGAGCCGATTATTTGAGCGTCGCTTTCCTTGATGAGGCGCTGGAGCTTCGTTATGCGGGAGTCTCTATTCCTATTCTGGTACTGGGTTATACTCCTCCAGAAGGACTGGCTGTCGCAAGGGACTTTGGCATTACAGTTGCTTTGTTCAGCGATGAAGTGTTGGAAGCGGCGCGTAAGTTGGAAAGTTCTCCGTCTCATGCCCAGCTCAAAGTTCACATTAAAGTGGATAGCGGTATGGGACGTCTGGGACAGATAGTTGGACCAGATGCACATGCTTTTGTCAAAAAGGCGCTGGAAGTGGATACAATCGAAGTTGAAGGGCTGTTTACGCACTTTGCCAGAGCGGATGAAGCCGACAAGACCTATACCATGAACCAATATGAAGAGTTCCGAAACCTAACGGACGCGCTTGAGCAGGAAGGCATCGACATCCCGTTGATACATACCGGCAATAGTGCCGCCGCGATCGACACGCCGGGGTTGTCCCCGAAAATGGTTCGAATTGGGATTTCGCTGTATGGGCTTTATCCTTCCTGCGAAGTGGGCCGTACTGCCGTTGCCTTGAAACCTGTGCTGACGCTCAAGACGGAGGCAGTGTTCGTCAAGACGCTGCAGAACGCTATGGGAATCAGCTATGGCTCGCTCTACACGGCAGAGGCCGGAGAAAGAATCGCGACGCTGCCGATCGGTTATGCCGACGGTTACTCGCGAATGCTTGGCGGCAAGGCAGAAGTACTGATCCGGGGTCAACGGGCTCCGGTGACCGGAACAATTTGTATGGATCAATGTATGGTGTCGCTCAAATCTTTCGCAGATGCGGAAGATATCCAAGAAGGCGAGGAGGTTGTTCTGCTCGGCAGCCAGTCCGGTGAGAGTATTACCGCAGACGAAATTGCCGCCAAACTGGGAACAATCCATTATGAAGTGGTGTGCATGCTCGCCCATCGAGTACCGCGAATTTACGTGCGCCAAGGCGTCAAAATTGCGGAATTAAACCCCCTGCTGCATGAAAATCCGACTGCTTTTCAAGTTCTTTCTAAATAAATGTGAAGAATTGGGCTGTACGGATGAATGATTGTAGGCTATAATGAGTGGCAGCATAGGTGATATACGCATCGTATATACGCTTTTCAACAGTTCCCGAAAAATGGACGATCCGTAAGGCAGGAAACGTTGGCGGGTACAAGCTCATGGGGGTGGACGAACGGTGGCGAACTTGCAAAGCACCAAGAGAGTGATGATCAGCTTACCCGATCATCTTCTGCAAGAAGTGGATGGAATCGCAGCTTTGGAAAATTCCAATCGCAGTGAATTGATCAGGTTGGCAATGAGACAGTATCTGGTCGACCGGAAGAAGCGGTATATCCGCGAGTCGATGCAGCAGGGTTACATGGAAATGGCCCATATCAATTTGTCGATGGCTTGTGAAGCTTTTCATGCGGAGGAAGATGCAGACATCACTCTGGTTCGCTTAGTAAGCGGGGTGTAACTATTGCTTGTAAAACGCGGTGACGTATTTTTTGCGGACCTATCGCCGGTGGTGGGGTCCGAGCAGGGCGGAGTAAGGCCGGTATTGGTTATTCAGAACGATATCGGCAATCGCTTCAGCCCTACGGTCATCGTCGCGGCGATTACCGCCCAAATTCAGAAAGCGAAACTGCCGACCCACGTAGAAATCGATGCGAAAACGCATGGATTCGATCGGGATTCCGTCGTCCTGCTTGAACAGATTCGAACGATCGATAAGCAGCGCTTGACGGACCGGATTACAAGACTTGGCGAAGAGACGATGAAGAGGGTAGACGAATCCCTGCAGATCAGCTTGAGCTTGGTCGATTTTTGATCCGGAACGCCTTGCCGTTTGCGCGGCGTTAAGGTGGAATGCTCGTTCGCAAGCCGGGGGCGGGTCTCTACCACACGAAAGAGGAGCACGACCTGTGCGAAACATTCGCATAGGCGGCTCCTTTTTTTTGCTGTTTTACTTTTTTATCGGACCGTATATTTTTCTCCATGTCTTTGATATAGGGGAATAGGAATAAATCTGACATCAATCTAACAAATATGTATTCAGGAAATTCGTATCGATTATGGTGGGATAAAGCTTTTTTGCGGTATCGAAGTAATGCGAATAAGTCGACGCAAAGCCTTTTCGCGTGTAAAATAAGCAGGTGTGAACGATAAAGACAAACGATTGAATTTCGCGGTCGATTATCGGCAATGATTACTGATGAAGCGAGGAGAGCTTGCACATGCGGTTTAAAAATGTGTTTTCCATTATAGGACCTTCCATGGTCGGTCCATCTAGCTCACATACGGCAGGAGCGGTTCGTATTGGATTAATTGGCAGACAGCTGCTTGGCGAAGAGCCGGTTAGTGCGAAAATTGCCCTGTACGGATCGTTTGCCGAAACGTATTGGGGACACGGAACGGATCTGGCACTGGCGGGCGGGCTGCTCGGCTATGCCACGGATGATGCCCGTATAGCGGAGGCTCTTGAAGAAGCGGCGCGCCGCGAAATCGAGATTGTGTTTGTCAAAGGCGTCGGTATGGCCCCTCACCCGAACACTGCGAAGCTGGAACTCACGGCGGCAGATGGCCGCAGTGCCCAAGTGCTTGGCGCCTCGATCGGCGGTGGAAACATCATGATTCACGAGATGAACGGATTCGATGTCCGCTGCAGCGGCGAGTACCCGACGATCGTCGTGCTGCACCACGATCGTCCGGGTGTGATCGCTTCATTGACCGCGATTTTGAGCGATAGCGAGACCAATATCGGCTATATGGGCGTCGATCGCAAAGGCCGCAGTGCAGAAGCAATGACCGTTATGGAGCTGGATTCCGTTCCGGGTCAGGACCTGCTGCAGCGGCTTCGTGGGATCAGCGATGTAATCGAAGTGATCGTAATTAACTTGAACAGCAGGGAGGCGCAGAGCCAATGAGATTCCGGACATTGAAGGAACTGGCTGCGATCAGCCTGGAAGAAAGCAAGACACTGGCTGAAGTCATGATTGAAGATCAAGCTGCGGAGACGGGCGTGCCGCGCGAAGAGATTGTGGCGCAGATGGCCGACTATTACGAGAAGATGAAAGAAGCGGTGCGTCGGGGTCTTACAGAGCAGACGGTATCGCGCAGCGGCCTCAGTGGAGGGGACGCTGTAAAAGTGCTGGATCTGGTTGAAAACGGTACGCCGTCTTCCGGGGATCCTTCTTCGCGTGCCATGGCCTATGCGCTGGCCGTATCAGAAGTGAATGCTTCGATGGGGCGCATTATCGCCACACCGACGGCAGGGTCGTGCGGAATTATTCCCGGCGTCTTCGTCAGCTCCCAGGAACGATTTGGCTGGAGCGATGAGCATATGGTGAACGGACTGTTCGCCGCAGGAGCGATCGGCTATGTGATTGCCAATAACTCGTTTATCTCTGGCGCGGAAGGCGGCTGCCAGGCGGAAGTGGGATCGGCAATCGGTATGGCGGCCGGAGCGCTCGTTGAGCTGCGCGGCGGCAGCGCCGAGCAGGCTATGCATGCCGTTGGACTGGCACTTAAAAATACACTGGGCCTGATCTGTGACCCGGTAGCCGGACTTGTCGAGATTCCGTGTATTGTTCGCAACGGCTTGGGCGCGGTCAATGCGTTGGCTGCGGCGGATATGGGCCTGGCCGGCGTGCGCAGCGCTATTCCTTCCGACGAAGTGGTCAGCGTCATGCTCGAAGTTGGCGCGGCTATGCCGAGCGGACACCGGGAGACGGGACAAGGCGGATTGGCTCAGACCCCGACGGGCCGCAAGCTGACCGAAGGGCTAATGAAAGGCCGCAAACCTTTGGAACCCGAGTCAGAAGAGGCAGCTGAAACGGTCAAAACGGCAGAATAATTCATATTTTTGCAAAGTTCGGCATGAACGAATGGGTTCCGAATTTGAAGGTTTTTTAGACGAGTGATTGGAGAGGCGGAGCGGATGCCGGTGGCGGATACAGCCGGACGCTTCGTCTTTTTTTGAGGATGGGAGAACGGAGAGATAGGGATGGGATTGGAGCGTTATCCGGCTTATTTGTATGACTTCGCCTGCCACGAAGAAGAGCGCCCGCTGTGCGAAATGGAACTGCGCACTTTGTTTGACTCGGCTCCTTGTGAGAAATTCATTGTGTCGAACCGACGCATGGATCCGTCGCGCAGTCCGTTCGTTCATGGTCGGCTTGCCGTCGAGGCGGCAGAGGACAGTCTGAAAGGGATGGCAGAAGCGGCATCCCGGTTGGAGCTTGACGGACAAACGTTCAAGCTGCGGTATATCGCGGCGGACGGGACGGCGGACTATACCGAACGACGGCGTGTCGAGCGAATCATTGGCGCACATTTTCGCGGTCGGGCAGACATGAAAACTCCGCAGCGGCTGTATGGGATTGCCTATGTGAAAGGGATATGGCTGCTCGGCGCCTATAAGGAGAGCGAAGCTGTCTGGCTGTATCACAACGAGAAGCCGCGTCAGTATTCGACCGCACTCGGAACACGTATGGCAAGAGCGGTGGTGAATATTGCCGTGCCTCAGCCGGAAGGCGTTACAGCGGTCGATCCCTGCTGCGGAATCGGGACAGTGCTGATCGAAGCGAAATCAATGGGCATACAAATGGACGGCTTCGATCTGAATCCGCTGGCCGCAATCGGAGCGCGGGAGAATCTGACGCATTTTGGCCTGCCGGGTACCGTAGGTGTTGCGGATATGCGTACGCTTCAAGGAAAGTATGATGCGCTGGTACTGGACCTGCCTTACAATCTGTGTTCGGTACTTACGACAGACGAGCGATTTGAGATGCTGCTTGGGGCGAGGCGCTTGGCCGATCGCTGTCTAATTGTAGCGACGGAAGACATTGAAACGGAGCTTGAGGCTGCCGATTTTTTCGTGTCTGACCGCTGTGTAGTACGCAAAGGTCGGTTTGCACGGTATATTTTTCTAGTTGTATCGAAATAATAATGAAATGTTTTAAGGGCAGCAGGCTGACAAAGTGATTTTCGTTTGCCGAAGGGAACGTTAGTCTGTCATAATAAAAACACCGTTTTTCGCGGCGTCCGGCGTATTTTCAAAACTTGTGGTTTTGAAGATACGCTGTATGCACGCGGAATGGACCGGACCGCCCGGAGATGGATTCCGGCGGTTGGAGAACAAGCAGCAGCAGAAAGAGGGAGATTTTGTGTCTGATCTGGAATTGAACACCGAAGCCGGCTCGTCCGAGATGACAGCTTCCGAGCGCGAAACGATGTTCCGCCGGACGGCGGAAGTGCTTGGAGTAGCGGCGAAGCAGGTAAAAGCGGCGGTATCGCTGCTCGACGAAGGGAATACCGTGCCTTTTATCGCACGCTACCGCAAAGAAATGACCGGAGAACTGGATGAGAACCAGTTAAGAGATATTGAAGAGAGCGTGCAGTATGCACGCGGACTTCACGTGCGCAAGCAGGAAGTACTGCGCATTATCGATGAGCAGGGCAAACTGACGGAAGAACTGAAACGTTCCATTTTGGAAGCTGTAAAGCTGCAGCAGATTGAAGACTTGTACCGTCCGTTTCGCCAGAAGCGTAAAACGCGTGCCAGTGTGGCGAAAGAGAAAGGGTTGGAACCGCTGGCCGAGTGGCTGCTGAGCCAGCCGGTTCGTGCGGATATCGACAAGGAAGCGGCCCGTTATATTTCGGAAGACAAAGGGGTGGCGTCGGCCGAAGAAGCGCTGGGAGGCGCACTTGATATCGTAGCGGAGCAGCTTGCAGACGACGCGAAAATCCGTGCCTGGGTGCGGACGTACACGCTGGATCATGCGATTCTGGCAACAGAGGCAAAAGATGCATCTGCCGAATCCGTATACGAAATGTACTACAGCTACCGGGAACTGGCGAAAAAGATGCCGCCGCACCGTATTCTGGCGATTAACCGCGGAGAACGGGAAAATGTGCTGAAAGTTGCGCTTGAGACCGATTCCGCCCCAATCATACGTTATATTTCCAAACGAGTGATCAAAGGCTCGTCGCCGACGCATCCGCTGCTGGAACGCGCGATCGAAGATGCGTACAAGCGGTTGATTGCGCCATCGATCGAACGTGAAGTGCGCAGCGAACTGACGGAAAAGGGCGATGCTCAGGCGATCTCGATCTTCGCTGGCAATCTGCGCAGTCTGCTGCTGCAGCCGCCGGTACGCGGCAAGCGGGTGCTGGGCGTTGACCCTGCATTCCGGACAGGCTGCAAGCTTGCGGCTCTCGATGAAACGGGCAAGCTGCTGGAAGTGGCTGTGACTTATCCGACTCCGCCGCGCAGTCAAGTCCGCGAAGCTTCGGAGAAATTCAGCGAACTGGTAGAGAAATACGACTTGGAGCTGATCGTCATCGGCAACGGTACGGCTTCTCGCGAAACGGAGCAGTTCGTCGCGGATTGGATCGCCGGTCATGCGGGACGACGCAAACTCGCCTACCTGATCGTTAACGAAGCCGGTGCCAGTGTGTACTCCGCATCGAAGATCGCCCAGGAAGAATTCCCGGATATGGATGCAGCGGAGCGCAGTGCCGCTTCGATTGCCCGCCGGGTACAGGACCCGCTGGCGGAATTGGTCAAGATCGATCCGAAAGCGATCGGCGTCGGCCAGTATCAGCATGATGTATCGCAGAAGCAGCTGGAAGGCCAGCTGAAGGCTGTCGTCGAGTCGGCCGTTAACCATGTCGGAGTCGACGTAAATACCGCTTCGCCGTCGCTGCTGTCGTATGTCGCGGGCATCAACCAGACGACCGCTCGCAATATCGTTAAATACCGCAACGAGAACGGTTCGTTCTCCAGCCGGGCGGAGCTGAAGAAGGTACCGCGTCTCGGTGCGAAGACGCTGGAGCAATGTGCAGGCTTCCTGCGCATCGAAGGAACAAATCCACTCGATCGTACGCCGATTCACCCGGAATCGTATAAAGTTGTCGACCGTCTGTTTGCCGAGCTTAAGGTAACAGCGGCCGACCTCGGTACCGTACCGATGCGTGAAGCGCTGGAGGCGGCGGATGTGCAGGCACTGGCGGACAAGCTTGAAGTCGGTCTGCCAACGCTGAAAGACATCATTGAAAGTCTGCTGCGTCCGGGCCGCGACCCGCGCGAAGAGCTGCCGGCGCCGATCTTCCGTACGGATGTGCTGAAGATCGAGGACCTGAAGCCTGGCATGGAACTGCAGGGCACGGTGCGCAACGTTATCGACTTCGGTGCGTTTGTCGATATCGGCATCAAGAGCGATGGTCTGGTGCATATTTCGCAGCTCAGCTCAAACTTTGTTAAGCACCCAATGGACGTTGTGGCTGTCGGCGACACCGTCACGGTATGGGTGCTGAATGTGGATCTCAAAAAAGGCCGCGTCGGTCTTACGATGCGCGGACCCGTAGAGAACGGTTAAAGCCAGCAGCAATAAAGGCAAGGATAAGGCTGCATATGAAAAGCGTCCCGGAGATGGTTCCGGGACGCTTTTTTTGCTGCTCATAAATAGTAAAAGGTGTTCCGTAGGAGAGGAGGGGACCTGCTCAAGCTGCCGGAACTTATTCCGGGAAGGTCTTGGCCAGTCCGGTAACGCTCGCTTGTTCGCGGCCCAACTCCCTGCTGCCATGCTCGGTCAATATTATTGTGTCGCCGTCGAAAACGGCCGTGAAGTTTAAGACAATTGGCTCTTCCGCGAAGCGGATAACCAGCCGCAGCGAGCCGTCCGCATATCGGCTGGCCCAACCGTGTGCCGGTCCCGTATCCGGCGCAAGAGTAGAGCTGCCCGGAGGAACCTTCGTCTCGGTTCTGCGCCATTCGCCTGCGCCGCAGCGCAGCGTGATCGCATGCTCCCGGGCCTCTCTTGAATCCGCCGCCTTGTCTCCGGCTTCCCACAGTTCGACGAGGACCGAACCGTCCTCGTCTGCAGTAAAGCGGGCAGCCTCAAGCTTCGGCCCGCCGCCAAGCTCCCCGTCCAGCCGGTATAATCGGCCGGACCAAGGCTCATTCGCCGGCACTTCGCCTGCCGGGTCCGAAGCGTATTCCAGCGCCTGCAGCCGTTCTGCCGCTTTCTCGCCAGCTGTATTGAGGGCAAGCGGCCCATTATGCATCGCCGTAAGCAGATGTCTCCAGACCGCTTCAAGCAGCTCCTGAGTCCGCGAAATTGCAGACGTCAAGACGATTACAGCCTCCTGTTCAGGCAGAATCAGACAGAACTGTCCAAAAGCGCCGTCGGCCCGGTAAGCATTATGTCGGCACAACCAGAACTGGTATCCGTAACCGCGTGTCCAGTCGCCGTCCTTGTCGTCGCCGGTATCGATACGTTTCGATGAGGCCAGTTCGACCCAATTTTCAGATATAATTCGCTGTCCGTTCCACATGCCTTTTTGCAGATAAAGCTGTCCAAATTTGGCGAGATCCTCACTGGAAAGTTTAAGTCCCCAACCGCCTGCAGTAATATCCTGCGGACTTTCCTGCCACGTTTTTCGCTGAATACCGAGAGGAGCGAATAAGCGGGATTCGAGATAATCAAGTATCTTTTGCCCAGTGAGTTTCTGAAGAATAACGGACAGCATATAGGTTGCTCCGCTGCTGTAGGAGAAGACGCTTCCAGGAACATTTTCAACGTTTGCCGAGAGGAAGGTCCGAGCCCAGTCGGAATCCGGTATCGGACGAACGGCGTTTAACGGATCTTCCCGGTGTCCCGTACCCATAACGAGTAGGTCGTGTACAGTCATTTTGAGCAAAAGGGTATCCGGGTCGGTCGGCATCAGCTCCGGCATCAGCTCGGCGACCTTGTCTTCGACATTGAGCAGTCCTTCATCTACCGCAAGACCGACAGCTGTCGACGTAAAGCTTTTGCTGACCGAATACATCGCGTGCCGGTCTTCCGATGCATGGGGCGCCCACCAGCCTTCGGCAGCGACTTCGCCGCGTCTCAGCAGCATGAAGCTCCGCAGATCGAATTGTTCCTCCGATACCGCATCCAGAAAATCGAGAATTCCGCGAGGATCGATTCCTGCTTCTTCAGGTCGGCGTCTCGGGAGTTTGGTTGTGTGCATCAGTGCATGCCTCCAGACAAATAATTTTCTTCGGATTCTCGAAAGGATCTTGTGATCTGCGCCATCTATCGAATGTTCACGGCGCATGATTTCTTAATTCCTTATTTTTAGTTACCGCTTTCATAGAACCTTTCCTTGACAGTGTAGACCAATCGCAAGTTACAATTCAATAGAAGGATCATACAGAGGGGGATGCAAATTGCACAGCGAGCGGACAATGACCGACGCAGAACTGCAACAATGGATCGAAAAAGTGTCGCTCGAGCATTTCGGCGTGCCGTTCCGGCACCGTGCCTTTTTCAATGCCAGACTTCGATCGACGGGAGGGCGCTATGCACTTCGGTCACACGATATTGAGATCAATCCTCACCAGCTTCAAGCGCATGGCCGGGAAGCGGTAGAAGGGATCATCAAACACGAGCTTTGCCATTATCATCTGCATATTGCTGGACGTGGCTATCGTCACCGGGATGCCGATTTCAAGCGTCTGCTGGCCAAAGTGGGCGGAAGCCGCTACTGCCAGGCACTGCCGGACAAGGCCAAGCGCGTGCTGCCATTCAAGTACAAGCTGACCTGCTCCACATGCGGCATGGAATACAAACGCAAGCGGCGTATGGATGCTTCGCGTTATCGCTGCGGACGCTGTGCAGGCAGGCTTCGTCTTGAAGAATTGAAGTCGGAGACGAAGAGCGGCAGCGGAGCTTGAACGGAAACTTTCGCTTTCCTGTCTGAAAATAAGATATAATTAATAAAGGCCTTAAGTTAAGGGTCCCATATCTTGTTTGAAGCACGAAGGAGGAGTTAAGTAGTATGGCCAAATCGTCAGCAAGAAAAGTTCGCGACAAGCGAATCCGGGAAGGCAAGATGGATGCAGGGGAGCTGCGAAGCCCATTTGCTCTTGCGGATCTTAGAACCCGTAAGACGAAAACAAAGCGGGAGGAGCTCGGGAAAATCAAACATAAAAATCTGCATAAAGAAACTTACAGGAACCCGAATTTCACCGGAGGTGATCAGGGTTCTTTTTGTTTGATGAAAAAAATCAAAAAAGGGGTTGACGAAAAAAACCTGGCATGCTAAATTATATCTTGTTGAAACGTTAGCCAATGTTCCCTGATAGCTCAGTTGGTAGAGCACTCGACTGTTAATCGAGTTGTCACAGGTTCGAGTCCTGTTCGGGGAGCCATTTTTATGGAGAGATACCCAAGTGGCTATAAGGGGACCCTCTGCTAAGGGGTTAGACTGCGTTAGCGGTGCGAGGGTTCGAATCCCTCTCTCTCCGCCATATCGTTTCAATTATAAGGGACTTTAATACTTGACCGGATGAGGAACCTGAGAAGGTTCCTCTTTTTGTATTTTCCTTTATATTTCTTTTTGTATTTTCTTATATTTTTAAGCAATACGTCTTATAATTTTTAGAAATAAAGCGGTTTAAAAGTGGAAAAATAAAAAATAAATTATTTTTAAAAAAAGGCTTGCAATCTAGCATACATGTTTGCTATACTCTTACTTGTGCTTAAGCGAGAGCGACAAGCGCTAACACAATGAGGCCCGTTGGTCAAGGGGTTAAGACACCTCCCTTTCACGGAGGTAACAGGGGTTCGAATCCCCTACGGGTCATGTTTTGAGCCATTAGCTCAGTTGGTAGAGCACCTGACTTTTAATCAGGGTGTCGAAGGTTCGAGTCCTTCATGGCTCACCATTTTATTTCTTTGCAGAAGTGAAGAGATGGTGAATGTTCGTTTAACGAACCATATTGATATGCGGTAGTGGTGGAATGGCAGACACGCTATCTTGAGGGGGTAGTGGGTGTATACCCGTGGAGGTTCGAGTCCTCTCTACCGCATACGATCCAAAGCGCAGATTCCTTAAGGGATCTGCGCTTTTTGTTTTTGTACAGATGTTTTCTGAGATAATGGACTGTTCTATAAAATGTCAGCGATATGAGCGTAATTCGGATATAGGATGCGAATGCAGTCGGGACAGATATCGTGTGTAAGTACGGCGTTTCTGCTTTTGTGGGAATCCGGATGAATCCATTTGCCTTCATGGTAGATCCTGCTGCAGCGGGCGCAGGCAGCAGTCCAAGAGGCGGGTAAGTCAGACGATCTGCTCGGTGTGAAACGGCTTAAAAAGGAACGGGAGTGCGGCATAGGACATTTACCTCCTTGTTCCTGCAGTTTCTGTTAGACGCAAAAGTTCATTTACAGGAAGCTCTATGGATGAGGGGCTTGAAGTGTAAGATAATCCGAGCAGCTGTGAGACCTGCTTGCGGTATTTAGCGGCTTTGCGGCTGCCATTGATCAAGTTGGAGAGACGGGAAGGCGGAATGTTATGCATTTCGCAAAAAGTTTTCTGGTCGATCTCCAGCTCTGCTAGACGTCTTTTAATTTCCCATCCAAACGGGGTAATGGCTTTTTTTCTATGCAAAATCATACTCCTCCTATTCAGGTGCAAAAGGATGAATTATAATCGATAAGAGATCAAGAGGGATCATTTACCATAAAACCGATTATATACGCAATTGCGTAATTTATCAATATTTACATACGCATATAAGTCATTTTAATGGATGTGTCGTGGAGGAGGATGGGAATTTGCAGTCGATTTATGAGCGGATTGAGCAGCTGATTAAGAGCAGTGGCATGACCAAAAAGGCGTTCGGAGAACGCCTCGGGATTAGTGCGGGGAACTTGGGTGATTGGCGCCGGGGCAAGTCTACACCGAGTACGCACAAGTTGATCGAAATTGCGGCATTTTTTTCGGTAAGCCTGGATTGGTTGATGACAGGAAAAGAATGGCAACCGGAAGAGGTTAAGGAAACGGGGAGTGCTTATTTTTTTGAACAATCTGGGCAATCCAATTGCCAAGAAGATGAGCTGTCCGATGAAGAGAAGACGTTTATACGTGAATATATGGAATTTGCCGCTTATCGGCGCAGCCGAAGACTGGGTAAGCTGGAGATTGAAGATACGGATGCATAAAAATAAAGCATAAGAACAGAAGATAAGGATAAAGCATAAGAATAGAGTGTGAGAACAGAGCATATAAATAAAGTATGAGAATGAAGCAGGAAGCTGCTTGCCGGATAAGGCAAAAAAACACTTTGAAGCCGGGGCTTCAAAGTGTTTTTTGAATGAAAGATTCCTCATAAGCCGTTCCCGACATGAAAGACGGAGCACCTATATTGCGAACGAGTGCCCAGCGCTCCGATATATCATCGATCATTCGCATCAGCAGTTTGCGTCGGCTGACATCGTCGAGATTCAGAAGCCGGGAGCAATGTTCGACATAAGCGGTTGTGTAATGGTACAGGTAAACCGGTACGGCCTCACTCGGTTCAATCTCCAATTGAAAGTTGATCCAGGCATAGCAGACGGCCGGGCACCCAAATGCCTTTTCGGCTTGAAGAGCTTCGGACAGCGGAGTGAAATTTATCCATGGGTACAGAGATCTCGATAGTTTCAACAATTTGCGTCCGGTACGGCGCATTTCCGCATCAATCTCATTCGGGCAAGTTCGGGTTCGCAGACAGCGATCAATTTGGAAGACGGTTTCGTAATCGCCGCGCGAGAATGCTGCATACAAATCCTCGATACTTTTTCCTTCAATGTGCGCTAAGCGAGGATGAATATAGGAGCGCATGACTTCTTCAAAAGCTTCAATACAGCTCAAACGATTGCCGTTCAAATCCTCTTTAATGCACCCTACAGGCGATGGGGACGACGTTTCGAGAAGAGTCATGTAACTGAGAAGCTTTTGTCCGCTATGCATGGCACTGCGCCTCCTTATAATGAAAAACTGTAAAATCGATTATGTTAGGTTTGTGTTAATTATACTATAATTTATATTATTCGATCATTTATAATATCTATTTTTACACCTGAATAATGGTTTGGTCAATGAAATGTCAGTTATTTGATCATACTTTTATAAAATCCTGCTTCTTAAATACTTTTGTGTTACTTTATATAACATATACATATCAAGGGGAAGTGGATAAGATAGCTTTTTTGAAAACGAATTTGCAAAAAAATGATTGACTGCATGCTTCTGAGGAAGTATGATATAGGAGTTGACTCATTTATTTGATATGCGGTAGTGGTGGAATGGCAGACACGCTATCTTGAGGGGGTAGTGGGTGTATACCCGTGGAGGTTCGAGTCCTCTCTACCGCATAACGAGTAAGCCGAAGTATCCTAGGGGATATTTCGGCTTTTTTATGTACTTAAATAAGTATTTTTTTATATTCGAATAAGTATTGATTAGAATTAAGCGAGTATCGATTGGAAATAATATCACACTAAAAGCCCATCGCATGATGCGAGGGCTTTTTATTTTCAGGTAGATGTTAGTTGGACGTTTCGATTGATCAACCCAGCAATTTCTCAATATCCTTGGTAAGCTGTTCCGGCGACGTTTGCGGAGAGAATCGCTTGACCGGTTTGCCTTCTCTGTCGACCAAGAATTTTGTGAAGTTCCATTTGACTGCTTTGGAACCCATCAGCCCTGGCGCTTCTGCGCTTAGGTACTGGAACAGAGGATGCGCACTGCCGCCTTTAACGTCGATCTTCTCGAACATAGGGAATTTAACGCCGTAGTTCAACTGACAGAATTCTACGATTTCTTCGTTGCTCCCTGGATCCTGTTCATTGAATTGGTTGCTTGGAAATCCGAGGATTTCAAGGCCGCGTTCATGGTACTTGTCATACAATTCTTGAAGTCCTTGGAATTGAGGCGTAAACCCGCATTTGCTTGCCGTGTTGACGATCAATACTACTTTTCCCTGATAATCGGACAGTTTGACCTCTTCGCCTTTGGAGGTGCGAGCTTCATAGTCGTATACGGACACGTCAAAACTCCTCTCTGGATCAAAATAGTTATTATCACTTTGATTGTAAACAATTTAATTGATTTTTGCAATTCGAATTCGTTTCATTAGCTGTCGTTTGCTTTATAGATTAGGTAGTTTGGCAGTTCGAGAATTTTAAATTTATTAGAGGAGTGACAGAACATGGATGCTTTATACACGGCAAAAGCAACGGCACGCAGAGGTGGAAGAACCGGAATAGTCGAATCGACAGATGGTGCACTAAATCTTGAATTGTCGATGCCTAAGGGTCTCGGCGGTGAAGGCGGCACGGGAACAAACCCGGAAGAGCTGTTTGCCGCCGGATACAGCGCATGCTTCGAGAGCGCTCTGGCCAATATCGCACGCAAAGAAAAGCTGGATATTCCCGATACCGAAGTCACCTGCAACGTGATGATCGGCAAGGATGAGTCGGATGGCGGTTTTAAATTGGCTGCCAAGCTGGAAGTTCGCATTCCGGGACTGGATCCGGATAAAGCCAAAGATTTGGTAGAAAAAGCGCATAATTTCTGCCCTTACTCCAAAGCAACACGAGGCAACATGGATGTGGAGCTTACTGTAGTCTAATGTAAAATAAAACCCGGGCCGGAGACGCTTTTCCTTAGGGAAAGGCCTCTGGCCTTTTCGATGCTGCGGCTGCTGAAGTGCGGTTGACACAACGGGTTAAATTCATTAAGCTATATAAGCACGCGGCATGGGTGGAGTTATATCCCATGACGAAACTAAGAATAACGGGTGATTATAATATGGCTTACAGACCAACTGTCGTAGGTGTAGATAAGGCCGGAAGCAATGAAAAGGACGGACTGTATGAATATGTCCTCCATTTGGAAGATGGCACAATGTGCCGCACTTTCTACAATCGTTTTCCGGAGGGTTGGAGAATGACGCACGTCAGCCGACTGCTCAAGACTCCTTGCCCGATCTGCCGTAAGGATTATATCTGCAACTGCTTCGAGAAGTTCAAAGGCGAACTGGACGCGCAGATGAAAGACGGAAGAGTCGAAGAACTTCTCGCCTAGTTCATGATGCGCACTCCGTTCCTCCTTGAATGGGAGCGAAATGCGATCCAATGCGGAACAGGTGGATTTTTTTGAACGGCAGGCAGGTATTGCTTTGTCAGTTCGGATACGAAAACAGCGGACGTATGGGAATCTTCCTCCTGTGCATCCGCTGTTTTCTTTTTTAGCGTCTTTTCTGTATCTCTTTTTGTATCTCCTTCCTGTGTAATCTTTCTTGTAGGGATCTGTTTTACAGCAATCTTCTTCTCAGTATTTGTAAGTTGAAGTGGAGCAGAGAATCTAAACGAGGTTCAAGCCGGTCAACAGGGTTAAAGGGATAGTAGAGGAAGAAGATGATAGGCAGGAAAAGAAAAATATTCTCGAACAGGAGGCAGGATGATGCAGGCGACAACCGATGAAGGAAGAATCGATAGACAGGCCGGAGAGCTTCCGGATCAGGATATTGTATTGATCGATGGCGTATGCCATTTTTGCCAGGGAGCTGTTCGTTTTATTGTCGACAGAGATCCGAAAGGCACGTTCCAGTTTGCATCGCTCCAGTCCGAATTGGGAACGGAATTGGCCGGCGGAACAGGATTCGAGGAATCCGGCGAGCCGAACACGCTGGTGCTGATCGAGAACGGGCGCAAATATGTCCGCTCGACCGCCGCGCTGCGCATCGCACGCAGACTGCGTTTTCCCTGGCCGCTGTTGTATGCCTTGATTATCGTGCCAAGGCCGCTGCGAGATACAGTCTACCGTTATATCGCGCGCAACCGCTACCGTTGGTTCGGTAAGGACGATACATGCCCGATTCCGCCGCCAGGAGTGCGGAAGCGGTTCTTGGATACGGGTGCGGGACAGGCTTGATTGCTGCCCTCATTTTCTTTACCATGTTCTATGCCAAAAAAATCTGTTTCGTCTTCTCCGACTTGATGCAGAGATGTATTCGTTTTTCGAGACTCCTCCTATATAAACATACTGTTTAGATTCAGAGCCAATTAAGCGGGAAAAAGAAAAAATTGGGTCTTGCCTGCTTGCGGACTCTTATGCTATTGTGAGGACAACTAAACGAAGCACAGCGGAAGCACCGCTCCAAACTTGCCGATTCCGGCAGGTTTGCGAGCGGTGCTTTTTTGTGCTGCAAGGAAGGAAAGGAGACATCGAAATGCGGAATCTGCAGATTATGTTAGCCGTAGAGGACGAACAATATATTGAACCCTTCTTGCTGTATGCTCGCACAGGAGAGTTTGCCAAACAAGTGAGTGTACGTGCTTTTTCAAAGATCGAAGCTTTTCTCACGGCAATGGGAGAAGATCGGCCGGACTTTGTACTTGGTGAGCCGGCTTTTCTGACGCCGTGGCTGGAATCGGAAGGCGGCGGAAGAATACCTTGGGCGGCGCTTGGAGGAGGGGAGGAGAGCATTGCGCTCGGCGGACCCGTTCTGCTGCCTTTCCAGCCGCTGAATCTGCTGCTGATGGCGGTGATGGATCTGGCCGGAGCGGCACAGACTTCTAACGGATCGTTTGTCTCTGGAAAGGCGGAAGTCATCGCTGTGCATTCGGCGGCTCCAGGCGCGGGCAAGACGACAACAGCTTTGAATTTGTCCAAACAGCTGGGCGGCCGCGGGCTGCGAGTTTTCTATCTCAATCTGGAAACGGTAGACAGCTCCATTACTTTTCGCAGCGGAAGCGGCGGACAGCAGGGAGCGGAAGGCGGTCTGCCGGAACTGCTGTATGATCTGCGTGCGGCGAAGGAAAACGGAGAAGCATGCCAATTTCCATTGTCTCGTTATGCTTCTTTTCAAGAAAAAATCAAGGCGGCTTCGTTCTCACCGCTTGATCGCCCAGATGAGCTGCTGCAGATGAACGAGGCGGATACCGTTCTGCTGATCGATTATATCGCAAGCAGCGGAATGTGCGACGTGGTCATTGTAGACACGGACACGGAAAGTCATGAACGTTCCCGGGCTGTGCTGAGTCGAGCGGATCGCGTGCTGTGGCTGCTTGCCGATGATCTGCTGCATATGCGGAAGACCGCAGGATGGATGAGTTATAGAGAAGTCCGGCAGCCGAACGACTTCTATACGCTGCTTGGCAAGAGTTTGTTTGTCGTCAACCGCTATGGAGGCCGATTAGAAAATACGCTGCCTCGTCCGGATCTTCGTCCCGCCGCTTTTCTGTCGTACATTCCGTCATGGAAATACTTATCGAGAGAAGATGTACTGCTCGGCTCGCCGATCTTTCAGCGCGATATTCTGGCACTGTGCGAACAGCTTGGTCTGGATGAAAGCAAAGGGCAGAAGGGCTCTGTCCGGCAGTCGATGCAGGCTGCAGGAGGCTGGCAATGAGAGTTACGGCCGAAGAACAGCTGCAGGAAGAATTGTTTCGTACCATGCGGGCGGAGGTCCGCTCTTCGCTGGATGTTACGCAGTCGGCGGACGATGCAGAGCTGATGAATTTGATCGAGCGCAAAATATTGTCCGATTCGCGTTCGTCAGTCATGACATCGGGAGAGAAGAGAAAGTTGGTGCGCCGGGTCTACGATTCGTTTCGAGGTCTCGATATTTTGCAGCCGTTGGTGGATGACAAAAGCGTCACGGAAATTATGATCAACGGGCATAAGGAAATTTTTATCGAGCGGGACGGCGAAGTTCGACAGATTCCCCAGGCTTTTGAATCTCGAGAGAAGCTGGAAGACATCGTGCAGACCATTGTATCCGGCGTCAATCGGATCGTTAACGAATCGTCGCCGATTGTCGATGCGCGTCTTAAAGACGGCTCGCGGGTCAATGTCGTGCTGCCGCCGATTGCGTTGAAAGGGCCGACCATGACGATCCGTAAATTTCCGGAGAAGCCGATGACGATGGATGAGCTGGTTCGGCGCGGAGCGCTTGGTGAAGAAGCGGCTGAATTTCTGAAGACACTGGTGCGCAGTCGTTACAACATTTTTATCAGCGGAGGAACAGGGTCAGGCAAGACAACATTTCTGAATGCTCTATCGCAGTACATACCGCCCGATGAACGGGTCATTACGATCGAAGATTCGGCGGAACTGCAGATCGTCACAGTGCCGAACTTGGTTTCTCTAGAGACGCGCAATGCCAACGTGGAAGGCAAAGGCGAGATCTCGATCCGCGACCTGATTCGTTCCTCGCTGCGGATGCGTCCCAACCGGATCGTTGTCGGCGAAGTGCGCGGCGCGGAGGCACTCGATATGCTGCAGGCGATGAACACGGGACATGATGGAAGCTTGTCTACCGGTCACGCGAACAGCGCCAAAGATATGCTGAGCCGTCTGGAAACGATGGTGTTGAGCGGAGCGGATCTGCCGATTGAAGTTGTACGTCAGCAGATTGCATCCGCGATCGATCTGTTTGTGCATTTATCAAGGCTGCGGGATCGTTCCCGCCGGGTAGTCGAGATCAGTGAGGTGCTTGGTATGAAAAACGGGCAGGTCGAGCTTCGTCCGATCTTCCGTTTTGAAGAGGAAGGCGAATCGGAGGGACGTATTGTCGGACGACTGAAGCGGGGGCATGAACCCATGCTGCATACAGATAAACTGCAGGGTGCCGGAGCGGCCGACTGGCGCAAGACAGCCGGGCTGCCTGAAGGGGGGTGAATTTATTGCTGCGTACGAACGCAGGCGGGGGCCGCAGGCCGGCCAGGGGCAGAGCCGCGTCCGGGAAAGGCACTCCGCTGCAAAAAGGGCCGGACATGGAAATGCAGTCGTCACCGGCCGACAAGCTGAAGGACTACAAGACGTATAAGCTGGCAGCGTACGAACGGGTGCTCAGTATCCTTGTCACGGCGGGCATATTGTTTGCGGTGGGCATGCTGTTCTACAAAATATGGCTGTTGGCACTGCTGCTGACGCTTCCCGCACTTAAAGCTCCGAAGCTGTGGCAAAGGCGGCAGATCGAGCGCAAACGTACGCTGCTGAGATTGCACTTCAAGCAGGCTTTGTATTCGTTATCTTCGTCCATGGCCGCAGGTCGCTCGGTTGAAAATGCTTTTCGCGAAGCGGCAAAAGATCTGGAGCTGCTGTATCCGGGCGGGAACAGCGACATGATTCGGGAGTTGGATGTGATCACGACACGATTGGAATACGGGGAACCAATCGAATCGGCACTGCTGGATTTTGGGCGGCGGGCGCAGATCGAAGACATCGACAATTTTGTTGACGTCTTTATCACCTGCAAGCGCACAGGCGGCGATTTGATCGAAGTGGTAAGGCGGACTTCAACGGTAATCGGGGAGAAGATGGATATCCAGCAGGATATCTCGGTCATGATTTCTCAAAAAAAATTCGAATCGAATATTTTGCTCGGAACACCGTTCGTTTTTATCCTTTTTATTAATGCTTCCGCCCCCGAATTTATGGCTCCGCTGTACGGCACGCCTATGGGGATTGCGTTGGCGACTATCGGTTTATCCCTGTTGTTTCTGAGCGCATGGCTGATGGGGCGGATCATGAATATTCAAATTTGAACGAGGGTGAAGAAATGTTGGTAACAGCTGCTGCGGGTATCGTGCTATTGGTTCTGGCTGCGTTTCTGCTGCTGGCGATCGGCAAGCGAACGCCGGCACACCGTAAAATCGCAGCCCTTCCGATGGATGGCATTCGTATGCGCGGACTGATGCCGCTGATGTTGGTGCTTGTAGAACGAATGAGGATTGCTGCACGCTTCCCAATTTTTTTTCATAAACTGCAGTCGTCTGTACAGCGCGGAGAGGGACTGCGAGACAGTGCGGAGCGGACGATGCTGTTTATGGCTCAGATGCTGTTTTACGTCATACTGCTGCTGATTTTCGGCTGCATAATGGCAATTGCCAATGAAGGGTCGGCAGCTTGGCTCGCTATCGGACTTGGGCTTGCAGTAGTTCTTCCATTTGCATTGATTAAGGATCTAGCATCCAAAGTCAAGCAGCGTGAGGAGAAGATTCTGCTCGAACTTCCGGAAATGCTGAACAAGATCATTCTGTTGGTTGGGGCGGGGGAGACAGTACAGCAGGCGATTGTTCGCTGCTCGCAGCAGAAGGAGGGAATCGATCATCCGCTCTACAAGGAGCTCGATCGCATGACCGCTGAATGGCGAAGCGGAGATCCGTTTCATCAGGTGTTCGAACAGTTCGGCAAGCGCTGCGGCGTACAGGAGGCTAGCATTTTTGTAACGACGGTGCTGCTCAACCATAAACGCGGAGGCGGAGAATTTGCTATGGCGCTGAGAGACTTGTCGAGAACGCTCTGGGAAAAGCGGAAGTCGTTGGGACGGATTCAAGGGGAGAAGGCTTCGTCGAAGATGGTATTTCCCATGGTACTGATCCTAGTTGTCGTCATGCTGATGGTTGGGGGACCGGCTATGATGCTGATTCAAATGTAAGAAAATCAAAAACAATCATTTAAGGAGGATTTATCTATGCTGCAAGCAATCGGGAAGAAGTTCAAGGGAGTTTGGAAAGAAGAAGAGGGTCTGGGGACGCTGGAAGTTATTTTAATCATTGGTGTCACGTTGATTATTGCTTTGCTGTTCAAAAAACAAATTACAGAATTAGTGAAAGGCTTGCTTCAAAGTGTAGACACTAAAAGTAAAAGTTTCTTTGAGTAAATAGCTATGAAAGTCTGCAACCGAAGGGTCGTAAAATCAATACTTCACAACACCCAAGGCAGCTTCACTCTCGAGTCCTCGCTCGTCATGCCAATCGTCATGCTCTGCCTCATTATGATCCTGATGCTTTGTCTGTACCTGTACCAGAGCGCCATGCTCGTGCAGGCTTCAGCGATCACATCGGAACGAGCCGCATACAGCTGGAACAATCAGCATAAGGAGGCTCGTACAGGCGGTTTTGAAAAAGGCCAAAATGAAGATCTGTACTGGCGTCTGACTGAAGATCAGCTGCTGTCCGCCTTGTTCAGCGGTCTGGGCGGCGCCGAAGCTTCGGAAACGGTTGCTGTGCCGGGAGGCGGAGGAGCATCGCTCGGTTCCAAAAAGATGGTCAAAGCAGCCGAAGAGCTTCCCGCAGGAATGAACGGCACAATGACGAGTAAACGGGGATTGCTGCATCCGATCAAGACGGTGCTGCACACCCCGCTTTCGCTGACGCCGATCCAGCGTATCGCGGGCAATGAAATGGGTGGTGCGCAGTACTCGACAGTAGTTGAACCGGTCGAGTTTATTCGGAATATTGAGCTGATCCGTTACTATGCGGGCAAGTTCAAAGCCGACAAGGCTGTACCCAACGAGAAAAAAGGCGGAGCAGCTGTTGCCATGACGCCGGAGAATGCCGGAGTCCAGCTAAGCAAGAAAGCGAAGAAATAAAAGAACAATAGAAAATCAACGGAAATCGGGACGCAGAATTGAAAAATAAGCGTCCCGGTTTGGGGGTGAAAATTTGAAAATTCGCTTCAATAAATACCGAAACTGGCATTCGAGCTGGCGGCGTATGAACAAGCCACTCATTTGGAGAAGCGCACGCGGATCGATTACCATTTTCCTGAGTTTGGTGTTGGCTGTTACACTGGCATTCGTAGCTATCTTTATCGACTACTCGCGGATGGCGGCATTAAAAGCTAAGAGCGAGAGGCTGCTGCATGCGGCAACGCGTTCGGTTATGTCGGCATACGTGCCGGAACTGCAGCTCCAGTATGGACTATTCGCTTATGGGAAAACCGATCCTTCATTGATCTTCTCCGGAGTGCTGGAACGCAGTCTGGAGTATAAAGCCAGAGAAGATATGCTGCCGATCTTGGACGCCAAGTTGGTTTCTTCATCGGTAGAACTCAGCCGGGAGCTGGGCGATTATGAAATTTTCAAAGGTCAAATCAACGAAGAAATGAAATACAAGGCTCCAGTCAACTTTGCTATCGAGGTTGTAGGACGGTTTAAACCAATGTCTGAAACGATGAAGGAGACCTCAGCCGCCGTCGAGATCTTGGAGAAGCTGCAGAAGCTGTATGACAAGCGTGAAGCGGAGCTCGACAACATGTTGAAATTGCAGAAGACCGCCGGCAAAAGGACGGACGGTCTGGTTGGGAAGATTGGAACGAACGGCGGAAATGGAATAGCAGACGCCTCGCTAGGTGGGGGGGTAAGGAGCGCGGTCGACATGGCTGCGCAGTATGACGATTACAGGGTGCAGAAACAAAGAGCTTCTTTGGAAGTTCCGCCTCCTGAAACCGATGAAGAGGGAAATCCGGCTCCTGGATTTTTTGAATGGGTTCAACTGCTGGCCAGAATTTCTTCTTATGAATCCGGTTCACAATCTGTGACAGGTCGGATACAGGGAATTATCTCGCGTGCTTTTCCTCCTCATTCAAGCGATATGATCAAAGCCCGGGAACATCTGCATAAAGCTAAAGAGATTAATGGCGAGATGGAAGCCGTTATTGAAGCGATGGGCAACCGCAGCGCGGATAGAGCCTACGATGCGGTCAGGCAATCGAACATTCCGGGAGCGGAAGGAAGACCTGAAGGAGGAGCAGGCGCTGTCCGGGATAACATAAAGGAGCTGCTGTTAAAGCCGGAATTTTTCACTGGAATGGAGCAGCGCATTGCCGGACAGGAAAGCGACTTTTCCCGAATGCAGACGGAGGTTGATCAGCTGCAGCAAAATCTTGGTCAAGCGCTTGGCGATGCCGGAATAGACAGTTATACGTTAAAGCATCTGGTTATCGCCTCCGGACGGGAAGCGGATCGTTATAACGGACGATACGGAAATGGCGGCAGCGTGATACAGGAGATTGAAGAAGAATTCGGAAAACACCGCGTGAATGATGAAGCTCGCAAAAAGGATGAGGCGGACGCCAAAAGCAAACTTAAAGAGGTCAATGAGATTATCAAGTTTTTATCGGAAACCCAGGGACATCACGAAGATTTTCAAACGCTGCAAAAATACTACCAGGAAAATCTTAATTTGAATGGAGGCATCGCTGCCGAAGCGGGGCGGACAAGTATAGAGGAAGATCCGACAGCAGCCGGCAAAGATGCAATGGAAAATATGGATGGGTTTTTCGGAGGAATTGCGGGGATGCTGGATGCGACAGGTGATCGACTGCTGCAAAACGAATATGCTTCCGATCACTTTTCCAATTTCGACTTTTCCAAGATGCAGCAGCTTGCCAAGCCAGGCACGCCGCTTGATGGTTCAGCTGCTGCCGACCTGCTGAGCGTAGCGAATCAGGAGCTGGAGTACATCATTTATGGATTCGGCAACCCTGCCGGTAATATCGCCGCAGCATACGGAGAAATATTTGCTATGCGGGTGGCGATTCGTACAATGGAAGCATTTGCTGATTCGAACGTGTTAGCATTGGTCAATCCGCTTGCAATTCTAGCCAAGGCCGTGCTTCAGGGGATCACTCAGGCGATTATCGACTTAACGATGTTGGCACAACAGGGACATTTAAAACTGGCCAAATCGCTGCCGATCGAGCTGACCTACAAAGATCATCTGCGGCTGTTTTTATTCGCGCATCCCGGCAATGATAATCGTCTATCCCGAATGCTGGCGTTGATCCGCTTCGATACCGGGATCAATCCCGACGAACATTATACATACCTATCTGGTGACGCGTCGATGTCTATTCCGGTCTGGTTTCTGCCGGGAGTTATGAAAACGCTGGGAGTCGGTGAGGGTACATGGGAAGGCCATGCCTACACGGTCGATCTGCAGGCCGATTATTCTTACTGATTCACGGAGGGGCCTATGAAGACAGATCACAATAACAGCTGGCGGGCTGCCGGCGAACGGGGCAGCATCGCTGTAGAGGCGTCGCTTGTCCTGCCTATTTTCCTGCTCACCTTTATCTTCCTCGCTTATATTGTCCAAATGACCGCGTATTCGACCGTACTGCAGACTACTGCTTCCGAAGCGGCAAAGCAGGTGTCTACTCATCTCTATCCGGTTCAGATGGCGGCGGACAATTTGAGTAAAGTCGAGCCTGTATCCAAAGCGCTGCAGGGATTCTCGAAAATTTCATTCAGCGAACTTGCTGCGCAGTATGCTTCTTCGCTTCCCGAACCGATCGGCAAATGGGTTGGAGAAGCGGCGGCCAGAGGCGATCTGCCGCTGCAGTCGCTTAAAGATCAGATGTCTTCGGCAGTACTCGATCCGGTAATCAAGCCTCTGCTGCAGCCGCTGATAGCGGACGGGCCGCTCGATATGGATAAGCTCCATGTGATCGGTATCACGATACCTACAACCGGCGGGAGCAATCAGCCTTATTTTGGTGTAGAGCTGTCTTACGAACTTCCGCTCAAAGTCCCTTTTACAGGCAAGGTGTTATCGATCCGCGCCAAAGCGGAAGAAAGAGCCTGGATCGGAGATACCGGGGAAAAAGTTGCCGTCTCGGCAGATGCAGGGAAAGCGGCAGGAGGTTCGGCGACCATTACTTCCGTACCCGATCCTGCTTATCCAGGGACCAGAGCGACGGTTACTGCCAAAGTCCAGCCCGGTCAAACTGCAATGATCAAAGTCGTGTATAAAAGCGGCCAGAGTAAGGCACGCTATCTGGGACGGCAGACGGCAGACGCCTCAGGGAATCTCTCTTGGACTTGGTTGGTCGGCGGAAATACAACACCTGGGGAATGGACGCTGGTGGTCGAGGTGGATGGAGGGACGGCGGCTGAAGCAACGTTCCAAGTTCAGAAGAGTAAGTAGGTGGAAAGCTTGATTTGAAAGACATGCCATAGCGTCGGCGATACCGCGGATCGGAACCGTACAATATCTGCTTCGGTCCGGTATCGCGGACGTTGAGGCAGCTGCTATAGCTATAATTTCAATATTTGAGACATACAGAAAAAGAAATGAGGGGACGAAAGATGCACGACATTCTGCCTTATCTCGGCTGCGGCTGCTTTTTGACAGCAGCGTTTATGACCGATATCCGTACCCGAAAAATTCCTAATCCGCTTAATTTGTTGTTTGCAGCCAGCGGCTTTCTGTATCAAGGAGCTGCTCACGGACTCGACGGTCTCCTGTTTGCGCTAAAAGGCTGCGCCGCCGGATTCATTGTCCTGTTCATTCTGTATTTGTTAGGTGCGGTAGGTGCAGGAGATGTTAAGCTGTTTGCAGGAATTGGTGCTTGGACGGGAGTCCTGTTTACTGCGCAAACTTTGCTGTATTCGATTCTGTTTGCAGGGGTCATTGGACTGGGCATTTTGTGTTGGCGGCGCGAAGGAGCACGCCGGATCAAGAAAATCTTTAGCAGTTTCACTGGAGTGTTCATGTTCCGCAGCCTTACACCACTGACTTCGGACAGAGTCAATCATCTGACGTTTCCGTTTATGTGGGCGGTTCTGCCCGGCGCGCTGGTCGGATACTTCTATATGTACTAAGGAGGGTTGGACGTGGAGGATTTTGTTACGGATTTCATACAAAAAGATACGACTTATATGGTGATCAAAAGCAAACAGAAATTAGGCGGAGAACGTTTGAATCGGGTTCAGGTCAAAATGCTGGCTTCTTCAAATGTACCGCATGTACTTGATCTGCATGTACGAGAGGTAGATGCGGAAGCAGAACTGCACTATAACATCGGCGGTAAAAGAATGCTGTCGACCTGCATGAAAACGGAAAAGATTACTTTAGTCGAATATTATGCGCTGCTGCTGCAAATTGTCACGGCGCTTGAATATGGTATGACCTATATGCTGAATCCAAACGGATTTTTGCTGAAGGAAAACTATATGTTCGTAGATGGGCCGCTGTCGGAAGGAACGATCTATTTGACCTACCTGCCTCTTAACAAAACGGCAGAAATCGCTCCGATCAGAGAACGAATCGGTGGACTGGCTTCGCGCTGGATGACAACGATAGATGATCTGCGCGGAAGCGGAGTTCAGCGAATCCTGCAAATGTGCGAACAGCCTTCATTTTCGCTTCAGGCTCTGAAGAGCCTGCTGATCGGTCTGCTGGCCGGCAGCGGTAAACGAACTACAGGAGGACTGGAAGCTGCAGGTGCAGCCGCGCCCAAGCCGTTCCCGCCGATGGAAAATTATTCGGAAACCCGAGGTGGGGGGGACGGAGGAAACGGCGGATATGAATCATGGACAAGCAGGCCACCGGAACGTACTTCTGCCGAATCATTCTCTCAGGCATTCCCTCAGGCATCACCCGAAGGCGAAGAACAAATAACCGAACGCCGGAAGCCGATGGGCAGTACACTTTGGCAAAAAGGAGAAGGCAGCGGACAAAGAAAACTACAAAATAGGCCAAATCCAGCGGCAGAACCCGCAGAGGAAGGAGCCGAGGAGAACAAAAACGGCAGACTTGTCGCTCCGCTGATCAGTCTGCTGCTCCTGGCTGTATTGTGGAAGATGCTGTATTTGGAAAATCCGAGTAAAATCGCTCTGTTGATCTGCGTTGTAGCGACTCCCCTGCTGCTTGTTTTCGCTTACTTGGGCTGGACGCGGAAGTTAAAATTCGGTGGCCGCAGAGTCGAGCGTCTTCAGGAGGAAGAAGAAGCGGCCGCTCTGGAATCTTCTTGGCAGGAACCAAAAGAGGTGAAGGGGCATCGCATGTCTTACGGGGTACAGCAAAATGGAAGAAGCTCGGCGATAGATGAGTCTTTGGGCGCGGCTAAAAAGTGGGGAATGCAAAGCTCGCCACAACCGGAGGTACAGGAGCGTCATATTCCGAGTTTTCTTAGACCGGCGTCTTCTTACGATAGAGAACCTAGTGAGGGACGTTACGCGATGACTGATTCGGCAGTAAGCGGCATGCAGATGCAAATTGAGGAGCATCTGATGCCGGCTGCCGCAGGAGGGACTGGAATTCTGGCAGCCCCGGCTGCTCAACCGACTGTGCTTCTTGACGGGGACCGTGGAGCAGCAGCATCCGCAAATATGGCAGGCGTATCTGCTGTAACGACGAGTTACCGATTGGAGCGTCTGGAAAGCGGGTCGCTTCCGAAAAGTATCAGCCTGCCATTAGGCAGTTTTACAATCGGACGATCGGATGAAGTGTCTCAGCATATCGAAACGGCTGTCGGTATTTCCCGTGCGCATGTAGAGCTGGAGCTTTCGGAGGGTCAGTGCCTGATCAAAGATATCGGTTCGCGCAACGGAACGTTTTTGAATGAAGAAGCACTCACGCCTTACAAAGCTTATGAGCTGCATGAAGGCGATACATTCAAAATCGCGGGAATCTCATATACGCTGCGCTGCGGGTAATGAAGAAACTGCATTTGTGGAAAGAAACAAACAAGTCCGTTCAGATTCAACTCTGAGCCGGACTTTTTTCGATCTTCTGTTGTTCAATTGTTCAAACAAAGCTATAAACAAAACCACAACAAATAAAGCTGCAAGCAAATTATTTCCGCTCCAAATCCCGTACTGCTTCCTCTACATACGGATGCTTGAACGTAAACCCCGCCTGCTTCGCAGCTGCCGGAACTACGTGCTGGCCGCCAGTTACGACTAATGACATTTCACCGAGTACCGTTTTCATCAGCACAGCTGGAACCGGGAACCAGTGCGGGCGACCGACCGTTCCGCCAATGACTCGGCCCAGCTCGTCTTGAGTGACGGCATTCGGCGAAGCGGCGTTGACGGGTCCCGAAATATCCGGATGGGTCAGACAGAATTCGAACAGCGCAGTCAGATCGTCGATATGAATCCAAGACATCCACTGCTTTCCGCTGCCCAAACGTCCGCCGCCCATCAATTTGTAAGGCAGCTTGAGCATCGGATAAACGCCGGCTTCCCGGCCCAGTACTAATCCGATCCGCATTTTGACCAGTCTGACTTCCGGCATCTTTTCGATGTCGTCCGCCGCCGCTTCCCATTTGATGGACAGCTGCGACGGGAAATCATCTCCGCCGGGAGGAGAGGTTTCATCGAAGACTGCCGTTTCCGACGTCCCATAGATGCCGATCGCGGATGCTTGAACAAATACGGCCGGCGGTTTATCCAGCGCTTGAACCGCCTCCGTCAACTGACGAGTCGATTCCAGCCGGGAACGTTCCATTTCCGCTTTGGCCTGCTCCGTCCAGCGCTGACTGATCGAAGAACCGGTGAGATTGACGATACCGTCGCAGTCCGCGAGCAAAGTAGGATCGTGTCCAATCTCGTCCCAGGTGAGGGTGTGCGGCCCGGAAGAACCCTTTTCCTCCGCCGGTCTGCGGGAAATGACAATCACTTCGTGCCCTGAGTGAATCAGTCTTTCCGTCAACTTCTGTCCGATAAATCCTGTTCCTCCGCCGATTGCAATCTTCATTCCGTTCCTCCTTGGGCGGAAACCGCATTGCTCCCGCATTCTTTTTCTACATTATATAGGAAACGTTCCTCGAATGCTTCTTGGCTGCGCGTTCAGCTCTGCTTCATCTAGGCTCTAATTTATGTTCTAATCTATGCTCTAATCTATGTTTTCATCTGCGCTCTAATTTATGCTTTCATTGCTGCTCTAATCCAACTTCGGTTCCGACCTTTCTCTGTTTTTGAATCGGCTTCTTTCAAACGCCCTTTCAATCAGTTGTCATTACGTTCCATTAGAAATCGATTTCGTATAGAGCAATAATGAAGCCGGCTGTTTTGCTTTGTCTCTTTCTTGATGGATCGGCACTTAATCATGGATTTCTTGCCCGCTTCACGTTAAAATGAGACAAGGTTTGGATGGCTGCCTGATCGAAGAGCTTGGACAAGCTTTCGGAAAAAGAAGGCGGCCGCAGACAAAGAGGAGGATGAAACATGCTTAAAATCGGCTCCCACGTGTCCTTTTCGGACAAGGGATTGGTGAGCGCGGCGAACGAAGCGAACGGCTACGGCTCGACTTCGTTCATGATATATACCGGCGCTCCGCAGAATACGCGGCGCAAGCCTATGGAAACGATGAATATTGAAGAAGGCCTCAAGCTGATGGAACAGAACGGAGTGCCCGAGATCGTCGTGCACGCACCGTACATCGTTAACCTGGGTTCTTACAAAGATCATACGTACGAGCTGGGCGTCAGCTTTTTGCAGGAAGAAATTCGCCGCACGCATGCAATTGGCACCAAGCAGATCGTACTGCACCCGGGCGCTTTTACAGATAAGGACGTCGAATACGGCATCGAACGTATCGCAGCCGGTTTGACGGAAGTTCTGAACGGCGTTCAGGAGACGGATGTGAATATCGCGCTTGAAACGATGGCGGGCAAAGGCACGGAAGTCGGCCGCTCGTTCGAGGAACTGGCACGCATTATCGAGAAAGTACCGAATAACGAACGCCTCAGCGTCTGCATGGATACATGTCACATTCATGATGCCGGTTACGATGTCGCAGGCGATTTCGACGGTGTCCTGGAGCAGTTTGATCGCATCTTGGGACTGGATCGGATCGGCGTGATGCATATTAACGACAGCAAAAATCCGGTCGGAGCGAAAAAAGACCGCCATACGCCGATCGGTGCAGGCTGGATCGGATTTGACGCCATCAACAAGGTCGTCAATCATTCGTCGCTTCAGCATCTGCCGTTTATTTTGGAAACACCGTGGATCGGCAAAGACGTCAAAACGCAGCGTCCGATGTACGAGATCGAAATTGCACTGCTGCGCGGCAACGTGAGAGAGCGATTCGGCACAGGATTTGCGGAAGACGTCGAGAAGCTGCATAAGTTTTTCGCGTCGCAGGACATCGATCCACGATCCTTCACGCTGGATATCTGGTCGGTGCTGAAAAACGATGCAAAAGCGAAAAAGGCCGATCCGCGCGAACCGCTTGAGCGGCTGTACGATCTGGCGCTGGAAGCGGCAGTGCTGCCGAACGCGTCCGAAGAGGATCTCAACAAGCGTCTGATTGCCGTGCTGGCGGGCAAAGACGCGCTGGCGAGCTTCTAATACGGCGGCATTCTATAGAATCCGGGCCGTATGTGTTATTTATAATGAACGATAAGAATTTAAAAAGCGTATGAGAGTGAAGCCGGCAGATTTGCGCAAATAGACATTGTGCAGTCTGCCGGACCATTTCTTCGTGCGACACGTCAACAAGACCGATAGGTACAATTGTCGCGTCTGTATATAAGGAGGATTTTGGAATCATGGAGCAACACGTCAAAACTGCGGGTTCCGCAGGTCAGCAGCAGCCGAAAAATCGGGCTCGCATGCTTATTTCATGCCCGGACGGTCCAGGAATCGTCTCAGCGGTATCGCGCTTCCTGTTCGATCATGGAGCGAATATCGTACAATCCGACCAATATACGATGGATCCGGACGGCGGCATGTTCTTTATGCGAATTGAGTTCGATCTCGAAGAATTGAGCGAAAAACTGCCTAAGCTCGAGTCCGATTTTGCGGAGATTGCAGAACGCTTTTCGATGGATTGGAACATCTACCGGGCGGCGAAAAAGAAAAAACTCGCTATCTTCGTCTCGAAAGAAGATCACTGTCTGGTCGAACTGCTCTGGCAGTGGCAGGCGGGCGACCTGGACGCGGAAATCGCGGTCGTTGTCAGCAATCATCCGGATATGCGGGAGTACGTTGAATCGTTCGGCATTGAATACCGCCATATTCCGGTTACCAAAGAAAACAAGCCTGAAGCGGAGCGTCAGCAGCTTGAGGCAGTGGGAGACGATATCGATCTGATCGTACTGGCACGTTATATGCAGATCGTTTCGCCGTATTTTATCGAGAACTACCGGAATCGGATTATCAATATTCACCATTCCTTCCTGCCGGCGTTCGTTGGCGGCAAACCTTATGCTCAAGCGTATGACCGGGGTGTCAAGATCATCGGTGCAACCGCGCATTATGTGACGGAAGAGCTGGACGGAGGTCCGATCATCGAACAGGACGTGCAGCGGGTCAGCCATCGAGACGATGTGCCGGAGCTTAAGCGGATCGGCCGGACAATCGAGCGTGTTGTATTGGCGCGTGCGGTTAAATGGCATGCGGAAGACCGTATTCTGGTGCATCATAACAAGACGGTCGTCTTCAATTAATAGGAATTATATAGATTTCGTAACAAAAGACTTCCGGGAGGCGTCTTAGTAAGGGGACATCCGGGCAGTCGATTCCAATTGCATTTCACAGCCAAAATGGCGCAATATCCGGCCTGTTGAACTCTCAACAGGCCGCTGTCGTTGTCCGGGATGTAAATTTTATCTAAAAAAGGTTTAAATGCTTACGAAACGAAAGGAGAATACTATGTTTGCATGGGGAAAGCGCACAGGCAAAAAAAGTATGGCGCTGATGCAAGTGCTTATACTGATTGCAGTAATGCTGCCGATTCTGCCGGTTGGCGCGAACGCTGCCGGAAACTCCGCAGAAGGCGGGTTAAGAGTAGCCACCGAATTCGGTTACGGAGGCAAAGTTAATGAAGGTCGAATGAATCCGCTCAAGGTCACACTGACGAGCGACCGGGATTTGACCGGCGATCTAGTTGTGCAGATCACACCGCAGAACGGAATGGGAGAAAGTACATATGTGCGCCGCGTCGAGCTTCCTGCCGGGACGGCGAAAGAAGTGACAATCGCGGTGCCGGGCGGTTCGTATTCCCGGAATACGAGCATGCTGCGATTTTATCCGGGTTCGATAGAAAAAGGAGATTCCCTTCCCTTCAGAGAGGGACGTGCTTATCTGACGAGCTCTACCCAATACGGCGGAATCGTGGGCGTGCTGGCTTCCGATCCCGATACGATGAATTTCTTGAGTCTGCTGCAGGGCAGCGGACAGATTGTCAGTATCATTCCGCTAGAAGCAGACGATATTAGCGAAAATCCGATGATGCTGGACGGCCTGGATGTGCTCGTCATGAACGATTTTGCTTCCGATACGCTGAGCGAAGCGCAGCTTGAAGCTATTCGTTCTTGGATAAACAGCGGAGGCTCGCTGGTGCTGGGCGGCGGTGCCGGTTATGGGAAAACGGCTGCCGGACTGGAAGATCTGTCCCCGGTTGAAGTCACAGGCGGAACGGAATCCGTATCGGCTGCACCGTTGGCTTCGGGCGGAGGAGGCAAAGAGCTTCCTGCAGATGCATCGATTACAGCTGCCAAAGCTTCTGTAAAGCCAGAGGCCGAAGTGCGCTATAGTTCCGGTCAGCTTCCGCTGATCGCTTCGATGCAGGCACAGTCGGGCAGAGTCTGGTATGCCGCTTACGATCTTTCCCTGGAACCTCTGTCTTCTTGGGCAGGCAGCGCTTCGCTGTGGGGTAAGCTGCTTCTGAACCCATTGAATGTCAGCATACCCGGTGGAGGAATGTATGGTTCGTCGTTCAACTCCAATCTGTACAACCTCTCGTATATACTCGATTATTTCCCTTCGCTGCATATGCCGAAGCTGAGCATTCTTGTCTGGATGCTGCTGATCTATGTGGTAATTGTGGCTCCGCTACTCTATCTGGTGCTGCGCAAATTCGACAAACGCGAATGGGCTTGGGTGTTTATTCCGCTCGTTGCCGTCATATCCAGCGCAGCGATCTACATGGCCGGTTCGTCGGATAAAACGAAAGAGCTCGCGCATACATTGAGTTATGTGACGCTGAATGGAGAAGGCGAAGGAATTCGGAAAAGCGCAACTGCGCTGTTTGTACCGAGTGCCGGCAATTATACGGTGGATTTTCCGGCCGGTACGCAGCTGACGATGATGAACAATGACGGCTGGATGGTTAACAACGGAGGAGTCAGCGGCGAACTGAAAAATTATGTGCGTCAAGAAAATGATGCCGTACAGCTTCGTCTTGGCGGAATGCCCTACTGGTCGGTCTCCAAATTCAATGTCGAAGAACCGGGCAATGTTGAAACGGGTAAATTGGACTCCCAACTGTCGGTCGACGAGCAGGGAACGATTACGGGCAGCATAGTGAACGACACCGGTGTTCGTCTTACCGATGCAGGACTTGTAGCTGGCGGAAAATTGTACAAGCTGGGTACGCTTGAGCCTGGCGCCGAAGCTTCGCTTGGCAAAGGGATGTCGCTGTCGGGAGGTTATTACGATATCGGCAGCTACTTGTTCGCAAATCAGACATCGGTGAACGATCCTTATGTCCGTCAGCGTTCAATGGTGCAAAATATTCCGATTCCAACAGGCGGAGGGGTACAGAACTCGTTCCTGATCGCTTTTTCGGAAGACTCCAAGGATACGTTGAGCGTGGGCGGGAAGACGGTTGCCAATGACCGTCTGAGCATGTATACGCAGGCGATCTCGGTCGACCTTGTACAGGACGGAGCCATCAACATCCCTTACGGCTACATAGGGGGTTCGATTATCCATACCAATACAACACAGGTTTCGGACGATGGGTCGGGACGGATCAGCGCTTCTCCGGGCAGCATGACGCTGGGGTATTCACTTCCGAATCCGGGGAAAGCGGAGTACGAACAGCTTGATATCCGCCTTACGGAAGGTCAATCACAGACGACAACGTTTGAAATCTGGAACGAAACCGAAGGCGAATGGGAAGCGATAAGTTGGAAAAACGGAGGCGCTGCGGCTTCGTATACAAACGCGGCAGACTATGTGGCAGACGACTTGGTACAAATCCGTGTAAGGGTGAACGCTTGGACGAACATGGTGCTGCCGGAAATCAAGCTGAAAGGAGCGGTGCAGTCATGATCGAGATCAAGGAGCTAAGCAAGCGCTATGGCAGTTTTCAAGCGCTCGATAATATCAGCATGAGTATTGATTCGGGAACAGTATTCGGCTTTGTCGGTCCCAACGGGGCAGGCAAGTCGACGACTATGTCCATTCTGGCGACACTGCTGCTGCCGGATTCGGGTGCTGCAAGGGTTAGCGGTTACGATGTGACCCGGCATCCGAAAGAAGTACGGCGCCGTATCGGCTATATGCCCGATTTCTTCGGAGTATACGATCGCTTCAAGACGGATGAGTATCTGCATTTCTACGGAGCGAGCTATGGCATTGCACGGACAGAGCGGGAAAAGCTGATTCCGCAGCTGCTGGAGCTGGTCAATTTATCGGACAAAAAAGAATCTTATGTAGACGGATTATCGCGCGGGATGAAGCAGCGTCTGTGTCTGGCGCGCAGTCTGGTACACGATCCGGAAGTGTTGATTCTCGACGAACCAGCCTCCGGACTTGATCCGCGGGCGCGAATCGAGATGCGGGAAATTCTCAAAGAGCTAAAGCGAATGGGCAAAACGATTATCATTTCCTCGCACATTTTGCCGGAGCTGGCGGAAATGGTGGACGAGATCGGTGTGATCGAGCACGGCCGGATGGTTGCTCAGGGAAAAGTCGCCGATATTCAAAGCCGGATGCGGGTTAACCGGGTTCTGCATATTCGTACGCTAGGGCGTCAGGATGAACTGGCGGAGCGTTTGCGGGACGAAGAGCATGTCAGCCGGGTGCTCAGCGATGCCAACGGCATTCAGGTGCATTTCAGCGGCCAAGATGCCGAACAAATGAAGCTGCTGCGCCGTATTCTGGAATGGGAATACGAAGTCGTGTCCTTCAACGAAGCGCAGACCAATCTTGAGGACGTCTTCCTCGAAATTACGAAGGGAGGGGCTGCGACATGAACTTGAAAAACAAAAGCGGGGAAGGCAGAAGTTTGTGGATCAATCCGGTGCTGGACAAAGAGTTCCGGCTGCGGATGCGTACGCCGCGCTCTTTTATCGCGCTGCTGGCCTATATTCTGATACTGGGGCTTCTCGCGATCGGATTTATCTATGTAACCATGGGGCTGCAGAATCAGCAGTCCGGCATGCGCTTCGACCCGTCGACGAGCCGAGTTTTATTTTATGTGCTCAGTATTGCGCAGCTTGTGCTGATCGCTTTTATGACACCGGCGTTAACGGCCGGCGTCATCAGCGGTGAACGGGAGAAGCAGACGCTCAACATCCTGCTGACGACCCAGCAGAGTTCGTCCGCGATCGTACTGAGCAAGCTGGTTTCTTCGCTGGCGTTCATGGTCCTGATCGTGTTAGCGACGCTGCCGATTTACAGTATTGTGTTCCTGTACGGCGGGATCTCTCCGACACAGCTGTCGCTTGTCTTCCTGTTCTATCTGTTTACGATGCTGCTGCTTGGATCGCTGGGCATTATGTGTTCGACGCTGTTCAAGCGCACAATTGTCTCGGTCATTATGACGTACGGAATGACCATGTTCATCTTCGCGGTGACTGGAGTAGCCTACCTTCTGTTCCTGGCCATCGTGCAGCAGTCGGCCTACAGCCCGGGCATGGTACCTCCGAAATATTCCTGGGTCGGATTTATTCTGGGGCTGAATCCGGCCGGTGCTCTGGTTAGTATTTTCGAGCCCGGTATTTCGAGACAAGCCTTTCTCGTAAACAGCGGCAATCTGCAGGATAAAGCACCGATTGCGCTCTGGTTGGAATTTCTGCTGGTATATGCAGTTGTTATTGTCGGCGCTCTATGGATCGCGATCCGGCGTATTCGGCCGGTTCGGCGCAAACGCAAGGAAGATATTTCTACGTCTGCGGAAGAAGGAATTCCAAGCGGGGAGATTGCGGAGATGACACCGTCGGGAAACGGGAAGAACAGCAAGTAGTTGTTGATAAAGTTGGCATTCAAAAAGCCAGTATTCGAGAAGTTGACATTCGAGTGCTTATCATTCGGGAAGTTATTGTCAGCGGAAGGTCATGATTTGAAAAGCTGCTGTTCGTATTTTTTGCGCGGCAGTTCCCGAATAGAAAAATAAATTTTGCCTGCGCGGCTTTGTTTTGAAAGCTTTGGCAAACGGTACGGCAGCACTGCCGTGCCGTTTGCCGCCTTAGTACATAGTTTATAGTGCATAGTACGTAACAAGATGCAGAATACGAGGCGGTTCCACATTGCGAAAACGAAAGGGAGGGAAAAGACATGGAAAACATTCTGGCTTCGATTCGGACAGTTCGGCTTCGGCTTCAGCTGTTCAAGATTCGTGAATTTGCACTGCGAGGTCTGCTGGTTGGGCTTGCCGCAGCCGTCCTGCTGCTGGCTGCGGCTTATTTATTTCCGCTGCCGAATCCGGCATTGTGGGCGCTGGGCTGCATGCTGCTAGGCACGGTGGTTGGCGCTGCCAGCGCCTATATTCGTCCCGTCGGAACGGAAGAAGCGGCGAAAGCGATGGATCGGGCCGATCCGGGCGAAGAGCGCCGCGATTTGATGACGACCGCCCTGGAGTTTTCGGATGAGGATTCTTCCGCCGCAAAATGGCAGAGGGCGCAAGCGGAAACATACGGCCTTGAGTTTGCGGCGCAGCGCAGAGAACGTCTGCCGTTCACATGGAAGTTTGGCCGCTCGGCAGCTGGGTCTTCCGCGCTGCTCGCAATCTGTGCACTGCTGCTGCTTCTGCCGAATCCGATGGACGATGAGCTTCGGCAGCGGCAGCAGGAACGGGCGATGATCGACACTCAGCAGAAGAAAGCCGAGGCATTGGCCAAAGAGCTGAACGAAGCCCCGATCCCTCCGGAAGCTCGAACCCCGTTGGCTGATTCTGCTGCGAACTTGGCCCAAGAACTCGGCGATTCGCGCCGTGCGGACGAAGCACTGAGCAAAATGGAAGAAGCGATGAAGAAACTGGGCAGCCAAGCGGAGAAAGCTTCGAAGCAGCAGCAAGAGATGGAAGAATGGAACCGTCGCCTTGCCGCCCAGCAGGCGCTTAAAGAAGCGGCAGGGCAGCAGTCTGCCGATGCATCGAAGCGTGCGGAGGACCTGAAAAATGCGATGTCGAAATTGTCGGAGCAGCAAAAACAGGAATTGGCAAATGCGATGCAGAATCTTGCGCAGCAGGCACCCGAAAGCGGCAAGCAAACGGCCGCTCTGCAGGAGGCGTTGAAGAAAGCAGCCCAGGAATTGGCGGCTTCCGGTCAGCTGTCGGATGAACAAATCCGGGAACTGGCCGAGAAGCTGGCTGCAGCGGCGGCCGAGTCCGGATCGCTTGGCCAGCAAAGTGAACTGGCTGCGGCGGCAGCCGCGCAGCTTGCTCAAAGCGGTATGGAAATGGCAGGCCAACTGACGGCCGCAGGAATGTCGGTGTCCGATGCCTGGGGCCGCGGCGGTACAGCCGAAGCACTCGCATCTACAGGCGAATCCGCTGGGGAGGGGTCGGACGGGTCCAATGGGAAGTCTGGTGAAGGAGCTGCTGGAGAAGGTGCCGGAAGCGGAGCAGGTTCTTCCGGACAAGGACAAGGACAAGGCTCGGGTTCGCAAGGCAGCGGCTCGGGTCAGGGGCAAGGACAGGGATCGGGAAGCGGTTCGGGTTCCGGTTCTGGCGGCAGTGGAACAGGACAAGGAGGAGGAGCCGGCTGGGGAAGCGGCGGCCGCGATCTTGTCACGACGCCGAGAGAGCTTCAAGGCGAAGGCAATATTCAGTCCGACAGCGGACCGTCCAGCGGCGGCGACAAACAAACGGGAGGCGTATCGCCGACGATCGACGGAGTGAGCCGCCCCTATGAAGAAGTATACGGCGAATATTCCACAAGGGCCCAGGAATCGCTTGATCGCAGCGACCTGCCGCAAAGTGTACAGGGTCTCGTTGAAAGCTATTTTACCGAGATTCGCCCTGAATCCTGAATAAAACGAATAAACGCAAGCGGCACAGAGGCATAATCGAAATCAAGCAGAGAACGAAGCTGTAGAACGAAGCTGTGGAATCAAGCTATAGAACCAAACTGCGTAACCAAGCTATGGAACCAAGCTGTTGAATGCACGGAACACTCTTGGGTATTACCTACAATCCCGGAGGATTTCGAGGGGTCAAATAAAATAATCCAACGGTCTGATCCAGACCGACCAAAGGGGAGAAAGCCATGCTTCAGGAAACCGATCGCATTGAAACCTGGAGAAACACGATGGAAGAAGTCCGTGAAGAAATCGGGCAGGTCATCGTCGGCCAGACAGAGACCGTCGAACAAATGCTGTGGTGCGTATTTGCGGGCGGTCACGCCTTATTGGAAGGCATTCCGGGACTCGGGAAAACCATGTTGGTCCGCTCGGCGGCGGATGCGCTGGATCTGCCTTTTTCGCGTATTCAGTTCACGCCCGATCTGATGCCAAGCGATATTACGGGGACGGACGTTATTCACTTTGGGGCAGAAGGCGGTGCAGCCGGCGAGTTCCGGAGGGGACCGCTGTTCGGCAGTATTGTACTGGCTGATGAGATTAACCGGGCGACACCGAAAACGCAGAGCGCCCTGCTGGAAGCGATGCAGGAGAAAACGGTGACCGTCGGCGGAGTTACGCATCGTCTGCCGGAACCTTTCTTCGTATTGGCGACGCAGAACCCGCTGGAAAATGAAGGTACATACCCACTGCCGGAGGCGCAGCTGGACCGCTTTCTGTTGAAGTTGGATGTCGATTACCCGTCGCCGGACGAACTCAAAGAAATTATTCGGCGAACGACCGCTTCAGGCAGCCGACAGGCCGTAAAGCGGGCTGACGCTGCAGCTCTGCTCGATATCCAGCAGGGGGTCAAAGAAGTACTGTTGTCGGAAGACGTGCTCGATTATGCGGTACGCCTGCTGATGATGACCCATCCGGACCGGAACGAATCGCCGGATTCGGTCAAACGCTATGTGCGTTTCGGTTCCGGACCGCGCGGTCTTCAGGCGATAATCGCTGTATCCAAAGTCCGGGCGATTGCCAAAGGGCGTATGCATGTCTCGACCGGGGATATTCTTGCTGCTGCGAAGCCGGCGATGCGGCACCGGCTGCTGCTGAATTTCGAAGGACAAGCGGAAGGGGTCTCACCGGATACGCTTGTTGCTGATATTCTGGACCGCTTGGAGCATTCGAGATGAAGCCAGACGATCTGCTGAAAGCGGACTGGATTGCCAGGCTGGATCGGCTGACTCTATCGACAGGGCGCCGGGTACGTGGGACGAGACAAGGTAGAAGGCGTTCGCGGGAGATGGGAGCTTCGCTCGAATTTGCAGATTACCGAGAATATTCGCCGGGCGACGATGTTCGCCGTTTCGATTGGAGTGTATACGGACGAACAGGCCGCAAGGTTGTACGTCAGTATCTTGACGAGCAGGAGCTGCAGGTGACGCTCTATGTGGACTGCTCGCAGTCGATGGCTTTTGCCGACGAGAACGGACCTTCCAAGCTGCTGCATGCCTCTCGCCTTGCGGCAAGCATCGGATATATGACGCTTGCCGCATACGATCGACTTGGCGTTTACCGGGTAGACGAACGGGTCGGAGAAGGGCTGCCGCTGCTGCGAGGCCGTCCTGCGATACACCGAATGCTGGAATTTCTGGCGTCTTCGGAGCCGGCGGGACGCGGAGCCTTGTCCGAGGCGTTCACCGATCGTTCCCGTCTGCCGAAGCTGCCTGGCATGACGTGGATCTTTTCTGACTGTTGGACCGAACGAGGCGAAGAAGAGCTGGAGGAAGTTATAGCGAGACTGCAGGCAGCGCGTCAGGAAGTGGTATTGGTCCAAGTGCTGACAAGAGGAGAGATTCAGCCGCGCTTAAGCGGGGACCTCAAGCTGATTGATGCGGAATTGGGCACGTTCAAAGAAGCAGCTTTGACCGGTCGGCTGGTCGAAGCCTATGAGCGGGAATTTGCTTCCTACCGCGGAAGGTTGGCGGAATTTTGCGCACGCAGAGGAATTGCTTATATTTTGGCGCCTACCGACGTACCTTCCATTGAAACGATCCTGGGTACGATGCGCGAATCCGGACTTGTACGCTGAATGATCTTCGCGGCCGAAGAGGCGGAATTGACGCGAAGGAAGAAAGGAGGTGCGGCCGATGGGAATCGGTTCGTGGGCAGGGTTATGGTTTGCGCTGGGTATTCCGGCAATCCTGATTATGTATTTGTTCAAGCGGAAGTTTATCGATACGCCGGTGCCCAGCCATCTGCTGTGGAAGCGGGTGCTGGAAAATACGGAGGCGAATCGCCCCTGGCAGAAGCTGAAAAGCCGCCTGCTGATGTGGCTGCAGCTGTTGGCGGCAGCTCTGCTGGCTTTTGCGCTGATGCGTCCTTTTCTCTGGGCGGAAAATGGGACAGGAGGCTATACGATTGTCGTGGCCGACGTATCGGCGAGCATGAGTGCGAATTTGCGTTCCGGCGAAGATGGCGGGGAGAATGATGTTTCCGCAGCCGGTACGCAAGCGGATCATTCGACATCGAATGAGACCAGATTGGATCAAATGAAAGATGAAATATTGGCGGATACCCGTCAGTCGGACGGTGGATTGACGCTGATCCGAATGGGTGCTAATCCGCAAGTTATTGCATCAGGGATGGAAGATCGCGCGTCATGGGAACGGACAGTGGATTCCTTGTCGCCGGATTATGCACGCATCGCGTACCGCGAAGCAATCTCGTTGGCGTCGGCGGTCGCCGAAGGACACGAGGATGCCCGCATTGTCGTCTACACCGATGGACAGTGGAGCGAACGGACGGACGACCTGCCCGTATCTGTGCCCATCGAAGTCCGGCGTATCGAAAGCGGCGGCTATCGCAACGCTGCGGTCGAGCAGTTCGGCGTAGACGGAAGCGGACGGGCTGTTGGCGTGGTTTCTAACACGGGAACGACCGCCCTTGAAGTTCGCGTGGAACTGTCCGGCGATGGGCAAACATTGACGGGTGAAGATCTGACTCTCCAGCCTGGCGAAAGGCGAACGGTGACGTTCGAAGCTGCCGAAGCCGCGAATGTATACAGGCTGAGTCTGACCGGAGAGACGTCAGACGATTATGCGGCGGACGACGATGCGTTCGCTTTTCCGGAAACAGGCGGTGAAGTCAAGGCGCTGCTGCTGTCGAATGGCAATCTGTTTCTGGAGAAGGCGATGCGTCTGTCTGGAGCGGAGGTCACCCGGATGGACTTGCACACAAGCATGACGAACGCTGGTTCCGCCAGATCGGAAGGCTTAGAAGGTTCGAATGGCTCAGATACGGCTTCTGAAAGTGAAGATCCGTCATCAGATGTTCCTCCGCTGCCAGAAGAACGGCCTGACCTAGTTGTGATTGAAGGAGAGCTGCCTGCTGCCATGCAAAGCGGAGAATGGGACAGGCTGATGAGCGAAGCAACAATCTGGAAAATCGGAGGGGATGAAGAGAGGCAGCAGCCGGGAAACCGGCGAGTGGAGATCGTTTCTCATCCGGTTATGAAGTATCTATCTTTGAACGAGCCGTATTTCGGTCCGTTGACAGAAGGAAAACCGGACGGTCTGGAGACCATCTTGAGTATCGGTCAGCGTCCCGCCATTGCAGCCGGTATGGTGAACGGACAGCGAACACTCTGGTTCGGCTTCAATTTGCAGAGCGGAGATCTTCCGTTGAACAGCGAGTTTCCGGTTCTGGTTAATAACGCGGTAACCTGGTTGTCCGGAGGACGAGGAGGAGGGCTGGGCCGTGCGGTATCCGGCTCGGCAATAGATGTTCCGATTGCCGCCGGTGCAGAGTCCGCCGTCTGGCAGCCACTGCAGGGATTGGCTTTTGCTGCGGGTTCGACCGTAGATGCGGCGATTGGCAGTGAAGGTACTTCTGCGGAAGGTACGGAAGGATTGCCTGGTTCTTCGCAGCCTGATGCAAAAGGTACAAAAGGAATGTCGAGTTTTTCGCAGCCCGCTGCGAAAAGCTCAGACGGAATATTGAGTTCTTCGCAGATCACGCCTAATATGCCTGGCTTATACGCGTTTGAACAATCCGGCAGTGAATTGGAAGACGCGCCGGTCTATCTGCTTGACGTGCGGCCGGACGCTGCGGAATCGGCGGTGCCTCCTGCCGAAAATCCGGTATTCGGTGAAGCTTCCGGAAATGCAGCAGGACAGCAGGCGGTACCGGATCAGGCAGCTGCGGAAGACAACCGAAGCCGACTGCCGCTGACGATCCCGCTGGCGGCGCTAATTATCGCAATTATGCTGACGGAATGGGGGGTGTACCGTCGTGGGCGTTCAATTTGATCATCCTTGGGTCCTGCTGCTGTTGATTCCACTCGCGGTATTTGCGGTATTTGCGCTTCGCGGACCTGCGCGAATTTCCGCCTTTCGTCATCGTCTGGCGGCTGCGCTGCGTACGCTGGCACTGCTGCTGCTTGTCCTGCTCCTTGCCGGCGTGCAGCTCTATACGGTGCAGCGTCAGCATGAAGTGGTCTATGCCGTTGATCGTTCTTCAAGCACGGAATCCAGCAGAGAAGATCGCGAATGGATTGGAGATTCGCTTGAGAGCAAGAAGGCGGAGGATGAGTTTGCAGTGATCTCTTTCGGACGCGCTGCTTCGGCAGAACAGACGATGAGCGGAGAAGCTCCGCTGGGCGGACTTGAAGCTGCGGTCGATCCGGATTATACGAACGTGCAGCGGGCGCTGCAGCTGGCTTCGGGAATGCTGGGGACCGGCGATCCGCGAATTGTGCTGATCAGCGACGGAGCAGAGAATGTCGGCAGTATGCTTGAAGCGGGCCGGCTGCTCAAAAATCGCGGAATTACCGTTGATGTGTTGGAGAAAGAAACCGGAGCTGAACGTGATGCCGCAATCGATTCGCTGTCGCTGCCGGGCAAATTGTATCTCGGCGAAGCGTTTACGGTCGAAGCGCAGCTGCGCAGTACATTTTCGGGAACGGGCGAAATTCGGCTGTACGAAGACAATGTAGAGATCGGTTCGCAAACGGTACGTGTAGAGCGTGGAGAAAGCAGTGTGCTGCTGCAGGGGCTCGCGAAGCGTCCCGGCCTGCATCGCTATCGCGCAGAATTAAGCATGCCAGGCGATACACAATCCGCGAACAATGCCGCTTTTGCCTTTACCCGGGTAGAAGGCAGTCCGTCTGTGCTGATTGTCGAGGGAAAACCGGATACGTCGGCGAATATTGCCAAGGCGCTGAATGCCGGATTGATCGAGACCACTGTTATCTCCCCCGGTCAAATGCCGACGCAGCTGGCGGATTACGCGCGCTATGACAGCATTCTGTTCAACAACGTCTCGGGCGACTCGCTCGGACAGGCTAAAATGGATGCCATCGAGACGGCAGTACGCAGTTACGGGATCGGCTTCATGATGAGCGGCGGCGATCAGAGCTTTGGACTCGGCGGATACTTTGATACCCCGATCGAACGGGCGCTGCCTGTTTCGATGGAGCTGGAGGGTAAGCGCGAAATCCCCGAACTGGGTCTGATTCTTGTGATCGACCGCTCGGGCAGTATGGCCGGAAGCAAGATTGAACTGGCAAAGGAAGCGGCCATGCGCACGGTCGAATTGATGAGAGCGAAGGATACGGTAGGCGTTGTCGCTTTCGACGATCATCCGTGGTGGGTCGTAGAACCGCAGAAGCTGTCTGATAAGGAAGAGGTGCTGGAACAGATTCAGTCCATTCCGAGCGGCGGAGGAACTAATATTTATCCGGCGATGGCTGCGGCTACGGAATCCATACTGGAAATCGGTGCACAGCGCAGGCACATCATTCTGATGACAGATGGACAATCGGCCGGAGGCGGAAATTACGAAGAGCTGATATCCGGTCTGCTTGAGAAAAATGTAACGGTATCCAGTGTGGCGGTCGGTTCCGATGCGGATCGCGGACTGCTGCAAAACATTGCAAATCTCGGCAAAGGACGCTTCTACGATGTGCAGGATGAGACGACGCTGCCGGCAATTTTCAGCCGCGAAGCGGTGCTGCTTGCTCGTACTTATGTGGTAGATAAGCCTTTTACGCCAGCCGTAGCTGATGCGGGCGATTGGACATCGCTGTTTGCGGATGGACTGCCTCAGCTTGGCGGTTATGTCGCAACAAGTGCCAAACCTTCCGCCCAAACGGCGCTTGTCAGTCCGGAGCCTGATCCTCTGCTGGTCAGATGGCAGTACGGTTCAGGCAGGAGTGTAGCCTGGACAAGCGATTTGACGGGAAAATGGTCGGCAGATTGGGTCTCTTGGGACAAGTTCGCCAATGTGCTGACCCAAACGGTAAAATGGACTTTTCCACAGTTCAGCACTTCACCTTACCGGGTGGAAACGGCATTGGGCGAGGGAGGTATGGAATTGACCGTAACGGCTTCGCAGAGTGGTGATGCTGCACTGCCGGACGAACTGATCGCTTCAATCGGAGGTGACGGGGGCGGCACCGACGAAACGGCTTCAGAGCCGATTACGCTGGTGCAGACATCTCCAGGACGTTATACCGGAGTACTGCCGGTAAGCGAGCCGGGGGCTTATCTGTTGAATTTGTCGCCTGCCGGGGCGGGGAATGCAGCGGAAGGATCTTCGGAAAGTGGCGCGTCAGGAACCGATCAAGAGGATGCGGGAAGTCCGGCAGAGGGCTCAGGAGAAAATGATTCCGTAGAGAACGATTCCGTAGAGGCTGACTCCGGGGTAAACGGTGCCGGAGGCGAAGAAACCTCCGGCCTGCCTGCCGCAACCGGGACCGGACTGGTCATCCCGTATTCGCCGGAATACCGGATTTCCACCGTTTCGGACGAAGGATCGGCCCGTTTGGCCGAACTGGCACGTTTGACCGGCGGACGCACGCTGTCCTGGGAAGATCCGGCGGCTGTCTATAATCAGCCGGCCGCTCCGCATAAGCAGATGCGGGACTGGACCTCGATCCTGCTGGCCGCGGTGCTGGCCTTGTGGATCGCGGATGTCGCGGTCCGCCGCCTGGCCGTTCCATGGGAACGGCTCGCTGCCGCGCTGGCGTTGCCGTTCGCGGCAGCCCGCCGGCGGAGCTCCGGCGCCGCGGAAGGCGAAGCCGCTCCTGCGGAGAAAGGCGCGCTCGCGCGCCTGTCCTCCGCCAAGCGGCGGAGCACGGCCTTCCGCGGCGGCGAGAAGCACGCCGCCGCGGGCAATGCCGCGCCTCCGCAGGGCGCGGCGGAACGGCCTGCGCAGCGGCCGGAAGAGTCCCCCCGCGCCGAAGGCGGGGGGACGGGGTCCGCTGCGGAGGGAGGCATTGCCTCCGCTGTGGACCGTCTCCGCGCGGAGCGCGGGAGCGGCCGCAATGCGGGGGCGGCTTCTGGAGCGCCGCTTCGCGGCGCGGGTAGCGCTAACAGCGCCGATAGCGCTAGCAGCACCAACAGCGCCAACAGCGCCGGCAGTATCGATAGCGCGAAGCTGCAAAGTGATGCAGGCAGCGTCCAGCGCGCGAAGCTGCACGGCGAGAATGGCGCGGATAATGCGAAGCGGCGCCAAGCAGCCGATACAAAGCCTCACGACGCAGACAGTTCCAAGCGGCCAAATCCAGGTTCCGACCGCTCAGGGCAGTCGGAAGGCCAGCCGCCGGACTCCAGCGGCGAAGCTGGCGGCAGCGCCATGGATCGGCTGCTGGCTGCGAAGAAACGCAGCAGCCGTTGATAAGTTGATAACGCGGCTAGCTGATGGGGGACCCTCTGCATTTCACAGCAGCAGCAAAATGCAGGCCTGTTAACGGATTACACATCCGTTGACGGGCTTTTTTATTTTTCAACGCTTAGAATAACAAACTTGTGTACTCCTTATTCCTATTGGATGGCATTAATTACGGTTTCGCACCGATTTCGTATTGGCTGTGCCTCTGATCCGTACCAGCTTACAATCGACAGTTTACACAAATCAACATCTCTGATAACACAAAAGGACTGGACGAGCCAGACTGCAAAACTTATAAAGAATTAGAAGGGAACTTGAGGAAAGCAAAACTTAATGCAAGGAGATCTTGATACAAGCGGATCTGGATGCAAGAAGGAAGGGGATTATTGTTCTTATGGATATTGAACCTGATCGCGTATCCGGTGCCGAATCGGAAAAGACGGATCGTTCAGGAAACCGAATGCTTGAAGTGCTTGCCGTATCGTTCAAACTCGGCTTGACTTCGTTCGGCGGACCGGTTGCCCATCTGGGTTACTTTCGAGAAGAGTATGTCAAAAAGCGCAAATGGCTGGATGAGCGCAGCTACGCCGAACTTGTTGCTTTGTGCCAATTTTTGCCTGGACCCGCAAGCAGTCAGGTCGGAATCGGTATAGGTATGGTTCGCGCCGGTCTGGGAGGCGGACTGTTGGCCTGGATCGGATTTACGCTTCCATCAATTGTCTTGATGATCGCTTTCGCCTTTTTTCTGCGAGCATTCGATATTGGAGGGAGCAGCTGGATTCACGGATTGAAGATCGCAGCTGTCGCCATTGTCGCACAAGCCGTACTGGGTATGGGCAGAAGCCTGGCACCGGATCGGGCGCGTGCCGCGATAGCTGTACTGTCTGCTTGCGGTGTCCTGCTGCTGCAGACGGCATTTAGCCAAATTGCGGTTATTGCGGCGGCAGCGATTATCGGAATATTGCTGTATCGAAACAAAGAAGCGGAGCAGACGCCTCTTGAACTGCCCATTCCAATCAGCCGAAAATTTGCAGCATTATGTCTGGCTTTGTTTTTCAGCCTGCTGATTCTGCTCCCGGTGCTGCGTTTTGCGCTTCCAAGTGACAGCCTGACGCTATTCGATGGTTTCTACCGCTCAGGTGCGCTCGTTTTCGGAGGAGGTCATGTCGTGCTTCCCCTGCTTGAACGGGAAGTTGTACCTTCGGGACTCGTAAGCGCAGCAGATTTTTTGGCCGGTTACGGAGCTGTACAGGCTGTGCCGGGTCCATTGTTTACATTTGCATCTTACCTGGGTGCGGTCGCAGGAGGGTTTCAAGGAGCGTTGATTGCTACGGCAGCCATTTTTCTTCCTGCTTTCCTGCTCATTGCCGGTACGCTGCCTTTCTGGGAAAGCTTGCGTCGGAGTCCGCATGTACGCGGGGCATTGAGCGGCGTAAATGCGGCGGTTGTCGGCATACTTTTGGCGGCGTTGTATGATCCGGTGTGGACCTCCGCTGTTCGATCCTCTGCCGATTTTGCGCTTGCTGCGATACTGTTTTTGCTGTTGGTTTTTTGGAAACTGCCGCCGTGGCTGGTCGTTGCGGTAGGGGCTGCCGGAGGGTGGCTGCTCGGCTTGTTGTAAGTTTCGGAAAATGGTTTGTTTTGGGGCAGCAAGTCAAAAAAGCTTTCCGACTGGGTCGGAAAGCTTTTTGCTGTCTGCATACATGTTCTCGACGAGGCATCATTTTCCGCTATCGAAACATCGTTTTTTACGCGGAGCATTTTTAAACATGACTTATCGTCTTATCAGCTTCACAAGGTACACTTTGATGCGGCTTCTCGGCACCATTACAGTAGGATAGAGAAGCGAAGAGTAGAGTAGAGTAGAGTAAGGTGGAGACGAGTAGAGAAAAGAAGAGGCAGCGATTGAATAAGTGCGAGAGTACACTTATTTCGGCTTCTTTTTCGTTTTTCCTCCAAATAAGTGCGCTGATACAATTAAATGATTGCTTTTTTTTCTGAAGCTTCATTTATTGAACAAATAGTTGTACCTATGCACTTATTTTAAGATAAATTCGCTTTGGCGTTCATTTAATTGCATATTTGCTAGGCCTGTTGATTAGCTATTTTCTGGAAATGAAATCTGGTTACTGAAGTAAAAAATCCATTCGACAGGAAGACAATTGAGCTTAAATAATCGATCGAATTCGGCCAAAGATAATCGAGCCGAAAGATGGACAGTTCGGTTGCCTTGCTCGAACCAAAATTTCAATAATACGTACACGAATAACGCCGTATAGAGTTGGCCGTACACCGCATTTGGAGTGGTTCCGAAAAGTCGAGACACGTTCAAGTGCTGCTTAATCCAACGGAAAAACACTTCAATTT
>NZ_KB899278.1 GCF_000378145.1 Saccharibacillus kuerlensis DSM 22868 | reverse complement strand
AGAGGGGTTCCACACGTTCCCATCTCGAACACGACCGTTAAGCCCTCTAACGCCGATGGTACTTGGACCGCAGGGTCCTGGGAGAGTAGGAAGCTGCCAAGCCGATGAAAAAAAGCCTTTACCGTATACACGGTGGAGGCTCTTTTTGTGTTTATGTTTGTTTTTGTATTTGCAAGTATTCCCTTGATATTATTATGAATTTTGTGTGATTGTGATCTGCCCCGCCCTTCCACCCCGCAGCCGGCAAAGCCGCTGCCTCTTTCCCGGCTAGAATCCAGCCGTATCTTAGCCGTATCTTTAGTCCCTAAACTCTCAAGCGGTCAGAAGCTTGAGAGGCCTTCCACCCCACGCCGAGAGCGGGCCTTTTTCGAACCGGAGCGCCTTTGCCCTTTCCCCTTTTCCTTCAGATGGTGTGAGTTCAATCAGAAAGGGGAAAGGGCAACGAAGCGCAGGTCGAAAAAGGCCCGCGTCCTTCACCAGTGAACAAGTACCCCCGAATGAGTGAGTCCTGCTCCAAACCCATACATCAACAACAGATCGCCTTTTTTAACTTTTCCTTCGTCGATCGCAAGCTGTAAAGCTAGCGGAATAGAAGCAGCCGATGTATTTCCGTAAAATTCAGCGCTGGTCAGTGTACGTTCTTTGGGAATACCGGCTTTTTCAGAGATAGAATCGATCATCTTTAGGTTCGCGCTATGAGGAATAAACCAATTGATCCCTTCAACACCTTCAGGCAAATTGCTGCATAATTGTTGAACTCCGTCCGGAACGGTACGTACAGCCCACTTGTACACTTCACGTCCATTTTGAACGACTTTGCCGTTGCCGTCCAATGAAAGTCCATTTAGCGTATTCGAGATTCCTGTTCGATAAACATGATGTCCGCCACTTCCATCGCTGCCCATATAACTGCCTATAAAAGCTCCTTGCTCGCTGTATTCCACAATTGCTGCACCCGCACCGTCTCCAAATAAGATACATGTACTGCGGTCTGTGTAATCGATCGTCTTGCTCATACATTCGCCGGCTATGATCAAAACTTTGCGATGCATGCCTGATGTGATCATTCCGTTTGCAATCTGAAGCGCATAAGTAAAGCCAGAGCATGCTGCGCTCAAGTCCAGTGCACCAACATTTTGCAAATTGAAGGCATTTTGAACCAGGCTTGCAACCGAAGGGAAAGGGAAATCCGAAGTCGATGTAGCAACCAGAACCAAGTTTATTCCTTCCAGGGCATTCGGATATCGAGATTGTAAATCAGAAACGGCTTTAATACAAAGATCTGAAGTGAATTCTTCATCGGCGGCAATTCGTCTTTCACGAATACCGGTACGCTGAACAATCCATTCGTCATTAGTATCTACCAAGGTTTCCAAGTCATGATTGGTTAATTTGCGCTCGGGAACATAAGTGCCGAGAGCCGTGATGCGTGCAGTAGAATGAAATTGGGTCATTACGCGAGTCAGCTCCTTTAGCACTTTGCATTAGTACCTGGTACCAATATAAAAGTATAAGCTTCATTTTGCAAGTTTTTAGTGAAATTTGGAGTTTAGAACAGAGGATAAATATCTTTCTTCGAATAATATAATAAATTTGAATAAGATAAAAAAAGGTGATGATTAACTATACAAATTTTGACGAGATTAGACCAAAAGTGTTAATGTGCATACATTACATACAGTAAGCTGTTCACATATAAGATTTCAAGAAAGGGTGGTACATTTGAATTCTTCAACAACAGTAGTTGGTTTTGCAGGCATTGGAGTTATGGGGAAAAGTATGGCAGGACATATTTTGGATAAGGGCTATACGGTTCATGTTTATAATCGTACACCTTCAAAAGCACAGGAGTTAATTGAGCGCGGCGCCGTATGGCATGATTCACCGGGTAAAATGGCTGCAGCCTGCGATGTTATTATTACAATGCTGGGATATCCGCAGGACGTTGAAGCCGTTTATATGAATGAAGATGGTTTGATACCTAATGCTAAGCCTGGAACTTATCTGATTGACATGACGACATCCAGCCCAATGCTGGCCCGTCGTTTGGCAGCAAGCGGGCGGGAACGAGGCATTCGTGTGCTGGATGCTCCTGTATCTGGCGGAGATGTTGGGGCCAAAAATGCCAAACTGTCGATTATGGTCGGCGGAGAAAAGGAAGACTTTGAAACAGTGCTTCCGTTAATGGAGATTATGGGCAGCAATATTGTACTTCAAGGAGGACCGGGAGCCGGACAAAACACTAAAATGTGTAATCAAATTGCGATCGCGTCCAACATGATGGGTGTAACCGAAGCGATTATTTATGCGGAAAAAGCTGGACTTGATCCTAGAACGGTACTTAAGAGCATCGAGACTGGAGCGGCAGGCAGTTTCTCCTTAAGTAATCTTGTACCGCGTATGTTGGACGGAGATTTCGAGCCAGGCTTTTATATCAAGCATTTTATTAAAGACATGGGAATTGCCTTACAGTCGGCGGCAGAAATGGAAGTGGAACTGCCTGGACTCAAGTTAGCAGAATCGCTGTATCGAAAACTTGCCGATGCCGGATATGCGGATAAGGGAACCCAGGCGCTGTATAAACTATGGGCTGACGAGCTAGCGTGACATAAAGATAGGGATAAAGCATAAATAGAAGGCGAGATAGAAGGGTAGATAGCAGTGTAAGAAAAGCGTGAATAAAGATTTAACAGTAAGGCTTACCTACTTGAAATAAGCGACAAAGCTCTCGGCAGCGGCCGGGAGCTTTTCTATGAAAAGCGTTTGGAACAGTAGAGCAGCAGGGTAATAGCAGAGTAATAATAGAGACTAGAGAGTGTTTTGTAAAAGGTGTTTTAGGTTTTTTGAAGTTTTTTGTTAAAAAGGGTTGACCCCTGCTTGCTGGCATGGTATATTATTTCTTGTCGCCACGGACGACACGCTGAAACGAGCGAGACGAACCGGAGCGAATAATGTAAATAAGGCCCGTTGGTCAAGGGGTTAAGACACCTCCCTTTCACGGAGGTAACAGGGGTTCGAATCCCCTACGGGTCATATACATATGGAGGCTTAGCTCAGCTGGGAGAGCATCTGCCTTACAAGCAGAGGGTCGGGGGTTCGAGCCCCTCAGCCTCCACCATGGAGACTTTGGTGACAAAGTCGATTATAGTAAGATTACACTCTGACGCGGGGTGGAGCAGCTCGGTAGCTCGTCGGGCTCATAACCCGAAGGTCGCAGGTTCAAATCCTGCCCCCGCAATTGCTTCACCTTATGGCTTGGAACCGTGGTGTAGGGGTTAACATGCCTGCCTGTCACGCAGGAGATCGCGGGTTCAAATCCCGTCGGTTCCGCCATTTTAATTAAATAGTGTTTTGCGGACGTGGCTCAGCGGTAGAGCATCGCCTTGCCAAGGCGAGGGTCGCGGGTTCGATTCCCGTCGTCCGCTCCATTATTTGCGCCCTTAGCTCAGCTGGATAGAGCGTTTGACTACGAATCAAAAGGCCGGGAGTTCGAATCTCTCAGGGCGCGCCATTTTTTTAAAACTCAAGCGTCTTCTCCGACGCAGATAAGAAAGACTGCTTTTCAGGCGGAAGATTCCGACTCGAAAGCAGTCTTTTTTTGTTGTTTTCTGCAGAGTCAAAGGTTTTTCCGTCAAAATGCCGAAATTGAAAAAGAGACCTTTCTTTTGGGTGCCTCCTTTTTCATCTTTTGCTATAATGAAAAGAAGGATACATATGTTCGGTGACATATGTGAACTCAATTAAATTGGGCAATAGACGGGTATGCTGCCGAAGCGCTCGAGGTTTGCTTTTTTCGGGAAAGGGAGAGATCGTTTTGCGCATATTGGGAATCGACCCGGGGATTGCGATCGTCGGTTTCGGATTTATAGACAAAGAAGGAAGCAAGTGTGTTCCCGTTCAATACGGATGTATTCAGACTGAAGCGCACACGCCTGATGAAGAACGATTGCTGCACGTGTACGAAGCGATGGTACAGCTGATTGACAAATATAAGCCGGACGCAGTTGCGTTCGAAAAATTATTTTTCAACCGCAATGTGTCAACGGCAATGCCTGTAAGTCAAGCACGCGGGGTGCTCATTTTGGCGGCTCATCAGAAAGGTCTGCCTATTGGGGAATATACACCGATGCAGGTCAAGCAGGCAATCGTCGGTTACGGCAAAGCTGAGAAGCGGCAGGTGCAGGAGATGGTTCGTATGTTCTTGAAACTGCAGACCATTCCTAAACCCGATGACGTAGCCGATGCACTGGCCGTAGCCATTTGTCACGCGCATTCATCCACATTAAATTCCAAGTTGAACGAGGTACTGCGAAAATGATCGATTTTGTACGCGGGCATATCGCCCATCTGGAAACGGAATATATTGTTGTTGACGTGCAGGGGATTGGGTACCGGGTATTTTGCCCAAATCCATATGCTTTTGCGGCCAAAGGAGACGAACCGGTAACTGTTTATACGCATCACAGTGTTCGGGAAGATGCCATTTTGCTGTACGGATTTTCGACACGGGAAGAACAAAAATTGTTTCGCCGTCTGATTGAAGTATCCGGTATTGGACCTAGGGTAGCGTTGGGAATCTTGGCGGGCGGGACTCCAGAGAAGGTTGTATCGGCGATTCAGCAGGAAAATCTCGCATTTCTGATCAAGCTGCCCGGCATCGGTAAAAAGACGGCGCAGCGCATGGTTTTGGACTTGAAAGATCGGTTGGACGGTTTTGTTACACCTTCGCTGGGCGGATTGTTCGATGATAATGTCGCAGCTGAAGCGGAACTGGACGGCGGAGGTTGGAGAGCTGCGCGTGAAGGACTGGAAGCGCTCGGTTATACGGAAGCCGAGTTGGATAAGGCCTGGATGCACTTGAAAGAAGATCTGCAGCCAGGAGAACCCGTCGATATGTTGATGAAACGTGCGTTAAAGGTTCTTTACAAAGGATAATTGCGGTACAGTATAAACGGGGAGGAACGGTGGACTTATGGATGACCGGATCATATCGGCCAATCTGATGATGGAAGACCAAGCGGTGGAACTGAGTCTGCGTCCCCGCTATTTGTCGGAATACATCGGCCAGAATCAGGTCAAGGAAAACCTGAAGGTATATATTGAAGCTGCAAAAATGCGGGGCGAAGCGCTTGACCATGTGCTGCTCTACGGTCCTCCGGGACTGGGGAAAACGACGTTAGCAAACATTATCGCCAACGAGCTTGGCGTTAATCTGCGGACAACGTCGGGACCGGCGATTGAACGCCCCGGCGATTTGGCAGCGCTGCTGACCAATCTGCAGGAAGGCGACGTATTGTTCATTGACGAAATTCATCGTCTGCACCGAACCGTCGAAGAGGTCATGTATCCGGCAATGGAAGATTCCGCGCTGGATATTATGATTGGCAAAGGACCAAGTGCACGCTCGGTACGCCTCGACCTTCCTCCGTTTACCCTGATTGGTGCGACGACTCGAGCCGGACTGCTGTCCGCGCCTCTGCGCGACCGCTTCGGCGTCGTAAGTCGGCTGGAATTCTATGGCGTGGAAGATCTGGCATTTATCGTTTCCCGCAATGCGGATACGCTAAACGTTGAGATCATTGGCGATGCCGCCGAAGAGATTGCCCTGCGTGCCCGGGGAACACCGCGGATCGCCAATCGCCTGCTGAAAAGAGTGCGGGATTTTGCACAGGTACGCGGCGATGGTATTATTACACCGGAGATTGCCGCCGAGGCGCTGACGCGCCTGCAGGTCGACCCTCGCGGTCTGGACAGCATTGACCACAAGATGCTTAAGGCGATGATCCAGAACTTCCGCGGAGGACCGGTCGGGCTGGATACGATTGCGGCAACGATCGGCGAGGAAAGCCAGACTATCGAAGATGTATACGAACCTTATCTGCTTCAAAGCGGATTTATCCAGCGCACGCCGAGAGGCCGCGTTGTCACTGCCCAAGCCTATATGCACCTGGGACTGCCGATGCCGGAAGACGGAAAATAATTGACCTCGGCCCAGCGGTCGAGGCCTGGACTTACAAGGAGGAATACAAGAATGACCAAACAGCGTTCGAAAAGCAAGTCCGTTAAATGGGGTAAACCGTTTCTTGCAGCAGCAATCGCATTATCCTGTCTGCCGCTTCAGGCTCCGGTTCATGCTGCCGAAACGGACACGAATGTACGGGTCGGATTGTTTCTGAACCTGGGAAGTACGTATAAGCAAACGACACAGAATATTACGCTTACCGCTGACCAAGCGATAGCATTCGGACAAAAAACGGATAACGGCTATGTCAAATGGCTTTCTATTCCTAGCGGAAGCACAACTGTATTCGCTTTGGACGGACCGAGAGTTAAGCTGGGGGAAAGCAGTGATCTCAAAACGGTATCCGAATTGGCAGCCAAGCTGAAATCGGGTTCGGATAAGTTGACGGTTTATAAAGTCAACCGAAACGGTCGAGAGGTCTATCAACTGTATACCGGACCTTATGCGAGCGACAAAACAGCATCCGATGCCGCAGTTCGGCTTGCGACAAATGCCAGTGTTAAAGCGATAAGCGGCCTTTCTCCTGCAGCAACCGGTCGTTTTTCATTGAATGCTGGTAATTATGGGACGTTAAATGCGGCTTCCTCCGTGCTGCAAAAAGTGCTTGATGCCGGTTTTGACGGTACGATCGCTATCTCCAATGCTTCGAACGGCAGAGCGGTGTACAGTGTGCGTGTAGGCGAGGCATCCAGTTCTGCTGAACGCGACAGGCTGATGGGTATGGCGGCTTCCAAGCTCAAAGGCATCAAGCTGTCGACGGTCGACAATCCTTCTGCATCAGCTGTTCTTCGCAGCGATGCGACGGCCGATCTAACCAAAGGAACGGCGACTCGCCTATATCTGTTGACGTTGGGAGAGAATGACCGAATTTGGGTCGACGGTACACTGGACAAAGGGATTCGTGTCGAAGAGCGTGCCAAGCGTTCGTACCGCGGAGATCTGGAAATTGGCGTATACGGCGGACAGCTGTATTTGGTCAATGAACTGCCGATGGAGCAGTATCTATATTCGGTTGTTGGTTCCGAGGTTCCGGCTTCTTGGCCGGAAGAATCCCTCAAAGCGCAGGCAGTTGCCGCTCGCAGTTATGCGAAGGTACAGACGCAGGCCGTTACCAAGTTCAAGGTGGCCGACGTTGTCGATTCGACATTAAGCCAGGCTTATAATGGCATGAGTTCCGAGAGTAAATCGATTAATGCCGCCGTCGATTCAACAGCCGGCGAAATTCTCAAGCAGAACGGCAAACCTATCGAAGCTTTATACTCATCCAACGCCGGGGGTATGACTTCTGATCCGACGGAAGTATGGAATGGCGGCGGATCGAATTTGTTCAGCAGTGTGCCGTCCGAATCCGACCGTGCAGCCGCAGCTAATCTCAAGAAGTGGTACCATGTGGCTCTGCCCAACGGTAAAGTCGGTTACGTGCGCGAAGATAACGTCAAAGATATGGGCTTCGATTCAACAGGTTTCCGTAAGATGACGGTAACAGCTCAAAGCACAAAAGTACGTCCGCTGCCTCAGATTCAAAGCGGAGTTTCCGAGTTGGCTCAGATGAATCCAGGGGACGAAGCCATTGTGCTTGAGTTGGTAAGCGAATCGAACACTTATGAATGGATTCGCGGCCCTTATACATCTTCGCAGCTTTTAAGCACGCTGAAAGGCCGAACAACAACCCCTCTGCCTGCAACGATTAAGACGATTCAGGTTAGCCAGCGCGGACCTTCAGGCCGGGTAACCGAACTTAAAATCAATGGTGTCAAAGTTGATGTGAAATACCCGGATATGTTCCGTACCGCATTAAGCGGTCTGCCTAGCACAATGTTCGATGTTGTGTCAGCAGATCCTTATACAAGTATCACTTCGGCTGTAACCGCAAAAAGCGGAACCGTTTCGGCGGCGCAGAAAAAGATTGGCGCCTCTGCAAAAACGGGAGGCTTAAGTAAAGGACTCGCGGCGGTAGGAGTCAATACTTCGACCGTTTCATCCGGCACCGGATTTTTCTTCGTCGGTCGAGGAAACGGACACGGGTTGGGATTATCCCAGTGGGGAGCCAAAGGGCTGGCCGACGAGGGAGCAAGCTACAAAGATATTTTGCTGCATTATTACAATAACGTAGAACTTGTTAAGGAATGAAGACTCCATGAATGTAGAAGATTATGATTTCGAACTTCCGGAGCGGCTGATTGCACAAACGCCGCTTGCCGAACGCACTGCTTCTCGTCTGCTGACGCTGAATAAGCTTACAGGGGAGACCGAACACCTGCATTTTTATAATATTTTGGACAAGCTGCATCCCGGCGATACGTTGATTCTCAATGATACGCGGGTAATGCCGGCACGCCTTCACGGCGTTAAGCCGGAAACTGGCGCAGGAGTAGAGCTTCTGCTGCTTAAAAATATCGAAGGCGATCGTTGGGAGACGTTAGCCAAGCCCGGCAAAAAGATTAAAACCGGCGCGGTACTCCGTTTTGGAGACGAGCTGGAAGCTGTCGTGCTGGAAGAAGGCGATATGGGCGCTCGTATTATTGAGTTCCGTTATGAAGGGATATTCCAGGAAATTCTCGATCGTCTTGGCGAGATGCCGCTTCCGCCTTATATCAAAGAGCGGTTGGATGATCGCGAACGTTATCAGACGGTATATGCCAAGCATGAAGGTTCTGCAGCCGCTCCGACCGCAGGACTGCATTTCACCGAAGAGCTGCTCGATAAGCTGCGCGACAAAGGCGTTGAAATAGGCTTTGTGACCCTACACGTTGGACTCGGCACTTTCCGTCCGGTATCGGTTGAGAACGTTGAAGAGCATGTCATGCATGAAGAGTATTACGAGCTGCCTCAAGAAACGGCCGAACTGATCAATCGTACACGTAAACGCGGCGGCCGTGTTGTTTCGGTCGGTACGACGTCGACTCGAACGCTGGAGTCGGCAGCAAGACGGACAATGGACGATCAGGGCAATCTGTCCGCGGACAGTGGTTGGACACAGATTTTCTTGTATCCGGGTGAAAATTTCAAAGTAGTCGATGCGCTGATCACTAATTTCCATCTTCCAAAGTCAACCCTGGTCATGCTGGTCAGTGCACTGGCCGGCAGAGAGCAGGTAATAAAGGCTTACCGCGAAGCTGTAGAGCTGGAGTACCGCTTCTTCAGCTTCGGCGATGCCATGTTTATCTATTAATTGGGGGCGAAGGCCCCCTCATTTTCTTGTAAAGGAACGATCCAATGACACCCGCTATTCGCTATGAACATATCAAAACCTGCAAACAGTCGGGAGCCAGACTTGGTCTGGTTCATACGCCGCATGGCGTAATCGAAACGCCGACTTTTATGCCGGTCGGCACGCTGGCCACCGTCAAAACGATGAGCCCGGAAGAACTTAAACAAATGGATGCCCAGATTATTCTGAGCAACACGTATCATCTATTCCTGCGTCCAGGACATGAAATTATCCGCGAAGCCGGCGGACTTCATAAATTCATGAACTGGGATCGTCCGATTCTTACGGACAGCGGTGGTTTTCAGGTCTTCAGCTTGGCTGAAATGCGTAAGATTACCGAAGAAGGCGTAAACTTCCGTTCGCACATTAACGGAGACAAGCTGTTCCTGTCCCCGGAAGTTGCCATGAATATTCAAAATGCATTGGGTTCCGATATCATGATGGCATTTGACGAGTGTCCTCCGTATCCTGCGGAGAAAGAATACATCAAGCGTTCGCTGGAGCGTACATCCAGATGGGCAGAGCGCTGTCTGGAAGCTCATGCCCGTCCGGAAGATCAAGGGCTGTTTGCGATTGTTCAAGGCGGCATGCATGAAGATCTGCGCCGCCAGAGCGCCGCTGATTTGACTTCGATGGATTTTCCGGGGTATGCTATTGGTGGACTGAGTGTAGGAGAACCGAAACATCTGATGTATGAAGTGCTGGAGCATACGGTACCGCTGCTCCCGACGAACAAACCCCGCTATTTGATGGGTGTGGGTTCGCCGGATGCTCTGCTCGAAGGCGCCATTCGCGGAGTCGATATGTTCGACTGCGTGCTGCCGACGCGTATAGCGCGTAACGGAACGACGATGACAAGCCAGGGTCGGGTAGTTGTACGCAATGCCCAGTATGCGAGAGACTTCGGTCCTCTCGATCCCAACTGTGATTGCTATACCTGCCGGAATTATTCCCGTGCGTATCTGCGTCATCTCATCAAGGCAGACGAGACGTTCGGTCTCCGTCTGACCACTTATCATAACCTCCACTTCCTGCTCGAATTGATGCGCGGTGTTCGTCAGGCGATCCGTGAAGATCGTTTGCTCGATTTCCGTGATGAATTTTTCGATCAGTATGGCATGCACAACAACGACAAAGGGTTCTAACCGATCCACGAGTCCAGTACGATCCTATGATCCGTTCCATACGGTCATTCGCATTCGCACACTAAGGGGGATTTACGATGTTCCAAGCTGCACCGCTACAAACCGCCGGACAAGGCGGAGGACTGCTCATGACGATCGTTCCGTTTGTCTTCATGATCGCAATCTTCTACTTCCTGCTGATTCGTCCTCAGCAGAAAAAACAAAAACAACGTAACGCTATGTTGGGTCAGCTCAAAAAAGGCGATAAAATCGTCACGATCGGCGGCCTGCACGGTACAATCTTGGAAATCACGAGCGATATTGTTGTGCTGCGCGTGAATGACGTCACGAAGATGACATTCGATCGCAGTGCAATCAGCCACGTAACAACAGTCGGTTCTGATGTCAGTCTCGACAAAAAGTAACACCACTCAATAAGGAACGGCCGACGGAAGCAGAACGCCGTCTCTTCCGACAAAGCTGCCGCCGAACGGATAGAATCCGTTCACGGCAGCTTCTTTTTTCAAACAATTTTCAGGTCTGACCGCAACCTTCTTGGAAAAGCGGACTCTACATAGAAGGCAAGAAAAACAGTTGATCGGCGCTCGGAGCTTTGTGAAGTACTCCGTGTGCCGCTTAAAATGCTGTCTATGAAACTGTCCGACAGCAGGGAAGATCGAAAGGAAGTGGATGCATGATTTCCGAAATCGATACCGCATTTTGGCCGGTCTACACGGCGGCAGCCGTGTTTGCAATCGTCTATGTGCTGGTCGTAACGGAAAAAATAAACGGAGGCATGGCGGCGATTGTCGGTGCGCTTGTTCTGCTTATACTGGGAATTGTCGACTGGAACGCTGCATTTACTCATCATGTTTACTTGAACGCTTTACTGCTGCTGCTTGGTATGATGGTTACGTCAGCCGTCGCTGACAAGAGTGGAATCGTTCATTTTGCAGCACTTAAATTGATACAGGCCTTTTCCGGAAATCTTTCCGCTGTCTTGATTTCAGTCACGTTGAGTGCAGCTGTAAGCTCCGCTCTCTTGGGAAGCGGTCCGGCTCTGCTGCTGTTGGCTCCACTCATTTTGCGTATTGGGAAGATCCTGCGTATAGGTCCTGTTCCTCTATTGATTATGAGTGTAATTGCCTGTAATCTGGGCGGAATGACAACGCTGGTCGGCAATGTTCCAAACATGATGATCGGTTCTGCAGCAGGAATCAATACCGAAGGATTTGTTCGCCATATGCTGCCTCCAGCTCTGCTGCTTCTGGTCATCCATTTCATACTGTTGATGTTGATCTTCCGTAAAGAAATGTCTGGCATTCGCAGTCGTCGAGCCGAGCTTGAAAAAATCAATCCTGCGAGCTGGTTGAGCAGCAGTCGTCGTGCCCTGCTGTCGCTGAGCGTGCTGCTCCTGATGGTTGGAGGTCTGATCTGGCATGACAGACTGCAGCTCAGCAGTGGAACGGTAGCTGCGGCTGCAGCGGTATTAATGATTATGATCAACGTACGCTCTACTGAAGATGTCCAGCAGGTCCGAGAAAAAATGGATTTCAAAACATTAGGTGTTCTGATCGGATTTTATGTGCTTGCCGGAGGACTCGTCGAGACAGGCATCATAAGTGAAATTTCGATGCGGCTGCTGGAATTGACGAATGAGAGCAAAGTTCTGGCTGCACTGATGTTGTTCGGGGTAACGGGGGTGCTGTCCGCCGTACTTGATCCGGTTCCGCTGACGGCAGCGGGCATTCCGTTAATTCAGACGATAGGGCTGCAGATGGGTGTTGTCAGACCGTCGGACTTGAACGAACTGTGGTGGGCGCTGGCGCTGGGCTGCGGTATTGGATCAAGCGGGACTTTAGCCGGATCGGTCGCAGGTGTGCTTGCAGCGGGGTTTGCACAAAAAGAAGGATACCGCTTTTCGTATCTTTCATATCTGATCGTGGCTTTTCCGCTGACCCTGCTGGCGCTTGCGGCCGGAGGATGGTACCTATATGCCTACGTTCTCCAATGATTGGGGGAACGGTGCCAAATTCCGGAAGGAATCAGTCGGACCGCGTCGAATGAAGCATAAACGCGGTCGCAGTTTAAAACCTCAGCCGTATAAGGACTATCTGTTCAGGCAGTTGGAGAAGGGGGAAAGGGATGGCAGACGAGAGGTTGAACGGGCAGAATCCTGCAGAGGAAATGCTGGATGGAGAAGCACTGACCGATGCTGTTATCGAGCTGTGCCAAAATAAAGCCGAGGAATTTCATTATCTCGGTTACGAGCATGCAACCTGGGAAGACGTCTGGCATTGTGTGAACAGTCGGTATGCCGGAAAACAGGAGCCGCCTCTGCATCGGATTGTAAATGACATTTTGACGCTTCGGGTGAACGGGCTGATGAATTATCTGACGCTCTCGGCGCTGAAAGAGGCTCCCCTTTCCTAAAGGAGGGTCTTTCTTTTGCTTCGTTGACTCTATTTTCCGGCGTCGCTATAATGGGAATATTGAGAAAAAAGGGGGAACCAGAAACGGCATGAAGAGAATTGTCAGTTTCGTTGTTATTGTGCTCGTCTCGATCGGGATCATAATCTGGAGCACGCCCAACGTGCTGAATTCGGTCCGGTTAGGATTGGATTTGAAAGGCGGCTTCGAGATTCTATACGAGGCTTCGCCGATGACGGGCGGAGAAGAAGTTACCCGGGAGTCCCTGATTGAGACGGCTAGAAGTCTCGAGAAGCGCGTAAATGCCGTTGGGGGAAGCGAGCCTGAGATCACGACCGAAGGCGAGAATCGGATCCGACTCAGAATCGCGGGCGTTACAGACGAGCAGGCCGTAAGGGAACGCATTAAAGAACCCGCCAACCTGACATTCCGCAGTATGGGAGATTCCGCGGAAGAAAGTACAACGGAACAGGGAACGACGGAAGAGACCGATGCTGCATCCGAAGATGAAGCGGCATCAGAAAGTGCGGATCCGACCGATAGTGCTGGTTCAGATGCTGCAAATGCGGAGGATGCGACCGAAAATGCTGATTCCGAAGCTGCAGGTTCGGCGGAATCTACCGACAACGCAGATTCCGAGAATGCAGGTACAACGGAAGGTACAACTGAGGAAGATCCATATCAAGGTTATAACAAGATCGAACTGACCGGGGATGATTTCAAACCGAACGGCGCTTCGGTACAGTTGGATTCGCTGAATAATCCGATGATTGCAATCGAGTTGAAGGATGCGGATAAATTTGCAGAAGTAACCGGACGCTTGGTCGGTCAGAAGCTCGCAATCTTCTTAGATGACGAGATGCTGTCGGATCCAAGCGTCAACCAGCGTATTACGGGAGGAACGGCGCAAATCACGGGGAATTTCACCCGTGAAGAAGCGCAGAATCTGCGTGATACCATCAATCTTGGTGCGCTGCCGCTGCAGTTAACCGAGAAATATTCACAGAGCGTCGGTGCGACATTGGGACAATTGTCCCTGGATCAGACGCTGCGGGCCGGCATCATCGGCTCGATTCTCATCTTGATTTTCATGGTATTTATGTATCGGGTACCCGGTCTGATTGCCGCGTTCTGTCTGCTCCTTCATACATGGGGGACGCTCCTGGTCTTCATATGGGCGGATATTACGCTGACCCTGCCGGGTATTGCAGCATTCATTCTCGGGATCGGGATGGCGGTCGACGCCAATATCATTACCTATGAACGAATCAAGGAAGAGCTGCGAAGCGGCAAGAGCATTCTGTCAGCTTTCAAAGCCGGCAGCAAGAGATCTTTCTGGACTGTCATGGACGCTCAGATTACAACCCTGATTGCCGGTGCCGTTATGTTCTGGCTCGGTACAGGATCGGTTCGCGGTTTCGCGCTTGTTCTGATGATCGGCATTGTAACCAGTATCATCACTAACGTTCTGCTGTCGCGATTCTTGCTCTCTCTGCTCATTAAGGCGAAATCCTTGAAGAAGCCAGGGTATTTCGGAGTAAAGGGGAGTGAAATTCGTGAACTCTAAGCAATCGCCAAGTTCGAAATGGGATTTCAATTTCGTTAAGGCAAGTAAGTATTTTTACACATTCTCAGTTATTCTGACACTCGCCGGCATTCTCAGCCTTGCTGTTTTCGGTTTGAATTACGGGGTTGATTTCCGTTCGGGATCGAACGTGGATATTGCGGTATCCAAAGTCGTAAGTAAGGCGGAAGTGCAGCAGGTTGTTAATGAAGCCAATCTGGATCAGGAAGCGAATATTACGGCCGGCAGCGATCGCGTCAATATTCGTTTCCCAGAAGTATTGACAGACGACCAGGTTCAGTCGCTGCAATCTACGTTCAACAGTCAGATCGATGCTAACGCTGCGTACGAGATCAATACGGTCGATGCGGAAATGGCAAAAGAATTGGAGCGCAACGCAATGTTGGCTGTTGCGGTGGCAAGTATTGCAATTGTCATCTACGTGACGATTCGCTTTGAATGGCGCTTTGCCTTATCGGCAATCGTTGCCCTGCTGCATGACGCATTCCTTGTAATCAGTGTATTCTCGATCCTTCGATTGGAGGTCAATCTGACCTTTATCGTTGCCATTTTGACTATCATTGGTTTCTCCATCAATGATACAATCGTTATTTTCGACCGGATTCGGGAGAACTTGCGTTTCGCCAAAAAGCAAACGTACAACGACCTGGGGGAAATTGTGAACAAGAGTATATCGCAGACGATGACCCGCTCGCTTGGTACGGTGTTTACGGTCTTTATCGCGGCATTTGCACTGCTGATCCTGGGAAGCGAGTCAATCCGCATGTTCTCTCTGGCGATGGTTATCGGATTGCTGTTCGGTGCGTATTCGTCGATCTTCATCGCAAGCCCATTGTGGTTGGCGTTAAGACGCAAGAAGAAGCCGTCAGCAGTCAAAACGACGACTTAACATTGCTACGGCTTTGCCGTAAAGCCGCGTCCTGTATCCAAGGCGCGGCTTTTCTTATTTCTTTTTTTCATGGGCACATGGAGCCGGTTCCGAAAACGTAAGCATGCCGGATAGGGTGTTTAAATAGGAGAGGGGAATGGTTATGACGGTCCGTCAAAAAGACACCTGGAATTCCACAGGCGGAACCGATGCGTACTTGCTGGGTGCTGCTGCTTTGCTGAAAGGAATTGGCGGATGGATGGGCGGAAGTCACGCACTGCTTGTCGATTCGTTGAATTCTGTTTCGGATGCGGTACGCAGCACTCGTTTCGGCAAGCTGCAGGCTTCGCTGGTTGGAATGCTGTTCGCCGTGCTGATACTGGTTGGAGCTATTGAAGCGGTGCTGAGCGGTATCGGGCAGCTTTTGCATTCGTCTCAACGAACACCCAATGAGTGGGCAGCAGTCGCCTTCTTTTTTGCTGTTGTAGTGAGTCAGGTCTTATTTATCATTCGCTATCGTCAATTGGAACAGGAAGACCGCGAGAAGGCTCGGCGTTATACAAAGGAGCACCGATTGTCGATGTATGCCTCAGTGTTTGTTGCTGCGGGAATGGTGTTGTGGGTAGTGGGAAAGAGCTTTGATATCCCTGAACTTCTCTATGCGGATCCGGCTGCCTCCTTATTGGTTGCACTCATTGCCATTATTAAAGCGCTTCGTCTGATGCTGTTGATTTTTGGAGGATCGCCGACTTTGAGCAAGCAGCGTGCAGAAGATCCGACTCCATTTCTGGAAACGGTTCAGCGTGTACGCGGGGTTATTGAAGTTCGTGAACTTCGAGCGACCAAGGTGGCAGAAGCAGTGAAGATCGATCTTATACTGAGTGTTAATCCGCGCATGACCGTTAAGGAGGCGGAAGAAGTTGCTCAACGATCGAGAGATCTGCTTGTACATCGTTTCGTGCAAGTTGTCGAGGTCGATGTTCGTGTAGAGCCTTATCATAGTGGGTATCCGTACAAGTCAAATGACGATCTGCTGAACGGCGATTCACCTACTATTGTTCAATAACATCGAACGCGGAGCAATCCGCGTTTGTTCGCTTTTTATTTCTTGCTTTTTATTTCTTGTTTTATTTCTTATCCTATTTCCCGGTATCTATTTAAATTTTGAAAGGCAGGTGAGCTTGTGCTGCATTCGCAATATCAATGGAAAATTGCACATCCCAATTCTTCGGCAGTGGACCGACTAAGCGGAGAACTGGAGATATCTCCGCTGCTCGCGTCAATGCTGGTCAATCGGGGATATGACGCACCTCCGGCAGCAGCAGAATTTTTAGATGGGGATGAAGACCTCTCGGGTCTGCACGATCCATTTTTGCTGCACGGAATGGAGCAGGCCGTACAGCGAATACGCATGGCGCTAGAGCATAGAGAAAGAATCTGGGTGTACGGCGACTACGATGCGGACGGGGTATCGAGCACGGCGCTCATGATTCGTCTGATGACCAGACTTGGTGCGGATTTCGGTACTTATATTCCTCACCGTTCCAAGGAAGGGTATGGTCTGCATCGTCATGCGATCGACAAGGCGGCAGCGGAGCAGGTGAAGTTAATCGTAACCGTCGATACGGGGATCAGTGCCGTCGATCAGATTGCTTATGCGGCGTCGCTTGGTATTGATGTTGTCGTAACCGACCATCATGAAGCGCCGGCTGTTCTTCCGGAAGCGGTTGCTTTGGTCAATCCGAAGCTTCCGATGTGCGGCTACCCGTTCAAAGGGCTGGCGGGCGTGGGTGTCGCATTCAAATTGGCTCATGCGCTGCTTGGACAGCCGCCCGAAGAATGGATGGACTTGACGGCAATCGGTACGGTAGCTGATCTTATGCCGTTAACCGGCGAAAACCGTCTGATCGTAGCCCGCGGGATTGACGTGATGCGTCGAAATCCATCTCCCGGTGTAGAGCAGCTGCTTACTGTTGCCGGAAGTCAACCCGAGCAGCTGACGTCGGTAGGCATTGCGTTTGCGATTGCACCGCGAATCAACGCCAGCGGCCGGCTGGATCATGCTGACCGCGCCGTTGACCTGTTAACGACACAGGAACATGATCGAGCCGAACATTTGGCTTCGGTGCTTGATCTGCTCAACAAGGAAAGGCAGAAGAACGTAGAAGATATCGTCAGCGAAGCTTCCGCAATGTTGGAGCTCAAGATTGCTGAAATCGGAAAGGTTCCTGACGTGATTGTGCTGGCCGGAGAAGGTTGGAATGTCGGAGTCGTCGGCATCGTGGCTTCCAAAATTCTTGAGCGCTATTATCGCCCGACGATCATTCTGGGAATCGATACGGAAAAGGGAACCTGCAAAGGTTCCGCCCGTTCGATTGCGGGTTTTGACATTTATGAAGCGCTCTTGTCAGTCGAGGAGACGATGCAGCATTTCGGCGGTCACCCTGCGGCAGCTGGTATGAGCCTGCTTCGAGAGCGGCTTGAAGATTTTGAACAGGGGCTGAATGCGCACGCGTCTATAGTATTAAAGCCGGAACATCTGGTTCCGATGATCGAAGCAGAAACGGAGTGTTCGCTGTCCGAGGTACCAATTTCGGTTATCGAAGAGCTGGAGCGTATGGCGCCGTTCGGGATGAGCAATCCGACTCCGCAGTTGGTGTTTCGAAATGTGAAGCTGCAGCGTGTACTGACAATGGGCAAAACGAACACTCATCTGAAACTGGTCGTCGAGCAGGATGGCTGTGCAGTCGAAGCTGTAGCTTTTGGCAAAGGCGCATTGGCCGAATACTTGCAGGAAGGCGATCGTCTCGATCTGCTGGCCGAGCCGGGAATTAATGAATGGCGGGGCAGCCGCAAACCGCAACTGATGGTGCGCGACTTGGCTCTTCCGGGGCTTCAGGTATTTGATCGCCGTTCTCCATCTGCCTCGGCTGACAGTATCGAAGTTTTTTGCAAGCGAGCGGGAAATGTACTGGCCTGCGGGCCAGATCAGATTGCAGCAGTCGTACAAAAAAGGACACTAAAAGTTTTGCAGAAGACTCTGGCGCAACTACCGGTTTGGCTGTATGATGAATATTCCGGGATTCAAGGAACGGAAAGCGGGCACACGCACGCGGATCCGGCCGGGACGCGCACTTTGTTCGTTCTGGATCTCCCGGACACCGCCGCGCAGCTGGATCGGCTGCTGGCCGAATTCTCTGCGCTGGAGAACGTCGTGCTGATGTATTCGGCGGACAATTTGTCTGCCGGCCGACTCAGCGATCCCAACCGTGAACGGCTCAAGACGATTTATGTTGAGCTGCGGCACGCTGCAGCGGAAGCTGTAGACGAGGAGCAGCTGGTAAGTCGGTTGTGCCGGTCTTCGGGCTGCTCGCCGCGGATGATCCGCATGACGTTGGATGTGTTCGAGGAACTGAACTTCATCCTTCGTACTGAAGGAGCGATCACTGCCAATCCAAATCCGCCGAAGGCGGCATTGGATTCGGCAGGAGCTTATCGCATCCTGCAGGAAGCGGAGGCATTGGAGCGCAGACTGCTCGGTCCGGGCGAGGATATTGGCGTCTGGATTACGCAGCGGATGCAGGCTGTTCGATCCGGAAACACGGATGAAGCTTTATCTTTTTCGGGCTAGGCAGGGCGAACGATGTTCTTCTGCCGCAGTATCCGAGAAACAAGACCTAGGAGGAGATTGATTTGGATTTTAATCAGCATATTCGCGTGATCCCCGATTTTCCAAAGCCGGGTATCAGCTTTAAGGACATTACGACATTGCTCGGAAATGGACCGGCATACCGTGAGGCGATCGACGCTTTGAAGAAACAGGTCGAACATCTGAAGATTGACCTGATCGCAGGGCCTGAAGCACGCGGCTTCGTTGTAGGTGCTCCATTGGCTTATGCGCTTGGCGTCGGTTTCGTACCGATTCGTAAAAGCGGAAAATTGCCGTACAAGACGGTAGAAGTCGAATACGATCTGGAATACGGTACGGATTGCTTGGCTATGCATATCGATGCTGTGCAGCCAGGACAAAACGTTCTGATTGCCGACGATCTGCTTGCGACCGGCGGTACGATTGCAACATCCGTTGATTTGGTTCACCAGCTTGGCGGCAATGTTGTAGGTGCGGCATTCCTGATCGAATTGGAAGAGTTGAACGGACGCAGCCGTCTTAATGATGTCGAAGTGTTCCACCTGATCAAAGGCTGAGATTTCGAAGGATTGCAAGCTGATTAGCGATTAGCTATCCTAAAAACCGTCGTTTGACACCCTGCTGAGTAAGTGGGAGCAAACGGCGGTTTTTGTTTTTTCAGAATGACCGTACGGCAGTATGATTTCGAAAAAGGCCGCACCCATTCCGGAAGGAAAAGGTACGGCCTTTTATCTATATCTTTTGTTTTTGTGTTTTTTGTCTTTTGATTCTGATCTTTTAAGGCATGTAAGCAGAATGATCAACTGACTGCATTTCGTAAATCAAACGGTATGGATCAAATATCCGGCGTTTTAACTTCCGGTGGAGCTTCTTCCTGCTCGTTAGACAATCCGATCAGGGCGATCAGGCGGAAAATCAGATTGACTACAATACCGACGATCGTGGCAAGAGCCATTCCTTTAAGTTCCACTTCGCCGATCGTCAACTTAATGCCGCTAAGTCCTGTGCCCAAAATGAGCGCAGCGAGCAGCATGTTAATGGATTTTGAGAAATCGACTTTTTGTTCGACGAAGATACGCAGGCCGGAAACGGCGATAACTCCAAACAATAGAAGCGAGACACCGCCCATAACCGGACCGGGAATGTTGGCGACCGCTGCGGAAAAGGTGCCGGAGAACGACAGCAGGATCGCGATGATCGCTGCACCGCCGACAACGAAGACCGAGTAAACGCGGGTCAGTGCCATAACGCCGATATTTTCTCCATATGTCGTATTCGGTGTCGAACCGACAAAGCCAGACAGTACGGTAGAGACACCATTGCCAAGCAGTGAGCGATGGAGACCCGGGTCTTTCGATAGATCTTTACCGACAATATTGCTTGTTACGAGCAGGTGACCAATATGTTCGACGATAACGACGAGTGCCGCCGGCAGAATCGTAAAGATCGCGGCCAAGTCCCAGGTCGGTGTCGTGAAGTTCGGCAGCGATATGAAGCTGGCGTCGGCTACGGCAGCCGTATTGACTTCACCCATCAAGAAAGCGACGAGATAACCGACTGCAATACCGATCAGAATATGAATGATTTTCGGGAAACCGCGGAACAGTACGGCACCGAGGACGGTAACGCCGAGCGTGGTGAGAGAGATTACGATCGCTTGGGTGCTGTAGCTGATGACTCCCGTATTCGGATCGGTTGTACCGAGCAGACCGGCCAGATTGGCTGCAACCGGCAGAAGCTCAAGTCCGATCAGGGCAACGACGCAGCCCATAACGACCGGAGGGAACATAAAGTCGATCCAAGCGGTACCGGCAACCTTGACCAGCAGGGCAACGAGGATGAAGACCACGCCGATCACAATAAATGCGCCCAGCGCTTTAGAGTAATTTTCCATATTGCCCGGCGTACCGAGTACGGCGCCGACAGGCACTAGAAAGGCAAAGCTTGATCCGAGGTAGGCCGGAATGCGTCCCTTACAGATCAGTATGTACAGCAGAGTGCCGATACCGTTCATCAGCAAAATAACGCTTGGGTCCACACCGAAAATATTCGGAACGAGGACGGTACTGCCGAACATGGCGAACAGGTGCTGCAGGCTGAGCAGAAGACCCGGTCCGACCGGCGGCATTTCATTGACTTGAATTTCGCGCTGCAATGACTCTCACTCCTTAAAGGGCATAAGTTTGAGCCGCTCCGAAAAAAATGGGAGAAGCGGCTTTTTGGCGGATGAAACACGGGTAAGAATACGGTGATAAACCACGGCTGAAGCAGCCAAATCCGTACGCGCTCGATCATCTTAACTAGATTATAGAGAATTTTGTTTTTTTTCAATAACATTTTTGCGAAAAAAATGAATAACTTTCGGATTTAGAGGTTTTCTGCGTTGAAAGTCTCTGCACTGCGGACAAAGTGAGCTTTTCGTGAAGAAAGCAACAATTTCCCTGCACGCATTGACGGGGGTTGGCCTAAAAGGCATAATGAAAGGAAAACTCTGTCGACACGCCTGAATGCGGTTTTCGCGGACAGGCTTCATTTTCTTATAGAAAGGAATCGGAAAGGACTCAATGGGCATTGAACGATTACTTGAAAAGGCGTCCGCTTATATCCGAGAGTCGGACCTCCCCCGCATTCGGGAAGCCTACGAATTCGCCGATAAGGCCCATTCCGGCCAGGTCCGAAAATCCGGTGAGCCGTATATCCTGCATCCGCTGGCGGTTGCAGACATTGTCGTGGGTATGCAGATGGACACGACATCGATCGAAGCGGCTCTGCTGCACGATGTCGTCGAGGATACGACTGTCTCGCTGGAAGAGATCCGTGAGCATTTCGGGGAAACCTGTGCAATGCTCGTCGACGGGCTGACCAAGCTCGAACGGATCAAATTCCGCTCCAAGGAAGAACAGCAGAACGAAAACTACCGCAAGATGTTCATTGCAATGGCGCAGGACATCCGCGTCATTGTTATCAAGCTGGCCGACCGTTTGCATAATATGCGCACGCTCAAGCATCAGTCGGAAGAAGGACAGCGCCGGATCGCTTACGAGACGCTGGAGATATTCTGTCCTGTCGCCGACCGGCTCGGTATTTCCGCGATCAAATGGGAGATGGAGGATATTGCGCTCCGCTACCTCAATCCCCAGCAGTATTATCGAATTGCCAATTTGATGCACAAAAAGCGCGCTGAGCGTGAGCAGTTTATTTCCGATGTCATTGTACGAATCGGAGAAAAACTTGAGGAAATGGGCATTGAAGCCGATTTGTCGGGCCGTCCCAAGCATATTTACAGCGTCTATAAAAAAATGACCAACAAAAACAAACAGTTCAACGAAATCTACGACCTGCTTGCGATCCGCATCCTTGTAGACAACGTCAAAGACTGTTATGCAACACTGGGCATTATTCATACGCTGTGGAAGCCAATGCCGGGCCGATTCAAGGATTATATCGCTATGCCGAAAGCAAATATGTATCAGTCGCTTCACACGACTGTCGTCGGACCGAACGGCGAACCGACCGAAGTGCAGATCCGTACTTGGGACATGCACCGTACGGCGGAATTCGGTATTGCGGCCCACTGGGCTTACAAAGAGGGCACAACGGTTACACCGGGCGGCGGACTTGAGAATAAAATGCCGTTCTTCAAAGAAATTATCGAACTGCAAAACGAAGCCAAAGACGCGTCGGAATTTGTCGAGTCTCTCAAGATGGATTTCTTTTCCGACCTTGTATTCGTGTTCACACCGAAAGGACAGGTTATCGAGCTGCCTACCGGATCCGGTCCGCTGGACTTTGCTTATCGCATTCATACGGAGATCGGCAACCGAACGATTGGAGCCAAGGTAAACGGCCGTATTGTACCGTTGGACCATAAGCTGAAAACGGGCGATATTGTGGAGATCTTGACTTCCAAACATTCGTACGGGCCGAGTCAGGACTGGGTGAAAATCGCTCAATCGTCGCATGCGCGAAGCAAAATCAAGCAGTGGTTCAAAAAAGAACGCCGTGAAGAAAATGTAGAAAAAGGTCGCGAAGGTCTAGAGCGCGAGATCAAGAAGCTGGGGCTCGAAACTTCGGAATGGTTGACTGACGACAAGCTGCTTGAAGTCGCCAACAAATTCGCTTTCAATGATACGGACGATATGCTGTCCGCGATCGGCTTCAACGGAATCACGGCTTCCCAGGTCGTAACACGCCTGACGGAAAAATGGCGCCGCGAGCAGGAAGAAAGCAATAATCATCTGGAGCTGACCAATGAGATCCGTGAAGTGAAAGCTGCTCCTTCTGACAAAGAGAAGAAGCGTCCGACTAACGGTGTCAAAGTCAAGGGAGCGAGCAACCTACTCGTTCGCTTCGCACGCTGCTGCAATCCAGTGCCGGGTGACGAGATTGTCGGATACATTACCCGCGGCCGCGGAGTATCTGTTCACCGTGCAGACTGTACCAACATCCCGGGAGCAGGCGACGGTGAAGAAGCCGCTCGCGTAATCGAGGTAGAATGGGAAGAGGCTGTAGAATCGAATTTCAGCGTTGATATTGAGATTACGGGTCTGGATCGCCGCGACTTCCTGAACGAAGTGCTGCAGGCCGTTTCCGAGAGCAAGACCAACATGACCGCCGTTTCTGGACGTGCGGACAAAAACAAGATGGCCCTCGTGCATATTACGATCTTGATCCGCAATACCGAGCATCTGCAGGCAGTGGTGGAACGGATCAAACGGGTGCGCGATGTCTACACGGTACACCGGATCATGCAATAATGGGAGGCGTACAACTGACGCTTTCCCAGTAATGAAGGAGCTCGGTTTTTCATGAGACTTGTTATTCAACGCTGCAAGTCGGCTTCCGTCGAGGTGAACGGGGAGACGGTCGGCAGTATTGGTCACGGTTTGACGATCTTGGTGGGCGTCACCGGCGACGATACGCAGAAAGATGCTCTGTATCTGGCTGACAAAGCGGCTGGACTGCGCATTTTTGAAGATGAAGACGGCAGAATGAACCACAGCGTCGAAGATGTTGGCGGTTCGATCCTGTCTGTATCCCAGTTTACGCTCTATGGAGACTGCCGTAAGGGTAGACGTCCTAACTTCATGGCCGCAGCCCGCCCCGAGCCCGCTCTGGAGCTGTATGAAGCTTTTAACGAAGCGCTGCGCGCCCGGGGATTAAAGGTCGAGACCGGTGTGTTCGGAGCCATGATGGATGTATCCCTGACAAACTGGGGTCCGGTAACACTGATTGTCGACAGCAGGGAATAATTCGTTTGTATAGGATTGTTTTGTTCAACCGTTTCAGCTGCCTTTGGGTACTGCAGGAACGGTTTTTCTTTGTGTCCGTTATCTTGATGTCAAAAGATCTTGATGTTAGAAGTCCCAAAGGGCAGGGTAATAAGAAAGCGAGAACACAAACACTACGAACAACCTGGAGAGGAGCCGATTTATCCATGAGTAAAGTCGCTTTTTTGCTTGCAAATGAATTTGAAGATTCCGAAATGCAGGTTCCTTATGATGAGGTGACCAAAGCTGGTCACACTGCAGATATTATCGGTCTTAAAGCCGGTGAAAAAGTAACAGGCAAACAGGGGAAAGCCGAGTATACGACGGACAAAGCGATCTCCGAGGCAAAAGCTTCGGACTACGATGCCGTCGTAATTCCGGGCGGTTCTTCGCCGGAAAATCTGCGTCTCGACGATCAGATCATTCAATTCGTCAAAGACGTTAATGCTGCTAAGAAAACGATTGCGTCCATCTGTCATGGCCCGCAGATTCTTGCCAGCGCTGACCTGCTTAAAGGCCGTACGATTACTGCGTATCCGCCGCTGCAGGACGATATGGTAAATGCGGGTGCTCAGTTCAAGGATGAGGAGGTCGTCGTGGACGGAAACTTCATTACCTCCCGTACTCCTGAAGATGAGCCTGCGTTTGTCCGCGAAATCCTGAAAGCTTTGTGAGTTGATAAGGTTCCGCAAGGCCGGTTTTAAGCCGGCCTTGCTTCCTCTATACATCCAAGATCCTACTCAATAATTTGATTTGTATAGTGAACGTCCAATATAAAGGAGGGAATTACAATGTCCAAACATCTTCAAGCTTATTTTAAAACGGAAAGCGAAGCAGAAGGCGCAAGAATGAGTCTGATGGCGTTCAATACCGAGCAGCTCGAAGTCGGAGAACTGCAGGGAGGTCAAGGATTTGGCGGCACTGGAGGTCGAGTTGTTGTCCCGCTGATTCCGCTCTCAGGTACAACGAATGCCGGATACAATGCAGGCGCAGCAGGTTCCGGTGGTTCAGGCAGTATGATTGGAGATCAGGCCGTTCCGGTTCCGGGACATCGCTCTTCAGGCGACCTTGGTGGGCAGCCAATCGATGAGGAGGAAGTCGATTCTACTTATGAGAACGCTTCCGAAGAAGATCTTCGGAATCTGACCTATACGCTTTCCGTAAAGGTCAAAGACGAAGATTATCGGGATATTGTTCGTAAACTGCGTCAAAATCACGGTTATGTTCATATTTACGATTAAGACATAACGTTAACGATCATTGTCATGCAATTGTAATATTAGATTCACATTCCTTTAACAAGAGGCGGGTATATTAAAAACATGACCCCCTTAAATAAATTTGAATGACCCGCGGCAGCAGCCTGCGGGTCACTTTTTGTCCTTTTTTACTTTTTATTTACCTTTGGATTTAAATAATGATAACGCTCTCTTCACCGATAAGACATTTTCTGTTCAAGCAGACGGTTGACTTTAACGATGCACTTGATTACAATCATAAAATATAACAAACGCAGTGAGCATTTACCTCTCAATTAGGTGGAGAGCTCACCGTTAATATGATGATTCAATGACGGGAAAAAGTAATTCAGAAATCGATGCGCACAAGAGAGGAATTCCGTGGCTGGAAGAATTCCGCGTAGAGGCTGAACGAAAGACCTCCCCGAGAACGTACGGCGAAAGACGGAAGAATAGGCTGGATAAGTGTGCCCAACCTTTTTCTTGGAGTCCAAGTAGCCGATACGCGAAATTGACGGGCGTTAACCGTCTTGAATGAAGCGGGTTTTTGCATTTCTCGATACGTCTGCAAGGCGTTTGGATCGAGAAACGGCCCGAAATGTGGGTGGCACCACGGGAGATTCGTATACACGGTCCCTCGTCCCTGTACTATGCGTAATAACGGCATAGACGGCGGACCTGGGGCTTTTTGGTGTTTATAAATTTTGATATTTATAAAAAGAACCCGGCCGTGGAGGCCGGAAAGGAAGGGAAAAGAAACCATGGATTTTCAAAAGCCGAAAGGCACTCTAGATTTTCTGCCGGGAACGGTAGAAAAATGGCAGTATGTAGAGCGTAAAGCGCGTGATCTGAGCAGACGTTTTAATTATCGCGAAATTCGTACACCAATCTTCGAATATACGCAGCTGTTTCAGCGAGGTGTAGGCGAAACAACGGATATTGTACAGAAGGAAATGTTCTCGTTCCAGGATATGGGCGGACGCGCAATGACGCTGCGCCCGGAAGGAACGGCCGGTGTAGTTCGCGCCTATGTAGAGAACAAATTGTATGGAGAACCTGACGTATCCAAGCTGTATTACATTGGACCGATGTTCCGTCAGGAGCGTCCGCAGGCCGGACGTTACCGGCAGTTCCATCAGTTCGGCATCGAAGCGATCGGATCGGTTGAACCGGCGATCGATGCGGAAGTTATCGCATTCGGTCTGCAGTTCTTTGAAGATATCGGTCTTAAAGGGACAAGCGTAGAAATCAACTCGGTCGGCAATGCGGCTTCGCGTGCGGCCTATAACGAACGTCTGCTGGAGTTCCTGAATCCAATGCGCGATACGCTGTGCAAAGACTGTCAGGGGCGCATTGACCGTAATCCGCTGCGAGTACTTGACTGCAAAGTCGATCAGGACAAGTTCACGAACGCGCCGTCTATTTTGGACAGTCTCGACGAAGAAAGCAAAACTCACTTTGAAGCGGTGCAGAACAATTTGACCGCTATGGGAGTTGAGTACATTATCAATCCACGTCTTGTTCGCGGGTTGGACTACTACACACTGACGGCATTTGAATTCAAGACGAAGAGCGGCATCGGCGCCATCGATACGATCGGAGGCGGTGGACGTTACAACAAATTGGTCGCCGAAGTCGGCGGACCGGATCAGCCGGGAATCGGCATGGCGATCGGCATGGAGCGTCTGCAGCTGCTGCTGGCCGACCAGCAGACAGAGATTGAAGACGAACAACCGCTGGACGTGTATCTGATCGCTCTTGGAGAGAAGGCGAGCGACGAAGTCACCAAGCAGCTGCACAAGCTGCGCCGGCTGGGCTTCTCGGTCGATCGCGATTACTTGGATCGCAAGATGAAGGCACAAATGAAATCGGCTGATCGTATGAAAGCACGCTACACGGCAATTCTGGGCGAAGACGAGCTGGAGCGCGGAGAAATTGCCGTCAAATCGATGGAAACAGGCGAACAGGTAAATGTATCGCTGGATGATCTGGCGTCGGTTTTGAAATAATTGAGGCTTTGTCCGCTAATGCGGAATGAGGCATGCAAGCAGAAATAAAACGGGAAATCGGCAGAAAGCTGCGCTTTGACCGACATAAACGTTTAATAAAAAGGAGAATCGACTCATATGATGCTGAGAACTCATCACTGCGGACAAATCACGTCCGAACAAATCGGAGAAACGGTAACACTGAACGGTTGGGTACAAACCCGCCGCGACCTTGGAGGTGTACTATTTATCGACCTGCGGGATCGCAGCGGAATCGTACAAACGGTCTTCAACCCGGCGTACTCGGGCGAAGCACTGCAAACAGCGGAACGCGTGCGTACCGAATACGTGCTGGCTGTCAAAGGAACGGTTGTTAAGCGTGATGAAGACACGATCAACAAAAGCCTGCCGACCGGTGAACTAGAAATACGTGTTACCGAAATCGAAGTGCTAAATGCTGCCAAGACGACACCTTTCTTTATTGAAGACGGCATCGAAGTCGACGAAGCGCTGAGATTGAAATATCGCTATCTGGACCTGCGTCGTCCGGAAATGCAGAAAACACTTATGCTGCGTTCGCAGTCGTCGAAAATTTTCCGCAATTTCCTCGATGACCAAGGTTTTGTAGAAGTGGAAACGCCGATTCTGACCAAGAGCACGCCGGAAGGCGCGCGGGATTACTTGGTACCAAGCCGTGTGCATGAAGGCGAATTCTTTGCCCTGCCGCAGTCGCCGCAGATCTTCAAGCAGCTGCTGATGGTCAGCGGTCTGGAGCGCTACTATCAAATCGCCCGCTGCTTCCGTGACGAAGACCTTCGTGCGGACCGCCAGCCGGAGTTCACCCAAGTCGACCTTGAGATGTCGTTTGTATCCCGCGACGATATCCTGGGCATGATTGAAGAGCTGATGGCTAAGCTGTTCCGTGAAACGATCGGCGTCGAAGTTCAGCTGCCGTTCCAGCGTCTGACGCATGCGGAAGCGATGAGCAAATACGGCTCTGATAAACCGGATCTGCGCTTTGGCATGGAGCTGGTCGATGTGAGTGATATCGTCGAAACAAGCGGCGTAAAAGTGTTTGCTTCCGTCGTGTCGAGCGGTGGACAGGTTAAAGTGCTGAATGCCAAAGGCTGCGGCACTTGGACACGTAAAGAAATCGATGATCTGGGACCTTACGCAGCCCGCTACGGCGCGAAGGGACTGGCTTGGATTCAAGTGAAGGAAGACGGTTTTAAAGGGCCGATCGTCAAGTTCATGAGCGAAGAAGAAATCGAAACGCTGCGTCAGCGCACGGATGCCGAAGTTGGCGACCTGCTGCTGTTCTCCGCCGACAAGAAACAAGTAGTAGCCGATGTGCTCGGCGCGCTGCGTCTGAAGATTGGACGCCAGCTTGGCCTGATCGACGACAGCATCTACAAATTTGCTTGGGTACTGGACTTCCCGCTGCTCAGCTACGACGAAGAAGCGAAGCGCTATGTAGCGGAACACCATCCGTTCACCCGTCCTCTGACGGAAGATCTTGAGCTGTTCGACACTGATCCGGGTGCAGTACGCGCGCAGGCTTACGACCTCGTGCTGAACGGCTACGAAGTCGGCGGCGGCTCGCTTCGGATCTTCGAACACGATCTGCAGCAGAAGATGTTCAAGCTGCTGGGCATTTCGGAAGAAACGGCTCAGGAACAGTTCGGATTCCTGCTCGACGCATTCCAGTACGGCACGCCTCCGCACGGCGGATTCGCATTCGGCTTCGACCGTCTGGTGATGCTGCTGACGCAGCGTACCAACCTGCGCGAAACGATCGCATTCCCGAAAACGGCGAGTGCGACCGACCTGCTGATGAATGCGCCGTCGCCGGTCGACAAAGGCCAGCTGGATCAGCTGCACATCAAGCTTGCACCAAAGCCGGCTAAGAAACCGGCTGCTGCCGAAAGCGAACAGGCTTAAGTTTGTAACCGAAAAGAGACAGCCGGCCATGGCCGGTCTGTCTTTTCGCTTTGTCGAGGCACTATACCCTTACTTTAGGATTCGAGGAGGTTATCCCATTATGCTGCACGCTTTTTCCAGAACGGAACTTGCGCTTGGGCCCGCAGGGATTGAAGAACTCAAAAACAGCACGGTAGCGGTACTCGGGATCGGAGGCGTCGGTGCAATGGCTGCTGAGGCGCTTGCCCGGTCCGGTGTAGGCACGCTTATCATGATCGATAAAGACGTCGTGGATATCACGAACATCAACCGCCAAATCCATGCGTTGACGACTACGGTCGGCCAGCAAAAAACGGAATTGATGGCGGAACGCGTGAAGCTGATCAATCCGGAAATCAATACGATCGTGCTGAACATGTTTTACACGGAAGAAACTTATGAGCAGCTGTTCGAGCACAAGATCGACTATGTAGTCGACGCTTCCGATACGATCATTTACAAGATTCATATTATCAAGGAGTGTCTGAAACGCGGTATTCCCATCATTTCCAGCATGGGTGCTGCTAACAAGATGGATCCTTCGCGATTCCAGGTGGCGGACATCTCCAAAACGAAGATGGACCCGATTGCCCGCATTATCCGCAATAAGCTGCGCAAGGAAGACGGCATCAAAAAAGGCGTCAAAGTCGTATATTCGACCGAGAAGCCGATCAAGCCGCGCCAAGATGTCACCGAGCAGATCGCTCCGGCCGGTGCCAAAATTCGCAAAGCCAAGCAGCCCCCTGCGAGCAATGCTTTTGTTCCGCCGGTCGCGGGTCTGATCATGGTCAGCGAAGTGGTCAAAGATCTGATGATCCGAGGCGGTCATCCGCTGCCGTCGGAAGAGCAGTAGAATTCCAGTACCCAAATCGATACAAATTTGATTCCAAAAGTTATATCGAACAAGGCGCTTCTTTTTCCTTAACCGGAGAGAGAGGCGTCTTTTGATTTGACTGCTTTCGAGTTTATTTGTCCGCTTCCAAGCTTCTTGCCCGCAAAATAAGTGAAGCCCTTTGTAACGAAGTATGCTATGCTAATATTCCTTTTGCGTTTTCGCTCCCGGCGATGCTTTCATCCGGGAAGGAACGCAGATGAATTCGGCATTTTGTGCGGCTAAGCTCGCAGGTTCGCCAGAACCCCTGTACAAAATGCTCATCTTAGGAGGTAACTGAAGTGAGTGAGAACGTTCAAAGTGCCTATCAAGAAGAGCAAACCAAGCTGGATTCCGTTCTGGAAGAGATCGGAACCCAGCTTGCGCGCCTTCGGGCGATTCCGGTATATACCGGGCACGACTTTACCGAGCAGGTGCTCGAAGCGGGGCGCGAAGAACGCCGGCAGCGGCTGTCCAAATCGGAACCCGAGCCATACTTTGGCCGGATGGATTTCGAAGAGGAAGGGAAGGCTCCCACAGTTCCGCTCTATATCGGCAAGACGGGTCTGGACGGACGAGATCCCGGCAGTCAGCCGATTGTCGTCGATTGGCGGGCTCCGGTCGCCAGTCTCTTTTACTCTTTCACTGGAGGAGAAGAACGGATCGAGTACGAAGCGCCTGAAGGATGGATCAGCGGTACGATGCATCTCAAGCGCAATATTATGGTCCGTAAATCCGAACTAGAACGGGTCGTCGATACCTATACCCGCGGCGGCGAAGAGCCGGCCGTATCGGATGAATTCCTGCTCTATCGGCTGGGAGAGAACAAAGATAACCGCCTGAGGGATATCGTTTCTACGATTCAAGCAGAACAGGACCGAATTATTCGCGCCGAGAAAAACAAAGCGCTGATTATTCAAGGGGTTGCAGGCAGTGGGAAAACGACGGTTGCGCTGCATCGCCTGGCTTTCCTTCTCTATCAATACCAAGAGCAGGTATCAGCCGGGAAGATGATCATCTTTGCGCCGAACGGCATGTTCCTCGATTATATTTCGGGAGTGCTTCCCGAACTGGGAGTAGGCGATATCCAGCAGCGGACATTTACCGACTGGGCGGCCAAACTGCTTGGTGTGGAAAGTATGCTCGCCGATCCGTCGGAAACGCTGGACTTCTGGTTCGGCAGGGCCGGCGGTCCGGCACCGGACAATGAAGCACCCGGGCGATTCAAAGGTTCGGATGCTTTCCGCAGCATGTTGGAATCTGCAGCGGCGGCACTTGAAGTATCGGGAGCGCCTGAGCTCGAGTTTTCGCCATGGGAAGAAAAAACACTGCCGTACGAAACGATCCTGCACTGGTATGCCGAGGAGTACAAGCATTACTCGGCAGCAGGACGCAAAGAGCGTGTATTGGCACGCATCCATCGATGGATCGAAATGGAATTGAAGCCGGTCAAGCCGGAAACACTGCGCAAAGAATACAAGAAGAAAGCTGCGCAGCGTGAAAAAGCTTATGCCAAAAAATGGCCGGACTTCAGTCCGTTAACCTTGTATAAGCAGATCTTTGGCGCTGCGAAGGATACACGCGGCATCCTGCCGTCGGAAGCGCTTGAAGCCATTCCGGCCTCTGTACTGAAATCGACACGCAAAGATCTGAAAGAAGGGCGCATTCGGGAAGAAGATCTGCCGGCCCTTTTGTATCTGCATTTGCTGCTGAACGGAGTCGAGGGAGCAGAGCGATTCGACCATATCGTCATCGACGAAGCGCAGGATTTTTCTCCGCTGCAGATATCGGTTCTTGACCGGTTCGTAAGAGGACATTCGTTTACGATCCTGGGCGATCTGTCTCAAGGAATTCATGCTTATAAAGGCGTTCACGCTTGGGAAGAGATGAGCGAGCTGTTCGGCGAAGAGGAAACGTCTTATCATGCGCTTACCCGAAGCTACCGGTCGACATTGGAGATTATCGGTTTCGCCAATACCATTCTTTCGGGTGGCGTGCCGAATGCGATCGAAGCGGTGCCGGTATTCCGGAGCGGAAACAAGGTGCGAATGATCGAATTCAACCCTAAAATGAAAGCCGAAAATACTGAGGGTGACGAAGGTATACTTGCGGCGGCTAAGGCACTGCGGCTGCTCTGGGGACGTGAGCACAAGACCGTATCGCTGCTGACTCGCACTCAGGAACAGGCTGCGGCACTGCACGAAGCGCTGCAGTCGGAATTTCCGGAGCTGAATCTCATCGACGGAAATATGACGCAGTACGAAGGCGGATTGTCCGTACTGCCGCTGCATCTCTCCAAAGGGTTGGAATTTGATGCCGTTGTGATTGCGGATGCCGGACTGCAAAATTATGGAGAATCCGAATGGGACGCGAAAATGCTGTATGTCGGCTGCACGCGGGCGCTCCATGAGCTCTGGGTGCTGCACGGCGGCGCGACGCCAACGTTTTTGGACAATCAAGGCGAGTGGAGCGAAGCGGGCTGGCCGAAAGTTTGATCGTGTTCCGGCACGCGACCAAAACGAAATTTTTACGCAGCTTTTAAGCTTCCGGAACGAACAGGACTTTCTTTACAGCTTGAGGGCGGCGCTCTGCCGCCTTTTTTTGCGTTGTCTAACGATACGAAGAATGATTTATATTTGCGTTCCCCGCGGAAGGGTTCTATATTGAATAAAGAATGAAAGGACGTGACAAGCTTGGATCTGTTCAACTATGACGGCAAAGTGGAAGCACAGACGGGAGGCGGACTGCTCGCCGACCGTATGCGTCCGCTGACGCTCGATGAATATATAGGGCAGGAAGACATTGTGGGCCCCGGCCGGCTGCTGAGAAGAGCAATCGAAGCGGACAAGGTAGGATCGATTGTGCTGTACGGTCCGCCGGGATGTGGAAAAACGACGCTGGCCCATATTATTTCCCATCATACCCAAGGCAAATTTGTGCGTCTGAATGCGGTTGACGCCACGGTCAAAGATGTGCGCGAAGTCATCCAGCAGGCGGCCGACGACAAAGCGCTGTATGGAACCAAAACGATTCTGTTTCTGGATGAAGTCCACCGTTTCAACAGTTCGCGTCAGGACGCACTGCTGCCGGCAGTGGAGAAGGGGACCATCATTTTTATTGGTGCCACGACCGAGAATCCGTTTCATTATGTGAATGGCGCTTTGATGAGTCGTTCCACGCTGTTTCAACTGCATCCGCTGACCGCAGAGCATGCGATGATCGCGATGAGACGGGCACTGTCCGATTCCGAGCGCGGCCTCGGCTACATGGAGCTGCAAGCTGATGAAGAAGCTTTGGAACATATCGCTGCAATGTCCGGCGGCGATATTCGACGTGCTCTGAATGCGCTGGAACTGGCGGCGCTCACAACGCCGCCGCAGGCTGACGGCACGGTAAGAGTTACACTGGAGGCGGCCGAGGAGTCGGTACGCCGTCCGATTGCGCGTGCAGACGAATCGACGCAGTACGACGTGCTGTCTGCGTTCCATAAGTCCATTCGCGGTTCCAGCGACGCCGCACTATTCTGGTTTCTGTATGCCGTCGAGAAGCTTGGCATGGATCCCATGACCTTCATCCGCCGTCTGATTGCGGCAAGCAGTGAAGATATCGGCCTTGCCAATCCGCAGGCGATGGTGCAGGCTGTCTCCGCTCTCGAAGCTTACCGCAACAATGGCTGGCCTGAAGCGAAGCTGAACGTTGCTCAGGCCATTCTGTTTGCGGTCGAAAGTCCAAAGTCCAACGCTGTGTATAATGCCATTTCCAGAGCCGAGGCGTCATTCTCGCGCAGTGGAACGGCAGAAGTTCCGCTGCATTTGCGCGATACGCATTACAAGGGTGCGGAAAAACTTGGGCATGAGGGGTACAAATATCCGCATCATTTTCCGAATCATTATGTCAAGCAGATGTATTTGCCTGCAGAACTTGAAGGCACTGTATTTTACGAAGCGACGGAGCAGGGGAGCGAATCAAAAATTCGTCTGAATCAGCAGCGGCGCCGCGAACAATAATGCGCTGTACCGGTCAGCCCAATAGGCTGCCTGTGCGGCTTAATCACACAGCAAAGAAGGAAGCAATGGATGAAAGATATTGTTTATGTAGCATTGGGCGGAATCTGCGGCGCCCTTCTGCGTTATGCGCTGAGCACCGTTATCCCTCAGATTGACGGATTTCCGCTTCCCACGCTGCTGATCAATTTGTCGGGCTGTTTGTTTCTCGGTTTGTTTTTTACGCTGGCTCTTGATCCCAAACGAATTTCTTCGGCCGTCCGAATCGGAATCGGTACAGGTTTGACCGGAGCCTTCACGACTTTTTCGACATTTTCGGTGGAAACAATCTGGCTGCTGGAGAATGACCGGATTGCCGCGGCACTGCTGTATGCGGGAGCAAGTCTGGTTGGAGGGATCGCGCTTAGCATTCTGGGCGTATGGCTTGGCGGAATCTGGCGTGAACGGTCGGGTTCAAAAGGAGGGCAGGTTTTGTGAGTCCAAATGTGGTTTTGTTGGTGGCGGCAGGCGGAATGATCGGGGCTCCGGCCCGTTATCTGTTGGGAAAATGGGCATTGTCCGTATTTGGCACCCGTTTTCCGTGGGGAACATGGATCATCAATCTCAGCGGTTCACTGCTGCTCGGCGTATTAACGGGCTTGCGTCATGAAATGCCGGAGTGGGTCTATCCGCTTCTCGGTACGGGGTTTGCCGGCGCTTATACGACGTTCTCAACGTTTGGATACGAAACGGTGACGCTTCTGCATCAGAATCGCCGGACTGCTGCGGTCATTTACGCCGCCTCTTCGGCGCTGCTGGGTCTTACGGCGGCGGCGGTCGGAATGACACTTGCGGGATAAGATTTTCGAATAGAGAGAACTTCGTGAATGATTCTGCATTGTGCTTGCCCTTCTGCTGAGCACACAGCTTGATTCTTATTCGTATCTTCTTCTTGGTTCGTATGTTAGAATTGTCAGAATAGTGCGAAATGTAGTAATCTAAGGTGTGTCTGCAACTTGGGCACTGCTTAAAAAGGGTAGGTTATACAAAGGTTTTTATATTCAGCATCCATGAGGGATTTGAAGTCCGCCAACGTTGATTGCGTCAAATGTTCCGTTTACTGTCTTCAAGTTCCGTTTATTTTGCGGATCGGGGATCGGGCAGTATCTACCCCTGGAATCGGACTTGGTCAGCGGAGTAAGCCGACGACTTTTATGGAGAGAGAAAGGTACGAAGGAAATGGATAAAAACCAGCCGGCCGAAGCCCATGTTTTAACGAGGGCTCAAAGGCATCAAAAGAAGAAAACGAAAAAGAATAAAGGTAAGGCCTGGCTGATTGCACTCTGTGTGCTGTTTGTTCTGGGAATAGGCGGATATATTTTCCGCAAAGAGTTGATGGTGCTCGCTTTCGATACGTTTTTGGCCGATACGGTCAAAAATACGCTGGACGAATCCTATGCACCGATCGATCAGCTTCCTAGGGGCGGAGGCGACGTTTTGATGAATGTGGACGAATTGAGCAAAGAGCCGTTCTCGGTACTGCTGCTCGGTACCGACCAACGGGACGATGAGCTCGCCCGCACCGATTCCATCATTTATTCGGTCGTCCGGCCGGCGGATAACAAAGTACTGCTTGTTTCCATCCCGCGCGATTCTTATGTTCCGATGGTTGGAACGCCAACGATCAAAGGGACACGTTCGGTAACAAAAATCAATGCGGCTTATGCTTACGGCGGCGCACAGATGAGCGTCGACACGGTAGAAGCACTTTTAGAGCATGATGTCGATTATTACGCTACTATCAATTTTAACGGTCTTACGGATGTTGTTAATGCTCTGGGCGGTGTTGAGCTGCCGATTACGGAGACAATCGAGAATAAACAGGCTGACCATGAGAAATTCACGATAGAAGCAAATAAGCCTATATACGATGGTACGGAAGCGTTGAACTATGTACGCTACCGCGAAGATTCCGATTTCAAGCGTACCGAGCGTCATCGGATTTTCCTTAAGCAGATTCTGAACCGGATGAAGAGTGTCGAAAACTTGACGAAGATTCCGGAATTGATCGGCATTGCCGGAAACAATTTCAAGACTAATATGCGATCCGATTTTATGCTGTCGCTGGCCAAAACGGTCATCCTGAATGATGCGACACCGGAAATCAGCAGCCATATGCTGCAGGGTGAAGGGGTCTCGCGCGATGCTTGGTATTATATGCTCGACGACAGCGATCTGGAAGAAACGATCGAATCGATCAACAAATGGCTTGATCCGAATTCGACCGCTGAAGATTTGATTGTTGACGATACGGACGAGGGAGGCAAATCGCATACCGATCAGGAAGGTCAGCCTGCAGGCGATACCGGACAGTAAGCGATAGGCTAAATGAGTCGAATTGACGATTTCAGCCGATTGTTTGCGGGATCTGTATATGAGCGTTCAAACGGAATTCGATTTTATGAAATTAAAAAGCCCGCTTTCACCCATAAAGGGGAAAGCGGGCTTTTTGATGAATTAACGGGCAGCGGTCTGCTGCACGGCTTCATATGGCACTTTTTCAACAATTTCGATAGTACCGCCGCCCAGGCAGATGTCACCATCGTAGAACACAACCGCTTGACCCGGTGTGATTGCTTTCTGACGTTCATCAAATGCTACGTGAACCGATCCGTCTTCAAGGCGAGTCAGAGTTACGCCTTGGTCGGGTTGGCGATAGCGGAACTTGGCCGTGCATTTCAATGGCCCTCCAGCCAATTCGTCGCGCCCGGAAGCAAAGCTTACTCCGCTTGCGATCAGGCCCGTCGAGTACAAGCTTGGATGCTTATCGCCTTGTACGACATAGAGGATATTGCGTTCCAGGTCTTTGTCGGCAACGAACCAAGGTTCGCCTGTGCCGGAACCGCCAATTCCCAATCCCTGACGCTGTCCAAGTGTATAGTACATCAGACCATCGTGTCGGCCTTTCGATTCGCCGGTCGCGATGTCGACCATTTCCCCGGACTTGGCCGGAAGGTAGCCGCTCAGGAATTCGCGGAAATTGCGTTCGCCGATAAAGCAGACGCCTGTGCTGTCTTTTTTACGAGCTGTAGCAAGTCCCGCTTCTTCGGCAATGCGGCGGACTTCCGGTTTCGGCAGATGGCCGATCGGGAACATCGTTTTGGACAATTGATACGGATTCAGCGCGTTCAAGAAGTAGGTCTGATCTTTGTTGTTGTCCACGCCTCGCAGCAGCTTGAATTCGCCGTTCTCTTCCGTAACGCGCGCATAATGACCGGTGGCCACATAATCGGCACCGAGATCGAGCGCTTTGTTTAGGAATTCGCCGAATTTGATTTCGCGGTTGCACATCACGTCCGGATTAGGTGTACGGCCGCGCTTGTATTCGTCCAGGAAGTAGGAGAACACTTTATCAAAGTATTCTTTTTCAAAGTTTACCGTATAATAAGGAATACCGATCTTTTCGCAGACGCGGCGGACGTCTTCAGCGTCGTCTTCCGCGGTGCAGTGGCCAAACTCATCGGTATCATCCCAATTTTTCATAAAGATGCCGATGACGTCGTATCCCTGCTGTTTGAGCAGCAGTGCCGTCACCGAAGAATCGACGCCTCCGGACATGCCGACGACGACTCGGGTCTCCTGTGGAGATTTATTCATGAATATCACCGTCTTCTATTGAGGTATTTGCAAAAGGTTCGCGTAGCATGAGAAAACAAAAGAACGCGCTCGGCGCGTCTGAGAGCATTTTAACACAAAAAGCACAAATTTACGACTGTTCAGCTGCTTAAAAAACGGCGTCTGCGTCCTTGGCTTACGGACATTTTGCAGCGGATCGTTATTCCATAGTGCATCGACTTCCTTGATTATGTTACGATAGCCTGAGTATACACACGATATTACCCCGAATGAACCGAAAGAGGTGCCCCAATTGAAAATATCGACAAAAGGCCGTTACGGCTTAACTATTATGATGGAACTTGCGGCAAGATACGGAGAAGGACCTACTTCCTTGAAAAGTATCGCCGAGAAGAACTCCCTGTCTGAACATTACCTGGAACAGCTGATTGCTCCGCTGCGCAACGGAGGACTTGTTAAAAGTATCCGCGGCGCTTACGGCGGCTACATTTTGTCGCGTGATCCCGACACGGTCACTGCCGGCGAAATCATTCGTGTGCTGGAAGGACCGGTCTCTGTGGTGGACTTTACCGAAGAGGATGATCCGGCAAAGCGCGACCTATGGAAAAGAATTCGCGACTCCATTGCCGAAGTGATCGATTCCACGACGCTGGGCGATCTTATCAATTATCGCGATAAGGGTGAGCCGGACAACTATATGTTTTATATCTAGTTTATTTTAATTTATGAGATCACGTACCAAACCGAGGTGAACATTCCAATGAACAAAATTTATATGGACCATGCGGCATCGACGCCCGTTCACCCGATGGTGGCGGAGGAAATGCTGCGGGTAATGTCCGGCACATACGGTAATGCTTCCAGCGTGCATGCGTTTGGGCGGGATGCCAAGCGAATCGTAAGTACCTCCCGTGAAACGATCGCCTCCGCAATCGGTGCACGTTCCGCCGATCTGGTCTTTACATCGGGCGGTACGGAGAGCGACAATGCCGCATTGTTCGGCGCAGCTTATGCCCGGGTGGATCGTGGACGGCATCTGCTCGTTTCACAGATTGAACACCATGCGGTACTCCATGCTGCGCAGCGTCTTGCCGAAGAAGGCTTCGAAGTGGAGTATATTCCTGTCGATATCCGCGGACGGGTAGACCTGGATTGGATTCGGGAGCATGTTCGCCCGGACACGACGCTGATCAGCGTCATGTTCGCTAACAACGAAGTCGGCACGATGCAGCCTGTGAGAGAGATTGGCGCATTTGCCCGAGAACGCGGCATCTGGTTTCATACCGACGCTGTACAGGCGCTCGGCTCGCTGCCTCTCGACTGTGGGGATCTGAATGCGGATCTTATCAGCTTTTCCGCACATAAGATCAACGGTCCTCAAGGTATCGGCGCTCTGTACATCGCACCGAACATTAAGCTTGCACCGATTCTGTACGGCGGCAATCAAGAGCGCAAGCGCCGCGCGGGTACAGAGAATCTGGCCGGTATGGCCGGCTTCGCCAAGGCTGTCGAACTGGCTGTATCTGGGCTTGAAGAACGACATGCGGAATCGCTGCGTCTTCGGAAACAGCTGCTGGATGGATTAAAGGATACAATTGGCGAAGAAGCTTTTGTCGTCAATGGAGATCCTGAACATTCACTGGCGCATGTAGTGAACATCAGCTTTCCGGCAGTGGGGACCGAGACGATGCTGATGAATCTCGACATGGAGGGAATCGCCGCAGCCAGCGGTTCGGCCTGCACATCGGGTTCGCTCGAGACCTCGCATGTATTGAGAGCCATGGGGCTTCCTGAAAAAGTTTTGAATTCCGCGATTCGATTTAGCTTCGGGTTGGGTAATACTTCGGAGGAAATCGAGGCAGTCGTCAAGAGTATTGAAACGATTACGGGCCGTGTGCGTACCAAACGTTGATGCGTCCCGCGTATCCTATTGTGAATAATCGTTCAATCGGGGAAGCTTCCGCGCTTCTTCGCGACTTTCAAATAAGCGGACGGATAGGTGATCCCCACAATGAAATGTCCAAACTGCAGTTCCAAAGATATCGGTAAAATCGGTACGCATCAGTTCTACTGCTGGAGCTGCTTTATTGAGCTGACGGTCAATGGCGAGAAGGTATCGGTATATCAGGTGGAGAAAGACGGCACACTCAGCTCGTTGGATGACCTGTTTTGTCTGGAAGAGGCAGCACTGCCTCAACTTCAGACCACATCTTGATTCGGATATCCTCAGCCGGGAGAAAGCGGGAAGAGTTCTTACGTGACTCGTGCCGCTTTTCCCGGCTATTTGCATGCAATCTGCTTAGGCTTCCTCTCCTGCACATTGACAGGAAATGAGGTGCCCGATATACTGGGAAGGCATTGACCATAGTCAATAAAGCGATGATGGAATAAAGTACGTCCTGAAGGGACGCCTCCTCAGCGAACAGGCTCCTTGCGCAAACGGCGCATGGGTGGAAGAGCCTTGGGGGCAGACGGACCGAAAGCTGATTCCGGAGTGCCTTGCGAATTTTTTTCGACGGCCGATTCGTCCCCGTTAACGGACGCAGCGAGGAGATCGTCCTTTTCACGCCTTTTCCTGTATTTATTGGGCAAAGTGCGCGACGACGATAACCAGGGTGGTACCGCGAGCAATCGTCCCTGAATTTTTCAGGGGCGTTTTTTATGTTTTTTTATATGTTTTTCAAAGGTTCAATCAATCCCATTTCTCATTCAAACGGAGGTTCGAGAAACTATGAAAGCAAGTGAAATCCGCTCCAAATGGCTTCGATTCTTTGAACAAAAAGGCCATCACATTGAACCGAGCGCTCCGCTCGTGCCGCACAACGATCCGTCTCTGCTGTGGATCAATGCCGGCATGGCGCCGCTGAAGCCTTACTTTGACGGTCGCGTAAAGCCGGAAAATCCGAGAATCGCCAATTCGCAAAAGTGTATCCGTACCAATGACATTGAAAATGTCGGCAAAACACGCCGCCATCACACCTTCTTCGAAATGCTGGGCAACTTCTCCATCGGCGATTACTTCAAGGAAGAAGCGATCGAATGGGCCTGGGAATTCTTGACTGACCCACAGTGGATCGGTTTTGATCCGGAACGCATCAGCGTAACCGTTTATAACGAAGATGAAGAGGCTTTTAAGATCTGGAACGAGATCGTTGGTCTGCCAGCTGAACGCATCATTAAACTGGGCGAGGAAAACTTCTGGGATATCGGCGAAGGGCCTTGCGGACCTTGCAGCGAGATTTTCTACGACCGCGGCGATGCTTACGGTCTGCTTGACCCGAATGATCCGGAAATGTATCCGGGCGGCGAGAACGAGCGCTTCCTCGAAGTCTGGAACCTGGTTTTCTCACAGTTCAACCACAATAAGGACGGCAGCTACACGCCGCTTCCGAACAAGAACATCGATACAGGTGCGGGTCTGGAGCGTCTGACTTCTATTCTGCAGGATGTTAACTCCAACTTTGATACGGACTTGTTCCAGCCGATGATCCAGCGTACAGCTCAAATGGCAGGCATTGAATACGGCGTTAGCGAAGAGCATGACGTAGCGCTCAAAGTCATTGCCGACCATGTGCGTACGGTGACATTCTCGGTTGGCGACGGCGTACAGCCTTCGAACGAAGGTCGCGGTTACGTGATTCGTCGTCTGCTCCGCCGCGCTGTTCGTTACGGACGCGTAATCGGACTGGACCGTCCGTTCCTGTACGAACTGGTCAGCACAGTCGGCGAAGTGATGGGCGTATACTACAATCAAATCTTGGACAGCCGCGAACTGATCGAGCGCGTCATTCGTCTGGAAGAAGAGCGGTTCCACAAAACACTGTCCGACGGTCTGGCAATCCTGACCGAAACGGCCGAGCGTGCCAAAGCAGCAGGCGAAAACATGATCGGCGGCGAGGATGCATTCAAAATGTACGATACGTTCGGCTTCCCGCTCGATCTGACAGAAGACTTTGCGCTGGAGCACGGCATGACCGTGGATCGTGAAGGCTTCGAAACGGCGATGCAGGAACAGCGTACAAGAGCCCGCGAAGCGCACAAAAAAGGCGGCGGCATGAATATTCAAGGCGGTGCGTTGTCCGACCTGGAAGTGGACAGCGAATTCGTAGGCTATGACGAAACGTCTGTCGAAGCTAAAATTGTCGGGTTGATCAAAGACGGCGAAGTTGTCGAATCGGTAGGCGAAGGTGATTCCGCACTTGTCGTACTCGACCAAACGCCATTCTACGCGGAAAGCGGCGGTCAGGTCAGCGACGTCGGTACAATCGCTTCGTTTACAGGCACGTTGAAGGTCGAAGGATTGGTTAAAGCTCCGAGCGGCCAGCATGTGCATCAGGTAACGGTTGAGTCCGGTGAGCTGCATGTCGGTGACGAAGTGCGGGCAAGCGTAGAGCGGGATTCCCGTGTCGCGATCGAAAAGAACCATACGGCGACACATCTGCTGCACAAAGCGCTCAAAGAAGTGCTTGGCACTCATGTCAATCAAGCGGGTTCCCTTGTCGAGCCTCAGCGCCTGCGTTTTGACTTCTCGCACTTTGGCAGCATTACATCAGAGGAGCTTGCCGATGTCGAGCGCAGAGTGAATGAGCAGATCTGGAAAGGCGTTAACGTCAAGATCGAGTATAAAGGCATCGATGAAGCGAAAGAGATGGGGGCTATGGCTCTGTTCGGCGAAAAGTACGGGGATATCGTGCGGGTTGTCGAAATTGGCGATTACAGCCTTGAGCTGTGCGGAGGCTGCCACGTTCGGAATACGAGCGAGATCGGTCTGTTCAAGTTGGTCGGAGAAAGCGGCATCGGTTCCGGCGTACGCCGCATCGAAGCGCTAACCGGCCGCGGAGCATACCTGTATTTGGACGAGCAGCTTGATCTGTTGAAGCAATCAGCTGCGCTGCTCAAGACGCCGGTTGCCGAAGTGCCTAAGCGAATTGATGGCCTTAACAAACAGCTTAAAGAGGCTGAGCGCGAGATTGAGTCGCTTCGCGGCAAGCTGGGGGCAATCGAAGCGGGACAGCTGACCGACCGTGTACGCGAGGTAGGCGGTGTGCAGGTGTTGGCGGAATCCGTTTCGGCTTCGGGCATGGACGCGCTGCGTTCGTTGGCCGACGAGTTGAAAGTCAAGCTGCCGCAGGCGGTACTGGTGCTTGGCGCTGCTATGGACGACAAAGTCAACTTTGTGGTTTCCGTGCCTCAAGAATTGACGAAGCGCGGTCTGCATGCAGGTAAACTTGTCAAGGAAGCTGCTGCGGTATGCGGCGGCGGAGGCGGCGGACGCCCGGATATGGCGCAGGCAGGCGGCAAAGACGCGTCTAAGCTGCAGGAAGCGCTGAATACGGCCGTCTCTTTACTAGAGCAATCGCTTAACGCCTAATCGTGCCTGCGGCCGTCTGATTCCCAGTTTCTTGATAAGGGGAAAGTATGGTATGATAGACAGGATTCAATATTAAGGCGTCAAAGTGCGCCGCTTGCACGCGGACGCTTGGTGAAGCGAGGTGTAATCCTTATGGATTCGATGGACAAGACTATGAAGTTTAACGTACAAGGGGATGAGGAGACTTCCGCACAGGAGATTCTGCTTACCGTGTACGACGCGCTTGTCGAGAAAGAGTACAATCCGATCAATCAGATTGTAGGCTACCTGCTGTCCGGCGATCCGGCTTACATCCCGAGACACAACAATGCACGAAGCCTAATTCGCAAAAAAGAGCGCGACGAGCTGATCGAAGAGCTGGTTCGTTCTTATTTGTCCAAGCTTCGATAGGAGATACGTACAATGAAACTGCTGGGTCTCGATTACGGAGACCGCCGGATTGGCGTCGCTGTCAGCGACGCATTCGGTTGGACCGCCCAAGGGATCGAAGTGGTCCAGCGCCGCGAAGACGGTTCGCATCTAAAGCGAATCGCCGAGCTTGCGGCTCTGCATGAAGCCGAAGAAGTGGTCGTCGGTCTCCCGAAAAACATGAACGGCACGATCGGCTCGCGCGGCGAGTTGTGCATCGAATTTGCCGATTCGCTGCGGGAATTGCTGGGTCTGCCCGTTCACCTCTGGGATGAACGTTTGACAACGGTATCCGCCGAGCGAACGCTGCTCGAGGCCGATGTCAGCCGCAAGAAGCGCAAGCAGGTTGTCGACAAGATCGCCGCTGGCTTAATCTTGCAAAATTATCTCGATTCCAAATCAAACCGGTGAAAGGGTGACGGACATGACAAACGATTCCCACCTCTTGGGCGAAGAACCCGAAATTATTTACATTCCTGATGAAGAAGGTCAGGAAGAAGGCTTCGAAGTCATTATGAAATTCGAAGTTGACGGTTCCGACAGCAAATATATGATGGTCGTTCCGATTGATTCGGACGATGAAGAAGCGGACGAGGTATACGCGTTCCGTTATGAAGAAGACAATGACGATTTGAAGCTCTACGTAATCGAAGACGAAGCCGAGTGGCAGATCGTCGAAGAGACTTTCAATACACTGGTTGCCGAATTGGACGGGGAGGAATAGAGCGATGACGGAATTTTCCGCAAGTCAGGTCGTATACACGAACAAGTTGGAACAGGTGTACGGATTGTTTGTCGAGCTGATCGACGAGAATGCCGATTCGGTGACGTATCGAATCGTAAAAGAGTTTGAAGTAGGCGGCGGCGCTTATGCGGTTCTGCAAAACGAAAGTGCCGGGGCTGACGACGACGTTCAGATTCTCAAGATCGAGACTTCTCCGGAAGGCGAAATTCAATTGACGACAATCGACGACGATGACGAGTGGGAAAACGTAGCCGAGCTGTTCGATGAACTCACTTTCCCGGAAGAAATGTAAGGGAATTGCTTAAGCAAGCGGACCAGGCTCGCCGGGTCCGTTTTGCCGTGCGCAAAAATAAGGATCATCACCTGGTAAAGGATGTGCGCCGTAGTGACGAAAACGAAAAGAAGATCGAAAGCTCCGCTTGTTTTTCTGCTGATTCTATTGATTCTGGTCGCGTCGGTCGCAGCATTTGTGTACGCTTCGATGCGTCCTGTTCCGGCTTCTTCTCAAGCGGTCGTTTTTGAAATTTCTGAGGGAACGAGCACGGCAGCTGTTGCCGACCGTTTGGAGGAAGAAGGACTGATCCGCAGTGCTTTTCTGTATAAAGTTTATCTGAGGCTGCAAAATGAAGGCGGAGCATTCAAAGCGGGAACGCATGAGCTGCTGCCAGGTTCCGATTATGCGGCTATAACCGATGCTTTGAACGGCAGTCAAGGAGCGCGGCGAGAATCCGTCAAAGTTACAATTCCCGAAGGCTTTACAATTAAGCAGATTGCAGATCGACTGAGCGAAGTTGGCGGATGGGATGCCAAAACAGTCCGTCAGCTGACCCAGGAACCGGAGAAATTCCAAGACGTTCTTCAAAGTGAGCTTCCCGACGATTCCGAACTGCAGTACGCACTTGAAGGATATCTATTCCCAGACACCTACGAATTCGGTACGAACGCTTCGGAAGAAGATGTGGTTCGTCGGCTTGTGCAGGAGACTGGGACAAAGCTTCAATCGATTCCCGATTTTGACAGCCTGCTGCAGGAACGAGGTTTAACGGTCCACGAGCTGATGACAATCGCATCGTTGGTAGAGCGCGAGGCAGTGGTCGATTCGGAGCGTGCCTTGATCGCAGGCGTAATCGATAATCGGTTGAAAAAGCCGATGAAGCTGCAGATCGATGCCACTGTGCAGTACGCGCTTGGTGAACAGAAGCAGCGGCTGCTGTATTCGGATCTTGAGATCGATAGTCCGTACAATACGTACAAACATGAAGGACTACCTCCCGGACCCATTGCTTCGCCAAGTTTGAAGTCGATTGAGGCTGCATTGCAGCCGGAAGCATCGGATTACTTCTTTTACGTAACGAAGAAAGACGGTTCCGGAGAACATCTGTTTGCCGAAACATTCGCGCAGCATGAACAAAATATTGAAGAAAGCAATGCCGGCGGCAATTAATGCGCCGGCTTCTGTCAATCATAAACGAAATAGGAGTGCGGTCGGCCGAAAGTCGGATGCACCCGGAGTGAAAGTCGAAGAAGGGAGTGGCCATTTTGGGATACAAGCCCGAATTGTTGGCAACTTGCGGCACATTGGATGAATTAAAAGCGCTGGCTGACGCCGGATGTGACGCTTTTTTGTTGGGGGAAGAAAAGTACGGTATGCGGCTTCCTGGAGAATTTACACCGGAGCTGATTGAGCAGGCCGTAGAATTTGCGCATTCGCGGGGAATCAAGATTTATGTATGCGTCAATAACTTGATGGATAACGAGAAGCTTCCGGAGCTGCCAGGTTACTTGGAACGCATGGGTCAGATTGGCGTAGACGGTATCGAATTTGGAGATCCTTCCGTGCTGATGCAGGCCCGTAAACTTCTGCCAGGACTTCCGCTGCATTGGAATGCGGAGATGACATCGACCAACCATGGAACCGCCAATTACTGGGGACGCCGTGGAGCAACGAGAGTTGTACTGGCTCGCGAACTGAATATGGACGAAGTGACGGAGATGATGCCTTCTCTTGAGGTCGAAGCCCAGGTACAAGTACACGGGATGACGAATATTTATCATTCCAAGCGCAGCCTAGTGCACAGCTATATGGCTAATCAAGGAAGACCGGTTGAGGACGACAATGTGGGATTGACCCGAGGATTGTATTTGATCGAAGCCGAGCGACGGGACGAGCGGTTTCCAATCTATGAGGACTCCAATGGCACACATATTATGAGTTCCGGAGATATTTGTATTCTGGAAGATCTGCATCTGCTGATGAAGGCGGGGGTTCAGAGTTTCAAGATCGAAGGGATTCTGCAGAGTGAGGCATACAATTTGGCGGCAGCACGAGCTTATCGCCGGGCGATCGATGCTTTTGCTGCAGATCCGGAGGGTTATGCGTTCGATGAATCTTGGTTGGATGAAATTCGAGAGCTGCAGGATCCTCACCGCGAATTGTCATTCGGATTTTTCTACAAAGAACAGGTGTATTGAGACAGGAAAGGGGATTGCATTGTGGAAATGACACAAACGCCGGTTCAATCAAAGCCTCAGTACCGGGGCAAACGTTACCGGCTCGACAAGCCTGAGCTGCTGGCACCGGCCGGCAATTTGGAAAAGTTGAAGTTTGCTGTGCATTATGGCGCGGACGCTGTTTATATCGGCGGGCAAAAGTATGGCCTGCGTTCGAATGCGGACAACTTCACTTTTGAAGAAATGAAAGAAGGCGTCGAATTCGCCAAAAAATATGGAGCTAAAGTATTTGTCGCTACCAATATTTATGCACATGAAGAAGACCTTGACGGCATCGCGGAGTATCTGAGCAATCTGCAGGAAGTCGGTATCGCTGCGATTATTACAGCCGACCCGATCATCGTGGAAACGGCGAAAACAGCGGCCCCGCAAATTGAAGTTCACTTGAGTACCCAGCAATCGACGCTCAACTGGCAGGCTGTACAGTTTTGGAAGGAAGAAGGACTGCCGCGAGTCGTACTGGGGCGTGAAACCAGCCTGGAAGAAATCGCCGAAATCAAAGCCAACGTGGATATCGAAATCGAATCTTTCGTTCATGGTGCAATGTGTTCATCTTATTCCGGCCGCTGTGTCCTGTCCAATCATTTTACGGATCGCGATTCCAACCGTGGTGGCTGCTGTCAATCATGCCGCTGGAAGTACGATTTGTTCGAGACACCTTCTTCGACAGACGAATGGGTATCCGAAGAGCAGCGTATGGAGGAAAATGAAGGCAATCCATTGTTTAAGCCGGAAGACAATGCTTTTACAATGGGTTCCAAAGACCTCTGCATGCTTGGTTCTATTCCGGATTTGATTGAAGTCGGCATCGACAGTTTTAAAGTTGAAGGTCGAATGAAATCGATCCACTATGTGGCAACTGTCGTCAATGTGTACCGTCAAGCGATCGATTCCTATATGGCCGATCCGGAAAACTATGTGCTGAAGCCTGAATGGATGGAAGAACTGAATAAAGCGGCCAACCGCCCATTAAATACTGGCTTTTTCTACGATACACCGGATCATGAAGATCATATTTACGAACCGGAAGAGAAAGCAGTACCTTACGATTTTGCTGGACTTGTGCTTGATTACGATGAGAAAACCGGCCTTGCAACCATTCAGCAGCGCAATCATTTCAAGCCGGGGACGGAAATCGAGTTTTTCGGTCCGAATGGAACTTTCTTCAAGCAAACGGTGGGCACAATCTGGGATGAAGAAGGCAATGAACTTGAAGCCGCGCGTCATCCTATGCAGCATGTGAAATTGAAGGTAGAACAGCCGCTGCGTTACTTCGATATGATGCGCAAAAAGAATATTAAAAAGTAAGACTTCGAACCTGGTTCTTTAGTCTTTTAAAAACCTTCAAATCCTTCATGGATTTGAAGGTTTTTTGGTTTTTGCTAACTTTTTTTAACAAAACGTTTATTTTGCTGTTCATTCTGCTTGCTTCTGCCGATAATAAAGATAACCAGCATCGTGTAATCCCGGACTTAGTTGAGACGAAAGTAGGAATATAGACAAGAAGGAGAACGCTTTCTGGACGTCCGGCATTGCAGCGCTGATTCTGAAGATAGGCGGGTGGGGACATGAGCATGATGCAGAAGAAAGGCGAAAACGGAGAAGAGCCGATCTTGGAGCCAGTTCAAGATTCGAGTGAGAGTGAGCAAGAAGGAAAAGAGAAGCCTTCGTTGAAGCTGATGAAAAAAGGGCGACAAACGAAAAAAGAACACGGAAAAAAGAAAGCGTTATCGAAAACGGTCTCGATTAGTTCAGTAAAAAGAATTAAAAATTTTTTGCGAAATGATAGCGCTTTACAACAGAAAGTAAATCGTCTATTTAGCAGTCTTGGCATAAAAAAGAAAAGTTCTTCGCTTCTTTCCAAACACTCAATGAGTGAAAGAAAAGCATTCTTGGGCCAACTTCTGAAAAATAGACGCGCTTTTGATCCCAGCAGGTCGGTAGGCGTTCGTCTTTTTCTTATTTTCCTGGTTGGTATTGTTGTCTTCGTATCTTCGCTCGGCATATTGTCTTACTTAAAAGCCAGAGATACAATCAAGGAAAACGCTGCAGCAGCCAATGAACAGACTATTATTCAAACGTCGGAGAAGTTGGATATCATTTTGCAGCGATACATGGATTCTTCTACCCAAATTTTCTTCAACCCGGAAATTGACAATGGCATTAACGAGCTGCAGCGGGCAACGAGTGACTTTGATCGCTTGCAGGCTTATCGTCAGATCAACGAGTCCTTAAGCAATCAAGTCAATGTTACGAGCGGTTTGCAATCCGTATTCTTCCTGTCGGTCGATGAGACATCGAGTGACTTCTTTACAGCAGGCAACCGCGTTCCGACAGTTGAAGAAATTCGCAGTGCTGCGTGGTATTCCGAGCTTGCCGGTGGAGGACCCAAAGCAATGTGGATTCCTACAGACGTGACCCGGGGAAGCTATGCACTGGTAAGATTGATGGCTACGACGAACGGAAGCGGAGCCAAATTCATTGTCGGTCTGCAGCTCGATGTGAAGACGCTTGAAGAACAGCTCATGTCCGTGAAATTCGGCGATGGCAGTCATATTGAACTTGTAGCGGCAGACGGAACGAATGTAGCTTCCGACATTGAAGGTGCTGCGGGTCAGCCAAGTACGTATGTATTCAAGCAGGAGGATCTGGGTGAGAGCGGCAAATTTGAAGCGAAGCAGTTCAGTACCACAGTGCTGGCTGCATACAATACGATGGAGACGTCGGGCTGGAAGCTGATCGGAACGGTTCCGGTCCAGGTGCTGCTGGAAGGCGCATCCGGTATTCTTACCCTGATCGTAATTTTTGTAGCCGTAGCGATCCTTGTGGCTGTCGTAATCGGTATCTGGATGGTGCGAATGATCGGCCGCCCCTTGGGTCATCTTAAAGAATTGATGCAAGAAGGAGCTACCGGTAACTTGAGTGTGCGTACTGATTATCGTTCAAAAGATGAAATTGGTGAATTGTCGACGGCATTCAATCAGATGATGGACCAGATCACAGACCTGATTCGCCAGACGACAGATACGGCACAGCTGGTCTTGGATACGGCCGATGAGTTGGAAGGGGCTTCTCGTCAAACGGCGGAATCCGCTCGTGAGATTGCGATCGCGACAGAAGAGATTGCCAATGGCGCATCGAGCTTGGCACAGGAAGCGGAGAAGAGCAGCGAGCTGACGGAACAGATCAGCAGTCGGATGGAGAAAGTTGCCTCTGCCAACCGGGAAATGGATGCGTCGGCAAGGGAAGTTCAAGCAGCCAGCCGTCAAGGAACCGAGCATCTCGATAAGCTGTTGACCCAGACCGGAAGCACAGAAAATATGGTTCGTTCGCTTGTAACAAGAGTGGATGCGCTGAAGGAAAGCACGGCTTCTGTCATGAAAGTGCTGGATGTCATGCAAAATATTACGAAACAGACGAATATTCTCTCGCTGAATGCAACAATTGAAGCGGCGCGGGCAGGAGCTGCGGGAATGGGCTTTATGGTCGTAGCCGGAGAAATACGTCAACTGGCCAGCCGTTCTCGGGATTCGATCAATATGGTTGGAGAAATTACCGATAATATTCAGTCTGAAATGGATGAGACCGTAAGAACCTTGTCGGCGGTATATCCGATGTTCCAGGATCAAGTCCAGTCGGTAAAGCAGACAAGCGGAATTTTCGACTCTGTGCAGGAACAAATGGAGCTGTTCTCGGGCAAGCTGGATGGGGTAACCGCTTCGATTGGCGAATTGGGACAGGCGCAGACCAAGATGTCCGAAGCGATGACAAGTGTCAGTGCGGTAGCTGAGCAATCGTCGGCAACTTCGGAAGAAGTAGCCTCGCTCAGCAGCGAGCAGCAGAATGTCGGTGTACGATTGGTGGAACTGTCGACTAAACTCAGCAGTGTGTCGAACGAATTGAAAGAATCGATTTCGAAATTTAAGGTGTGATTATGAAAAGTAGGTGGAGGCTCCGGGTAAGGTCGTTTACGATCGCGTGTTGCAATCGGGAAAAAGGATTATACTTTTAATATGGTATTTTCCCGATTGCAAAGGCGAACGCTGTCGCTTCTCCACCGACCTTCCCCTCCACCTCTGCAACTTTCGGAGTAGGAGAAGACAAAAGAAAGAGCTTCGGATATAAGTCCGAAGCTCTTTTTCGATTTATAAATCAATAAAGTTCAGGTGTAAATTAATAAGGTCCAGCTTCCTTGCCTTTTTCTTCAGATTGTTCAACGGCTTTATGAGGATTAGCCTGACCGCTCACTGCATCTTCAGGTTTGGCGGAAGCCAGACCTTCTGCCACTCGTCTGCCATAATCGGCATCGGCCTGCGTGAAGTAGTCGATCATCCGTTCCTGAATATCGGATTTGCACTGAGACAGTGCATCGACCAGGTTGGCGATCAATTCGTCACGCTCCCAATCTTCGAAGGAACGATATGTTTCGCCGGCTTGACCGAAGTTGTTCGGACGGTCGATCGGAGCGCGTACCAGTTTGGCATTATACTCTGGCTCATGATCTTTGCCCGATTTCGGAGCTTCTTTCAAGCCGCCCAACGACGAAGGCTCATAGTTGACGTGCGGGTTCTGACCTGGTGCACGGTCAACTTTGTACTGCATCTGCCCGCCAGTCTGATTAGTGGCGACATGTGTCTTCGCTGCGTTGATTGGAAGCTGCAAATAGTTGGCACCAACCCGGTGACGCTGGGTATCGGAGTACGAGAATGTACGTCCCTGCAGCATTTTGTCATCGGAGAAGTCCAGACCGTCGACCAGCACGCCTGTACCAAATGCGGCCTGTTCTACTTCCGTGAAGTAATCTTCCGGATTGCGGTTCAACGTCATTTTACCGACTGGGAGGAATGGGAATTGATCCGGCGGCCACAGCTTCGTGTCGTCGAGCGGATCAAAGTCCAGCTCCGGATGCTCTCCGTCTTCCATGATCTGAACACAGAGCTCCCACTCCGGATAATCGCCGCGTTCGATCGCTTCGTACAAATCGAGTGTAGCATGGTTGAAGTTGGTAGACTGAATTTCGTTCGCTTCTTTTTGCGTCAAGTTCTTGATGCCCTGCTTGAGAGGCTCCCAGTGATATTTCACGAGGACAGCTTCCCCTTCAGCATTGACCCATTTGTATGTGTTTACGCCCGAGCCCTGCATCTGCCGATAGTTGGCGGGAATGCCCCATGGCGAGAACAGGAACGTGATCATATGCGTCGCTTCCGGGCTGAGAGAAACAAAATCGAAGAACCGTTCCATGCTTTGCACGTTGGTAATCGGGTCCGGCTTGAAGGCATGCACCATATCCGGGAATTTGATTGCATCGCGGATGAAGAAAATTTTCAAATTGTTGCCGACCAGATCCCAGTTGCCGTCTTCGGTATAAAACTTGGTAGCGAAGCCGCGAGGATCGCGCAGAGTTTCCGGAGAATGGCCACCGTGAATAACGCTTGAGAAGCGAACAAATACTGGTGTTTCCTTGCCTTCTTCCTGGAAGAGCTTCGCACGGGTATATTTGGATACTGGTTCGTCACCGGCTTTCCCGTATGCGGTGAACACGCCGTGGGCGCCTGCGCCGCGTGCGTGTACAACCCGTTCCGGAACACGTTCGCGATCGAAATGGGTAATCTTTTCAAGGAACTGATAGTTTTCCAGTGTAGTCGGACCACGGCTGCCTACCGTACGTACATTTTGATTGTCGTGAACGGGGTGACCTTGGCGGGTAGTCAACGTCATGTTCTCTTCTTGTTCTTTGTTCTGCTGCGGTTTCTTTTCATCAGTCATGTGAAGTCCCCTTTCCATTGTTTATAAAATGGAGAACAGTTACAATTAATGGCATACGCAAACCATTTACCCGGGGCTTTAATCATTAAAACGGTAATGGAGTACTCTTCATTCAACCTTCACTGAGACTTCATGGTAGAAACGTAAAAAGACGCTCTCCGTAAGAGAACGTCTTTGAGAAAGTAAACGAGGATAAGCAGTAAAATGTGAAGAAATCAAAGCAATCGGAAAACGGTCCAGGAATTTGTATCGCTTTAATTCTGTCTGCTGCTCTCCTGTGACACTTCGGCCGAAAGTGGTGAAGAAGCCGGAGGACTTGCCGGACTAAGCGGGTGTACGGAAAATTCTTCTTGCGGAAGTCGAATCCAGCGCTGCAGATAACCCTGTTGAAGCAGCTCTTTGATCAAAATCAGCAGAATTGGTGCTAAGATCAGCCCGGCTATGCCAAATAGCGAAGTGGAGATCAGTACAAAGGAGAGCATCAGGTAGGCCGAAGAAATACCGATTGAATTGCCGGCGATTTTGGGTTCAAGCAGTTGGCGTGTGAGCATGACGACGGCAAGCAGGATGAGAAGTCCGACTGCAAGTCCCGTGCTGCCGATCACAAACAAATAAATGATCCATGGAATAAAAATAGCAGGCGCGCCAAGCAAAGGCAGGATGTCGAATATCGCCGAAACGATCGAAATCGCAAAAGCATTGTCTACGCGTAAAATCAATAGGCCTACATAAACGAGTACAAATGTAATCAGTACAAGAAGAGCTTGAGCTTTAAGATAGGAACCGATCGAGCGGAAAACATGATTTTTAAGAAAAGCAAATGCCAGTTTCAACGTATTAGGCGTCTTGTCGCTCGATACTTTTTTCCACCATAAAATCTCCGAGCTGAGGAAAAACGCCAAAATGATGGAGAGGGCAAAATTCACAATGAAACTGGAGAATGAAGTCAGTAGGGTAAGCACGTAGGCAAAAGCATATTTAAGCCAGCCGGTAAGTTGATCGGTGAACAAGGCAAAATATTCATTGACTTTCTCTACTGTGCCTACCGGCAGCGCATCCAATTCGGTATGCAGGAACTGTGTCAAGTTGGCAAAATGATATTGGACAATCGCTGTGTACTCCGGCAGATTGTCAGTCAATCTCGCAATTTGCGAAACAAAAATCAGGCCTGCTCCGAAAAAGAAACCCAGAACGATCAGAACAAAGACCAGTACGGAGATTGCCGACGCAAGTGGTTTGGGCAGCCTTCTTCGATGCAAAAATCGGGCCAGCGGTTCAATAATCAGATAGACGATAAAAGACAGGAAGATGGGCGCTGCGATACTGTACAGCCAACTGAAAGCAAGCATGACCAAATAAACGGTCAAGATAATCAGGGCGATGTCGAAAGCCGTTCGCCAGTATTTTTGATACAACGAGATCATGATTTCGCTCCTTAAGGGGAATGGCGGTCGTGAAGTCCGCATTTTTGGATTGATTCGATTCTTTCCTATGATAAAATAAAGTGATAAGGGTGAGCAATAGGGCAAGCAAACACCTGTACGATTTTTAGAATGGAGAAACGGAGAGCGGAAATGGAAACAACCTTGCTGATATGGCTATTTTACTTATCTTCTTTTTATGCATTTATTCCAGGGCTGATCAGCCGGATTTTCGGATTCCGAGCTTTCCGTAAGGGCAGCAGTAAAACGGAATTTTCTCTGACGTTCGACGATGGGCCGGACCCGCGTTATACGGCGCAGCTTCTCGATCTGTTGAAGCGTTACGAGGCCAAAGCGACCTTTTTTGTTGTAGGTTCACATGCAGTTCAACATCCGGAACTGCTGAAACGTATGCAGGCTGAAGGACATTCGATCGGTATTCATAACTATGTGCACCGGACGAACTGGTTGATGTGGCCGGGATCGGTACGCAGGCAGGTGAATCGAACGAACGAAGTGATCGAGAAAGTGACAGGTCAGCGTGCCGTTTATTATCGACCGCCGTGGGGAATCGTAAACTTGTTCGATCTGGTAGGGCGGAACGAGCTGCAGTTGGTACTCTGGTCCGGGATTTTCGGCGATTGGCGTAAACGTCTCGGTGAAGAGCGTCTGCTTAAAAGAATGCGGCGCAAAATGCGCGGTGGAGAAGTGTTGGTACTGCACGATTGCGGCGCAACACTCGGAGCCAACGACAAAGCTCCCGAAAATATGCTGCGTGCATTGGAACGATTTTTGGAAGAAGCGGCTGGCCGAGGACTAAAAAGCGTAACGGTAGAGCGGTTGATGGGAACAACGAAGAAAGTGGGTGTGAAAGCGATGGGCCAAATTTCTCCCCTGAAAAAGTTAGTCGTCGGCGGTTGGCTGATTTACGAACGTGCCTTCCGCTTTGTATTCCGTCTTCGTGAAGCCGAAGATGCGCCGTTGTATCATTTTCGGAAAACCCGTTATTCGGGTAGTCCGCTGGATTTGGGCGACGGTAGTGTGCTGGTTAAGGGTGATTCGATCGTCGAGCTGCATTTTGACAATAAAATGCTGTTTGAATTCGGCAGCCGTTCCCGCTCGGCGATACAGCTGGCTATTCTGATGATTCGGGGCACTGAACAAAGTTTTCCTGGAATTGCAGATTACATTCGGAAGGACCCGGATATGATTCAGGCCAAAGCGATCTATGCGGTCAGTATGGTCAATCGGGGACCGGAGCAGTTCGGATTTCGGATATACGATCTGCCGGACGGATTGTTCGCGCGTGCAACCCGTCTTTACTTAAAAGTACTGCTGTGGGCTATTCATCCTTCGGGAAGTGCGCGCCTTCAGGAACAGAGTGAGTTTCTCGTCCCGAAAGTCATGGTTATGCCAATGGAAACGATGCTAACGCGGGATTTCAAAGCGGACAAGCGCAAAGGACGCCGAAAAATGGTTCAAGATGGGAAGACCTCTTCCCAAGCTGTTGAGGGCGCAGCGGCAGATCTGCGTAAGGATGCTTCGGTGTCCGCTATTCAAACGGATGACGAGGTCGTTGAGGCAGTCACGGTAAGGTAACGGTAAGGTAGTCGAAATTTTTAGGATTCTAATAGTGTATAAGGAAAAAAAGGACCTCCAATCGCACTTTGCAGTGTGATTGGAGGTCCTTTTGTGTAAATATGAACAGGAGGATTAGATTTTCATGATACCGCCCATGCTGGCGTTAGTCACGAGCTTGGAATAGCGGGCGAGATAACCGGTTTTAACTTTCGGTTCGAAGCCTTTCCAGTTCGCACGGCGGGCAGCAAATTCTTCTTCGCTGATCTCAAGCTGGATCGTACGGTTATTCAAATCCAGTTCGATCATATCGCCATCTTCGACGAAAGCGATCGGACCGCCTTCTGCAGCTTCCGGCGAAATATGGCCGATACTGATGCCTCGGGATGCGCCGGAGAATCGGCCGTCGGTGATCAGACCGACTTTGGCGCCAAGGCCCATACCGACGATCTGCGAAGTAGGAGCCAGCATTTCCGGCATGCCCGGTCCGCCCTTCGGTCCTTCATAGCGGATCACGACTACATGTCCTTCTTTAATTTGGCCTTTTGCGATGCCTTCCAGCGCTTCCTCTTGAGAATCGAAGCAAATCGCCGGTCCTTTATGATAACCGCCTACAGACTTATCGACCGCGCCGACCTTGATAATTGCACCTTCGGGAGCAAGATTGCCGAATAGAACAGCGAGACCGCCGCGTTCGGAGTGCGGATTGTCCAGTCTATGAATAACCTCGGTATCAAGAATTTCTTGACCTTGAACGTTCTCGGCGATTGTCTTGCCTGTTACCGTAATGCGGTCGCCATGCAGAGCGCCCGGCTTCTTGAGCAGCTCGTTGAGTACGGCACTTACGCCGCCCGCATTATGCACATCTTCAATATGCCAGTCGGATGCCGGAGCGAGCTTGGCGAGGTGAGGAACACGGTTTGCGACTTCGTTAATCCGTTCAATCGGGTATTCAATGCCGGCTTCCTGTGCCAGGGCCAATGTGTGGAGAACGGTATTCGTTGAACCGCCCATTGCCATATCCAATGCGAAGGCATTGTCGATTGCTTCCACTGTCACAATATCGCGCGGCTTCAAATCCAACTTGATCAGTTCCATCAGCTGTGTAGCGGACTGACGAACAAAATCTTTGCGTTCTTCGGCAACTGCAAGAATAGTACCGTTGCCCGGCAGTGCGATGCCGAGCGCTTCGGCGAGACAGTTCATCGAGTTAGCAGTGAACATACCCGAGCATGAACCGCAGGTTGGACAGCCGTACTGTTCCAGCTCCAGCAGCGTCTGATCATCGATCTTGCCGACTTGGTGCGCGCCAACCCCTTCAAAAACGGACGTTAGCGAGATCGATCTGCCGTTTTTGTCTTTGCCGGCTTTCATTGGGCCGCCGCTGACAAATACGGTTGGAATATTGACGCGAAGAGCGCCCATCATCATGCCTGGTGTGATCTTGTCGCAGTTCGGAATGCAGACCATGCCGTCAAACCAGTGCGCAGAGACAACTGTTTCCAGCGAGTCAGCAATAATCTCGCGGCTTGGCAGGGAATAGCGCATGCCAATATGTCCCATTGCAATCCCGTCATCGACGCCAATGGTATTGAATTCGAACGGCACACCGCCGGCTTCGCGGATCGCTTCTTTGACGATCTTGCCGAATTCCTGGAGATGTACGTGACCCGGTACGATATCGATATAAGAATTGCAGACCGCGATAAACGGTTTGCCAAAATCTTCTTCTTTAACACCTGCAGCACGCAGAAGACTGCGGTGAGGTGCGCGGTCGAAACCTTTTTTGATCATATCGGAACGCATTTTTTTAACGGCCATGATGACTTCCCCCCAGAACATGAATTAAAATAGTTGCTTTAACGCGGTTACCCGGCAAAGCCCAGGTTTAAATAAAAAAGAAGCTAAATTTCTAAATAGTCTACCACATGCTGTTACTTTTTGCTAGGTGGGTAGGGAAGCTGTTGACGTAAAGGGGAGAGGGGATGAAGATATTTTTTGAACACGACAAAAAAGCGCGCCCAGGCGAAAGAGCCGAACACGCTTGCGGAGTATCGTTTCGGCTCTTTCGCTTGGCGCGCGAGAGAATGCATAAGCTTTTTGGCTGCTCGCCTTTGGAATTACTTTTGGCCGCCTTTGCGTCCGATCTCCCGATAAAAATCTTTGTCGTGAGAATTGGAAGTCGCTTCTCCGCCCTTACGTCCGATTTCCTGATAGAATTCTCGACTGTGCGACTTGGCTGTAGCTTTTCCGCCTTTACGTCCGATCTCTTGGTAAAACTCTCGGCTGTGTTTTTTGGCAGTAGCTTCACCGCCCATGCGGCCAGCTTCTTCGCGACTCATTTTCTTGTTGCCTGACTGACTGTTTGTCATCTCAATCACTCCTCAGTAGTTGTAATTGCCGCGTGCATCAACTATTTACCACCGCCATTTTACGATGAAACGCCGAGCAAGCTCAAAAAAGCCCTACCAAGAAAGGTTTTCCTTCCAAATCCTAGCAGCAACGCGGGTTGGCGAGCATCCACATTTTTTTCGCACACTTATGTACATTATATAAATGAACGTTCTTATCGGTTCTTTTTCGTTTTTTTGTTGACACTGCGAACAGGACTGACGCACAATGAAAGCGAGTACATCGTGGCGAAGGACGCATATGTCAAATCGCCGGTCGCATTCGCCGCGGGCGGCCGAAATCGGAAAGGGATGGGAATAGATGAAGAAAATCAAAGTGCTGCAGCGTATTCTGGACTGCGGTGTAGTAGCGGTTCTGCGCGGCGATTCTCCCGATCAAGTGGTGGAAATGGCGGAGCAAGCAATCGCCGGCGGTGTCAAAGTTATCGAAGTGACCATGACGGTTCCCAATGCGCTTCAAGCAATCGAACGGCTTAGTCGGATTTATAACGCTGAAGCTTCAACAGAATCCGAACGTTTTGCTGTCATTGGAGCGGGTACCGTACTGGAACCGCATACGGCTCGCATGGCGATTATGTCGGGTGCACAGTTCATTGTTTCTCCTGCTCTTAACGAAGAGACAGTCAAGCTGTGTCATCTGTACCGGGTTCCCGTGATGCCGGGCGTTGTAACGATTGCCGAGCTGTTAAAAGGACTTGAACTGGGAGCCGATATCATGAAACTTTTCCCGGGAAATATGTTCGAACCTTCAATTATTAAAACACTCAAGGGACCAGTTCCTCAAGCCAACCTGATGCCGACCGGAGGCGTGTCTGTCGAAAATTTAGGTGACTGGATTGCAGGTGGAGCCGTCGCTGTAGGAATTGGTTCCGATCTGACCAGCGAAGCGTTGAAGACTGGCGATATGACAAAGGTACGCGATAAAGCGGCGCAGTATGCTGAAGCTTACAGAAAAGCGAAAAATCTTTAGAAGCAGCATTTATTTTAATAACAAAACTTTGCTTCAAGCCCTGCAAATTCCGTACTTCGGAAGTGCGGGGCTTTTTAATGAGGAAGAGCTTGGGACATAGCTTTGCCCGGCAACCATCGTTTCTTTATAATGAAACGGTAAAGCAAATGAATAGGGAGGGACACTTATGCTGACAGGAGAAAGATCGCCGATTCGGCCGTTTGAAAGCGGGAAACGGAGGGGAGGAATGCGCAGAAGACAGCCTCGTCGAAAGGGCCGTTTGTTTCTAGTCATCCTTCTCGTACTGTTCCTTGTATTGGCCGTGTCGGCTGTTCTGTACGTAAGCACGCCTTACGGGCCGTCTGCGGAAGCCGAAGCCGCTCTAAACGACGGGAATGCCGTTTCGGTAACGCAAACGAAGGATTGGATCGAGTTTGAACCGACTGCAGCAGACGGGAAAACTCAGCCCGGCATAATCTTCTATCCGGGGGGACGGGTGGAGCCTGAGGCTTATTCGGTATGGGCTCGCGATCTGGCAGAGACAGGGCGGCATGTGTTTATTGTGAAAATGCCGTTCAATTTCGCTTTCTTTGGACAAAATAAAGCGCAAGAAGTGCTTGACCAACATTCGGACGAGGCTTTCGTAATTGGCGGGCATTCACTTGGAGGACCTTTTGCAGCCCGCTATGCGGCAGAACATCCCCAAAAAATTGCCGGTGTCTTCTTCCTTGCTTCTTATGCGGAGGGTAAAGGCGACCTCAGCGGTACTGAGCTGCCGACTCTGTCGATTACCGCATCCGAAGACAAGGTGTTGAACCGGGAAAGCTATGAAAAAGGACGAAATTATTTACCGGGTAATACGGAGTATAAGATCATTGAAGGAGGAAATCACGGTCAATTCGGCAGCTACGGCGAGCAGGGCGGAGATGGAAAGGCTTTGATTTCGGAAGCCGAACAGCGTCAAGAAATGGTAGGGCTGATTCAAGCGTGGTTGGACGGAATTTCTGTGGAAGTTCCTTAACCATACAGTCCTGCCGAAAATCTTATTCTATTAAATGAAGAAAAGAGGAGTTATGGCTGGTATGCCCTATGTAACCGTAACGGTTGGAGAACAAGCTATCGAATGCGAAGCGATCGTATTCGATAAAGACGGTACGCTGCTGGATTTTATGGAGCTGTGGGGACGCTGGGCCGACGACATGCTGAAGCAAGCCGAGGAGAAACTGAATGCGGTTGGAGGAGATTGGACAGGCAGCGCCGAGAAAACGTTTGGCGTTAAGCGAGGCCCCGATGGTCGTATTGCCGATTATGACCGTTCTGGTCCTCTGGCATTGGCGACTGCCGAAGAAATGACAGGACTGTTGGCCTGGCAGCTTTATGGGGCAGGGATTCCTTGGCATGAAAGCGTGGATGCAGTGCGAAGTTTTGTAAGCGCAGCAGAGGAACATTTAGAACGCGACCGTCCCGTTCGGCCGCTGCCCGGCCTTCCGCGATTGCTTCAAGAAGCGCGTGAGGCCGGAATCAAGCTGGCGGTCGCAACGTCGGATACGACAGCGTCAGCCGTAAAGCATCTGCGCTGGGCCGGACTGGATCTTTTCTTCGATTGTATAACTGGACGCGATCTGGTACAGGAGGGCAAGCCTGCGCCGGATCTGACCTTAGAAGCCTGCCGCCGAATAGGGGTGGAGACGCGGCACACAATCGTAATTGGCGACGGAGGCGCCGATATGGAGATGGCTCGACGTGCCGGCGCTGCATTATGCATTGGCATTGCGCCGATCGGCATGCCGCGTAAACATCTCCAGAGCGCCGATTTGATTATTGCCGATTATAACGAAGTAAAGATCATGTTTGACGACCCTTCGGACTGAGCGGGTACTCACTTGAAGGAGGAGAAGACGATGACGAGAAACAGTGCGGAAATACTGGCGAAATGGATCGGGGAAGCGAAGCGGATTGTATTTTTTGGAGGAGCAGGTACATCTACCGAAAGCGGGATTCCGGACTTTCGTTCAGCAGGCGGACTTTATGAAAGCGGACAAAACGAGTTTCCTTTTTCGCCGGAGGAAATGCTGAGCAGCGACTTCTTTTATCGGCATACCGAAACATTCTACCGTTTTTACCGCAGAAAAATGATTTACTCCGATGCTCAGCCCAATCCGATGCACCTTCTGCTGGCGGATCTTGAACATGAAGGCAGACTGAGTACAGTGATTACGCAGAATATCGACGGTCTGCATCAGAAGGCGGGAAGCCGCCGGGTACTAGAAGTTCATGGTTCAGTACTGCGCAATACCTGCCTTTCTTGCGGGGAGGAGTACGGACTCGATGCTGTCATGGGCAGCGAAGATATCCCGCTGTGCAGTCGGTGCGGAGGGATGCTTAAGCCGAATGTCGTGCTGTACGGCGAAATGCTCGATTCGAATGTGCTGGAGGCATCCGTCCGGGCAATTGAAGAAGCGGATCTGATGCTGGTCGGAGGCACGTCGCTTACCGTTCAGCCGGCAGCGAGCCTGGTCGGCATGTTCACGGGTGGGCGCCTTGCTCTTCTCAATCGCACGCCAACGCCTTACGATAGTCATGCGGATCTGCTGGTAACCGAGCCTATGGGAGAAGTTGCACAGCAGGTACGCCATTTGTTGGGATACAAATAACCAATGACTGCGAAAAAAAGATGTAATCGTTTTCTTGCTAATTGTAAAAGCCGCGGCTAAGATGGAAATAAGCTTGAAACGAAAGGATGGAGAAAGCGATGGAGTATAAAGCGAGCGGAGAACGCTACGAGCAGATGAAATATAACCGCAGCGGACGGTCAGGACTTAAGCTTCCGGCGGTTTCGCTTGGATTATGGCATAATTTTGGAGGGGTCGACGCTTACGAGAACGGTCGAAGCATTGTGCATCGCGCTTTCGACATGGGAATCACACATTTTGATTTGGCCAATAATTATGGTCCGCCTCCAGGCTCGGCCGAGGAAATGTTCGGCCGTCTGCTTGCGACCGACCTTAAGCCTTACCGTGACGAATTGGTGGTCTCGACCAAAGCCGGTTATTATATGTGGCCGGGACCTTATGGGGAATGGGGCTCCCGCAAATATCTGGTATCGAGTCTCGATCAGAGTCTGAAACGAATGGGACTCGATTATGTGGATATTTTCTACCATCACCGTCCGGACCCGGATACACCGCTCGAAGAAACAATGATGGCGCTTGATCATATTGTGCGTTCGGGCAAAGCGCTCTACATAGGCGTGTCCAATTACTCGGCGGAACAGACGCAGGAAGCCGTAGCGATCTTGAAAAAGCTTGGCACGCCGCTCACCATCCATCAGCCAAGTTATTCGATGATGAATCGTTGGATCGAGCATGGACTGCAGGATGTGCTCGACGAGCATGGTGTCGGCAGTATCGCTTTCAGTCCGCTGGCACAGGGACTGCTGACCAACAAGTATCTGAACGGAATTCCGGAAGACTCCCGGGCGGCCGGCGCTTCTCCGTTTCTGAATCAGAATCAGATTACGCCGGAAGCAATGCGCAAAGTGCGTGCGCTCAATCAAATGGCGGTCGCCCGCGGACAAAGCTTGGCACAATTTGCCCTCGCTTGGGTACTGCGCGGAGAGCGGGTTACTTCTGTACTGATCGGGGCAAGCCGCGTTTCGCAGATTGAAGAGAATATTGCCGCGCTGAACCAGCTGGAATTTTCGGATGAAGAGCTGGAACGGATCGAAAAAATTCTGAAAACCGAAAGTGAACAATAAACGCAGACTGAAAAAAGCCCCAATGTTTTCGCACAGATGCGGAGACTAGGGGCTTTTCGACATTCTATGCGCATGTTCACGCAGGACGGTCGTTTTGGCACTTTCGGCAAGATCACGGTTTGGTCAAGGCGTTTCCGGTTTAGTTAGAAAGGGGAAGATGACTTTATGACTGCTCAGTATCCTGGCGGCCGAGCACCGACTCCCGGTAAGCCGTCGGAGATTTGCCGTACAGACGTTGAAACTGGCGGGAGAAATACAGCGGATCGGTAAGACCGACCGAAGAAGCAATCTGCTGAACCGACAGATCGGGACGTTCGCGCAGCAGGCCTCGGGCTTTATCGATTCGCAGGCGCAGCAGATAGGTGACCGGTGCGACGCCGGTTTCTTTTTTGAACATGCGGGAGAGATAAGCCCGGTTATATCCGAGACTTTGGCACATGTCTTCAATCGATACGGGATGCGCGTACTGGTCGGTCATATAGCGGATCATCTGTTTGACCGCAAGACGCCCTGCCGTGTCGGCGGCGGGAAGCGCCGAGTCGCCGCGTACGACATCTTCAGCTGCAGCGAGAATCAAGTGCAGATAGCCGAGCGATGCCAAGTGCGCTGCGGCTCGGCGGGACCGAAAAACATCCAGCGTATCGGAAAGCAGGCGAAGAATCCCCGATTCCGCGGCCGGACGGAAAACGGGATGCTGAGGAGTCAATCCGGCTGTGCGTACGGCATCTTCGGCAAGCGGTCCGGCGAAGGCGATCCAGCGGTAGCGCCAAGGTTCGTTTGCGTCGGAAACATAGCTGACCAACCGACCTGGACGGATCAGAAAAGCGTCGCCCGTTTCCAGTGCGTATGGCTGTCCTTCGTGCACAAAAGCGCCGCGTCCCTCCTCGACAATATGCAGCAGGAAATAATCATAGATTTTCGGTCCAATTTGGTGTACGGGCAGCGTTTGACTTTCGCCGGCAAACAATACATACAGCATACCTTTGTCATCGTATACCGGATTCGGCGCGACGGAGTAAGAAAATTCTTTTGTACGGTCGGTCATAAGGTCTTCTCCTTTCAATATTGCAAAACAGGGCGTAGGCGCGGTTCTGCCGCATCTTTGCTTTGATCGTGCCATCGTTGACCGAAGGTCTTTTCTCCAGTATAACAGGATGTATAGGTAAGTCACATAAGTCCATACACTTCGCACATCGATGCATTATCAAAGAGAACGATATCTTCTATACTTAGGGCACAGGCAAACAAAAAATCACGAGGTGATCCCAGAATGGATACTCAGCAAATCAAACAAATGTTTATACAAAAATTTAGCGAATCAACCGTAGAGCCGCGGGTGTTTCATGCGCCGGGCCGTGTGAATCTGATCGGCGAACACATCGATTACAATGGAGGCTATGTTCTGCCGGCTGCGCTGGAATTCGGCACAACTTTGGTCGTCCGTGAACGTGAAGATGGCATCCTCCGCTTTGCATCCTCCAACCTGCCGGAAGAAGCGGAAATCAAAGTGGACGAGATCGGGTTGAACAAGACGGGCGAATGGACGGATTACCCGGTCGGTGTCATGGTCGAGCTGGCGCAGCGCGGTTATCCGATATCCAAAGGATACGACCTGTTCTACCACGGCGAGATTCCGAATGGAGCGGGCCTTTCTTCCTCGGCATCGATTGAAGTCGTAACCGGCTACGGACTGCTGTCAATGGGAGGATACGACCGCGATACAGTGCAGATTGCACTGCTGTCTCAAGCTGCGGAGAACAATTTCGTCGGCGTCAACTGCGGCATCATGGATCAGTTCGCAGTGGCCAACGGCAAAAAGGACCACGCTATTCTGCTGATGTGCGATACGCTTGAGTACGAGCATGTACCGTTCCAAACAGGCAGTTATAAACTGGTCATCGGCAATACCAACAAACGTCGAGGGTTGGTTGACTCCAAGTACAACGAACGGCGGGAACAGTGCACGACTGCGTTAGAGCAGCTGAAAACCCGTAAGAGCGATCTGAACTATCTGGCCGAGCTTACGCCTTCGCAGTTTGAAGAATTCAAGTCTGTCCTGACTGACAAGACGGTACAGAATCGCGCACAGCATGTCATTGAAGAGAACGCTCGCGTACTGGCTTCGGTTCAGGCGCTTACGGCGAACGATCTGCAGGAGTTTGGCCGGCTGATGAACCTGTCCCATGATTCGCTGCGTGATCTGTACGAAGTGAGCTGCGAAGAGCTGGACATCATGGTTGAAGAAGCGCGTAAAATCCCGGGAACATTAGGTGCCCGGATGACCGGAGCCGGATTCGGCGGCTGCACAGTGTCGCTTGTACACGAAGATGACGTAGAGCGCTTTGTGAAGGAAGTCGGCGATAACTACCAGGCCCGGACAGGGTTGCAAGGCGAATTCTACGTCTGCGGTGTCGGCGAAGGCGTGGAAGAGCTGGGAACGAACTGATTTTTCAAAAGATTGATTCGTCGAACCTAACCTTGAGGAGGAATTTATAATGGCTATTTTAGTTACAGGCGGCGCAGGATATATCGGTTCCCATACCGTGGCAGCTCTGCTCGAAAGAGGCGACGAGGTTGTAGTGATCGACAATTTGCAGACTGGACACCGCGAAGCTCTGCTGGGCGGCAAGCTGTATGAAGGCGATCTGCGTGACAAAGAACTGCTGAAGAAGCTGTTTGCGGAAAACGAAATTGAAGGCGTCATCCACTTTGCGGCAAACTCCCTGGTCGGCGAGAGTATGCAGGACCCGGGCAAATACTACGACAACAACATGTACGGTACATTATGCCTGCTTGAAGCGATGAACGAAGCGGGTGTGCGCAGGATCGTCTTCTCCTCGACAGCAGCAACCTATGGCGAGCCGGAAAAGGTACCGATCGAAGAAACGGACCGCACCGAACCTACCAATGTATACGGCGAAACGAAGCTGATGATGGAACGCATGATTCGCTGGTATGATCGTGTACTGGATGTCCGTTATGTGGCTTTGCGCTACTTCAACGCGGCCGGTGCGCATGACAGCGGCAGGATCGGCGAAGACCACCGTCCGGAAACGCATCTCATTCCGATTGTGCTCCAGACGGCGCTTGGACAGCGTCCGCACATCTCCGTCTTTGGGGAAGATTATCCGACGGAAGACGGCACCTGCATTCGCGACTACCTGCATGTCAGCGACCTGGCGGATGCTCATCTGCGAGCAATCGATTACTTGAAAAACGGCGGCGAAAGCGACGTATTCAACCTGGGCAGCGGAAGCGGATTCTCGGTGCGCGAGATTATTGAAACAGCACGCCGCGTCACAGGCAAAGAAATCCCGGTCAAAACAGAACCGCGCCGTGCAGGAGATCCGGCCGTACTGGTCGCTTCCTCGCAGAAAGCACGCAGCATCCTGGGATGGAGCCCGGCTCGCGAGAACATCGAAACGATCATTGCAAGTGCCTGGAGCTGGCATCAGTCTCGTCCGGACGGCTATAACGACTAAAAGATCTCAATAACGGGGGCAGTGTTCATGAGCGAACAGTGGAAAAACGGAGTACAGCAAGGGACAGCGGGAGAAAAACCGGGTGATGTGCAGCCTTCCGCGCAGTCGGGCAGCGAAGTGTCAGGCAAAGTAACGCGTGAAAATGCGCTGCGGGCAATCGAACGTCTGACCGCTTTTGCGTTGAGAGAAAAACTGCTGGAAGCCTTTGACGGCGACTATGGACGAAATCGTCTGCTGGAGCAGTTCGGGTTCGACGAGCCTTATGCAGGAAGCGACGCTCTTGATGAAGAGCTGCCCGAAGGGCCGCAGCCGATGCTCGACACGCTGATCGATTATGCGGTGCAGACGGGTATGATCTCGGAAAATACCGATACTCAGCGCGATCTGCTCGACGCCAAGCTGATGGGACTTTTATTGGCCAGGCCGTCCGAAGTCGTTCGCGATTTCCGCGAGACGGAGGAGCAGAGCGGCATTACGGCAGCAACCGATCGTTTCTACAAATGGTGCATTGATTCAAACTATATTCGGATGGACCGCGTCTCGAAAAATTTGTATTGGACGCATGATTCCGAATTTGGATCAATTGAAATTACGATCAACCTTTCCAAGCCGGAAAAGACGTCGGAAGAAATTGCACAGGCTCGCCTGCTGCCTCCTCCGGTCTACCCAAAATGCCAACTCTGCCGCGAAAACGTAGGGTATGCCGGACGAATCAATCATCCGGCCAGACAGAACCTGCGCGTTATTCCACTGGAACTGAACGACGAGCCTTGGCTGTTTCAGTATTCGCCGTACGTTTATTACAATGAACACTGCATTGTGCTGCACCGCGATCATATCCCGATGGAACTGACGAAGGATACGCTGCGCCGCCTGCTGCAGTTTACAGATCGATTCCCGCACTATTTCCTGGGTTCCAATGCCGACCTGCCGATCGTAGGCGGATCCATTCTAACGCATGACCACTTCCAGGGCGGCAAGCATACGTTTGCGATCGAGCGTGCCGTAACGGAGGCTGTGTTCTCGCATAACCGGTATCCGGCGGTCAGCTTGTCCGTCGTCCGTTGGCCAATGTCGGTCGTCCGGTTGTCGGGCAGCGACCAAGGAGAACTGTTGGAAGCGGCAAACGAGATTTACGAGACATGGAAAACGTACAGCGACGAAAGTGTCCATATCCGAGCATCGAGCGAACGGGACGGACAAAGCGTGCGGCATAACACAGTAACGCCAATCGTCCGCCGCCGCGAAGGCGCATACGAGATGGATCTTGTACTGCGCAACAACCGGACGAGCGAGCAGCATCCAGAAGGCATTTTCCACCCGCACCGCGAAATGCATCATTTGAAAAAAGAAAATATCGGGCTGATTGAAGTGATGGGATTGGCAATTCTTCCGGGCCGATTGAAAAGCGAGCTGGAACAAGTCGGCCTTATCCTAAGCGGGAACTCGGAAGTGTTGGCTGCGGCCGAAGCCGATTCTTCTCACCCCCTTGTTCAGCATCTACCATGGATTCACGAACTGATTGCGGCCAACGGGTCGAACTTGACGCCGGAATCCGCGCTTGAACTTGTACGACGTGAAGTGGGTAGTAAATTTACCGAGATTTTGGGACATGCCGGCGTTTACAAAACCGACGCAGCGGGTCGTGAAGCGTTCTTCCGTTTTGTTGCAAGTCTCGGCTGGAACCGTACGCAAGACAATCCTCGTATGAATTAATGCTGCCTGAAAGGGTAGCGGTATCTGCGCTGTAGTAAGGTGTAATGGGGTGCGAAAAGGTCGATACTTCTTCGGAAGTGTCGGCCTTTTTTGTTTTTTGCGCAATCCGGTATATAATGAATACATACTTATCAAAAGGAAGGGGTTATGACTTAATCATGAAGTCTTTTACTTTTTATAATCCGACTCGTCTGATCTTCGGCAAAGGCCAACTGGAGCAGCTTAAAACGTTGGTGCCGCAGTACGGAAAAAATATTTTGCTCGTTTATGGCGGAGGCAGCATCAAACGTTCCGGTCTGTACGACAGCGTAACAGCGCTGCTCAAAGAAACTGGTTCGACGATTGTCGAGCTGGCCGGCGTCGAGCCGAACCCGCGTCTGTCGACCGTGCATAAAGGTGTCGATCTGTGCAAAAATGAAAATATCGATCTGATTCTGGCCGTTGGCGGAGGCAGTGTCATCGACTGCGCCAAAGCAATCGCAGTCGGCGCAAAATATGACGGCGATATGTGGGACTTTGCGGAACGCAAAGCGGTCGCACAGGATGGTCTTCCGCTCGGCGTTGTGCTGACGATGGCCGCAACCGGCTCCGAAATGAACAGTGGTTCCGTGATCACGAACGAACAGACGATGGAGAAGCTGGGTTGGGGCAGTGCGCATTCCTTCCCGACATTCTCCATTCTCGATCCGGAGTTCACGTATTCTCTGCCGAAAGACCAAACGGTATACGGCGTAGTCGACATGATGTCGCACGTCTTGGAGACTTACTTCCATTTGGATACGAATACGCCGGTTCAAGACGGCTTCTGCGAATCCGTGCTGCGTGCGGTAATCGAAGCGGGGCCGAAGCTTGTAAATGATCTCGAGAACTATGAGCTGCGCGAGACAATCATGTACAGCGGCACGATGGCGCTGAACGGTGTTTTGAGCATGGGCAGCACAGGCGACTGGGCGACGCATAACATTGAGCACGCCGTATCGGCCGTTTACGACATTCCGCACGGCGGCGGTCTGGCGATCCTGTTCCCGAACTGGATGAAGCACAGCTTGAAAGTCGATCCGGAACGCTTCAAGAAGCTTGCCGTCAACGTATTCGGCATCGATCCTTCCGGCAAATCGGCTGAAGAAGTCGGTCTCGAAGGAATCGAAGCACTGCGTGCGTTCTGGAATTCGATCGGTGCTCCTAGTACATTGGCCGATTACGAAATCGACGATAGCCGAATTGACGAAATGGCCGACAAGGCAATGAAATTCGGTCCATTCGGTAACTTCAACAAACTTCAGCGCGAAGATGTTGTATCGATCTATAAAGCTTCTCTCTAAGTTTTAAGAGGATTAAGTCTTACATTGAATATTTGGCGACCCAGCGGATTATTCGCTCAGTCTGCCGTCAAATATTTGCTTCCTAACAAAGGCTCGTTGCTTATAAAAGCTCGCCCCGGAGAACAATCTCCGTTGGGCGAGCTTTTTTTTGCCAACTAAACTTTTCTTTGGCACGTTTATGTCATTGAAAGGGGTGACTTATGTATGAAAAGTATCCGTATTAACTTGCAATTTCTGCTCGCTGTCCTGCTAATGTTTGCGCTGAGCGCTTGTTCCGACGATCCGCCGGCTCAGGGAAGTCTCGCTTATGCCCAGCAGGAAGTTCAGAAAGTATACCCGAAAGCACAGGTTCACGAAATCGACGGTCTGGAAGTAAAGCTGATTTACAAGGACAAAAGATTTTCGCCCGAAAATGTTTTGAGAGCGGGCGTAGACGAAAGCGAAATACGCAAAGACACCATTATGATTCTATACGGCGAGCCTGGGGGAGAGCTGCAGACTGTAGAGAAAGAATCGGTACTGCCGATCGAAGAACTGCTTTATGGACCGTATTCCGGTACACAGACTCTATGGCTGACTTTGAGCGAACTTCCCGCAGAGACAAGGGAAGCAGAGACTCGTTCCGTCGACGGTGTCGACATGCAGGTCGCTCATTTTGAAGACGGAAGCTTGTATGCAACCGCCAGACCGGGCAAAGTGACTTATACCCTGCAGGCCAATCAATCATCCGGATATGAAGAAGATGAATTACTGGGAATTTTAGCTCAAGTTTCTCGTATTCAGGGGAATTAATCGGATTTGGGAAAAATGTGAAACCGAATCGGCAATCAATCGTATGTAATCATGTACTCATTTGGCAGGCTTCGATCTAATCGCAGAACAATGAAGGCCGAATTTCGAAGCCTGAATGAGCAGCCTTCAAGAAAGAAGGAGGATACGAACATGGAAGCTCTATATTTCGGTTGTCTGGCAGGCGGTGTCATGTTCGCGCTGATCAGCGTAGTGTTCGGGGATTGGATCGGCGACGCGCTGGGCGGCGTGTTCGACGCGGTGTCGTTCGAGTTCCTGCAGCCCATCGTTCTTGCCGGAATGGTCACTGTCTTCGGAGGCGCAGGTATTCTGATTGAGCGTTATGCTGGACTGTCTCCCGCTCTGGGAATATTGGCATCAACGCTCTGTGCGCTGGCTTCGGGGCTGCTGCTCTACTTCGCTTACGTAAAACCTATGCGCGGAAGCGAGAACTCGGTCGGTTATTCGATGAACGACCTGGTCGGGAAAATTGGCGAGATAACCGTTCCCGTTCCTGAAAAAGGATACGGCGAGGTCATGGTCCACATGGGTGGATCGGGTAACACGCTGCATACGGCATTCAGCTTCGATGGAGATTGGATTCCGTCGGGAGTGCGGGTAGTTGTAGTCGATATCAGCGAAGGCACACTTGGTGTAAGCGAACTCGAAAAACAAAAAAAGGGGTTGGAGTAAGATGGGGATTTTCGATCAGATTCCGGACTATTTACTGATTCCGGGTATTGTAGTGGCCGTACTCCTCGTACTGGGGCTTGCATTCTGGGCGCGCTATAAGACGGTTAGTACGGACGAGGCGATGGTCGTGACCGGTTCGTTCCTCGGCACAAAAAATATCGCCGACGACGAAGCGGGACGCAAAATCAAAATAGTTCGCGGCGGAGGCGCATTTATTCTGCCGATCTTCCAAAAAGCCGAGTATTTGTCGCTGCTGTCGCATAAACTCGATGTCACGACACCGGAAGTATATACGGAGCAGGGCGTTCCGGTTCTGGCCGACGGTGTGGCGATTATCAAGATCGGCAGCTCGACCGAAGACGTGGCGACGGCTGCTGAGCAGTACATGGGCAAGCCGATCGAATCGCTGAAGTCGGAAGCGCAGGAAGTGCTCGAAGGCCATCTGCGTTCCATTCTTGGCTCGATGACCGTAGAAGAAATGTATCGCAACCGTGATCGGTTCGCACAGGAAGTACAGAGCGTAGCGGCCCGAGATCTGAAGAAAATGGGTCTGCAAATCGTTTCGTTCACGATCAAGGATGTACGAGACAAACACGGCTATCTGGAATCGCTCGGTAAGCCGCGGATCGCTGCCGTAAAGCGGGATGCCGAGATTGCGGAAGCCGAAGCGATCCGTGATTCGCGGATTCAGAAAGCCCGGGCCGAAGAAGAAGGACAGAAAGCGGAGTTGATTCGCGATACGAATATTGCCGAAGGTCAAAAAGAGAAAGAACTCAAAATCGCGGCGTTCAAACGTGATCAGGATACGGCCAAGGCCGATGCCGACCAAGCCTATCAAATCCAGGAAGCGCGTGCGAAGCAGATTGCGGTCGAAGAACAAATGCGCGTGGAACTCGTTCGGAAGGATCGAGAGATCGACCTGCAGGAGAAAGAAATTCTGGTACGCCAGAAGCAGTATGACGCGGAAGTAAAGAAGAAAGCCGACGCAGACCGCTATGCCGTCGAAGTAGCGGCGGAAGCGGACAAAGCGCGCCGGATGCGCGAAGCCGATGCGCTTCAATACTCGATTGAAACGCAGGCCAAAGCGTCCGCCGAGCAAAAACGTCTCGACGGTATCGCATCTGCCGACGCGGAGCGTGCCAGAGGTACGGCCGAAGCTGAAGTGATTCGTCTTCGCGGTTTGGCTGAAGCGGAAGCGAAGGAAAAGTTGGCAGAAGCATTCAAGCATTACGGCGAAGCGGCGATTCTCGATGTCGTGATGAAGATGCTGCCTGAACTGGCAGGCAAAATTGCCGAGCCGATCGCATCTGTCGACAAGATTACGATCGTCGACACGGGCAAGGGAGAGAGCAGCGGTGCATCCCGCGTCAGCAGCTACGTAACCGAGCTGATGGCAACCGCTCCGGAAATGCTGAAAAGTGTTTCGGGACTCGACTTGGAAGAGGTCATCCGGAATCTGACCGGAGGCGGAAAAGGGTCGAACAATGTCGATATGGAAACGAAGCGGAATGACGATCAGACCGCAAAGACGAACGTCGTATCTCTGCTGACTGAGGAAGATTCGGCAGACAAAGACAAAAGGGAATAAGCTTTGGATCTGCTTTCAGGCTTAAGTTTGTATTTCGCTAACCACAGCGGAAGAGATGAAAAATGCATGTCCGCGATGAATATGAACTGCAGCGTTTTCGAATAAGTATGCATAAGGAGCTGATTCCCGCATTTTCCAAGAGAAAATGCGGGTTGACGCTTCTTTTTTACGTAAGATAGAATGAGAAGATTGCATAAGCGAGGAACCCTTTTAAATATAGGTTGCTGAAAAAGAATTGCCGAAAAAGGACGGGAATACAGGCTATGGAAAAAAAAACGTTAACCAAAACGATTAAGGATGTCGCGTTTATTGCGGTTGGAGCCTTTATTTTTGCATTGGCGGTCAACTTATTCGTCATTCCAAACGATTTTGGCGAGGGGGGCGTAACAGGCCTCACTATTATTTTGTATTATGCGTTCCAGTGGTCACCCGGACTAGTCAATCTGATCATCAACGCATTTCTACTGGTGATCGGTTATCGTTTTTTGGACAGGAAGACGATTATTTATACAATTTTGGCAGTAGGGCTTAACTCGCTATTTTTGCATTTAACGGCTGATTGGGATATTCATTCTACAGAGAAGACTGTTAACGCAATATTTGCTGGCATTTTTGCGGGGATCGGAATCGGCATGATTGTACGGGTCGGCGGCACAACAGCTGGGACCGTTATTTTGGCACGCCTGGCGAACAAATATTTGGACTGGAACATAAGCTATGGTCTGCTGTTCTTCGACATAGTGGTCGCTGTAGCGTCCCTGCTTGTTATTGAGGTGGAAAACTTCATGTTTACAATCGTGCTGCTGTATGTCGGAACCAAGGTGATGGATTTCATTATCGAAGGATTAAATCCGAAAAAAGCGGTCATGATTATTTCCAAGCATCAGCATACGATCGCCGAACAGGTTAACCTGGTGATGGATCGGGGAGTGACGGTGCTGTCCGGACACGGGTTTTATACAAAGGAAGCGAAAGAAATATTGTATATTGTCATCAGCAAGCAGGAAGTGTCTCAATTGAAGAAAATCGTCAAGCAGGCGGATAAAGATGCGTTTGTTACCATTCATGACGTGCGAGATGTGTTTGGCGAAGGCTTTGTGGACATTTCGAAATAAGTGCCAAGAAGTAAATGCTAATGTGTTATAGAAACAAGGGCTAAATATTTAAATTATGTCTTTGAAAAGGCAGTCTTGAAGAGCAGTGCCGGAGAGTCGATATATATGAATATAGGGTGCTGCAGGTTGAATAGTAAGCGTTTTTTTGGTAATCTATTCGGCATAATGAATTGTGAACGAAGAAGGGCGGAAGCAAGCGGATGCTGGTGTCCAAAATACTGAACAACAATGTGATCATCGCGGACGACCCGCATTACGGTGAAGTAGTCGTGATTGGCAAAGGTATCGGTTTCGGACGTGCAGAGCACGATTCCATCGACTCCGAAGCGGCCGAAAAAATGTTTATTTTACGCAGCCGCCGCGAACAGGAGCAGTACAAACAGCTGCTTCCGCAAGTGGATGAGCAGCTGATTGAAGTGATGAACGAAGCGATTCAGACAATCGGAAATCGTATTGCCGCTCCATTGAACGAGCATATACATGTCGCGCTGACCGATCATATTGCTTTTGCACTTAAACGGATGGAGAAAGGAATTGCTTTCCAGAATCCTTTTTTATATGAAACCAAAGAAATTTATCCGGAAGAGTATGAATTGGCCGAGTATGTTGTCAATCTGATTGAAGAACGTTTAGGTATCTCGCTTGAACCGGATGAGGTGGGTTTCGTAGCTCTGCATATTCACAGTGCGATCACGAACCGTCCAATCAATGAGGTGAGAGAACATTCGGAATTGATTGCGGATCTGGTCAATTTGATTGAGCAGAATCTAGAGGGCGGATTGGATCGAACGACTCTCGACTATTCGCGTTTGCTAACGCATCTGCGCTTTGCAATCGAACGAATCTGCCGAGGAGAAGAAGTACGGGCGACCGACCGATTGGCGGAGCTGCTGGCGCGTGAATATCCTGAAATGTACTCGCTTGCCTGGAAATTGATGAAGGTGATGGAGAAAAAATTGGGGCTGCCTGTCTACAAAGCGGAAGCCAGCTATTTGACTGTTCATCTTCAGCGTTTGGCCGACAAAGACGGAATTTAATTTTTGTTTTTGAAAGGGCTTGCCAACTTCCGAGAGCGGTGCTATAATGACCGACGTAAGATAACCGAAAACGATCTTTGTAACGATGTGTCACTGATACGATCAGGCATGAATCGATACGGAGAATAAAAAGCATACTCATATAAGGGCGAAGCTGTACCCGGGAGCCCCAAATGAGAGTATTCCTTTTATTTTTCGTACATTCATGCTTTTTTTGTGCTTTCGTACAAGATCTGGTTTAAAAAGTAATGATTGAAAACAAAATATAACAGAGGAGTTGCACTTCATGTTCAAACAATTATTTGGACTTCTACAGCGTGTCGGTAAAGCCGTCATGCTTCCAGTTGCGATTTTGCCAGCGGCAGGCTTGCTTTTGGCGATCGGCACTTTGCTTGTAAGCCCTGACTTCCTGCAGCGGGTCCCTGCACTCGATGTACAGTGGGTACAAGCGGTTGCTACCGTACTGATGAAGTCCGGCGACATCGTCTTTACCAATCTGCCGCTCTTATTTGCGGTCGGCGTTGCCGTCGGATTATCCGATGGGGAAGGCGTAGCGGGTCTTGCGGCTATCGTTGGCTTCCTGATTATGAATGTGACACTGGGCGTAGTTATCGGTGTAACGCCGGGTCTAGCTGGTGAAACAGCCTTGGGATATGCCAGCGTACTGGGTATTCCAACTCTATCGACTGGAGTATTCGGCGGTATCATTATCGGTATACTGGCTGCGGTCATGTACAAGCGGTTCTTCCGCATCGAACTGCCTTCGTATCTCGGCTTCTTCGCGGGTAAGCGTTTTGTTCCGATTATGACGGCTGCAATGTCGATTTTGGTGGGCCTGCTGCTGGTAATCGTATGGCCGCCAATTCAACACGGATTGAACTCGCTGTCGAACGTAATGATTAACGGTAATCCAACACTGTCGGCATTCGTATTCGGCGTTATCGAACGTGCGCTTATCCCGTTCGGCCTGCACCACATTTTCTATTCGCCGTTCTGGTATGAGTTTGGTCAGTATGTCAATCAGGCAGGCGAAGTATTCCGCGGCGATCAGCGGATCTTCATGGCGCAGATGAGAGACGGCGTGGACTTTACGGCCGGCATGTTCATGACAGGTAAATTCCCGTTCATGATGTTCGGTCTTCCGGCTGCGGCTCTTGCCATCTACCACGAAGCTCGTCCGGAGCATAAAAAGTATGTTGCGGGCATCATGGGTTCCGCGGCACTGACTTCGTTCTTGACTGGTATTACCGAGCCTCTGGAATTCTCGTTCCTGTTCGTAGCTCCTGTACTGTTCGGTATTCACGTTATTTTTGCCGGTCTGTCGTTTATGACAATGCAAATTCTCGGTGTTAAGATCGGTATGACCTTCTCCGGCGGTCTGATCGACTTCCTGCTGTTCGGGGTACTGCAGAACCGTACACCTTGGTGGAACGTAATCATCGTCGGTCTTGTGTTGGCGGTCATTTACTACTTTGGTTTCCGTTTCGCGATTCGCAAGTTCAACCTGAGAACACCGGGCCGCGAGGAACCGACAGAAGAGTCGGCTGGCGCTTCGCAGGGTAAAGGCTCCGCTGGCGAACTGCCGCAGAACATCCTGACGGCACTTGGCGGACGCGAAAACATTTCTAATCTGGATGCCTGCATCACGCGTCTTCGTGTTCAAGTGAACAACGTGGGCAGCGTCGACAAGGATCGTCTGAAGAACCTTGGCGCAGCAGGCGTACTGGAGGTCGGTAATAACATCCAGGCGATCTTCGGAACACGTTCCGATACAATTAAATCGCAAATTCAGGACATCATAGCGGGACGGACTCCGGTTGAAGCACCGGCCGCAGCTGTTGAGTTCCCGGAGAAAAATGCGGAAGCATCTGATGCCGCAGAAGCGGTAGATGTGCTGAACGAAGAAACAATCGTATCGCCGGCTAACGGCGAACTGCAGGACATCTCGAATGTGCCAGATCCAGTGTTCTCCCAGCGTATGACGGGTGACGGGTTTGCGATACTGCCATCGGATGGAAATATCGTATCCCCAGTGAACGGCACGATATTCAATGTGTTCCCAAGCAAGCATGCGATCGGCATCATGTCGGAAGCCGGCAAAGAAATTCTGGTCCACTTTGGTGTCAATACCGTTAAACTTAAAGGTCAAGGGTTTAATGTATTGGTAGCGGAAGGCGATGCCGTTATGGCTGGACAGCCGATTCTTGAAGTCGATCTGGCTTACGTACAGGAGAATGCTCCTTCGATCATGACTCCGGTTATCTTCTCAAACCTGCCGGAAGGCGCGACAATCACGCTGCTGAAGACAGGAACCGTTAAAGCAGGCGAAGGTAATATCGTATCGATTAAATAAGGTATCGATCAATTAAGCCGACAGGCATAAGGATCGATAGCCGTGCTCCGGACCGCGAAACGGCATCAGATCGTTTCGCGGCGCCGGAATGCATTTAGAAGTAAAACGTGCAAAAGAAGTTAAAGCAGCAAAAAGTAGGCAAGCGTGCAAAATGCAGGCGAGTAAGCTATAATAATTATGGTTACTTTAAAAAAGAACAAATTGGAGGCACTCAATCATGGAAAAAACATTCAGAATTGTAGACGAAGACGGAATTCACGCACGCCCGGCAACGGCGCTGGTTAATACGGCTAACAAATTCAAATCGACAGAATCGTTCGCTGAAGCTAACGGCAAACGCGTAACGCTGAAATCGATCCTGGGCGTTCTGTCCCTCGGTCTGGAAAAAGGATCGACGCTGACGCTGATCACACAGGGCGAAGAAGAAGGAGAAGCTCTGAAAGCTCTGGAAGACGTTATGGTCGGAGAAGGACTGGGCGAAGTCAATGCTTAATATTTCCGGAATCGCGGCTTCGGCCGGCATCGCCATTGCCAAAGCTTTTCGCCTGGAGCATCCGGATTACACCGTAACCCAGAAGACCGTTCAAAATGCGGAAGCCGAGGTAGCTAGACTTGACGAAGCTCTTGCCAAGTCGCAGGCTGAACTCGAAAGTATTAAAGAACGTACGCTTCAGGAAATGGGCGCTCAAAAAGCCGAGATTTTCGAATCGCATCTGCTGATTCTGAACGATCCCGAGCTGATCAGTCCGGTAAAAGATATGATTACTAACGAAAAAGTCAATGCGGATTATGCATTGAATGAAACGTCGAAGCAGTTCGTCTCCATGTTTGAAAACATGAAGAGCGTTTATCTGCAGGAACGTGCGGCGGATATGCGCGACGTTACAAAGCGTGTACTTGGACATCTGCTCGGTCTGAACGTACAGAATCCAGCGGAAATCAGCGAAGAAGTCGTTGTTATTGCTGAAGATCTTACGCCTTCCGATACCGCTCAGTTGAACCGCAAATACGTTAAAGGTTTCACGACCAATATCGGCGGACGCACTTCCCACTCGGCAATCATGGCCCGCTCGCTCGAAATTCCGGCAATCGTTGGAACGAAGAACGTAATGGAACAGGTACAGCCGGGAGATATGGTTATCGTTGACGGCCTTGAAGGCAATGTCATCGTAAACCCTAGCGAAGAAGTGATCGCGGAATATCGCGCGAAACAGGTGAAGTACGACGAGCAGCGTGCCGAATGGCGCAAGCTGCGCGAAGAGCCGACTGTATCCACCGATGGCGTTCACGTCGAATTGGCAGCCAATATCGGCACGCCGAACGATGTTGCCGGCGTTCTGGATAACGGCGGCGAAGCCGTAGGCTTGTACCGTACAGAGTTCCTGTACATGGGACGCGACAAGCTTCCTTCCGAAGATGTTCAGTACAACGCCTACAAGACGGTACTGGAGAAAATGGAAGGCAAGCCGGTTGTAGTACGCACACTCGATATCGGTGGCGACAAGGAGCTTCCTTACCTTGACCTGCCGAAAGAGATGAACCCATTCCTGGGCTTCCGTGCAGTACGTCTGTGCCTGGATCGCACAGACATTTTCCGTACACAGCTGAGAGCGCTGCTTAGAGCAAGTGTTCACGGCGACCTGCGGATCATGTTCCCAATGATCGCAACTCTGGTCGAGTTCCGTCAGGCCAAAGCGCTTCTTGATGAAGAACGCGCTAACCTGAAGAACGAAGGCGTTGCTGTTGCAGACAATATCCAGCTGGGCATTATGGTCGAAATTCCTTCGACTGCCGTTCTGGCTGATCAGTTCGCTAAGGAAGTCGATTTCTTCAGCATCGGTACCAACGACCTGATTCAGTACACAATGGCTGCTGACCGCATGAACGAGCGCGTCTCGTATTTGTATCAGCCATACAACCCTGCCATTCTTCGCTTGATCGACATGGTCATCAAAGCAGCACACAAAGAAGGCAAATGGGCTGGTATGTGCGGCGAGATGGCAGGCGATTCCGTCGCTATTCCGCTGCTGCTGGGACTCGGTCTCGACGAATTCAGCATGAGCGCTACTTCCATTCTGCCGGCGCGCAGCCAGATCTCCAAGCTGTCCCGTGCGGACATGCAGGAATTGGCCGCAAAAGCACTGGAATGCTCGACAGCAGAAGAAGTTGTCGCTCTGGTTGAAGCGATTCAAGTTTAAGTTAGACGCATTTCGTATCATCCGTTTCGAATGTACGATCTCTGTCGCTCCGGCGTGTTCGCCGAGCATGTTGGCACGCCGAAGCTGCGTCCGTCCGGTTCCCTTGAGGGAACCGGATTTTTTTGTGTTTAGGGAAATCGACCGTTCAGCACAAGCGTCAAGCATCAAGCGGAGCGCATAAATGCGAGCATTTCTTTTCCACAAAAAAAGAACCGGCATCTGCCGGTTCTCAACGTGTCGAGAAGGTCTAATTTTAGGAACAAGTGCGAAGCGGAGAAGGGAATTCAGTGAAGGAGCGATAGCGTTCGCCTTTGAAATCGGGAAAATCCCACTAAACTCTAATCTTTTTTCCCGATTTCAACACGCGACCGGAACGAATTCCCTTCGCAGCCTCTGCGGATATTCGCGCATTAAACTTTCTCGACAGCCTGGAGCCGGCAGCTGCCGGTCCTTCACCTACCATAGGCTTTGAATATTCACGCCTTTCGGTTCTGCCTGAGGATCATTTTCATTAATATGATCATAGAACATAACGCCATTGAGATGGTCAAGCTCATGCTGCATCACAATGGCAGGATAACCTTTCAACTTCAACAGCAGCTCCTTGCCGTTCTCGTCGTAAGCTTTCAACTTGATCTTCTCGTACCGAGGTACAATGCCTTCGACAGGACGATCTACAGACAGACAACCTTCTCCGTCCGGCAAATAAGTCATCGCGGCCGAATGGCTGACGATCTTCGGATTGAACAGCTTATATTCATACAGCGTCGGATTTTCTTCTTCATCTTCCATAACATCCGTGAAAAAGACGGCGAACATCCGGCGGTCAAGGCCAACCTGGTTGGCAGAAATACCGACGCCCGGACGCAGCCCGTATTTCTCGGACAGTTCATCATCTTGGCTTTCTTTCAAATAGCGCATCATGGCATCCATAGCATTGCGATCTTCGTCGGACAGAGGGAACTTGACTTCCTCAACCTTGCGGCGAAGAATTGGAGCCCCTTCGCGGACAATATCGTCCATTGTGATTCGGTAACCTTTATCGGTGAGTGGCATAATTGCAGCATACCTCGACTTCCTGAAAAATTTTAATAGAAAATACCGCCGGCTTTGTCTAAACGCAGGGCGGACCTTCTTCTATTATGAAGCGGCATGAGCAAAAAGAAAAGCCGCTTCCCGCAAAAAGCGGGAGCAGCTTGGAAATCACATAGAGTACGAATTGACTGGCAAAGTCTGCGGTTGAAGAGCGGGATCAGCTGCAAGCGCAGTTCAGCACCGGTTTGCGTGCAGCATTGGTCTCATCGAGACGGGTAACCGGCGTCGTATACGGTGCGTTCAGAAGCAGATCCGGATTTTCTTCCGCTTCCTTCGCAATACGGATCATCGTATCGATAAAGCCATCCAGCGTTTCTTTGCTTTCAGTCTCGGTCGGCTCGATCATGATGCACTCCTCGACATTGAGCGGGAAGTAGATCGTTGGCGGATGATAGCCGAAGTCGAGCAATCGTTTGGCGACATCAAGCGTGCGCACACCGTATTTTTTCAGGCCGCTGCCGCTCATGACGAATTCGTGCTTGCACGGACCCGCAAACGGAACTTCGTAGTGGTCTTTGAGTCGGGCCATCATATAGTTGGCGTTCAATACGGCGCATTCGGATACCCGGCGCAGACCTTCCGGACCGTAGGTGCGGATATAGGCGTAAGCACGGACGAGAATGCCGAAGTTGCCGTAGTAAGCTTTGACGCGACCAATCGAGTTTGGAGCCGGAGCGGCGAAATCGTATGAACCGTCTTCGAGCTTCTCGACAATCGGAGCCGGCAGATAAGGAACAAGGATTGATTTTACGCCGACTGGGCCGGCGCCCGGACCGCCGCCGCCGTGCGGCGTACTCATTGTCTTGTGCAGATTGAGATGCACAACGTCGAAGCCCATGTCACCCGGACGGGTAATGCCCATAATGGCATTAGAGTTGGCGCCGTCGTAGTAGAGCAGGCCTCCCGCTTCGTGTACGATCTGTGCAATTTCGACGATCTGTTCCTCGAATAGTCCGAGCGTGCTTGGATTGGTGAGCATCAGCGCGGCTGTATCGGATCCCACAGCGGCCCGAAGAGTGTCCAGGTCGACCATGCCTTTGGCGTTGGACGGAATGGTTACTGTCTCGAAGCCTGCGACTGTGGCGCTGGCCGGGTTGGTTCCATGGGAGGAGTCCGGGACGATGACTTTGGTCCGCTGATGTTCGCCGCGTTCTTCGTGGTAGCTGCGGATCATCATCAAGCCTGCCCATTCGCCGTGTGCACCTGCGGCCGGCTGCAGGGTGACGGCATCCATACCGGTCAGCGCGGCTAGATCGTTCTGGAGCGTGTACATCAGCTCAAGTGCGCCCTGTACGCTTGATACCGGTTGGTACGGATGAATTTTGGCAAAGCCGGCATAACGGGCTACATCTTCATTAATCTTCGGGTTGTATTTCATGGTGCAGGAACCGAGCGGATAGAAGCCATTATCTACACCGAAGTTGCGGCGGGACAATCCCGTATAGTGACGAATGACATCGACTTCGTACACTTCGGGCAGCGCAGCTGCATCGGCACGCTTGAATTCGGCAGGAAGCCAGTCTGCAGATTCTTCTGCACTTACCGGGACATCGCATTCCGGCAGCGAATAGGCGACGCGGCCCGGCTGGCTGAGTTCGAAGATCAGCGCGCAATCTTCTGTGGCATCAAGACTTTTCGGCATCGTCAGATCAAGACTTGTATTCATAGACTTCCCTCCAAAATTTCCGCGAAGCGGTCGATGTCTTCTTTGAAACGTTTTTCCGTAACAGCGATCAGCATGGCACTTCCAAGCTCCGGATACTCGCGGGATAAGTTGTATCCACCGATAAATCCTTCTTCCAGCAGCTTTTCATTCAATGCTTCAATATCAGTACCTTCCGGCAGCTTCAGAACAAATTCATTGAAGAACGGGGAAGTGAAGGCGGACTCCACATTTTTGATTGCACTCAGCTGTTTGGCGGCATAATGAGCTTTCTTCAGATTGAGATCGCAGACGTCAATCAGACCCTGACGTCCCATCACGGACAGATAGATTGAAGCTGACAATGCCAACAGCGCTTGGTTGGAGCAGATATTCGATGTCGCTTTGTCGCGGCGGATATGCTGCTCGCGCGCTTGAAGCGTCAGAACGAAACCACGTTTGCCGTTCTTGTCCGTCGTCTGACCGACGATCCGACCGGGAATTTTGCGCATGAGTGCTTTAGATACGGCGAAGTATCCGCAGGTTGGTCCGCCGTACGAACCGGAAATGCCGAGCGGCTGCGCATCGCCGACTGTAATATCCGCCCCCAGTTTGCCCGGTGCTTCAAGCAGACCCAGGGACAGCGGATTGGCGCTGACGACCATCAAGCCTTTTTGTGCATGGACCAAATCGCCGATGGCTTTAACGTTCTCGACTGCCCCAAAGAAGTTCGGCGACTGAACGAGCACGGCGGCGGTTTCGCCGTCGATCATCGATTCGAGTTTCTTCAGATCGGTTACGCCGTTGTCAAAACCGACTTCAACCACTTCGATTCCGAGTCCGTACGCATAAGTGCGTACGACGGCGCGGGTTTCCGGATGCACGGCAGAAGAGACGATAATCTTTTTGCGCTTGGTTGCCCCGCTGGCGAGCGAAGCCGCTTCGGCCATTGCCGTTGCCCCGTCGTACATACTGGCATTGGCAACTTCCATCCCGGTCAATTCGCAAATATAAGACTGGAATTCGAAGATCGCCTGCAGCTCGCCTTGGCTCACTTCCGGCTGATACGGCGTGTAGGCTGTATAGAACTCGGAGCGGGAGATCATATGATTGATCACGACAGGAACCTGATGATCATACAGACCCGCGCCGAGGAAGCTGGCGTAGCGGTCGCTGTCAGCGTTCTTGCCAGCGAGCTGCGTCATGTGGCGCAGCAGCGCGGCTTCGTCGAGTGCGGAAGACATTGGCAGTGTGCCTTCGTAACGAACGTTTTTCGGAATGTCGACAAACAAATCCTCGATGTTCTCTGCACCCACGGCGGCAAGCATATCTCGTTCGTTTTGTTCGGTCATCGGAATATAACGGTGCTTCTTCAAGGCGGGGTCACTCCCTTTTTCGGATTGGACTTGCTTCATTGTTTGGTGAATTCGTCTTGCTTGATTTTGCTCGATCGATGGGAACTGCTTGCCCGGCTTATGTCTCAGTTAGATGGAGCCTTGGATTCGGCGGAGCCGGCATTCGCATTTGCGATCATGGCTTTATGCGCCGGTGTATTTTTGTAAAAAGGAACTTTGACGACTTCGGCTTTTAGTCTCTTGCCGCGAATCTCGACTTCAATCTGCGTGCCGATCGGTGCGAACTCCGCTTCGATCAGCGCAAGCGCTAGGTTGCGCTTGAGCGTCGGGGACTGTGTCCCTGTTGTGACTTCGCCGATCTGACGATCGCCGGCAAATACCGGATAATGCGAACGCGCAATACCGCGGTCGATCATCTCCAGACCGACCAGTTTGCGGGGCACGCCGGCTTCTTTCTGTGCGGCGAGCGCCTCGCGGCCGATAAAGTCGCCTTTGCCAAGCTTCACGAAGTAGCCGAGACCGGCTTCCAGCGGTGTAATGTCTGCCGACAGTTCCTGCCCATACAGCGGCAGCTTGGCTTCGAAGCGGAGTGTGTCGCGTGCGCCCAATCCGCAGGGCAGCAAGCCGAACGGTTCGCCTGCAGTGATCAAGCTGCGCCAGATAGACGGTGCAAATTCGGCAGCGGCATAGATTTCAAAACCATCCTCACCGGTATAGCCGGTACGAGAAATGTACGCCATCGTGCCTTCAAATATACCCGTTTCGATAAAGTGAAACGGCTTGAGAGTGTTCAGCGCAGGTTCGTCACACACTTTCTTGAGAATCTCCAGCGCAGCCGGACCCTGCAGTGCAATCAGTGCGGTTCCTTCGGACAGGTCGCGGAACTCAACCGATTCAGGCTTGTGTGACTTGATCCATTCCGCGTCTTTGTCGATATTCCCGGCATTGACGACCAGCATATATTTGTTGTCTTGAATCCGATAAACGATCAGATCGTCCACTACGCCGCCGTTTTCGTAACACATAAATGTGTATACGGCCTGTCCGATTTCCAGCGATTCGATATCTCCGGTTGTTAGACGGGAGATAAAAGGGCAGGCGTCTTGGCCTTCAAGCATAAACTCGCCCATATGCGAAACATCGAACAATCCTGCACGTTCACGCACGGCTTCATGTTCTTTTTGAATGCCGTAGAACTGCACAGGCAGTTCCCAGCCGCCAAAGTCGATACAGCGGGGTTCTCCGGTTTCCGCATATAGCGGATAGAGCGGGGTACGCTTGAGAGAAGTCATCGTTAGGTGGTCTCCTTATTAATCGAATTGGGTTTCTAATCGAATTGGTCTTTGTTTGCAGTTTCCATATCATCACAGCAATATCGCAGCAATCCATCGGAACAATCGCACAAAAAAGGACAGGTCCCCAAAGATCGGCCCGTTTTCCGCAATCGGAAAGAAGGGCTTGATCGAAAGGGCTCTGTCCTTGATACCTGAGAGTTACCCCGCCTTTTACCTTGAGCGAGCTCGGTCAAGGTGACGGACGGGTTTCCCCTTGGGTGATCCGCCTGCGTACCGGGCATGTGCCTGATCGCGCGGATGCTCTCCAGAGTGGCGTCCGGCAAAGGTCCTTTTGCCTGAGAGATTCACCGCAAGCGCTTCTTCAGCGCCGCATTCGGCTTACTCCTTCGGCGGCATCCGCAAAGCTCTCGCTTCCGATGCTCTCTCCCTATGCTTTCATTCGCCTATGTACGTATTGTCGAACGTTCGTTTTTTTGCCAAATGTGGATCAAATGCTTTATCCTAATTATTAAGGGATGCGCATGCATGTTGTCAACAAAAGATTAAGTTTCGTGAAAAAATATTGTGAGGAACATTGACATGTGAAAAAGGCTGAATTAAGCTAAAAGCGCAGAAAAATCCCGAACATGAAAAAGTTTGATACAGCCGAATGTTCGGCAATATAGTGAAATGGAGCGAAACTGACAATGAGCGAAGTGAAAGCGGGCCTGTACTATACCAAGGATCATGAATGGGTGGAAAAGCTTGAGAACGGCAACCTACGTCTCGGCATTACCGATTTTGCCCAGCATCAGCTTGGCGATATTGTATTTGTCGAACTGCCGGAAGAAGGCGCGTCGGTAGAAGCGGAGGGCAGCATCGGTTCCATCGAATCGGTCAAAACGGTCTCGGATCTGTTCTGTCCGGTCGGCGGCACGATCACGGCCGTTAACGGAGCGCTCGAAGGCGAACCTGAGCTTGTGAACAGTGCACCGTACGGCGACGGATGGATGATAGAAATTCAACCGAATGGCGAAGCGGAAGAGCTGCTGGCCGGCCTGATGACGCCGGAGCAGTACCAAGCAGAGCAGGAATAGAGGTTTCCACGAATTTTTAAATGGAAGCGGTAAGTTTTGACATAAAAGCTCGTGCATGAAGCACGGGTTTTTTGTCATATATTTGATTGTCAGAGGGCAGGAAGCTGGTTTATGATTGGGGATAAGTTGGCGTGCTGCATGACAGTCTGAACGATGCGAAGGGAGAGAGCAAATTGACCGCAAAAACGGCACTTGTAACCGGCGCGAATTCAGGAATGGGACTGGCGACTTCGGCTGAACTGGTGAAGCGGGGATACCGGGTATTGATGGCCTGCCGGAGCCGTGAACGCGGCGAAGAAGCGCTGCGCAAAGTGGAAGAGACCGGCGGACCGGGATCGGCTGAACTGGTGCTGTGCGACCTTGCTGATCTGTCTTCGATTCGACATTTCGCGGAAGACGTACACGGGCGGATTTCCGCTCTGGATGTGCTGATTAACAATGCGGGCGTCGTAAGTCTCAAACGGCAGGAGACCAGAGATGGTTTTGAATTAGCGCTCGGCGTTAATCACCTGGGACATTTTTTGGCGACCAATCTGCTCCTGGATTTGATTGCAAACTCCGAAAAGGGACGGATCGTTGTAGTTGCATCCGGCGCGTACAAAGCGGGACGCATTCATTTCGATGATCCGCATATGCGCAAGAGCTACAATGTCGTGAAGTCGTACGGTCAATCCAAGCTTGCGAATATTTTGTTCGCACGCGAGCTGGCGCTGCGTGTCTACGATTCAGGTATCGCGGTCAATGCGCTGCATCCCGGTGCGGTATTGACACAGCTTGGCGTGAACCGGGGAACCGGCTTCGGTCAGGGCGTCTATCGTGCGCTGGGCAGGCTGCCATCGTTTCAGACACCTGAAGAAGGGGCATCGACGGCTGTCTATCTTGCCGATAGTCCGGAAGTCGAGGGAGTTTCCCGAGAATATTTTTACCGCAGCAGACCGAAGCGTCTAGACCGAAAGGCCGAAGACGACGATACGGCCGCCAAACTGTGGGAGTGGAGCGAGAAAGAAGTCGGCCTGAGTTGAGACGGCTCACTTTCGGTTTCCGAGTTTGAATTTTAACGATCCAATAATGGGGGATATAAATATGACAACACCAAACGAAATGACATCCAACGAAATAACATCCAACGAAATGCCGGCAATCGAGCTGGCCAGATTCGAAGATCTGCCTGCGATTGTGGATATATACAACTCAACGATTGCGGGCCGCATGGTTACCGCGGACCTTGAACCGATTACAGTGGAAAGTCGGCATGCTTGGTTCGAGGAGCATGAACCTTCACGCCGTCCGCTCTGGGTCATGCGGCAAAACGGACGAGTGCTGGCTTGGATCAGTTTGCAGTCGTTTTACGGCCGCCCAGCCTACGATGCAACGGCGGAAGTCAGCATTTATGTTGACGAATCGCTGCGAGGTACAGGAGCAGGCAGTCGTCTGTTGGAGAAAGCAATTGCCGAAAGTCCGGCGCTCGGCGTCCATACACTGCTTGGCTTTGTTTTTGGACACAACGAGCCAAGCTTGAGATTGCTGCGCAAATATGGATTCGAATCGTGGGCCAATCTTCCTCGGGTTGCAGTACTCGACGGCATTGAGCGGGATTTGGTCATTCTAGGTTTGAGAGTAGCTGAATAATTCTATAAGTGAAAAATTCATAATAGAAACGAAAAAACGATACCGTAGAAACTGAGATACAATAAAAATCAAAACACAAATAGAAATTGAAATACGATAGAATTCAAAATCTGACAGTCAACGGATATGATTTCTTTTGTTATTAGATTCCGGCGGATACAGCGAATAGGCTTTGTCCGGCGGACCATGATTAGAAACGAAGTGTCGTTGACACTTCGTTTTTTAATAGCGTATAACTCGATTTTACAATGATAAAGTATAAAGATTGTGCGTCCGAAACACTTTTTGCGTCCAATATATAGGGAGTTAGGCAAACAGGAAAAGTGAAGAACTCGAACAAGGGGTGAACGGATATGGCCGATACGCTGAGCTTTAACGATACATTGGATTGTCCTGATTTCGAAGCTTATCCTTACGGGGATCTTGGACTAACGTTTTCCCCGCAGTATTGTACGTTCAAAGTGTGGGTACCCGGCGCCGAAAAGGTGCGGGTAGCAATCTATGAAGATGCCGGGGAATACGACGAGCACGGCCGAGTAACCAATCACCGCGGCGGTCGTGAGCTGCTGATGGAAGAAGACGAGTACGGGGTATGGAGTATCGTTGTACCCGGAGATCTTGAAGGTTACTACTATATGTATCACATTACTTACAAGATCGGTGAGCATGAGAACAGCAATTATGTAGTCGATCCTTATGCAAGAGCGGGTTCGGCCAACGGGCAGCGCGACGCAATTGTAAATATGAAGCGCACCGATCCACAGGGTTGGGAAAATGATATCCGTCCGCCGCTGCGCCATGCAGTCGACTCGGTGATCTACGAACTGCACGTGCGCGATTTTTCGTCCTCGGAAGATGCGAAAATGAATCATTCGGGACAGTATCTGGCTTTTACCGAGAGCGGTATTCGAACGAAAGAAGGACGTACGGTCGGCATTGACCATCTGGAAGAGCTTGGCGTCACGCATGTGCATCTGCTGCCGGTTTATGATTTCTGTACCGTTAACGAATGCGACGTTACGCCGGAAACGTACAACTGGGGTTATGATCCTCAAAACTATAATATCCCGGAAGGTTCCTACTCGTCCGACCCGCATAATCCCGAGGCACGCATCCGTGAACTTAAAAAGTTAGTTCAGGCGCTGCATGCCCGTGGAATTCGAGTTGTGGTGGACGTCGTGTTCAATCATACTTTTTCGGTGTCAGACGGGCCTTTTGATCCGGTTGTACCGGGATACTTTTACCGTTTCAACAAGTATGGACAGCTTAGCAATGGCTCCGGTGTAGGCAATGAACTGGCGACAGAGCGGCCGATGGTGCGCAAATACATTCTCGATTCGCTGCTGTATTGGGCAGAAGAATATCATATTGACGGCTTCCGCTTCGATCTGATGGGATTGATCGATACGACGACGATGCGAACAATCGCTTCCGTACTGCATGAAAAGGTCGACCCAACGATCCTTATCTACGGGGAACCGTGGACAGCACTTGATTCGCCGCTGCGCGAACTGACACTCAAAGGAGCCCAGCAGGGCGGAGGATTTGCCGTATTCAACGACAATTTCCGCAATGCGCTCAAAGGAGACGGCGACGGTTGGGGTACCGGCTTCGTCAGCGGTGCGCCGGGCAAGGAAGGTGAGATCGCCCAAGGAATACGGGGTTCGGTCCACGACTTCGCTGCAGAGCCCGCAGAGAGCATCAATTACGTAACAGCGCATGACAATCTCATTCTATGGGACAAGCTGGTCAAATCCCGTGGACAATGGGAGGCCGCAGGACTAATCGAGTTTGACAATGGCAAGCCGGCGTCGGGCATTTCCGCTGCGGAAGCGGTGAAGGCCTGCGACCCGTACCGTATTGTAGGCGAGGATCCATTGGAACATGATTTGGTCAAAAGACAGCTGCTCGCCTATGGCTTGGTATTGACTGCACAGGGTGTACCGTTTATCAGCGCCGGAGATGAGATGCTTCGCAGCAAATTTGGCGACCATAACAGCTATCGCAGCCCCGATGCAGTCAATGCCATTCGTTGGAAAAATAAGGACCGCTTCCACGTTGTCAGCGAATATATCCAAGGCTTAATCGAGTTGAGACGCTCTCACCGGGCATTCCGGCTGAAGACGCGCGGCGATATCGAAAAACATATGGACGTATTCCGTATGCATGGCGGCGTGATCGGATTTACACTGAACGACCATGCCGGCGGTGATCTGTGGCGAACAATTGCCGTTGTTCACAATGCCACAGAATCCGAGCAGACGATCGAGCTGCCTGCACGCGGGCGGCCGTGGAAGATTGTAGTAGATGGTCGCCGCGCAGGTACGAAAGTGCTTGGAGAAACGGCAGATTTTGTACGGGTACCGGCTTTATCAAGCATGGTGCTGTATGACGAAGAGGATGATTACATCCCTGAGCCTTCGCTGCTCGAATGGGAAAACATGCCGGGGGTTGTCCAGCCGGGCGAAAAGCTGTTCCTGCATGCGACTGTGCGCGATCAGCGGGGCAGACGGATGCCGGAAGCCGAAGTATCCTATCATTCTTCGGACCCGGAAAAAATGATCATTCGGCGCGACGGTTCCGCATGGACGATCGGCATGGGCCGCGCGTTGATTACGGCTGTATGCGGCGATATGCGAAGCAGCACGGCAATTTTAATCGAACGCCGAACTGTGCATCAGATCGTGATTTCGATGGAAGAAGGGGCACGACGCCTCTATGTCGGCCGCGGCTTGAAACTGCTTGCCGAACCGAAAGACCCGTTCGGTAACCCGATGTCCGCTTCCCGCTTGGAATGGCGTTCGAGCGATGTCAGCATCGCGACGGTCAACCAGGCCGGCCGAGTGACGGGCATTCGGCCGGGACGTGCCGTTATTTCCGTATTCGGGGATGGGGTACAGGCACAGTTAGCGCTGGAAGTAAGCGAATATACGCCGCGCAGATTGATTATGGAATACGAGCGTGAGGACCGCGATTATTCGGGCTGGAATCTATGGATGTGGGGTGCTTCGTTCGGCAGCCGTCGCGTCGATTTCATCGACAATCAAGACGGCGTTGCAGCTGCTCTGCTGGAAGTAGCTCCGGATGTGACGAGCTTGGGCTTTATTGTCCGTCACGAAGAATGGGAAAAGAAAGACATCGCGGCCGACCGTTACATCGATCTCGGTGCGATTACCGGAGATTGGGTTCGTATTCGGATTCGCAGCGGCGAATACCGCGTATCTGCCGAAGCGCTGGAGGAGTCCGACATTCCAACCGAACAGGAAAGATTTGCCCGCCTGGAGCAGGAAGCGGCAGAGAGGAAGGAAGCGGAGGCCTTAAACGGTGATCTTTCAGACGAAGGCGAAAAGAGCGGAAATGAAGAAAGCGTAGTAGATGAAGAAAGCGTAAATGAAGAAAGTGTAAATGATGTCGATACGCTTGAAGATGCAGCAGCTGCAGCGGAAACGAATGAGTTTGCGGACTCGGACACAAATGCTGTGAATCAGGAAGAAATTTCCGACAGCGATTCTTCGGACGAATATGATGGGACGCAGGCACCGAAAAACGGAAGTGACCGCGGGGCCGGTATCTAAGGTTTGGAGATGTTAGAGATTCGAATAGAAGCTCTATGCTTTCGGCAGACCAAACGGTAGTACAAAAAGAACTCGGGAATATTTCTCGGGTTCTTTTTGTCGGGATGTTCTTCATTCTGGTCGGTATCGTTTGTTTAACCTGCTCCATTTCCGGTTATCCCCTACAAAGAAGGACGGAGGAGCCGCGCAGGCGGAGGAAGTGAACGGGCCAAAAAATGAGGAGGAGAACGATGGAAGCAGAGCGGGAAATAGCAGGAGAAGTTGAACGAGATCAGGAAGAGGCTTATTGGAAAGAAGGCGTGTTGTACCAGCTGTACCCGCCGAGCTTCAAAGACAGCGATGGTGATGGTTGGGGCGACATTGGCGGAATGCTGGAAAAAGTCGATTATCTGGCGGAGCTTGGTGTAAGCGCAGTATGGATCGGTCCGGTGTGTGACTCCCCAATGGAAGATAATGGCTATGATATTCGCGACTATTATAAGATCCACGAAGCCTACGGGACGATGGAACAGATGGAGGAATTGATCGCCAAGCTGCACGAGCGCGGTATCAAACTGATTATGGATCTTGTGATCAATCATACGTCGGACGAACACGAGTGGTTTGAGCAGTCCAGGTTGTCGAAGGACAATCCTTACCGCGATTATTATATTTGGAGACCTGCAGGGGAAGACGGGGGTCCTCCGAATAACTGGCGTTCTTTTTCGGAAGAATTGGCATGGGAATTCGACGAGAGGACAGGCGAATATTATCTGCATATTTTCGATAAGAAGCAGCCGGATCTGAATTGGGAAAGTGAAGCGATGCGCAGGGATATCTACCGGATGATCACTTTTTGGTTGGACAAGGGAGTGGATGGATTTCGCCTGGATGCGATCAACATGATTTCGAAAGACCCGGCCTTTCCGAATGCTCCCGAAGATGCCCGGCATCCGAGAGGTCAGCAGTTTTATAAAAACGGTCCTCGAATTCATGAACTGCTGCGAGAGCTCCACGATGAGACGTTCGGCCGCTACCCCGGTACGCTGACGTTGGGTGAAGCTCCGACGGTTACGATGGAAGAAGTTGTCCGTTACACAGCGCCTGAGCGAAAAGAGATGGATATGGTGCTTCAGATGGAGCTGATCCGATTAGGCAAGGATTTCGGAGATCCGTGGAAAATTGATCCTGATTGGACGCCTGCAATGCTCAAGGAAAGTATCGTTCGTTGGCACAAAGAAGTATTCGGGCGCGGCAGCTATGCTTTGTATTTGAACACACATGATCATCCGCGTATGGTAGGGACATTGTTTGGCCAACGCTTGGACCGACAGAAAGGGAATTCAAAAGGATTGAACGAAGCGGCGGCAAAAGCGATCGGGACATTCCTGCACACGCTGCCGGGTACACCGCTTGTGTATCAGGGAGAAGAATTGGGCATGCCTAATGCCAATTACCGCTCGCCCAACGATTATCGGGACAAAGCTACGGTGGCTGCGTACAAGCGGCTCACAGGCAAAGGTGAATCGCATGATGACGTATTGGCAAGTCTGCATGCCCGCAGCCGTGACGGTGCGCGTTCGCCAATGCACTGGACGCGCGGAGAGCAGGCCGGCTTCACTACCGGTACACCGTGGATTCCACTGAATCCCGAAGGCCGTGAAGCAAATGCGGAAGATGAACAGAACGATCCTTTATCGGTATTCAACCACTATCGCCGACTGATTGAACTGCGCAAACAGTCTCCTGTGCCGACTCGGGGCGACCTGATCATGGTGCCGCTGGAAGATGAATGGATGTTCGCCTATATTCGTGAGACGGAAGATGAACGCTGGCTGGTGCTGGTCAACTTTTCTGAGCAGGCGCGCGAATGTAATATCAATGCCGAGTGGGCTTATCTGGCCAAAACCGAAGAACTGCTGCTCGGCAGTTGGGTGGGCGAAAGGAGCGATTTGCTGGATGATCGGCCTTTTCGGTTAACTGAAAAAGGGTGCAGGCTTCATCTGCTGCCCTACCAATCGGCGGTTTACCGATTACCGACTCAATCTTAAGAGCCGCAGCTTTTAGAAAAAGAAAATTAAGAAAAAGAAAAGCCATAAAAAAGAAGCGGTTCCCGATAGGGACCGCTTCTTTTTTATTCATGCTGCTGCTCGCTTCTCTGTGGAAAAACCGAACATTACAATCCTATGGAGCTTAGGCTTCCTGCTTTTCTTCAAATGTTGTGCATTCAGCAGTGTGATCAGGAGCAAAGACAACTTCGATTTTCTCGGCCGTACAATTGTTGTCATCCCATTGAATGCATTCCGATACTTGGCATTTGATCTCAGACATAGTGAAAACCTCCGTATACATAGAATTTTTGCTGCAGACTAACCGTCAGAGCAACAAAACTTATGTATCAAATATAACACAAATAAGCCGGTTTAAAACCCGCTTTTTTCGAAAAATATGAATATTCAGCAATAAAATCACTGAAAATGTTCGGAATTAGTGAGGATGATATTCATTGTCAAGATAATGAAATTCAGTCTCGATATAATGAATTTCAATCTCAAAATAATGAAAATCAATCTCGGGATAATGATACTCGTTCTCAAGCACTCGTTCAATTTATCATATTTATTGGAGCTGCGCAATAAGCTGCAGGGAGAGAGGGAAAACCATTTTTTTACGTTTTCGTCTGTGATGTGGTTCATTGAAAAGTCGGCGGGTTACCGATACATAATGGAAAGCTTGCCCATCCAGTAGGACTCAACATGACAAGGGAGGATTCACATCATGACAACGGAAGCACTGGCAGGAAAAGTAGCGGTAGTAACGGGAGCAGGTTCAGGAATTGGTAAAGCAAGCGCTATTCGTTTTGCCCGAGAAGGCGCGAAGGTAGCTTTGCTGGAACTGACGGCCGATACGGCAGAGGAAACGCAAAAAGAGATTGAAGCTTCGGGCGGTGAAGCGTTTATTCTGGAATGCGATGTATCTGATGCGCAGTCTGTAGAAAACGCTATCACTAAAGTTGGAGAAAAATGGAGCCGGATTGACGTTGTATTTGCTAACGCGGGAATCAACGGTGCAGCAGCGCCGATCGAAACGATGGAGGTCGAAGATTGGAACAAGACGCTTGAGACAAATCTTCGCGGTACGTTCGTTACGGTCAAATACGCTATTCCTTATCTGAAAAAACAAGGCGGCAGTGTCATTATTACAAGTTCAATTAACGGCAACCGGACATTCTCGGGCACAGGCTTTGCGGCGTATTCGTCATCCAAAGCGGGACAGGTCGCTTTTGCCAAAATGGCGGCGCTTGAATTGGGACGTTACAAAATTCGGGTAAATGTCATTTGCCCAGGTGCTATCGATACAAATATCAGCAAGAATACATTCCCTAGCGAAGATTTAAAAGAAATCGAGATTCCGGTTGAATATCCGGAAGGCAGCCATCCTTTGGAAGACAGACCTGGTAAGCCCGAAGAAGTCGCCAAATTGGTGTTGTTCCTTGCTTCCGAGGAATCTTCGCACGTCAGCGGAACAGAGATTTATGTGGATGGCGCCGAGTCACTGCTGTAAAGTTTGCGTACATGTCCGAACCGGATAGGACCAAATGAAAAGCAGCATCAATTTCGATTGCGCCGCAGCATATCCGGAATCAAGAAAAAGACGATATACAAGAAGGTAAAAGTACCTAAGGCCAATAGTTCTGCGGCCAAAATATAAGTCGGATAATTGCCGAGCCTATCGAGAACGGATGGTGTATCCGGCTTGCCACGCAAAAACATATAATTGGCGTTTAATAGCAGATCGAGCAGATAAACCGTCAAAGCGATCGCATTCAGCGTCAGCATGGCTGTAATAATGGTCCGCCATGTCGGACGGAAACGTTCAATCCAGATCATGTACAAGGCGGACAGAATGATTGCCGCATGAGCAATAAAAAATTGCACAAAGCGGAAATGCGGATAATCGTATGCCAGATTTGGCGTAATGAGTGCCTGCAAGGCTCCGCCAATTCCAGCGAAAAAAACAATGCCGGCAAGAAATCGGCTGCGGGTAATTAGCATCAGAATGGCTGCCAGCAGCATGAGACTGCATAATTCGAGCGGCAGCGTGTAACGGGCATCCCATACCCCCTGCACGACATACCAGATATGAAGAGCTGTTTCCGACAGAATCAAGATGCCCAGCAAGGTTAGGCGCAGAGCAGAAGCGATTTTCGGATCAGAACGGATTTTGTATCGTAAAGCAAATAATAACGATGCAGCTGATACAAAAAGGATCAAAGCGATCAGATGAGATTGAGAAAATACCGAAAATGGTTCGGAAACGAAAGATGAAAAAAATTCGGCAACCATGAGATGGCCTCCATTTATGCTCAATGCTTGTAAGATGAACGTGTGCGTAGAGCGGATTTTTCGTTTATCTTCCTGGATTCACGAAGATTCGTCAATGGATTCGAATGAAAACCTTGTAAGCACACGCCAAAAAGCGGCTTCCCCGGCTGATCTCAGCTTGGATTCGGGTCTGCCGCTCCTTGTGCGTGAAAGAAAGGAAAATTTGAGCGAAAATGCTTCAAACGCTTTGAGCAGTCATTTCGCTTTCAGCGAATTCCTGTACCATGAACGTTTCTTCGCGTCTGCCTCTATGGTCAATTAGACCTAGTTCACCTTCAGCTTTATATTTTCGCATCCAAATCTTCAGACGATTGAGATCGTATATGCCGAGCTCTTTCGCCACCTGCTTTTTAGTCATCCCGTCCATACGCATTTGGACAGCTCTAAGCTTTGTTTCATAGCTATACTTGCAAAATGTTTGTCCTTTGGTTGCCACTAAAACCACCCCTTAAGACTTATATCGGATGGTATATGTCTTTTTCTGATGGTTTTTAAGAACCAAAACTCAAAAAAATAAAAATTTCATTTTTTGAACGAAACTTGCTTGCTTTTAAGCCCGTTCGATAATGGTATTCAGTGTTGTTCGATCCATTCCACGGACAAGACGAACCAAAAGTTCTTTAGCCGCAGCATAATCGTCGGTATGAATAATGGACGATGAGGTATGAATATAGCGTCCGCAGATGCCGATGACAGTCGACGGTACACCGATTCCGTTAAGATGAACCTGACCTGCATCGGTTCCGCCCGGGGAAATGAACGGCTGCACTTTGATCTTATTCGTGGACGCCGTATCCTGTACATATTCCAGCAGGCCGCGATGGGTAATCATGGTCGGATCGAAAATACGCAGCAGCGCTCCCTGTCCTAAATGTCCGAACAAATTCCGGTCTCCGGTCATATCATTTGCCGCACTGCAATCAAGGGCAAAGAAAATATCCGGCTGAATCAGGTTGGCTGCCGTTCTCGCGCCGCGCAGCCCTACTTCTTCTTGAACGGTGGCGCCGCTGTAGAGAGTGTTCGGCAGCTGCTCCCCGTGCAGTTCTTTCATCAATTCAATGGCAAGACCGACACCGTAACGGTTGTCCCAAGCTTTGGCCATAATTTTTTTCGGATTGGACAAGGGGGTGAATTCGCAGATCGGCAGAACCTGCTGACCGACCTTAATACCGAAACTTTCCGCTTCGGCGCGGTCGTCGGCTCCCAGGTCAATATACATGGTCTTAAGGTCTGCAGGACGATTCGCTTCGGCTTCTCCGAGTAGATGCTTTGGCGTCGAGCCGACTACACCGACAATAGGACCGTTTTCGGTAATGATTTGCAGACGCTGCCCCAGAACAACTTGGCTCCACCAACCGCCGAGCGGCTGGAAACGTACCAGACCGGTTTCCGTGATTCCATTTACAAGAAATCCAACTTCGTCGAAATGACCTGCGACCATGACTTTCGGTCCTTCCTCCTGACCGCGCATAACGCCGAACAGACTGCCAATCCGATCCTGCACAAATTCCTGTGTGTAGGCAGATAGCTTTTCCTTCACTACTGCGCGCAGATCGCGCTCAAATCCCGGAGCTGCCGGAAATTCGGTAAGTTCTTTGAACAATGCCAGTGTCTCGTTATTCATGCATGCACTCTCCCATCAGAAAATAAGAACGCGGAAACTCCGCGTCCGCTATCTTTCCAGTATGCAGGGTCGAAAAGAAATTGTCACGATTTTGGCGGCAAAAACGCTTTTTCGGGGTGGATATGTGCTTTCGGTGCTTCGATCATGTACAATATATAGGCATACCTTTTTCGGCGGCCTATTCCCTTATTTGGAAAGTTCCGCCGTCCTGTCTGCTGTATAAATTCGTTCGGCATTTTGTTCGATTTGTACGATTTTGTACGGTTTCAATAATGTAGTGAATACCTTTGGTCACCTGGCCAATTCGCAATTTAAGTATTCCGCAAGAGAATGACTTAGGAGGTTGTCTATATGTCCGTAAGTTCCGAATCCATGCAGATTGTTACTGCAGTAAGAACCAATCTCGAATCATGCATATTAGGGAAAACCTTTGAGATAAAATTGTTGATGACTGCGATGCTCGCCGGAGGCCATGTGCTGATCGAAGACGTGCCCGGCACCGGGAAAACGCAGCTGATCAAAGCATTAGCGCGCACGATGGAAGGCGTATACCGCCGCGTTCAGTGCAACCCCGATCTTCTGCCGACCGATATCACAGGAGTTTCGATTTATCATCCCCGAGAAGAACGTTTTCAGTTTCGTCCGGGACCTATCATGTCTCATATTCTGCTGGCTGATGAAATCAACCGTGCAACGACCAAAACGCAGTCCGCGCTGCTTGAAGCCATGGAGGAACGCAGCGTAACGGTCGATGGGGAGACGCACCCGCTTCCGCATCCCTTTATGCTCTGCGCTACACAGAATCCAATTGACTTTGAAGGTACCTACGTACTGCCGGAAGCACAGCTCGACCGTTTTATGATGAAACTGCACATGGGTTATCCGGATCTTGAAACGGAAAAAAGCTTGATCAGTGCCAACCGAGTAGGCCAACCGGCGGACCAACTGCAGGCGGTGACCGATATGGCGAAGATTGCGCAAATTCAGCGTGAAGTGCGCGATGTTCATATGAACGATGCAGTTACCTCCTATATGCTGGGAATTATCCGAGCTACCCGCGAGCATCCGTCAGTACTGCTGGGTGCAAGTCCGCGCGCTTCGATCTCATTTATGCTGGCCGCCAAAGCCTATGCTTTTATCAATGAACGGGATTTTGTGCTTCCCGACGATATTAAAGAATTGGCACCGTATGTGCTGCCGCACCGTATCCTGATTCGTCCGGAAGCCCGGCTTGACAGTCTGAACGCCGAATCGCTGATCCGCAATCTGCTCGCGGCGAGCAGCGTACCGGTTGCAATGGGGCGTTAAGGAATGCGGGGGATCTGGGATTTTTTTAAACCGAAGCTGTCTCCGGCAAAAATGTCGCTGCTGCTTTCGGTATGGATATGCTGTTTGTTTTACCTGCTCTTCCAGGGCGGAAAAACGTCAATTATGCTGTTTGCAATGGTTACGCTCTTCGGCTTGTATTTGCTTTTTGGCGGACTTAACGGAATCGGCCGCGCCCGCGGTGAACGGCAGTTCTCGGGTGATCTTGGGGAGTGGGGGGGCGTTCTGCATGCCGGCGACCAGATCAGAGTCCGACTGCGGCTTGAAATTCCGGGCTTTCTGCCTCTGCCTTATGTCATTGTGCGTGAGACGCTCAAGCGTCACAGCGGTGAAACTTGGTCATTTGAGGAAAGCCTCGTTCCGAGCATGAACGGACGCGGCGAACTGCTCTTCCAGACGCCTCCGCTCGAACGGGGGCGCTATGCATTCTCCGAAACGGAGTGTGTGACCGAAGATATTTTCGGGCTTATCGAGCATAGAGGTTCGTTTGCGGCACGCGGGGAGTTTCGTGTACTGCCGCGGACGGCTTATATTGCAAAATGGGAACTGCTTGACCGCCGCAATCGGCTGCTCGGTCCTCAATCGATCGGCAATGTTTCCGGACGCGAAACCAATCAAATAGGCGGTGTTCGGGATTACGTATATGGTGACCGGATTTCGCGGATTCACTGGAATGCAACAGCCCGAACCGGAGAATGGAAGTCGAAAGAATTTGAATACGAATCGATTCCGAAAACGATGCTTGTGCTCGACACATTCGAGGAGCATTACCGTTCTGCCAGGCAGTTCGAGACGGCGGTATCCGCAGCGGCTTCACTGCTGGAATACGGAGGCCGCCAAGCGATTCCGATAGGGTTATGCTCGATCGGACAGACCGTCCATGTTTTTGAACCGGCACAGGGCCGTTCCAAGCTTCATCATTTGATGGATCATTTGGTCGATCTAGATCCGAAGGGCAAAGGGTCGCTGCTTGCCAGCCTTGAGACGGCACTGCCGCGTCTGCCCAAGGGATCGGTGCTCGTGCTGGTTACGCCTCTCTCTAACGGACCTATTATGGAATTGGTACGCTTTGCACAGACGCATCAGATGAGTTTTTGTCACATTCAAATTACTGAAGCTTCGGCTTCTGAAGGAGAAGGCGCAGCCGCAGACCGTCAGTGGATTTCTTCGCTGCGGGCTAAGGGAATCGCCGCTTATCGAGCGGGCAGCCTGGATGAGCTGCCTGCCGTATTGGAGGGAGGAACCCGATGAAAAAGTGGGCCGAATCGTTCAGGTCATCCTGGTATATGGCGGTATCTGCCGTCTGGCTCATGATTGTTGCCATTCAATGGCTTACCTATACACGCACCATCTGGTTCGACGAAACGAACGCGCTTGTGCTGGGAGTACTGACGGCGGTAGCCGTCATCCATGTACTGCTGCCTAATTTTTCATGGTTTCGTCTTGGATTGAAGGCAGCAGTTTTTGTAGTTGTGATGTATACGACGCTGGAGCGTTATCATGTTTTTGAGCCAACCGGAAATTTGGCGCTGCGGGCGGAACGTTTTTCCGAAGCAATCTTTCCTTATGTTTGGTTCGCTCTGCTTGCCTGGCTGCTGTTCGAATTCTGTATTCGATTCATAAACAGCCAGCGGCGCATACTCGTTTTTGCTTTTTTGAACATTGTACCGATGGCTGCACTGGATTCATTTACCATGGTTCCGCTGTGGAAGCAGGTGGCTTGGGTTGTCTTCGCGACGATGGGCTGGCTGGTATGTGACCATTTCCGCCGTTTCCAGACCCGTTTTCCAAGAGGCTGGAATGCGCTTCGTCGTAATCCGTTCAAGCTGCTGATTAATACAGCCGTCGTATTTTCGCTGGTGATCTTAGCGGGTGTCAATATGCCGTTTGTGCAGCCGGTGCTGACGGACCCGTATACGGCTTGGAGGCAGATAAAGGGCACATCGAACGTAGCGTTTAATGCAGGCGGATTCCTGCAGAGCCAGGCATCCGCTTCCGGATACAGCCGTGAAGACGGACAGTTGGGCGGAGGATTTAACTTTGATTTCACGCCGGTTATGACAGTCGAATCGACCGAGCGCAGTTATTGGCGCGGCGAAACAAGAATGACGTATACCGGCAGCGGTTGGGATGCCGATAGCGGCTGGGGCGCATTGGAAGACGTTGCGAGCAATGAGCGGCTTGAACGCGAAGCGGCTCCGCTAATGCCGACCAAGACCGTTACTCAGCGGATTACGATGCAGACGGACACAAGTTATCCGGTGCTGTTCGGCGCTTACTCCATTGACCGAGTGGAAAGCATCGATGTTGAGAATGTTGAGAACGGCGATTCCCGTATGCAGTGGAAGCCCGAACAGAGCGAACTGCATTGGCAGGAACGCGCCGGCCGCGGAACAACGGTGTATCCGAAGACGTATACCATTACGTCCGAAGTGCCGGTCATTCCGGTAGACGATCTCAAAAAGGCGACGTATGAGGACTTATATCCGAATGGCGTTGATCCGCGCTATGTACAGATTCCGCGCGGATTCCCGCAGCGGGTTACGGATTTGGCTTCCGAAATCACGGCCAAGGGCGAGACGCCTTATGAGAAAGCGTATTTGCTGCAGCAGTATCTGCAGATGAATTTCAAGTATACGAATACCCCGACGCTGTCGCGCCGCCAGAGCGACGACTTCGTCGAAAGCTTCTTGTTTGATATCAAGGAAGGCTACTGCGATTACTTTTCAAGCGCGATGGTCATGATGGCCCGTTCGCAGGGGATTCCCGCGCGGTGGGTCAAAGGGTATTCCCCCGGCAACCCCGCTGTCGGAGATATGCCGGAGCGTTTTAGCGAAAATAGTCAGCAGTTCGAAGTGACAAACGCCAATGCCCATTCCTGGGCAGAAGTTTATTTCGGCGGCTATGGCTGGGTACCGGTCGAAGCGACAAAAGGATTCACTATGCCGCTGCTGCAGGAAGCTTCTGCGCCGGCTGATGAAGAAGTCACGGAACAGCCTGAGCGTGAGCCGGTCCAGCCGGAAGAAGAGCCTGAAAAAGCGGCTGTTGCCGAACCGCAGGAAACAGAGTCGAATGTTGTGCCGATTGTTGTCGCTTCGGCGGCGGTTGTCGTCGCAGCTTGGGGCATCTATCTGCTCTGGCTTCGTAGGCAGGCCATTTACTTCTTCTTAATGGGTCTGCGCATGGGAGGACCGCTGACTGCGGATCAGAAGATTGTGTTGGAAACGGAGAACGTTCTGCGCTTTCTGAAGCGCAAAGGACTAAAACGCGAACAACACGAAACGCTTCGCGAATCGGTAAGACGATGGGACGGCAAAGTTACGGGAGCGGAAGCTGCGATGGTTCCGATCTTGGCCTTGTTTGAAAAAGCTCGTTACAGTCCGGAACGTATTACGGAAGAAGAATGGACGCAAATGCATCGTCTTGCATCGGAGCTCAAGAAGGGTTGGAAAGGTTATTATCCCGTTTCGCCAAGTTTGCCGCAATCCAATAGCTGACGCGAAGCGTTTGCTGTGATATAGTTTGAATTTAAAGACTACGAGACTATACCGGAATTACGACTTCTTGCTGTGAATTTCGGGATAGAGTCTAACGAGGTGACCGTAATTTGTTCGAAACACTGCTGCCAAAATTACAAGTCGATACGGTATTCGATATCGATCTGGAGGATTTATACAAGCGCGGCTATCGGGGAATCGTAACTGATCTCGACAACACGCTGGTCGGTGCGAAAGCCCCTAATGCTACGCCGGAGCTAATCGCATGGTTTGCCAAAGTGAAGGAACTGGGTTTTCAACTGGTCATCGTATCCAACAATAACATGAACCGCGTGTCCGTCTTCGCAACGCCGCTGGATATTCAATTCGTGCATGCGGCACGTAAACCGTCTCATGCTCCTTTCCGCAAGGCAATGAAGCTGATGGGACTGAACGAGAAGCAGACCGTCGTCGTTGGCGACCAGCTGTTGACCGATGTACTTGGAGGCAACCGGCTGGGTTTATTTACCGTGCTGGTGCTGCCGATTGCGATCGGCGACGAAGGCTGGCGTACACGGTTTAATCGCCGGATCGAACGGATCGCAATCGCGCGTCTGCGCAAAATGGGCAAGTGGCTCAAGGAGGAAAAGAAGAAATGACGGAAAGACTTGAAGGCTCCGCAGTGCTCCGCTGCAGCGGATGCGGAGCTCCGCTGCAAACGGAAGATCCGGCCGGTATCGGCTATATTCCAATGCTCAAGGAAGAAGGTGCGCAGATCTGCCGCCGCTGCTTCCGTATCAAAAACTATAACGAAGTGGCGTCGGTAGCGGTGAACCAGGACGAGTTCCTGCGCATGCTGGGTCAGATTGGCGACCGCAAAGCGCTGGTCATTCATATTGTCGACCTGTTCGACTTTGAGGGCAGCGTCATAACCGGACTGCAGCGTTTTGTCGGCAGCAATCCGGTTATTCTGGCGGTTAACAAAATCGATCTGCTGCCAAAAGTTACGAATTGGAACAAAGTTCGGAACTGGGTGCAGAAACAGTCCAAAGAGCTTGGATTGAAAACTGAAGAGATTATTCTGTGCAGCGCAAAGAAAAATATCGGATTCGATCGTCTGCTGCAGGAAGTAGCTGATCGGCGCGGAGATCGTGACGTCTACGTCGTCGGCGCAACTAATGTCGGCAAGTCGACGCTGATCAACCGTCTGATTACGGACTACAGTGATCTTGATGAAGAGTTAACCGTTTCCCGTTATCCGGGAACGACGCTTGATATGGTCAATATTCCGCTCGATGACGGGCATTATATTGTTGATACTCCGGGAATCGTATACCCTTCCCGCTATACGGAATTGGTAACGCCGGGCGATCTCGTCAAGATCATGCCGGAGAAACCGCTGAAGCCGGCCGTTTACCAGCTGAACGAAGGTCAAACGCTGTTTATCGGCGGACTGGCACGCTTCGACTTTATCGCAGGCGAACATCAATCGTTTACGTTCTATACGAGCGGAACATTGAAGCTGCACCGGACGAAGCTCGGTCGTGCAGACGAATTGTATGCAGAGCATGTAGGCGAGATGCTGACGCCTCCGTCGCGCGAGCATATGGAAGATCTGCCGGCATGGACGCGCCATGAGTTCCGGGTTCCAAAGGGCGGTGCTCAAGATTTGTTTATCTCCGGCCTTGGCTGGATCAGAGCAAACGGGCAGAGCGGAGCGAAAGTAGCGGTACATGCGCCAAAAGGCGTCAAAGTCATTATGCGTGGTTCGCTGGTCTAAACCGGTGATTCCGGCGAGGAGGAAGAGCGTTGAATCAAGGTATGACAGGGCTGTTAAAACTCGGGGTAATCGGCGATCCAATCGCTCATTCCAAATCGCCGGTTATGCATCAAGCGGCACTTCGCGAGCGGAGAATTGTCGGATCCTATACGGCACTGCACGTTACACCCGATCGGCTGGAAGATTTTATTCGGACGGTACGCGAAGAAGAATACCGGGGAATTAACGTCACAATTCCACACAAGGAAAATGTGATGCGCTATCTGGACGAGTTGGACGAGGACGCTCGGCGGATCGGTGCAGTCAATACAATTGTAAACGAAGGCGGACGTCTGATCGGTCGCAATACGGATGGGATCGGTTACGTGCGTTCCCTGAAGGAAGAGGCGGCGGCCGAACTTGCGGGCCGCCGCATCGTCGTGCTGGGGGCCGGAGGAGCTGCCCGAGGTATCGTCTATGCGCTGGCGTCGGAAGCTCCGGGGCGGATTACGCTGCTGAACCGGACGACAGAGCGTGCGGAAGCGCTGGCCCGGGAATGGAGCGATCTCGCCGATATTGCCGTACTGCCTTCAAGCCGTGCGGCAGAAGCGCTGCAGGACGCGGATATCGTGATCAATACGACCTCGGTCGGCATGCATCCGCATATGGACGAAGTTCCGATTGATTCGGCTCCGCTTCGGGGCACAGAGATTGTCAGTGACCTGATCTACAATCCGCTTGAAACGAAGCTGCTGCGTCTGGCGCGGGAGAAAGGCTGTCAGACCCACGGGGGGCTTGGCATGTTCGTCTACCAGGGGGCCTACGCTTTTGAATATTGGACAGGTGTGCCTGCTCCCATCGCAGCGATGCGAGAAGCGGTATTGGACAGTATGAACAGCTGATACAATATAGGTAAAAGAACAAGATGCAATATGGGTAAAAGAACAATAAGTACAGCCGTTCGTCCATAGACAGCGGCATTTTCAAAAAAAGGGAGTTTATTAAACTTATGCTGACAGGCAAACAAAAACGTTATTTGCGCTCGCAGGCCCATCACCTTGACGCGATCTTCCAGATCGGCAAGGGAGGTCTTAACGAGCAATTGGTTCGTCATATCAACGAGGCGATCGAACTTCGGGAATTGTTGAAAGTATCGGTGCTGAATAACTGCTTAGAGGAACCGAAAGAGCTTGGAATAGAACTGGCCGAGGCTGCGGAAGCGGAGCTCGTTCAGGTCATCGGCCGTACGATTATTTTGTACAAAGAATCGCGGGAACATAAGCAAATCGAACTGCCGTAACCAAGCGGCGGCGTTTCGGATTTCCGAAGCGAAGCGGAGGAGTGAATACGTATGAAGATCGGAATCATGGGCGGAACGTTCGACCCTATCCATATCGGACACCTGACTGCCGCCGAAACGGTGCGCGAAGGGCTCGGTCTGGACGAAGTCTGGTTCATGCCGTCCCATATCCCTCCGCACAAGGCAGAAGCCGGATTTTCCGGCGAAGAACGGCTGCGTATGGTGGAGCTTGCGATCGGTACGCAGCCGGCATTCCGCACGCTCGACATCGAATTGCGCCGTGGAGGTGTCTCCTATACGGTAGATACGATGAGCGAGCTGGCGGAGAAATATCCAGATGCTCGTTTTCATTTCATTATCGGCACGGATATGGTCAATTACCTGCCAAAATGGGAACGGATCGAAGAGCTTGCCAACCTGACTCGTTTTGCGGCTGTTGGCCGGGCGGGATATGAGTTGAATAAACAGGCGATCCCGGCTGAAGTGGCGGAGTGTATCGATTATTTCGATATGCCGCAGCTCGAGATCTCCTCGACGGAGATCCGGAACCGTTTGAAAAAGGGCTGCTCGATCCGTTACCTGGTGCCGGAGAAAGTCTACGATTATTTGCAAAGGAGCGGTAGTCATGCGGCATACGCGCGAACAACTGATTGAGGATGTGTCGTCGCAAATGCCCGCCAGACGGTGGCAGCATACGCTGGGTGTTATGCAGTCGGCGATTGAACTGGCCGAGCGCTACGGAGCCGATCCTGTGCGGGCAGAACTTGCGGCAATCGTTCATGACGTGGCCAAATACTGGCCTGTTCAGCGTCAGGCAGCCGTAATTGCCGAGAATGGCCTGAATACCGATCTGCTGAATTATGATGCGCCGATGTGGCATTCGGAAGTGGGCGCTTATGTGGCGGAACATGAGTACGGGATCGAAGACAGGGAGATCATTGATGCAATCCGCTATCATACTTCGGGCCGCGAGGGCATGACTCTGCTGGATAAAATAGTCTGCCTGGCCGATTATATCGAGCCGGGCCGCGATTTTCCGGGCGTAGATTTGATCCGGAAAAAGGCGGAGCTTAGCTTGGAAGAAGGACTGATCGCCGGTTTCGACTCTACGCTGCGCGTGCTGGTCGAACGGGGACAAACGATATTTCCGACAACGGTGCTGGCAAGAAACGATCTGATTCGTCAACTCGCCGAACGCGAGCAGGCGAGACAGTCGAAGCCAGTCGCCGAAAACAAGGGAGGATAACGAATGAGTGTAAATCCAAAAGAACTGCTTCATATTGCGACGGAGGCCGCTGCGGATCGAAAAGCGATGAATGTGGTCGCGTTGGATCTGACCGGAATTTCGCTCGTCGCAGATTACTTCGTAATCTGTCACGGCAATTCAGACACGCAGGTACAGGCAATCGCTACCGAGGTACGCAAACGCGTGCAGGATGCCGGCAGTCATATCCGCGGTATCGAAGGGATGGATTCGGCGCGCTGGGTGCTGATGGACTTGGGCGACGTTATTGTGCATATTTTCCACCGCGACGAACGTGAATACTACAACATTGAACGCGTCTGGTCGGATGCGAAAGTGGTGGAGACGGTATGACTCTCGAAGCAGGTACAATCGTCAAGCTGAAGGTAGCGCGCGAAGTATCGCCGCACGGCTTCTTCATGACGGACGGCGAGGAAGAGGTGCTGCTGCCTTATACGGAGCGCACCGGTAATATGAAATTCAGAAACGGTCAGGAAACGGAAGTGTTTATTCACCACGATTCTGAAGACCGACTGATCGCAACGATGAAAAGACCGCTGCTGACGTTCGGTGAAATTGCGGCGCTGGAAGTGGCCGATATTCACCCTCGTCTCGGCTGCTTCCTGGAAATGGGGCTGGGCCGCCAGCTGCTGCTTCCTAAACGCGAGCTTCCGGAAATGCCGGAGCTGCAGCCGGAAGTGGGAGATCGCATATTTGTACGTATGGACCGCGACAAGCAGGGACGTCTGCTCGCACGTACATGTGGAGAGGAAGATCTTGCACCGCTGTGCTTCAATGTGCCGGAATCTTGGCAGAATCAATGGATGAAGGCGACGGTCTATCGTCCGCTGCAGATGGGAACATTCGTCATCATTGATGGTGGAGTACTCGGGTTCGGCGCAATTGGCTTAATCCATTCAACGGAGCGTCCGCGTCCCCTTCGCCTTGGCGAAGTGATTGATGTACGCATTGCGCGTATCCGCGAAGAAGACGGCCGCGCCAATCTGTCGATGGCACAGCGCAAAGAAATCGGCATGGACGAAGATGCGGAACGGATCTTGGAGTTTATGCGTGGACGCGACGGCGGCGCAATGCCGTATTCGGATAGCACGGCACCGGATATTATCAAACTGCGTTTCGGCATCAGCAAAGCAGCGTTCAAACGTGCGCTTGGCCGTCTGATGAAGCAGGGCTTGATTGAGCAGGAAGACAACTGGACGCGGTTGAAGCAGACTGGCGAAGAGACTTCAGGTTCCGAGCAGTAATTTTGAAATCACAGATAAGCGGCTCGTTTCCGAGTAAGGAAAGAGCCGCTTTTTTGTGGAAAAAATAGCTTGGTGCGAGCTTGATCTGCAGCCGGCAAAAAAGGACGGAAAGGAACGATAATAGTGTCCTACGGGAGATTCGCGTATGTGTATGACGAGCTGATGGAAGATATGCCGTACGCCAAATGGAAAAGATTCGCGCTCGAAGCATGGGAAAAACACGGGAATCCGCGCGAGGTTGTCGAATTGGGCTGCGGTACCGGTACTTTGACCATGATGCTGGCTGAACAGGGCTGCAGAATGACCGGGATCGACCTGTCCGAAGATATGTTGGCTGTTGCGCGCGACAAAGCGGAGGAGCATCCGCCGCTTCAAGGACTGCTGCGCAGCGGCAGCCTGCGCTTCGTCAGACAGGACATGACGGAATGGGAGACGCCTGAGCCGGTCGATTCGGTTCTCTCTTTTTGCGACTGCCTGAATTACCTGACCGAGCCGGAACAGATTGAAGAAACGTTCCGCGCAACTTATGCGGGTCTAAGGCCGGGCGGAACTTTTATATTTGACGTGCACCATCCGGATACATTGCGTCGTTACGAAGAACAGCAGCCGTTTGTGCTGGACGAAGAGAATATTTCTTATATTTGGACGTGCGGTCTGGACGAGGAGAGGCTGGAGATCGAACACCATCTGCGGATTTTTGTTCGCCGCGATGCAGCTTCGTCCGCCGAAGTATACGAGCGTTTCGATGAGGTGCATATAGAGCGTGCCTATGATCCGGAATGGCTGCGCCAAGCGCTGCTGCAAGCTGGATTCTCCAGTGCCGAATGTTATGCCGACTTTGAATGGCGTGCACCGGGCGATGGAGCGGAACGGTTGTTTTACGTAGCGGTGAAGTAAGTAAGGTACAGTCGTGATGGACAGCATGCAAAAAGGATTCCCTTCATGGGGAATCCTTTTTTTGTACGTTTGGTTCGTTCTCGAAAGAGATGCGGTTTACAAGCCGTTCATCAGCAGAAATAGCGCAGCCAGCAGAGCGAACATGCCGGCCAACCGGCTTAACGTCAACAAAGCGGCGGTCGACTGAGAGCCTCCGTCTGTGGTTCGGCCGGATCGCATACGCCAGACGAACTGGGGAGCCAGCACATTCACCGCTCCAAATGTCAGCAGAACAAGAAAAAGCAGAAACATGATCGCTTTCAGCTCCTTTCCGGTAAGCCCGTGTCTTCGTTATACGCGGAAAAAATCCGAAAGTTTTTGTCGCTTTCCTGCTTGTGACTACTTTTACTCATAAAATAATAACCGCTTCGCGTAAGCGTTACGGAAGTCGCTGGGCGTAAGGCCGACTATTTTTTTAAACGCTTTCATAAAGTTATGTGAGTCGGTGTAACCGAGCTTAAGCGAGACTTCGCTAATATTTTGATTGGTGTCGGTTAGCAGATATTTGGCCAACTCCATTTTCTGCTGCAGAATATACTGCTTGAGAGATACGCCGGAGATGGAGGCAAACAGATGAGAAAGATATTTTTCGTTGTAGCCAAATACTTCCGCAATCTGCGACACCTTGACCGGCTCGCCGCGGCTCCATTTTATGTAATCGACAATATCGTGATACAGCTGTTCCTGCCGAGTCTTTTTCATGTCCGAAGATTCGACGTGGAACAGCTGGTTATACAGTTCGCACAATACAACGGTAGACATATAATCATTGAGTGTCGAGGTACGGTAGCTGCGAACCGAATCCTGAAGCTGCTTCATCATGATGATCATTTTTTCGAGACTTTTCAGCCGGCCGTAGCAGGGAAGAACGATCTTATGCTCACACTTGTCCGGCAGACCGCAAGCTGCATCAACAGTAATGACCCTTTGTTCTTTCACGGCAAAATGCAGCCAGTAGAAACTGCAGGTCGAAACTTGATATCCGAATTGTTCGGTCGAAGGAGGAAGCAGCAAGTACTCGCCTTCGGATACGGTAAAATGCTGCGTACCGCCGGCCAAATACAGCACACCTTCCGTAACGACAATCAATTCATAATCGGTCAGAGTTCGGCTCAAATGCACCCAATTGGCGTCGGGCGCTACGAATTTTCCGGTAATCGCAAACTCGACGGGAGTACCGACAGACAGTTCGTACGCAATCATTGACGCATCCTCCTTGATCTGATTTGTCCTTTTACGAATGATTAGGTTTATCGTAAAGCTATCATAAACCGCTTCTTTTTTCCAGATCCATTCTTTTGTAAAGCTGACTTTTTGACACTTATTCGAACGTTCAGCTATTTTTTCGCCTTGAAAATAAGATTATTCTAGATTCAACAAATTGATTTGAAAGCGTATTCAAAATTGGAGGGGATCAAGATGAGAAAAAAAACAGCGACTTTGGCAATCTTGGCATTAGGAGCTGGGCTGCTCTCGGGCTGCGGCGGATCGAACGAAGGATCAAGTGAAAGCGGACAGACGACACCAGACGGTAAAGTGAAATTGACAGCTCTTATGACCAAACACCCGCTGACCCAGGAATTTTCTAAGATGCAGTGGCTGCAGGAAGCGGAAGAACGGGCGGGTGTCGACATTGAATGGCAGGAAGTCAGCGCAGACTGGGATCAGAAAAAAGGCGCTCTTCTTGCCGGCGGCGATGTTCCCGATCTCATTATTGGACCAAATGCTATTACGGATGCGGATTACGCACAGTTTCCTGGACTGTTCGAAGACCTGACACCGCTGATTGCATCAAATGCGCCTAATGTGCAAAAAATGTTTGAGGAAAAGCCGGAAACGAAAGCGATCGCAACCCAGTTGGACGGGAAAATTTACGGGCTGCCGAAATACCAGCGCTTCTGGCCCGAAACGACAACAAGACAGTTTATTAACAAACAGTGGCTCGATAATCTGGGACTGAAGGAACCGACCAATTGGGACGAGCTGTACGAGGTACTGCTTGCGTTTAAAGAACAGGATGCCAACGGTAACGGCAATCCGAACGATGAAATTCCAATGGACTTCGCACCAAGCGGAACAGGAGGTTTCGGAGCGTTTATGCCAACAGTCCTGCTCGGCAGCCAAGGAATCACACTCACGGACAACAGCGGTCAAGGTTACTTTGTTGAAGATGGCCAGGTTAAAAATTTCTTTATCGATGAACGCTACAAGGATCTGGTCGCCTTTTTACATAAGTGTTATGCGGCGGGTCTGATCAATACCGAAGTATTTACGCAAGATTATACGAAATACCAGTCGGTAGCGCGCGGCAGCGGCGATACGGCAGCAGTCGGCTTTACATGGGGTTGGGAAGTAACCGACCGTGTCGGCAATGCGCTTGCTCCGCAGTATGAGTCGTTGGCTCCGCTTAAGGAAAGCGCTTCATCTACTGATGAGCTGTCCTGGACATACGACTATAATTCGCTTAACTATGGGGTAAACATGGTATCGCTTGCTTCTACGTCAAAAAATAAGGAAGCCGCGGTGAAGTTCATCAATGAGCTGTACGATCCCGAAGTGAGCATGCAGGTGCTGTTCGGCTCAATCGGTACGAATATTAAGGACAACGGAGATGGAACATACGAGGTACTTCCTCCGGAAGACTCGGCAATGGATCCCGGCACATGGAAATGGACGACGACTTGGGCCGACAACGGACCGATGTACATCGCGGATTCGCTTGAGCTGACATTGGGAACGGACATGCAGTCGGTCGGTTCGCAGACAGAGCCGCTGCAGGATGTGTTGGACAGCATTGATAAAGAGAAGGACGTTCTCCCAAGCATGTTCATCAAATACAGCGTTGAAGATAATAATGCAATGAGCTTGAACAATACGGCCATGCTGTCGCTTACAATGTCCAAATGGGCAGAATGGATTACAAAAGGCGGCGTAGAGGAGCAGTGGGCCGGATATGTGGACAATGTGAAAAAGACCGGTATTGACCGTAATATCGAAATTATTCAGAAGTACTATGACGAATACATGAGCCAAAACTGATTGATTCAGGGAAAATGATTCAGGGAAAAGACCGTTTCCAGAGGGAAGCGGTCCCCTTTTCGAGAAAGGAGCGATATATTCATGGTTCCGAAAAATCCGTATGAGCATCCTGTTAACCTGCAGCCGTACAAGCGCAAAAAGCCGACGGTGCTGAACACTTTTAAACGCGATTATCAGCTGTGGATCATGATTTTCCCGGCTATTCTGGTCATCTTCATCTTCAATTACATTCCGATGTACGGTATTCAGCTTGCATTCCGCGATTACAATTTTGCCAAAGGGCTGACCGGAGGCGAATGGCGGGGATTGTTCTACTTCAAGCAGTTTTTCGAAAGCTATCAGTTTGCGGACTTGATGAAAAATACGATTGTGATCAGCTTGTCTACGGTTGTGCTCAGTTTCCCTGCACCGATTATTTTGGCGCTGCTGATCAATCAGCTGCGCTGGAAGCGAGCCAAAAAAGCGCTGCAGACGACCGTTTATCTGCCGCATTTCATCTCGATCGTTGTTATGGTCGGACTGCTGAACGTACTGCTGTCGCCAAACTCCGGTGTTATCGGCCATCTGCTGCAGTCGTTCGGACTGGGCGATGTCAATCTGCTGGGTTCGACAAATACGTTTGTTCCGGTATACGTGCTCTCGGAAATCTGGCAGCACTGCGGTTGGAACAGTATTATTTATCTGGCGGCGCTCTCGACGGTCGATCCGCAGCTGTATGACGCATCCAAGATTGACGGGGCGAGCCGATGGCAGACCATTCGAAATATTGAGATTCCGGCTTTGATTCCGACCATCATCATCCTGTTCGTGCTCAGCATGGGCAGCGTGCTCAGTACAGGCTTCGAGAAAATTTTCCTTATGCAGAATTCGCTTAACCTGCCTGTATCCGAAGTTATTGCGACTTATGTATATAAGATTGGGATTGTAAGCAACCAGTTCAGTTATTCTGCGGCTATCGGACTGTTCAATACGCTGATCAACTTCTTTTTCCTCTACACCATGAACCTTGTAGCGAGAAGAACGTCGGAGACCAGTCTGTGGTAAATCTCACGATTCGGCGAAGAAAGGAGCGTAATTCCGATGCAGCTTGTACAGAAAAAGCAGAAAACGGTAGCACATAAACGCAATTTTGGAGAGTGGTTGTTCGACGCAGTCGTGCTGACGATCTGCCTGCTGATCTTCTTGAGCATTGTCTATCCGCTGTATTTTGTCGTAATTGCTTCGATCAGTAACTCGACACTGGTCTCGACAGGACAGGTGACAATTTTCCCCAAAGACATCAGCTTTTTCGGATACTCGGAAATTTTCAAAGATCAACGGATCTGGACCGGCTACGGCAATACAATTTTGTATACGGTGCTCGGCACGGCGGTAAATTTGCTGTTTACACTGCCGGCTGCCTATGTGCTGTCCAGACAGGAATTCCGTGCCAGACGCTTTATCATGTTCGCATTCGTACTGACGCTGTTCTTTGGTGGAGGTCTGATTCCGACTTACCTGCTAATGAAAGACCTGGGCCTGCTCAATACGATGTGGGTATTCATTCTGCCATTCAGCGTTAACGTGTACAATTTGATCATTGCACGTTCCTTTTTCGAAAGTTCAATTCCGAAAGAGCTGTATGAAGCGGCGGCTATGGACGGATGCTCGCATTTTCGTTACTTCGGATCTGTGGTACTGCCGCTGTCCAAGGCCATTGTCTCGGTTATCGGACTGTATTATCTGGTTGCGCATTGGAACGACTTTTTCACCGGTCTGATCTATATTCGCAGCAATGAACTTCAGCCGCTGCAGATCGTTCTTCGAGATATCCTGCTGTCCAATCAAGTGTTCTCTGGTGGAGCGGGCTCCGGCGGTGCGGCAGGCGGTTACGCTCAGCAGTATGCCGATCAGGTGAAGTACGGAGTCATTATCGTCTCCACGCTGCCGATCCTGCTTGTCTATCCGTTCCTGCAAAAGTACTTTGACAAAGGTGTCATGATCGGTTCGGTCAAAGGTTAAGAATTCGGAAAGGGTGAAACGATTGGAAAAAGGATTAGACTTCAGTCGCCCACTGCGCCTCGGACAGCGATCTTAACCGGCGGATATCGCTGAGCGGCGGGAGACCGAAAAGACGCACATATTCCCGGTTGAACTGCGAAGGACTCTCGTAACCGACACGGAAGGCAGCTTCCGCAGCCTGGAGACTTTCAGTCAGCATCATACTCCGTGCTTCTTGGAGCCTGATCCGTTTTTGGAATTGAAGCGGACTCATTGCCGTTACATCCCGGAAATGACGGTGTAGGGAAGAAGGACTCATGCCGGCTTGTCCAGCCAGCTCGTCGATGCGCAGCGGTTTGCTGTACGTTGCCCTGATATGACGGATAACCTCGGCAATAAAAGCAGCACGGCCGGCTCCCGGTACCATTTGACGCAGTGCGCGGCCTTGACCATCGCACAGGGCGCGATACAAGATTTCACGCGCGGCCAGGGGAGCGAGCGCGGGAATATCCTGGGGAGTATCCAGCATGCCAAGCAGGCGCAGAAACGCATCCAGCAGACTTTCGCCGGCGCTGCTGACATACAATCCGCGTACCGTCCCTGTGCTGTCGCGAGCCGAGGAGAAAGGATCGTTATGATCGGAGCCATGCATCAGCTCCAAAATCTGCTGGGGGTCAATCTGAAGCCGGACAGCCAGATAAGGGAGTTCCGCTGAAGCTTCGATAATCTGACCCGAGATTGGCAGATCGACGGATACGGCAAAGTATTGAGACGGTCCGTAGCGGTAAGCTTCGTCTCCCAACAGCACCAACTTGCTTCCCTGCGCAACCAGGCAAATGGACGGCTCATAGACTGTATAAATTGGAACAGTCTCCTGCGAACTGCGTATCAGCGAAAGTGGGGAAAAGTCTGTGGCATGCATACCGTCGGTTTTGGAGAATCGGGCAATCAATTCGGCAAGATTACGGAGTTTCCCGGTAGACGAAAACGAACTGGCAAGTCGGGTATTCATAAGTTTCCTCCTCGATTGATGGCTTTGAATAAGAGTTTACGCGACTGATGAGATCGGCGTCCGATACGGACCCGGTCTTTTTGTTCGTCCATTATTGTCTTAATTATACGACAACTTATGCTGCAATCGAAGAAAGATGCACGTAATAGGCAATGTTTTGCAGCGATTGTTCTACCGCTGTATACGGCTTAATCTCCATAATGAAGAAGAAGCGAAACACCGGCTGCAGCCGGAATAATTTCCAATACGGAAGGAGAAATTGATATGGAAGAGCGTCAAACAAGCGGAGTAGAGGGGAAAGTGGTCTTAATTACCGGAGCCAGCAGCGGAATAGGCGAAGCTACCGCACGGCTGCTCGCCAAGTATGGGGCCAAAGTGATGCTGGGAGCAAGAAGGACGGACAAACTGGAAAAGCTGGCAAGCGAAATTCGAGAGACTGGAGGCTTGGCGGAGTATCGAAAGCTTGATGTTACCGATATGAACGATATGGAAATGTTCGTTCAGCATGCGGAAGAAAAGTTCGGCAAGGTTGACGTCGTTGTCAATAACGCCGGCGTAATGCCTCTATCTCTTCTCGAAGAAAGAAAAATGGATGAATGGAACCGCATGATTGATGTTAATATTCGCGGTGTACTGCATGGGATAGCGGCGGGGCTGCCTGCTATGCGTCGTGCAGGAGGCGGCCAGTTCGTTAACATTGCTTCGATCGGCGCTTACGAAGTTACACCTACTGCCGCCGTATACTGCGCGACAAAATATGCGGTCCGGGCCATAACGGAAGGGCTGCGTTTGGAAACGGAAAAAGAGATTAGAGTAACGCTCGTTTCCCCCGGTGTTACCGAATCGGAACTTGCAGACAGCATTTCTGATGAGCATGCCCGGGCAGCGATGCGGGAATACCGACGTATTGCACTGCCGGCACGGGCGATTGCCGAGGCGATCGTTTATGCCGTATCTCAACCTGAGGGTGTGGATGTAAACGAACTGGTTGTTCGTCCTACAGTAGATGCCGGTTAAAATTTGCAAATAAGAAACCCGATTCTCTTATGGAGAACCGGGTTTCTTTGCATATTTGTGTAGATGCCGGACGACTTTCTTAAGGAAGAGTTCGCACCTTATTTGATTGAAAGAGACTCTGTCGGATCCAGACCGGAGGATGCTTCGTTTTCGTGTACATTGTAGAGCACTCGGGCGAGCAAATGCTGTGCATAATTGCCGAAATGTCTTCCGAACAGCGTAAGGCCGCGGTTATTCGGCGGACGATCAGTTACGGCAATGCGGAAAGTCAGTTCGCTCCGATAATCAAGCTGAATATCTTTGAGCGTCACATCCGAGATCCGGCATCCGTCGATAAAGCTGCCCTCACTGTTAACCCGTATCAGCTTCAGCATGCCGTACTGATTGAGATGAGGGGGCCACCAGTCGGGGTTAAACGTTCCTCGTACGTCTCCAAAATCTCCGGGACTTGTCCATCCACCGATCTCGATGCCATTGATCGAAAAATGGATATCCGACGGATAATGATTGTTGAATCCCGGCGCCTCCGAGCCAAGCTCAAGCGAAAATTGAATTTCTCGGAAGCTGTGATTGGCTTTCAGATAATTGGGAATACGATATTCGAGAAAACCTTCGGCAAGCCAGATAATCTCTGCATGGATACGCTGCGGATCAGCAAAGTAGCGAGGGTCGTCAAAATCGCCGATAATACTGTCCTTGGTAGCAAGTCCGCAGGTAGGGTGCGTTTTGTAGTCGCTGTAATGTCCGACATGAATTTCCACTTCGTAAAGATTGTCCGCTTCCTTGCTTTTGAGGTCTACCATCAGTTTGTCTTTGTTCAGGTAGCAAAGTTTCTGTATGCCATGTTTGCCGACTGCTGTACGAATCTCGATCAAGCCGCATTCTTCCAGCTTTTTGACATGAAGTGTAATTGCTCCATTGCTGAGCTTTAACCTGCCAGCCAGTTCGTTCAAGTTCAATTCTTCGTTGTTCGCCAGCAGTTCCAAGATTTGAAGACGAATTTCCGAGCTGAGCGCTTTAAAAATATCGATACCGCTTCTCAAATCTTTGATGTAAATCATAAGTGTTCCTCTCTTTCCGAGGGATTTACTGAAACGTTTTAGTATTTTAACTTATTATAAACGGAAAGGCGGATAAAAAGAAATTTCAACGACAAACAACAGGAAATAACAGGTTTTGGAAAGAAAGTGCGAGAAAAGCTTAGTTTTTATTTAAATTTAACTCAAATAAAGAGAAACGGAAAAATCTCACCTCAAAGAGCACAATTTGATCTTAAAGTGCAAATAAGCTTTAAATAAACCTAAAAAGGTTTAAACTTTCCTGTTTACAACGTTTGAGGAGGTATGCTATTTTATTCCTGTAAGCGTATACATTTAGTATAACATAAATTATTTCAGCCTATACTGAAACAAAAGAAGGGAGCGAAAATTTTAAAAACTGAGGACAAAAACGCGAACTGGCAGGAAGCAAAGCAATGGTTATGGGACTGCATATGCTGCTGACTCGACATCCTCTACATACTTCACAGCAGACGAAAACAAGTCCGACCGGGCAGCCCGTAAGGGAAATCGAAAAAACATATTCGGGAGGGTCAAAAATGATGAAAAAAGGATTCATTCTCTTGATGCTGTGTTCACTGCTGCTAGTGCTTGCAGGATGCGGAAATTCGCCTACTAATGCATCCGGAGGAGAAAAGACGGTAATCGACGCCGGTGCGGGTGAAAATGCTACCGAGCTGTCCTATTGGACTTTCGTCGAACTGCACGGGAAACATTTCGAGAAAATGCTTGAAAAATGGAATGCGGAAAACACCGACAGACAAATCAAGCTGAACGTTACGGTTATGCCGTACGACGATATGCATAACAAACTCTCGATCGCTCTGCAAACGGGAACGGGTGCACCCGATATCGCCGATATCGAACTCGGCAAATTCCCGGACTTCCTCAAAGGCACTCCTCAGCTTGAACCGCTTGGTGACGTGATCGATCCTTACCGCGATACAATCGTTGAATCCCGCATCGACATCTACAGCAAAGACGGACAAAATTACGGCATTCCAACACACGTAGGCGCTTCTGTCGCTTTCTATAACACGGAAATTCTTGAAGAGGCCGGTGTAGATTATACAAAGATCGAAACTTGGGACGACTTCAAAAAAGCGGGCGAGCTGGTTTATGAGAAAACAGGCAAATACATGGGCACCGCCGATACGAGCGCCGCATGGCAGGAGTCGATGCTCTTGTCTCAGCAGGGTTCGGACTTCACCGACGCCGATGGCAATCCGCAGATCAACTCGCCCGAAATGGTCAAAGCGCTGCAGGTACTTAAAGATCTGCAGGACAGCAATGTAATTGCTACAATCGCAGGCGGACAGCCGGATACGGAAGAAGCTTACGGCGAATACAACTCCGGTAATTATGCAACCGCATTCATGCCTCTTTGGATGATGTCCCGTTATACAAACTATATGCCAGACCTTGCCGGAAAGATTGCAATCGCACCGCTTCCGGTTATCGAAAAAGGCATGCCTCGTTCGGTCGGAGGAGGCGGAACGGGAACAGTTGTGACCAAGACAGCCAAAGATGTTCAGCTGGCCAAAGACTTCCTTGCTTTTGCCAAACTGTCGGAAGAAGCCAATATTGAGATCTGGAACACGCTCGGTTTCGATCCGGTCAACATGAAAGTATGGGAAATGAAAGAAATTACGCACAATCCGGAGAACGAGTTCGTGAAATACTTCAAAAACAATCCGTTTGACGTACTGAACGAAATTCGCGACGAAATCAAATACGTCAAATCGGTTCCAGCTTCGCCGACAATCAATAACGTGCTCTGTACGGTCACATTGAACGAAATCTTCGAAGACGGAAAAGATATTCAGCAGGCACTTGACGACGCACAGGCACAAATTGAGCAGGAGCTTCAATAAACTCAAACGTTTTTCATTCTGACGGGTCTCCCGCCTGCCGTACAGCCCTTAAGGCGCTGACGGCCGTGCGGGAGACCGTTTAAAAGAAGGTGCAAAGCGATGATAAAAAGATTTCTTTATTCACAAAAGGTCGCCCCTTACGTCTTCGTCCTGCCGTTCGTACTCGTCTTTTTAATTTTTTGGGTATATCCGCTCGGCAGTTCCGTCAGTATGAGTTTTCAGAAAATTTCGCTGGGACAGGAAGCGCAGTGGATCGGACTAGACAACTATAAGAAACTTTTGGGCGATACCATTTTCCTGAAAGCGGTCATGAACAGTGCTGTATACATGCTGTGCACCCTGCTTATTCTGATCCCACTGCCGATGCTGCTGGCGGTGCTGATCAACAATAAGTTTATGTGGGGCCGCGAATTTTTCAAATCTTCGCTGTTCTTCCCGGCACTGACTTCGGTCGTTGTAGCGGGTACCATTTTTCGTTTGATGTTCGGAGAGATGGAAGGCTCGCTCATTAACAGCTTCTTGGGCTGGTTCGGTATTGAACCGGTCAAATTCCTGAAGGGACAAGTTACGGGCTTTATTGCGCTGCTTGCACTGGCTACCTGGCGCTGGCTTGGCGTTAACATGCTGTATTTCCTCTCGGGATTGAAGAGCATTCCGGACGACTACTATGAAGCGGCTTCGATCGACGGAGCATCGTCCTGGCAGAAATTCCGCATGATTACAATGCCGCTGCTGAAGCCAACGACAATCTATGTGCTGACGATCAGTATCTACGCCGGTCTCGCCATGTTTATCGAAAGTTTGATGCTGTGGAACGGCAATAACTCTCCAAAAAACATCGGTCTGACGATTGTCGGTTACTTGTACCGTCAAGGCATCGAGAAGAGCAATCTCGGTTATGCAGCTGCTGTCGGCATTATACTGCTCGTGCTGGCGATGACGATCAATATGATCCAGCTCGCCTTCTCCGGCCTGTTCAAGAAGGAGGATTGACATGAAAAAAGAAGCGACGCTGAAAATGAACGAACGCTCGACGATCGGGATGAAAAAGGATCTTCCGCTCAAAATCGTACTGTTCATTTTCTTTACGCTGTTGTGCGCACTGATTCTTATTCCATTTTATGCGATTGCGGTCGCCTCCTTCAAGCCGGGGGAAGAGCTGATCCGATACGGGTTGAATCTGAAGTTTGATCTATCGGTCATGAGTTTGAACAACTATGCCTATCTGTTCACGGGAGACCACTCCTATTTCATTTGGTTTTTCAATTCGCTGCTGCTAACGGTTGTCCAGGTAGCGCTGACGTTGATTGTTAGTGCGACGGTCGCTTATGGCTTCTCCGCTTACGAATTCAAAGGGAAAAACTTCTTATTTATCTGCGTGCTGCTGATCATGATGGTGCCTTTCGAAATTCTGCTGCTGCCTCTGTACACGCTGATTTTCAACTTGAAGCTGATGAATACGTATTCCGCGATCGTTCTGCCCGGCATTGCGAGTGCTGCGACAATCTTCTTCTTCCGGCAGTATCTCAGCGGTATTCCGAAGGAAATCATTGCGGCAGGGCGTGTCGACGGTGCAAGCGAATACGGCATTTACCTGCGCTTGATTCTGCCGATTATGAAACCGTCTTTTGCAGCAATGGCGATTCTGAACGGTATGAACAGCTGGAACAATTTCCTATGGCCGTTTATGGTGCTCAGCGACGAGCGCAAATACACGCTGCCAATCGGTCTGAAGACGCTGCTGACACCGTACGGGAACAATTATGATCTGCTTATTGTCGGTTCGTTTTTCTCGATTATTCCGATCTTTTTGTTGTTTGTGGCTTTCCAGCGGTACTTTATCGACGGAATGACCGCTGGTGCCGTAAAAGGTTGAAATGTACTTACTCCATATCGGGCAAGGAGAGCGATGACGATGGACGTTTTGAAAACATATGCCAATCCCCTGATCGAGCAGAGGGCCGATCCTTTCATTTACAAGCATGACGACGGGTTTTATTACTTTACCGCTTCCGTACCGGAATATGACCGAATTGAGCTGCGGCGGTCGATGACGCTGGAAGGACTAAGGGATGCGGAACCGGTCGTAGTCTGGCGTAAGCGCGAGTCCGGACTTATGAGTGCGAACATCTGGGCACCGGAGCTGCATCTGATAGACGGCAAATGGTATATTTATTTCGCCGCAGCGCATACGACGGAGACCAATGAAGGACTGTTCGATCACCGGATGTATGTATTGGAGAACGAGTCGGCCAATCCGCTCGAAGGACAATGGACGGAAAAAGGACAGATGAAAACGGCTTGGGAATCGTTCGCGCTGGACGCCACTTCGTTCGAACATCAGGGGAAGCGCTACTATGTCTGGGCGCAAAAAGATCCTGAAATTCCGGGCAACTCCAATCTGTACTTGTCGGAAATGGCAAACGGTTGGACGTTAAAAGGACCGCAGGTCATGATCTCAACTCCGGAATACGATTGGGAGAAAATTGGTTTTCTTGTCAATGAAGGCCCGGCAGTATTGAAGCGCGGAGGCCGGATTTGGATGACATTCTCGGCCAGTGCTACCGATCACAACTACTGTATGGGACTGCTGACTGCTGACGAAGACGCCGACCTGCTGGACCCGGCTTCATGGACTAAGCTGCCGGAACCCGTATTCCAGACGAGCGAGGAGAACGGCCAATATGGTCCGGGACACAACAGTTTCACGGTAGGGGAAGACGGAGAGGATATACTGGTCTATCATGCCCGCAGTTACAAAGAGATTGTGGGAGATCCGCTGTACGATCCTAATCGGCATACGCGAGTCATGGCTTTCGGATGGAAAGAGGACGGAACGCCGGACTTCGGGGTTCCGGCAGCGGATACGCCAGTGATGCAGCAGGGCTAATCGACAAAAGTCGATAAAGAATCAACAAAAGATTGATAAAGAAGCCGAGAACGGGTTTACGAAAAAAGATCTTCCCATTTATATAATGGGAAGATCTTTTTTGTGTAACTGCAATAGGAGCAGCGGGAATGTGCAGGGCCGTAAAGACTATACCGCTCTGAATCAGCTGCGCCGCTCGCGTACGATTTCGATGATGTAATCACGCGTTGTTTCGTGATCCTCGGCGGTCGAAGTCAAATGAAGAGTTAGGTTCTCACCTTCAAGCTGAACGGTCCGGCGCGTCGAATCCTCAATGAGTATTCCATCCGCATACACAAGTCCGTTTTTCTTCGCCGGGACGGCAAGGAAGGAGACGTTGTCGGTATCCTCAGGCACGGACAGTTTATAATGCAGGTTCGACGGATCAAACGGCTTATCCAATGTACCGGTATCGAATTCCAACTGACACAGTGCCGAATCGGTATCGAATGGAGTCATGATCCGCAGAATCTCGAAAATACCTGTTTCCTCGCCGGTTACTTTGAACGTAACGTCAAGCGATTCCCGTTCACCGATCAACTGCGCAGGCAGCGTGTAGCGGTGCGAATGGAAACCGCGCGGAGTATTGGACGGCGGGATGCCGTCGGCAATTACCGCCCCGCCAGCCTCGATTGTAATCGGCCGGTCTCCGCGATGCCCCGAGAAGAAAGTCACGTCCAGGACATGTTCCTCGTTGGGGCGAACCTTCAGCGTATAGCCGAACCATCCGCCGTTCTCAGCTCGGCGTGTTGTACTGCCGTCCCAGACGTCGACGAATGTCTGCTCGCCGCGGATATTATGCTCAAGTTCATACTGGTCATTGCCGACCGGCAGGCTGTCTACAGTTGCATCTTCCACACGGCTCTTCCGTTTGGCTTCCAGAATATGCTGCTGCAGCTCTGGAGAATCCGTTTGGACGATCCGCCAGTAAATGCCGTAGCGCTCGCCGTGCCGCTTATAATGCGGCGTAAATACAAGCCGTTCGTCTTCGTCGGTACCCTTGAGAACGAATTCCAACGCTTCGCCGCGCTTCTCCCAGCGCGAAGCGAACGATTCCAGCCATTGGCCGGGGCTGCCGCTTACGGTAATGAAGTCTTTGATGAGCATGCTTCTTGTCGGAACGCTGACCGCAACGCCGGTGGCGGATTCGGTCATATCTTCTTGGCCGAGTCCGGCACTGAGTACAACGGGACCGTATTTGAACGCAACAGCGTGCGGCGCGTCGGGCAGACCGACGGCGCGCAGCGTCATCGGAAGACGAAGTTCGATTTTGTCGGCTTCGTTCCAGACACGCCGGATTACGGCGCAGCCGTTTTGCTGTTCAAAGACGGCAGGACTGCCGTTCAACGTCATCTCCGCTTCGCCGGCCAGCCACTCCGGCAGACGGAAGCGAAGCGACACCGCCCGGGACTGCGGCTGACTCAGCGATACGGTGAAGAGGGACGTATCGGATTCCGGCAGGGCGGAGCGCTGGGTCAGCTTCAGGCCGAATTCTTCGGCATCCAATTCCGAAGAAATGTATTGATGGACGAGAATGTCGTCTTCGCCATAGAAATAGAGGCTGTCGTTCAGCTTGGTGAAGCTTTCCATGCCGGTTCCTGTACAGCACCAGAAATGATCGAACGGCGAGCTGTACACTTTGAAATATCCGGTCGCCATCGGCTGGAAGTACATGGTCATCCCGGTATGCGGATGCTGGGATGACAAGATGGCATTCAGGAACGTGTTTTCATAAAAGTCTGCGTACTTGGGATCTCCACTCAGCTTGAACAATTCGCGTGTCAGCTTAAGCATATTGTACGTATTGCAAGTTTCCGCAGTAAAGTTGGATCGTTCGCGGTCCAGCTTGTCCGGCTCTCCGAAATGTTCCCATTCGCTGTTACCGCCCGTCACATAGCTGTGGTGCTCCACGACCATAGTCCAAAAGCTTTCGGCCGCCTCAAGATAGAAGCGCTCGCTGTCGCCCAGCGTACGGTAACGATTCAGAGCGCCAAGAAATTTCGGGATGGTCGTATTGGCATGTTTGCCTTTCAAAATATCCTGACCTTCGCGAACAGGTTCGAACAACGTCAGCTCGTCGAAGCTGTGCGCCGCGTCGAGATGTGCAGGATTTCCGGTAAGCTTGTACAGATCGTAAAGGCAGTCGTTCATTCCGCCGTATTCGACAGAGAGGACGTCACTTTGTACTGCCGGCGACCAGGCCGAAGTACGAGCAGCGATCCAATCTCCCAGCTTGGACACGATTTCCAGCGCTTTCTGGCTTCCGGCATTTTCAAAAGCGGCAGTGAGGCCGGCAACGATCTTGTGCATTGTATACCAGGGTACCCATGCCGGCTGTCTGCGTTCTACCCGATCAAACAGTTCTTCCGGGAAAGCCGACAGGTAGCCGCTGTCAAACTGGCACTCCGCAAGTCCGTCGATCAGCGCGTGAAGACGCTGCAGCAGTTCGGAGTCGCGGGATACGGCATAGGCCTGAGCCAGCGCCTTAAGATAATGGCCGAGCGTATGGCCGCGAATCTCGGTATTTTCCCAGCCCGGATATTTATCGGTGAGCGGATCAAGTCCGCGTGTTTCACGGAATCCTGCCAGCAGGCGGTCGACTTCATAGCTTTTCAAATAACGAATCTCATTGGCAAAAGCATTCTGCAGATAAGGATCGTCAATACGTACTCGATTTAAGGGATAATCGCGCAGCAGCACTGTCAGTTCGGAATATTCGGTAGTCATATCAGGTCTCCGTTCTTCGAGAGGAATAGAATATTGGTTATTTACCGGAAGTCGTCAGCCAGACGGCCATTTCTCCTTGGCCGCGGTTGCCCCATAAGTAGTAAGGCACTGCAGTAAGACGAACCGGTTGTGAGGCCGGAGGAGCACTCCGGTAGAGTTCGCCAGCAGATTTGCCGTCGTCGACTTGATTCGTTATGCTGCGAAAAGCTTCCGTCTCGACAGCGATTGTGCCGTCCGGCAGATTTTTGGCTGGATATTCATTGAACAAGTCGCTTTGTCCCAATCGCAGAGCGGCGATATTTTCGCCGTTATCGGCGCTTTCCACACAGTAGACCAACGGTCCGCGTTGGACTGCTGCTTTATGCACATCGGCACGCACTCGAGGATCGGCGTAAACAAGCCGGGTCTCGATCTTCAGGTGGGCTTTGACAATATCGCCGTTTTGCCACAAGCGGCGAAGGAGCAAATACCCGTTCTGCAGGTCTTCCCGGCCAAAGGCCACCGCTTCGCCGTTGACCGACACGGTCATCTCCGTACACCATCCCGGCAGCCGCAGAGCAAGAGCGAATTGAACTTCGTGACTGCTGCCGATTTCAAAAGAGACCGAGCCGCTCCAAGGAAGTTCCGCTCGCTGTTTGACCGTAACGGCGTGTTCGCCCAGCTGGACAGCGGCTTCACTTCCAATATACAGGTTGGCATACAGCGTGTCGCCGCGCTGCGTATATATGTAGCGGTTTAGTGATGTTAGCAGCCGCGCGACATTTGGCGGGCAGCAGGCACAGCCGAACCAGGCTTGGCGCTCGGATTTGACGTGATGGCGTCCCGGATTATGGGTACTGGCCTGAGGCCAGACCTCCAGCGGATTGACGTAAAAGTAATGCTTGCCGTCCTGAGCCATTGAGCCCAGAACGTTGTTATACAGCGCCCGTTCCATCACATCGGCGTACTCGGAATTCGGTTCGAGCAGAAGCATGCGCTGAGCGAAGAAGATCAGGCCGATTGAGGCACAGGTCTCTGCATAGACCGTATCGTTCGGCAGATCGTAATCGAACGTAAACGCTTCGCCATGATGGGTCGAGCCGATACCGCCCGTTACGTACATTTGGGTGCGGGTAACATTGTGCCACAGTCTGCGGCAGGCATCTTTCAGTTCGACGTCTCCGGTAAGACGGGCCAGATCGGCCATTGCGGTGTACATATAGACGGCGCGTACAGCATGACCGACCGCTTCCGTCTGTTGACGCACTGGCTTGTGCGCCTGGAAGTAGGAGAGATCAAGACGGCTCTGCGGAAGCGGATTGAAATGACCTTTTCGGCCCCGCCGTTCCCATTCGGCCTGCAGAAAATTCGGTTCTTGACCGCGTTCATTAATGAAGAAAGCCGCAAGCTTCAGGTAGCTTTCTTCACCGGTTAGATTATGAAGTTTAACCAGTGCCAATTCAATCTCCTGATGTCCGTCATAGCCGCGAAGCTTACCTTCTTCGGGTCCGAAGACCGTTTCGATATGTACGATCATTCGCTTCATGATCTGCAGCAATTTATCCTTGCCTGTCGCTTCATAGTAAGCGACAGCTGCCTCAATCATATGCCCGGCGCAGTAGAGTTCGTGACAATCAGTCAAGTTGGTCCAGCGTTTGCCCGGTTCTTTGATGGTGAAGTACGTATTCAGATAGCCGTCCGGCTGCTGAGCGGCACCGATCAAGTCGATTAACTCGTCCGCTCGTCGTTCAAGATCGGGATCGCGGCGAAGCTGCAGCGAATATCCGACGGCTTCCAGCCACTTGGCCAGATCGCTGTCTTGGAATACCCAGCCGACAAATTCGCCTTCCGCCAGACCGGCGGCGATTCGGAAGTTCTGAACGGCGCCGCTTGGTTCCGCGCCGGGTGCCCGATCGTGAATTGCTTCGTATTGATAGGGAATAACCGTAGTTTGGACCAGCTCGATATAACGGGACCAGAACGGGTCGGTTACAGCAGTGTCTGTAGGTGAGGCGGCATGATTGGATATCGGATTCATTCGGCTTCTGTCCCTTCACGGTAGTGGATTTGCACAGTTCCGGTATGCTTGATAAAATGTGAGATTTAAGCCTGGTACAATTCTATTATATTCCTTAAAATAAAAGGGAACGATTGATAAAATGCCCCAATTTCTTGTCCGATTTCACACTGAGCAAATACGCTTTCTATTTTGTGTGCAGATATATGAAAGGATTGCGCTTCTCCGGGAGAACACAAACGACTGCCAAGAAAGTAAGGGTCTTGAAGGAGTGAACAAGCATGCAGAGCAATGAACCTGTCATTTATTTTGCCGCGCCGCCTTTTCCGTATTTTATGGACTGCGGCAGAAGCATTTATTCGCCGGGAGACGAGCATCCGAACCGCCGGAATATGGGCGTATTCGACTTGATTCTGGTAGAGAGGGGGACGCTTTATATCGGAGAAGAAGATTTGGAGTGGGAGGTGAAGGCGGGCCGTACACTTCTGCTGCTTCCGGACCGCTATCACTATTCGATTCGTCCATGCGAGGAAGAGACAAGCTTTGTATGGGTTCATTTTCGTGAATTGGGAGAATGGGGAGTGGCTGGTGGAACGGAACCCGCATTTGCGGACCGGGATCATCATGCGGCCCGTTTTGGTACACCGCCTTATACCATTCGTCTGCCCCAGTTCGGTACGCTCCCCGGAGCCCCGGGAGGGAGCGGAGAAGGGGAGAGGCTTCTTCGTCTGATCGAACGGAGCCTGTCCGGTGCGGTATGGGAACGCCAGAGGCTGTTCGAAGAGCTGCTGCGTTCGCTGGACCTGCGCCGACGCGAGCCGGCAGGCAGTCCTGCGGAAAGTGTCGCCGAGCGAACGGAAAGCTATATTCGTGCTCATTATGCAGAGCCGCTGACTGCGGCATCATTATCAGAGGCTCTGCATTTCCATTACAACTATTTGACCCGATGCATGAAGAGGGTCAATGGACTGACACCGATGGAGTATTTAGAGGAATGCAGACTGGAACAGGCCCGGCTTTTGCTGCTTCGCACGGAGTCTTCCGTTGCCGCAGTGGCGGAGAAAGTCGGGTTTGAGACAGCTCCGTATTTTTCGCGCCGCTTTGCGGAGCGTTTCGGCATATCTCCGCTGCGCTTCAGGCAGCGGCATACGCGTTGAAGCCGCAGAACGCTGGTGGCAGTCCCGAGACCTGTTCCTACTCAGACCTCCCATTCTTGAAGCAGCATCAAGGCTGCTCCTGCCGCTACGGCATTTTCTTTCAGCTCCGCCAGGGAGAAGGCGGGGCTGTATTCGCGTCCGCTGGCGGTATTTTTCAATGCGGTGGCAACGGCAGTTTCATAGACAAGGGGATGCGCTTCGATCAGCGGTCCGCCGAGCACGACAATATCCGGATGCATCACATTGATCAGATTGGCGATCCCGATTCCTAGATAAGCGGCCGCTTCCGTAAACTGTTCCTTAACGAGTGCGTCGTCCGCTTCCAATGCTTCAATCAGGTCGGCAAATCGAATATCATCCGGATGCCGACCTCCAAGCATGCTTGGCCGGCCGATCTTGATTTGGGTACGCACTCGATGTTCAAGCGTACGTACGGAGACAAAAGCTTCCCAGGCCCCGTGGTTGCCCCGTCCTTCGAATCGAGGGCCGTCGGTCGCGATAATCATCTGGCCGACAGCGCCTTCGGCATCCGCTGCGCCGCGGATCAGCCGCCCTTCAGACATCATGGCTGCCCGCAGTCCGATACCCGCATGGATGTACAGCAGATGCCTGGCACTTCGGCCGCGCAGTGCCCAGTGTTCGCCGAGCAGCGCGGCATTGGAGCCGTTATCCAAGCGGGCCGTTACACCGAGACGGCGTTCCAACAGTTCACAGATCGGCACCTCGTCCCAACCGGACGCAGGGAAAAATTCCGGCTTTTGAATTAGCCCCCGCTCCCGGTCAAGAGGTCCGACCGCACCGACTCCAATCCCCAGAAGTTTATCCCGCTGAAGCCCATGTTCATTTAGAAATGTCTCCACTTCTTGTCCAACGCGATCGACAAGACGTTCTGGAGTCATGCCCGGATCCATCTTCCAGCGAACCGAGGCCAGCATATTCAACTGCATGTCGTACAGTCCCAACGTAGAATAAATACGCGAGATCTCGAGGCCGAGCAGGTAGCGATATGTAGGATTGGTTTGAAACAAGATCGGTTTGCGACCGCCGGTTGAGCTGCCGAGTCCCGATACCCGAATGATTTCTTGAGCATTCAGGTCATCGAGCAGCCGGGTCATGCTGCTGCTCGTCAGCGTAAATTCTTGCATCAACTCAGCTTTGGACACGGTGCCTAATTCGAGAATCCGCCTGTACACATCTTTGCGAATCGAAGTTTGAGAACGGGCGATCATCAGTCGTATCTCTCCATTTCCGAGTTTTTTGGTTGGTTATTAATCAGTATAAAGGAGCAAGGCATTCATTTCTATAGTTAAAACATAGGAATAATCAACTTTATTTCTTTTTGAAAAATAGTTGTACATACTTAGCTTATTATAAAGCGATTTTCTTCATTTTTTAGCTTTTTTGATTATTTATTGCCTTACTTAAAATCAAATTGAGAGAATGTGCTATACTATAAAAGACTGCGTTGTGCGGATTAATATAGAGAGTTTCGGAACAAAAGGAGGCACGCATATGAAGCTGGCGGCCGAAAGAAGGGCAGAATTGCGGATGCTCCCGCAGATTTTTGCAGCGTTTCTCAAGATTGGTCCCTCAACCTTTGGCGGAGGCTACGCAATGATTGCGACGATTGAGAAAGAAATTGTGGAGCGGCGGGAGTGGATGCATCGGGACGAAATGAGAGACATGGTGTCGGTGGCCGGTTCGGCGCCGGGGGGTGTCGCTGTAAATTCGGCGGCTTTCGTCGGATATAGATTGGGAGGTTTGGCAGGTGCAGCCATCGCAGTGATTGGAATTACGCTGCCTACGCTGGCTATCGTACTGCTGCTGAGTTTAACTTTTTCTTTTTTTCGAGATCAGCCCAAAGTGGAAGCCGCTCTTAAAGGGGTGCATGCGGCAGTTACGGCACTGATTATGCTGGCGGCATGGAAAATGGCTCGTACTTCACTGTTTGATGCCGTCAGCTTCGGAATTGCAGCGGTGTCGCTCGGTTTGCTGCTGCTGACAGATATTCATTCGCTCTGGTTGATCGCGGCCGGACCGATACTGGGGTTTACGGTATCGGGAATCCGGCGGATGCGTGGGATGGAGCCAAGAACGGAACCCGAACACAAATCCCAGAACGAACAGGCGATGCTGCCCGAATACTACATCTAAGAAAGAGAGGAAGCGTATGTTGGGGGAGCTGTTCATCCTTTTTTTTAAAGTGGGCTGTATGGCATTCGGCGGAGGGTACGCCGTTATGAGCCTGATTCAACGGGAGACGATGAGTCGGGGTTGGCTGGACGCAGCGGATTTTAGAGAGATCGGTTCGCTTGCCGGGATGGCACCCGGATCGATTGCGACCAACAGTGCTACGCTGATCGGCTACAATCAGGCTGGACTGGCTGGAGCTGCTGCAGCAACTGCGGGCATGGTGCTTCCGTCGCTGCTGCTTGTTGTCGTACTGGCGGCTTTTTTCGTTAGACTGCATGACAACGGAGCGGTGAAAGCTGTATTTTACGGCCTGCGCCCGGTCGTCGCGGCACTTATTCTGTATGCAGGTATCCATTTCGGATTCGGCGAGCAGACCTTGCATTCATTATGGAGCTGGCAGACGGCGGGAATGCTGCTAATCGGCGTAGGCTGCTTGATTGCCATTGTCCGGTACAAGCTTCATCCTTTTGCTGTTATACTGCTTTCGGCGGCAGCAGGAATTATCTTATTTTAGAAGACTTTGTCTTTGGGAGAAAAAAGCCCGGGCAGAGTCTTTTTGTCGTCTCAACAATTGGGCCCTTCCCGTCGATGATATAGGTAACCCAATTTTACTTCTTTTAATCCCAGACAGGCGCCCTATTACGATTTTTGCGCCGGAGGAGAAAAGCTATGAGCATATTGATCGTCGATGACTCGATGATGAACCGCGCTTATTTCAGTCAGGTGCTGACTGAGGCCGGTTACTCGGAGATTGAGACGGCTTCCTCCGCGGAGGAAGCGTTGGAACGTCTCGGTATAAGCGGAGAGAGCCTCCCAAGGAAAGCCGCCGCTTTTGACCTAATATTGTTGGATATTGTTATGCCTGATATCGACGGAATTGAAGCCTGCCGCCGAATCAAAGCATGTTCGCTTTATGCGGAACTGCCTATTATTTTTCTTACGGGTGACCGCAGACATTTTAAAGAAGCTTTTGGAGTGGGCGGGATGGACTTTATTGAGAAGGGTGCGCCGGACTACGAGCTTCTTGCACGTGTACAGTCGGCAATCCGTCTTAAGAAAGAGACCGATATTCGCAAAAGCCGGGAAAGCGGCCTTGTTAAAGAACTACAGTTGGCAAAACGTGTGCAAAAAACGGTGCTGCCGGCACCGTTCGTCGAATCAGGAATTGAAATTCATGCCCAATACATCCAGTCGGATGAAGTTTCGGGCGATATGTTTTATTGGACGCGAATTGACGAGCGGCGCTGCGGCGTTATGCTGATTGATGTGGCGGGGCACGGTTTATCTTCGGCGCTGATCAGTATGTCGATCCGTTCGCTGCTTGCGGGAATCGTCAAGCAAATCTCGGAACCGTCCGAAGTGTGTCAGGAGCTGAACAAACAGGTATGCAGCCTGTTCGGCGGAAGTCAGAGATCCATTTACTTGACGGCCATTTATTTGGTCATCGACCAGGAAGCGCGCGAAATCCGGTACTTCAACGCAGGTCATCCGCCAGGACTTTTTTTCCCATCGGATCAGAAAGCACATTATTTGGAAAGCACGGGGGTGCCGTTAGGCATTCGGAAAAATATTGAGGGAAAAAGCGGGATTTACCGTTATGAGAACCCCGGTAAAATACTGCTGTACACCGACGGATTGGTCGAAACGCCTAGAGAGTCCATCCGAGCCGGCATACGGGAACTGGAAACCTATGCTTCCCGCATCCGCTATTTGCCCAACGAGCGATTCACCGAAAAGTTGGCCCTGCTTGGCAAGGACAAAGATGATGACGTTTGCATTGTGTCCATTCAATTAAATTGACGCGCATCACAAAGCCGGACCCCCGGACATCCCCAGCGAAAGGAACGAATCAGCTTGAATACCTCATTGAATTTGGCACAGAACAATAAAAAAGCTTCGTATTCGTTCTTGACGCTGATCGGCCTTCTCTACGGAGCTCTTCTCGCAGTCGGGGGCGGACAAGTATCATGGACATATGTACTGCCCATCCTTCTGCTGACGCTGCTGCTGGATCTGTTTCCGGTCCGATTGATCAGCGGGGATGAACTGGGGGCCAGTCTGATCGGTTTCCTAGCACTGCTGATCGGTTTTGGTCTCTATACCGCATTGTTAGGTATCTTTATCAGTTCTCTGGCAAATGAAGCCCGGCAGTGCGGTTTTCGTACCCAAACTTATGATCCTGTTCGCTGGCTGCTTCGGATCGGTATCTATACGTTCAGCATCTGTGCTTCGACGCTTGCCCTAATCGGACTGGAAGCGGCTCTGCCGGGAGCTTCGCTGTACACGCAGGCAGCAGCCGCGGCGTTCGCGTTCAAAGCGGTAAAGCTTCCGCTTGATGGCGGTATTCGAAAAGTATTGTCGGGCAGAGCCGTGCTTCTCGGTATTCGTGGAAGATTGCGCGAATCAATCGTGCTGGTCATTCTGTGTATTGTGGTCATTCCGCACCTTTTGGACAGCCTGCTGCAGAAAGACACTTTTTACGAAGTCGGATATACAGGATTATTTTTGATCTTCATCGTTTATTTCTCCAATGTTTATGTCAGGGAAGTTGCAGGTTGGCAGCGTACGTTCGAACGATTCAGTCTGCTGTTCGAGTCACGATTGTCTCCGGATTTGGAAGGACACGGGATGCGCACAGGAATCATTGCCGATTATTTGCTGGATCGACTGGCTTACCCGCGTGAAAAAAAACGGGTACTGGTCCAGGTTGCGATTCAGCATGATATCGGCAAGTCGGCGCTTCCAGCATATCTGTTTAACAAACGCGGCGCATTGTCAATCTCCGAAGAAGACGAATATCGCTCTCATAGTGAAAAGGGAGCCGAAATCATTCGTACAATTACCGAAGATGCTCGCGCAGCACACTGGGTGCGTCATCATCACGAGCGATGGGACGGAAAAGGTTTCCCCGAAGGTTTCAAAGAGAAACAGATTCCTTACGAATCCCGTATTTTGTCTTTATCCAGCCGACTTGATCATCTGATTAGACAAAACAGCGACAATGAATCGGTATGCGTGTCCGTGCGCAAATTGTCTGGTCGCGAGGTTGATCCTTCGCTGGCCGCTTTGATTGATCTTCATGTCGTACAGGGACTTCGTGACCGAATCGGGCAGCATGGGTTTGTCTCCACAGCCGAACCGGTGCCGGAAAAGTCAAAAAACACAGCTGTACAGACTATGAGCTATGCCGAAAATCAAGGTTCTTACGTGGGAGCGAGCACGATGCTGAAGCTTGCGTCGGATGGTCTTCTGTACGGGCTGGAACAGTCGGAGCTTGAAGCTTCAATTGTCCGGCTGGCTCGGCGATCGGAAAATGAGCAGAATTCTTTTTACGAGCTGCTGCACTTCGAGGATCGGACGTACGAGGCTCACTTTTATCCGGAAAACGGGGAAGTTCGTATTGCGCTGACGGATATTACACCGGCTATCGCTTATCGGGAAAAGCTGCATGGAGAAACGATGAATTCTTATCGCGAAATTATGTCAGCGCTTTCGGAAGGGAAAGTTTCTCTTTGCCTGAAGGAAAATGAACTGCTGGATCGTCTCGGCGAGCGCCTTGACAGCTTGTCAATTATCGGCCGCTCGGATGTTGGGCGCAGTCGTGACTTGGCAGCCGGCTTTACGGCAAAGGATGATCCCAAGCGCATGATGCGGATTAAACTTGCGGTATCCGAGGCAGCGACCAATCTGCTCAAACATGCGACAGGCGGTGAGGTAACGGTATTCGCACACGAAAAGGCGCTGCAGGTTCTGGTTCGTGACGAAGGATCGGGTATTGCTCTGCATGATCTTCCCAAAACGTTTGTCGCTTCTGGATACAGCAGCAAACGCTCCCTTGGCCGCGGATTTGGTGTTATGTATGCTTCGGCGGACCGTGTTTTCTTATATACGAATCCGAATGGGACAAGGCTTCTGCTGGAATTCAAAGACGTACACGATCTGCGGAAATTTGGTGGAACGTCGGGAAGCGGAATTCTGGAAAGTGCAAAGGATTGATAAGTATAAAAGGCAGGCGAAAAGCCTGTCTTTTTAATCGTTTTCGTGAAAATGAACTTAAAGATGAGAGTTTTGACTATTAAATTTGCGCTTTTTTTGACCGATATAGGTATGCACTGGTTTACAGCGAGCAAAAGCTTACAGCTGACGGCAGCTGCTAATCTATCTATCAAGCAGGGGGACTGAACGGTGAAAAAGAATAAGAAAAGTGCAGGAGGCAGGCGGATTTCGCTTCGCGGAACATCGATCAGGTTTCGACTAATCGCGTCTTTTGCAGTACTGCTGATCATACCCAGCCTGCTGATTGGCTTCATCGCTTACGATGAAGCCGCAGACACGGTGGAGGATCAAATTGTACAAAAGGCAGACAGCAGCGTTCACCTGTTGAATACAGCGATCGATCAATTTGTCCAGGCCAAACAGCAGGAAGTTGAATTGTTGGCCGAGTCGGTCACGTTAGCTTCGGTCACTGCACAAGAAGGTCAAAATCTGGGGGTAAGCGCTCAAGTCTCGAATGAACTGGAATTGTACAAAGCCGTTCACCCTGAAGTTGAACTTGCTTATATCGGAACGGAAAGCGGATTATATCTCAACGCGCCTTCCGACATGTTGAACACAAGTGATTTTGATGCACGGACCCGTCCCTGGTATATGGAGGCGATGCAATCGGAAGGGAAAGTGATTGTAAGTCCAGCATACGTATCGAGCACTTCCGGCAATCTGGTCGTGACTTTCGCACGGGCTACGAGCGATGGACGCGGAGTTGCCGCAGTCGACGTGACATTAAACCAAGTAGAAGAGATGGCCGAAGGAGTCAAGATCGGAGAAAAAGGCTACGTCTACATTTTGGATCAAGACAAGAACTACATTTATCATCCGACAAGTGAAATTGGCAGCAAGGCTCCGGATGTTTACTACTATAACCGGGTATACACAGAGCCTGCAGGACAATTCCAATATGATTATGAAGGCGCAGATAAGCAGCTGGTGTTCACAACGAACGAAAGAACCGGCTGGAAAATCGCCGGCACGCTGTATACAGCAGAATTCGGAGAAGCCGCTTCGAGTATTCTTGTAACCACATTGATTGTTATCGGGATTGCTCTTCTGGGAGGAGCCGTCATTGCTTTCGTTATTATTCGTTCGATTTTAGTGCCAATGCGTGCATTGAATAAAACGACAGCTGTAATCGGAGCCGGAGATTTGACACAGAGAGTCGAGTATACAGGAAAAGACGAGCTGGGCCAGCTGGGAACAAGCTTTAACGCCATGGTAGATTCGCTTGGCGAAGTGATTACAAGGGTCACAGACACAACGAACCAAGTGGCCGCTTCATCGGAAGAGCTTGCGGCAAGTTCGGAACAGACGGCGCGTGCTACCGAACAAATTGCAGGGTATGCCCAGGATATGGCCGAAGGTGCGGATGCTCAGATCCAGCAGGCGAAAGTGTCGAATGATGCAGGCCAAAACATGGCTTCAGGGGTTCAAGACATTGTAACCAGTGCTCAAGCCGTTTATGCAACGGTGGCCGACACTTCTGCCAAATCGGAAGAAGGAGAGCGTTCGGTCATTACGGCGATCGATCAGATGAATTCGATCTCCGATACGGTAACTTCCTTGTCTCAGGTTGTACAGGGACTGGGCCACCGATCCAAAGAAATCGGAAATATCGTTGGAGTTATTCAGGAAATTTCCAGTCAGACCAATCTATTGGCTCTTAATGCCGCTATTGAAGCGGCGCGTGCAGGCGATCAGGGGCGCGGATTTGCAGTCGTGGCGGATGAAGTGCGGAAGCTTGCCGAACAGTCTTCACAGTCGACCAAGCAGATCGAAGGTCTGATTGCCGCTATTCAGCAGGATATCGGTGGAGTCGTCAAGTCTGTCGATTCGGCTACACGCGAAGTCGGCGACGGCATAGGGGTTATCACGCAAACGCAGACTATTTTCGAAGAAATCCGCGGCTCGGTTCTGCAGGTCAGTCAGCAGATTCAGGATGTGTTCGACCGTTCGCAGGCGATCTCGCAGGGCACCGAAACGATGCTGAGTGCGATTGACGGCATTTCCAGCGTTGCTGATGAAGCTTCCTCTGCGACTCAGACCATTGCAGCTGCTGCCGAGGAAACACTTGCAGCTATGCAGGAGATCACTTCGTCCTCCACATCGCTGAGTTCAATGGCGGAAGAACTGCAGCAGGCAGTTGGACGGTTTAAAGTTTAAGTTTTCAATTCCGAAGGGAAGGCTGCTTGCTTCAGCGGGAGTCTTCCCTTTGGCGTCTGCAGCAGTAAAGACGATAGCAGTAAGATAATACAGTAAAGACAATACAGTATACAAAAAAGCCGCATTCCCAAAAAGGGTGCGGCTTTTAGGTGTAACCATTTTCAAATCCAATATCCAATCGAGACGACAGGATTCGAACCTGCGGCCTCTTACTCCCGAAGCAAGCGCTCTACCAAGCTGAGCTACGTCTCGAAAAAGTGATTTCTTACAAAATGAGATTATACGCCCCAGCTAAATTGCTGTCAATATCCCTATTATAAGAAAAAACCGGGCTCGAAATGCGGGACCCGGCTCCATGAATTTCACGTATTTTTTCTGAAAAATATCGCTGTGAATCGGACCAAACTTATTCGCCGTTCAGTTCATTCAGTCCGTTTCATCCGATTTACCCGCAGACTTGACACTTTCATAATGCGTCTTGATTCGTTGATACTCCTCGTCCGTTATCCCGAGTATCGTTCCGTGTTTGAAGCCGTACGGAAAGCTGAAGCTTTCGTCGGATCGAATAAAGCGCCCGTCCGCCAACGTATCGGCGATAAACGGTACGTATCCCTGACCTTCGCCTTCTACACCATAAAAATCAAGCATTAAGCACCATTTGCCATTTTTCAACCGAAAAGCGGTAGGCGCTTCGTATACTCCCTGCTGCAGCTTGGCCATTTCCTCATCAAATACGGGAACCCTTGTATAATCTTCACCGGTGATCGAGGCCCCTTTTTCCAAAATGAGCGTTTCGGGATTGGCTTCGCTTTTGAGGAATCGATAGAAGAAGCCGTCTTCCTCGTAGATTGCGGAGTCGATAATCCCGCTGTCGGATTTTTGGCACAGCAGCTTCGGCTCCGTAAATGTCTGAAAATCCCGGGTGCGCGAATAATAGATGGCTTTTGGGCCGTAATTGTTGAAAGCGTGGGAGGATGACCAATGGACAACATAATCGCCTTCCTTAGGATCGCGGATGATATCTGGGGCCCATAGGCAGCCAAAGTTTTCATCGCCCAGTTCAACCAGCCGCTGAGCCGACCAGTTTATCAGATCTTCCGACTCCCAGAGCGACAAGCATTTGCTGCCGCCGGTTCCGATATTGGCCCAGTCGCCTTTATATTTGCCTTCGAAAGAATTCGCCAGGCTGAGGTCAGTAGCGAGAATATAAAACTTGCCTTCGTCTGTCCGGACAATGGTATGGTCGCGAACCCCTTTTTCTCCGAGTATGCTCTCCAGCACCGGCTGACCACCGTTTACCGTTTCCCAGTTAAAGCCGTCCCTGCTGAGCGCGAAGTAGACCTGCTCGCCGTCCGGCGTCTTTTTTTCTTTGAAATGTACAAAAAGATAAGCTTCCAATTTAAATTCAGCCCCTTCCAAGGAATCCACTTCCATCTTCAATTCCACTGACTTCAACTCTACTGAAAGATGGAAATTCACGTTCAAAGTATAGCCGTTTGCCGGAACGCGAAGCAATGAATTATAATGGCTAAAAACTGACGAATCGTGCTCGATCGGCAGCTGGGGGGATTGAGATGATTCGGCTGATTAACTGCGGATGCCGTTTTACACATCGAGAAGGAATCACGATCGAACGCCAGAACGGTGCGGGAAATTATGCTTTTGTGTTTTTTCGTTCAAGAGCGGAAGTGATGATAAACGGCCGTTCCGAGCAGGCGGAGTCCAACTCGTATATTCTGTTTTCTCCGGATATGCCGCATGCTTATCGGGACTTGGAGAGACCGTTTGTAAACGATTGGTTTCACTGCGAAGGAGAAGGGCTCGGCGAACTGCTCAAGCAGCTCGATTTTCCGATGAATCGTATAGTCGCGGCGGCCGATCCTTTTATTGTTCCCCGCCATGTGCTTGAGCTGCAGAACGCGGAACGGGAACAAGGTCCGCATCACGACCGTATTGTTGATCTGGAACTGCAAAGTTTGTTTACGAAACTGAGCAATGCTCTTGCGCGGGAGGCGGTATCGACAAGAGCGGAACGTTACGCGGAAGTTCTGTATCGACTGCGAGGGGAGTTGTATGGATCGCCGGATGTCAGGTTGCGAGTGGAAGAACTGGCTGCGCGGGCAAGCCTAAGCAAATCATATTTTCAGCATTTGTATAAGGAGCTCTTTGGATGTTCCGTCGTGACCGATATGATCCGTGGACGGATCGAATATGCGAAATACTTGCTGAGCAGTACAGGGCTGTCTGTCGGAGAGGTCGGCGGATTGTGCGGATATGAAAATGAGACGCACTTTATGCGGCAGTTCAAGCAGTTTGCGGGAATGACGCCACTCGGATATCGAAAAGGAAAATAATTGAAAGGAAAGTAATCGAAAAGAAAATAACCGATCCGATCCGGCCTGATTGTTCGCTGTATACTGAACTCCGATTATTTTAAAAACTTCTCAATTTTGAAAAACAACCTCTATTCCCTTAAGATGGGAAAGGAGGAGATGAGAAGGATGCTGAATATTAGACCATGGGCCGCATTCGCGGTGTCCGGTCCACCGAAACAGACGGTGATAGAAGCAAGTACATACACGAAAAAAAAAGAGATGTCCGATTGGCAGGCTGAGGGTGACAGTATAGGCTCCGCTTCTCCGCTGCTGACACTTGAAAATGTCGATCGGAGTTACGGATCTCGCCAAGTACTGGCTGACATTTCGCTGACGCTCCACCGGGGAGAAAGCATGATTCTTCGCGGCGGTAACGGTTCGGGCAAAAGTACGCTGCTCAAACTGACGGCAGGGATCATCCCGACGAGTAAGGGGCGTGTCGTTTGGGGAGAGCGCAATTTGAGGATCGGGTTTGCCCCGGATCGTCTGCCAAAGCTGCGTCTGACGTCGGAAGAATATCTGACCCACATGGGGAAGATCGCCGGTATGCCGAATGATGATTTGCATCTGCGGATTAAAGAGCTGCATACTCTGCTTGATCTGCCGGCAGGCAGCTCGTCGATGCTGATTCATTATTCGAAAGGGATGCTGCAGAAGGTCAATCTGATGCAGGCCTGCTTGTGCGAGCCTGATCTGCTGCTGCTCGACGAGCCGTTTTCCGGACTTGATACCGATTCTTCCGAGAAACTGCTGACGCTGCTGCACGGGCTTCGGGTGAAAGGGACCGCGGTCGTGACCGCTCTGCATGATCCGTTGGCATCTTGGGAAGCAGTGAGTAAGACCTACCGAATTCGGGAAGGCCGTCTTACTCTGGAGGAAGCGGCTGCAAATGGAGAAGCTTCGTCGGTGTCGGTTTTTTACGAGCTGGATGGCCTTCTGCCGGAAGAGACCAGGCAGCGGCTTGCCAACGCGTTTCCGAACACCGAATGGAGCGTGGCCGGCAATGCACTGCGCTGCAGGATCTCTGCAGACGTCTGCCGAGACTTCATGCATGAGTTTTGGGCGGCGGACGGTACCTTGCTGTCGCTGAAGCGGAAGGAGGGCGCTCGATGAAGGCGATGTTAGAGTACCTGCACCGCTGCTTCATACGTTCCTACCGTTTCGGAGCACCTACGGTGATTTTTGCTGCTATTTTGGCGTTGATCTACAGCTCGGGACCCAATCCGATCATGGAAAGCTATGCTTTTACCGCTTCAATGCTGTTCGTCGTCGCGGCAGCGATTGGCAGTCTGATGATCGATGTCGAGGCGGGCAATCAGGAGATGGCGACGATGATGCATGCCCGCAGTCTGGTCCGCTTAAGCGGAGCCAAGCTGCTGTATGCGTGGATCTTTGCTTCGGTATTGGGACTCCTCGCTGTGCTGTACCCGACGCTGCTTGGTCGATTCGAACGTTTCCCGATGCTTGAAGAACTATTGATGGGACTGCTGTATCACGTATCTCTTGCCGGTCTCGGTGTGTCGCTTGCCGGATGGTTCACGGTCAAACTGTTCGAGTCCCGGTTCTATGCGATGCTTGGACTCTTTACCTGGATCGCTTTGGCATTTGGAGCACGCGGGATCGGAGAAGCACTGCCAGGTGGATGGGAGTGGCTGACCCACATTTTGCCGCCGCTTCAGCTTGCGCTGCATGCCATGATATTCTACGGAGATATAGGGACAGGAGCCAAGTGGCTGCCGATCGGAGCGGCTCTTGGTTATGGCGTTTTATCGGCGGGGATTCTGCTTCGAGTGCTTCATCGAAGGAGACTCGACTATCCCGGAGAATAAAAAAGAGAGCGGACCTCGGGTCCGCTCTCTTTTGTTGTTATGTTGGTACATCGAAATCAAAAAGATCTGTCCGGAAGGGATCAGTCTTTTCTCTTATCCCTGCAGCTTCTTCGCCCGTTCTTCATCCTCGGCTGCGATCTCGCGGCGCCATTCGTCGAGTTCTGGCAGGAATCGGCTCATCATGACACAGCAGGAGTAAATGGATTCCTTCAGCTCTACGTAGTCTTTGTCATAGCCGATCTTCACCAGTTCCTGCACAACCGGCAGCGCCTGCTCCGAGCCAAGACGGCAGAGACCGTCGGCGAGCTTCGCAATGCGGGTGAAATGATCTTCTTTTTCGAGCAGAGCGATCAGCGCTTCTTCGGCGGAAGGCAGCAGGATGCGCGATAAGATATCGACGATACTCAGCAGCAGGAAGCCCTCTTTTTCCTCGGCGTACATCTGCACCAGCTTTTCGACAACTTCCTCACTGCCTACACGCACGAGCGCGTCTGCAGCCTGTTCGGCAACAAGATCGTTGTCAGACTTAAGCGCGTCGTAGAATAGAGGAAGCGCGTACGAAATCTTCAGCTTGCCGGCCGCCTGGATCAGATATACCGTGCTTACGGATTCCGGATCTTTCGTATACTGCTCCTGCAGCTCGTCTATCGTCTCACGCGGCTGCAGCATTTCACGTTCGATCAGTTCGCTCAATAGCAGATCCAGCTTATCGTAATCGATGTCTCCGTAATCCAGCCCGCTGTTTTTTTGCGTTTCTTCATTAAAAAGTTGGCGTACCGATTGGTCATCCAGTTCCGAAATGCGTACGCGTTCAGCCGCCTCGTCGTACCAATCCTCGTCAAGTGCCCGAATTTGCTCCAGCACCGGTTTCAGCAGTTCCGGACTGCTGCCCAGCAGCATGCGGGACAGGAAGATTCGGGCATTGCCGCTCACCATATTGGCTTTGAGCAGGTGAAGCATCGCTTGAACGGTAATTTTAGTCTGAGGAAAAGAAGCAGCACGGTGCAGATAAATATCTTCTTTTTTCGGTGCAGCCACAAGCTTCTCCAGCACCAGAGCGGAGATATCCTGCGGGTACTTATACGTCTCAGCCAAGAACCGGATCGCCGCGTTGCTGACGAGCGGATCGGCATGTGTGATAAAAGGTTTGACCTGTTCAGGGGTAAACATAGGGAATTCCTCCTTGTGAATAAAAAGGGCTTACGCCCTGTCCGGCTTCCGCCGCAGCAGGCAAAAAATATTCGGACATCCTCCGCGGCAGGGAGCGCCTATCAGTATACCACAGCTCAAGGCCGCAAGGCGCCGAGTCATTGACTTTTCGCTTTTGTTTTCTATATAATAGGGGCATTGCAAGCGCAACTAAAGATTTGCTCGTCGATGATGAGGATTAGTAGGCAGGCGGACGTTTTCAAGAGAGCCGGCGGTTGGTGGAAGCCGGTAGCGGACCCTGTACGAACTCGCCTCGGAGATATGCGGACAGACGGCGGCCCCGGATCACGGCAGGCACGCGTTCAGCCGCATCGGCTCATCCCCGATATCGGATGTTTGAGTGAGCGGCAGAATCATTTTGTCCGCTAATCAGGGTGGTACCACGGGAAGCAATGCCTCTCGTCCCTGGCGTTAATGACGCCGGGGGCGAGGGGCTTTTTGATTTCAGCTCCGCTTTTAGGCCGTGTATGCAGACTCCGAAGGGAGCAGATTTGACTGAATTTTCGATCTATACAAGGAACTTTTCCGAAGGCGTGCCGGGGCACGTCGAGGGGGAGTGACGCTGTAGAGGACGAAAAGGCAGGTAAAGATGCACTTCAGTGAGTTTGCGTACACGGCCTGGTACAGAGGGAGATCCAGCAGCGAAGGGACAGATGACGATGAGTGAAAGAAACGAGCAGGGAGCCGAAATTCAAGGCTACCGCGCCCAGGTAATCGAGCCGAAATGGCAGAAGAAGTGGGATGAAGAGAAAACGTTCAAAACGGATGACATCGACCACAGCAAGCCGAAGTTTTATGCAATGGATATGTTCCCGTATCCATCCGGCGCAGGACTTCATGTCGGCCACCCGGAAGGTATGACGGCGACCGATATCGTTTCCCGTTATAAGCGGATGAAGGGTTACAACGTGCTGCATCCGATGGGTTGGGACGCGTTCGGTCTGCCGGCGGAACAGTATGCGATCGACAAGGGCGGCCATCCGCGTGAGTTCACGATCGAGAATATTAACAACTTCCGTCGTCAAATCAAGTCACTCGGCTTCTCATACGATTGGGACCGTGAGATCAGTACGACCGATCCGGAATATTTCAAATGGACACAGTGGATTTTCCTGCAGCTGTACAAGCGGGATCTGGCTTATGTGGCCGAAATTCCGGTTAACTGGTGTCCGGCGCTTGGTACGGTACTGGCGAATGAAGAAGTGATCGACGGCAAGAGCGAGCGCGGCGGGCATCCGGTTATTCGCAAACCGATGCGCCAATGGATGCTGAGAATTACCGCTTACGCCGATCGTCTGCTGGAAGATCTGGAAGAGCTGGATTGGCCGGAAAGTCTGAAAGATATGCAGCGCAACTGGATCGGCAAATCGAAGGGTGCGGAAGTGACTTTCCAGGTCGAAGGCACAAACGAGTCGATTGCCGTGTTCACGACCCGTCCGGATACGCTGTACGGCGCAACGTACTGTGTGCTGGCGCCGGAACATCCGCTGGTGGATATCATTACGACCGAGCATGAGAAAGAAGCGGTCAAGGCCTATCAGGAAAAAGCATCGCATAAGAGCGACTTGGAACGTACCGACCTCAACAAAGACAAGAGCGGTGTGTTCACGGGCGCTTACGCAGTCAATCCCGTCAACGGAGCGAAGCTGCCGATCTGGATCGCGGATTATGTGTTGGCAGCTTACGGTACCGGTGCAATTATGGCTGTTCCGGGTCATGATACGCGCGACTGGGAATTTGCCAAGAAGTTCGGCATCCAGATCATCGAAGTCGTTAAAGGCGGCGATATCGAAAAAGAAGCGTATACGGGCGAAGGCGAACACGTTAACTCCGGCTTCCTGGATGGATTGAACAAAGAAGACGCCATTGCACGCATGATTGAATGGCTTGAAGAAAGTGGTAAAGGCGAAGGCAAAACGACCTATCGTTTGCGCGACTGGCTGTTCAGCCGTCAGCGTTATTGGGGCGAGCCGATTCCGATTCTGCATCTGGAGGACGGCAGCATGAAGGCCGTTCCGGAAGACAGCCTGCCTCTGCTGCTGCCGGAGATGGACGAGATCAAGCCATCAGGTACGGGAGAGTCGCCGCTGGCAAACGCGACGGATTGGGTCAATGTGATCGATCCGGAGACAGGTATGAAAGCTCGCCGCGAGACTAATACGATGCCGCAGTGGGCAGGCAGCTGCTGGTACTACCTGCGCTATATCGATCCGAAAAACGATCAAGAGCTATGCAGTAAAGAAAAATTGGAGTACTGGATGCCGGTTGACCTCTATATCGGCGGCGCGGAGCATGCAGTGCTTCACCTGCTGTATGCTCGCTTCTGGCATAAAGTCCTGTATGATATTGGCGTCGTAAATACAAAAGAACCTTTCCAAAAGCTCGTGAACCAAGGGATGATCCTCGGTCCGAATAACGAGAAAATGAGTAAATCGCGCGGCAACGTTATTAATCCGGACGAGATTGTGAACGAATTCGGGGCAGACACGCTGCGTATTTACGAAATGTTTATGGGGCCGCTTGAAGCGACCAAGCCTTGGAACACGAACGGCGTAGAAGGTTCGCACCGCTTCCTGTCCCGCGTTTACCGAATGTTTGTTGAAGATAACGGCGCACTGAGCGCAAAAATCTCGGATACGGCGGCCGGTACGGATGAATTTAAGCGCACATGGCACAAGACAATCAAGAAAGTGACGGAAGACATGGAAGCTCTTCGCTTCAACACGGCGATCAGCCAACTGATGATCTTTACGAACGATGCCTACAAGCAGGAAGTGCTGCCGCGTCAGGCGATGGAAGACTTCATTCAACTGCTGTCGCCGCTTGCGCCGCACATCGCGGAAGAGCTGTGGGAGAAAATGGGCCGCAGTGACAGCCTGACTTACGCGGCATGGCCGCAGTTCGACGAAGCATGGACGACGGAATCAGAAGTCGAAATCGTCGTACAGGTCAACGGTAAGATTGTTCAGCGGACCAACGTTCAAAAGGACTGGGACGCTAAGGCACTCGAAGATCACGCGATGAGTCTGGAAAATGTGCAGAACGCACTGGGAGGAAAAACAATCCGTAAAGTGATCGCTGTCCCGGGCAAACTGGTGAACATCGTCGCAAACTAGTGCGTTAATCACATCGGATTTGGACAGAATCCTTGTTCAAAAGATGTACACAGCGGGAGATGCGGCGAACTTTGTCCGTCTCCCGTTTGGTGTGTGAAAATGTTGAACGTCAAGTATGAAGTCGATTATTAGTGTATACGCCGTAAACGCTGCATATATTTGCGATAGAATAAGAGGGCGGTGGTCTCCGCTTCATTCGGGCAGGCCGGCTGACAGATGAAAAACGGGGGGATCTCAATGGGAAGCAGTCCGCGCAAGGATTGGGATACGTATTTTATGGATATCGCCTTTATGGTGTCGACGCGTTCACAGTGTCCGAGACGTCAGGTCGGCGCTGTGCTCGTGCAGGGCAAGAAGCTGCTCGGTACAGCGTATAACGGCGCGCCGATGGGTGTGCCGGACTGCTCGGAAGCAGGCTGCATGATCGCCGAAGAATACGAGTTGGTTCACAGCGGCGGCGAAGAGAAGGTTGTTAAAAAGCAAAGATGCGTACGCACAATCCATGCAGAGCAAAATCTGCTGCTGTTTACCGACCGTGCCGATCGCGAAGGCTCGACGGTATATGTTACTGACGAGCCGTGCTGGACCTGTGCCAACATGCTGGCTAACAGCGGCATTACGGAAGTAGTCTACTGCCGGGCCTACCCAAAAGACAGCGGCAAAGTGCATGGGATGATGGAGCAAAAAGGGATTGTATTCCGTCGCATGGAACATTATCAGCCGCCTACTCCGGTTTCAATGCCGATATCTTAAAATCGATTTTTGACAGATAAGATACAGCTCTAAAGCTGCGTCTCTAAAACGTTGAATCTGATGAATACAGCTGAGGATGAGAAGTTTCAGCGGGCAGAAGGTTCAGGTGAAAATTTTGAAGGTTTAAATGAAAATTTTGGATGAGAGCCCTAAGGCACAGCTGCGCAGAAAAAGCTTGGTCGTTGACTTGAAGCCGCTCTTTTTCTATAATAAATGCAGTTGAATGGGTTCCATATTATTGCAGTGTTCTGCCGAATAGGCAGCGGATCATCTCCGTTATCGGATGAACCAGTCGACGGCATGCGAAGCACGCAAAGCCGTCAACTAGGGGAATACACGGGAAGCACTGCCTCTCGTCCCTAGCGATTTATACGCTAGGGACGAGAGGCTTTTTGGCTTTTCGCGCAGCGCTCAGGAGTTGCGACGGCCGATGAATGCAGACAAGGCAGAGCTCACGCGGAGAAAAGAGATTGACAACGCTGTTCCCCGCCCGCACAAGGAGCGCCCCGACGAAGCGCCGCCGGAACCGAACGCGGAATTTAGGAAATTGAATTTCATTCGGGAGGCAGAGAACATGAAAAAGGAATGGTTATGGGCGGCCTGCATGTCGGCCGTACTGGGAGCGGGTGTGCTTGTAATCGCAGGAGGTGAAGAAGCAGAAGGGCTTCCTTGGGAATCGCTGAATGAGCGGATTGAGCATGCACTGGCCATTCAGGAAGGAACGGATGAAGAGGTTGAAGCTGCAGAGGCTTCGCAGAAGGATGGAGCGGCAGACTATGCAGACGGTAAATCCGGCGCAGAAGCTGGACAAAAGGATGGGGTCACTCAAAAGATAGATGAGGCTGCTCTCAAAAAAGAACAGGTTAATCAAAAAAACGACGCAGTAAAAAGCGGGACCATCAAAGAGCCGCCTGGCAGCGAGGCTCAAGCGGCAAGCCCGACTGCTCCGGGTCCGAATACAGCTGCTGCGGTAACGGCTGCGAATGCGAAAGGCGACATTTATCAACCGGTCGAAGGCGTGGAAGCAGCAGCCCAAAATACGACAGCCCAAAATACGAGAACGGTCGATGACGGCAAAATCCATATCAATTCCGCCAATATTCAGCAGTTGATGGATCTTCCGGGAATCGGCGAGAAAAAGGCACAGGCTATCGTCGATTACCGCACGCAGAACGGTTCTTTTCGCGACGTAACCGAGATCGTTAAAGTGAAAGGCATCGGCCCCAAAATGTTGGAGAAGATGCTGCCGGATCTGGCCCTGTAGGAGAGAAGACATGAATCGACGACCTTTGGTTGTATTTACGGTCTGCTGGCTGGCAGGAACGGCTGCGGCTCATTTGTACGGCGGCCTGCAGTTAACCGCTGTACTGGCCGGTTTAACGTTTATATGGTTTGCTGCAGCGGCGTTCGCACAGCTGCCGTTAAAAAGGCTGTTGATCTTTGGTTTGGCGCTGTGGCTGGCAGCCGGTTACGGCACGTTCCGTGATATCCGCAGCTTGTCCATACTGCCGGAAGTGCTCGGCGTGCAGGAAGAAGGCGGCTACCCTGGTGTTCGTCTGGAAGGCAAGATGGCGGGTCCCGCGAAAATCGATGGCGATCTGGCGATGTTCGAAATGGATCTTGAGCGGGTGTTCGATCGGATGGGGACTCAAAGCTCACAAAAGACTGAAGCAGACGAAGAAAATTTACGGAGTGCAGCAGTCGGAGCCGACGGAACAAGTCGGACTGATATACCGGGAAATCATGATAATAATGAGTCCATTACGCTGCGGCGATCGGAAAAGATCATTGTGCGTGTTAAACTGGCAGCCGAGGAAGAACAGGATGTCGCCACTTCATGGAAAAGAGGCGACCGACTGATCGTTTCGGCCGATCTGGAGCTTCCGGCGGAAGCTCGCAATTTCGGTGCTTTTGATTACCGCAGCTATTTGCGGGAGAAGCGAATTTATTGGATAGCAAAAGCCGGAGGCGCGTCCAGTGTGGAGACGGCCGATCACGCAGAAGACAAATTTCTGCTGCTGCGGCATCGGGATGACTTGCGCGAATTTCTTGCGGACAAATTATCGGAGCTGTATCCCGGCGTAGGAGCCGGTTACATGCAGGGACTGCTGTTAGGGCTGAGGGATGGTCTGGACCCTGACACCTACCAAAACTTCGTGAGACTTGGAATGACGCATGTACTGGCCATTTCCGGTATGCACGTAGGGCTGTATGTGGGAGCCGTGCTTCTACTGCTTCGCCGGACTGGCGTTACCAAGGAATCGTCGTTAATTGCGGCGCTATGCGCTATTCCGCCGTATGTACTGCTGACCGGAGCGTCGCCGTCCGCTGTTCGTGCCGGGCTGATGAGCATGATCGGGCTGTATGCGGCAAGGCGCGGGTGGCTAAAGGATGGGCTGCATATTTTATGCTTGGCCGCGCTGCTCATGCTGCTGTGGGAACCGTCTTATTTGACTGCAATCAGCTTCCAACTGTCGTTCGTCGTTACAGCAGGTATTATTCTCCTAGTCCGCCCCATGCAGCGGATTTTGTTCTTTTTGCCCAAGACGATTGCGGCTGCAGCGGCGATTTCGCTCGTTGCGGATCTTGTCTCTTTTCCGCTCGGCATTTATTACTTCAATCAGTATCCGCTGCTCGGGCTGGCCGCCAATTTGCTGCTTGTACCGCTGATCAGTCTGGTGTCGATCCCTTGCGGTGCCGTATCGCTGCTTCTAAGCACCTTTTGGATGCAGGGCGCCGAGTGGACGGCTTACCCGGTGCGGCTGATCAACGCCGCCGTATTCTGGTGCGCGGATGGCGGAGGCTCCATCCGCTGGGCACGCACAATCTGGGCGTCGCCGTCGCCCGGCTGGATCATGCTGTATGAGGCCGCCTTGTTCAGCGGCATATTTCTGCTCGCCGCGCTGCTCCGCGCGCGCCGGCCTGATCCGTCCGCCTTCGCCGAGGCGGACGTTCAAGGGCAGGTGGCGTCGCCCGGCTCCGCCGCCGCGCTTGGTCTCGGCGGCGACACGGTGCCGCTCGGATCGCATACGCGCGTGCCCCGGATGCGCGCGCACGCCGGCGGGCCCAGAGCAGGGGCCCGCCCCGGCCGCTTCGCGGCCTTCGCCGCGGCAGCATCGCATGCCGCGGCTTCTCTCGGCGGAGCGCCTTCGGGCGCTGCTCCGCCGAGGACGCACGCTGTGCGTTACGGCGGTCTGCCGGACAGCCGCCGTAATCGGTTAAGGCCGCTGTATGCCGCCGCGGCCTTCATTGTTCTGGGCGGCCTGCTTACCGCCGCCTATCAACCCCGCCCCAGCTCCGCAGGCCTTGTACAGATGCTGGATGTCGGGCAAGGGGATTCTATTCTGATTACGACGCCGGAGGGTCGCAATCTGCTTGTTGACGGGGGAGGGACGGTGAGATTCGAACGTCCGGGAGAAGAATGGCGCCGACGTCTTGATCCTTATGAAGTCGGCCGGGATGTGGTAGTGCCTTTGCTGAAAAAACGAGGCGTACAGCGTTTGGATGCCGTGATCTTGACGCACGGAGATCGTGATCATTACGGCGGTCTGCTTGCGGTGCTGGATGAAATTCCGACGGACCGCTTGATTATGAACGGTACACGCAGCGGCGGAGAAGATTTGGATCGGCTGTTAGCTTCGGCGTTGAAATTCGGGGCAGAAGTATATGCGCCTCGCGACGGAGACCTTTGGAATCCCGACGAACGGACAATATTGGAATTTTTGAATCCGTCAGGAACGTTTGCCGGTCTTCTGCCTCAATTGAAGGAGCAGAATGAATATTCGGTTGTGTTCCGAATGGAGATGAACGGGCATTCCTTCCTGTTTACCGGAGATATAGGAGAGAGTGCGGAACAGGACATTCTTTCCCGTCTGGATGAGCGCGGCGAAAGAGGCAGGGTCGAAGTGCTCAAGGTCGGGCACCATGGAAGCAAAGGTTCCTCGTCCGAAAGCTGGATTCGCCGCTGGTCACCCGCACTTTCCCTGATTTCAGTCGGCGCAAACAATACTTACGGACATCCCAGCGATACGGTGATCGAACGGCTGAACGACATTGGATCGGTTATCCACCGTACCGATCTTGATGGAGAAATTCAGGTTGAAGTTCCATTGGGCCAAGCGCTGCAGACCAGAACAAAGCTTGGCAAAGGAAAGAATGATATCGCTGCGGAATGAAAAAATCTCGATGGGTTTCTTCGTCTGCCTTATTAACGGATCAGCCTGCATTCTTTTTGTATACGCATATACCTGAATGTTCCGTCGTTTCCGGCTCTTCGGAAGCGGCGGATTTTTGTTCGGATCTGTATACGGTTTACAGAATAGGGTGGAAGGGTTTGTGGTGTGACAGAAACTTTCCGAACACTTCGATTGCAGTTAGCTTTCATAAAGCTTTTATTAAAGAGCAAAACCGTGTGATGACGGGTAAATGCGTTTCTGGTAGACTGATTGGAGATATGTAGAAAGCCGAGAAAAGCGGTGCTCTTCGGTTTCCATACCCATAGGGGAATTTCAAAACAATTGGGAACAACTTTTTTTTAAAAAATAGAAAAAGAACGCAACCTTTCAGAAAGAACTTTCGTCTGAAAAGGTGCAAGAGAGGGGGACCCTTAGTGGTCGAGCAGGAACTCATCAGAGCCGCTCAATCGGGCGATCGCGATGCTCTTATCACCCTATTGCGAGAGATCGAACCGGCCGTTTACAAGACGGCTTACTATACGTTGAATAATGAACAGGATGCGATGGACGCAGCTCAGGAAGCACTGATTCGTATTTATACAAAAATCGGTTCTTATGAAGAGAAAGCGCAGTTCAAGACCTGGGTGCAGCGTATCGTAACTAATATTTGTATAGACAAATTCAGACGTGTCAAACCAACGGTGTCAATCGAAGAGCATGAAATGGTTTTTGAGGGTCACGACAGTGTCGAAGGCGAAGTTATGCGTGCATATACCCGTGAAGACATTGATCGGGCGATCAATCTGCTGCCAGAGCATCACCGGACGGTCGTTATTCTTCGATATGTGCAGGATATGTCATACAACGAAATTTCCGGATGCCTCGATCTGCCCTTGAACACCGTCAAATCGTATTTGTTTAGAGCCAGGAGCCAGCTTCAGCAGCTGCTGCAAGATTATCAGAAAGGAGGTGCGCTGTAGATGAAACGCGAAGAAGCGCTGGAATATATGAACCGTTACCTGGACCATGACCTCAGCGAAGAAGAAACGGAAGCATTATTCCGTCATCTCGGCGACTCTCCGGAAGCGAGAGAAGATTTCGAATTCCTTAAGAGATTGTCGAATAAATTGGAGTCGATGCCTGACGTCATGCCGCCAATCAGCCTGGTCGATTCGATCCTGCCGCGTCTGGATGAACTCGATCCTATGATGCAACCCGAATTGCCGGAAGCAAAACCGGAAAAGCTGTCGGAAATGGAAAGCAGACGCATGTTCGGTGAAGAAACGCTTAAGCGTCGTCGAGCGTCCGAATTTTGGCGGTCAACTTTGGGTCGAGCGGTAGCCGGCACGACCGCAGCGGTTGCGGTATTGAGTATTTTTGTTGCTACTTATGAACCGAAGCAAATGCCTACTGCGGAAATGTCGTCGACCACCGCAGTTTCGGGAGCAACGGACGATACGCTTGTTCCGTCAGGCAGCGAGTCTGCCAAAGACAGCGTCGCTTCGGAAATCACTGATCCGAGCATGGAAGCAGAGCCGATTCGTCCCGAAACTCAGCCTGCTCCTACTGTCGAAGCGCCTGTTCCGGATCTAGAAACTCCGGATGGCGATTTGCCGCCGGCGGATGAAGAAAGTGCTCAAGCGGACAATGAAGGTGAATCAAATCCAACCGAATCCGCAGCTTCGGCAGTTCCTTCTCCCGATTCGCAGCCTTCCGAAGGTACTCCAGTTCCTTCAGAACAGCCTTCGAACAGAGCTTCCAACGAAGGAACGACGGGCGGTGCGGAAGAGAATTCGAATAACTCAAATAACTTGAATAACTCAAACAGCCCAAGCAGCGAATCGCCTGCAGGCTCGGCAAAAGATAAAGAAGCGGCCAATGAGCCCAGTGCGAATAATTCGGGAACCGTAGATAAAGCGGAGTCGGGTGTGACAGAAAAAAAGCAGGTTCCAAGCGACTCTAAGCCTAAAGCTGAGACGCCTGCACAGGATGGAAGCTCTGCCAAGGAAACGACTGGCGAAGAGCAGCAGTCCAAAGAGAATGCGAGCATTTCTTCGGTTGAAGAGAATGTGCCGGAAAGCAAGGAAGATGTCCCTGCAGCCGATAAAGAGAGTGAAAACAGGGTGGACGAAAATGAAGCGGCAGAGAACAATATTTCCAGTCTCGCTATTGCCGCTCCGGAATGGAATTCGCCGGACGGAACCTTGACAGTCACTTATTCCCGCAATGTATTGAAGCTGCTCAAAAGTGATCGTTCGTCGGAACTGGGCAGCCGCAAGGTAGAAGGGGATGTTGCCGGAGGCGTATGGTCTGCGGACGGAAAAACCTTTACGTACGACCTGATCAAAGCGGATGGAACGACTTCACGGGAAACGTGGAAGATTGAAGAAGCCGCACTGAAGCCAAACGGAAAATAAAAGGATGCATAATGGAGAGATTCTCCGATAGACTGGCCGGAACCGTTCCGGAATTCGCCGCAAGGACGAAGGAACGGAATACCGGGCAGTCTTTTTGTGTGCCTTTTTCGATATTTTTCGGTACAATGGTAACAGCGATGATACGCAGATGAGACAGCGGAACAGGCTGCTCGATTCAATAGGCCGGATTCGGGAAAGCTGCGGCCGGTAGAACGGAAAGAGGTATGAGGGATCATGGATTTGAAAACGGCAGTCAAGCAGGTAAAGGCGGGAGATATTTCGCCGCTGTATCTCTGCTACGGGACTGAAAAATACAGGATGAAGGAATTCGTTGCCATGCTGGAAAACGAATTGATTCCCGAAGATCAAAAGTCATTTGCGGTTGCACATTACGATTTAGCGGAAACCCCGATCGAACTGGTCGTCGAAGAAGCGGAAACGGCACCGTTCCTGGCGGAGCGAAAGCTCATTGTAGTGAGGGACAGCACGCTGTTTATGGCAGGCAAAGAATCGACAAAAGTCGAGCACCGGGTAGAGAAGCTGCTGGAGTACTTGGGTAATCCGGCGGATTACAGTGTACTGGTCTTTCTCGCTTATGCCGAGAAACTGGATGAACGCAAAAAGTTGGTTAAGTCGTTCAAAGCTTCGGCTTCAGTTATTCCTTTTACTCCGATGGGTGAAGGAGAACTGTCGGGTTGGGTAACCAAGCAGTTTGGGAAAAGTTCGGTGACCCTTTCTCAGGATGCGGCGGATATGCTGTTGAAACGGGCGGGAACGTCGCTGGGGACGTTGTCGGCAGAAATCGAGAAGTTGTCGCTATTTGCGGGGGCAGGAGGATCGGTCAGTGCTGACGATGTTGAAAAATTAGTAGCAATCGGAACGGAGCAGAGTGTGTTCGTGCTCATCGAACATATTGCCAATTTAAAGCTTCAACAGGCGCTTAACATCTTCTATGATTTGTTGAAGCAGCGCGAGGAGCCGATCAAGATTGTTTCGTTAATCGCGCGGCAGTTCCGGATTATGCTGCAGGTTAAGGAGATGTCCGGTCAAAATTACTCGCAGCAGCAGATCGCCGGGCAGCTTGGACTGCACCCTTACGCAGTCAAGATTGCGTCGGAACAGGCACGCCGTTTTGAGACGGCGCGTTTGCGTCGAATTCTAGCTTCGATTGCCAAGCTCGATCACGAGATCAAGACAGGCGCGGTCGACAAGGTGTTCGGGTTGGAGATGTTCCTGCTGAAGCTTGGCGCGTAAGAGCAGCGAACAGTCGGATAGAGTCGGCCGCGGGGCAATTGTGTCAAGGCGGCCGATCTATTAGGAAGACGAATATCATCGACAGCCCCGTATGTAAATGCGGATAAATTTTAAAATGGGTAACTTAAAAACCCCGATATCCTGTGGGATTCCGGGGTTTCATAAGCAGTATTATATGTTACTGTCATATCGCAAATGACGATTCCTTAAGCTTGTTCAGCTTTCAGGGCGTTCGCTTTTTTAGCGAGACGGGATTTTTTGCGCGCTGCCGCGTTTTTGTGGATCAGGCCTTTAGTTACGGCTTTATCCAGCTTCTGCGAAGCGTTCTTTACTGCAACTTGTGCATTTTCCACATCGTTGCTTTCCAGCGCTGTCGTAGCAGTTTTCACTGCACTGCGAAGTGCGGATTTTTGCGAAGCGTTAAGCGCACGACGTTTTTCGTTCGTCTTTACGCGTTTAATGGCGGATTTGATATTAGGCATTGCATTCACCTCCTGTAAAGCATATACGAAACATCGAAAGTTTCACAACTTAAAGTATCTTATCATGACAGGGCTAAAAAAGCAACCATTCCTTAATATTTTCGGTTTCAATTTTTGAAGAATTGCAGCTGATGATCGCTATACCTAACATATTCAAGACTAGTTGGCGAAATTCGGTAAGTGAATTGGTAAACAGAGAAACAAATATACAGCCAGGAAGGTCGTTTCAAGGCTGGATGGGATTGCTGGGATTATCCCCAACTGATATAATGAGTGAATTGATTAAGCTTGCAAAATCGAGTGTTAAATCGAGGCGGAGGTAAGGAATGACAGACATTGCAGCAAGACAGAAGAAAATAAGGAACTTTTCCATTATAGCGCATATCGACCACGGTAAGTCGACGCTTGCCGATCGGATTCTCGAATATACGGGTGCTCTGACTTCCCGCGAGATGCAGGAACAGGTACTCGATCAGATGGAGCTCGAACGCGAGCGGGGAATCACAATCAAATTGCAGGCCGTTCGGTTGACGTACAAAGCCGATGACGGTGAGGAATATCTGCTGAACTTGATCGATACTCCGGGACACGTCGACTTCACTTATGAAGTTTCGCGTTCGCTGGCTGCATGCGAAGGCGCACTGCTGGTTGTTGACGCCGCGCAGGGTATTGAAGCACAGACATTAGCGAATGTGTATCTGGCGCTCGACAACAATCTGGAAATTTTGCCAGTCATCAACAAGATCGATCTGCCGAGCGCCGAGCCGGACCGCGTCAAGCAGGAAGTCGAGGACGTGATTGGACTGGATGCGAGCGACGCCGTTCTGGCTTCTGCCAAAGCAGGTATCGGCATCAAGGAAATCTTGGAACAGGTCGTTCAAAAAGTACCAGCGCCTACCGGCGATCCGGAAGAACCGCTCAAAGCTCTGATTTTCGACTCCCATTACGATCCTTATAAAGGCGTTATCGTCTATATCCGTGTACTGGACGGCAAGATCAGATCGGGCTCGAAGATCAAGATGATGGCTACGGGAAAAATGTTCGATGTTATCGAAGTCGGTGCTTTTATGCCGCGTATGACTATGGTGGACGAGTTGAACGTAGGCGACGTAGGCTTTGTAGTCGCAGGTATGAAGTCCGTTGGTGATACACAAGTCGGCGACACGATTACCGATGCCAAAAATCCGACAGCCGAACCGATGCCGGGTTACCGGAAAATCAATCCGATGGTATTCTGCGGGCTTTATCCGATCGAATCTTCGGATTATAACGATCTGCGCGAAGCACTCGAAAAACTGCAGTTAAACGATGCTTCCCTGACATTCGAGCCGGAAACGTCCAGCGCGCTGGGCTTCGGCTTCCGCTGCGGATTCCTCGGCCTGCTGCATATGGACGTTATTCAGGAGCGAATCGAACGCGAATTCGATATCGCACTGATCACGACTGCACCGAGCGTAGTCTATAAGATCGGTATGACGGATGGATCGGTCATTTCGATCGACAACCCGTCGCACTATCCGGAAGTAGGCCGGATCGATTATGTCGAAGAGCCTTATGTTAAGGCAGCTGTTATCGTCCCGAACGATTTCGTCGGAACGGTCATGGAGCTGTGCCAGAACAAACGCGGCGAATTCGTCAATATGGAATATCTGGATACAACCCGCGTTACGCTGACATATCAGATTCCGCTGTCCGAGATCGTTTACGATTTCTTCGATCAGTTGAAATCCGGTACAAAAGGCTACGCTTCGTTCGACTATGAAGTATCCGGATACCGCAAATCCAATCTGGTTAAAATGGATATTCTGCTTAACGGTGAACAGGTGGATGCCTTGTCGTTTATCGTACACAGAGACCGTGGTTACCAGCGTGGTCGCATCATTTGTGCGAAGCTTCGCGAATTGATTCCTCGGCAGATGTTCGAAGTGCCGATTCAGGCGTCGATCGGAACGAAAGTTGTTGCACGGGAGACCGTTAAGGCGATGCGTAAAAACGTCTTGGCCAAGTGCTACGGCGGCGACATCTCGCGTAAGCGTAAGCTGCTTGAGAAGCAGAAAGAAGGCAAAAAGCGGATGAAGCAGGTCGGTAACGTCGAAGTGCCGCAGGAAGCATTTATGGCGGTATTGAAGCTGGACGAATAGGCTTCTTTTCGGAGACGCCGGCGGTTCGTATGCGGGGAGTGTGCCTCGGTCGGGGGCGAAAAGGGTTCGAGCTCAGCCGCCGTTGGAATCGGGAAATTTGATTGAAAGTTTGATAAGGTGGATTTCCCGATTTCCGAATGCGGCCGCTCCGCTCTTCGCTTCGTCCCCTTTTCCCTTCCCGGAGTGCACGTCCGCATACGCCGGGCTGGTCCTCCAAGCCTATTCTTCCGGCTTTTGGGGGGAGTAGGGAAGCGTAAAAGCGTAAAAGCAAAGAAGGGGATGCGGCCTTTATAATAGGCCTGTCCCCTTGAAGTTGAAACCTTGTTCTCTTTAGGGATAAAAGCTTGTTTCCATTGGAATAGAACGTTGTGCCCGTTAGAGATAACACCTTGTTTGTGAAGACACGGATATGTTCAGAAGAACATGTTTGAGGCTCTGCTCTAAATTGTAACGAATATGGGAAGAACGATCATATTTGCTTTTGCTCTTGTTGAATTTATCGAAAAGGAAAGCCGGATTCCGGCTTTCCTTTTTGAAGATTTAGGGTCTTTTGCGATGAATCTGTTTCTATAACCTATTGCCCTTCTCGCGCGCCGTAGAAAAGCAGCCTAAAGCTCGGTTTTACGACCTTTTCATAATTAGACAAACCGATGTTTTCTTTTAAATCGCTTTTCACCGCCGCGCAGCAAGGCCATCTTTTTCACCCACTTTTACGCGCCTAGGTTAGCGGAAGGAGGAGGGAAACGGAGAAGCGGAGCGTTCGCATCTAAAATTGGATTTTAACCTTTGAGTCTTTCATATAATAAAAATCCGATTTTAGCGGCGATCGAAGTCTCCTTCTCTCGCAGCGCCTCTCAAAGCGTCCCCGGCGCCTCTTATATTAGGAGGCTTCACCCATGACTACAGAACTCAATCGGACCCCGGCCGCGCCGGAAGCCGTCTATATTCATATTCCGTTTTGCACGAATAAATGCTTTTACTGTGATTTCAACTCATATGTACTCAAAGATCAGCCGGTAATGGACTATCTGCGTGCGCTGGATCGGGAAATGGAGCAGACGGTTGCCATTACTCCACCTGGCGTCATCAAGACCATTTTCGTCGGCGGAGGGACGCCTACCGTTCTGAAGCCGGATGAGATGGAGTTTTTCCTGGCATCTGTACGCAAACATTTCCCGAATTGGTCCCCAGATATCGAATTTTCGATGGAAGCCAATCCTGGAACGACCGATCTCGACAAAATGAAAGTCATGAAAGACGGCGGCGTCAATCGGGTCAGCTTCGGTGTACAGGCTTTCCAGAACAGCTTGCTGGGCGAGATTGGACGCATTCACAATACGGACGACGTATATCGCTCGCTCGAAAATGCACGAAAGACCGGTTTGAACAATCTGTCGATCGACCTGATGTTCGGTCTACCGAATCAGACCGTCGAGATGTTGGATGAAAGTATTACGCGGGCGCTGGAGCTCGATCTGCCGCATTATTCTATTTACAGTCTTAAAGTAGAAGAAAATACGCTGTTCCATACACTGTTTAACAAAAACAAACTGCCGCTTCCAAACGAAGACGACGAACTGGCGATGTACAAGCTGCTGATGGACCGGATGCGGGGCGCAGGTTATAAACAATATGAGATCAGCAACTTCGCCAAACCGGGCAAAGAAAGCCGTCACAATATCACCTATTGGAAAAACGAAGATTATTACGGCTTCGGCGCAGGCGCACACGGATATGTTGGACGACAGCGTCATATTAACATCAAAGGCGTCAATCCATATAATGAAGCGGCGGCGAAAGGGCTGCCAAGACTTGAAGCGTTCGAAGTTCCGCGTGAAGAAGCGATGGAAGACTTCATGATGGTCGGCCTGCGTATGCTGGACGGTATGGAGAGCGGGCGTTTTCGCGAACAGTTCGGCGTAACCGTAGAAGAAATATTCGAGACTCCGCTTACAAAAATGATGAATTTGGGGCTGATCGAACGCCGCAGCGATATGGAAGGCTATAAGTTAAGCGAAAAAGGGATTTTGTTCGGGAACGACGTATTTGGCGAATTTATCGGATATTTGACGGTCGAAGCGTAAGGATCTGAGCAGCATCGTTTTTTCGGATACGGACTGATTTGAAACGAATAGATTTGAATTTGAACGGATCTGTTAAATACTTTGAATTTGACAAAGCCGTTAAATACAGTGGAATGAATAAAGTTTAATTAAAAAAGGACTGATGAAGACCGGCGAGAGCTGGTCTTTTTGTGCTGTTTACGGTAATTTCCCCGGAGCTCAATCGGCTGGAATTAAATGTTTACCCTGCTATCCTGCTGTTAATTATTCTACCCAGTGGGTAAAAGTCAGGGAAGTAGAAGCTTTATTTCGGATTGTAAAATTTTATATTTTCGCTGTGTAAAAGTATTGAAAAAGTATGCGTATTGATGTATATTTATCCAATCGAAAACTAATCCGGTGAATGATGCATATGCGTCATATAACGAACAGGGAGGTGAACGGCCGGTGCCCGCCGTTACCGTTGTATGCAGACAAGCGACTTTGGAAGATGTTGAACCTTTGTATCTCATGATTGAAGAATATGCCCGCAGGGCAATTATGCTTCCGCGTTCCAGAGAAGTACTACGGCGCCAAATCGACAATTTTGTCGTAGCGGAGGAAGATGGCAGGGTGATCGGCTGCGGCTCCTTATGTTTGCTGGGCCCGGATCTGGTAGAGATTCGCTCGCTCGGCATTATGGAAGGCAATCAGGGGAAAGGGGTCGGATCCAAGCTGGTTGATCGTTTGATTGAACTTGCGATCGAGCAGGGAATACCGAAGATTATAGCTTTGACTTACGAAGTTTCTTTTTTCGTGAAGAACGGCTTTACTGTTGTTCCTATGGACGTATTTCCGGAAAAAGTCTGGACCGACTGCATACATTGTCCCAAACGCGACCGCTGCGATGAAATCGCGGTCTTGAAAATCATCGGCTGAACAGCGCCAAACCGAACTTGACAATGTCGAGTCCGGTTTGGTATTTTTGTAGTAGAGTTTAGCACTCATTTGAATAGAGTGCTAACGGGACAGATTCCGATTGGCTCATATCGATCCGGACAGGAGGGGATCTCGTGTTAAGCGAACGTCAGAGCATGATTTTGAACGCTATTGTGGACGACTACATCCGTTGTGCCGAACCGGTCGGATCCCGCAGCATCTCCAAGAGAGGCGATGTGGCGTTCAGCCCGGCAACCATTCGCAACGAAATGGCGGATTTGGAAGAGCTGGGATTTCTGGAACAGCCGCATACGTCGGCGGGACGCATTCCTTCCAATAAAGGATACCGGTATTATGTCGATCATCTTGCGCCTCTCAAGCCATTGAAGGCGGAAGACCTCAAGCTGTTCAAGCAGCTCGCTGCCGAAAAGCTGAGCGCTGTGGAAGAAGTTATTCAGCACGCCGGAACGATCCTGGCTTCGATGACCAACTATACGTCGATCCTGCTCGGACCGGAGAAGTTCAATACTTCGCTGCGACATTTTCAACTGCTTCCGTTGAACGAGACGACGGCGGTTGCGATTATCGTTACCAGCACCGGCGAAGTGGAGAACAAGACGGTTTCGATTCCGCAGGGCGTATCCGCATCCGACATGGAGCAGATGGCCAACCTGCTTAACGCCAGACTGGCAGGTGTGCCGATGCATCGATTGAAGGCGCGGCTCTATTCGGAAATCGGACAAGAAATTCAGCGTCACGCCGAGCATTATGAGGAACTGATGAAGCTGCTCGACGACTCCCTAGCGAGAGGCAAAGACCCGAAAGTGTTCCTGAGCGGAACGACCAACATGTTGATTCAGCCGGAATTCAAGGACATCGGTAAATTGAAGACCGTGCTCGATCTGCTGGAGGAAACACCGACTTTAATGCGTTTGCTGAACTCCGAGCAGAGAGGGATTCAAGTACGGATCGGCAGCGAGAATGTACATCAGGCGTTTGCAAACTGCAGTCTGATTACAGCTACCTATTCGCTTGAAGGCGAAGCATTCGGTACAATCGGAATTCTTGGTCCGACAAGGATGGAATATGCTAAAGTTATCGGAACGCTCGACCTGCTGTCGCGTGCAATGAGTCGGGCACTTGCGGGACGTTACGGAGCTTGATGCCGTTTAACGTGTTTTGATCAAGAACAACAGTCGATCAACTCCTACAGCAATCCTTTTTCTTCAAGCCGCAAGGTTCCGTGTTTTTTCAGCGGGTAAAGACTAAGGAGACCGATGGTCTTCAAGTACCCGTTTGATCCATATAAGGAGGTGAATGCATCTTGAGTAAAGAGCAGTCGATGCAGACAGAAAACGAAACAGAAGTTATGGAAGAACAACAGGATGCACAAGCAGCCGAAGAAATGAAGCAGGACATCAATGCTGAGGTTGGCGCAGAGCAGGTTTCTCAGGAAAGTGCGGAACAGCTTCAAGAACGAGTTGCCGCACTGACAGCGCAGTCTGAGGACTACATGCAGCGTCTTGCCCGTTCACAGGCTGATTTCGATAACTTCCGCAAGCGGACCATTCGGGAAAAGGAAGAATTAGGGAAATACGCTTCATCCAAATTGATTTCCGAGCTGCTGCCGATCGTCGACAACTTCGGACGTGCGCTGGATACTCGTCCGGAAGTCGAGGGTTCTGAATCGTTTGTTAAGGGCGTAGAGATGATTTATCGCCAATTTGAGAACGTTCTTCAGGCTGAAGGCCTGACAGCAATGGAGACGGTTGGACAGCCGTTCAATCCGGAATTCCACCAGGCGGTTATGCAGGTAGAGAGCGACGAGCATGAAGAAGGTATCGTAGTCGAAGAGCTTCAAAAGGGCTACATGCTGAAAGACAAAGTGCTTCGTCCGGCGATGGTGAAAGTCAGCGGTTAAATCGGCGGGTTTGAAAACTCGCCCTAAACCGTTATGATAGAGCGTAGAGTCCATAAAGCAGGGACGAACGCACGTATGACAAACGCAAGTTAACTTTATTTTAAAATTAACCGTATCTTTTAAGGAGGATATTCACTGTGAGTAGAGTAATCGGTATCGACCTTGGCACGACCAACTCTTGCGTGGCTGTTATGGAGGGCGGCGAAGCCGTCGTTATTCCTAACCCGGAAGGCGCGCGCACGACCCCTTCGGTCGTAGGTTTCAAGAAAGACGGCGAGCGTATCGTCGGCGAAACGGCTAAACGCCAAGCCATCACGAACCCGGACCGTACGATCGCTTCGATCAAACGTCACATGGGCACGAATCACAAAGAAACGATCGAAGGCAAAGACTACACAGCGCAAGAAATTTCGGCAATGATTCTACAAAAGCTGAAATCCGATGCCGAAGCTTACCTGGGTCAACCGGTAACGCAGGCGGTTATCACCGTTCCGGCATACTTCAATGACGCTCAGCGTCAAGCGACGAAGGATGCGGGCAAAATCGCGGGCCTCGAAGTGCTGCGTATCGTCAACGAGCCTACGGCTGCGGCACTGGCTTACGGCCTGGAGAAATCGGAAGATCAAACGATCCTCGTTTATGACCTTGGCGGCGGTACATTCGACGTCTCGATCCTTGAACTGGGCGACGGCTTCTTTGAAGTTAAAGCAACAAGCGGCGACAACCACCTCGGCGGTGACGACTTCGACCAAGTCATCATCGACTACCTGGTAGCCGAATTCAAAAAAGAGCAGGGCGTAGACCTGAGCAAGGATAAAGCTGCTGTACAGCGTCTGAAAGACGCAGCCGAAAAAGCGAAAAAAGAATTGTCGGGTGTTATGACGACAACCATTTCGCTGCCGTTCATCACGATGGTCGACGGAGTGCCTCAGCACTTGGAAGTCAACCTGACCCGTGCCAAATTCGAAGAAATTTCCGCAGCACTCGTAGAGCGTACGCTTGCTCCGACTCGCCAGGCGATGAAAGACTCCGGTCTGTCGGCAAACGAGATCGACAAAGTCGTTTTGGTCGGCGGTTCGACTCGTATTCCGGCTGTGCAAGAAGCAATCAAAAAGCTGACTGGCAAAGATCCTCATAAAGGCGTTAACCCGGACGAAGTTGTCGCACTGGGAGCAGCCGTTCAAGCGGGTGTCCTGACGGGCGAAGTCAAAGACGTAGTCCTGCTGGACGTTACCCCTCTGTCCCTCGGTATCGAAACAGCGGGCGGAGTCTTCACAAAAATGATCGAACGCAATACAACAATTCCAACCAGCAAATCGCAGGTCTTCTCGACTTATGCCGACAATCAGCCTAGCGTTGAGATTCACGTTCTGCAGGGCGAGCGCGAAATGGCTGCCGGCAACAAAACGCTGGGACGCTTCACACTGGGAGATATCCCGCTTGCACCACGCGGCGTACCGCAAATCGAAGTTACTTTCGATATCGATGCGAACGGTATCGTTAACGTATCGGCAACCGACAAAGGCACAGGAAAGAGCCAGAAGATCACCATCACATCTTCGAGCGGCTTGAGCGACGCTGAAGTCGAACAGATGATGAAAGATGCCGAGCTGCACGCGGAAGAAGACAAGAAGCGCAAAGAACTGGTTGAGACGAAAAACAATGCGGATCAGCTTGTATACCAAGTCGATAAGACAATCAAGGATCTGGGCGACAAAGTCGACGCTTCCGAGATCGAAAAAGCAAATGCGGCGAAGGAAAAAGTTCAGAAGTCGCTGGAAAGCGACAATGTAGACGAGATCAAATCGGCTACGGAAGAACTGACAGAGATCATCCAGCAGCTGTCCGTGAAACTGTACGAGCAGGCTAACGCAGCAGGTGCTGAAGGCGGAGAACCGGAGGCCGGAGCATCTTCGGCTAATCGTGACAACGTCGTGGATGCCGATTATGAAGTTGTGGACGAAGACAAGAAAAACTAATCGCTGCCCACAGCGTTTAACATGAATAGAAAATGTGCCCGATTCCGCCTTCCGGCGGACGGGCCGGCTGGGGGAGGTCAGGCCGGGTCATCCCGGACCGGACTTCCCCTTTTCTTGGGTGAAGGGACGGCATACCGCCTTTCGTCCGGGCAAACGATTATTTAGCGTAAAGGAGTTGGAGTACAGCAATGGCGGACAAGCGCGATTATTACGAGGTGCTCGGCATCGAGAAAGGCGCGAGCGATCAGGATATCAAGTCGGCTTACCGCAAGCTGGCGCGCAAATATCATCCCGACGTCAACAAGGCGGATGATGCCGAAACGAAGTTCAAGGAAGTCAAAGAAGCTTACGACGTGCTGAGCGACGGACAGAAGCGGGCCCGTTACGATCAATACGGTCATCAGGACCCGACTCAAGGTTTCGGAGGCGCAGGCGACTTCGGCGGTGCCGGAGGCTTCAGCGATATCTTCGATATGTTCTTCGGCGGAGGCGGTGGAGGCAGAACACGCAATCCGAACGCGCCACAGCGGGGCAATGATCTGCAGTACACGATGACTTTGGAATTCAAGGAAGCAGTATTCGGTAAAGAGATGGATATTACCATTCCGCGTACCGAGAGCTGCGATACCTGTCATGGCAGCGGCGCTAAGCCAGGCACTCAACCAGAAGTCTGCTCGGTCTGCCACGGCAGCGGTCAGGAAGAAGTCGTGCAGAACACTCCGTTCGGTCGTATGGTTAACCGCAGAGCTTGTTCGAACTGTGCAGGCAGCGGCAAGATCATCAAAGACAAGTGCTCGACATGCAGCGGCAGCGGCCATGTGAAGAAACAGCGTAAAGTACACATTCGTATTCCTGCGGGTGTAGACGATGGTGCTCAACTGCGCATGACTGGTGAAGGAGACGGTGGTCTGCGAGGCGGTCCTTCGGGCGATCTGTATATCGTGATCCGCGTGAAGCAGGATGAATTCTTCGACCGCGAAGGCGACGATATCTTCTGCGAAGTGCCGTTGACGTTTGCTCAGGCAGCTCTTGGCGACGAAATCGAGATTCCGACGCTGACCGAGAAAGTGAAGCTGAAGATCCCGGCTGGCACTCAGACCGGTACTTATTTCCGACTGAGAGGCAAAGGCGTACCACGTCTGCGAGGTACTGGACAAGGCGACCAGCATGTCAAAGTCGTAGTCGTAACGCCGAGCAAGATCACCGACGAACAGAAAGAACTGCTGCGTCAATTCGCCGGCCTTAGCGGCGAACATACGCATGAGCATGAACAGTCTTTCTTCGACCGGATGAAGCGAGCTTTCCGCGGAGACTGATTTTTAAGTGAGTCACTGCAAGATCAGAAATTAATATCATTAGAGCTTAATATATTTGAGAAAAGAGCCGTTCCTAGGAACGGCTCTTTTTGCGATGTGTAGCAAATTATAAAGCTGTCCAGCTTCGAAGCTTAATCCTTTCACTTGCAGCCGGCAAAGCCGCTGCCCTCTGCCTTTCGCAGCCGGCAAAGCCGCTGCCCTCCGCTTTTCGCAGCCGGCAAAGCCGCTGCCCTCCGCTTTTCGCAGCCGGCAAAGCCGCTGCCCTCCGCTTTTCGCAGTCGGCGAAGCTGCTGCCTACCATACCCAGCCGAAGCTGCCGCAGGCAGGGAGCTTCGGCGCCCCTCCAGACGGCCTGATTATAGAGGCCGTCTGCCTCTCCCCCTTGGGGTGCAGGATTTTCAGAGCTGAGCGACTTTTGGCTTTCCTTCTACTCGCGGACTCAAACCGAGTCCCGAAAGGAAAACAACCTGAGCGAAGAACTGAAAATCCTGCACATTTTATATGTACATCTTGACACTATAAAAATATGCAGTATAATTATTCGTATACGAAATGTTTCTGTACAAACTTTTCGCAGAAGAACGTTTAAGTAGTAAGAAAGGACAGCGATACCGTTGGATACGAACCTAGAAATTGAACTGCATGAGATCGTTGATTCGTTCCGGGAAGTGAAACAGCTCTTTTTTCAAATGATGTCGGAAATATCGTGTCGATTCGGTGTGACGGGCATTCAGCTGATGACACTGAAGACGCTGCGAGACCGTCCTGAGATCGGGCTTGGAGAACTTGCGGAGCATATGCGGCTGGGAAGCAGTACGGTCAGCGGCGTAATCGACCGATTGGTCAAAGCGGAATTGGTCATTCGGGAACGGCCGGATCATAACAGGCGCGCGATTGTACTGAAACTGTCCCATAAGGGCGAAGAGGTACTGCAGGAAGCGAATTCTGCTTATCGGAAGTATTTGTCGGGTATTAAGGATTTAGATCCTGAAGAACTGCGAATTATGCTTGAAGCGCATCGCAAAATCATCAAAAAATTAGAAGAAGTGAGAGATGAAAACCACCATGAATAGAACTGCTGTACAAGATGTTCAAACCCTTAAGAAGGGACCGATCCTTCTTGCCCTGCTGCTAGGCGCTTTTGTGGCGCTGCTGAATCAAACGCTGCTCAATGTGGCGCTGCCGACGATGGCGAATGACCTTAATGTCGACACAACTGTTATTCAATGGCTGAGTACCGGCTTTATGCTCGTCAACGGCGTCATGGTTCCGGTAACGGCTTATCTGATGGCCCGCTTTACATCCAGAAATCTGTTTATCACGGCTATGAGTTTGTTCACGGCCGGTACAATTCTTTGCGCATTCAGTGATACGTTCGGTCTGCTGCTGGCTGGTCGTATGGTACAGGCATCGGGTGCCGGTATCTTAATGCCGCTGATGACTTTTACAATTTTGACCATTTTCCCGATCGAGAAACGTGGTTCCGCTATGGGACTTGTCGGCGTGGCCATGATTTTCGCTCCGGCGATCGGACCTACGCTGTCCGGCTGGATGGTCCAGCATTATGATTGGCATTACCTGTTCTATCTGATCCTGCCGTTTGGTGTTGTTTCGATCATTCTTGGCATTTTGTTCATGCGTAACGTAACCGAAACGTCGCGGCCTAAGCTTGATATCCTGGCCGTTATCTTATCGACCATCGGTTTTGGCGGCATTTTGTACGGTTTCAGCCAAGCGGGTTCGCAAGGCTGGAAGTCTGCCGAAGTGCTGTGGGCGTTGGGGATCGGCGCTGCGGCGCTGCTGTGGTTTGTCGTCCGCCAGCTCAGAAGCGATACGCCGATCTTGGAAATGCGAGTATTCAAGTATGACGTATTCTCGCTGACAACCGTCATTAACGTCATTGCTACGATGGCGCTGTTCTCCGGTATGATTCTGCTTCCATTGTATCTGCAGAATGTACGGGGCTTTACTCCGGTCCAATCCGGTCTGATGCTGCTGCCGGGTGCTATCTTAATGGGAATCATGTCCCCGATTACCGGTTATATTTTCGATAAGATCGGTGCACGCTGGCTGGCGGTAGCTGGTCTTGCGATTATGACTATTACGACCTACCAATTCAGTCAATTGAGTGTCACTACGACTTATGGACATTTGATCGCTGTTTATACGGTTCGTATGTTCGGCATGTCGTTGATGATGATGCCAATCCAGACAGCTGGTCTGAATCAGCTTCCGGCACGATTGAACGGACACGGTACGGCGATGTCGAACACGCTTCGTACAATCGCCGGTGCGCTCGGCACGGCACTGCTCGTATCGATTATGTCCAATAAAGTAGCCGAAGTCTTACCGCAGCTGGTCGTCAGTATGGGAGCTGATCCGCAGAATGCCGCTCAAATGCTCGCTGTCAGACATGAAGCGATGGTACAAGGCATCAATCATTCGTTCGTGGTCGCCACCTGGATGACTGCAGCCGCTTTTGTAATGGCCTTCTTTATCAAACACGTTATCGTCGAGCGTCAAGGAGTGCCTAACCAGAAAAAGGTGCATACAACAGCTTCAGAAAATGCGAATGCTAACGCCTAATGGTGGATAGAGAGTCCGGCTCGAAAACGGCGGCTCTCGGTGAATCGCAAAGCTATATAAGAAGCCCGTTCTCCATTAAAAGAGAGCGGGCTTTTTGCTGCATCGTTTTTATCATTTGAGTTTGCGGTAATCTTTCTCTTTTCCAGAAAAGTTAAGGGTTTTGTGCTGTACCTTCGTCTATAGTACAATGGAACGAGCGCAAAAGTTGAATATTGAGGAGCGATTAATCATGTTGTGGCACGAATTGACCATACATACGACCGAGGAAGCGGTGGAGGCGATCTCGAACTTTCTGCACGAAGCGGGAGCGGGCGGCGTCTCGATCGAAGAATCGGGCAATTTAAATAAAAAGAGAGAACGCCCATACGGCGAGTGGTTCGATCAGCCGTTGAACGATATTCCGGAAGGCCGGGCGGAGATCAAAGGTTACTTCTCCCAAGAGACGGACATCGAAACGGTGCTTGAGGAAGTGAAGAGCCGTACGGTGGAGCTGGCTACGTTCAATATCGACACGGGCAGCCCGACTTACGAAACAAGAGTCGTAGACGAAGAAGAGTGGGCAACCGCTTGGAAAGCCTACTACAAGCCGCTTAAAGTATCCGATACGCTGACGATCAAGCCGGTGTGGGAGGAGTATGAAGCATCCGAAGGCGAACACATTATTGAACTTGATCCGGGAATGGCATTCGGCACAGGTACCCATCCGACGACGGCTTTGTGTCTGCGGGCGCTTGAGAACATTGTCAAAGGCGGCGAAGACGTCATCGATGTTGGCACAGGTTCGGGCATTTTGTCCATTGGGGCGGTTAAGCTGGGTGCAAAAAGAGCACTGGCGTTGGATCTTGATCCTGTAGCCGTGATAAGTGCACGTGAAAATGTAGCATTGAACGGCCTGTCCGATGACATTACCGTAAAAGAAAGCGATCTGCTGTCGGTACTGCGTCCGGACAGTGAAGGAGCTTCAGCGGAGATCGGCGTCGAGCTTCCGGTACAAATTGTCGTCGCCAACATTTTGGCCGAAGTTATTCTCCTGTTCACAAACGACGTTTACGAAGCGCTGCGTCCGGGCGGTTTGTATCTGGCGTCGGGAATCTACAAGGACAAGGAACAGGCTGTGCATGACGGTCTCACGGCTGCGGGCCTGACGATTCGCCACGTGCACCGCGAGGAGGACTGGCTGGCATTCGTTGCGGAGAAGGTGCTGTAAATGGAGAATCTTCTCGCTTTCTCGTTTGAACAGCTGCCGTTCGTTCTATTAGTGCTGATTATCGCCTTCACTGTGCATGAGTTCGCGCATGCGTACTCAGCCTACAAATTCGGTGATCCTACAGCGAAGCTGCTGGGCCGCGTAACGCTGAATCCGGCTCGGCATATCGATGTACTGGGCATGCTGCTGATTCTGCTTGCCGGTTTCGGATGGGCGCGTCCTGTACCGGTCACTAGAGAAAATTTCAGCCGTCCGCGGTTGATGGGTATTATTGTCTCGGCGGTCGGACCGCTCAGCAACTTGTTAATCGCTTTTATCGGAGCCATGATTTATTATGTTTGCCTCCGCAATGGCGTGTTTATCGAAGCCAATTATTCGCGGGGCGTCGAGGCATTGGACATTTTCTTGTCGACGCTGGTGCAGCTTAACGTTTTGCTGTTCCTCTTCAATCTGATTCCGCTTCCGCCGCTGGACGGCTATCGGATCTTGGAAGATCTTGCTCCTCTTCCGCTGCGCAGAAAAATGCAGGCGATTGAACCGTATTCCATTTTCATTTTCCTGATTATCGTGTTTATTCCGCCGCTCAGACAAAATACGATCGGTCGGATCTACGATTGGATCGGCGATATTACAAATGCGTTCCTGCGCATTGCCCAGATGATTTTCGGATGATTGCCTAGTTAGTTGTCTGGCTGATTGCGAATAGGTCGGATTTTCAGAACCGGTTGCTCCCGTGCCGTGTTTTCCGTTTTTTGCTTCTGGAAAACATGCTGCAGGAAAACCGGTTTTTCGCCGTCTCCACTGGTCAGCGGGAAGCAAACCGTGTATGATGGAATTTGGTCAAAAACGGAAGAGAAGTGGATGAGAGATGCAGAGATATTTTGTGGAAAAAGAACAGTTCGAAGAAAACAAAGTCCGCATTCTCGGAGAGGATGCGCGTCATATCGGGCGTGTTATGCGCGGTCGTCCCGGCGACAAGATTATTGTCTGCGACGGAGCGGATCGTCTTGTGCTGGCTGAACTGGAGTCGGTCGAGACGGGCGAGGTTATTGCGGTGGCAGTCGAAGAGATCGCGGAGAAGAGCGAAGCCCGCTTCCGTGTGGATATCGCTCAAAGTCTGCCCAAGGGCGACAAGCTGGAAACGGTTATTCAGAAGTGCACGGAGATTGGCGCCAATGCTTTCGTTCCGTTCTTGTCGGAGCGTACAGTTGTCCAATACGATGCCAAGAAAGAAGAGAAACGTCTGCAGCGCTGGAGCAAAATTGCCAAGGAAGCGGCGGAGCAGAGTCATCGCAGCCGTATTCCTCAGGTGAGCCAACCGCTGACATACAAGCAGCTGCTGAAGACGTTCGGCAGTTACGACCTGGTTCTGTTTTGCTATGAAAAAGAAGACGGACTGCAGCTTCGGGACATTGTTCGCCCGTTTGCAGAGCAACGGCCGGACGGCGAAGCGAACGTACTGCTCGTCGTCGGTCCCGAAGGCGGATTTGCCGAGCGGGAAGCGGATGAAGCCGCCGCCGCCGGCGCGAAGATTGCCGGTCTCGGCAAACGCATCCTGAGAGCGGAGACGGCCGGCATGGCCGCTCTGTCCTGCATCCTGTACGAGTCCGGAGAAATGGGAGGAATTTAACAATGCCATCAGTCGCTTTTTATACGCTGGGCTGCAAAGTCAATTTCTACGATACGGAAGCCATCTGGCAGCTGTTCAAAAATGAAGGTTATGAACAGGTGGAATTCGAGCAGACTGCCGACGTTTATCTCATCAACACCTGCACGGTAACGAATACCGGCGATAAGAAAAGCCGTCAGATTATCCGCCGCGCCGTTCGTCGCAATCCGGATGCTATCGTCGCGGTGACGGGCTGTTACGCGCAGACGTCCGCGGCTGAAATCCTTGAAATTCCAGGCGTTGACCTGGTGATCGGTACGCAGGATCGCGAGAAGATTCTGCCGCTTGTAGACGAAATTCGAGCCAAGCGAGAGCCGATCAATGCCGTGCGCAATATCATGAAGACACGGACGTTCGAAGAACTGGACGTGCCGAGCTTCAATGGACATACTCGTGCGTTTCTGAAAATTCAGGAGGGCTGCAACAACTTCTGCACATTCTGCATCATTCCGTGGTCGCGCGGACTGTCGCGGAGCCGCGAGCCTCAGAGCGTGCTCAGTCAGGCTCGTCAATTGGTCGCATCCGGTTACAAGGAGATCGTGCTGACCGGCATTCATACCGGCGGTTACGGCGATGATCTGGAGAACTTCCGCTTGTCCGATCTGATGGAAGAGCTGGATAAGGTTGAAGGGCTCGAACGCATCCGTATCAGTTCGATCGAAGCCAGTCAGATCGACGACAAGATGCTCGAAGTGCTGAACCGCTCGACGAAAATGTGCCGTCACTTCCATATTCCGCTGCAGGCGGGTGATAATACGGTACTGAAAAGAATGCGCCGCAAGTACACCGTCGAAGAGTTCGCGGAAAAAATCGCGCGTATCCGTCAGGCAATGCCGGACGTGGCGATTACAACCGATGTTATCGTTGGATTCCCGGGCGAGACCGACGAAATGTACCGAAACGGCTACGCATTTATGCAGCAGATCGGTTTCTCCGAAATGCATGTATTCCCTTATTCCCAGCGGACCGGCACGCCGGCCGCGCGAATGGAAGATCAAGTGGATGAAGAGATCAAAAATGCGCGTGTACACGAATTGATCGAGCTGTCCAAACAGATGCAGCTGGAATATGCGCAGAAGTTTGTTGGTCAAGTTGTAGACGTTATTCCTGAAAAGAACGAAAAAGGGACTTATCCGCAGGGCTTTGTCGGCGGACACAGCGACAACTATTTGACCGTTGTGTTCGAAGGCTCGCAGGAACTGCAGGGCAAGCTCTGCCGAGTTAAGATCACCGAAGGAAACGCCGACGGATGTCGCGGCCAGCTGCTTCGCGTACTTGACGAGGCGCTTGCACCATCGGTATCCTGACCGACAGCACAAGCAGCAGATCGGCCTGGAGCCGAACAAGGTAAGATAGGGCAAGAGGGACTTCGCAGCAAGTGCGGAGTCCCTTTGCTTGCAGGATTGTAAAGCACGGACAAGGGGAGAAAACGGTGAGCAGAATGGAAATATCGGCGGGCGGAGTCGTCTACCGCAGAGACGGAGGACGGCTGAAAATCCAGCTGATCCAAGACCGTTATGGCAAAGTCTCGCTGGCCAAAGGCAAGCGCGAGCCGGGCGAGACGCCTCGGGAAGCGGCACTGCGTGAGATTCGCGAGGAGACTGGCATTGAAGGCCGGATTGTACAGCTCGTGGATATTATCCGCTATCAATATGAAAATGAGAAATACGGACTGGTCGACAAAGAAGTCCGTTACTATTTGGTCGAAGCGCTTGGCGGCGAACTGCGAGCGCAGCAGGAGGAGATCCGGGGAGTAGAATGGTTTTCACCGGAAGAAGCGTTGGTCCTGCACAAAAGATCGGGTTATGAAAACAATCATCCGATCTTAAGAACGGCACTGAAGATGCTTGGTTTGAAGCTGTAAGCTTCGGGTGTAGGCTGCAATTTTGAGGAGGAAACAAAGTGGCAAAGGTTATACTGGACAAAAACCGTAAAAAGAGGCTGGAAGAAGGACATCCGTGGATTTATAAAAGTGAGATTGCAGGTACAGAAGGCGATCCGGCTCCGGGAGATCTGGTCGAAGTAACCGATCACCGCGGCAAGCCGCTTGGCACGGGATATTACAATGTGAATTCGCAAATCACGGTTCGGCTGCTGTCGCACGGGAAAATCGAAGCCATGGACAAAGAGTTCTTCGTTTCCCGCTTCAGCGATTGTTTGCGCCATCGCAATCGCTTCGTAAGCGGATCTGCGTACCGGCTTGTTTATGGCGAAGCTGATTTTCTGCCGGGCCTGATCGTCGATCGTTTTGCGGACGTGCTGGTCGTTCAGATCTTGACGTTCGGTATGGACCGGCGCCGCAGCGAGATTGTAGACGCGCTTGTTGAAGTCATGAAGCCGGCCGGAATTTACGAACGCAGCGATGTATCGGTTCGTGCATTGGAAGGTTTGGAAGAGACAACAGGAGTATTGTACGGCGAGTGTCCGCGTCACGTTACGGTCGAGGAAAATGGTCTGCTCGTCAAAGTGGATATCGAACAGGGGCAGAAGACCGGTTACTTCTTCGATCAGCGGGAAAACCGCGCTTCGATCGCTCCGCTGATGACAGGATGGGGCGAGCGCAGCGGTATCGCCCTGCAGGATATTGACGGCGAACGCCGCCCTGTTAACAAGAACGGCAAAGTCGTCGAGTTCCCGCATTGGGATGGCGCTACGGTACTGGAGTGCTTCTCGCATACGGGAAGCTTTACGCTGCACGCCTGCGCATACGGAGCGAAAAAAGTAACCTGCCTGGATATTTCGGCACATGCGATTGAAAGCGCACAGGAAAATGTCCGTTTGAACGGATTTGAAGATCGCGTTGAATTCGTCGTAGCCGATGCCTTCGATTATTTGAGAGAAAACGTCAAAGGACTCGAAGAGCGCAAACGTCGTGCGGAAGGTTTGTCCAAAGTCGATACGTCCGTGCCGATGCCGGCCGGCGGCGGCCGAAGCTGGGACGTTGTTATTCTTGATCCGCCGGCTTTCGCCAAGTCGCGTTCGGCTGTCAAAGGTGCGGTTCGCGGATACAAGGACATCAACCTGCACGGCATGAAGCTGGTTAGCGAAGGTGGATATCTGGTTACGGCGAGCTGCTCGTACCATATGCGTCCAGACCTGTTCCTGGAAACGATTCAAGAAGCGGCACGCGATGCGGGTAAAACGCTTCGCCTGATCGAATGGAGAGCTGCAGGCAAAGATCATCCGCAGATTCTCGGCGTAGACGAAGGCCATTACTTGAAATTTGCCATCTTTGAAGTGCGCAGCCGTTAAATCTTAAAGCTTCCTTTTCGCTTTTAACCGGAAAGGAAGCTTTTTTGTATGTTTATAACCTATCGACATAGCAAATATTTAAAATAAAAAATAATGTATTGGAAATCTAGAGAGAACCTACTTTTAAAACTATTCTTGAACTTTAACTGAAAAGTGGCATAGTGAGTAGTAGTTTTCAAGAAAAATATTCCGATAAATATTACATTTTTTAGTTCGCTATTATAAAAGGGATGATATATGGTATTATTGACTAAATTAAAGGGGGAATATAAGAGATGCGACTTTTAAGTTTTAGTGTAACAAATTATAAGGTTTTCAAAGAAACTTTCACAATAGATTTTTCCAATGATTCAATTATTATTTTGACAGGAAGAAATAATACAGGAAAGTCTACTATATTAGAGTCGATTAATTGTTTTTTTCAGAAAGAAACTAAAGCAAAGACTATTCCCAATGATTGTTTTTCTGATAAAGATAGAGAAATAGTTCTGAAGGCGGAGTTTGGTTCTGACGATGAAAAAAATATTTTTATAAAAAAATATAAATCTGAATGTGCGCCTGCTTTTTATGATGAAAATGGTAATGAAATTAAGGGAAGACATGAATTGAAAGAGAAATTGGATAAAGTTCTAAGCAATCAGCCTTTTTACATAACTCCATCTATGTTGCCTGATGATATCAATGCACTGATTCAAAATATATATTCCGAGATATTAAAAGGTGACTTACAAAAACTCGAAAAATTTGAAGGCGATTCTGAAAAGGAACAAGAACTTCACTTGTTAGCTCAGGAATATCTTCAATTAAGGGAATCCTATCCGACTTTTTTAAGGAAAATAAAGAAAAACACAGACACAATACTTAAGAATGTAAGTAAAGACGTTTCGCAAAATCTAAAAATGCTTTTTTCGAACGAACACTTATCCTTAGATGTTACCGGCGGGGAAAGTGTAGGTTTTTCAGCGTCAGATATACTCAAATCAACCAGTTCAAGTGTTTCTATAAGTAGCAGTAAGCAAATAGGAATGCCTTTATCAAATCAGGGTACAGGATTGCAAAGAATGAGTTTAATATATTTAATTCAGAATATGATTGAAAAAAAGCTGATGGGTGACGATGAGAACAAATTGCTATTAATAGATGAACCAGAAGCATTTCTTCATCCCGAAGCTGTAAGAGCATTAAGTCGCTCACTATATAAAATAGGTCGAACAATGCCACTAATGATTTCAACTCATTCCCCAGTACTCATAGATTTGTCCGAAAAACACACATCTATACAAGTTTTTCGTATTGGTGAAAAAGAAGCGGTTCAGTTATTTCAATCTGTAAATGATCAATTTGATGAAAACGATATTATAAATATGAAAATATTAAATTATATTGATTCATACGTGAATGAATTTTTCTTTGCAAACAAAGTAATTATTGTTGAGGGTGATACTGAATATATTGCCTTTAAGCATCTTGCTAAGGAAAATAATCATAATATTCATATAATACGTGCTAGAGGGAAAGCAACAATTGTCACTTTGATGAAAGTTCTTAATCAATTTAATTCTCAGTATGATTTATTACACGATATAGACAATCATAGTAAGCACTCTTCGACCACATTAAAAGCACAATTAACAAATTGCAAAAATATATTTGCTCTTAAGTCTAATGAAAATATAAGGATTTTTGGTTCAATATCAAATTTTGAGAATGCTATGGGGATTGGTGATATTTCTAATGCCAAAAAAACACAAGTAATTCACGAAATATTACGCGAGAATTATAACGAAGGTGTTGAATCAAAGGAGTATGTTGAAGCATATAAAAAAGTAGAAACCTTATTCAAAAAAATAATTAATCGTGAAGAACAAGCTCTACTTAGTACTGGATTCGTTGAAATAAAAAGAGTAGAGGAATATGACAAATTGTTTTCGGAACTGATTTTAAAGAAATACGCAGCTGAAGAAAAAGAAAAACGTATAGCTGAAGAAAACAAAAAGCTTATGAAGGATGAAACTCTCTTATTAGCTGAATAATATTTGATTTTATTTTTAATGAATTTTAAATTGAGTGAACTAGTTAGCGATCAAATAAATGTTGCATGCTAGGTACTTATAATTAACGAATTCTTACTTCAAATTACCACAGTTAGTGTAGAGACGATTGGTACATAAACTTTCAACCTGGATTTTCGGAACTTATTATTAGTCAAAGTGAGTAAGAGATCTTGTTTTGCATCTTAATGGCTTGGTGAAAAAAAGATTTGCTCTACAATTACGTTCAAACTCAATACCAATAGCTCCTTTTAAACAATCATCGTTTGCCTTATATAGTCGGAATCCCTACTTATTGGCTGCACAAGAGTTTTAATTCTTTATGCTACAATAGGCTTAGCTCTTGTGGTGAATTAACTTTGTAAGGGTGACGTGGTAACTTCATTCTGGCAGGATTCGACCATGAACTTTTCTATTCCTTCAAGGAAATATATTTCACTTTGCAATTAATCGGTTTTAAAAGTCCTAGCCTATTCGTTTGTAGGCAGGACTTTTCCTGTTTCCTGGAATTTTGATAAATTCAAATTAAATAAACTTTTAGTATTAAATATAAAAGAATGCAAATGTGAGTTTGCCAATGTACTTAATAGTAAGTGGATAAAAAAATAAGCTTAAATTAAAAGAATAAGAAAAAGAGAATAAGTCAATGAAAAATAGCAATAAAATTGTTAGGAACTGAGTTAAACGACTTTTAGAAAGCACATATACTCCTTAGCGAAATTTTACACAAATTTATTTCTACTTTGATCTCTGGTTCGTAATCATTTTTACTATGAAAAAGTTTTTCGTAGGACCGAGATCTTGGGCCAGGTACGTAATTAAAGGCGATAATGATTGATTATGGCTTGAAGAAGTTGTTTTAGGAGTAGTCCCTCCAATCTTTGTGGGCTTTATGCGGCTCTAGATATTCTATACAGAGCTTGGAAAAAGCTAAACGAAGCTGGGTTTTATCATATTGGGAACAAATGTTCTTTTTCTGTTCGATGAGTTCAGGTATACTGTATATAATGAAATACTGCTAAAATTTTAAAACAAGGAGGCCATGGGCCGATGACGTTACAAATTCGCCTCGGACGTTCCGGCAGCGGCAAAACAAGCCGGATCATGGACGAGATTCGTACTAAAATGAAAGAAGATCCGCTCGGTCCGCCGCTGCTGCTGATCGTACCAGAGCAGTCGACTTTTCAAACGGAGTACGAGCTGTTTGCCGGAAATGGAGGAAGCGGTAGCCTGAGAGCGCAGGTGCTGAGTTTTCACCGGCTCGCTTATCGGGTGATGCAGGAAACAGGCGGTTCGGCGCTGACGGCGATCGGTGACGAAGGCAAGCGTATGCTGCTTTATCGTCTGCTCAGAGAACAAAGATCCAATCTTCGTTTGTTTGGCGCATCGAGCGAACAGCCCGGTTTTATTGCCAAGCTGAATGATTTGTATACGGAACTGAAGCGCTACAAGATTGATTCGGGTACGCTTGAGGAGCATATGAGAGATTTGGTCTCGGCCGGACATTCACCGCTTCTTCGCGAGAAATTGGAAGATGCACTGCCGGTATACCGGGATTTTGAAAGCCGTTTGTCAGAATTGTATGTCGATTCGGAAGATACGCTGATTCGATTGACGCAGCAGCTTGGAGAATCTTCTCTTGTACGCGGAGCGGAGATTTGGATCGACGGATTTTACGGATTTACGCCGCGCGAATTTGAAGTCATTGGAGGGTTGTTGGGTACGGCACAATCGGTCGCCTGTTCGCTGACCCTTGATCGTCCTTACGATGGGGGCGAGCAGCCCGGGGATCTGGATCTTTTCCATCAGACGGCTACAACCTATCGAAAGCTGATCAAGCTGGCTGAGGCGTTGGACCGAAAGGTCGAAATACATCTGCCAGAACAAGGACCGCTTCCGAGATTTGCGGCAAGTCCTCTGCTGGGGATTCTCGAAAGGGAGCTTCGCGGGAAGAAGCGTGCGGGACAGGAAATTGGCGAAACAGAACGGTTGAATGTCGACGGAGAACCCGGCATTACGCTGCATGCAGCAGACAATCGCCGTGCGGAAGCGGATGCCGCTGCGAGGGAAATGCTGCGTCTGGCCCGGGAAAAGGGAGCCCGCTATCGCGATATGGCGATATTCGTGCGCAATCTGGACGATTACGAATCCGTATTGGCACCCGTGTTCGAAGATTACGGTATTCCCGTATTTACCGACCGGCGCAAAGGCGTACTGCATCATCCGTTGGCGGAATTTGTGCGAGCCGCTCTGGATGTCGTGCAGTATCATTGGCGTTATGAAGATGTATTCCGCTGTGTGAAGACCGACCTGCTGCTTCCCGAAGATGGCGATATTACCCGTGACGATATGGATCGACTGGAAAACTTCGTGCTGGCGTCCGGAATCCGCGGAACGCGTTGGACGGATGGGCGTCCATGGCGCGAAGCACCAAAGCTGTCGCTCGATGACGAAGAGAGCCAGCATCGACAAGAATCAGTATCTAGGATGGCGCGACTGGAAGCTTGCCGTGCCCGGATTATCGCTCCGCTGGCCGAATTTGAGCGGGCTTTAAAACGAGCCGGAACAGCCAGAGGAATGTGCGAAGCCGTGTATCGGATGCTGGAAGCAGCGGAAGTGCCGCAGCGGCTCGACCGTATGGCACACGAGGCGGCAGAAGCCGGTGATCCTCAGGCTGCGGATGTGCATCGGCAGATCTGGGGCGCGCTGCTCGATCTGCTGGATCAAATTGCCGAGTTGATCGATTCGGAAGAAGTGACTGCCGAGGAATTTGCCGGGATGCTCGAAACGGGAATTGCCGGTCTGACGCTGGGACTTGTTCCTCCGGCGCTGGACCGTGTGCTGCTGGGCGATCTGGAACGTACGCGGCCGCTGAATATCAAGTATGCCTTTGTATTGGGGCTTAATGACGGCATTATTCCTCTGCCTCCCGGGCAGAGCGGACTGCTGAGCGAACCGGAGCGGATTCGTCTGGCCGAGAGCGGGCTTGAATTGTCGCCGGGTTCGGAGCGGCGAATGCTGGATGAGCGTCTGCTGATCTACCATGTGTTGACCAGTGCTTCGCACAAGTTGTGGCTGAGTTATGCACTCAGCGACGACGAGGACAAGCCGCTGCTTCCGTCGGAGATTGTGCTCGATCTGCGCGCGGCGTTTCCGTTTATCGGCGAACGCCGGGAAAAAGGGCTGCCGGGTCCCGGCATGGTGTCTGCCGAATACAGCCGTTTCGTTACGCTGCCGGAAGCCACGCTCCCGCATTTGTTGGCGCAGCTTCGATTGTGGAAAACGGGAGGAGAAGTGGATTCGCTGTGGTGGGACGTGCTCGGCGCCTATCAGGAAAAGCCGGAATGGGACGCTCTGCTGCGCAGCCGGCTGGCTTCGCTTGTGTACACGAACAAATCGGATCGCTTGACGGAAGAAACGAGCATACAGTTGTACGGGCGAAACCTGCGTTCAAGCGTGTCGCGCATGGAGAAATTCACAGCCTGCGCGTTCTCGCATTTTGCTTCGCACGGATTGAAGCTGAAGGAGCGCCAGCTGTATAAGCTGAATGCACCGGATATCGGACAGCTGTTCCACGCGGCGCTTAGCGATATTGCGACAAGGCTAAGGTTGGAGAACCGCAGCTGGGCTTCTCTGTCTACCGAGGAATGTCTGGCGCAGGCAAGAGAGTCAGTAGACAAGATTGCGCCGAGACTGCAGGGCGAAATCCTGTTCAGTACAAGCCGTTACGGCTATATTTCGCGCAAGCTGATGGATATTGTGGGACGCGCATCGATTATACTGGGCGAGCAAGCCCGGCGAGGCGATTTTGAACCGCTCGGCATCGAAGTCGACTTCGGTCCCGGCAAAGATATTCCGGCACTGAGTTTTGATCTTGGAAACGGCTGTACGATGGAGATTGTGGGCCGAATCGACCGGGTCGACGTAGCCGAAGGGGAAGACGGTCTGCTGCTGCGGGTCATTGATTACAAGTCGAGCGGGAAAGACTTGAAGCTGCACGAAGTGTACTATGGACTGTCGCTGCAGATGCTGACGTATCTGGACGTACTGCTGACACATGCGGAAGAGTGGATTGGAGCTCCGGCTCTGCCTGCGGGTACGCTGTACTTCCATGTTCAGAATCCGCTGCTGACTTCCGCCAACGGCATGACGAGGGATGCTGCGGCGCAGGAGATGCTCAAGCGCTTCAAAATGAAAGGGCTTGTACTCGCCGATCCGGACGTCGTATTCAAAATGGACCGTTCGCTGTCGAGCGGCCAATCACCTGTGATTCCGGTTGCCGTGAAAAAAGACGGAGGCTTCTACAGCAGTTCGGCCGTAGCTGATCCGCAGCAGTGGGAATCGCTGCTCAAAGGCGTACGGCGTAATATCGAAAAGATTGGACGACGGATTACGGATGGCGAATCCGAAGCGCGTCCATATCGGATCCAGCAGGAGAAAGCTTGCGACTTTTGTCCGTTCCACTCGGTCTGTCAGTTCGACGAAAGTCTGGACAATTCCGGCTACAACCATCTGAACAAGCCGGGAAAAGACCAAATTTGGGACATGTTCAGAGAGGCGGACGCAGATGACGATAAGGAGGAGAGCAGATAAATGGGAATGACTTATGCCGACAAACCGGCGGGCAGCCATTGGAGCGACGATCAATGGAAAGCAATCGCCGCTTCCGGAGGCAATATGCTGGTCGCCGCCGCAGCCGGTTCGGGCAAGACGGCTGTACTCGTTGAGCGGATTATCCGCAAAATAACCGATCCCGCCGGCGGAACCGGTGTCGACCGGATGCTGATTGCCACCTTTACCAAAGCGGCAGCTTCGGAGATGCGGCAGCGGATTCGCGATGCTTTGAACAAGGAACTTGCGCAGCGTCCGCAGGACGAACATCTGCGGCGTCAGCTGTCGCTGCTTGGGCAGGCATCCATTACGACCCTGCATTCGTTTTGTCTGGAAGTGATCCGCCGTCATTATACGCGTATTCCGCTTGATCCGGCTTTCCGGATTGCCAATGAGCATGAGAGTGAGATCATGCGTCAAGAAATTCTGGAAGAACTGTTTGAGGAAAAGTATGCGCTGGAAGAAGACGGACGTCTGTTTCGACGCTTGATCGACTGGTTCGGAGGAGAACGCTCCGACGATCCGGCTTTTGCATTGGTGCAGCGTCTGTACGACTTTGCGCGAAGCCATCCGTGGCCCGAACGGTGGCTGCAGGATTCGGCGGCCGAATTCCGGGTTGCCGATGCGGAATCGATGGGAGAGACGAGCTGGGCACGCAGTCTGCTTGCCGACGCGCGCATGGCGCTGGCTGGAACAGAAAACTTGCTGCTGCGCGCTCTTGAAACGGCTTCGCTACCGGATGGTCCGACGCCTTATGTGGAAACGCTGCAGGGCGAACTTGATATGCTGCGCCGCCTGCGATATGCGGCGCAGCACGAACCGTGGCAGTCTCTTTACCAACAATTCGAGTCGGTCTCGTTTGGTAAACTGAAGTCGGTCCGCAAAGATCAATGCGATCCGCAGCTTCAGCAGCAGGTGAAGGATCTGCGCGATGCGGCCAAAAAAGAGCTGACGGATATTCGGGAGTTTTATTTTGGCCGCCCTCCGGAAACTTTCCTCGGTGAACTGCACGAGTCCGCCGAATTGATGGAAGAGCTATCAGGGCTGACCATTGAATTCGGAAAACGTTATGCGAAAGCGAAGAGAACGAGGGGAATGGTCGACTTTTCCGACCTTGAGCATTACTGCTTGCAAATTTTACGTGATCCTTCTTCGGCACCTGGGCGTCTTGTACCTTCTGAAGCGGCGCTGGAGTATAGAGAACGCTTCGACGAAGTGCTGCTCGACGAATATCAGGATACCAACTCCGTACAGGAGGAGATCGTATCCCTGATCGCTCGCGAAGGAGCGGGCAACCGCTTTATGGTCGGCGACGTCAAGCAGAGCATTTATCGCTTCCGTTTGGCGGAGCCGGGGCTGTTCCTGCAGAAATACCGTTCATACGGCAGCGATTTCTCACAGGGTGGACTTCGCGTCGATCTGGCACGGAATTTCCGCAGCCGCATCGAAGTCGTGGAAGCCGTCAACGGCATTTTTCGCCGCATTATGAACGAACGGGTCGCTGAGATCGAATACGATGAGCGGGCCGAGCTTGCCTACGGAGCACTGTCATATCCGGAAGCTAAGCATGCTGAATATGCACCTGAAATGATGCTAATTGAACGCGGGGGTGTTGCGGGAATCTCCGACATGGATGAACTTACTGAGAACGGTCTGGCAGCAGAAGCTGCCGAGATCGAGACCGCTCGTTTGGAGGCCCGTGCGATCGCTTCGCGTATTCATGAACTGACCGGGCAAGCTCACGGACATGAACCGCTGCAAATTTACGACAAAGCTGCAGGCGGACTTCGTCCTGCCGTCTATGGAGATATCGTTGTTTTGCTTCGCTCGGCGAGCACTTGGGCACCAATGATGATTGAGGAGCTGAGATTGGCCGGTATTCCGGCAATGGGCGATGCCGCTCGTGGATATTTCGAAGCGACCGAGGTCGAGATTATGATCTCTCTGCTGAATATCATTGACAATCCGCAGCAGGATATACCGCTTGCTTCGGTGCTGCGTTCCCCGCTCATCGGACTTACCGAAGATCAGCTGGCGCAGATTCGGCTGTGCGGCCCGCGGATGTCGTATTACGATGCGGTGTGCTGCGCGGCACAGACCGGAGAAGAAAGCGGGATGGGAGTAGAGTCTGGGATTAAAAAGGGGCAAAGTGAGCCGGGAACGGAAAACTTTACCGGCGATCCGGCTGCAGCCTACTCGGCGGTTCGTCCTGGCGGAGAGAAACAGAAACCGATGATCGATTCTTCTCTGGCCGCTGCATTAAACAGCTTCTTATCCTCGCTCGAACGCTGGCGCAATTTGGCAAGAAGCGGAGAGCTCAGTGAACTGATCTGGACGCTGTATCGCGAGACCGGATACGCGGACTGGGTAGCCGGCCTGCCCGGAGGAACGCAGCGGCGGGCAAATCTGCTTGCGCTGTACAATCGGGCGGTACAATTTGAAAAATCGACGGCTGCCCAGGGATTGTTCCGCTTTTTGCGTTTTGTTGAACGACTAAAAAACAACGGTGGCGATCTGTCCGAAGCTCCTTCGGAAGCTTCACACGATTCGGTACGTCTCATGACGATTCACAAAAGCAAAGGGTTGGAGTTCCCCATTGTGTTTATTGCAGGGATGTCAAAAAACTTCAATATGCAGGATTTGAACGCTCCATTCATGATGCATAAGGAATTGGGATTCGGCCCGCGCTTCGTCGACGAAGACAGCCGGGTCGGTTATCCGACACTGCCGGCGCTTGCCATTCGCAGACGGGCCCATATGGAATTATTGGCGGAGGAGATGAGAGTACTGTATGTCGCGCTGACACGTCCGCGCGACAAGATGATTCTTACGGCTTCGGTCAAAGATCTGACAAAGAGAGCCGCCGCGTGGATGCAGTCGGCCGGAGGTCCTGAAGGCATTGCCGATTATACACTTGCCAAAGCCCGTTCGTATATGGATTGGATCGGTCCCGCTTTGATTTTCGAACCTGGAGCGGAAAAGCTGCGGTCGCTGGTCGACACGGGAGCGCCCGCCTTGATAACGGAACATGGAAACGGTTGGACGTTTTCCGTGCGAAGCGGCGATGCCGAGTCGGCGGCGGAAAGGGAAGCCGAAGAAGAACTGTATGCCGAGCGAATTCAGCGGCTGAAAGCGATTCTGGACGGCGAACGGGTAGAAGATTACGGTCGGCGCGGATCAGTAGCGAACTGTTTTGCTTGGCGTTATCCGCATGCAGCAGCTGGTAGAGCTGCCGCCAAAACGTCAGTTACAGAAATCAAGTCCAGGTTTGCCGGCGATGAATATCCGGCGGCCGATGCCCTGGAAGCCGCGAGGCGTCTTGCCGGACTGGATGACGATGAAGGTGCGGTCGAGACCCATCGCGAAGTCGCAGGCGGTTCGACATTACAGCTTCGTCGTCCGCGCTTTATGGAACGAAGCCGTCTGACCGGAGCGGAGAGGGGAACGGCGTACCACACGCTGATGCAGCATATTCCTCTGCATCACGATACAGGTGAGGTCGAAGCTGCGGAGACGCTGGCACAGCTTGTTCGCAAAAATATTCTGCTGCAGGTAGAGGCCGACACAGTGAATCCCACTGATATCGCCGGCTTTGTTCGAAGCGAAATCGGCCGCCGTGCAGTGTCTGCGGAATGGCTGCGCCGGGAACTGCCGTTCAGTACTAGCGTAGGCGCGGATGAAGAGCTGGGTTCGCTAGTGCTGCCCGTTCAAGGCGGAGCATCGAATGCCTGGCCGCCTGATGGGGCTGCGGCGGCTGCCGGAAACGGAAGCCGTATCCAATTGGAGTCTTTGCCTGGTGAGCGAGTGCTTGTGCAGGGTGTGGTGGACTGCCTGTTCCGAGAGAACGGAAGATTGATTTTGCTTGATTATAAGACCGATCGGTTGAAGCCGGGCCGCGGAACGGCTGAATTGGCTGCCCATTACCGATTCCAGCTCGATTTTTACGCGCGGGCGGTCGAGGAAATGCTCGGCGAGCCTGTTCATGAAAAATGGCTGTATTTTTTCGATGCCGGGGAAGGCGTGCAGCTGTAAGGCAAAATCCGAAGGCCAGTAAGAATAGTTTAATAATGAAAAAAGTTTCAAACCCGATTTATTTGTCAGATTATCGTTCAGCCGGCTCGCAAGCGGGCCGGCTGAATTTATGATAAGTAGTTATTTTGAATTTTATTTCGCGATTGTGCGATCGATATAGAGAGGGGCGCGAAACATGCGCGTGCTGCATACGGCGGACTGGCATCTGGGCAAAACGCTGGAGGGCCGGAGCCGCTTTGAAGAACAAGAAAAGTTTATGGATGAATTGGTCGATATCGTTCGGCGGGAAAAAGTCGATCTGATTCTGATGGCTGGCGATGTGTACGATACGGTCAATCCTCCCGCTGCGGCCGAACAGCTTTTTTATGAAAGTGCTGCCCGAATTCGTGCGGAGGGATGTTTGTTCGCAGCCATATCGGGCAATCACGATCATCCGGAACGGGTAGCGTCGGTTCTGCCGCTTGTTAGGGACAGCGGGATCTCGCTTGTAGGTCTGCCAACGGAAAAAGCGCTGACGCTGGATGTGAAAAAAACAGGAGAACGGGCGGTGATCGCGGCGCTGCCTTACCCGTCCGAAGCGCGGTTGAACGAACTGCTGACGCTGGACGGAACGGATGAAGGTCTGCTGCGCCGCGCGTACAGCGAGCGTGTCGGACTGCTTATGCGCAAGCTGGCAGCCGATTTTTCGCCGAAGACGGTTAACTTGGCAATGAGCCATATTTATGTGCTGGGCGGCTTGGAATGCGATTCGGAACGTCCGATTCAAGTAGGCGGCGCCTATACGGTCGATCCGTCGGCACTCTCCTGCGGAGCACAGTATACGGCGCTCGGACATTTGCATCGACCGCAGAAGGTCAAGGGCGAAGGCGTTATTCGTTACAGCGGCTCACCGATTTCTTACAGTTTCTCTGAAGCGGGACAGACCAAGTCGGTCATGCTGATGGACATTGCACCAGGCGAAGAACCGAAGCTTGAAGAAATTTATTTGTCCTGCGGCCGACAGCTTGTGGAATGGAATGCGAAGGAAGGACTGCATCAGGTGCACAATTGGTTAGAAGAAGGCCGGGATGCCGGCGCATTCATCGACCTGAAAATTACGCTGACGGAAGCGATGTCGCTCGGCGATATCCAATCGCTGCGCCGATCCTGCGACGGACTTGTACATATCCGTCCGGTCTATCCACAGCTTGAGCAGGCGGATCTGCCGGAAGAGAGAGTGCGGCAGCCGATGCATGAATTGTTCAAGACATTTTATCGACGGCAGACAGGCGGCGCGGAGCCAGATGAAGGATTGGTATCGCTGTTTATGGAACTTGCCGCCGAAGAACAGGGAACCGGGGAAGGAGGAGACGCCGAATGAAGCCGATCACACTCAAATTATCGGGACTGCAAAGTTATCGGGAAGTGCAGGAAATCGACTTTACCGAACTGTGTGAAACAGGGCTCTTCGGCATCTTTGGTCCGACAGGAAGCGGCAAATCGACCGTACTTGACGCGATCACACTCGCCATGTACGGCAAAGTGGAACGCGCCTACGGAGGCACACAGGGCATCATGAACCATTCGGAAGACGTTTTGTATGTCGCTTTTACATTCGATCTGGAATCGTCCGCAGGTGCGCGGCGCTTCCGGGTGGAGCGGCGCTTCAAGCGTACTGGCGAAGTGTCGGTCAGCAATACGTTGAGCCGCTTTATCGAGGTTAAGCCGGAAGGCGACGAGGTCGTCGCCGACAAATTGGCGGAAGTGACGAAAGCGGTCGAAGAACGGATCGGTCTGAAAATGGACGATTTTACCCGGGCGGTTGTGCTTCCTCAGGGTAAATTCGCGGAGTTTCTGTCATTGAAAGGCAGCGACCGCCGGCAGATGCTGCAGCGGTTGTTCCATCTGGAACAGTACGGCGACCGTTTGGTGCAAAAATTGAACAAACGTGCGCGGGACACCGAAGGATCGCTGCGCATGGTCGAGGCTGAACAGCAGGGTCTTGGACTCGCTTCGGCGGAAGCGGTCGGGGAAGCGAAGGCAAGGCTCGCCGAAGCTTCCAAAGCGGCAGATCAGCTTCGCAGGAAGTTGGATGCGGTGGCCGAAGAGCATGCTCGGCTGTCACGTGTACGCGAACGGGCGGGAGAGCGCCGGGAAACGATTGCGATGTTGGAAAAACTTCAGGGCCGGGAAGCGTTCATCAGCAGCCTGCAGATGCGTACGGAACGCGCGCGGGCATCGGCAGCACTACTGCCGGCGCTGGAGCGTTTCCGGGCGGCATCGATTCGCTCGGAAGAGCTGGCCGCCGCAGCAGGAAGGCTGAAGGAAACACTGAATGAAGCGCGAAGACGTGCGGACGAAGCTGCTTCGGCGGAGAACGCTGCGCGTGAGTCGCTTTCTGCCGAAGAGCCGAAACTGATGCGCCGTACGACAGAGCTGGAGCAGGCACTGCAGCTGGAAAGCGAGCTGCTGGCGCTGCGTGAGGAAAGTCAGCGTCTGGAGCGCGGACGCGATGAAGCGGCATCGCGTCTTGAACGAGCCCGTCAGGAAGCCGGCGATCTTCGGCGCAAGCTCGATAAGGCAAATGAACTGCGCGCGGAGCTGCAGGAGCAGTTGAACGGCTGTGAGGTGCGCAGCGCAGACCGGACGGAGCTAGAAGAAGCAGGCCGGCTTGCGGATGCAATTGCCGCTCTGGAGGACCAGCTTCCCGACATACGACGGGACTTAGAGGAATCACGGCGGCAGGAGTGGGAAGCCGAAGCGGAGCTTGCCGCCGGCCGGGAACGGGAAGGCGCCTGCCGAGCGGAGCTGCAGCGGGTCGCGGATCTATGTGTCGCTCATGCGGAAAACCTGGGCAGGTTCGATGCCCAGATCTCCGCACTGCTTGAATCCGCAGCAGCCGAGGAGGCCCGGCTGGAACAATCCGGACTGGAATCGGCCAAACGCCGGATGGCCGCAGAGCTTGCGCACGCTCTGACAGACGGGGAACCCTGCCCCGTCTGCGGAGCCGTGCATCATCCGCTGCCGGCGGAGGATGATCCTTCCGCCGTCGAATCCGCGGCGGAACTAGAGCCGCTGCGCACGCTGCAGAGCGCAGCGCGCGAACTGCGTCTCGCCGCCGCCCGGCTGCGCCAGGGCAGCGAAGCCCTGACCCGGCGCCTGCGCGAGGAGCTGACGCAGTCGCAGGCGCCGGGTTCTCCCGGGACGGCCGCCGAATCGGCCGTCCCGACAGACGGCTCGCTTGAGTCCGCGAGCCGTCTGTCTTCGCCGCAGGCCTGCGCGGACGAATATGTCCGCCTGCAGGCTTTGGCCGAGCGCTTCGAGCGCGAGTCCGCGCAGCTCGAAGCGGAAGCGCGCGAGGCGGAGCGCGCTCACGCCGCCGCTGCCAGGGGGGCGGAGGCGCCGCGTGCGCGTCTTGACGGCGCTTCGCGCCAGCGGGTACGCGCCGAAGAGCGTCTTGGCGAGCTGGAGCGCCGATTGACGGAAGCGGAAGAGCGCTGGAAATCTTCGTTCGTTGGAATTCGCCGGGACGATCTGGAGCAGCGTCGCGAAGATATCCGTCGTCGCGACGGCCAGGCGGAGGAATTGAAGCGCCGGCTGGACAAAAGCATTCCTGTCATTCGAAGCATGGAAGAGACACTGAAGTCGCTTGAAGAAGTGGCAGTCGAAGCGGAACGCGGATTGGTGCAGTTTACCGCCCAATTGGAAGGACGAACAGAACTGCTCAAGGAAAAAGAACTTCGCCTGCGCTCAGCCGCCGGCGGCGCTTCCGTGAAGGAGCTGCTGCTGCAGACAGCTGGAAAACTTGAACAGCTGCGCGGAGAAGTAGAGAGAACACGGCGAGAGCTTGAAGCGGCCCGCGAAGCGTGGCAGTCGGCCGCGAACGCATCTGCGGCCGCGGAGCAGGCAGCGGTTTCAGCTGCTGAACATGCCGAATCGGCAAAAAAAGGTTGGGACGAATTGCTCTTGGCTTCATTGTTTACGGCTGCGGAAGAAGCGGAGGCCGCCCGTATGGACGAGAGCGAGATCAAGGAATCTGAGGAGCTTGTTCAAGCTCACCGGGAGCAGAAGAGCGAGTTTACCGCTCGCCTGCGCGAATTGGAAAAGCTGCTGGATGGTGCAGACGTGTCGGAAGAAGAATGGAATGCGTATACGGCCAGGCTGGAAGAAGCCCGCAGACTTGATGAGGAAGCACTGGCCGGAAAGGCAAGGGCACACCGTGATTTGGAAGACATCTCTGCAAGACACGAACGCTGGAATGAGCTGGAGCAGAAGCGAACCGAAACGGCTGCCGAAATGGAGAGATTATCCAAACTGCAAAGCTGCTTCCGCGGCAATGCTTTTGTCGAGTATGTCGCCGAAGAGCAGTTGATTCAAATCAGTCGTACGGCCTCTAATCGGCTGCGCTTCCTGACCAAACAGCGTTATTCGCTCGAAGTCGATTCCGGGGGTGGGTTTGTCGTGTGCGACGATGCCAACGGCGGTGTGCGCCGTCCGGTGTCTACACTGTCGGGAGGCGAGACCTTCCTGACCTCATTGTCGCTCGCGCTTGCGCTTTCGGCGCAGATTCAGCTTCGGGGCGAATATCCGCTGCAGTTCTTTTTCCTGGATGAAGGATTCGGTACGCTTGATCCCGAGCTCTTGGACACTGTTATCACTTCATTAGAGCATCTTCATAATGATCGGCTGGCGGTTGGCGTTATCAGCCATGTGCAGGAACTTCGCGCCCGCCTGCCGCGCCGACTTGTGATCAAGCCTGCGGATCATGCCGGGGCGGGTTCCAAAGTGGTACTGGAAAAAATGTAGACCCTGCCGCGTGACTTGGATCACAGAGACAGTTTCAAACGGCTGTTATCATACAGTTAGCCGACATTCGATAAGAAGCACCCAGATCCGTGATTTAGCTCAGGTTTTCTGAATCTGACTGAGATTGCCGTTCAAATGCGCGAGTTCCACTAGGATTCGCAGGGTGCTTCTTTTTTTGTTTTTTTGTTTTTTTATTTGTACAATAAATAAGGCGAATAAGGACAACATACACATACGAAACAAGATCCAACGTCCCAATAATCCCAATATGGAAAATCCAGCGGATCGGTCGGTCATCAAAGTGCCATGCCGAACGCCGGACAGCCAAGGAGGAACCGAGATGAGTGAGACAATTTTCAGTAAAATTATCGACGGCAGCATTCCAAGCCAGAAAGTGTTCGAAAACGAGCGTATTTATGCTTTTCATGACATTCAGCCGGCGGCTCCGGTTCATGTACTGATTGTACCGAAGAAGCCGATTCCTTCATTGAATGAGATTGGCGAAGAAGATTTGGCGGTAATCGGCGAAATCCATCACGTGGCTGTGCAGTTGGCAGAGGAGCTGGGTATCGCTGCAAGCGGCTACCGTCTTATTAACAACTGCGGTGCCGACGGCGGCCAGACTGTTCCGCATCTGCACTTCCATCTGCTTGGCGGTGCCAAACTTGGCGCTTTAACGGGAAATTCTGCTTCACATGCTTAAGAAAGGCACGGAGGACCGCTTGTGTTTCGAAAATATTGTCGGTTGAAGCCGCTTGAGCCGGTTCTGTGATCGGTTCCACACAATTTTGTATCCATACAGATTTTTTCTAACCATTGACATGGACTTTAATTTTCGCCTATAATGAAAGTTGATTAACCGTGTTATGCTCTTGGACGGTCTGGTCGGAGGGAGGGGAAACTGGTGTCTGAAACTAAAGTTCGCAAGAATGAGACTATTGATGCTGCTCTTCGCCGCTTCAAGCGCTCGATCGCAAAAGACGGCGTGCTGGCGGAAGTTAAAAAGCGCAAGCATTACGAGAAGCCTAGCGTAAAGCGTAAGAAAAAGTCTGAGGCTGCTCGCAAAAGAAAGTTCTAAGATGTGTTCCTGACACATCGCTTAGATGTGTGCTAGGGTTTTCATGCCGAATATGCGGCTGAAAATGCATCGTTTTTCGGTGTGTTTTGGCGTATTCTGCTCATTTTGGGCTGAAAACACATCATCTTTTGATGTGTCTTGGCGTCTTTTGCTGATTCCGGCTGAAAACACATCATTAGTAGGAGGATTTGTTTATCAATGAATCTTAGCGAACGATTGAACGAAGATATGAAGCAAGCCATGCGGAGTAAAGATAAATTCAAACTCTCGACCATACGAATGATTCGCGCAACGATCAAGAATCAAGAGATCGATTTGAAGCGAACTTTGGATGACGCAGAAGTGCTTGAAATTCTGAGTCGTGAGATCAAACAGCGCAAAGATGCCCTCCAGGAGTTTGAAAAAGCAGGTCGTGAAGATTTGGCCGAGACTCTCAGAGCCGAAATCGACATTGTTGCTGAATACCTTCCCGCTCAGCTTAGCGAAGAAGAAGTAAAAGCCATTGTACAGCAGACCATCCAGGAAACCGGTGCTTCTTCTAAAGCCGATATGGGCAAAGTCATGGCGGCCTTGATGCCAAAAGTCAAAGGACGCGCAGACGGGAAATTGGTCAACCAAGTGGTTCAGCAGAACTTGCAATAAACGATCGAAACAAACACCCTTTCCGTTATACGGAAAGGGTGTTTTTGTCGTTTTTTTCAAAAAAAATCAAGAAGAACGGGATTTTTTTGAAACGCTGCGGCTGAAAGCGCGTATACTATGGGTGAGATGCTTTTTCCTTATCGCAAACAGAGGGGAACGACAAAAAGTTTTGTCTGCATGGTGAAACCATTCGAAAGAAGGAGGGAAACCCGATGAATACACAAGCGCGGTCCAAGTGGTGGATCGGTCTGGCAACGGCATTGTGGAGTATTGTCTGGTTGGTGGGTATTCCGCTGATTGTCTGTACGTCCTTTGTCTCAACGGCATCTGCCGCCGGAATATCAGGCTCGGCCCAAGTGCTACCTGCGCAGGGAATGTTGGGCAATATTGCCGGCTTCCTCACAACTCCGGTCATGCTTACGCTGCTGCTGTTTATTGGACTTGCGGGAGTGGTGATCGAGCTGCTTTTGCCGGGACTTATTTTCCCGGGAGTGCTCGGAGTGTCGGCGTTTGTACTATACTTTTTTGGAAGTACGTTTTCAGGAATGGTCGGACCTTACGTATGGCTGATGTTCGCAGCGGGAATTATCCTGATGGCATTGGAAATTTTCGTTCCGAGCTTTGGGATTCTGGGTCTGCTTGGAGCGGGCTCGCTAATAGGAGGAGTGGTTATGGCGGCATGGGCAACAGGGCACGCCTTGCAAACGCTGGGGATTGCTTTCATATTGGCCGCTGTGGCGGTCGGGATTGTCGTTTTGGTCTTTAAGGAGCGGGGCGTTTGGAATCGCTTCATCTTAAAAGACAGTTTGACATCGGAAGCTGGCTACAATTCGGCGGTCACTCGGCATGAGTTAGTCGGACGCGATGCGGTTGCATTGACTCCGCTTCGTCCCTCAGGAACGGTATTGGTTGACGGCGAGCGAATCGATGTGGTCAGCGAAGGCGGATTTATTGAGCGCGACAAAGTAGTCGTTATTGTCAAAACGGAAGGCGGAAGAGTCGTCGTGCAGGAGAGATGGAACAGCGGTTTGGGACCAATCGAACCGATCTAACCCGCTGCTGGCAGCAAGCTTCGTTTTCAAGTGTCTTTGGGCATTACGGCAAGAAACGGAACGACATAATGGCGTTTGAACCGTTGGGGAAGGCACTGCTTTGCCTGGGCGGTTCGAACCGCAAATTTGGAGGGGTACTTATATGTTAGCAGACGCAACTTGGATTACTCCGCTACTTATTATAGTGGTGGGCATTATCGTTTTGAGCATTTTCTTCAGCTTTTTCCCGGTGGCGCTCTGGATTTCCGCGCTGGCTTCCGGCCTGCGCATCGGCATTATCACTCTTGTGGCTATGCGCCTGCGGCGCGTTACGCCGGCTCGAATCGTCAATCCGATGATCAAGGCGCACAAAGCCGGTCTCACTCTGACGATCAACCAGCTCGAGAGTCACTATTTGGCAGGTGGTAACGTCGACCGGGTAGTGAATGCGCTGATTGCGGCGCATCGTGCAAATATTCCATTGGAATTCGAACGTGCTGCAGCGATCGATCTTGCAGGTCGTGACGTACTGCAGGCCGTACAAATGAGCGTAAATCCACGCGTTATCGAAACACCGAACGTTTCCGCAGTTGCGCGCAACGGTATCGAAGTTGTTGTTATCGCTCGTGTAACGGTACGTGCCAATATCGATCGACTGGTCGGCGGTGCAGGTGAAGAAACGATTATTGCTCGTGTCGGCGAAGGTATCGTTACGACAGTAGGTTCCAGCGATACGCACAAACAGGTACTTGAGAATCCGGATTTGATTTCTCGTACTGTACTTGAAAAAGGTCTGGATGCCGGTACGGCATTTGAGATTCTCTCTATCGATATCGCGGACGTGGATGTGGGCAAAAACATCGGTGCCTTCCTGCAGACCGAGCAGGCGGAAGCCGACAAGCGGATCGCTCAGGCGAAAGCCGAAGAACGCCGCGCGATGGCGGTAGCCGAAGAACAAGAGATGAACGCACGAGTTGTCGAAATGCGTGCTCGAGTTGTCGAAGCCGAATCCGAAGTGCCGATCGCTATGGCAGAAGCACTGCGCAACGGCAATCTTGGCGTCATGGATTACCTGAACATGAAAAATATCGAAGCCGATACAGACATGAGAGGTTCGCTTGGCGGCACAAATGTGACGCACGTAGACCAGGACCATAATAAGTAAACGGCAGAACAGGAGCGGATCATATGCCCCCATTTTTGGAATGGATCATGAACAACCTTTTTATCGTCGTGATCATCGCGGGCGCCCTGCTCTCCGTATTTAGCAAAAAGGGAGCGAAACCGCCAGGCGGAGGTGGCGAACCGTTCGGCGGACGTGGTGCCTCAAACGGCAATCCGGCTCAGCGTCGGGTCTCCGAACCGCGGCCTGAACCGGTTCAGCGTCGGGCTGTTGAACAGCGTCCCGAGCCGGCTCGCAGATCGCCGTTTTCTGAAGTCCCTACCTCTGCTGAGACAGGAAGAGCGCCCAGCCGTCCTCTTGCCGATGCGAGAGCTTCGCGGCAGAAACGAAATTCTCCGTCTACGCTTGCGGAAGCTTCGCAGCGAATGAACGAAGAGATCGAGCGGCGCTTGAATAATCACAAGTCTCATCAGCATCAGAGCGATCAGGGCGGTCTGGAACGTATGGAACCGAAAAAGGCCAAAGGATCAGGAAACGCCAATTCCAAGGCTGCACAAGCCTACGATATCCGGCCAGCACAGACTTTTACCGGATCCGACTTGTCCAATCCGACATCAGAAGAACTGCGTAAAGCTGTGCTGTGGACAGAGGTTCTCGGAGCTCCGCGTTCCCGTAAACCATTCCCGTCAGGACGCAGATAAATTTCAAGCAGGCTTTCGGTCACCGATTGCACGGCTGCCGGCCTTTCCGTTTACGCGGAATAGGCCGGTTTTTAGTATATGTCGCTAAGAACACCCTGTCGAAATCTTTTGCATGGGGACTCGTAGAATGGTAAAGTTGAGTAATAAGGTTCAAGCGTCCGCAAGGATGTTAAGTATTGCAGTAGATGTCGAAAACGAACGAATATTCGATTAAGGAGACTGAGAGCTTTTGACAGAACAGACGAGAAGCATCAAGATCCCCCTGCATAACATGGGAGAAGGATTAGCCCTGTTTGGTCCGCAGGATACGTATCTTAAACGGATTGAGCGGCAGTTCGAAGCACGTATTGACAGCCGTGAGGCGGAGATTGCCGTACATGGACCACAAAATGAAACGGATCAATTGGAACAGCTGTTTGATGTACTGCTGCAGTTGGTTCGCAACGGTTATAATTTGACGGAACGCGATGTGCAGTATGCGTTGGATCTGGCCAAAGAATTCCGGGCAGACCAGCTGCTGGACCTGTTTAAAGGGGAAATCGCTTTAACGTTCCGAGGCAAGCCGATTCGTCCTAAGACGATTGGGCAAAAGCATTATGTAACGACGATTAAGAAAAAAGATATTGTATTTGGAATAGGTCCTGCGGGTACCGGTAAAACCTATCTCGCTGTTGTACTGGCAGTTACGGCACTTAAGGAAGGATTGGTTAAGCGGATCGTTTTGACCCGTCCGGCTGTGGAAGCGGGCGAAAGTCTGGGCTTCCTGCCCGGAGATCTTCAGGAGAAGGTCGATCCTTACCTGCGTCCGCTGTATGATGCCCTATACGATGTGATGGGTACTGAGCAGGTAGCCAAAGCGCTGGAGCGGGGACTGATCGAGATTGCTCCGCTGGCTTATATGCGCGGACGTACGCTGGACGATTCGTTTATCATTTTGGATGAAGCCCAGAATACGACAGCTGAGCAGATGAAAATGTTCTTAACCCGCTTGGGATTTGGATCAAAGATGGTCATTACAGGCGATGTAACGCAGATTGATCTGCCTCGCGGCAAGAAATCCGGATTGGTCGAAGCGCGTCTTGTATTGAACGGAATATCTGATATCGGTTTCGTTACGTTTGCCGAAGAGGATGTCGTCCGGCATTCACTTGTACAGAAAATTATTGTGGCGTACGATAAAGCGTCAGAGAGTATCGAATAAGAGTCGATTTCCAAATGGAATACGCAGTTGTTTGTTTGGAATAGGCTCAGGAATTAATACCGGAGGTTCTTCCATATGGCTTCAAAAGAAAAATGGAAACGCAAAGCCGATCCCAAACTGTCCGGTTGGAAGAACAGCCGGATCGTGAAGTTGTCGCTGTTTGCTTTGTTGGCACTGATGTTTTATATCGGGCTCGCTCCTAAATTGCTGCCCGAAAAATATGATATTCAGGTTAATATGCCAAGCGACAAAGAGATTCTTGCTCCGGCGCAAATCCCTAACAGTAAGGCGACGCTGCAAGCGCAGGAGGAGGCAGCCGATAAAGTTCAGCAAATTTATCGTATTGTTCCTCTGCGCAACGATACGCTGATCAATCAGCTTCTGGATCGGATCGATACTCTGAACCAGGATGATCAGCTTACCGACGCGAACAAGATCGAAATCTACAGGGAAGAACTGCCTCAACGGGTTAGCCAGTTCATGACCAACTCCATTCGCAATGTAGGAAATAACGGCGCATACTCGGCGGCTTTTCTGAAAGAAGTGGGCAATCGAGTCAGCGAACAGGGGTATGATATTCCCGAGGAAACTTTCTATAAGATTCCTTCGCTAACTTCTGCTCAGATCCAACGAATGAAGTCGGAAGCTACAAGCATCATATCGCGTCTGATGAGCGATCAGGTGACCGATGCTCAGACGGCTCGTGCTCAAGTGGCGGAGTTTGTCAGCCGCAGTACATTGGCTGATCGTACTTCACGCGAAGTTGTACAGGAGCTAATCAAGCTGTCTATCACTCCAAATCGTTTCTATGACGAGGAGGCGACCAAGGAGGCGGCTGTGCAAGCTCGTGAAAATACCGAAACGGTATTTATCGAGCAGGGTGAAGTACTGGTGGAGCGCGGTGAGATCATTACTGAAGACATGTATAATCTTCTCAAAGAGAATGACATGCTGAAGACGGAAATCAATTATTGGCCGCAGTTCGGTCTGCTGCTGCTGTCCTGCTTATTGGCACTCGGTATGTTCCTGTTTACTAGACAAAGCGGAACTGAATTCAATTACAGTAATCCGCAGCTGCTGATGATCGTAATGATTTACTTTATTATGCTGATTGCCATGCATCTAACTGCGCTTGTTCAGAGCGATATGTCAAGATACGTTGGTTATCTGGCACCCGTGGCTATCGGATGTACACTGATTTCGCTGCTGCTGAATAACTCATTTGCTTATTTCAGCGCAATCATTTTTTCCATATTGGCAAGTATTGTCCTAAATGCGGGACAACCGGGAACCGGAATTTTCGATTTCCATTTCGGCTTCTATACTTTGGTCGTATCTTATGCGGCAATCTTTACTGTACACCGTGCCAGCCAGCGTTCAACGATTCTCAAAGCTGGAATTATGGTCAGTTTGTTCGGTGCACTGGCCGTATTGGCTTTATCATTGATGGGGAATGCCGAACCGGATCGCAGTACGATAATGTACCCGGTTGCTTTCGCACTGGCTTCGGGCCTCCTGACCGCTATCTTAGCGATTGGGCTGATGCCATTCTTCGAAGTGACGTTCGGCATTCTTTCGGCGCTGAAGCTTGTGGAGCTGTCGAATCCGAACCACCCTTTGCTGCGCAAACTGCTGATTGAGACGCCTGGCACTTATCATCACAGTGTGATGGTGGGGAACTTGTCGGAAGCGGCGGCTGAAGCAATCGGAGCAAACGGGCTGCTCTGCCGGGTAGGTTCGTACTATCATGATATTGGCAAAACCAAGCGTCCGAGCTATTTTATCGAAAACCAAAACAATATCGAAAATCCGCATGATTCTATCGATCCCAAGCTGAGTAAGTCGATCATTGTTGCTCATGCTCGCGATGGTGTCGAGATGCAAAAGGAATATAAGCTGCCTAAACGCATTCGCGACATTGCAGAGCAGCATCATGGCACAACTTTCTTGTATTTCTTCTATCAAAAAGCGTTAAAACAGGCAGAGGAAAGAGGCGTAGACCCGGACTTTACCGAAGCGGATTTCCGCTATCCGGGACCGAAAGCCCAGTCTAAGGAAGCTGCTGTTGTCGGTATCGCCGACAGTGTGGAAGCTGCTGTACGTTCGCTGCATAAGCCGACAATCGAACAAGTCGAGTCGATGATCGGTAAAATTATTAAAAGCCGCCTGGACGACCAGCAGTTTAACGAGTGCGATATCACGCTTAAGGAACTGGATGTGGTCTCCAAAACGCTGAAAGAAGCGGTAATGGGGATTTTCCACTCGCGGATCGAATATCCCGAAGAGGTCAAACCCAAGACAAAGGAGAACTAAAGGATGAGTCTGCAGCTGGAATGGAGTAACGAACAGAGTGAATATGAAGTTAGCGAAGCGCTGATCGGGCAGCTGCGCCAACTGCTTGATGCTGCTGGAGAAGCGGAAGGCGTAACGGACGGAGAAGTGGCATTGACGTTCGTCGACGATGAAGAAATTCACCGTTTGAATAAACAATTTCGAAATATCGATCGTCCTACCGATGTGCTTTCGTTTGCTATGCGCGAATCTGCAGAAGACGAGCCGGAAATTACTTATGAGATCGAAGAAGGCGACGAATCGGAGCTGCAATTCGACGAGATGCTGGGTGACATTATTATCTCGGTTCCGCGTGCGATTGCGCAAAGCGAAGATTACGGACATTCGGTAGAGCGTGAGATCGGATTCCTGTTTGTTCACGGATTTTTGCATCTGCTTGGATATGATCATCAGACCGAGGAAGACGAGGCGGAGATGATTGGCAAGCAAGAGGCAGTTCTGCAGAGAATAGGATTGACGCGCTGATGGAGAAGCGGCGTACCTGGAGAGAAGTATTTCAAAACGCTTGGGACGGTGTCCTGGCGACAGCTTCGACGGAGCGGAATTTCAAAGTGCATCTGGCGCTGTGCGCAGCTGTGCTGCTTCTGGGTGCGCTGCTGCAGGTTTCCCGACTGGACTGGGGACTGCTTTGTATGGCGATCGGACTCGTTCTGTCTGCGGAACTGATGAATACAGCTGTGGAAGCGGCTGTAAATCTGACTGTGGGAGAACGAATCCATCCAATGGCAAAAAAAGCCAAAGATGCTGCCGCGGGGGCCGTACTGGCCTCCGCGCTTTTTGCCGCTGTCATTGGTCTGATCGTTTTCATACCTCCTCTGCTTCGTTTGGCAAAAGACTGGGGCTGGCTGTAAACGCAAAGCAGATGTACAATAGAAAGCACCCGAAAGATAGGTCATACGGAGAGGGGAAAAGAAATAATGGATGCATCAGTACTGATTCAGGAAGCGATCAAAGCCCGTGCACAGGCCTACGTGCCTTACTCAGGCTTTAAGGTAGGAGCGGCGCTGCTGAGCGAGGACGGACATGTGCATCATGGATGCAACGTTGAAAATGCAGCGTACGGGCCTTCCAACTGCGCAGAGCGTACAGCACTTTTCCGCGCAGTGGCGGACGGTCATCGCCCGGGCAGTTTTGCTATGTTGGCTGTTGTCGGTGAAACGGACGGGCCAATCGCACCGTGCGGCGTCTGCCGTCAGGTGCTTGTAGAGCTCTGCAAACCTGATATGCCGGTTGTGCTGGGCAATATGAAGGGCGAAATCCGTGAAACGACGATCGGCGAGCTGCTGCCGGATGCGTTCGGTCCCTGGAATCTGGATAAATAAGTGGTGTAACGGAAGAACGGAATCATAACATCAAGAGGAGGAATAAGATGGAGAGCAGAAAAGGCTTCAAATCCGGGTTCGTAGCTATCGTCGGTCGGCCGAATGTTGGCAAGTCGACATTGATGAACCAAATTATCGGACAAAAAATTGCGATCATGTCCGACAAACCGCAAACTACGCGCAACAAAATTCATGGGGTGTACACGGGGGAAGGGAAGCAGATTGTTTTCCTGGATACACCGGGTATTCACAAAAGGCAGTCCAAATTGGGCGATTTCATGAATAACACGGCGTTGAATACATTGGGTGAAGTGGAAGCGGCTCTATTTTTGATTGATGCGTCCGAAGGAATTGGCGGTGGAGATCGCTACATCATCGAGCAGCTCGAACGGATCAAAACCCCGGTATTCCTGATTATGAACAAGATTGACCTGATCGAGCCGGAAGCGCTGCTTCCGTTGATCGAGACGTACCGCAAGCTTTATGATTTCGCGGAGATCGTACCAATCTCGGCTAAGTTCGGCAGTAATGTAAACACGTTGATGGAACAGATTGGCAAGTATCTGCCGGAAGGTCCTCAGTACTATCCGGAAGATCAGGTTACAGACCATCCTGAGCAGTTTGTTATTGCGGAACTGATTCGCGAGAAGATTCTGCAGATGACCCGCGAAGAAATTCCGCATTCCATTGCGGTTACCATCGAGGATATGAAAGTGCAGGAAAACGGCATCGTTTATGTGGGTGCGGTCATTTTTGTAGAACGCGATTCGCAGAAAGGGATCGTAATCGGCAAACAGGGCGCTATGCTAAAAGAAGTCGGCAAACGGGCGCGTCAAGATATCGAAAATCTGCTCGGTTCGAAAATCTTCCTTGAACTATGGGTTAAAGTGAAGAAGGACTGGCGCAATCAGGATCGCGTTCTGCGCGATCTGGGCTTCCACCGGGACGCTTAGTATGCTGTACCGTCTCGAAGGAATTGTTATCCGGGCGATGGATTACGGGGAGACTAACAAGATCATTACACTGTGCACTCAAACGCACGGGAAGATTGGCGTTCTGGTACGGGGAGCGAAAAAGCTTAAAAGCCGTCACTCTTCGTTAACCGAACCTTTTACTCACGGTATATTTACTTTCTTCCGAGGCGGCAGCGGATTGGGCACGTTGAACGATGGCGAAATCTATGAATCGAATCACAAGCTGCGAGAAGATCTCGTGCTGGCGGCACACGGTTCATATGCCTGCGAACTGATTGATCGGGCACTGCAGGATGAGGATACAGGAAGCTTCTGGTTCGAACAGCTTCTGGCGTTTCTGACCGGGATGCGCGAAGGCAAAGATCCCGAAGTCATGATGCGGCTGTTCGAGATGAAGATGCTCCAGGCGTCCGGTTACGGTCCCGAGCTGGAAATCTGTTCCGCCAGTCAGCGTCCGGTAGAAGGCGATGCATGGATCAGCCCGCGGCTTGGCGGAGTGCTCAGCACCCCTTTCCGGGCGGCTGACTCCTATGCGGTTCCCGTATCTGCACGTGCGCTGTCGCTGCTGCGGGTATTTGCGAAGTTGGATTTGCGCCGTTTAGGTAATGTGGATGTTAAGCCGGATACAAAAGCAGAGCTGAAAATGGTCATGAATGCCTTGATGCAGGAACATATCGGCATGAATCTCAAGTCAAAGCGATTTCTTGATCAGCTGGACAAGTACGGCTTTGACAAATAAGAATTCGGGCCTTACAATAAAGTAACATTGCTGAATGTTTCGCAGCGGCGTTGAACGGAAGACATACGAATGGGAAGACGGTTTTGATCAGCGAACCGGGGAGAGTGCAAGCCCGGAATAACCGTAATTTGTATGATTTGGCACTTCCGGGAGTCGGCGAAACCTTAAGCGTACGGAAAAGAGGAATGCGATCGCGACCGGATCACGGCGCCGTGCATTCAAGTAGGGTGGAACCGCGGGTGTTGAACTGCATGTAAGATGCAAACCGACTCTCGTCCCTACGTCTGTCCAATCAGGCGTAAGGACGGGAGTTTTTTGTGCGCTTTCAGAAGCCTGCAGGAGCTCCCGTTCCGGGAAGCCAATCAATTTGCAAAGGGGTGCTCTTATGAATTTTCAACGCATGATTCTGACGCTGCAGCAGTTCTGGGCAGAACAGGGATGTATTAACGCACAGCCTTACGATACCGAAAAAGGCGCCGGCACAATGAATCCGATGACGTATCTCCGCTCGTTGGGACCGGAACCGTGGAAAGTGGCTTATGTTGAGCCATCGCGTCGTCCCTCCGACGGACGCTATGGAGAAAACCCGAATCGGCTTTATCAGCACCATCAATTCCAAGTTATTATCAAGCCGTCTCCGGACAATATTCAGGAGCTGTATTTGGACAGCCTGAAGGCTCTCGGTGTCGATCCGCTCGTGCACGATATTCGCTTTGTAGAAGACAACTGGGAAAACCCGACGCTGGGCTGTGCAGGTCTTGGCTGGGAAGTATGGCTGGACGGTATGGAAATTACACAGTTTACGTACTTCCAGCAGGTTGGCGGAATCGAGACAAACCCGGTAGCGGTTGAAATTACGTACGGCATGGAACGTCTCGCTTCTTATATCCAGGACAAAGAGAACGTGTTCGATCTGGAATTTGTGGAAGGCATGACTTACGGCGACGTGTATCGTCAAGCAGAGTACGAGCATTCCAAATATACTTTTGAGCTTTCGGACGTCAAAATGTTGTTTACGTTGTTCAATATGTACGAGCAGGAAGCGACAAGAGCTGCTAACGAAAATCTTGTGTTTCCGGCGTACGATTATGTGCTCAAATGCTCGCATACGTTCAATCTGCTTGACGCCCGGGGCGCAATCAGCGTGACCGAACGGACCGGCTACATTACAAGAGTGCGCAACCTGGCGCGTAAAGTAGCGGCTGCTTATGTCGAGGAGCGCGAGAAGCTTGGCTTCCCGCTGATCAAGAAAGGAGAGGAAGCGTAATGGCAAAGGATCTGCTGCTCGAAATCGGGCTTGAAGAGGTACCGGCCCGCTTCCTGCGTGCCGCGATGAATCAGCTTCGCGAGAAAACGGAAAAATGGCTGGATGCTTCGCGTCTCGGTTACGAGAAAGTTGAAGTTTACGCAACGCCTCGCCGCTTGGCTGTTCTGGCCCTCAGCGTATCCGAGAAACAGGAAGATGTCAGCGAAGAAGTCAAAGGCCCTTCCCGCAAAATCGCGCAGGATGCAAATGGCGAATGGACAAAAGCCGCATTGGGTTTTGCCCGCAGTCAAGGTGTCGAAGCAAGCGACTTTACGTTTAAGGAAGTTGGCGGCGTTGAATACATTTATGCGACTAAGAGCTTGAACGGACAGGAAGCATCCGAGCTGCTGCCTGAAGGGCTGAAAAGCATTATTACGTCCATGACCTTCCCGAAAAATATGCGATGGGGCGCTTACGACTTCAAATTCGTGCGTCCAATCCGCTGGATGGTTGCTCTGTTCGGTGAAGAAGTCGTACCATTTGAAATTACGGATGTTCAGACAGGTCGCGTGTCACGCGGGCACCGATTCCTGGGCAGTGAAACATCGATCGCGAAAGCTTCCGACTATGTTGAGTCCATGCGGGCCCAGCATGTGCTGGTCGATGTCAAGGAACGCGAGGCTCTTATTCTGAAGCAGATTCGCGATCTGGCCGAAAGTAAAAACTGGAATATTGCAATCAAGGAAGATCTGCTTGAAGAAGTTGTGTTCCTCGTCGAGACGCCTACGGCACTCTTTGGCACGTTTGAGGAGTCGTTCCTGAACATTCCTCAAGAAGTGCTGATCACCTCGATGAGAGAGCACCAGCGCTACTTCCCGGTACTGGACGCCGAAGGCAAGCTTCTGCCATTCTTCGTAACCATTCGCAACGGAGACAACAAAGCGTTGGACGTTATTGCCAAAGGCAACGAGAAAGTGCTTCGTGCTCGTCTTTCGGACGCCAAGTTCTTCTATGAAGAAGATCAGAAGGTGCAGATCAAAGATGCGCTCTCCAAGCTTGAAAATGTAGTCTTCCACGAAGAATTGGGCAGTACCGGAGACAAAGTGCGCCGTATTCGCCAGACAGCGGATCAGATCGCTGCGCTGCTGAACCTGGACAGTGAAGATATGCAGGATGTCAGCCGTGCGGCCGATATTTGCAAATTCGACTTGGTTACCCAAATGGTCTATGAATTCCCTGAACTGCAAGGTGTAATGGGTGAAGATTATGCACGCAAAGCGGGAGAAAAAGAATCTGTCGCTCGTGCCGTTTTTGAGCATTATCAGCCGCGTTTTGCAGGCGAATCCGCTCCGGCTTCCATTGTCGGTTCGGTAGTCAGCCTGGCAGACAAAATTGATGCTATCGTCGGATTTTTCGGCATAGGCATTATCCCGACGGGTTCGCAGGATCCATATGCACTGCGCCGTCAAGCTGCAGGTATTGTGCAGATCCTGCTCGATCACAAGCTGGACTTCACGCTGGAGCAGCTGTTCGACTTGTCAATCTCGGTGCACGAGCAGGCCGGAAATCTGAAGCGTACTGCGGAAGAAGTGCGCAAAGATCTGCATGACTTCTTCGAACTTCGTGTCAAAAAATTGCTGTCGGATACGCTGCGCTACGACGTTGTCGATGCCGTTATTGCGGCCGGCTTTGGAGATATTCCAGCAGTCATCCTGCGCGGTAAAGCGCTGATGGAAGCTGTGCTGACTGAAGAGGAGTTCAAGACAACGGTCGAATCGTTTACGCGGACCAGCAATCTGGCCTCGAAGTCCGATAATCGCAAAGTGAAGCCGGAGCTTTTCGAAGACGAAGCGGAGCGCGAACTGTATGAGGCATGGACGACGCTTCATGAGCGGCAGAAGACACGGACGTCAGCTGATGAAGAAGGCCGTAAGAACGCCGCTGAAGCCGAACTGACGGCCTTATCAGGACTGCGACAGCCGATTACAACGTTCTTCGACCGGGTAATGGTAATGGCAGAGGATGAAAATGTACGAGCTAATCGTCTCGCTCTGCTGGCTGCAATCGACGCTGATCTGAAGCGATTTGCCGACTTCGGCAAACTGGTCTGGCAGTAACAGAACTGTTCTCGCCTGCAAATAAGAAAAGTTAAATAAGTAACCGATACGGAATTTTTCCCGCACAGAGAGCAGGACCCGCGCCGATAGGCGGCGCGGGAGCATTTGTTTCTCTTTGAGGGGAAACGGGATGAGTACCCGTTTCCCCTGTGGGAAACGTTCCGTTTTTCGCATAGCCTGTTGTCTGAGGAAGCGAATGAATAAGTGCAAGTCGTATGCAGTACGGGCCCGGTTCTATGGAGTGGGCTCCGCTCCTTCCGCTTTATCGGGCCGAGAGGAGGCAGCCATGGAAGCAGCGAATCATATGCGTATTCTGGTTGACGCCGATGCTTGTCCTGTAAAAGATGAGATCAAGGCGGCGGCCGGAAAGATCGGTGTACCGATAATTATGGTCTCTTCTTACGATCATGTTCTGCGCGCGGAAGAAGGCGTGGAAGTTGTACGGGTAGACCGGGGCAAAGAAAGTGCAGATTTATACATTGTCAATCATTTGAGGGCCGGGGATCTGGTCGTAACGCAGGATTATGGACTTGCTGCGCTGGTGCTGGCAAAGCGGGCTTTTGCTCTTTCTGAACGAGGAGTCGTTTACGATGCGGAAAACATCGAATTTCTGCTGGATCGCCGCCATACGAGCGCAAAAGTCCGCCGGGGAGGCGGTCGGACCAAAGGACCCAAGAAATTTACGGCCGAGGACCGGGCTGCCTTTTCGGAAAAATGTTTAAAACTTTTACATGATTTGCAGGAGAAGTCAGAGGTATAGCGAATATTATTTTTATTAGAAGGTGGTTAATATGAGTACGGAATACGGAAATATTCCGGAGGAAACGATCGATGCGGTGCTGCATCAGCACGATATCGTCGAAACGGTAGGCAGATTTGTACATCTGACCAAACAGGGTAAATATATGAAAGGCCTGTGCCCGTTCCATTCCGAAAAGACCCCTTCTTTTACGGTGACGCCGGATCGCCAGATTTTCTACTGCTACGGCTGCGGCATGGGGGGCAACGCCATCAAATTCAGGATGGAAATCGAAGGACTATCCTTCCCCGAGGCCGTGAAGATTATGGCGGAAGAGGCGCACATCCCTTTCCAGAATACAGGAGGAAAGCCGGAGTCGCCTCAGGACCGAGAAACCGGACGTCTCCTTCAAGCTTACGAATGGAGCGAAAAATTCTATCATTTCCTGTTGAAAAACACCGAGCACGGCCGGCCTGCATTGGAATATTTGCGCGGACGGGGCATTGGCGACAAATTGATCGACCAATTCCGTATCGGATTTGCGCCAGACCGTTGGGACACACTCGTCCAGTTTCTGGATAAGCGTTCGTTCGATCTGGCAGAAATGGAGAAGGGCGGGCTGATCTCGGCCAGACAGAGCGGCGACGGATACGTCGATCGCTTCCGCAGCCGCATTATATTCCCGATTGCCAATCGAAGCGGCAAGACGATCGCTTTTGCCGGACGTATACTCGGCGAGGGACATCCCAAGTATGTGAATTCGCCGGAAAGCCGGTTGTTCAACAAAAGCCGGGTACTGTACAACTTCGATCAGGCACGAAGTGCCATCCGCAAACAGCGGCAGGTCATATTATTCGAAGGTTACGGCGATGTTATAGCAGCTTGGGAGGCCGGCGTGCATAATGGTGTTGCAACGATGGGAACTTCGCTTACCGAGCAGCATGCCGCAATGATCAAAACGGCTGCTGACGAAGTACTGGTCTGCTACGACGGAGATAACGCGGGACAGAACGCAGCTCTCAAAAGTATCCCTATTCTCGAGCAGGCCGGACTGCAGGTAAAAATTGCGATGCTTCCTCCAGGTGTAGATCCTGACGACTATATTCGTTCCCACGGAAAAGAACGCTTTATGCGCCAGGTTGTGGAGGATGCGGCATCGACAACCAAGTTCCGTCTGGCTAATCTGCGCCGGAATTACAAGCTGTCCGAGGAGAGCGGTCGGCTTGATTACGCGAAAGCCGGCCTGCCGGTTATTGCAGCATTGAGTTCGCCGACAGAACGTGAGGTCTATCTGCGAGAGCTGTCATCCGAGGTCGATATTTCATTTGAAAGTCTTAAACAGGACTGCAACCTGATTCGGCAGGAGCAGCACCGGCCGGCACCGGGTCAGGAAGATCCGGGTCCGGCATATTCCGGCCCTCAATCGGGCGGTCGCGGAGGACAATACGGAAGTAAAAATCGCGATCGCGGCGATTATGGGGGCAAAGGCGGATTTTCTAAAAAAGGCAGCTTTGGCGGCGGGAATTATGGCGCTCACGAAGAGAATTTCTTCCCTCAGGAACGCCGAGCGCGTCCAAATCGCGACTTGCTTCCCGCTTACCAGGCCGCCGAAAGACGTCTCTTGTATTTAATGCTGCAGGACCGGCAGGCGGCCGATTATGTGGCGGAACGTCTGGGTGACGAGTTCAATGTACCCGAGAACGCGGCGATCGCAGCCTATCTTTACGCTTTTTATGCACAAGATCGCGAGCCCGACAGCAGCCGATTCATCGCTTCTTTGCAGGACGAGAAGCTGGAGAAAACGGTCAGTTCCATTGTCATGATGGAAGGGCCTCGCGAATGGAACGAACAGGTACTGGACGATTGCATTCGAGAAGTGCGCAAAGTTCCTCACCTGCGCGGGATCGAACGCAAGCGCGAAGACATGATGCGCGCCGAGAAGGAGGGCGACTTCCTGCTCGCCGCTCAAATCGCAAGTGAAATCATAGCCCTGGAACGGCAGTAACGAACGGGTTTTTGGTTCGAAATCCAGGGAGGAGGGAGTCTAGAATGGCGAACGAGCAACATACGGAATTAGAAGGCGAACTGACCCTTGAACAGGTGAAAGAGCAGCTGATTGAACTAGGCAAAAAAAGATCCCAGCTCAGCTACAAAGAGATTGCCGAAAAGCTGTCGCCGTTCGATCAGGATCCTGAGCAGATTGACGAGTTTTACGAACAGCTCGGAGACCTGGGGATCGAGGTAGGAGGCGAGAGCGACGATGAAGAAGAGCGCCCTCGTCCACGAAGTGAGCAGGAGGGCGGCGAAGAGTTCGGGTTCGAAGACGATCTCGCGCTTCCGCCGGGCATCAAGATCAACGATCCGGTACGTATGTATCTAAAAGAGATCGGTCGTGTTCCTCTCCTTTCCGCCGACGATGAAGTAGGACTGGCGAAGCGCATCAAAGAAGGCGACGAGGAAGCCAAGCGCCGCTTGGCGGAAGCCAACCTTCGACTTGTTGTCAGCATCGCCAAGCGCTATGTCGGACGAGGAATGCTGTTCTTGGATCTTATCCAGGAAGGCAACATGGGTCTGATCAAAGCGGTGGAGAAATTCGACTACCAAAAAGGGTTCAAATTCAGTACGTATGCGACTTGGTGGATTCGACAGGCCATTACCCGGGCTATTGCCGACCAGGCTCGTACGATCCGGATTCCGGTACACATGGTGGAGACGATCAACAAGCTGATTCGAGTCTCCCGCCAACTTCTGCAGGAGTATGGACGCGAACCATCGCCGGAAGAGATTGCTGCGGAAATGGAGCTCAGCGTAGAGAAAGTCCGGGAAATCATGAAGATCGCTCAAGAACCGGTCTCGCTTGAGACACCAATCGGCGAGGAAGACGATTCGCATCTGGGTGACTTTATTGAAGACCAGGAAGCACTGGCTCCCGCAGATGCGGCCGCTTACGAGCTGCTGAAAGAGCAGCTTGAAGATGTGCTTGATACGTTGACTGACCGGGAAGAAAATGTGCTCCGTCTTCGTTTTGGACTGGATGACGGCCGCACCCGTACGCTCGAAGAAGTGGGTAAAGTATTCGGTGTAACCCGCGAGCGGATTCGCCAGATCGAAGCCAAAGCTCTTCGTAAGCTCCGGCATCCGAGCCGCAGCAAACGGCTTAAAGATTTCCTTGAGTAATTGAGCAGGATGTTCAGGAAAGACCGCGGGAGCATGGCTCCGGCGGTCTTTTTTATCCGTAAACTACTCTTTTTCTTCGATTATCGGGAGCTGCAATCCGTCCGAAGTCCTGAATGTTCGTGCAAAGCAGCCGCTAGGCGACCAGGCATTTTCCGGGTACAATAGGCTTGAGCATTTGCTTGCCGGTCTTGTCGACAAGTACGCTATCGATTTGTGAATAACGGAATATCTGCCTGCTTAATCGGAGTGAAGCGACCTGCCGATATAGCATAAGAGAACGGCTTCAGTTATGGTGTGTGTTCAAAAATGAGTCATATCAGACATTTCGAAAATGACGAGTTTTGAATGCATTCCTCAAGAGGAGGAGCGCTTTTGGAACGGGAGAAAAAAAGAGTTATCATCATGGAAATCGAAAATTGGCGTAAAAGCAAACTTTTACCCGAACATTACTGCGATTTTTTGTTAAACTTGTATGACGACGAGGTAACACAGAAGAATAAAAGTACGCTTTCGGTCAATGCGCTGCAGCAGGGGAACTTCAAGTTATGGGCATTATCTTTTCTCAGTGTAGCGCTAATCTGCCTGATCGGATTTTATTTCCCGATTCTGGACTGGCCGTTTCAACTTGCCGGAATAGCGGCGCTCGTCTCGTTCTGTTACGGGCTTGGAATATACGCTAGAGGAAGAGCTTTGATGGGCGGCATGGGCGCGCAGTTTCTGTATGCGATCGGCAGTCTTATCCTTCTGGGGCTCGGTACATGGATCATTCGACTAAATGGATGGCCGGAAGAAATGTCTATGCTTGGACTGATTGCAGTCTGTGCCGTCGTATGGTTGGCAGTGGGCATGATTGTACCGAGCGGTCTGCTGCACTACAGCGGTTGGGGAGCGCTGATTCTGCTGTACGCCAAATTTTTTGAGCAGGTAAATCCGAGTGCATCTTGGGCTATGCTTCAGCTCCTTTGGCTTCCGCTCAGTGCATTATTGATCTGGCTGACTTGGCTTGCTTATCATAAAGCGAAACGCTTTGCTTCGATCTATTTTGCGGTCGGAATGACGCTCTGGTTCATGCCCGAGCTCGACGACATGCTGCTGCGCCAGAATATTACGTCGTGGATTATTCTGTATATTATCGGCAAGCTGGCGCTGGCTTTTATCTTCTTGTTTATCTGGCGAAAAAAATGGATTGCGTGGGTGTCTGTATGAAATTATCGGAACGTTTGAACACAATTTGCAGCCTGATTCCGTCTGGCAGCCGTCTGGCGGATATTGGTTCCGACCATGCGCTGCTGCCGACCTATGCGGTGATGGAAGGAAGAGCCGTATCTGCAGTGGCCGGAGAGGTTAACCAGGGACCGTACGATGCTGCCTGTCGACAGGTGGCAGAAGCGGGGCTTGCAAATAAAGTTGAAGTCAGATTGGGAGACGGGCTTGCCGCGATCCAACCGGGAGAGGTGGATGTCGTCGCCATTGCCGGTATGGGCGGTGCTCTAATTGTCCGCATTTTGACCGAAGGAAAAGAGAAGCTTGATGGAGTCAAACGTCTGATTCTGCAGCCCAACGTCGGTGAAGATTTGGTTCGCCGCTGGCTGCTTGAAGAAGGCTGGCTGCTGACAAGCGAAACCATTCTCGAAGAAGACGGCAAAATTTACGAAATACTGACAGGCGATCGCAGTTCGTCGGCGGAAGAGGAAAATGCCCGCCTGTATGCGGACACGACAGTCGGACAACCTCCGGTTAATCTCGATCGTGAACAACTGCTCGAATTCGGTCCTTTTCTTGTGCGCGAAGCTTCTCCAGTATTCCGGGATAAATGGGCTGGCGAGATTTCCAAACTGCAAAGGGTTGCGGGGTCGATGGGCCGTTCGGACAGCGAGGAAGCGAAAGGGAAGCGAGAGGCGCTTGAACGCCATATCGAATTTCTGAAGGAGGTGCTGGTATGCTTGCCAAAGGACAAACCGTTATCCAATTGATGGAGAAGTTCGCGCCCAAAGCGTTGGCCGTCGAAAATGACAAGATCGGCCTGCAGCTCGGCACACTGAACAAAGAGATTACAAAGGTATTGGTGGCGCTTGATGTAACCCCCGAGGTAGTGGATGAAGCCATAGCACTAGGTGCGAACTTGATCATTGCGCATCATGCGATCATTTTCCGGCCATTGGCCAATCTTCGTACGGATACGCCAATGGGTTCTCTGTATGAAAAATTAATCAAACACGATATTGCCGTTTATATCAGCCATACGAATTTGGACGTGGCGGAGGGCGGAATGAACGACTGGATGGCGGATCTCGTCGGAATCACGAATGCCAAGCCGCTGGAAGAACTGCAGAACGAGAAGCTGTACAAGCTGATCGTATATGTACCGAAAAGTCATCATCAGAGCGTATTGGATGCCATTTTGGCAGCAGGCGCCGGATCAATCGGAAATTACTCCCACTGCAGCTTTAATGCCGAAGGAACGGGAACGTTCCTTCCGGGTGAAGGTACAACTCCGCATATCGGCACTCCAGGGAAGCTGGAACGTGCGGAGGAGATGCGGATCGAAACGGTACTGCCGGAAAGCTTGCGTTCCAAGACAATTCAGGCGATGCTGAAAGCCCATCCGTACGAAGAAGTTGCTTACGACTTGTATCTTCTGGAGCAAAAAGGCAAGGCTTTCGGTCTCGGACGCATTGGCAAACTGGCTGAACCGAAAACGCTGGCTGAACTGACCGAAGTCGTGAAAAAAGGCTTTGATGTTCCGGCTGTACGCGTTGTAGGCGATACCGAGCGTCTTGTTAAAAAGGCGGCGGTGCTTGGCGGATCGGGTAGCCGTTATATTCATCACGCTATCCGCCAAGGAGCGGACGTCCTGATTACCGGCGATATCGACTACCACACGGCGCATGATGCGCTGATGGCAGGGCTGACGATTATTGATCCCGGTCATAACTCGGAGAAAATTATGAAGCGCGAAGTAGCGGGGCTGCTCGGCCGCATGCTGGCAGACAGCGGAAGCAACACGACAGTTCATGCGTCGGAACCGAATACGGAGCCGTTCCGGTTTCTGTAGAAAAGGCGGCGCGGAAATTTGCCGAAATGCGTCGGAAAGAGGCGCAAATTCGTGTAAAGAAAAAAGACTTGTCACCGACGCTTTTTCGCGGTATAATATGAGCCGTTGCTTAAGGGAAGTTTAACAGACAATCGCCGGTGCCGCGTAAGGCGGTACGGGAGGAAAGTCCGGGCTTCGTAGGGCAGGATGCTGGATAACGTCCAGTCAGCGCGAGCTGAAGGATTAGTGCCACAGAAATGGACCGCCGATGGCCTTTGGTACGTTTACGTACCGGGCACAGGTAAGGGTGGAACCGGAGTGTAAGAGACTCCGAGGGGCGCTGGTGACTTCGTCCCTGGTAAACCCCATCCGAAGCAAGACCTAATGAAACGCGGTTTTCGGTTAGCCGGAAACAGCCCTTGCCCGGGGTGCGTTTAGGTTGGTCGCTCGAGCCGTTCAGCAATGGACGGCCTAGACAGATGATTGTCGCTCACAGCGGGAGGGTAGTTCCCGTTATCACCGCGAAGCAGCACAGAACCCGGCTTACGGTAAACTTTCCGAACTGACGCAACCTGATGCCTTGACTAAGTTCAATCGACCGATTCGAGGACGATAGGATTTTTTTGCACGAACAATCCCATCGGCGGCGCCCTTTTCCTTCTTTTGGGAGGAAGGGGCGCCGTTTTGCATACGAATGTTTGGAGAACGATTGAAGTCGGGCGTTTTGAAGCAAGCGAACCGGTTAAATGATAGATAACTTCATTGAGTGCAGAACAGGATTGTATCCGTATTGAACTGATAGGTATTATTTATCACTCCGCTTTATGGAATGCTGGCGGATGCTTTTGCTCTGTTTTTATGCTACGATGGACGAAGCAGGAACATAGGGTTTGCAAGGAAGCCCGCTTCGCGCCCGCGCGATCAAATACCAAGGGGGAAATGCCGTTATGTCAGCACCTAACGTACAGAGATTATGTGAATCGACCAGAGAAAAGTTGAAAACCGCTACCCTGAGAATCGAAGCCTTTTTGAACGAGTATTCGCTGACTCAGCTTGCCCAGTCGCAGGATGAGGAAGAAGTCGCTTATTACAAAGGATTTTTGTCTGATCTTCGCCATCTGCTCGTATTCTCGGAAACGTCCTCCGAAAAAATCGGCGTACTGCTTCGGCGGGCCAATTTCGACGTTAATTCTGCGGAAGACACGCTGTACAAGGTCTATCATAACGTCATTAACAGCTTCTTTTATCCGAAAAACGAATGTTATGCCGAAGATGGCCGTTACGCATATACGGGCCAGGAAGCGATCCGTTTCCGTAGACAGATTGCGGCTCCTGCGCGCGAAGTCATTCTAGACGTGACCAAGACCTATGAAGAGCTGCGCGACGATTTGGATTATTACGAGAGCGATTATTTGAGCCAGCGTCGTATGAGTGCTCCTCGCTCGTAAGTGACAAGTCGCAGTTAGGATATTTAGAACTCGGAATTAAAATCAAGCTTTGAGCTGAATTTGACACTGTATGAAAAGGAGAGTGCTGCCGATGATTATCGATCCGAGAACGGCCAAGCAGCTCATTGAATTTCAATGGATGGAAAGCCTGAATCTCGACAAGTCCTCAGTGAACAGCATGACAAAGGGCAAAATCGACTCTTCGGTATTCGCGAGACTGCTTCAGCAAAAAATGGAGCAGTCGGGCACAAACTCGGTTTCGGCAGAGGAACTGATGAAGACGCTGGCTGCGATCTCGCTGCCTGCAGATCAGGTCGATTCGCTTAAAAAGGGAGCAACATCGCTTGGTGGAATAACATCCGGCGGAACGTCATCGCTCGGCGGAGCTGCTTCGCTGGACGACTCGTCGGCCAAGATTGAGATGCCGCGAGTGTCGGAACCGACCGTAAAGTCGGGTACGCCAAATGGTAAAGCCGCTCAGTATGGAGATATCGTACAGGCTGCAAGTGCCAAATACGGTATTCCACAGTCACTGATTTACGGTATTATTGACGCAGAGTCTTCGTTCAACCCGAATGCTCAATCCGGCGCAGGCGCCAAAGGATTGATGCAGCTGATGGACGGAACGGCTGCGGGGTTGGGTGTGAAGAACTCGTTCGATCCGGAACAGAACATCAATGGCGGATCCAGCTATATCGCTTCGATGTTAATCCGCTTTGGCGGTTCGCAGCGTCTTGCACTTGCCGCTTACAATGCCGGTCCGGGTACACTGCAGCGCTTGGGAATCCGTACGGAGGAAGATTTGAATGCCAAGTTCAGTCAGCTTCCGCGCGAAACGCAAAAATATATTGGCCGGGTCGAAACGGCGCAGGCGAAGTATATCTGAGCCGCCCCGGCGTCAGGCAAAGATCAAAGAGGAAAAGCGCAGCTTTCCCTTTTTGATCTTTTTGCTGTTTGAAATGAAGACGAAATGCAGACAAGTAGGGAAGAAAGGTGTCGGTTATGCTAAATTTTGATCATGCAGCTTCAACGCCGGCGCATCCGGATGTCATCCGAACGATTGCTGAAGTGATGGCGGTGCACAGCGGCAATCCATCGTCGATTCATCGCAGCGGCGAAGCAGCTTCAAAGCTGTTGGAACGGTCCCGGGAAGTCTGCGCAGAAGCGCTTGACGTCAAGCCGGGAGAAATTGTATTTACATCGGGAGCGACCGAAAGCAATAATCTGGCAATCAAGGGCGTTATGTTGGGACGCAGCGACGGCAGACGACATATTGTCACTACGCAAATCGAACATTCTTCGGTTTACGAGAGCTGTAGGCAGCTGGAAAGTTTGGGATTTGAGACAACTTACGTGCAGCCGGAATCCGACGGGACAGTTTCGACGGATCGCCTGCTGGCCGCAGTTCGTCAGGACACGGCACTCGTAAGCATCATGCATGTGAACAATGAAACGGGAGCGGTACAGCCGATCGAAGAGATCGGCCGCCGCCTGAAAAGTCTGGATTCGCGAGTGCTGCTCCATGTCGACGGCGTGCAGGGCTTCGGACGTCTTGCGCTTGATCTAAAGGCGGCGAGCATCGATCTGTACAGCGTATCGGCTCATAAAATCCGCGGTCCGCGTGGTGTCGGGCTGCTGTTCGTACGTGAAGGCGTGCGCCTGTTTCCGCTGCTTTCCGGCGGAGGACAAGAAGGCGGCCTGCGTGCGGGCACAGAGAATGTAGCTTCAATCGTAGGTGCAGCCAAAGCTTTTCGCCTTGCTGCCGAAGGCCGGACCGAGCGTGCGGCGAAGATGAAGGCATTTCGCGACACTTTGGTAAAAGAAGTTCGTCTGCATCAAGCGCTGACTCTGACCGAACCGATCAAGCCGGCGCCGCATATTGTGCATTTTACGTTCCCGGGCTTGAAATCGCAGGTCATTCTGCATACGCTGGAAGAGCTCGGAATGCTGGTCTCGGCACAATCCGCCTGCGCGGCGAAAACCGAAAAACCAAGCCGGGTACTCAGCGCAATGGGACGAGAACGGGAACATGCAACGTCCGGCATTCGTTTAAGCTTGGGCGACGAACATACGCAAGAAGATATCCGACTGTTGTCGGAGGCGCTGGACAAGGCTGTAAGACGTCTGGCACCGTTGAGGGGAGAAAGTGATAACTGATGAAAAAATACGATTACCTGCTGCTTCGTTTTGGCGAATTAACTCTGAAAGGACGCAACCGGGCACGATTTGAAAAAGCGGCTGTCGAGCATGTACGGGCTCTGCTGCGTCCTTACCCGGATGCTAAAGTTCGCCGGGAATTTGGACGTGTATACGTCGATCCCGGCAGTGAAAGTGTGGAAACTCTTATTCCCGTCCTGCAAAACGTATTTGGCATGACTTCAATGAGTCCGGTGCGGGCAGTCCGTCCGGAACTGGATGAGATTGTCCGTGCGGCCGGGGAACTGATCGAAGCGATGGAACTAACGGAGGAGCTGACGTTCAAAACGAATGTCCGCCGAGTCTGGAAGGACTTCCCGCATCCGACGCACGAAGCAAACCCGCTGATTGCTTCACCGCTGCTCAAACGTTTCCCGCTGTTGAAAGTCGATATGCACGATCCCAAGTTGGAGCTCAGGATCGAGATTCGCGACAAAGCGGCTTATGTCTATGGCGAAGTCATTCCCGGTGCAGGAGGGTTTCCGCTCGGGACGAACGGCAAGGCGCTGCTGCTTCTGTCAGGCGGCATCGACAGTCCGGTAGCCGGATGGTCGGCGCTGCGGCGCGGCCTTGAAGTCGAATGTATCCATTTCCACAGCTATCCGTTTACGAGCGAGAAGGCAAAGGAAAAAGTTATCGATCTTGCCCAGGTGTTGGCCGAATACGCGGGCAAGGTACGTCTGCATATTGTGCCGTTTACCGAAGTACAGACGTCTTTTACCCAAATGGGGCAGGACAATCTGATGATTACATTGATGCGGCGGTCCATGCTGCGTATAGCAACGAAGATTGCCGAACGGGAAAAAGCGCTGGCGCTGGTCACAGGCGAAAGTCTCGGGCAGGTGGCGAGCCAAACGCTGCCGAGCATGAATGTAATCGAACGGGCAACGGAGCTGCCGATTTTGCGGCCTTTGGTCATGACGGATAAAGATGAGATTATACGTATATCGCGTCAGATTGGTACGTATGACATTTCCATTTTGCCTTATGAAGACTGCTGCACGCTGTTTGTACCGAAGTCGCCGACCACCAACCCGAATCTTCGCATCGTAAATAAGGTCGAAGCCGTCACGCCGAACTTGGAGCGCCTGATTGAAGAAGCGGCCGACGGTACGGAAACCATCGAACTGTTTGCGGGCGGTTCGCGTCTGCGCCGTGAGGAAACGGATCAAGAGGCGGATATCAAGCAGGAATGGTTTTAACCAAACTGGGTACCAAACAGACTGGACAGCAGCCGGACTAGACAGTGACTGGACCAGCCAGTAATTGAACTAGACATCGACTAAAATGGACCCTGATAAAGCCGGACAGAAACAGGACTGCAAAGTTTTGCCGAATCGCTGAACAAATGGGCGAAGTATTCCGATAACTAAAAGGGTAGGGCCAAGATTCATAAGGTCCCGTCGTCATACAAGATGGCGTGAAAATGCGCAAGGAGAGAATCGGATGCCAAACAACAATCAAAAGGCTGTCGGGATTTTTATTTTAGCTGCCGGATTGATCATTCTCTTGGGGCAGTGGGGCGTATTTGCCTTTCTCGGCCGCGTTTTTTGGCCGCTCTTGATTTTGATTCCCGGCGCAGCGCTCCATTTAGCCTATGCTACCGGTAGGCTGCCGGCCTGGACTCTCATACCCGGCGCAATGTTAACGGTGTATGGTCTTGTCTTTTCGCTGTGCAACACTTGGGGATTTGAATTGATTGATGAGCTGTGGCCGGCCTTTATCCTCGGTCTCGGTATAGGGATATATGAATATGCTGTCTTTGCGTCCAAGCGTCGGGAAACACTTCGCTACGCTGCCATAGGGTTAATCGGCTTTTCGCTCATTATGTTTATTTTTAACCTGCTCGGTCCGCTTTTTCTATATGTCTTTTCGGTGCTGCTGATTTTGGCAGGTGCCTGGTTGTTTTTCTGGCCGAAAGCTAAGTCTGGAAAATCGAATGGCTGGCGTAAAATGTAATAAGTCTTGAAATTTTATGAAAATCATGTACAATAAAAGGGACTGAAGGGCGTCGGCAGTTTTGCCAGACGCTTCTTTTGCGAGAAGCCTAAGTATTCGTTTTTTAACATTTTTAATAGAGAAGGGAACATTCCATTCATGCATTCAAGACAAGAAATTCGCAATATCGCGATTATCGCTCACGTCGACCATGGTAAAACCACGCTCGTCGACAAACTGCTCCAGCAATCCGGTATTTTCCGTGACCATGAGCAAATGCAAGAGCGTGCCATGGACTCCAACGATCTCGAAAGAGAACGCGGTATTACGATTCTGGCGAAAAATACGGCGATTACTTATAAAGATTACCTGATCAACATCGTAGATACGCCAGGACACGCCGACTTTGGTGGTGAAGTAGAGCGAATCATGAAGATGGTTGATGGCGTTCTGCTCGTCGTAGATGCTTACGAAGGATGTATGCCTCAAACTCGTTTCGTATTGGGTAAAGCGTTGGCGCACAACTTGACGCCAATCGTTGTCGTTAACAAAATCGACCGTCCGGCTGCTCGTCCGTCGGAAGTTATCGATGAAGTGCTCGACCTGTTCATCGAACTGGGTGCGAACGATCACCAGCTCGACTTCCCGGTCGTATATGCTTCCGCACTGAACGGCACATCCAGTAAAAATGCTGAGAAGCAGGACGACAACATGCAGGCAATGTATGACACGATCATCGAGAACATTCCGTCGCCGACGGAAAGCGTAGATGAGCCGCTGCAGTTCCTCGTTACATTGATGGACTACAACGAATACCTCGGTCGTATCGCAATCGGTCGTGTCAACCGAGGCGTGATCCGTCAGGGACAATCAGTTGCTGTTATGACACGTGATGGTGGAATGAAACAGGCACGGATCGAGAAACTGTTCGGCTTCCAAGGTCTGAAGCGCATCGAGACGGACCAAGCCGGCGCCGGAGATATCATCGCTATCGCGGGTATCAAAGACATCAATATCGGCGAGACGATCGCTGATCCACAAAATCCGGAAGCACTGCCGGTTCTTAAGATCGACGAGCCAACTCTGCAAATGACTTTCCTGGTTAACAACAGTCCGTTCGCAGGCCGCGAAGGCAAATGGGTCACTTCCCGTAAACTGCGCGATCGTCTGTTCTTCGAACTGGAAACCGACGTCAGCCTTCGCGTTGACGAAACCGACAGCCCGGATGCTTTTATTGTATCGGGACGCGGCGAACTTCACTTGGGCATCCTGATCGAAAATATGCGTCGTGAAGGCTACGAGCTGCAGGTTTCGAAGCCAGAAGTTATCGTCAGAGAAATCGACGGTAAGAAGATGGAGCCAATTGAACGCCTGCTGATCGACGTGCCGGAAGAAAGTACAGGTGCCGTTATGGAGAGCCTGGGCATGCGTAAAGCGGAAATGGTCAACATGATCAACACCGGTACTGGCCAGGTTCGTCTGGAATTCCTGATTCCGGCTCGTGGTCTGATCGGCTACCGGACAAACTTCTTGACATTGACTCGTGGTTACGGCGTAATGAACCACGCGTTCGACAGCTACGGCCCACTGATCGGCGGTCAGGTTGGCGGACGTCACCAGGGTGTTCTCGTTTCGACAGAAAACGGCAATGCGACGCTGTACGGTATCCTCGGCGTTGAGGATCGCGGCACACTGTTCGTAGAACCGGGTGCTGAAGTATACGAAGGTATGATCGTTGGCGAGCATACGCGCGACAACGACATCGTTGTTAACATCTGTAAAGAAAAGCAGTTGACCAACGTTCGTTCCGCAACAAAAGACGATACGGTCAAGATGAAGACTCCGCGTCTGTTCTCGTTGGAGCAGGCACTGGAATATTTGAATGATGATGAGTACTGCGAGATCACGCCTAAGAACGTGCGTCTGCGCAAGAAAATTTTGAATAAGGGCGAGCGCGAACGTTCGGAAAAGCAGCGTAAGCAGGCACAAGCCAACTCGTAATTTTGCAATTTAAAGCAAGCAATCGGTAACTTTTCCCGAGCTGTTGACGTCTTAATAAGAAGATGTCAGGTGGCTTGGCGAACAGGGTCCGCCGCCGGGGTGGCGTGCGGGCCCTGTTTTCATTTGTGCGAGTGTTTATTTATCTTGTTCGCATGGATTGCACAAGAGAAGGAGCTGGATAGGATATGAGCAGTACAAGAGGAGGCGGCCTGCCGCCGCGCTCGAGCGGAGGACGAGGACGTTCCGCATCGGACACCCCTGCCCGCCGGAGTACAGCGGCTTCCACAGGAGGAAGCGGTGGAGGAGGACGTCGGCCGGCTGTTAAACGTAAAAAAAGCGGTGCCAAGCGCTTCTGGAAAGCTTTTGCGATTGTGGTAATTTTGCTGCTCGTTGGAGTAGGCGTCTACCTTGGCTGGGTATACCAGAAATCGCAGTTGATTGGCACAGCCGGAGAGCCCGAGAAACCAGCTTCCACGCAGCCAATCGCAATGGCCATACTGGGTTCGGACTTTCGGGAAGAAACCGGCTCAAACTTGACCGATGTCGTTATGGTCGCCGCGATGAACCCAAAAACAAATACGGCTACCGTCGTGTCGCTGCCCCGTGATACGCGTATTGAATTGGACGGATACAAAGTTCGTAAGGTTAACGCGTATTATCCAGCTTTTCTTGCCCAAGAGAAAAAGGGAGAAGGAAATGCGGAGGAAGCGATCAAGCGGATGCTCGGCAAGTACTTTGATATTCCGCTTGATTACGTAACGGTTGTGAACTTCCAAAGTTTGAAAGATATTGTGGATGCAGTCGGAGGTATCGATGTCGACGTAACGATGGACATGTGCTACAAAGATACCGCTGACGGAACGGACATCAATCTGAAAGCCGGCCCGCAAAAGTTGGACGGTAAAAACGCGCTCGACTATGTGCGTTATCGCAAAACAAATTGTAACCCTCCGACAAAACCGTCCGACGATTTTAGCCGGAACCAGCGTCAGCAGCAGGTGATCGGCGCAATCATGGACAAGCTGCAGACGTTTAATGCAGTTACCAAATCAGGCTCCCTGATTGAGGCGGTTGCGGACAATACGAAGACGGATTTGGAGAATAAACAAATTTTCAATCTGGTCAGAACCTATTGGGATATTCCGAGAGAAAATATCAGCTATCCGAAATTGGCAGGATCCTGGAGAAGCCCATTTGTCTATATTAACGATAGCGAACTGTCGGCCGCCAAACAGGCGCTTAAGGACGAATTGGCCGGCAAGCACCAGCCTGCTGCCCCGGTAGAAGAGCAATGATTGAATGCCCTTTTTCCGGTATGTTATAATCGGAGTGAGCAAGAGGCTTATCGAAATATTCCGATCAGACGCCGTATAGGAGGCCATGTGATGTCCGAAGCCGTTACGCAATTGACCGAATCTCTCTTCACACAGTTGCAGAGCGAGACCTTTGCGCTGCTGGCTACAGTAGATGCCGAAAGTAACGGTCCGACCTCGACGGCTATTTCTTGGGTGTACGCTGTCAATCCGGCTACACTCCGGTTCGCGGTGGATCACCGCTCCCGTCTGGTTCACAATATTTTGCATAATCCGAAAGTAACGATTACCGTTTTTGGAGGCGGAAAAGTGTATGCCGTAAACGGAACGGCGCGCGTTGCGCAGGATCCGCTGCAGAACGTCCCGTTCAAGATGTGCTGCTTCGATGTCAATGTCGAAGCGGTTCGCAATGCCCTTTTTTACGGAGCACATTTGTCTTCACTTCCGGAATATACCCGTGCGCTCGATCTGCATGCCGCCGAACGGCTTGACGGTCAGGTTATGAACGCCATGAAAAACGCCTAGCGGTTTACCGCGGGCTTTTTTGCCTTTTCAGGTATTATAAAAAAGTTCCGAACCTTGAAAGGGGGTGAGCAACGGTTTCGATCGCTTCTTCTTGAATCGCTTGGCGATTGAGGAAGGCTCGCGGTTCCATTAAGCCTCGGGAGGGATTTCTCGTGAAAAAGCTCTTTGTACTCGATACTAACGTTCTGCTGCACGATCCCCGTTCCATTTTTTCGTTTCAGGAACATGAAGTGGTCATTCCTGCCGCCGTGTTGGAAGAGATCGATTCGAAAAAGAGGCTGGCCGACGAGATTGGACGCAATGCCCGCAGTGTATCGCGAGAACTGGACGCTCTTCGCGAACTTGGGCATCTGCATGACGGAGTAGAGCTCGAATCGGGCGGAATACTCCGCGTTGAACTCAATCACCGCAGCTTCCAGCGTATGCAGGATTTGTTCGGCGAAATGACGAACGATAATCGTATACTGGCTGTTGCGCTTAATTATCATAATGAACAGCAGGAACTTCCAGAGGATAAAGCCCGTCTGGTCGTGATGGTAAGTAAAGACGTGCTGGTTCGGGTAAAGGCCGATGTGCTTGGGCTGGTTGCTCAAGACTATATGACCGATCGGACCGCCGACCCTGACTCTCTATATCCCGGATATGCGTCTTTGCAGGTCCCGGATGAACTGGTGGACCGTTTTTATCGCGATAAGTACCTGTTTGTTTCAGAAGCAGGTCATGCGGCCGGACAGCTGTATCCAAACGAGTTTGCCATTCTCAAAAATGAAGGGGGCAGCAAGTCGGCTCTCGTCAAGCTGAATGCCGATGCCAAACGTTTGGAACCGCTGTTCCAAGGCAATGATCCCGTATGGGGCATCATCGCTCGTAACGCCCAGCAGCGGATGGCGCTCGAACTGCTGCTGTCGGATGATATTCCGCTTGTGACGATCACAGGCAAAGCCGGCACTGGCAAAACGCTGCTTGCGCTGGCTGCGGGACTGTTAAAAGTCGAAGACGACCGGAAATATAAGAAATTGTTGGTTGCGCGGCCGGTTGTACCGATGGGCAAAGATATCGGTTATCTGCCGGGCGAAAAAGAGGAGAAATTGCGGCCTTGGATGCAGCCGATCTACGACAATTTGGAATTTTTGTTCGATACAAAAAGTGCAGGAGATATCGACAAAATTCTGATGGGGCTCGGCAGTATTCAGGTCGAGGCACTGACTTATATCCGCGGACGGTCAATCCCGTCACAATTTATTATTATCGACGAGGCGCAGAACTTGTCCAGGCACGAAGTGAAGACGATTATCTCACGGGTCGGCGAAGGCAGCAAAATGGTGCTTGTCGGCGATCCGGAGCAGATTGATCATCCGTATCTTGATGCAACGAGCAACGGATTGACCTATGCAGTAGAACAATTCAAGTCACAGAAACTTGCAGGGCATATCCATCTGGAAAAAGGAGAACGCTCCAAGTTGGCTCAACTGGCAGCAGATTTGCTGTAGAAGACAGAAAAAACAATCGTTAACTTGCGAAGAATCCGGGTTTTGCTACCGGATTCTTTTTTTGGATGGAAAAAAGATCGTTTGTTACAATGGAGAAAATAGGAAAGGGAGGGATCAGAACTGAAGCGGAAAAATTATTTCGTGCTGTTTGGCATATTGCTGCTGGCCTTGATCAATCTATCGCCGTCTCTGCCCGAGACGACGCCTCCCGGACCGCAACAGGAATCCGGCGGCGAATCAGCGATGCTGCGCGGAGGAGAAGCGGAGCGCTCACTGCGTGCAATCGAAGTCTATACGATGATGGAGAAGGAAGAATTTGCTGCGCTTCAGGCCATAAACAGAGAGTATGAGCAGTTTTCGGGAAGTACGGTCCTGCTGGTCAATCTAGCGCCGGAGGAAGCCTACAAAACGTATCGGGAAATCTATGCTTCCGGAAAAGAACCCGATGTTGTCATGCTGGATGGCGCATGGGTTGCAGATTTCGCTGCTGCTGGACGGCTGCTGCCAGCCGATCTGTATGAAGCGGGTGTCGCTGCACCTTCCGATTTGCTGCCACTAACGGCCGCGGCGGTTGAGTGGAACGGTTACCGCTGGGCCGTACCTCTTGACTTTGATCCTTACGGAGCAGTATGGGACCCTGGCAGTTTTCAAGCGACATCCGGTGAACTTCCGCAGACCGAGGAAGCTTGGAGAGAGTGGGAGAAGGAGCTCTCAAATAGTCGTGAAGATCAGGAAACCCCTTCTTCCTCGAAAGTACTTGGGTTGCCTGGAGGAGATGCTCGTGCTTTTGCCTCGCTGATTGCATTGTGGGGAGGAACATCCAGAGGAGAAAGCGGGGAGAAGGTGGACCGTGCACTGAAACTGGCAGATGAACTCCGAACTCGAACATACCTGCCTCATGTGTCCACACAGGAAGGACAGGAGAATAACGTTCTACGGATGAAGGTCGAATCGGGAGAGCTTGATCTGGCGGTCGATCGGCTGTCGAGACTCGGTTCCGAAGGTTCTTCTGTACGCATAAGTCCGCTTCCTTTTGCCATGCAAACGGCTTCCCTGCGCTGCTTGGGTATTACTGCGAATACCGACCGTTCGAGAGAAGCTTCTTTATGGATCGCCTACATAACAGGTCGTGATACACAGAACGATTGGTACAGCTCTACGGGACATCTGTCTGCACTTCGGGCAGTGTTCGACGAGTCCGACAATAACAATACGGACCTGCTTCGCTGGCTGCCTGACCCACAATTCGTAAGTGGTACGGACGGAACAGCAGAGACTGCGGATCCGAAAAGGGAAGCGGCACGCGAAAGTTCGTGGAGCCGCTCGTTAATCCGTTTTTATGAAGGAGAGATTGGTCCGGACAAACTGGCCGCCTACTTGCTGCCCTGAATTCGAAAAGGTCTGCCGAAAGTTTTAATGAAAAATGCCCTGTAGCACTGCGACAGGGCATTTTTTGAGCATATTCGAATTCGTGTAAGGAAGGACTTTGTCTAAAGTGCCAACTGCATTGAAATTTTCAAACGTCCTTCGGCCATTTCGACACCGTTGACTACGACAGGAGCGACCTGCTGTGGATAGAAGCCCAGATCGTATTTTTGTTCAAGCTCTCTGCGGGTAGTTTCGGGAAGCTCAAGACCGTTGAAGACCAGCCTGTCAACGTGAAACAGAATGGCGTTATGCGGTTCAGTCTCCAGCGTATAGCGTCCTTCGATGCGCAGCGACAGCCGATCCTGACTTCCTTCCGCAACAACCAGCCCGTCTTCAAACGTAAAGGAAAAGTTTTCAAAAGCGGTGCTTTGCGAGCGGAGAAAAGTGTTCAGTTCGGCGTCCGTCAATTCGATCGTATAACGTGTACCTAGTCCCGATACTTGCATTTTGCCGCTGCTCTGCAAAAAATTCGGCAGTTCGGTGCTGGCCGAAGCAAGGGAGGCAAAGTATCCGTCGACTTCATACAGCCCGACATTGTTCCAATAGACGTTCAGTTCGTCGGCAAGACGATTGAGGCGCTCTGGATCGCTGCTGGCGAGCAATCCTTGATCAATATCTTGTTGGAGGGCGCGAAGTCGAAGCTGCTGCTGTTCGATGCCGGTCCGAACGGTTTCCAGTCGAGCCGAATTGGCAGCCAATTCGTTTCTTCGATTCTCCAATGCCTCCGTGTCTTGGCGGAATCCGAGCAGCAGTTCTTCGTCATGTCGGATCGCAAGATGATAGTAATTATACAGTCGGGTTATATCGCTAAAGGACCGGGCTTCAATCAGTGACAGCAGCATAAAGCGCTGATTCTGCATATATTGAGCGCGAACAATGCTATCCGTACGCTTGCGGTTATCCGCAATCTTGGTTTCAAGACGTCGAATCTCCTGATTCAGACGTTCACGCTGACGGGACAAGACTTCCTGTTCTTCAGCAATACGGTCCGCATCGCGCTGCAGTTCGTTCAGCGACAATGTATCTTGAAGCAGCCTGCGCTGCTCCGGCGTCCATTCTTCGAGAGAGGAATGTGCATACGCCGGAATAGCGCCGGAACCGAAGGCGAGTGCAGCTGCGATCAGACCTGCAGATAAACGTTTTGACACAGCGTATTCCTCGCTTTCTGTTCGTTCTTCCGAATTCCGGAGCATGACGGAAACTTCCGCGTCAGCATTTTCGCCGTTTGGCGGCTGTGATAAAATAAAATTCCGCAGGAGCGTTAACTCGTTCATTAACAGGAAAATAAGATCGGTTTGATTATTCTAATTATAAGGCTGCAATCTGTATCAGTAAACCAAAGACAATTGGGATAAATATTCAACGTGGAGGTAGAATATTGAAAATTGAAGTTATTGGTGGCGGAGCTTTGGGGCTTCTGTTTGCTGCAGGAGCCGCACGAGGCGGAGCCCAGACTCTGCTGTATACCCGAACGGAAGAACAAGCACAGCATATTTCGAGATATGGAATCGAAGTGCATGAACCTGCAGCAAGAGCGAGCTTTCAAGGCGAAAAAGAAATGCTCGATGCCAGATCCATTCATGATTTTGCAAAGCCCGAAAACGAAACGGAAGATCGATGGATTCTGCTCGCCGTCAAACAGAAGGATCTAAACGACTCTCTGATTCATAAGCTGAGTGAAGGCATGCGTTCCGGTGATCGGCTGCTCTGCCTGCAAAATGGTATCGGACATCTGGAGCGTTTGGAAAAAGTAATGCCGCAAGCTTTAATATATGCGGCCGTTACTACCGAAGGGGCACGCCGATTGGATACAGGTTCCGTTCTGCATGCAGGGAAAGGTTCGACACTGTTCGGACTTCCAAAGGCGGCAGAAACTTTCCTTTCCAAAGAGCAAATGCAGCTGGAGAAAAAGTTCGAAGATCTATACACTTCGGCAGGATTGTCCATGTCGGTGTCGAATGAAGTTCAAACTGTCGTGTACAGAAAGCTGCTGATCAATGCGATTGTCAATCCTCTTACGGCCATATGGCGTGTCGAGAATGGCGAACTGCTTGTAAACAACGGACGAGTTGCTCTTATGCGAGCTATCTTCGATGAAATTTCGGTTGTTTATTCGAATATAGGGATTCCCGTTCCTGAAAACTGGTGGAGGGATGTATTGGATGTATGCCGCGCAACGGCCCGGAATCGTTCCTCTATGCTTGAAGATGTATTGGGAGGAAGAAACACCGAAGCAAAGTGGATCAGTGGAGGAATTGCGGAACTTGCGCATCGATCCGGTACGGAGGCGCCTATCAATCGGATGCTGCTGAACTTGATCGAGGGCATAAACTGAGTCCGTTGGACTTCTGAGATATTATAGGTATGAGAGGTTTTTGAATTTTAAGGGCGCAGGAGGAATAATATGTTCGCAACGGTCTCAGGAGTGCTGATTACGCTGTGTGTGCTTCCTTTTTTGCCATTCTTACTCGTCTACGCGGTGGGTGTACTGTGCAAAGAACCAAGGCCTCAGTCTTTCCGACGGGCAATGGATGTCACAACACCTTTTCTGATTTTTGCTGTCTCAGCGCTTTATAATTATGTATTGGGATCTACATTCGGATTTTATTTGCTGCTGCTGATTTTGCTGATCCTGGCCGGGCTGCTCGGAAGTGCACAAAACCGTAAACGCGGAAAAATTGAACCGCGACGATTAGTTTCCGGATTTTGGAGAATGACGTTTCTTTTCCTGGCACCTTGTTATATTCTGCTTGGAATTTCCGGATTTATTGCTTACCTTATAAATATCTAACATGAAATGATACATATTAAAAAAATACGAAAGAAATTTTATTTTTTTTGCCGAAATATCAGGGTTTGAGACAGAAAATGTGACAGAAAGCGAGTACAATTTGAAAAAAAGCGTAAGATTCTGAAAAAAGGTTATAGATTTTTTTTGCGGTGAGGGTTATAATCAATAAAAAAATTAATCTTTTCTAGGGGGAAAGCTGCAGGATGAAAAAGAAAAGCTGGATGTTGCTTCTCACGCTGGTTCTTGTAATCGGCACAGTACTCGCAGGCTGCGGAAGCGCCAACGAGACAAATACGGATTCGGCTGCGACCGCTCCGGGTACGACTGACAACGGAAATGCTTCCGAGCCGGCCGCTACCGATGCCAACCTGGCAGCTGATCAGACTCTAAGCCTTAACCTTACGGCTGAGCCGCCGACGCTTGATCCGGCACAGGCTCAAGACAGCCAGTCCAACACTGCGCTGCGTTTCATGTATGAAGGCCTTGCAACAATCGATGCAGAAGGCAATCCGGTTCCAGGCGCTGCCGAGAGCTGGGATGTTTCCGAAGACGGTCTGACGTACACTTTCAAAATGCGTGAAGGCGCAACTTGGAGTAACGGCGATCCTGTAACAGCCAACGATTTCGTATACGCTTGGCAGCGCGTGCTGAACCCGGAAACTGTTCCGGCTCCAGTATATGCTTACCAGTTGTACTACATTGAAGGTGCTGAAGCTTACAACACTGGCGAAACAACTGACTTCTCCACTGTAGGAGTAAAAGCTGTTGATGAAAAAACGCTGGAAGTTAAGCTGACGAACCCAACTCCTTACTTCCTGGGTCTGACTTCGTTCTACACATTGTATCCGGTTCACCAATCGACGGTGGAAGGCAACAATGCTTGGGCAACGAAGCCAGAATCGATGGTTGTAAACGGACCGTTCACAATGACGAGCTGGACTTCTGGTTCCGAAATGGGCTGGACGAAAAACGAAAACTACTGGGATGCGGATAACATCAAGCTGAGCAACATTACAGCTACGATTGTAAACAGCGGCGCGACAGAAACTGCTAAGTACCAAGGCGGCGAAATCGACTATGCTGGCGCACCTACCGGTGAAATTCCAACCGACCAAATTCAGCCGCTTTCGCAGCAGCTGGCAGACGAGTTCAAGCTTACAAACATTGCTTCGACATACTACTACGAGTTCAACACTGAAGTTGAGCCGTTCAACAATGAAAAAATTCGTAAGGCATTCGCAATGTCGATCGATCGTCAATCGCTCATCGACAATGTAACGAAAGCTTCCCAAACTCCGGCATACGGTTTCGTACCAACATCGATCGCGGGTCTGAACGGTCAATCGTTCCGCGATATGCATCCGGATAGCGAATATTTCAAAGAAGATGCAGCACAAGCTAAACAGCTGCTTGAAGAAGGCATGAAGGAAGAAGGATATACAACGCTTCCTCCGATTACCCTGCTGTACAACACAAGTGAAAACCACCAAAAGCTGGCTCTGGCTGTAGCTGATATGTGGAAGAAAAATCTTGGTGTAGAAATTCAAACGAGAAACGAAGAGTGGTCCGTATTCCTAGAAAGTAGAAAAACGGGTAACTTCCAAATCGCTCGTGCAGGTTGGTCTGCCGATTACAACGATCCGATGACTTACATGGACATGTTTGTTAGCGGTGGCGGCAACAACAACACTGGTTATGCAGATCCAGCATACGACAAACTGATCGAAGAAGCCTACAAAGGCGGTAATGATCTGGAAAAACGTATGCAGGACATGGCTGATGCTGAAAAACTGCTGATTCAAGAAAACATGGTTATCATGCCTGTTTACTACTACACACAAGCATCGCTTACAAAGCCTTACCTTAAAGGCGTAACGACTGACTTCTCCGGCGCAATCGACTTCACTCGCGCTTACCTGGAAGAACACTAAGATCAAACGGTCTGGTGAGAATGACTTAAGTTAAATAAAGGCTCGGGATATATGTGGATTCCCATATATATCCCGATTTTTTTGCATGTTCGCAAAACTTCCATTTTTGCTCTGGTTTAACTAGTAAATAGGGTTGAAAATAATGAATGTGCAACTATATATAACTAATTAGCTTAACCAGTTTTATAAGAATGAAGGGGGAGAGGTTCGCAGATGGCACGCTATATAACCAGTAAACTTATATATACGCTGCTCTCGCTGTTTATTCTGATAACAGCGACATTTTTCTTGATGAAAGCAATTCCGGGCGATCCGTTTATGTCCGAAAAAGAAATTCCGGCTGCAATTCGGGCCCGCTTGGATGCTCAATACGGTTTGGATAAACCTATATTGACTCAGTATGTGAATTACCTTGGTAATATTGTTCAAGGTGATCTGGGGATTTCGATGAAAAAACTAAATCAGGAAGTTTCTTCTATTGTTGGTCAAACATTCGGCGTATCATTGAGACTGGGTCTCATCGCCGTTGTTGTATCAATTATTGTCGGCGTGACGCTGGGGTTAATGGCGGCTTTGTATCATAGGAAGTTTATAGACAGCGCCGTTATGATCATAGCGGTCATTGGTATAGCGGTACCGAGCTTTGTACTTGCTTCGCTGCTTCAATACTCACTTGGTCTTAAGGCTGGGATATTTCCGATCACGGGGCTTCGCACGCCACTTGGTTATGTACTGCCGGTTATCGCATTGTCGGCAGGACCAATCGCTTATATCGCCCGTCTGACTCGTTCGAGCATGCTGGAAGTTCTGCATGCTGATTACATCAAAACGGCGAAGGCCAAAGGCCTGAAGTGGCCGGCAATTCTCTGGAAGCACGTTATTCGCAACGGTATTCTGCCGGTTGTTACTTATGTGGGACCGATGACGGCTAACATCATTACCGGTTCGGTTGTTGTTGAACGAATCTTCGGCATCGGCGGCATTGGTAAGGTGTTCGTTGAAAGTATCTCAAACCGCGATTATACGATGATTATGGGTATTACGCTGTTCTACGGTATCATTTTGATGGCCGCTCGGTTCATTACCGATATCGTTTACGTACTCGTCGACCCGCGTATCAAACTGACATCGGGCAAGGAGGGCTAATCAAGTGGCGAATGAAAATAAGGCGAACAAGCAGCCTATGCCCGCTTTGACGGCGGCTGACTTTGAGCCAGTCAATATTAACGAGCGCGAATCCGAAGTGATTAAGCGCGAAAGCCTTACGGCTTGGCGCGATACATGGGAACGTCTGCGCAGCAACAAAGTTGCAATGAGCGGTCTGATGGCTTTGGTGCTGATCATTCTTGCTTCGATCTTTGCACCAATGATTTCTTATTGGGTACACGGTTACGATTACCAAACGAACGACCTGCTGGCAACTAACCAGCCGCCTTCCTCGCTGCACTGGTTCGGAACGGATGATCTGGGCCGTGATATGTTTGTCAGAACATGGTCGGGCGCAAGAATCTCTTTGATCGTAGGTGTGGCAGCGGCGCTGATCGACCTGCTGATCGGCGTAATCTACGGCGGCATCATGGGCTACTTCGGCGGCCGCGTCGACACGATCATGAACAAATTTTCCGAAATTCTGTACGCAATTCCTTACCTGCTTGTTACGATCCTGCTGCTGGTTGTGTTCGAGCCAAGCTTGGGTACGATCATCCTGGCTCTGACCATCACAGGCTGGATTAACATGTCATGGATTGTCCGCGGCGAAATCATGAAATTGAAAAACCGCGAGTACGTATTGGCATCGCGTTCGATGGGCGCAGGTACAGGCCGACTGTTGTTCCGTCACCTGCTGCCGAATGCGAGCGGTCCAATTATTGTTACCCTGACACTGTCGGTTCCAAGCGCTATTTTCGCAGAATCTTTCTTGAGCTTCCTCGGTCTCGGCGTACAGGCTCCGATTTCCTCGCTCGGTTCGATGGTCGAAAATGCCCTTACCGGCTGGATGTACTATCCTTGGCGGATGCTGTTCCCGGCAGTTCTGATCAGCGTAATCATGCTGGCATTCAACTTGCTCGGAGATGGTTTGCGCGATGCGCTTGACCCGTCGCTTAAAAATAAATAATCCGCAGATTCAACAGTGAAGGAGGCGTCAGCCATGGGAGCAATGACAGGAAAGAATCTGATCGAAGTCGAGGGGCTGAAAAAATATTTTAATGTAGGAAACGGGAAAGTGCTCAAAGCGGTGGATAACTTGAATTTCTTTATCCGCGAAGGCGAAACGCTGGGCATGGTAGGCGAGTCGGGCTGCGGTAAGTCCACAGCCGGCCGTACCATTTTGCGGCTCTATGAGCCGACTGCAGGCAGCGTACGTGTTAACGGAACAGATATCTACAAGCTGCCTCCAAACAAGATGAAGGCCATGCGCCGTGATATGCAGATGATTTTCCAGGATCCGTATGCTTCCCTGAATCCACGCTTTACGGTATCGGATATTATTGGCGAAGCATTGGATATCCACAATATGGCCGGCAGCAGAGGAGAACGCAAAAAGCGTATCGAAGAGTTGTTGGACTTGGTTGGTCTGAACACCGATCACGCAACGCGTTATCCGCATGAATTCTCAGGTGGTCAGCGTCAGCGTATCGGGATTGCCCGCGCGCTTGCAGTTAATCCGAAATTCATTATCTGTGACGAGCCGATCTCGGCACTCGACGTGTCGATCCAGGCGCAGGTCGTTAACCTGCTGCAGGAACTGCAGGAGCGTCTTGGTCTGACCTACTTGTTTATTGCACACGATCTGTCGATGGTCAAACACATCAGTGACCGTGTTGCGGTTATGTATCTGGGCAAAATGGTCGAATTGGCAGACAGCGAAGAGCTGTACAGCAATCCGATTCATCCGTATACCAAGTCGCTGCTGTCCGCGATTCCAGTTCCGGATCCGGAAGTCGAAGCGCAGAAAAAGCGGATTTTGCTGTCGGCTGAAGGCGGAGGTCCAATCCGTTCGGCAGACGAAAAAACCGAAGAGACGACGTTGGTTGAAGTTTCTCCAGGACACTGGGTCGCTACACCTTACTGAGTCGTTTAGCAAGTCATTCTCTCCATCTTCTGGAGGAGAAACAAACCGTCTTTCCGCAGCGCAGGCCGCTAGGAAAGGCGGTCTTTTGCTTTTTTGAAGTATGACTTTATACCGGAGTGGTAGAAAGTTGTTTTGACGATGCGAGGACGATTGGGTACAATCAAGAAGGGTTTAAGGAGACAGAGACAGGAGGCAAGGCCAGACATGAATGTCATTCCACAGGTGATTCGCAAGGGTTCGGCCTTGGGAGAAGATTATGTGCGCGGGCAGCACTCGCATGAATTATACGAATACGATTTACAAGATGGGCACTCGCTTAGGCGCCGGGCCGAATGGCTGGATGCTCCGAACCGACCGCAGGCCGACCGCCAGGAATTGGTTCGGGTACTGACGTCTTACAATGCTCGATATAACGATTATGCGTCCGTTCGGGAATCGCTGGAGAAGTTGAAAGACAAACAGACGTTGGTTGTCGTAGGCGGACAGCAGAGCGGATTGTTTACCGGTTCCCTTCTTGTCGTATACAAGGCGGCGACAATTGTTCATGCCGCGAGGCTCGCTTCCAAAGACCTGGGTCGGGAAGTTGTACCAATCTTCTGGATCGCAGGCGAAGACCATGATTGGGATGAAGCGGATCATACTTACGTATTAACGCATGACCTTGAAGTGCGCCGACTTCGAATGGAATCTTGGCATGATGGCAAATCATCAGTCAGCGCTGTAGAAGTACCGACCGAAAAGTGGGAAGAAGTGATTGCGGAGCTGGAGTTGGAGCTTGCCGATTCGGAGTTCAAAGCGGAGCTGATAGGGATGCTTCGCAGTGAACTTCCTCAATCCACCAGCCTGAGCGAAGGGTTTGCCCGTCTGATCGGAAGACTGTTCGGCCGTTATGGTCTTGTTCTTGTCGATTCGGCAGATCCGGAACTTCGCAAAGTGGAACGTCCGATGTTTGAACGTCTGATCGAGCAAAACGACAAGTTCGAGCAAGCTTATCTGCAAGCCGCCGAAAGAATCGAAGATGCCGGTTACGAGCAGCAGGCCCAAGCAGTAGAGGGTGCTGCCAACCTTTTCTATATTCATGAAGGGCAGCGGCTGCTGCTGTATAAACAGGACGGAAAGTTTGTCGATCGTCGGGGTATGGTCATTCTGACCAAGGAGGAGCTCCTTGAACGTTTGGAGCGATGTCCAGAGTGCTTCAGCAACAATGTGTTGACACGGCCGTTGATGCAGGATTACCTATTCCCGGTTCTGCAGGCGGTATTGGGACTTGGGGAAATCGCTTATTGGGCAGGAACAAAGGATGGATTCGAGGCTGCGGGCATGCAGATGCCGATTCTACTTCCGCGGATGTCCTTTACGGTGCTCGACCCTTCGACGAAAAAGAACATGGAGTTTTATGGCCTTACGTTTGAAGATGTGATGGAACGGTTCGAAAGCCGGAAAGAAGCCTGGTTAATTCAGCAGGATAAACTCGGCATGGACGGAATGTTCGAGCAGACGAAGGCAGAGTTCGAACAACTTTACGCACCGTTAATCGAACGGCTGGGAGAACTGCAATCCGGTCTTGCGAACTTGGGCATGAAGAACCGTGAAAAAATCGTCGATCAGATAACTTTTTTGCAGGAAAAGACGAAACAGACCATTGCCAGACAAAACGAAGCGGAACTCCGCAGATGGGATCGTATTTACAAAATGCTGTTTCCGCTGGACCGTCCACAGGAGCGCGTATATACCGTCTTTTACATGTTGAACCGTTACGGTCTGGATTGGATTGACGAATTGATGAAAATCGATCCGGATCTGACAGGCAGACATCGTATTGTTGAAGTCTAATAGGATCAAGATTCAATATCACCATTAAGATTCAACATCATTATTAAGATCCAACATCGTAAAAGAGTAGGGCTCAATATGATAAAAGTGGATCGGGAGGTTTTTACATGAGTTCATTGGCCAAACAAAACAGTATTATTGCCGATATCAATCTTGCACCGGAAGGTCGCCTGAAAATCGATTGGGCATCTGCGCACATGCCGGTATTAAACCGCATTCGGGAGCAGTTCGAACAGGATCAGCCTTTTAAAGGATTGAAAGTTACCGTCTGTCTGCACCTTGAAGCAAAAACAGCTTATCTGGCGAAAGTAATTCAAGCCGGCGGGGCGGAAGTGACCATTACAGGAAGCAACCCGCTGTCTACACAAGACGATGTCTGCGCGGCTCTTGTAGAGGACGGCATTACGGTCTTTGCCAAGTATCAGCCGGCACCGGGAGAACTTAAAGAGCTGAACATCCGGGCGCTTGAAGCCAAGCCGGATCTCATTATTGACGATGGTGGCGACTTGGCTACCATTCTGCATGGAGAACGACCGGATCTACTGGAAACAATTCGTGGCGGCGCGGAAGAAACAACGACCGGGATTATCAAGCTGCGTTCGCTGGAGAACGAAGGTACGTTGAAGCTGCCGATGATCGGCGTTAACGATGCTTTCTGCAAATCGTTGTTTGACAACCGTTACGGTACCGGTCAATCGGCTTGGGATGGGATCATGCGTACGACCAATCTGATTGTGGCCGGCAAGACGGTAGTTGTCGTCGGTTACGGATGGTGCGGCAAAGGAATGGCCATGCGTGCACGCGGACTCGGGGCCAATGTCATTGTGACCGAAATCGATCCGATTAAAGCGGTGGAAGCGCATATGGAAGGCTTCCGGGTAATGACTATGCTTGAAGCAGCACCACTCGGCGATTTCTTTATTACGGTTACAGGCAACAAGGCAGTCATTGCAGGCGAACATTTCGATGTGATGAAAGATGGAGCGATTTTGTCAAACGCCGGGCACTTTGATGTTGAAGTAAGCAAGCCGGATATGGAAGAACGTTCGGAAGCGATTCGTACGGTTCGCAAAAATATCGAAGAGTATCAGTTCAAGGATGGACGGAAAATATATCTGCTCGCCGAAGGTCGACTGGTCAACCTGGGCGCAGCGGACGGTCATCCGGCAGAGATTATGGATATGACCTTCGCCCTGCAAGCATTGTCGCTGCGGTATGTAAATGAGCATTATGAATCGATTGGACACCACATGATCAAAGTCCCTTATGAATTGGACGAACAAGTGGCCCGTTATAAGCTGGAAAGCATGGGCATTCAAATCGACGAGCTGAACGAAATGCAAAAAACGTACCTGCAAAGTTGGAATGTTTGAAGTTGAATAGAAAAAAGACCGTTTTTCCTGTAATAAGGGAATAACGGTCTTTTTTTATAAAAAAAGAAAAGTATCCGAAAAAAAACGTCAAATTCGACAAAAAAACGTGAAATTTAAGGAAGGGCTTTGATTTCGAACGTCGAATCTATTATGCTGTAGGTGGTGGAAAGTGGTATGAAGTGGAGGAGAAAAGGCGAGGAGTGGGTCCTGCGATGTTTATGGGCGAATACAAGCATAACATCGACGACAAGGGCCGCATCATTATGCCGGCCAAGTTTCGCGAGAAATTGGGAACGGCATGCATTGTGACACGCGGACTAGACCAATGCCTTTTCGTTTACTCTGAGCAGGAATGGGGAATTCTCGAACGCAAGTTGAATAACCTGCCTTTGATGAAGTCCGATGCACGTGCTTTTACTCGGTTTTTTTTCTCAGGTGCAGCGGAGTGCGAATGGGACAAGCAGGGAAGAGCGAATCTGCCTGCCAACTTGCGCGAATACGCGCAGTTGGATAAGGAATGCGTCGTTATCGGCGCAGGCAGCCGGGTAGAGATTTGGAGCCGGGACAACTGGGACCGCTATTATATGCAGTCGGAGGAGTCCTTCGGAGAAATTGCAGAGAAATTATCCGATTTCGATATCGAATTTTAAAGAAAATTATGAATGCGACATGTTGCGTCTGGGGGATACGAAATTGTTTCATCACATTACGGTGCTCAAAGAAGAAGCGGTCGAGGGGCTGAATATTAAGCCTGACGGCATTTACGTCGATTGTACGCTTGGCGGTGCAGGACACAGCTCGTTAATTGCATCCAAGCTTGGCGAAGGCGGAAGACTGATTGCGCTGGACCAGGACGATTGGGCGCTGGAGAATGCGCGCAAGCAGCTGGCAGCTTACGAAGAACGGGTTACGCTCGTCAAGACCAACTTTCGAGAATTGGAAAATGCACTTCGAGAGTCGGGGATTCCGCTCGATGAGGAAGGAATTCCTAAAGTAGACGGATTTCTGTTCGACCTCGGCGTATCTTCGCCTCAATTCGATGAAGCGTCGCGCGGATTCAGCTACAACCATGAAGCTCCGCTCGATATGAGGATGGACCAGTCCTCCGAATTGACGGCAAGAACAATTGTTAATGAGTGGCCGGAAGAAGAAATTACACGCATTCTGTATCGTTATGGAGAAGAGAAGTTTTCTCGGCGGATTGCAGGGAAAATCGGGCAGCATCGGGCGAAGCATCCGATCGAGACAACAACCGAACTTGCTGAAATTATCAAAGAAGGCATACCTGCGGCAGCGAGAAGAACGGGCGGTCATCCGGCCAAACGCAGTTTCCAAGCGCTGCGAATTGCCGTTAACGACGAACTGTCTGCTTTTGAAGATGCGCTTCATGCAGCAGTGCGCTGCTTGGCACCGGGCGGACGAGTAAGTGTTATTACGTTCCATTCGCTTGAGGATCGGATCTGCAAACAAATTTTGCTCGAATATACCGGCAAAAATGTCGCTCCTCCAGGATTTCCTGTCGAGGTTTATGAAGGTCCGAACAGCATCAAAATCATCAACCGCAAACCTAAAGTACCAACGGATGCGGAGATCGAGCAAAATCCCAGAGCACGCTCAGCCAAACTTCGGGTGGCAGAGAAGCTGGACTAATTTCAAGACGAGGAGATTGATCAATGGTACAGACACGCGGAAATTTGGCAATCCGGGAACGGGAGAAACAGCAATCTTCACATTCACAGCAATACAATCAGAAGACTACGGTTGTAACCCGCCGGGCCGAGCTTCCGGGCAGAGAAAAACTGCTGTATCTGGCCAGCGTGCTGGTCGCGGTTGCTCTATGCAGTATTGTGGCCTGGCGCTATGTACATATCTATGATCTGAATCATCAAATTGCAGCGGCTCAAAGCCAAACGAACCAGATCAACAAAGATATTGCGCAGGCGGCACGCGACGAGCAAGTGCTGCGGCAGGCGATTGTACCAACAGCACTGTCTTTCGGATTGGTCCAAGCGACGGAACATGAGCCGATCTTCGTTAATCGCAACAGCGGAGAAGACAAGCAATCGCCTGGAGCGGATACTGACAACTAGTACATTGACCGAGACCGATTTATAGTTCGAACCTTAGCTTTAACCCGACTTGAATAGGGAATCGAATTATCAAACCGAGCATGTGACGCGATCAATAGACTGGGAACTCACAACAAAAAGCTTCGAATTGAAGAGCTCGCTGCCGTTAGGCAGCGAGCTCCAAATGGGAAGCGGGATTGAATGAGGCAGGAGGTTCCACCGGTATGCTGACAAAAAGGGTGAAATTGCGTACGCTTTTAATCGGAGGGGGGATTACCCTCTTTTTTCTCGTTCTAATCGGACGAATCTTTTTTTTGCAAGTGGTTCAGGCAGAATTTTGGCACGCGGAGGCCGTTGAGCAGTGGTCGGCTTCCAAAGTATTGAAGGCCGAACGAGGAGCCATTACGGACAGGAACGGCAAGGAATTGGCGGTAGACTCTCCTGCTTATTCCGTGGTTGTGGAACCCAATATTATCAACCAACGCGGCACCGCGGACGACGTTGTGAAAATTTTGCATGAAAAACTTGGGGTGTCTGAAGAAAAACTTCGTGAACTGGTGGTCCGCAAGTATGAGAAGGACAGCCCCAAAGGGACTTACAAAAAAGGCGATTACAGCGTATGGGTTGAAGTACGGCCGCAGGGATGGAAGATCGACGGCGATTTGAAAAAGGAAATCGAATCGTCGATTGCCGCAGTCCGTCAGGCCAAAGGGTTGAGCAAAAAAACGGATATCGGTATCGTATTTGACGATCAGATTAAGCGTTTTTATCCGCAGCATACGCTCGCGGCTAACGTACTTGGATTTGTTGATAATGAAGGCAATCCCAAATACGGAATCGAATCTTATTTTGAGGACGAGCTCAAAGGCATCGACGGGAAGATCAGTTATCAGAGAGATGCCAAAGGTGTTGAGCTGCCGAATGCGAGCAGTGAAGTTGTACCGCCGAAAGATGGCACTTCGTTCCAATTGACGCTGGACAGCACAATTCAGCACTATGCTGAACAGGCAGCGCAAAAAGCTTACGAAAAGTATCAGCCGAAAAGTGTATCGATTATCGCTGCTGATCCCAATACAATGGATATTCTAGCGATGGTAAATATGCCGACATTTGATCCGAACTCTTATTCCGAAGCGGAGAAGCTTGAAGATTTCAACAACCTATCCGTTATGGGACAATATGAGCCGGGATCGACATTCAAAATTGTTACGTTATCGGCTGCAGTTCAGGAAGGGAAATTCAATCCCAACGAAACTTATTCTTCGGGAGTCATTCGGGTCGGAGGCAGAAATATTCACGACGTAGGCCGAAGTTGGGGTGTTATCTCTTACCTAGACGGTGTCAAGCATTCCAGTAACGTAGCGTTTGTCAAGTTGGGCCTGGAAAAGATCGGAACGAAAAAGTTGACGGAATACATTGGGAAATTTGGCTTCGGCGAAAAGACGGGTATCCAACTGCCTGGCGAACTGGACGGCAAGATGAATGTAACGGAAAACAGCCCGCTCGGCGACCAGGCTTCGATTACGTTCGGTCACAATGTGAGCGTTACGCCGATTCAGCAGATTGTGGCAATCTCGGCGGTTGCTAACGGAGGAAAGCTGCTTGAACCGCACATCGTAAAGTCGAAAAGCAATCCACAGACCGGCGAAGTGACAAAAATGAATGAAGTCAAAAAAATCCGCGACGTGATCACACCCGAAACGGCCAAGATCGTTAGCGGTTATCTGGAGCAGGTTGTTTCTGATCGAATAATCGGCACGGGACGGAATGCCTATATTCCGGGTTACCGGGTTGCCGGCAAGACAGGTACGGCTGAGAAGGCCGGCGTAGCCAAAGCAGGAGGCAGCGCTTATGACAAGAACCGTTCTGCTGTTTCCTTCATCGGGTATGCACCGGCCGACGATCCGAAGGTTGCAGTATTCGTCATGCTTGATGAGCCCAATGATCCAAATGCGAGTGGAGGGGCAATAGCAGCTCCTATCGCCAAAGAAATCCTGGGTCAAACATTGGAGTACATGGGTGTACCGAAGAAGTTCTCAGATACCGAGATTCAGAGCGAAAGCGAGAATTCGGAAACTGGGGACCTGCTGCTTAAAGTTACCGCTCCAAATCTGCTTAAGATGAAGCTGGAAGACGCCAAGTCCAAACTTCTGGAGGAAGGTATCGCCTACGAACAGGTCGGTGCGGGTACTTCGGTCATTGAACAGTATCCGGCTGCAGGCAGCGCCATGTATGCCGGACAGAAGATTTATCTGCTGACTGAGGATAAGGATGAGATGAACGTGCCGGACTTGACCGGATTGTCACTGAGAGATGCAGTTGATATTTTGGCATTATTGGACGTTTCGATCAGTACAAAGGGGTCGGGTTACGTTGCTTCGCAGAAGTTGACCCAAGACGCCGAAGGAAACCGGATTGTCGTGTTGACACTCAAGTCCGCCAAAGTGATGGTGACCGGTACGGACGATGACTCGGAGTCTGAGGATACCTCGACCGGCGGAGAACATGTCGAAGATGATTCCCTGGAAGCCGACGAACAGGCTGACATCAACGGACCGGTCGTGGATGGCGGGACAGTCGTCCCTGTCGAGCCAGCTCCGGAAAGCGAAGCCGCTCCGCTTAACTGAAGCTGCGGATAGCCCGGGCCTGCCATTGGCGGGTTCGGGCATTTTGCGGCCTGGGCATACACAGAACACAAGGATTGGGAATATTGAATAGGATAAGGGGAGAATGAATCATGCAATTGCAGCAATTGGCACAGCAGCTCATTACCGCTCGGTTGATCGGCAGCGGAGAAACGGAATGTAAGGGAATTGAGATCGACTCTCGTAAAGTGAAAGCGGGAGATCTGTTTATTTGTCTGCCTGGATTCACGGTGGACGGACATGATTATGCAAAGCAGGCGGAAGAGAACGGCGCCGTCGCGCTGGTCGTTGAACGTAAGCTCGACACGAATCTTCCGCAGCTTCTCGTGCGCGACGGCCGGATGGCGATGGCCGTTCTGGCAAATGCATTCTTCGGCGAGCCGAGCCGACAGATGCGTATGATCGGCGTTACCGGAACGAACGGCAAGACAACGACAACGTACTTGATCGAGCGAATCATGCAGGATCATGGCATTAAGACCGGCTTAATCGGTACAATCGAGATGCGTTACGACGGCGAAACATTTCCAATGTCGGGCACAACGCCGGAATCGCTTGGCCTTCAACGGTCGCTCGCCGATATGGTTAATCGAAACGTGAAATGCTGCGTTATGGAAGTTTCGTCGCATGCACTGGAACAAGGACGTGTCAAGGGTACGGATTATCGTACGGCCGTATTTACGAACTTGACGCAGGACCATCTGGATTATCATCATTCTATGGAAGAGTATCGCGCCGCCAAAGGACTGTTCTTCGCACGATTGGGCAATTCGCTGCCGGCAGATCTTTCCGAACGCAAATATGCTGTACTGAACGCGGACGACGAAGCTTCGTCAGAATTCGCCAAAGTGACGGCTGCCGAAGTTGTCACTTACGGCGTGGAACGCGAATGCGATGTCCGGGCTTCGCAGATCAAAATTACGGCGAAAGGCACATTCTTCCACGTTGACACATTCAAAGGTTCTGCAGATATCCAGCTGCGTATGGTTGGCAAGTTCAACGTCTACAACGCGCTTGCCGCAATCTCTGCCGCTTTGATCGAAGGGGTAGAGCTGGAAGACATTAAACGCAGTCTGGAAGCTGTTGCAGGCGTAGATGGACGAGTCGAGGCAGTTGATGCGGGACAACCTTTCGCTATTATCGTCGATTATGCCCATACTCCGGACGGATTGGAGAATGTACTGCGCACTGTCGTCGAATTCGCGGAAAAGCGAGTACTCTGCGTATTCGGATGCGGCGGAGACCGCGACCGGACGAAGCGGCCGATTATGGGGCGTATTGCGGTCAAATACAGCGATCTTGCGTTTGTAACTTCGGATAATCCGCGTACAGAAGATCCAGATACAATTCTTAAAGATATTGAAGCGGGGCTGATTGAGGACGGGGTCGATAAGAGCCGTTACACGCTGATTGTGGACCGTGCGGAAGCGATTCGCCGTGCCGTTGAGGAAGCGCAGCCGGGCGATGTGCTGTTAATTGCGGGCAAAGGACATGAAACTTATCAACTGGTCGGCAAGCAGGTATTGGACTTCGACGACCGCCTTGTAGCGGCAGAAGCGGTAAGGGGAGTCGTCAAGTGATTACACGGACAATCGGCCAAGTTGCCGACATGTGCGGAGGTCAGTTGATCGGTACAGCTTCTGCAGAAAAGTTGATTGTCGGCGTCTCCATCGATTCGCGCAAGATCGGTGAGAACTGTCTCTTCGTACCGCTTGGCGGCGCGCAGGTGGATGGGCATGAATTTGCAGCCGGAGCGCTTCGTTCGGGAGCGGCCGCTTCGCTCTGGCAGCGTGGACACGAAGGTGCTCCGGAAGGCGTTTTGATCGAAGTGGATGATGTGCTCGAAGCGCTGCAGATGTTGGCGGCTGCTTATTTGCGCGAAACCAGTGCAAAAGTGGTCGGCATAACCGGCAGCAATGGCAAGACGACGACCAAAGACATGGTCTTTGCACTGCTGAGTACTTCGCTGCGCGTCCACAAAACGCAGGGGAACTTCAATAATCATCTGGGCCTGCCGTTAACCCTGCTGGCTATGCCGGAAGATACGGATGTCGCCGTATTGGAAATGGGTATGAGCGATCTCGGCGAGATTGCTCTGCTTGCACAGATTGCTCCGCCCGATATTGCGATCGTAACGAATATCGGCGAATCCCACCTGCTTAACTTGGGCAGTCGGGAAAATATCGCCCGTGCCAAGCTTGAGATTGCATCGGGCACCAAGCCTGGCGGTCTGCTTGTGTACAATGGCGACGAGCCGCTCCTTCCTCTTGTACTGAAGGAATTGGAAGGCAAGCTGCCTGAAGGGCTTCGGACATTTACATTCGGTCTAAACGAAGAAAACGACGATTATCCGACCGGAATAATGCAGCAGGGATCAGGCATGGCCTTTACGACGCGAAGAGAAGCTGACTTCTGCTTCTCGCTGCCGACGCTCGGCAGTCATAACGTGACCAATGCGTTGGCCGCGATGGCTGCAGCCAGGGAGCTCGGTGTTGAAGCTGATAAAATGAAGAAGGGGCTTGCAGAATTGCAGCTTACCGGTATGCGGATCGAGCGGTTGATCGGCGTATCAGGCTTGACGCTCTTAAACGATACCTATAATTCAAGTCCTACCTCAGCCCGAGCGGCAATTGACGTACTGGCCGGTCTGGAAGGTTACGCTTCGAGAGTGCTGGTATTGGGCGATATGCTGGAGCTTGGTGATGAAGAGAAGGAATATCATCGTGAGATTGGAAGATATGCAGGCAGATCGGGTATCGAGGCTGTATGTGCTTTTGGTCCTTTGTCCGCCGAAGCGGCAGAAGGGGCAAGCGAAGTCATGAACCCGGAAGCGGTATATGCCTTCGCCGACAAAGCGCAGCTTATTGAGCATCTGTGCGGCCGCTTGAAGCCCAAAGACGTTGTACTGGTCAAAGCTTCGCGGGGGATGAAGCTGGAAGAAGTGGTCTATGCGCTGCGAGATGCGCCGCTGACCGGAGCAAGCGGAGTCTGATCGGCGAATGGATTTACAGCTTTTAATTCTGACAGCCGCCGTATCGTTTCTGCTTGCCGTACTGGCCGGGCCGCTATGCATTCCCCTGCTGCAGCGGTTGAAGCTCGGACAGCAGGTGCGCGGAGAAGGGCCACAAGGTCATTTGAAAAAGGCGGGCACCCCTACTATGGGCGGTATCGTCATTTTGCTGGCCTTTACGTTGGCCTTCGTCAAATTTTCCGTAATCAACACCGAATTCTATGTTCTGCTGACGACGACGCTGGGCTTCGGCTTCGTCGGTCTGTTGGACGATTTCATCAAAGTAGTGAAAAAGCGTTCGCTTGGCCTTACTTCGCTGCAAAAGCTGGCGGGCCAGCTCCTCTTCTCAACGATCGCCTGTTGGCTGCTGATCGACTCTGGACACAGCACCGCATTGTCGATTCCGGGAATTTCCGGCACCTTCGATTGGGGCGGTTGGTTTTATTATCCGTTCATCGTAATTATGCTGCTGGCTGTATCCAATGCGGTCAATTTCACTGATGGCGTAGACGGTCTGCTGTCTTCAGTCAGTGCCCCTGCTTTTGGAGCCTATGCACTGATTGCCATGCAGGCGACACAGTTCCCTTCGGCGATCGGAGCTTCGGCGATGGCAGGAGCTGTACTCGGCTTCCTGGTCTACAATGCGCATCCCGCCAAAATGTTCATGGGCGACACAGGCTCGCTCGGGATCGGCGGAGCGCTCGGCATGATTGCCATCCTGACGAAACAGGAATTTCTGTTTCTCGTGATTGGAGGCGTTTTTGTAATTGAAATGCTGTCCGTCGTGCTGCAGGTATTGTCGTTCAAAACGCGAGGCAAGCGGATTTTCAAAATGAGTCCGATTCATCATCATTACGAGCTTTCCGGCTGGTCGGAATGGCGAATCGTCGTCGTATTCTTCGTCGTCTCGCTGATTCTATCCGTGTTCGGACTGTATCTTGTCAAGGGGCTGTAGAGATGGAACATCCTAAAAAGTATGCAAATCGCGAAGTCGTTGTACTGGGGCTTGCGCGAAGCGGCGTATCGGCGGCAAAAACGATGCACGGCTTCGGCGCAAATGTGACGGTCAACGACCGTAAGCCGCGGGAAGACAGTCCAGAAGCGGGCGTTCTCGAGGAATTGGGCATTTCTGTTATATGCGGCGAACATCCGGATGATCTGATTCATCCGGGAGTGGCGCTGGTAATTAAGAATCCGGGTATTCCTTACTCCGCGCCTCCGGTTGCAAGAGCGCTTGAGCTCGGCATTGAAGTCGTAACCGAAGTCGAAGTCGCCTATCAGTTGTCAGCGGCTCCGATGATCGGAATCACCGGTTCTAACGGGAAGACAACGACCACAACATGGATCGGTAACATGTTAGAAGCAGCGGGTCTAAAACCGATTGTTGCCGGGAATATCGGAACGCCTCTCTGCGATGCCGCTCTGCAGGCTCCGGACGACAGCTGGCTTGTGGTTGAATTAAGCAGCTTCCAACTGAAAGGGACTCAGGATTTTGCACCGCGGATCGCCTGTCTGCTTAATATTGCAGAGACGCATTTGGATTACCACGGTTCAATGGAAGATTATACGTCCTCCAAAGCCAAAATTTTCGAAAATCAGACACCTCAAGATACAAGCATCATCAACTGGGATGATCCTTTTTGCAGAGAACTGGTTCCTTACCTGAAAGGAAAGGTTCTTCCGTTTTCGATGACCGAAGAGCTGACTCTGGAAGGTGTATACGTCTCACCGTCCGGTCTGCTGGAAGGTGAGGACAACTTGATCGACCGTTCTATCGTATATCGCGATGCGGCGGGAGAGGTGCACACGATTATCAGGATTGCGGATATCGGTATTCCAGGCAGTTACAACACGGCAAATGCAATGGCGGCCTGCGCGGCAGCGATTGCGGCTGGTGTAAGTCCGGAAGCGCTCAAAGAGCCGCTTGCCGGATTTGGAGGTGTAGAGCATCGTTTGGAATCGCTGGGCGAGATCGGCGCTATTCATTACTACAACAACTCGAAAGCAACCAATTCCAAAGCGACGCTGACGGCACTCTCGGCTTTCGAACGGCCGGTGGTATTGATTGCGGGCGGACTGGACCGGGGTTCTGATTACGAGGAACTGCTGCCTGCTTTGCAGAGTAAGGTAAAGGCGCTTGTCACACTTGGAGAAACACGCGAGAAGATTGCCGGTGTGGCTCGCCGTGCGGGCGTAGAACATATTAAGGTCGTCGATCCGGCAGGAGATTCCGCAGAAACGCTGATCCGTGCTGTAGACGAAGCGCGTCAACTGGCCGAACCTGGAGATACAGTGCTTCTGTCTCCGGCCTGTGCAAGCTGGGATATGTTCGCTTCGTTTGAAGAACGGGGGCTGCTGTTTAAGCAGGCGGTTCGTTCGATATCGAATTAGACGGGAGGAAGTCGTATGCGCGTCGTATTGACCGGAGGCGGGACCGGTGGACATATCTATCCTGCCCTTGCCATTGCCGAGCAGTTGAAAGCCGATAGACCGGATACCGAATTTTTGTATATTGGGGGAAAGCGCGGTCTCGAAAATTCCATTGTGCCCGAAACCCAGATACCGTTCGAGACGCTGGATATTACAGGATTTCGCCGCAGTCTCTCCGCCGACAACATCAAGACCGTTCTCCGCTTTCTGCGGGGGGTACAGAGTTCTTCAGAACTGCTGGAGAAGTTTAAACCGGATGTCGTCGTTGGTACCGGAGGTTATGTTTGCGGACCCGTTGTCTATGCAGCTCACAAGCTGAGAATTCCGACACTGATTCACGAGCAAAATGCGATCCCCGGACTGACTAACCGTTTTCTCAGCCGATACGTCAATACAGTGGCTGTAAGCTTCGACGGGACGCAGAATCAGTTTCCGAAAGCGAAAAGGGTCATGTACAGTGGGAATCCGCGGGCTACGACGGTTCACAGAGCCAATGCGGCCGAAGGATTTCGGATGCTGGGGCTTCCGGAAGGGACCCCGATCGTGCTTGTCGTAGGCGGGAGTATCGGAGCCAAGGCGATTAACGAAGCAATGCTGCAGATGGTGCCGGATATTATGCGAATGCCTGATGTACAATTTGTGTATGTAACCGGCAAGAGATATTATGACGAGATCAAGCGCGGTCTTGACGAAGCGCCTTGGGTGACTCCGGCGAATTTAAAAGTTTTGCCTTATGTGGAGCGGATGCCGGAGGTACTGGCCGCTTCCATGCTTGTTATCAGCCGCGCCGGCGCATCGTTTCTCGCGGAAGTGACATCACTGGGCATTCCCGCAGTACTAATTCCGTCTCCTAACGTTACAAACAATCATCAGGAAGTCAATGCCAGAGCTCTGGAAGACGAGGGTGCGGCCCTTATGATCTTGGAACGTGATCTAAACGGACGAAGCCTGCTCGAGGCCGTAGAGGCGGTTGTGAACGATGAGTATCTGCGTGCCAGAATGTCCGAACGTTCAGCTGGACTCGGCAAGCCCGATTCCGCTTCGATTATTGCGGCAGAACTGCGAAAATTGGCGGTGAGAGCACAAGCCATTCGTCGGGGAGCGCTATAAGTCTGATCTTTCTTTGCCATCGTGCGCGGCACGTGTATAATGAACGTAATACAAAATTCCGCGTATTGCGCAATTAACCGCCCTTTTTCGTCTGTCTGTTTCATACAGACGAAAAAGGGCGGCCGGATGGAGAATGGCCATGCTGAAAGTAGTCAAACCAAGCGAACATCAAGAGGAAGAGCCGCGTCGGCTCCGGCGCAGCGGTCGATGGAAACTTTGGCTAACGGTGATCGTACTGCTGGTTGCGATGCTGAGTGTTCTATTTTTCCGCTCATCGTTGAGTCGTATTCAGCAGATCGAAGTCGAGGGCAATGTGTACATCGATCGCTCTGCGGTGATTGAGGCGGCGGAATTGAGTATCGGCAGTCACTTTTTTGCATCAAGTGCGGCTAGTGTGGAGCAGCGAATTGTGGCGAACCTGAATGCGGTCGAGCATGCGAAGGTAGAGAAGCGGTTTCCAGGCACCATTCGGCTTATTGTTGACGAGTATGATCCAGTTGCTTACGAGCTGCTCGACGATGGCAGCGTTCAGGCGCTGCTGGGCAGCGGAGCTGAGATTCCGCTCAAGGATCGGGGTCTGCCTGCCGAGAAGCCGATGCTGACCGAGTGGGAAGGGAAAGAAGAGGAGAAGATCAAGTTATGCCGGGTGCTGGCCTCAGTGCCGGACAGCCTGCTGTCCGACCTTTCCGAGATTACACCTACTCCTACCGAATCTTATCCGGACAAGATCCGCTTATACACGCGGTCGCGGTTTGAAGTGGAAACAACCGTTTCTCTGCTGAAAGACAAACTCGAGATTTTGGGCGGCATTACCGAAACACAGAGCCCCGGATTTATCGATTTGCTCGAAGCCGATTACTTCATGCCTTTCGTAAACGCCGAAAACGAATCTGAGGAAGGTGAACAAGCGCCTTAGAGCCTGCTACTCTTGGATTATAAAAAATGCTATAATGTTTGCTGTGTTCTCACAAAAAGATACACAATCGTATAAAAAGCATAAAAAAATCAGAAACGAAAGAGGGAAAGTTTAAGTCGCGTTGAATTCTTTTAATGAGATGCCAAATAAGACCCGGCTTTAAACAAACCAGATGATTAATTTTGTAAACGGGAGGTGCCAAGGGCTTGAGCAGCAATGACATCATTGTTAGTTTGGACATCGGTACATCCAAAGTTCGTGCTATTATTGGGGAGATAAGCAACGGAACCTTTAATATTATTGGAGTTGGATCGGCCGATTCGGAAGGAATCCGAAAAGGCGCTATCGTTGACGTCGATCAAACCGTCCAATCGATTCGTGACGCCGTAGAGCATGCCGAGCGAATGGTCGGCATTCAGATAACAGAAGTTTATGTCGGCATATCGGGCAGCCATATCGGACTGCAGTCAAGCCGCGGCGTTGTGACCGTATCGAACGAGGATCGCGAGATCGGAGAGGACGACCTCGAGCGCGTAACGAAGGCTGCCGAAGTTGTAGCTCTGCCGCCGGAGCGTGAAATCATCGATGTCGTGGCCAAGCAGTTCGTGGTTGACGGCTTGGAGGGAATTCAGGATCCTCGGGGCATGATCGGATCCCGCTTGGAGGTGGAAGCTACGATCGTCACAGGCGCGAAGACGGCCATACATAACCTCTTGCGCTGTGTGGAGAAAGCCGACCTCAAGGTGAAAGAACTGGTGCTGATTTCCCTCGGGGCCGGCCAGCTGGCACTTACCAAAGATGAGAAGACGATGCGTACGGCCCTGATTGATATCGGAGCCGGACAGGCAACGATTTCGATCTTTGAAAACGGCCATCTATCGGCCGTCTCGACACTGCCGGTCGGAGGCGAATATGTCACAAACGACATCGCCTACGGTCTGCGTACGGTAACCGACCAGGCTGAAAAGGTCAAGCTTAAATACGGTTGTGCCATGATGGCGGATGCTGCGGCGGATGTTGTTTTCAAGGTCAATCGGATTGGAAGCACCATCGAGAAGGAATATACACAGGAAGACCTTGCGGCCATTATCGAGCCTCGGGTTCAAGAGATTTTCCAGCTCATTCATCAGGAAATTCAACGCATGGGCTATCGAGATATTGCCGGCGGCTATGTGCTAAGCGGCGGAACCGTCGCAATGCCCGGTGTGCTGCAGGTTGCCCAAAGTGAGCTGACTGCATCCGTTCGTCTCGCTGTACCGGATTATATCGGTGTGCGGGACCCGGCCTTCACCAGTGGGATCGGCATTTTGTACAGCGTCATTCGGAAAAACCGCGGCAGAGGAAGTGCAGCGCCTGGCAAGAAACCCGTCAGTCGACCTAAATCAAGCCCCGCGCCGGAGACGGCTCAGAAAACCGGTTTCCTAGAAAAGCTCAAAAATATGTTTAGCGAATTTATATGAGGAACACAAAAACGAGCCCATCCAAGGAAAACGAGGGGGAGATGGAGGACTATGTTGGAATTCGATTTCGAAATGGAGAGCCTGGCGCGCATTAAAGTCATCGGCGTCGGCGGCGGCGGAAGCAACGCTGTCAACCGCATGATCGAGAACGGTGTGCAGGGCGTGGAGTTTATTACAGTAAATACGGATGCTCAGGCTTTGCACCTGGCTAAGTCGGAACATAAATTGCAGATCGGCGACAAGCTGACTCGAGGCCTTGGTGCAGGAGCCAACCCTGATGTCGGCAAAAAAGCAGCCGAAGAATCCCGCGAACTGATCAGCAATACGCTGAAAGGCGCAGACATGGTATTTGTTACCGCAGGAATGGGCGGTGGCACAGGTACAGGTGCCGCGCCGGTCATCGCCGAAATCGCTCGTGAGTGCGGCGCATTGACAGTAGGCGTCGTTACACGTCCGTTCACTTTCGAAGGCCGTAAACGTGCCGGACAGGCTGAACTGGGCATTGAAGCGCTCAAAGAAAAAGTCGATACGCTGATCGTAATTCCGAACGATCGACTGCTTGAGATTGTTGATAAGAAGACGCCTATGCTCGAAGCTTTCCGCGAAGCGGATAACGTACTGCGTCAAGCGGTACAGGGCATTTCCGACCTGATTGCGGTTCCGGGTCTGATCAACCTTGACTTTGCTGACGTCAAAACGATCATGACCGAGCGCGGATCCGCGCTGATGGGCATCGGTGAATCTTCCGGAGAGAACCGTGCGGCGGAAGCAGCACGCAAAGCGATTATGAGTCCTCTGCTGGAGACATCGATTGAAGGCGCAAGAGGCGTCATCATGAACATCACCGGTGGGTCGAACCTTTCGCTGTATGAAGTCAACGAAGCAGCGGAGATCGTTATCGAAGCTTCCGATCCGGAAGTGAACATGATCTTTGGTGCCATCATCGACGAGACCATGAAAGAAGATATCAAAGTAACGGTTATTGCGACCGGTTTTGAACATAAGCCAGCGCCTATGAAACCGATTGTGCGTCGTCCTGCAGCCCAGCAGCCGGAAGCCGCTCCGGGTGAACGTCCAAAGCAGCCGCCGCGTCCGGCTTTCGAGCCGCAGGCGGATACCGATCAGCTGGACATTCCAACGTTCCTGCGTAACCGTTCGCGTCAAAACAACGATTAAAAGCCATGAAGCGCTTATGGAGGATCCGCTTTCGCTATACGGAAGCGGATCTTTTTTTCAAGATCGACACCTGAATAATCCGGCAAGGAGGAGCAGCAGAAGATGACGACGATTCAAGAACCGTTCGTTCGCAGAATAGCGGAAAGTGGTGCAGAAGTATTTGAACTGGAGCCTTGGAAGGCTTTCAAAGGGCTTAGTGCAGGGTTTACGGGACGCTCGGGCGGAGTAAGCCAAGGGTTTCATGCTTCACTCAATTGTGCGCTGCATGTGGGCGATGATCCTGTCCATGTGGCAGAGAATCGGTCCAGAGTGGCAGCTGCAGCTGGTTTCCGCTTCGAAGATTGGACGAGCGGAGAGCAGGTGCACCTGGCAGAGATTGCGATCGTCAAGGAAGTCGACCGCGGCCGCGGTCGACTTGATCGCGAGAGCGCTTTTCCCGATACCGATGGACTGCTGACGGATGTACCCGGAATTCTGCTGACTTCATTTTACGCTGACTGTGTGCCGCTCTATTTCTTTGATCCGATTACAAAGGCAGTCGGTCTTGCACATGCAGGCTGGAAAGGGACAGTAGCAGAAATCGGACGCCGTATGGTTGAGAAGATGCAGGAGCATTATGGAAGCCGCGTGGAAGACATCCAGACGGCGATCGGCCCTTGTATCGGCGAAACCCGATATGAAGTGGATGACAAGGTACTGGAACAGGTCCGGGTTTTGCTTGAAAAAGACTCGGGTAATGATCCATGTTCGCTGTCTGACTTTTCAAAAGATCTGGGTGGCGGCAAAGCTCTGCTGAACTTGAAAGAATTGAACCGACACATTATGATAAGATCAGGAATACGTCCGGAAAACATTGCATGTACGAGCTGGTGCACCAGCAGCCGGACCGATCTGTTTTTTTCGCACAGACAGGAAAATGGACGGACCGGGCGCATGGCCAGCTGGATTGGACGGAAAGAAGGAGGCACGTTCCGGTGACATTGGAACAGCGGATCGCGCAGGTGAACAGGCTGGTCTCTCAAGCTTGCGAACGCGCGGGTAGATCGCCCGAAGAAATCAACATTGTAGCCGTGACCAAATATGTCTCAACGGAAAAAACGGCTCAGGTATTCGACAGCGGAATTCTCCATATTGGCGAGAATCGCTGGCAGAATGCCAAATCCAAGTGGGAAGCACTCGGAGATCGGGGAGTCTGGCACTTCATCGGTCAGCTTCAGAGTAACAAAGTCAAAGATGTTATAGGCAAATTCGCTTATATTCACTCGTTGGATCGTCTGTCTCTGGCAAAAGAACTGGAGCGTCAGGCGTCAGCGGCCGATATAACGGTTAAGGTTTTCGTTCAAGTCAATATATCGGGCGAAGACTCCAAATCAGGTATGCCGCCGGAAGAGGTATTCGATTTTGTAAGGCAGATGCGTGATTATCCCCATATCGAGATTGTCGGCTTGATGACCATGGCACCGCTGGAATCCGATGCCGAAGCCGCTCGGCCCGTATTCCGGGGATTGCGAGAGCTTAGGGACGAGCTGAACGCTGGTAATGTACTGCCTTACCCGATCACACATTTGTCGATGGGCATGTCGGGAGATTTCGAAGTGGCGATTGAAGAAGGGGCAACCTGGCTGCGCCTGGGCTCTATTCTGGTAGGAAAAGAGGAGGACTGACGATGGGTGTCATGAACCGTTTTATGAATTTTCTTGGCCTGCAGGAAGAAGAGGAAATCGTGGAACGCGAAAGAGTGGTAGAGCAGGAAGAACCTCAGAACGATTCGACCCAAAATTACGAAACGCGCAAAAATGCGAAAACGAACAATGTGGTCAGCATCCATGCGCAAAAGAGTGTTAAAGTTATCCTGTCCGAACCGCGCACCTACGAAGATGCTCAGATAATCGCCGATCATCTCCGTGCGCATCGTTCCGTTGTTGTTAATCTGCAGCAGGTCCGCCGTGATCATGCCAAGCGGATTATCGATTTTCTCGGCGGTACGGTCTATGCCATTAACGGCAGCATTTCCAAAGTCGGAGGAGATATTTTTCTCTGCACGCCGGATACGGTCGAAGTCGAAGGGACAATCGCCGATCTGATGCGCGAGGACCAAGAATTTAATCAAATGAGGTGAAGATAGATTGGTAGAATTTCTCTTACGGCTTGAGTATCAATGGATTCCTTTGCTTTTTCAAATTTATAGCTGGCTGCTGATTATTTATATCCTGATGTCTTGGCTGCCGAATGTACGCGAAAGCCAAGTCGGCGTTATGCTCGGAAAAGTTGTAGAACCGTATTTGTCCATTTTCCGCCGCTTTATTCCGCCGATCGGCGGAATGCTCGATATTTCCCCGATTGTTGCGTTTTTCGTTTTGCGTTTTGTTCAGCGGGGAGTTATGTATCTGGTTGAGCTCTTAAGACTGGCAATCACTTAACGGAGAAAACTTATGTCTAAAAACTTGTATGAACATGTGCACCCCGATGAACGGGAGTTTGTAGACCGCGCCTCTGAATGGCTTGAAGGCGCGGCCCGTTATCATGAAATGAAGTTGACCGATTTTCTCGATCCTCGGCAGCTGCAGATCCTGTCCATGCTGGCCGGTTCGGAGAGAGATGTTGTCATGCGTCTGGACGGCGGAAGTCCGCATGCCGAACGCAAGCGGGCATTGATTGCACCGGATTATCGGGAATTGGACGACGAAGACATGAAAATGGTTGTGCTGTCGATCACTCCGGCAGACAGCAAATTCACGGAGATCGGGCATGGCGATTATATGGGATCGGTATTGGGACTCGGAATCAAGCGTTCCAAGATCGGTGATATTCATCCGCGCGAAGACGGATGCCACATTGTGGCTGCCGCCGAGATCGCGGATTTCCTTAATCTGGAGCTTAGGCAGGTGCATCGGGTAAACGTATTCACCGAACTTCTGCCGATTGCGTCGCTGCTGGCTTCGGAATCGGAACTGGCGGAAATGGAACTGACTGTAGCTTCGCCGCGTCTCGACGGAATTGCGAGTGACGTTTACCGGATGAGCCGAGCGAAAATTCTGCCTCCGATTAAAGCCGGCCGCTGCCGGGTAAATTGGAAGGTGGAGGAAGATCCCTCCAAAACGCTGCGCGAAGGTGATACGGTCTCGCTGCAGGGCTTCGGGCGCTTTCGAGTGCTGGAAGTCGGCGATTTGACAAAAAAAGGTCGTTACCGCGTACGAATCGGCAAATTTGTGTAGCGGGTTGTGCAGGAGCAAGCAGGAATTCACGTTTTGGCGTCGAAATTCCGATAAACCGAAGAGGACCGCTGCGCGGGGAGCGCGGCGGTCTTATGCACGAACCGGATACATCCGCCGTACTGTCGAAGGATGGCAGCGTGCTTAATACATTGGAGGTGCACAACATGGCATTATCACCGCTGGATATACATAGTAAAGAATTCAGCCGACGTCTTCGTGGATACGATGAAGATGAAGTCAACGAGTTTCTGGATCAGGTCATCAAAGATTACGAAAGTCTGATTCGCGAAAACAAGGATTTGCTGCACCGTATGGCATCAATGGAAGAGCGTCTGAATCATTTTATGAACTTGGAAGATACGCTCAGCAAGACGATTATTGTCGCACAGGAAGCGGCTGACGAAGTGCGCGGCAATGCGAAGAAGGAAGCGCAGCTGGTCGTGAAGGAAGCGGAAAAGAATGCCGACCGGATCATCAATGAAGCGCTTGTTAAATCACGTAAAGTAGCTGTAGAGATGGAAGAACTCAAGAAGCAGGCGTCGATCTACCGGACTCGTTTCCGTACGCTGATCGAAGCGCAGTTGGAACTGCTGGCCCAAGATGGCTGGGATGCGCTTGATCGCCAGAGCCGTGAGCTTGATCGCGAGATGGAACAAGCTCAAGCCGACCGGCGTGCAAGCGAATCTTACTGATTGCTGCGTACCCCACCAAATGATGTGAGCTATTGACAACGGGTGCGTATAGCGCTATAAATAAAGAACGTTATCAGACAGATTTGATTCAGTAACCATTACAACTCAAATTCAACGATGGGAACAGTACGTCATGCAATCGTTCTCCAGAGAGCCGGGCCTTTATGAGCTGCAAGCCGGTGTACGAAGCATAGACCGAAGATCGTCCCGGAGAAGTACGTCCGAATTCTTTGACCGTGTATCGGCAGAGAGAGTAGGCCGTACCGGAAGCCGACCGTTACAGCGGCCCCGCGTTATTGGACGCGGAGACAAGGTGTCGCTCTGCTGCGCGATGCCCGAAAAGCGGCGTGCTCCGGCGTTTTTCGGACAGACTGTGCAGACAGGCGAAACAAGGGTGGTATCGCGAGCAAGCCTCGTCCCTTTCCAGGGGCGGGGTTTTATTTGTTTTAAAAAGCATTTATTTTTCAACAAAAAGGAGCCTACAGAAATGCAAAGAGTCGATGTGAAAGAGAAAGCACGGGCGCGCGATCTACGGATATTGAACCGTTGGAACGAAGAAGATACGTTTAAAAAGTCGATCGAAAACCGGGAAGGTAAACCAAACTTCGTCTTTTACGAAGGACCGCCGACAGCGAACGGTGTGCCGCATATCGGTCACGTATTGGGCCGCGTAATCAAAGACTTCGTAGGCCGCTACCAGACAATGAAGGGCTATCATGTTGTGCGCAAAGCGGGCTGGGATACACATGGTCTTCCGGTTGAGCTGGGTGTGGAGAAACAGCTGGGTATTTCCGGCAAACACGATATCGAAGAATACGGCGTCGAGAAATTTATCAAGAAGTGCAAAGAGAGCGTCTTTACGTATGAAAAGCAGTGGCGCGATCTGACCGAAGCGATCGGCTATTGGACGGATCTCGATAACCCGTACATCACGCTGGATAATAAATATATCGAGAGCGTTTGGAACCTGCTGGGCACAATCCATGACAAAGGACTGCTCTACCGCGGACACCGTGTAAGCCCATACTGTCCGTCCTGCCAAACAACACTGAGCTCGCACGAAGTGGCACAGGGCTACGAAGACGTGAAGGACCTGAGCGCGACAGCCAAGTTCAAGCTGGAAAGCGGCGAGTATGTGCTGGCTTGGACGACGACGCCTTGGACGCTGCCTTCGAATATTGCATTGGCTGTCAATCCGGACATGACTTACGTAAAGGTTAAGCAGGATGGCGAAGTGCTGATCTTGGCAAAGAATCTGACGGAGAGTGTACTCAAAGGCGAATACGAGATGCTGTCGGAGCTGAAGGGTTCGGAACTGGTCGGCCTGAACTACGATGCACCGTTCCACTACTTTACACCGGAAAAAGGACATTTCATCGTAGGTGCGGACTTCGTTACTGATTCCAGCGGTACGGGTGTTGTCCACATGGCTCCAGCGCACGGTGAGGACGACTACCGGGTCTGCCGAGAGAACGGAATCAGCTTCGTCAATCTGGTCGATTCGCAAGGACGTTTTGTAGCCGATGTGACTGATTTTGCAGGACGCTTCGTGAAGGATGGAGAGACCGATATCGAAATCGTGAAGTCCCTTTCTGAAAAAGGACGGCTGTACAGCAAAGAAAAATACGAGCACAGCTATCCGTTCTGCTGGCGCTGCCACACCCCGCTTGTCTACTATGCGACAGACAGCTGGTTTATCCAGACGACAGCTGTTAAAGACAAGCTGATCGAAAACAACAAAGGCGTTAAATGGTATCCGGACCATGTCCGCGAAGGACGCTTCGGCAAGTTCCTGGACGACTTGATCGACTGGAACATCAGCCGGAACCGCTACTGGGGAACGCCGCTCAATGTCTGGGTGTGCGAGGAAACAGGCAAGCAGTACGCACCGAAAAGCATCGCAGATCTGCGTGAACGTGCTGTAGATTTCGTTCCGGAAGATATCGAGCTGCATAAGCCTTACGTGGATGAAATCAAACTAAAGTCGCCATTTGCGGAAGGTGCAGTTATGACCCGTACGCCGGAAGTTATCGACGTGTGGTTCGACAGCGGCTCGATGCCTTTTGCCCAGCAGCATTATCCATTTGAAAATCAAGAAGACTTCAAAGCGCAGTACCCGGCCGATATGATCGTCGAAGGAATCGACCAGACGCGCGGCTGGTTCTACAGTCTGCTCGCAATCTCTACAATGGTTACCGGAGAAGCGCCATACAAATCCGTTATGGCAACCGGCCATATTCTGGATGAAAACGGACAGAAAATGTCGAAGTCCAAAGGCAATGTTGTTGATCCGTGGGAAGTGCTTGAAGAATACGGCATGGACGCATTCCGCTGGGTAATGCTGGCCGACAGCGCACCGTGGAATACAAAGCGTTTCTCGAAAGGCGTCGTCGGCGAAGCAAAATCTAAAGTCGTCGATACGATCGTCAATACGCACGCATTCCTGACGCTGTATGCGGACATCGACGGATTTGATCCGGAACAGCATCCATTCCAAGTGCCGACCGGTCGTCTGGACCGCTGGATTCTGTCCCGTCTGCACAGCTTGATCGCGACGGCCAACGAAGCACTGGCGGATAATGATTTCCTGACAGCAGCCAAAGGCATCGAAGAATTTGTCGACGGTCTGAGCAACTGGTATATCCGCCGTTCGCGTGACCGGTTCTGGGGCAGCGGCCTGACGGACGACAAGTTGGATGCGTACCGCACGCTGACCGAAGTTCTGTCGACGCTGGCTCGTCTGATCGCTCCGTTTATGCCGGTATTGGCGGAAGATCTGTACAGCAACCTGGGCGGCAAGACAAGCGTGCATCTGGCCGACTATCCGGAAGCCGACGTTTCGCTGATCGACACCGAATTGGAGCGCGACATGAAGACATCGCAGCAGATCGTAGAACTTGCCCGCAACGTGCGGAACGAAAACAGCCTGAAAACGCGCCAACCGCTGTCCGAGCTGATTGTATCCATGGACCGCGAGTTTGATCTGGCGGATTACGCGGATATCGTCAAGGACGAGATCAATGTCAAAGAAATCCGTGTAGAGAGTGGGGACAGCGACTTTGTTGACTATACGCTCAAGCTGAACCTCAAGGTAGCGGGCAAGAAATACGGCAAAAACGTCGGTTTCCTGCAGAACCACTTCAAAGGCATGACAGCGGATCAGACGCGTGCAGTCGTAGACAGCGGTTCGTTCAACATCACTTCGCCGGAAGGGGAAGAGCTGCAGGTGACCGGCGAAGAGCTGCTGATCGAGAAGAAAGCGAAGGAAGGTTTTGCATCCGCGTCCGGTTACGGTCTGACGGTAGCGCTGAACACGGATGTGACGCCGGAACTCGAGCAGGAAGGCTGGGTACGCGAGATCGTCCGCGCCGTACAGGATACGCGCAAAAAGCTTGATCTCAAAGTCGAACAGCGTGTAGATCTGACGCTCGACGTCGACAACGAGCTGCAAACGGCTCTTGAAGCATTCGACTCCGTGCTGCGCGAGAATGTACTGGTTAACGAGGTATCGTTTGGTTCGAAGGACGGTATGGAAAGAGTGACGCTTAACGGGAAAGAAGTCGGCATCAAGATCGACTGATTGTCTTTCATGTCCTTAGCGTGATAAAAGCCCCGCGGAGATCGTCGATCGGGACGGCCGCCAGCGGGGCTTTTCTTTGCTCGGATAAGGCGGTTTTCTGCATTTTTTTGTTCTGCTGCAGCGGTAACCGTCCTGCCGATATAGGGCCGGCAGCCGCTGCAACCTCCGGTCGTGCAATAGACGCTCTCTTCGGCGCTGTGCTACAATAGACAAGCCGGAAGGAAGCGTCTGCCGCCCGCCGGTTCCAAATTGAAGGTATCTTAAAGAAGTACGAGGTGACGGATTAACGTGATTTATTATGTAATTGCGCTTGTTGCTTTTCTGATCGATCAGGGAACGAAATATCTGGTCGTTACGCGCATGGAAATCAGTGAAAAAATTCCGGTCATCGGAAATTTCTTTCTTCTGACCTCGCACCGCAATAAAGGCGCAGCATTCGGAATTCTTCAGGAGCAGCGGTGGTTTTTCATCATTGTGACCCTGATCGTCGTTGCCGGCATTGTCTGGTATCTCCAGCGGGTGAAAAATGCCAAAGGCTCGGCGCGCATGCTGCCTATCGCACTCAGCCTCGTACTTGGCGGAGCGCTCGGCAACTTCCTGGACCGGGTGCGGATGGGAGAAGTCGTAGACTTTTTCCTGTTCAATTTTGGCAGCTACAGCTTCCCGATCTTCAATGTGGCGGATGCCTGCATCGTAGTCGGCGTCGCTCTGATCATTCTGGATACAATATTCGATGCCAAGCGTCCGAACGAACCGCATCCTGCGGATAAGCTTGAACAGCGTACGGAGGAACAACAATGACCGACAATCGACAGGACGATCTCTCCGCCATGGCGGAAGAGCATGCAACAGAAGAAGAAGTACTGCAGTGGAGCGTCGCTGCCGAATACAAAAAACATCGTCTCGATAAGTATGTAACCGAGGCGATGGAAGAAGAAGTGTCCCGATCGCAAATTCAGCTTTGGATCGACCAGGGACATGTGACTGTGAACGGCCGTGCTGCCAAAGCCAACCACAAGTTGTCAGAAGGCGAAACGGTCGAGGTTCGCGTACCTCCGGCCGAAACGGTCGATATCGTGTCGGAAGACATTCCGCTCGAAGTCGTGTACGAAGACAAGGATGTCATCGTCGTCAACAAACGGCGCGGGATGGTCGTTCATCCTGCTGTGGGGCACTCGTCCGGCACACTGGTGAACGCCCTGATGTTCCACTGTAAAGACCTCTCGGGCATTAACGGCGAACTGCGCCCGGGCATCGTACATCGGATTGACAAGGACACCAGCGGCCTGCTGATGGCAGCCAAGAACGATAAAGCGCACACTTCCTTGGCTGCCCAGCTCAAAGAACACTCCGTAAGCCGGATCTATACGGCATTGGTACACGGTAACATAGCTCACGACCACGGAACAGTCGACGCCAATCTGGCTCGTGATTCTCATCATCGCAAGATGTTCACCGTCGTTCCAAAAGGCGGAAAGCATGCGATCACGCATTTCAATGTAGTAGAGCGCTTCGGCGATTACACACTGCTGGAGTTGAAGCTTGAAACGGGTCGTACACACCAGATTCGCGCACATATGAAGTTTATCGGGAATCCCCTTGTAGGCGACCCGATGTATGGCCGAAGCGGTGGTCTTAAGCTGCAGGGCCAAGCTCTGCACGCTGCTTCGCTGGGTTTCACTCATCCGTCGACAGGCGAGCGCCTGGAGTTCTCTGCTCCGATTCCTGCCGATCTGGATGAATTATTGACTCATCTCCGCAGCCGCTAAGCAGCTTTTAGCGTCCGCGAAGCCCAGCTCTCCGCTCTTGCTTTTGCCCTTGAGCCTTTGGCGTCCGCGAAGCCGGAGCCCAGCTCTTCGCTTTTGCCTTTGCCTTTAAAGCCTTTGGCGTTCGCGAAGCGGAGCCGAGCTTTTTTCTTTCGCTCTTGCCTTTAAGCTTTTGGCGTTCGCGAAGCGGAGCCCAGTTCTTTGCTTTTGCTCTTGCCCTTAAGCCTTTGACGATTCGCAAAGCGGAGTCCAGCCCTTCGTTCGCCTATATAGGCGAACCTAAAGCACCACGCGCTCAGACGTCTGCTCCGTATTAAGGGAGCAGACGCCTTCCCACGCCCCCAATGCGCAGACGGGAGCGGAGGGGAGGAGGGAGCCGGAGGAAGCGGAGCGTTCGCATTTTCAAGAGGTTTTCTACCACGAGTAATGTTTTAGTCCAATCAGTAGAAAACCGGTTTGAAACGGCGATCCGCAGGCTCCTCCTCCCCGGAGCGTCTCCCCCTGCGCAAAAACACCAAATTTTCCACCACATAATCCATGTACGCTTATCCCCGATTTGCGGCATCATGGAAACTAGATCATACCGTTCAAGGAGCTGAATTTATCCATGAGTATCGAACAGTATCAAAACACTTACATCCAGCAAGTATTCGCAGACCGCATCGGCGGATCGAATTACGGCAAAGACACCAATATTTATAAATTCGAAAAAATCAAACGCGCCAAAGCAGCTGCACGCCAGGCATTCCCTGACGTCGAACTGATCGACATGGGAGTCGGCGAGCCGGACGAAATGGCGGACGCAGGCATCGTTGCCAAGCTGGCTGAAGAAGCGGCGAAGCCGGAAAACCGCGGTTATGCTGATAACGGCATTCCGGAGTTCAAAGCCGCTGCTGCTCAATACTTGGCAGACGTTTTCAAAGTCGAAGGCATTGATCCTAATACCGAAATCGTGCATTCCATCGGCTCCAAGCCGGCGTTGGCCATGCTCCCATCCGTATTCATCAATCCGGGCGACGTATCGATTCTAACCGTTCCGGGCTATCCGGTTCTGGGCACGCACACGAAATACGTGGGCGGCGAAGTGTATAATGTACAGCTGACCAAAGAAAACAACTTCCTGCCGGATCTGGATTCCATTCCGTCCGATATCGCGAAACGCGCCAAGCTGCTGTACTTGAACTACCCGAACAACCCGACCGGCGCAAGTGCAACAGTAGAGTTCTTCACGAAAGTCGTGGAGTGGGCGAAAAAGAACGAAGTCATCGTTGTACACGATGCTCCGTATGCGGCGCTGACTTACGACGGTTTGAAGCCGCTCAGCTTCTTGTCCGTACCGGGCGCGAAGGATGTTGGCGTTGAACTGCACTCGCTTTCCAAGTCCTATAACATGACCGGCTGGAGAATCGGCTTCGTAGCGGGCAACCCGCTTGTAGTCAAAGCTTTCAGCGACGTGAAGGACAACAATGACTCCGGTCAGTTCATTGCGATTCAAAAGGCAGCTGCTTACGGTTTGGCGAATCCGCAAATTACGGAACAAATCGCCGAAAAATATTCGCGTCGTCACGACATGCTCGTAGCTGCGCTGAATGAACTGGGCTTTACAGCCGAGAAACCAAAAGGTTCGTTCTTCCTGTATGTGCAGGCACCTAAAGGCATCAAGGGCGGCGAAACATTCGGCAGCGGCGAGGCGTTCTCGCAGTTCCTGATCCGCGAAAAGCTGATCTCCACTGTACCTTGGGATGACGCGGGTTCGTTTGTACGTTTCTCCGTTACATTCGAAGCAAAAGGCTTGGATGAAGAAAAACGGGTTATCGAAGAAATTAAACGTCGTCTGAGCGACGTGGAATTTGAATTTTAATTATATTCGATACCGAATGGGATAGTCATTAAGTAAGCATCGAAAGCAGCTTCCGTCATCTAATGACGGAAGCTTTTTTTGTGGATTGAGAAAAATGACAGCGAAAAGCTGCAAACAAAGGGTATAAACAAAGAGAGAAGTTCCGGTGAGAATATGTCTGTTTATCGTAGGATGATAGACGCGTCATACCGGAAATCAAATTTCGCCTTTTTGGAAAGGAGTCTTACATCTATTATGAATGAAGCTATTATTTTTGACCTTGACGGAGTGATCGTGTCCACCGACCATTATCATTACCGGGCATGGAAAGAGATTGCCGACAGAGAACATGTACCATTTGATGAGGAACGGAATGGACTGCTGCGTGGTGTAAGCCGGGAGAAAAGCTTAGAGATTTTGTTGGAACTTGCTCCCCGAACTTACTCGGCGGAAGAGAAGAAGCAGTTGGCCGAGGAAAAAAATAAGATTTACCGTCAACTGCTGCAGGAGTTGACTCCCGCGGATATTTTGCCAGGCGTCCTGACTTGGATTGATGAAGCCAAGGAGAAGGGATTGCGCATAGCGATTGGATCTTCGAGTAAAAATACGGACTTCATTCTGGAGCGTATCGGCTTGTCAGATACGTTCGATGCGGTGGTTACAGGGGCGGACGTAGAGCACAGCAAGCCGGCACCGGATATTTTTCTGCTGGCTGCCGAACGTTTGGGTGCTGGACCTGAACAATGCTGGGTGATTGAAGATGCTCCGGCGGGCATTGTAGCTGCCAAAGCTGCCGGAATGAAAACGATTGGCGTTGGTGAATTCGTGCAGAACAGCGGTGCGGATCGCTGGGCACTGACACTGGGCGAAGCGAAGCTGTAAGTATAAAAATGGTTTGCTGACTTCAAGCGGCCCAACAATCTTGATAGGCAAAAAGGCTTTCCGATTTCGGAAAGCCTTTTTCTTATGCTGACAAAGTTTCATCTCAATCGATCTGGAATTTCTCCACTTCTTCTTGGAGCTGTTCGGCCAAACCGGCCAATGAGGAGGAGGATTCTCGGATTTCTTCCATCGAAGCCAACTGTTCTTCGGCTGCTGCGGCAATCTCGTGTGTACCGGATTGATTGGCTTCAGCGGCTTTTGCAATTTCACGTACGGACTGTGCTACCTCTTCAGCATGGCCGGTCACTTCACCGACCCGTGTGTTCATGCCGTTGAGATCGTCGGCCACATGTTCAGAAGCTGTTTTGAGGCGGCGCAGATTATCTGCCGTAAGCTCCGCGCTCTCCAATCCATCGGTGACGGAAGAACGGATCTTGACGAATGTTTCCAATGAAGCCCGAATATCGGAAACAATATCTTGAATAAGTCCTTCAATCATTTTGGCAGAATCGGCGGACTGCTGAGCGAGCTTCTTGACCTCGCTTGCAACAACAGTGAAGCCGAGTCCGGCTTCGCCGGCTCTTGCAGCTTCGATCGAAGCGTTCAGCGCCAGCAGATTGGTCTGCGATGCGATCTCGTCGATTGTATGCAGGATGCCGGTAATCGTCTTCGATTTGTCTGCCAGCCCGGAAATGACCTCGCCGCCTTCGCGCACCGACCCATCAATTTCACGAATGCGTTCTAATGTCCGGTCGACCAACAAGTCCCCTTCCTCGGCCATTTCGGCCGAGCTGCGCGAAGCTACCGCGAGACGCTCAGAGCCGCTGCGGATTTCGGCCAGCCATTCGAAGACTTCCTCGAGTCTTTGAGAACTGTCGGATACCTTTTCGTTTTGCCGCTCACTGACCGCCGCAAATCCTTCGATAGCCTCTGTAATTTGCCGGCTGGCTTTGCCCGTATGTTCGGCACTGGCGCTGAGCTGCTCTGACGAAGCGGCTACATCCGATACGGATGAAGTGATCGAACGGATAAGGGAGCCGAGCGAAGTATTCATACGCTGGAATGAATCCGCCAGCTGTCCGATTTCGTCTCTGCTGGAGTCGTTTATGGTACTGGTCAGGTTGCCGGAGCTGATGGCTTCGGCGGCTTTGGTAACACGGCCTAGGCGGCGTGCGATAGAACGCGTAAGCAGCCAGATAATCGTTCCGCCAATAAGCAGCGATGCGGCGAGCACGAGAAGAAGGCGGTACAGGATTGGCTGTGCAGCCGTTTGAACTTCATTCTCATAATAGCTGCCTGCAATGATCCAGCCGCTCAATTCATTGGTTTCGTATACCAGAACTTTGGGCTGGGATTCGAAAGTATAGTGGAATGTACCGGAATCCGTACCTTGGTCAGAAATTCTCATAGAAACACTATCGCTTGAGCCAGCCTCAATAGTGGGATGTGAAATGTAGGTGCCTTCGCTTGTCATGATAAAGGCATAACCTCCGGTACCAATTTGAATGGTTTCTCTCGTTTGCAGTAGAGAATCGAGCGATATGTCGAGCGCAACAACGCCGCTTCCGTCGTTCAAACGTTTGGCGATGGCTACTCCAGTTGTATCTGTCGTAGCGGAAATGTAAGGCTCGCTGATCACGGCTTTGTCAGGGTTTTTCATAGCAAGATTGTACCAATCTCTAGTACGCGGATCGAAGCCTTCCGGAAGATTATCGTAATTCGAAGCGATAAACACTCCCGTTTCCGATCCTGCGTAAGCCAGATCTACATCATTTTGTGCAAGGTCGTACGTTTCAAGAGATGAATTTATTATACCGGACTCTGCTCCTCCACTCTGAAAAGACGCACTGTTTAATGTTTCTGCCAAGTAATCGACGGTCGCAACCTTGGATTTCAAGTCGCGATCGATAATAGCATTCATCGTTTGTACACTTGACGCAGAATTCATCAACAGTTCAGCACTGAGTGCCGATTTGGCCGACTGATATGAAAGGATTGCCGATGCAAGCAGTGCGACAACCAAAATGGAGATAAAGAAAATCAATAATTTATTGCCCAATGATAACGAAAAACGTCTGCCTTTAGTCAAACGCATATGTTAACCTCCTCTTGTATCATGCATATTACTTTATATGTCGGCAAAGACGGAACGAAAGTCAAGCAATCGTTTTCATAAAATGTTCTATAGATCATAAAAATTTGTATTTTAGCAGTTGAGAAAGGATATAGAAGTTCCGAACCCGAGCTGCTCCCGAATAAAAAGAAATAACTATTGAATAAATACAACATTATGATGTATAATTATAAAGAGAAAAAGCAAATACGTTGATTTTATGCATATATCATGCATAATGACAAAGTCGGAAAGTGATGGCCGACCGAACGGCGAAGGTAAAGGCGAGCATAGGTGGTTGACAGAAGAAGTCCCTTCTGTCATAATTCATTGCAACAGCGGCGCAGGTTGCGCCCAATGAATAGCACCTTTAATTCAGTCCCGTGAGACTGGCAAGGTAACGTGAACGACGATTCACCAGGAATGTATCTGCCGAGAGCAGATTATTTTTGGCGCGCTTCGTCACATGGTTGTGTCGATTTCGACCCCTTGCCTGTACTCGGATCATCCGAATGGGCAAGGGGTCTTTTTGTATAAACAAAAAGAAACCGACGTTCACGGGGCCGAAGGGTGACACTAACCTTTTGCCTAAGGAGGCGCACACTCATGAACGAAACTCACGTCATTATGGATGAAGCCGCCATTCGCCGTGCACTGACCCGAATCGCTCACGAAATTTTGGAGAAAAACAAAGGAATCGAAGGGTGTGTACTGGTCGGTATCAAAACGCGAGGTGTACCGCTTGCTCAGCGGATTGCCAAACGCATTTTCGAAATCGAAGGAACACCGGTACCATGTGGAGAGATCGATATCAGCTCGTATCGTGACGATCGCAAGACGAACGGACAAGCTGTAGATTGCCAGAAGCTGTTCGGAGACGATCAAGTATCTATTGAAGATAAAAAAGTGATCCTGTTCGACGATGTACTCTACACCGGCCGGACGATCCGCGCCGCGATGGATGCGCTGATGGACTGCGGACGACCGCAGATGATCCAACTCGCTGTACTTGCCGACCGTGGGCACCGTGAACTTCCAATCCGTGCCGACTACGTGGGCAAGAACGTGCCAACCTCCAAAACGGAAGAGATCGAAGTTTTTCTGAGCGAGATTGATGAGAATGACGTTGTTCGCATCAGCAGCCGCCGGGAGGTGCTCGCATGATCGTCTACCATCCTTCACTTCAAGATCGCCAGCTGCTCGGTCTCAAGGACTTGAGCGCGGCCGAGATCGAGTCAATTCTCAAAAGAGCATCTTATTGGGAAGCTCATGAGGAGAAGCGCATCCCGGTGCTGGAACACCGCTTCATCGCCAATATGTTTTTTGAAAACAGCACCCGGACACGCTTCTCGTTCGAAATGGCTCAAAAGAGATTGGGCGCGCAGGTACTGAACTTTGCAGCCGCCGCCTCAAGCGTTGAGAAGGGCGAGTCGATCTACGACACGGTACGAACGCTGGAAAGTATGGGTATCGATGCAGGAGTAATCCGGTTGAAGCCGATCGGTGTACTGGACGAACTGGCTAAACACGTGAAGGTTCCGCTGATCAATGCCGGTGACGGTAACAATGAACATCCGACGCAGGCGCTGCTGGATCTGTATACGATGAAAAAGCAGTTCGGCGAGATTCGAGGATTGACCGTCTCCATTATCGGTGATATCAAGCACAGCCGTGTGGCCCGTTCCAATCTGTGGGCGCTGAAGAAACTGGGAGCGAATGTAAAGTTCTGCGCACCGGACAGTATGAAAGCGGCGGAGCTTGGAGAACACGCACCTTACGTAACGATAGACGAAGCAATCGAGGCGGACGCGGTCATGATGCTGCGGGTTCAGCTCGAACGTCATGCTGAAGGTATACTGAAGTCGGCCGATGAATACCGCGCACAGTATGGACTTACCGTACAGCGTGCCGCCAAGATGAAGCCTCATGCGATCATCATGCATCCGGCTCCGGTGAACCGGGATGTGGAGATCGACAGCGAACTGGTAGAAGCACCGAATTCACGGATTTTCCCGCAAATGCAGAACGGGGTACCGATCCGGATGGCGGTCGTCGAGCGGGCACTGCGATAAATTGCGGTAGCAAAGCGATCAAGCAATAAAGCGAATCGGGAAAAATGAACGGGAAATAGGGATAAGCGAGAACGGAACCGGGAGGGCTTTGAAGATGAAAAATTATTCGAACGTAGACGTGTGGATTCAAAATGCAAACGTGCTGAACGAGGATGGACAGATGCAGCGCAGCGACATCCTGATTCAAAACGGAAAAGTGCTGGCGATTTTAGCTTCGGGTTCCTACAAGGCGGCCGATCAGCGGCTGATCGAAAATGGGAGCGGAACAATGACCGTGTACGATGCGCAGGGCAAGCTCGTGACACCGGGTCTGATCGACATGCATGTGCATCTGCGCGAACCCGGTTTTGAACATAAAGAAACGATCGAAAGCGGCGCGCGTTCGGCAGCCCAGGGCGGATTCACGACTATCGCCTGCATGCCGAACACCAAGCCGGTAACGGACAATCCGGATACGGTCAAGTTGGTGCTGGACAAGGCGAAAGAAGCGAACCTGGTCAATGTGCTGCCTTATGCGGCGATTACCAAAAATGAGCTGGGCCGCGAGCTGACCGACTTCGAAGCCTTAAAAGCAGCAGGCGCAATCGGCTTTACGGATGACGGAGTGGGCGTGCAAAATGCGCAAATGATGAAGGACGCCATGACAAAAGCCGCCGAGCTCGGCATGCCAGTTATCGCCCACTGCGAAGACGATTCGTTGGTAAAAGGGTTGTACGTTTCGGAAGGAAACTTCGCGAAAAAGCACGGCATCAAAGGCATCCCGAACGAATCCGAAGCGATTCATGTCGGACGCGATGTACTGCTGGCTGAAGCGACAGGCGTACACTACCATGTCTGCCACGTCAGCACCGAGCAGTCGATCCGCCTGATCCGTCTCGCCAAATCGATCGGTGTGAAAGTAACCGCCGAAGTATGTCCGCACCATCTGGTCCTGTCGGACGAAGACATCCCGGGCATGGACTCCAATTGGAAAATGAACCCTCCACTGCGTACACCTCGCGATGTCGCGGCATGCATTGAAGCACTGGAGGACGGCACAATCGATATTATCGTGACCGACCACGCACCGCACAGTGAAGAAGAAAAAGCAAAAGGAATGCAGCTCGCTCCATTCGGCATTGTTGGCTTCGAGACCGCCTTCCCGCTGCTGTATACGGAATTCGTCAAGACAGGACGCTGGAATCTCGACTTCCTCGTTCGGCGCATGACCCAGGACCCGGCCCGCGTGTTCGGTCTGGCATCCGGCAAGTTGGAAGTTGGCGCAGCCGCCGACCTTACGGTAATCGATCTGGAACTTGAAAAAGCGGTCGATCCGAACGAATTCGCCAGCAAAGGACGCAATACTCCGTTCACAGGACGCCGGCTTTCCGGCTGGCCGGTTGTGACATTCGTCGCGGGCCGCGCCGTGTTCGGTGCTGAACATGCACAGCATGTAAACATCTGAGCTTCGTCAAATTATCACAAACTTGAATATACGAAGAACGCAAGTTCTTCCATATAGATAGAAATAAAGACAGCTGATCAAGATCAGTGAAAGTCCACTTACAATGAAAGTCCCACTTACAAGGAGGATTCTATACCATGCAGGCAAAACTTCTGCTCGAAGACGGTACCCTGTTTACCGGCCGCTCGTTCGGCGCTCAGGGAGATACAACCGGAGAGGTCGTATTCAATACAGGCATCACAGGCTACCAGGAGGTATTGTCCGATCCTTCTTATTGCAATCAAATCGTAACGATGACCTACCCGCTGATCGGGAACTACGGCATTACCCGCGACGACTTCGAATCGGTCCGTCCGTTCGTGAACGGCTTCGTTGTGCGGCGATACGAGCCGGTACCAAGCAACTGGCGTGCAGAATATACCCTTGACGAACTGCTCAAGGAACATGGCATTGTCGGCATCAGCGATATCGACACTCGGATGCTGACTCGAATTTTGCGCAATCACGGTACAATGCGAGGCATCCTGACGGCAGGAGACAAATCGGTCGAAGAATTGAAAGAGATGCTGAGCGGTTCCGCGTTTGCGAACGATCAGGTAAAACGCACCTCAACACAGCATGTTTACAACAGCCCCGGAAATGGCGAGCGCATCGTTCTGATCGATTACGGAGCGAAGAGCGGTATCGTGCGGGAGTTAAGTGCTCGCGGCTGCGACATCGTTGTAGTACCTCAAGATACAACGGCCGATCAGATCCGCCGGCTTAATCCGGACGGTATCCAACTCTCCAACGGCCCTGGAGATCCGAAAGATGTGCCGCAGGCAGTCGAGACGATCAAACAGCTTCTTGGCGAATACCCGATCTTCGGTATCTGCCTTGGACATCAACTGCTGGCTCTGGCTGGCGGAGCGGATACCGAGAAGCTGAAATTCGGGCATCGCGGTGGCAATCACCCGGTCAAAGAGCTCGATACGGGCCGCTGCTACATCACTTCGCAGAATCATGGTTATACGGTCAAAGCGGATTCGCTGGCCAATACCGATTTCGAAGTGACGCATATCAACAATAACGATAAGACAATCGAAGGACTGCGCCATAAAAAGTTCCCGGCCTTCTCCGTTCAGTATCACCCGGAAGCGGCGCCTGGACCATTCGACAACAGCTATCTGTTTGACCGTTTCATTGACACAATCCGCGAATATAAAAAGAGCAGTCCAAAGCAGCCGCGTCAAGCGGCAATGATGGCCGCCATGAGAGGAGCACGTTAATTATGCCGAAAAACGATAAACTCAAAAAAATTCTGGTGATCGGCTCAGGTCCGATCGTTATTGGCCAGGCGGCCGAGTTCGACTATGCCGGTACTCAAGCGTGTCAGGCACTGAAGGAAGAGGGCGTAGAAGTCGTCCTTATCAACAGCAACCCGGCGACAATCATGACCGATACGAACATGGCGGACAAAGTCTACATCGAACCGATTACACTCGATTTTGTGACTCAGATCATTCGTCATGAACGTCCGGACGGTCTGCTGCCAACTCTTGGCGGACAGACCGGCCTGAACATGGCGGTTGAGCTGGCGCGTGCCGGTGTACTTGAAAGTGAAAATGTGAAGCTGCTTGGTACGCAGTTGGAATCGATCGAAAAAGCGGAAGACCGCGATCTGTTCCGCGATCTGATGCGCGAGCTGGACCAGCCGGTACCGGACAGCGTTATCGTCACAACGCTGAATGAAGCTCTCGATTTTGCAAACGAAATCGGCTATCCGATCATTGTGCGTCCGGCCTACACGCTTGGCGGAACAGGTGGCGGCATCTGTATCAATGAGGAAGAACTGCGCGAGATCGTCGTATCTGGCCTGCGCTACAGCCCAATCGGGCAGTGCTTGGTTGAGCGCAGCATCGCCGGCATGAAGGAAGTCGAATACGAAGTCATGCGCGACGCGAACGACAACTGTATCGTTGTCTGCAATATGGAAAACTTCGATCCGGTCGGCGTACATACCGGCGACAGTATCGTAGTTGCGCCGAGCCAGACGCTGTCCGATCGCGAATATCAGATGCTGCGTTCCGCATCGCTGAAGATCATTCGTGCACTGAATATCGAAGGCGGCTGCAATGTGCAGTTCGCGCTCGACCCGCACAGCTTCCAATACTATGTGATCGAAGTCAATCCGCGGGTTAGCCGCTCGTCGGCGCTCGCATCCAAAGCAACCGGATATCCAATTGCCAAAATGGCGTCGAAGATTGCGCTCGGCTACACGCTGGACGAGCTGATGAATCCGGTAACCGGACAGACTTACGCGTGCTTCGAGCCGGCGCTTGACTATATTGTATCGAAAATCCCACGCTGGCCGTTCGATAAATTCACTCATGCCAACCGTAAGCTTGGTACGCAGATGAAAGCGACCGGCGAAGTTATGGCAATCGGCCGAACGTTTGAAGAGTCGATCCAGAAAGCGGTCCGTTCGCTGGAGATCGGCACGCATCGTCTGCTGATCAAAGGTGCGAATGCGCTGAGTGAAGACGAACTGAACAGCCGTCTGACGAAGCCTGACGACGAGCGGATGTTCCTGATTGCCGAAGCGTTCCGCCGCGGCTATACGCTGGAAACCATCCAAGACCTGACCAAGGTGGATTGGTGGTTCCTTGATAAGATCGAACGTATTGTCGTATTCGAAACGGTACTGGCCGAGACTGACGAGCTGTCGGACGAGCTGCTGACCGAAGCGAAGCGCATGGGCTTCACCGACCGCGCAATCGCAGAGCTGCGTGCACCGGGTCGTCAAGGAGGAAGACTGACGAAGGAAGCCGAAGTCCGCGCTTACCGCAAAGAAATCGGACTGGTTCCGGTCTACAAGATGGTTGATACATGTGCGGCCGAGTTTGAATCGGAGACGCCTTACTACTACTCCACTTATGAGCAGGAAAATGAAGTTACCCAGACGGATAAGCAGAAAATTATCGTGCTCGGTTCCGGACCGATCCGGATCGGTCAGGGTATCGAATTTGACTACTCTACGGTTCATGCGGTGTGGGCGATTCGCAAAGCCGGTTACGAAGCAATCATTATCAATAACAACCCGGAGACGGTCTCGACCGACTTCAACACATCCGATCGTCTTTACTTCGAGCCGCTGTTCTTCGAAGATGTAATGAATGTGATCGAACAGGAGAAGCCGGTCGGCGTTATCGTGCAGTTCGGCGGACAAACGGCGATCAATCTGGCAAAACCGCTGCAGGATGCAGGTGTAAACATCCTCGGCACGTCGCTTGACAGCATTGACGAAGCGGAAGACCGCAAGCGGTTTGAAGCGATGCTGTCCCGCTTGGATATCGCGCAGCCGAAAGGCAAGACGGTCACGTCGGTTGACCAGGCTGTTGAAACGGCACAGGGACTGGGCTATCCGGTACTTGTACGTCCATCGTATGTCCTCGGCGGCCGCGCGATGGAAATCGTATACTCCGATGAGGATCTGCTGAGCTATATGAAAGAAGCGGTAGATATCAATCCGGAGCATCCGGTTCTGATTGACCGCTACATGCTGGGCAAGGAAGTCGAGGTCGACGCGATCTGCGACGGCGAGACCGTACTCATTCCGGGGATTATGGAACATATCGAACGTGCAGGCGTTCACTCCGGCGACTCCATAGCCGTATATCCGCCGCAGCATCTGTCCAAGGAACTGCAGGAAAAAGTGGTAGACATTACGATCCGCATTGCCAAAGAACTGAAAACGATCGGGCTGCTGAACATTCAGTTCGTCATTTTCAAAGATGAAGTCTACGTCATCGAAGTAAATCCGCGTTCGTCGCGTACGGTTCCGTTCCTGAGCAAAGTCACGGACATCCCGATGGCAAACCTGGCTACTCAGGCGATCCTTGGTGTCAAACTGAAGGATCTGGATTACAAGGAAGGTCTGTGGCCGGAAAGCGACCAAGTCGCGGTCAAAGTTCCGGTATTCTCCTTTGCCAAGCTGCGCCGCGTCGAGCCTACGCTCGGTCCGGAAATGAAGTCGACAGGCGAAGTGATGGGCCGCGACAAGCATTACGCCAAGGCGCTGTACAAAGGTCTTATAGGAGCAGGCATGAAAATTCCTTCTACCGGGTCGATCATTGTAACGGTAGCCGACAAGGATAAAGAAGAAGCGGTGAAACTGATGGAAGGTTTCTACACGCTGGGCTACTCGCTGATGGCAACTGGCGGTACGGCCAAAGCGCTTGAAGACGCGGGCATTCCGGTTACGCGCGTGAACAAGCTGAGTGAAGGCGAACCGAACATTCTTGACAAGATCCGCAGCGGCGAAGCGAACTTCGTATTCAGTACGCTGACGAAAGGCAAGACGCCGGTACGCGACGGCTTCCGCATCCGCCGGGAAGCAGTTGAAAACGGTGTGGTCTGCATGACCTCTCTCGATACAGTTGCAGCGCTTCTGGACATGCTGGAGACGGTAAGTTTTACATCCCGAGCTATGCCTGTAGGTGCGCTCAACCGCTAAACGATTCGCCATAAAAGGCAGCAAACGTCCCGGTATAACGGTTATCCGTCATACCGGGACGACATTATGATCGGACGACAGGCGCCATGCAGATTTTGCAGGCGCCTCTCGTATGCGCTCGTCTGCTGTAAGTATACGCAGCATACGGCCGGAACATATGGCTGAATCGGCTGGAACAGACGGTTGGGAAGCCAAATACGAAACACGGAGGAAACGGATGACTTCGACACTGACTTCAGAAATGGCACAGCGGCTTATGATTGCGCTTGATTATCCCGATGCAGAATCGGCCCGGACTCTGATTCGCAAGCTTGAAGGTATTCCCTGCTATATGAAAGTGGGCATGCAGCTGTATTATCAAGCGGGGCCGCAGTTCGTACGCGAATTGAAATCGCTCGGCTATTCGGTCTTCCTCGACTTGAAAATGCACGACATCCCGAATACGGTCAAAGGCGGCGCAAACAGCATCGCTAAACTTGGTGTCGATATGTTCAATGTTCATGCCGCAGGCGGATCGAAAATGATGGCGGCGGCGGTGGAGGGCGTAGAAGAAGCGTTAGCTGCAGATTCTTCACTGAGCCGACCGCTTGTTATCGCTGTTACGCAGCTGACCAGCACAGATTCTGTCACGATGAATGAAGAAATCGGAATTCCAGGCAGTGTGGAAGATACGGTTATTCGCTATGCCAAGCTGGCTGCAGGAGCCGGGTTGGACGGTGTAGTAGCGAGTCCTCTCGAAGCGGAAGGTATCAAAAGGGCATGCGGATCGTCCTTCCGCACAGTTACGCCGGGAATCCGCCCAGCGGGCAGTGCAGCAAACGATCAGTCGCGCACCAAAACGCCGGGTGAAGCAATCTCCGGCGGCAGCGATTATATCGTTGTCGGCCGACCTATTACGGCAGCTGCCGATCCGAGAGAAGCCGCGCTGCAGATCCTGGAAGACATGAGTCGACAGCAGCAGTAGAGCAGGCATCGTGATGAGGGAATAAGAATCCGGAGGAGAGAATGATATGACAACTGAAATGACAACGGAAACGAAAATTGCGGCGGATCTGCTTCAGATCGGGGCAGTAGCTCTGAGTCCGGATGAGCCTTTTACCTGGACATCGGGCATCAAGTCGCCGATCTACTGCGACAATCGGTTGACTATGGCTTACCCAGAAGTACGCGAGCGTATTGCGGAAGGATTTGCCGAGCTGATCCGCAGCCAGTATCCTGACGCAGAAGTCATTGCCGGAACCGCTACGGCGGGCATTCCTCATGCCGCATGGGTAGCGCAGAAGTTGAATCTGCCAATGGCCTACATTCGCGACAAAGCCAAAGGACACGGCAAGCAGAATCAGATTGAAGGTCTGATCAAGCCGGGTCAGAAAGTCGTGGTAATCGAAGATTTGATCTCTACCGGTGGCAGTTCGCTCAAAGCGGCTCTGGCCGTGCGCGAAGTAGGAGCCGAGCCGCTGGCGGTACTTGCGATTTTCAGCTATCAATTGGATCGTGCAGTGCAGGCTTTTGCCGAAGAGAACGTGCCGCTAGTTACGCTGTCGAACTATACGGCACTGATGCAGACGGCTCTGCAGCTCGGCACCATTCAAGAAAGTCAGGTTGAACTGCTTCAATCTTGGCGCAAGGATCCGGCAGCTTTTGGCCGTTGAGTGACATTTCTTCACATCATTTATCGAAAAGAACCCGGTCATTAAGGTGACACGGGTTTTTTTATCTTTCTTTCCCGGTGTATGCCTAGACTCGGTTTCGGGAATGAGTTAAGCTGAATTTAGGAAAACATTAATAATAAGCGGTTGTTCGCTTATAAATATACGGAAAACATAGTTAAACAGCTGTTCCATCCGCAACTAATCGGCTGGAAGCTGCGTTTATCAGATGAGGCGTAACCAGATAACCCAGACAACGAGAGGGGCAGGGATCATGAAGAGGGGGATCGGCCTTTCCTGGAAAGGCGTAACGGCGGCTTTGGCAGCATTGTTACTGCTGCCGGGCTGTTTTTCGGGGAATGATCAGGAAGCAAAGGGTTCTCCTGTAAAGGAAGTATCAAGTGGGATGACTCCAGGCTCAGGAAATGAAGATACACTGCGGATCGGAATTTTGACCGGAGAAGCAGGGGACCGCTATTATCGCGAATCTTACACGGACATATATGAATATACTCATCCAGATTTACATATTGAGATTGTTCCTGCGATTGACACGACGCGCTATCGCTATCTTGATCCGGATTCGGAGCATTATCAATCCAAGGCTCCGCTGGAAGAATTGAAAAAGCTTATTGAAGGCGACAATCCGGTCGATGTGTTGATTCTCGATCCCGAAACACTGCGTTCGGCGATTGACAGCGGATGGACAGAAGAGCTGGCTCCCTACATGAAACGTACAGGCGAATCTACGGATGAATTTGCACCGGCTGTAGTCGAAGGATTGAAAGAGCTTGGAGGCGGCGAGCTGCATGGACTCGTGTCGGACTATACGTCGTCTGCACTCTACTATAACGTCGATTGGTTTGAAGAGAAGGGTGTTAAACCGCCGGAAGACGACATGTCTTGGGAGGAAGTCTTTGCGTTGGCAAGGGCGGCCAGCGGAGAAGATGAGCAGGGGGAGCATGTTTACGGCTTATCGTTCACGCATACGCTGGCAGAAGATCCTTTGTGGGCTATTCGTCCTTATACCGATCCGCTGGGGCTGTCCATTTTCGATTTGAAAAAGAAAGAGATGACGGTCAATACGCCCGAATGGTTGGAGGTCTGGACGAAGCTGGCCGATATGACACGTGAAAAAGCGCTGCCTTTGGCTTTACGTCCGGAGTCAACTACGGAAAGCTATGATCCTTTTGGAGGAGATTTGTTTCTCGGCGGAAAAACGGCAATGGTATTTGCAGATAGCAGCTATGCTGCCGATCTGCAAACAGCTTCACGCAATGCGGAGAGAATCGAAGGATTTGAGCCGTTCAAATGGAGAACAGTAACACTGCCCGTGCATCCCGGCAGGGAAGGAATAGGTGCTGGCGTTAAGCTCGGCGATACCTTCTCCATCGCTTCATCAAGTTCGCATAAAGAGGAAGCCTGGGAATTCATTCGTTTTGCAACAAGCGATCGTATACAGGCAATGGGTCTGCATGATGCGTACCGGATGCCCAGTCGGCTGAGCGCCATTGCTCGGGAAGCGGAGAAAAACGGATATCGGAGCGAAGCTTTTACTCAGCTGCGCCCGGCCGAGCCCATTGCGGAGCGCGAAGACCAGGCCGTGCAGAAAAATCCGCAGCTGTGGCAGATCGGCGAGACCGGCAGAACATTGTTCCAGCGCGTTTTACAGGGTGAACTGCCAGCGAAACAAGGATTGGAACAATGGGAAAATGACGGACGCCGCTGGTTGGGAGGACCGTTTACGGAGGATGGAACGCTGACATTTGGCGATCCGCCTCCGAGCGGATTACCTAGAGTTGTTTTCTTCGAAAAAACCAACAAAAATAACAGAGTAAGAACCCAGAAACAAACTTGATAAGAAAGTTCTTGACTTGCTTCACACAAAAGGGTATATTAATTATTGTCGCTGTTCGCAAACGACTTACAAGTGTCGCGGGGTGGAGCAGCTCGGTAGCTCGTCGGGCTCATAACCCGAAGGTCGCAGGTTCAAATCCTGCCCCCGCAATTGAAGAAATTATTGTCCCGGCGCGGCCTTATGGCTGCCCTCGGAACCAGGGCCCTTAGCTCAGTTGGTTAGAGCTCCCGGCTCATAACCGGTTGGTCACAGGTTCGAGTCCTGTAGGGCCCATTATGGCGAACACCCTTACTCTTTACGGAGTGAGGGTGTTTTTGCGTCTTCAGAGATAAATGTCTCGAGTTGTTTTCAGAAGTTAGAATAGAGGTTCGGACTTTTTGTTAATAATTCAGTGTATGGATTAATAGCATCTATCACCGCAGCATATGTATATCTTTAAAATTGAGGAATAAGAAAAAGCCTACCCAAATTGAAGCTTTGGAGCAGACTTGTTTATTGCGAATTGGAGCTTGCATGGATGCGTTTAATTGCCCAAATTGGAAGAATAGTGATTTGATCTTCATTATGAACTTCAAAGGAGAGTTTATTATCAAGTGATACGCAAATCCCTTTAAAGTATCCACCACAGACTGTATGGATTACGACATCTGAATTGCAACTGAGTGCCTCATCCAAGGTGATCAGCATTGAAACCAAATCCTTTCTAGTAGCCTTCTGAAGTATATAACTTAAAAAGGCGGGAAAGAACCATTGATGTCAACCTTGTAATCATTAAGCAACAACGGTGCTGACTAAAATTCAAATCATTCACCCTGCACCTTTCTTCATCACAGAAAAAAATCCTGCTCAGGAGAGGTCCTGCAGCAGGATTTTTCTATTCGCAGCCTACACCATCTCTGTCACGATCAAGATGTGTATCGTATCCTATTCAGTTATCGTTTGGATCGCCAGCGCTGAACATTAGCCCAATCTGCGGAGAACCCTGAATGTGATATTTGACTCCAGCCTGCACGGTAGTATTATCAATCGTGCTAAAATTCACACCGTCATCGAAGAGCCCTAGTTCGTTGCTGACCGTTTGAGCAAAATTTGATTCAGCATCTGGATTTGTTGTCATCATCAGTAAGCCCATTATGATTAAAAAATTACTGGACGATTCCTCAGTCTTACCTTGAGTCAAGAGCAAAACATCACGCACCGATCCATCAGCCTTGTTTACTGTTCCGGTCATCGCCAGATCTTCAGTGAACATATATTGGAATACATCCTGAACTTCCCCTTCTTTCACTTCCAGGTTATCAATGGTAATCGAGGCTCCAAGCTGATCGACACGATTATTAAACGCAGTTCTAAATTCTTCGGTCGTCATGCCTAATGTTCCAGGGATGTCTGTCACTTGAGGATCTGTTTCAGTCTTTGTTTTTGCTGCAGAAGGATTGATCTTAGCGAGGGCTTTATTCATTTGTTCTTCATTTGACTTCACAGCATCGCTGTCTGGAGCATCAACTCCGCGATAAACATATTTACTGTTCTGATAAAAATCGAATGCAAAGTCTCCAATAGGTTTATTAACATTTTGGTTTTCGATGACAGAAGCTTTAAAGATATTTGCAAGCGCATATTTTGGATCGCTTAGTCCAGTGAGATATTTCCCACTTTCAAATTCATCAATAATATACGTTTCAAATTCTTTGGACTCAGCAGCATCGGATTTATAATGCTTAGCCAGTGCTTCAGCAGCATCGGATTTTTCGGTCGGCGATCCATTTGAGCTTGCGATCTTGTCGATTTCTGATTTCCAATCTGCAGTTGAAGCCGGTTCAGTGGCAGGCTCAGCGGCTGGTTCTAATACAGCGGCTGGTTCTTTAACAGCTGGTTCTTTAACTTGTGTAGAAGCTTCGGTCTTGGCAACAGCCGGTGTAATTGGAGTTTCCGTTGTGGCAACGTTAGCGGTCGGAGTTTCACTTTGTGATGCAATCGTGGCAAACAACACGAATACGGCCCAGATTATGCCAACGGTTCGTCGTGCCACTCCCATTTTTTTGAATGTAAATAGGATCATGATGTACGGGATAAATAGCCAGCCCGCAATTTTAAGCCACTTCAATTGGTTACTCTCTCTCAATTCTGTGCCCCCTGAATTCAATATATTTACCAAAATTAGTTTAACAGAGAGCAATAAGCCTTTCCATATAATTAATTTAAACTGCTATTTTATTTTTTAGAATAGGTTGGGAATTAAAGAAAAAGGTTCTATTTAGTCTATTTAAAATACACTTATTTTCGTTTGATAGGGGAGAGGCAGTTTCGGTTACAGGTTCGAATCCTGTAGGGGCCATTATAGCGAAAACCCTCACTCTTCGCGGAGTCAGGTTTTTTTGTACATTTGGACAATTTGACGGGAAGGATTGCTCATTCTGACTGTTAAAAAATTTATAAAAACATCGATTTTCTCCGATATATAAGGTACATATCAATGATGTATCGATCTGATTGTTCAGGAGAAATTATGAGAAAAAAATCAAAGAAAGTCAGACAAGGCATCAAGCTTTCTACAGTGATCGGTCTGCTGTGCATATTCATTTTGTTGTCTGCCACAACAATTGGAGTCGTGGTCGGCTACAACAATGACAAGAAAGCCTTGGAATGGCAGACTCTTAGGCTCAACGAGTATCATGCGGATGAATTGGCCTATATTGCCGACACCACTATTTTTTCTATGCAAAAATCGCTCAGTGAAGCGGCTTTTTATTTGGCTGATCGCGATATGACATCGGAGACCATTCAAAAGAGTTTAATCTTTTTCAAAAATTCAAACAGCTTTTTTAATTCTGTAGTGATCATTGATAAAAATGCCCTTTTAACTTACAATGCTCCAGTTAATTTAGGCTTGACAGGGAAAACGATTCATACCCCTCAACTTTTAAAAGCGCTTTCTATTCAGAAACCTTATATCATGTCGCCTTATGTCGGTCCGTCAGGACGCTATTTGTCGACCGTAACCCATCCTTTATATTCGCTAGACGGCCAATACGAGGGGATTATTGCGGGTTCTATTTATCTAAAAGAAGAAAATCGGCTTAGAGCCATTCTCGGAACACAAAATCAAAAGATGGATGGCTCTTATTTTTACGTTGTAGACGATCAAGGTCATTATCTGTATCATCCTAATGAAAAATTGATCGGAAAAAGTATAGCGGCCGCAGATCCGGCTCTACTGGGTCTGATGAAAGAAAAAAGCGGATCTCGAAAAGTGATCGAACGTGATGGAAAGCCGTTTTTGGCAGGTCATGCTTCGATCTCACAAACAGGATGGCATGTGATTTTTCAGACGCCTTCGGAAAATATAACGGCATTTGCTGTTCAATCCACTTTCAACACTTCCAAGTACTTGATTCCTTCTGTGCTGCTGTCTTTGGTTTTGGTGTTTTTGACCGCGAACTGGTTATCGAAGCCTCTGTACATTTTGGCCCGATATACCGAAAATCTGGCTAATCGAAAAGAGCAGAATGTTCCGCTGAATGTAGGAAGCTGGAATTACGAGAGTGTGATGCTGCAAAAAGCGATTCTTCTGGCGGAAGAAAAAAACCGGCAAACGGAAGAAGAACTGATGAGAGAAGTGAATCACGATTCGCTGACAGGCCTGCTGAACCGTCGTACGCTCGAAAATTTGACGGAAGACTGGATGAGGCAGCACAAAAAGTTTTCGGTCGTATTTCTCGATATTGATCATTTCAAATCGATTAACGACGAATACGGGCATCAACAAGGAGATGAGGTGTTGAAAAAACTCGGTGCGATTTTGAGCGAAGAGGTTGGAGCGCATGACTACTGCTTCCGTTACGGAGGTGAAGAATTTGTTCTCCTTTTGGCCAATGCCGAAAAAGACGAAGCTTTCTTTATCGCAGAACGGATTCGCAAAAAAGTAAAAGCCTGCAGGATGCCGGTTCCAAAACAAGTTACCATCTCTCTCGGAATTACGCTATACGCGTCTGAGGCTACTCCTCAAGAGCTCTTTCATAAAGCCGACATGGCTCTGTACCGGGCCAAAGAAACAGGCAGAAACCGTATCGTCATTTCTTCTTTGACTTAATATCCCGTCCCCTGCTATTGAAATACAAAAGAACCGCAGCGAAGCTTAAAAGCTTTCGAGCGGTTCTTTTATTTGCCCTTATCCAATTACAAGCAGCTGAATACGATGTTTCGCAGTTTCCGCGTGATCGGCAGCGTTCCAGCATCCCGCCTTTGTACCATAAACAAGAAGGTCAGTCTGTCCACCGGGCTGTTCGTAAAATAAGCTCCCAACCAGCCGTCCCAGCCGTATTCGCCGACACTGCCGATCAAGCCGGCTTTGCCGGGATCTGTCAGGATTCGCATTTGGCTGCCGTAACTGTGTCCTGCCAGAGTATGCCAGCCGTCGAGACCTTTCTGCTGCCAATCTGTCAAACCTGGCGAGACCAGCTTTTGAACCGTTTTCGGATTCAGCAGTCGAGTATTGTCCAGAGATCCTTCGTTCATCAGCATGGTTGTAAACTTGGCAGCATCGACGATTGTGGAAGCCAGCCCGGCACCGCCGGATTCGAAGGCAGGCTCGCGGTCCATCCGGTGCATGACTCCCAGATGACTGTCCGTATACGGCTGAAGGTCGCCTTTACTGTCGCTTTGGTACACTTTGACAAGGCGTTCCTGCTGTTCTTCCGTCAGCCAGAAGCCGGTATCCCGCATACCGAGCGGCTCAAATATTTCTTTCCACAAAAACTCCCCGTAGCGCATGCCGCTGACTGTCTCTATAATTGCACCCAGCACATCTGCAGAGGTGCCGTAGTTCCAATTTGAGCCAGGTTCGAAGGTCAGAGGCCCTTCACCAAGCCGATTGGCAAATTCGAGCGTACTCATTGGCGTATCACTATGTAGGCGGTCATTCAATTCTCGAAATAGGGCATCTGTGTGTCGTCCCGCCATGTCTTCTCCTCCATAGACAAGCCCGGAAGTCATATTCATGAGGTCATGAATATTGGCTTCTCGGCCGGGCGGAATCAATTGGCCATTTTTCTCGAGCAGCTGGCTGCGGAAACCTGGAATATATTGACTTACCGGATCAAATAGATCGATTTTTCCGCGTTCGAGCAGCATCATGACAGCGGTGGCCGTGATCGGCTTGGTCATCGAATATAACCGGAAAATCGAATCTTGGGCAATTGGAAGTCCCGCTTCAATATCGGCATAACCGTCTTCATGATAAAAAATTTCTTCGCCGTCCTTGATAATCATCATGTTTGCACCGGCAATTTCTTTGTTATCGATGCTTGTTCTTAACGTCTTTTGCAATTTGTCGGTTATGTAAGCATTCAACATCATTCAACGTCTCCTTTTTTGTAAATCATTCCCCAGGAAATAGTAAGCTTATTCTGTCTGATTGTATAGGGGTAAACGTTATCATTTTAACTTTCTGCCATACATCCTTTCCGATACTGACTCGGCGTTTTGCCCATAAACTTTTTGAACTGCCGCATGAAGTGTGTCTCGTTCTCGTAACCGCACATGCGGGATACGGCACTGATCGGCTGGGAGCCATTTTCAAGCAAATACTTGGCAAATTCAAGCCGGCTGCGAATCATGTCCAGCGAGACGGCACAGCCGAAAAGTTCTTTGTACAGATGCTGGAAATGGGAGCGGCTCAGATTCACTTCTGCTGCCAGCTCGTTGATCGTATACCGCTGCTGCGGCGTACCGTAAATCCGGCTGCGAATCTCCGACAGTTGGGAAAAATACCGGGCCATATGCTCCGAATGGGGGCGCAGTTGACGCAGATTGACCAACTTCATCAGGAAGCCCGTCAGATCAGAATCAATGATTCGCTCTTGAAAAGGCCCGCCGAGCCAACTGCTGCGCTGCAGTTCCATAACCAACCGGGACAGCGAGGCAGAATGGACAGCGGGAATGGGTTCATCGAGCGGAAGCTCCAATTCTTCGAGAAAAGCTTGGGCTTCGTCGCCCCCAAAATGCAGCCAGTCATTGATAAACGGTGTTTCCAGATTGCGATAGCGATAAGGCGTTTCCGGACGGAAGATCATCCAGGTGTCCGCATCCACCTCCAAGGTTTTACCGGCCGTAACAACCTGTGATTTGCTTTTGAACAAGACAAAAACATAGCAGCCCGAGCCGTCAGGTCGGTCGATCAGAATTCCTTCGGGATGCGTCGTATTGAATCCGCATTTGATCAATTTTAGCATGAGCTTCTCCTCACGTTCGCACAATAGATCAGTTTTTGCTTATTATAGATTATCGCTTTTACCGACCGCAAGATTTTATAGTAAAAGAAGAGCCGGGGTTAATCTTCAACATTCGTCACGCGCATTTAGCCGCCGTTTTGCGTTTTTTGCTTTGGTTCTGCAGCAGCAAAACCTAGAAAGACGGCCGCTTATCGAATTACGAATAAAAGTGAAGGTTGCCGCAGGACATCCTATTTTTCGAAGGAGTGAAGGAATATGACAAATGTAACGCAGCAGATGAGCGGACAGATCGGCGGCGGGGATCAAGAATGGTTGGAAACGGTCTGGGGCAAGTTGAAAAGCAAAATGTCGGCGGAATGCGAGCGTATCGGAGGAAACATTCCGTATATTCCGGTAAACGGAAAGTATGAGGATCTAGGTAAAAAAGACATCTATTGGTGGACGAACGGTTTTTGGGCCGGAATGCTGTGGCAGATGCACCATGCAACCGGGGGAAATGCTTACAGAGCCGCCGCGGAGAAAGTAGAGGAGCGGCTGGATGCCGCTTTGCATGGTTTTGAAGGACTGCATCATGATGTAGGCTTTATGTGGCTGCACAGCGCTGTTGCCAATTATCGTCTGACCGGCAGCAAGCCTTCCCGAACGAGAGGTCTGCATGCTGCAAATATTTTGGCTGGGCGCTACAATCCTGCAGGACGATTTCTGAGAGCTTGGAATGACGGTCCGAACAACAATGTGGCTGGTTGGATGATTATTGACTGTCTGATGAATATTCCGCTGCTGTATTGGGCAAGCCAGGAGACAAACGATCCGAGATTCAGGGACATTGCGATCAGCCATGCGGATACTGCTCTGAGAACCGCGCTCCGAGCAGACGGTTCTTCCAACCATATCGTCATTTTCGATCCGAGCGAAGGTACGGTTCTTGAAACGCCCGGTGGACAAGGATTTGAAAGCGGTTCCTCCTGGAGTCGGGGACAAGCATGGGCCTTGTACGGGATGGCACTGAGCCACAAACATACGGGAAAAGAAGAGTATCTGAATGCCGCCAAGCGTACCGCCCATTATTTTATCGCGAACGTTGCCGTAACAGGTTGGGTGCCTCTAACCGACTTCCGGGCTCCGGCGGAGCCGGTATCTTACGACACGACGGCGGCGCTCTGCGCAGCCTGCGGCCTGCTTCAGATTGCGGAAATGTCGGCCGAACACGAACGCAGCATGTATACCGAAGCTGCGCTGAAGATCGTAAGGGCAGTAGAGGAGAAATACGGAAACTGGAATCCGGATGAAGATGGAATAATTGGAGGCGGAACAGTTGCTTATCATGACGGAGAACAGGCTGTTCCCATCATTTACGGCGATTACTTCTTCATTGAGGCTGTGCTTCGTCTGAGAAGTCAGGAGGTAGATTTGTGGTGAGCGGACTTGAACAGCGCAAGTACTGGCTAGATACGATGCTTCAGATCGGAGAACCGGTATTAAGTGCCCTTGAAGCACGAAAGCTTAATGAACGGCTGCCGATTGAGTTCCACCCCGACCGCGCCGAATACGCCTGCTTGGAAGCGTTCGGACGGCTTGTCTGCGGAATGGCTCCCTGGCTGGAACTGGAGGGGCTGCAGGGCGAAGAAGAAGAGCTGCGGGCCCGTTATGAACGGCTGGTGTTGGAAGGGATCGATGCGGCTGTCGATCCGGAATCGCCGGACTACATGAATTTCTCGGGAGAAGGGCAGCCCCTGGTTGACGCTGCCTTTCTGGCGCATGCTCTGATCCGGGCGCCGCGTGCAATCGCAGCTCAGCTTCCGGATCGGGTTCGGGAACGACTGATAGCGGAGTTTCGGCGTACCCGGCGTACCGTACCGTTCAAAAACAACTGGCTGCTCTTTAGCGCTATGGTGGAGGCGGCGCTGGATCTGTTGGGCGACAAAGACTATGATCGGATGCGAATCGATATGGCGCTGCATTTTCATATGGAGTGGTACAAAGGCGACGGGATGTACGGAGACGGTAAAGACTTTCACTGGGATTATTACAACAGCTTCGTCATTCAGCCGATGCTGGTGGACTTGATTGTCAGGTTTCGGCAGGCCTCGCCCGTCTACGGAGAGATGGAGAAGATTATTTTGGCGAGAGCTAAACGATATGCTTCGGTGCAGGAGCATATGATCGCCCCCGACGGCATATATCCGTATATCGGCCGGTCGATCACATACCGCTTCGGAGCTTTTCAACATTTGGCCCAAGCCAGCCTGCAGCATTTTTTGGAAGAAAAGATTGCCCCGGCTCAAGTACGATGTGCACTGACTGCGGTTATTCGTCGTATTATGGAGGCTCCCGGTACGCTTGATGAGCAGGGATGGTTGGCGCCTGGATTATATGGATATCAACCGAATTTGGCGGAAGGGTATATCAGTGTCGGAAGTTTGTATCTGTGTTCGACTGTGTTTCTTCCCTTGGGACTGCCGCCGGAAGATTCATTCTGGACAGATGACGACGCCAGATGGACATCTATGAAGATTGCAGCGGGAGAAAACGTAGGAATGGACTTTGCCCTGCAAGGATTTTAAAGTTAGTCCGGCTTAGGCTCCTACAAACTTCAACAGAATCCGGAACAGAGCGGAAATCAAGCGTGGGATGTACATCAGAGATTCCAGCATAAATTGTGCGCCTATCGCGGCTCCTTCAGAATGATCTGCGCTGCCGCCCGAATTCTGTTTCTTTTTTCCAAACATTGTAGTCGCCTCTGTTTTTTAGATTTGTTCTTTCTATATAAACGTGCGATAAACTGGAAAGTTTCCTGAAAAGAGAGACTCATAGATTTAATTTTAACCAAGCAACCAAGTGAGCAATTCTAACATACAACCCATTTATTTACCCGTTTTAAGTCTTAAGAAACGCTTCTTCCCCTGAAAAAATTTGCTTTTTGTACCATGGGAGTGGTAAAGTAGAACTATTGACAAAGGGGTGCAATTTGATGGTCGTGCGTATTTATTAGTTCGAGCTGTCCGTTTGTGGGTCCTTATGAAGGAGACTCATATGGAAATTGAAGAACAGAACGTGGTAACAATGCATGCAGATCTGCAGCGCATTTTTACGAACGGTTACTTTGTCGTAATTCGCATTTATCATTCGGACGAGCTGTTTGTAGGACAGATCACTGAACTCGACTTGGACGGCGGAAAGCTGACAATTGGCAAATGGGGAGAATTAAAAGAGCTTGCAATCGATGATATTTTAAGCACGGAAGTTCCGGGCCACGAATAGAAGAAGACAACCTTAGTGATTGTATAGAGCAGCGCCGGTACCTTATTGAAAGATTTGGTTCCTTTGGCGCTTCGAGCTTCGTCTTTGGACGAAGCTTTTTATTTTGCGAAAAATCGATTCAACAGATTGTGCATATAAAAAAGACTCCGCCGAAGCGGAGTCTTTTCGTTAATCGGATTTAGAATTTTGCAGCCAGTTCAGCGGCCTGCTTCACGCCTTCTTCGATGATCGAAGCTGCGCGATCTGGGAATTGGTTGTGTCCTTCGACAACAACGACTTCCGGATTTTGAATGCCCCAGAATGCCAGGGTATTTTTCACGTAGTTCAGAGACATTTCCATGCCGCTCATTGGCTCGATGGAGTATACACCGCCGCGTGCTTGCAGCAGAGCAACTTTTTTGTCGGTTACAAGGCCTACAGGACCTTCAGCTGTGTATTTGAATGTTTTGCCGGCTTGGTTCAGGTAGAACAGGTAAGTCAGCAGTTGAGCCGGAATCGTGAAGTTCCACAGTGGGAAAGCAAATACGACTTTGTCAGCACCCAGGAACTGATCCAGATAGGTGTTGGCCAGACCAGCCAGACGCTGTTCTTCCGGAGTTGCTTCGATTCCTTGACCTGCTTTGAACAGACCCGTCATCATATCGTTGTCGTAGTAGGGAAGATCCGCTTCGAACAGGTTCAATTCGGTTACAAGATCATCCGGGTGAGCAGCCTTATAGCTTTCTACGAAGCTGTTGTACAATTTAACCGTGGCCGACTGATCGGCAGGACGGTTGTTGGCTTTGATAAACAGAACATGAGACATAAATAGGTTCCTCCTGGCAATATCTTTTATTATTTAACTTTCTTAATTATAGTATATAAAATAAAATCAAGAGTCAAGCTTTTCAATAAAAAAAGCAAATTTGAATTTTAATCGGAATTTCAGGTTTCTATCAGCTGAATTTAAGCTTGGGGAGTTATATTAACCCTACAACCCCTCTGTAACATAGACTTTGACCCCGATGCCTAGGCATCGGGGTCCTTTTTTTGATTTCTTCGATAAAAAAAGCTCTCAGCAAGGAGAGTCTAATTATCTTGTATTAAAACTAATTTTCGTCGGAAGTAACAGCTTACATCAAAAACGATAATCCGACTACCACAGCGACCGAAGCCAATGTGAAAACCAGTATGGTACGAAGTTCACGAACCATAACAAAGCCCTCTTGGTAAGAATGCTCGTCTTTGCGATTTGGGATATTTTTGGACATTTATCTTTCCTCCTTCCGGACAAAGTTCAATCAAATGAATAAAGCCCGACGACAGAGAAAGGAACGAACCCCTAAATTTAAGCAGCCGGAGCATACGATGTTTGCACAGAATCGGGATGCGGCAATCCGCATGCAGCCGGAACAGCAGGACAACCAGATTGACAGCGCAAGCCTTTGGAAAAGCGAGCAGTTCGGACATATCGGAAGCTGAATGCTGCAGAGAGGGCGGTGTATAGGGATGCTGCTGATGATAAGCCGCGTCGCTCAGTTTCGTCTGCGGGGGATGTGTTCAGGGCTTATGAAGCGAACATGGGGCAGCAGGACAAACAGCAAACAGAACAGTACAACAGAAAATTTGCTCCCGAATAACCGTTTCTGTCGCTCATTTTGTTGCCCTTCCGACCGATTCAATTATTAACGTTCTCATCTATTATGGAAAAAAAAGAGGGGAATCGTCAAGCGATTTTCGTATCTTCAATGTTTGTCAGCCGAACAGAAGGAAACCGGCGAGCACAAACAGCAGGACAAACAGAACGAGCAGGAAGCCGAGCGTTAAATTGACGATAAGGCGAGAAGAGCGGAAGATCCCCTCATTAATGTCACGACGCTTACGTTTGTATTCGAACGTAGCGGAGATCAGCAGCGATAGAGCAAACAGAAGAGAGCCTATTCCTGCCGCTACGGCAAACAAATGGGCTCTTTCGCCGTAAGCCGAGTTAAATGTCAATCCAGCTGCCAAAAATCCGAGACCCGCAATGGCAATACAAGTTCGGACCCAGGCAAGGTAAGTTCGTTCATTGGCAAGATGCTGCTGTACGTATTTGTTTTCAATCGGCGAATTCGAGTCCTGTCTGGTCAACGGGCATTCCTCCAACCTTTCGAATTGAGCGATACGTTTTGGATGAAATATTATACTTATCGTTCACTCCTTGGCTTTACTTAAAAATAAACTTGATTTGCGTGCCGTCCGGATAATCCGATACCGCATTGCCGACCCAGGAGCCTGCACCGCGATTGTCGGACGGTGAAATGTATTCGATGTGTGCACCTGCGCCGCCTTCGCTGCACATCGCCATCGGCCATTCATCTCGGTCGTAGCCTTTCTTGGTCGGAATGCCGCGGAGTGAATCATCCCGGTTATCCTGCGCTCCGTCACGGTCGATGGTACAGATTGCGGATTCGCCTTTGGCAATTGCGTTTTGAATATGTTCGGCTGTCTTGGGGTAGCGATCGACCGGAAATACAATTTCGATGACCTCGCCCGTTCTTGTTTCGGTATGGCCAAAATCAATATCCAGATCAAGCAGGGGCCCGACCACTTTGTATAATTGGGGGGCAAATAAGGCCAGCATGACCGCAATTACAATCGTAATAAGCGACGGAGCACGGCCGCGCCTTTTGGCGGATTTCTTTTTGCTCACACGAAGAAGCCTCCTTAAACCGGTAGTCGGAGCTCATTATACCGGAAAAGAGGCTGCTTCGTGCAGCAAATTTTGCTCTGTGATACATCTTGAGACGTCATAAACGCCCGCGAAACGGCCGTCCCGATAAAGGAAATAGGGAGCGGCAGGTTTCGAACATATGCGGATCACTTACTCGTCGAGTTTTTTGGAGTCTTCGGTATCTTCGACAAGACTTTCGTCGTTTGTCATATTGCCTTTGGTCAGTTTCTTGAACGAGCCTACATCTTTACCTTGGTAATGGGGATCGCCTTCGGGAATGTTCTCGAAACCGGGTCCACGGTCCGACAAGTCGATTTCTCGCTTCTTATCCATAGATTTCACCCTTTCCGCGACGATAAAGCCGCCGTTTGTTAAAAGCATACACGTTAGCTTTCGGGATGAAACATTCGTGTTCAATTTATAGAACAGAAAGAGTAGTGTTCGCTTGTTAAAGAACAAATGTTCGTATATAATGAGTATATCGAACAAGTGTTCTGAATCTGGAGGTGCGAAGATGCCTGGTAAGTATATAGGGGAAGTCGTTGAAATTGTATATATGGACAAGTCTGGTCATTTGTCGCAGCGGAGAATTGAAGTACATGGCATTCGCGGAGAGTTGGTATATTCGACTTGTCTGGCGAGCGGAGAACGGCGTACGTTTCGTCAAGATCGAATTTTGGCCTGCCGACCATCGCCGTTTCGACGGCGTGAGATGTCCAAAAGCGAACGGAAAGCAGCCTATGCGGCAGGGAAATCACTATAAGCTCGAAAAGGTATAGTTCAAAAGGATATAAGCTCAAAAGAATATAAGTTTAAGAAGATATAAGATCGCAGAAGGAAGCAAGATTACAGAAGGAAGCGATCAGTATATAAGCAGGATTGGTATACCGAAATTATAAAGCTTTATGCAAACCTGGGTTTTACAACATTAAGACATACAAAAGGCCGTCCCGGAGGACGGCCTTTTTACCCGTGGCGCTATTTGCTTGCTGTTTTCCGTATCCCGCGCCACCGGGCAGTCTCTCCTTAGAGAGCTGCACCGGTTCGGGTAAGGGATACGTTCAGCATATCATTATAGATGTGAACGCACCTCCTTTCGGTTGCCACTATAGTAGCACAGCACATAGGGAATGCCAAGCTATTTTTACACAAAATTTATAAATTATTTATTCCTCACTTAAAAAAGTAAAATTGTGAAAAATTCATAAAAGAAAACCTATAAGATTTGACCAATGGATATTTAAAAAAGCGAATTCGTCAGTTGCATTAAATTAATTGATATATTGGTCGATAAATAAATAGAATTTAGTATTTGGACGGCGAACGGAAACGAGTCCAAATGTATTAAATTGGAGTAATTACGGACGGGAGAGAAAAAGCAATGAAAATGAATATCCAATCCAAGCTGTTGAGCGGATTTGCAGGAGTGATCCTGCTGCTCGTACTTGTCAGCTTCGTATCGCTGAGCAATCTGAACGGTATGCGGCATCAGGCTCAAGAAGTAAACGCCAAGTGGATGCCGAGCGTTACGTTATTAGGAACGCTCAACGGAGGCGTCTCTGATCTTGAACGTCTTGTGCTGAACATGATTGTAGAAAATCATTCAAGCCAGTTTATGTCGATCAAAAAAGAGTATACGGAGCTGCTGGGCAAAATCGAGCAGGAACGCGAAGCTTACCAGAAGTTGATTCGCAGCGACGAAGAGCGGCAGCTGTATGATCAATTTTCGGTCAATTATGACGCGTTTATTACAGGATTGTCGCCGCTGATCGACGCGGCTCAGAATAATCAGTCAGACAAGTCGCGCGAACTGCACCGCGAATTATATGTTTCTTGGAACAATGCTAGCGAGGCGATCGTCAAGTTGATTGAATTGGATAACATTCATGCTAACGAAATGGCTTCGATGACGGTAAACAAAGCTGATTCTGCACGTATGGTTGTTATTGGGCTCAGTCTTGTAGCGATTGTACTGGGAGCCCTTATTGCCGTACTGCTTGGGCGAATGATCGTTACGCCGTTGAAGCGTGTCCAGAAGGCAGCTCAGCAGATTGCTTCCGGCGATCTGACCGGTGAGGAAGTCAAGGTACGCGGCCGTGACGAGATCGGTGCACTGGCGTCATCTTTTAATGCAATGACGCTCAGCCTCAGAGAGCTGATTGAGTCCGTGGCGGCTTCTTCGGAACTGGTTGCAGCTTCTTCGCAGGAATTGACGGCCAGCGCGGAACAGAACAAGCTGGCATCCGATCAAATTGCCGCGACTGTACAGGAAACAGCTGCGGGCACGGCTCGGCAGGTCGATATTGCGGATACTTCCGCACAGGCGATGCAGGAGATGTCGATCGGTGCAGATCAGATTGCGGAAAGAGCCCAGACCGTTGCTTCTTCTGCAGCTGAAGCGGCACAAAAATCACAAAGCGGTAATGAAGCGATCAGGCAGGCAATCGGACAAATGGATTCGATTCGCGCTTCCGTAACGTCCATGAGTGGTGTGGTCAAGGAATTGAGTTCACGGTCTGAGGAAATCGGGACGATTACGAATGATATTACCGCTATTTCTTCACAGACCAATCTGTTGGCTCTAAATGCTGCGATCGAAGCGGCCCGTGCTGGTGAAGCCGGACGAGGATTTGCAGTTGTTGCAGACGAAGTTCGTAAGTTGGCCGAGCAATCCTCAGAATCGGCAAAACGGATTACCGATTTGATTGCATTGATTCAATCTGATACCAATAGTGCGATCGAAGCGGTTGAAGCCAATGACCGTGAAGTCTATAAGGGGATCGAATTGGTCTCTGCCGCCGGTGAAGCATTCGAGAATATTCTTGAAGCCGTCGGACAAGTAGCCGGCGATATTGAGGAAGTATCGGCAGGAGCCGAAGAGATGTCGGCGAGTACGACCGAGATTTTGCAGTACGTGAGGCAGAGTTCGACCATTGCCGGCGAAGCTTCTTCAGGAATGAGCGAAGTCGCCTCCGCTACACAGCAGCAGTTGGCTTCAATAGAAGAGATCGCTTCTTCTTCGTCTTCGCTATCGGAGACAGCAGAACAGTTGTATCATAATGTCGGCCGTTTCAAGATCTGATTGATTTCGGATTGCTGCAGAAAATCATGTTCGAAGACCTGCCCCTATTTCTTTTTGAAATAGGGTTTTTTCTTTTTTTTGAAAGCTTCGTAGATCCTGAAATAGGAGAAGTGGGTTTTTTATTGACACGTTAAATGGGGGCATGCTATGATCTTTTAAGTCGGCAATATTGCATCCCATATGCCGGGGTGGTGGAATGGCAGACACAGCAGACTTAAAATCTGCCGGGAGCAATCCCGTACCGGTTCGAGTCCGGTTCTCGGCATCCATAAAGTTCAGCAGCACCGTAGATTTTCCGTTTTAAGCGGAAAATCTACGGTGTTTTTTATTTTGCACAGCCCGGTCAAGTGGTATAATAATCACTAATATAAAAGTAAGCGCTTAACATTGCATGGTGTTCAACTGATGAATAGTTTGACAAGCAGACGAATGGAGGCGCGCAATGAACAGAAATGAAGTGGTTGAAAAAAGACGAAATGAAGAACAGGAGCAGTTAACTGTAGCATTAAATCGCGTAACCGACAGGTTAATGAATCTTCAACGTCCCGAAAATGAGGGCGAACTGCAGGCTATGGAAGGCGAAGCTGAGCGTCGGGGGTATTTTGCCCGGGACTTCGGCATGGATGCGTGGGATTGGCCGCAGGGGATTGGACTGTACGGTCTTGCGAAAGTTGCCAGCTACTTCAAAGATGAACGGTTTGCAGAATATGCACGTCCATGGATGGAAGCACGTATAGCCGAAGGGCTGCCCAGCCGCAACATCAATACAACGGCGCCTCTGCTTTCACTGATGGGATTGCCTGAAGCGGAAGCAATTAGCCTGGAGTGGGCCGAGTGGTTGGCCGAGGGCCTGCCGCGAACCGAAGAGAACGGTTATCAACATGTTACAACCGGCAGTACGGCGGCTGAAGTAACGCTTAACGAAAACGAAATTTGGATTGACACCTTGTTTATGGCCATTCTGTTTACCGCTAAGATGGGGGTGAAATATGATCGGAAAGACTGGCGGGAGACTTCGCTGCATCAACTCCTCATACATATTAAGTATTTATACGACCGCAAAACGGGATTGTTCTTCCACGGCTGGCACTTTACTGGCCGGCATAATTTCAGCGAAGCGTTCTGGTGCCGCGGCAACGGGTGGTTTACGTTGGGGCTTCCCGAATATATCGATCTGATGCGTCCATACTTGGACGAAGGTGTGCTCCTCTATCTGAATCAGACTTTCCGTGCTCAAAGCGAAGCGCTGCTGGGGCTTCAGCATAAGAGCGGTCTATGGCATACTCTGCTGGATGACCCGGACAGCTATACCGAGACGTCCGGTTCCGCAGCAATTGCTGCAGGCATTCTATTTGGCGTACGGCGAGGACTGCTGCCGGAAAGCTTTGCCGGACCAGCGATGCGTACCGTAAAAGCGTTGCTGGAGCAGATCCGTGAAGACGGCATTGTTGAAGGGGTGTCCGCCGGCACTCCGATTGGCAAACAGCGTGAGGATTACGCACACATTGTGACTGCACCAATGGCCTACGGTCAAGCGCTCGCTATCGTTCTGCTTGGAGAAGCGCTCTACCGGAACTAGGTGGAAGGCGTATCCGCAGCTGTTGGATACAAACCAGCTGCGGACCAGAGTTATCGATCTGCAGTCCGCAAAACGAAAGGAGGGAGTTGTCTAATGTCTCGAACATGGTATCGTCGGCTGCTGCTGTCGTATTTTCCGATTTTTTTGCTCACCGTTACGATTCTGATCTTTACTTCATTCGTGTTCGTAAACGACATCTCCCGGCAGGAAACAAAAAAAGCGGACCGTACCGCCTCGCGTTATTTGGTGGACAATGTGGATCGAGCTGTTCGAGAAGCCGAAATGTCGGTACTCCAGACCGTTGAAGAAACGCCGGCTTATAAGGCATATTTTCATGAGCCGGAAGGCGGAGGAACAGCGAATGTATATGCGATTGCTCGCAGCCTTCGCAGCGTAATCGATTCTTCCGTATACATCGAGTCCGCATATTTGTACGACAAAGAAAAAAAGAGCGTTGTAACGCAAAGCGGTCTGAGCGAAGTGGAAGGTTTCTCTGACGAAAGCTGGCTGGCACGCATTGATGCAGGCGATCTTGCGCCGGGTTGGCAGCCGCTTCGAGAATACGTATCCGGTCTGAGTACGCAGCCTGTTCGTGTCCTTACAATTAACAAGGATATGCCGCTGCCGTTTGGCTCAGAAGGTGTGCTGGTCATCAATGTGAAGATGAGTGCTATCGAACGATTGGTCGACAATATGGTGAATGAACAGCTTTCATTCATGATCGTCACCAATGCAAATGGAGAAGCGATCTATCAAGCACATGCGGAATCGGGAGACGGAAGGCAGACATTGAACGAATTGCGGTTGGAGAGACTAGGATGGACTTTTTCCAGCGGAATCAAGTCAGGCAGTCTGTTCGGCTGGGTATCGGTTATCTCTTATCTCTGGGTTGCGATTGCAGTCGGAACTGTTGTATGCGCGATTCTGTATCTGATCTATATCACTCGGCGCAATTACAAGCCGGTGCAGGTTATCATGAACCGGATCGAAGCACATCAGATTCGAACGCAGGATCATGGCGAAGCGAGAACCGATGAGCTTAAGCTGATCGACGGAGTTCTGGAAAGTCTGATCCATCATACAAAGGACTACGAGCAGAAGAGCCGGGAGAATGAACGCCTTCAACGCAGCCGTTTGTTCTCCGATCTGCTGCGGGGCGAGCGGACCGAGCAGGCTGCGGAGCGCTTGGAAGTGTTATCTCCGCTCGGATCGGTCTCCGCTTCTTCACGTTTTGCCGTTGTTGTCCATGAAATTGATCGGTACGAGAACGTCTTTCGCGACCGTTATACGCGAGGCGACCAAAATACACTCAAATTCGCTCTGATGAATGTATTTCAAGAGTTGGCAAGAAGCTCAGGCCTGCAGGCTTGGGCAGAATGGATCGGCAGCGATCGGCTGGCCGTCATTTTTCTGGCCGAAGAAGAGGACAGCCAATTGACGGAAACTCTTCGTGTGCTGGCCGGCAATTACCGAACCTGGGCAAAAGATCATCTTCGTCTGTCTCTCTGCTGCGGAATCGGGCCGATTGTCCGAGGAGCGGAAAATATTCGGATTTCATACGAAGCGGCCGAATCAGTCATACGACACAAACTGCTGTTAAGCGGAGACATTGTGCTGGCGAATGCCGAAGACTCTTCTCCGCAGCTGCTCGAGACGTACAAATATTTGCAGACCATCGCCGAGTTGGTGAAGCAGTTCCGGATGTCCAATAGTCAGTGGCGCGAGCAGCTGGATAAGCTGTTCGGAGAATTCGAGCGGGACTTTGTCCAAGACGAAGCGATTCGCTCGTTGATTCAGGCACTGTTAGAGATGCTCGGACGGGAAGTTGCCGTAATGTCCGAAGGGCTGCAGGAAGCATTGTCCGACGGACGGACGACAGAATTTGAACATCGCCTTCTCGAAGCAGATACGCTGACCGAAGTGAAAAGCATGCTGGCAGATTACTTGACCGATCTATTCCGTTTATACGTATCTGTCAGCGAAACAAAAAGTTATCGCGCAATGGTCAATGAAATGAAGACTTACATTGAAGAAAACTTTGCGAATCCGGATCTGTCCTTAAAGCATCTGAGCGATCGATTCCAGATTTCGGGCAAATACGCGAGCTATCTGTTCAAGACAGAATTTGACATGAAATTTGTCGACTTCCTGACACAGCTTCGAATGAAAGAAGCGGAACGCCTGCTGCTGGAAAGCGATTGTCCACTTCAGGATATTGCTCTTCAAGTCGGCTATGCCAATGCCATTACATTCGGTCGGGTCTTCAAACGGATATCGGGTATTACGCCCGGTGACTATCGCCGGCAAAACCGTGGACTATCTCCATTTGAGACTTGAAAATTGAAACTTGAGATTTGAATATTGAAATTGTTTATCTGATGTCCCTCGTTTGTTCCTATGCCGCATGAGCAGCGTCTTCCTCAGCGAAGATGTCGGCCATGCGGCTTTGTGCGATTTGGAGAATTTTAAACCGTTAATAACCGGAAAAGCGTTTGTTTTGGAATTTAGGGTGTCAAATCGCTGCGATTAAGCGTCTGCGAATCCAGTTTATCGCACGAAAATCGTTTATTGAACGCCTAAGCCGCTTGTTGTAAACGCTTACTTTTAGAGGATTGGAGAAAATAATCAACTGTATGAAAATGGGTGATGGAATAAACCAAAAGGGGGATTTTGTACAGAAAGAACGTCCGAAACTAGTTTATTGCCAGAACAAGCAGCGGTATGGAATACTGAGTTCACTCCACACGGGCGGCAGCTGCTGCTTGAACGGAAGACGAGGATTGTCCGAAGTACCGTCACACTACAGACAAAGGAGATGGGAAAATGACAGGAAATATGCGAAGAGGGGTTATGAAGAAGGCAGCAGGTGCAGTGCTTACCGCGTTAATGGGGGTATCACTGCTGTCGGGCTGCGGTTCAGGTTCCAATGAAGGAGCAGCATCGGACGGCAGCGGAGATGGCAAACGCGTTACATTGAAGGTCGAAGTGTTTGATCGGGGCAACAGCCCATCGCCTCATACTATTACGAATAACTGGCTGACGCAGTACGTCCAGAAGGAATTCGGCGACCCAAACAATATCGATGTTGAATTCGTTCCGGTGCAGCGTTCCGAGGAAACGACCAAACTGAACGTCTTGATGGCAAGCGCCAGCGACGTTCCGGACATCGTGTTTGTATATGATTCCAGTGTATTTTATCGTTATGCACAGCAGGGCGGTCTGACCGATGTAGGCGAACTAATCAATGAACACGGTCCGAATTTGAAAGAATACCTTGGTGAAGAGACGTTGAAGTTCGGCCAGCTGGAAGGGCAGCAGTTCGCTATTCCGGGCAAACGGGCTATCACGGCTCGCTACAACTCTTATATTCGGCAGGATTGGCTGGACAAGCTGAATATGCCGGCGCCTACAACGACAGACGAGCTGTATGAAACGTTGAAAGCGTTCAAAGAGAAAGATCCGGGCGGTCTCGGCAGTAAAAACATTCCGATGGGTCTGGCGCTTGCACCTTCCGGCTACGAGCCGCTGATCTACTCGTTCATCAAACCGATTCAAGGCGATCTAACGTACAGCCAGCGCTACGAGCTGCCGCTGCACGAAGGATTCAAAGAAGCGATGCAGTTCATGAATAAACTGTACAACGAAGGGCTGGTCAGCCAAGACTTCAGCCTCGACGAGGAAGAAGAACAGCTGGCGAAAGACTTCCAGAACGGTAATGTCGGTTTCATAACAGAGGACGTCGGCCAGATTCTGTACGCAGACGGCGTGCTGGACAATCTGAAGAAAAATCTTCCGGACAGCGAAGTCGCTGCAATCGATACGCTGACTAATCCGAACGCCGACAATAAGTACACGAAATCCCGCTACGGAAGCAACGGGATGTACATCATGATTCCGAAAAGCAGCAAACGCTCTGTAGAAGCCGTCAAGTATCTGGATTGGATGGCGTCCGGTGATAATCTGCTGACCATGTCTACCGGCGTAGAAGGCGAGAACTACGTGATGGAAGACGGTATTCCGGTCGTCAAGGAAGACGCCGCGCAGGAAATAAAGGACCGGGTTTATAACGGCGGCGATATGGCGATCCTGGCGAACGGCAAAGTGATCGGCGACCAGGAAACGAACGAAGAAGCCTGGACCGTAGGATTCCCGAAACAAAACCAGGAATTGATGCGGCAGTCGATTGCGGTCGCCAATACCGATACAATCGGTCCGATCGTGTTCGACCGTCCGATCGAGGCGGAAGCCAAATACGGCACGGCGCTGAACGACAAGCTTAAAGTCATTATCGTACAGTCCACCATGGCGAAGCCCGACCAGTTCGAAGCCGTATATGAGCGCGAAATGAAAGACTTTATGAATATCGGCGGAGCAGAACTGCAGAAAGAACTGGAGCAGGCGCTGCAGGAACAGGGTTAATCCAAAACCGAAACCGGGAAAAGGGCCGAAGCAGAAGCGGAAATGCGGAACATTCCGCTTCGCTTCGGCCGATTTTTAAGGCAAAGGCCCGGCGCTCGGCAGAAAAAAGGCCGCTGTGCCCGACAGGAGGAGAACGACGTGACTAAGGCGAAATCGACTCTGACTCAGATGAATGGATACGGCGAACTGAATAAACGCACAACTTACTTCAAGCGCTATTGGCAGCTGTATGCGCTGCTGTCGCTTCCAATTCTGTATTTCCTCATCTTCCGCTACGGTCCGATGTACGGCGTACAGATCGCATTCAAAGATTTCAATCTGTTTCAAGGCATAAACGGCAGTGAATGGATCGGGTTGGAAGCGTTCCGCGAAGTGTTTGCGATGAACGACTTCTATATTACGCTGCGCAATACGTTCATGCTGAACTTCCTGGATCTGATCGTCTCATTCCCTGCTCCAATCATTTTGGCGATCATGCTGTACGAGATCCGTTCCGCCCGTTTCAAACGCATTTCCCAAACGATCCTGTATATTCCGCACTTTATTTCCTGGGTTATTATCGGCGGGATTGTGTATCAGCTGTTCGGTACTCAATCGGGGATGATCAACGGCCTGCTGCAAGGCATGGGGTTCGAAGCCATTCCTTTTTTGACGGAGAAAAACTCTTGGCTGGTTACTTATTTGTTCACCGGTGTTTGGCAGAGCGCAGGTTGGGGCACGATTCTGTATTTGGCGGCGCTGACCGGCGTAAACAAAGAATTGTTTGAAGCGGCCGATGTAGATGGAGCTTCCCGGCTGCGGAAAATCTGGCATATTACGCTTCCGAGTATCAAGCCGACTATCGTCACGCTGCTGATTCTTAACCTCGGCCGGATGGTCAGTATCGGCTTTGATCGTCCGTACATTATCGGTAATACTGCAGTTCGCGAATATTCCGACGTGCTCAGCACGTTCGTCTACCGAATCGGCCTGGAGTCCGGACAATATACGCTGGCAACGGTTGTCGGATTGTTCCAAGCGGTTGTCGGTCTGATCTTTATTCTGGGCTCCAACTATATTTCCAAAAAAACGACCGGAGACGGCATCCTGTAATGCGGCGCCGCTAACCGAAGTGAGGAAGGGAGAGTCAATTCGATGAGTGAACGTACCTCCAACCGAATTTTTGATACCGTCAACATTACATTCGTATCCCTATTCGTTATCTTCTGTCTGGCTCCGTTTGTTCATACAATCGCCGTGTCGCTCAGTTCGAACCGTGCAATCACCTCGGGTGAAGTCACGCTGTGGCCTGTGGAATTCAATTGGGACGCCTATGTCCAAGTCTTCTCCGACCAGTCCATGCTGAATTCGCTCGGCTTCACTGTCATATTGACGCTGGCAACGACGCTGCTGTGCATGCTGTTTACGATTGCCGCCGCCTACCCGCTGACCAAGGGCAGATTGAAAGGGCGCAAATTTTTCATGTACATGATCATTATTACGATGTTCTTCAGCGGCGGCATCATTCCAGAGTACCTGCTGATCCGCGATCTGAATATGATCAATACGGTCTGGGCGCTGATTCTGCCAGGATTGGTCAGTCCGTTCAACCTCATTATCCTGATCTCTTTCTTCAAAAATATTCCGCCGAGTCTGGAAGAATCCGCGGAAATTGACGGCAGCTCGTTTATCAACACCCTGCTTCGAATTGTGCTCCCCCTGTCGCTGCCTGTCATGGCAACACTGGCGCTCTTCTATGCGGTCGGCCGCTGGAACGGTTTCCAGGATGCGCTGATGTATGTGACGGATCCGCAGATCTATCCGCTGCAGCTCAAGCTGTTCCAGATGGTGCAGAACAATATGGTCACCGAGCTGACGCAGATGGAAGGGGCAAACCGTGCAGCGCTGACACCGGAAGCACTCAAAGCCGCTACCGTCATTTTCGCTACCGTTCCGATTCTGTGCGTGTACCCTTGGCTGCAAAAATATTTCGTCAGCGGCGTCATGTTGGGAGCTGTGAAAGGCTGAGTTGAAACAAATGAGGACAGGAACAAGCTGGAACAAAAGCAAGTCGGAATAGCAGCGAATTAGAGTGAAAGCGAAAAAGGCTGCGAGAAGCGGAAGGAGGACGCGGCGATGCGGGACAAAGGAGAGTTTTCGTTCTCGACCTGCTGGAATATCAAGCGTCAACCAGATGCTCGGGCAATGATCGAAGAAATTGTGAACCTCGGATTCCGCCGTGTAGAGTTGAATTATAACGTAACGCAGAGGATGCTGAAGGACATTGAGCCGATGATCGAATGCGGGAAGATCGTCGTCTCCAGTGTGCACAATACCTTTCCCCATACTGCTGACCCCGATTACGGAACCGATTCGATGCTGCTCGGATTCGCGGACGAAACCAAGCGTAAAAAAGCGGTAGAGCTGCTTGTCGGCTCGGCGGAATACGCACATCGGTACGGAGCGGAGGCGGTGGTTGTTCATCCGGGCGAAGTACCGATCGATCATGCGGATGTGAAAATGCTGGAGAAGCTTTACCATGAGCAGGGCACTGAATCGGAAGTTTATCTGCAGGCTTGGCGTTTATTTCTGGAACAAAGAGAACGCGAAGCCGAAAGCTATCTGAAGAGGATCGCTGTCAGTCTGGAGGAAGCATGCGAGGCGTCCGAATCGCGCGGGTTGAATGTATCGTTCGGTATCGAAACGAGATCGCGTCCAAATCAGATACCGACACTGGCGGAAGCAAAGAACGTGATCGATAGGCTGCGGGGCGCGCCGGTAGGAATCTGGTACGATACGGGCCATGCGATTATGATGGACCGTCTCGGTCTGTATGACAGCGTCGGCGAAATGAACGGCTTGATGGATCACATCGTCGGCGTACATATTCACGAGACAATCGGATTGTCCGATCATTGGTGTCCTTATGTCCACAGTGGGGACCGGGAGTTCTATGACGCCTATCTGCCGATGATCGAGCGGGCGAAAGTAAAGGTATACGAATTGAAGGCGGCCTGCCTGCCGGATGAGATCGAAGAAAGCCACCGGCTGCTGTCGACAAAATTGGCAGCCCGGGGGAGGGAGCGCGATCATGCGAATTATTGAGAAAGAAAACACTGAAATCTATAAACGGCTGGTACAAAAAAATGATGAAGCGGTACAACTCGGGTTATCCCGTCAAGTGATGGATCCGGAAAGCCGCTATTACGGCGGTACGGTCGATCCGGCGACAGGAATCGCCTGGGTCAATCATACGACAGGGACGCCGACCGAGATGTGCAATTGGGGAGCCGCGCTGGCGAACTCTGATTCGTCTTACTATCGGAACGAGAAACTGCTGGAGCGGCTGACGTTGGCATCTGAATTTGTGCTGCGGTCCCAGCATGAAGACGGATCGATCTCTCCCGGCTGGACCAACTATCATTCGCCGCCGGACACCGCTTTTGTTATCGTCGGTTATTATCAGCTGTACGAGCTGCTGCAACGGGAGAATTGGGCGCCGCTCACACCTGTCTTGGACAACATGAAGCTGTTTCTGAAGCGGACGCTGCCGGCAATGCTGACCGGCGGGTGCCATACGCCGAATCACCGCTGGGTATTGTGTGCTGCGCTTGGCTGTCTGTATCGGTTGTTCGGCGGAGAAGAGACTGTCCGCCGGGCCGAACAGTGGCTGGCGGAAGGAATGGATATTACACCGGATGGGGAATGGACGGAGCGAAGCAACGGCATTTATAGTGCGGTCAGCGACATTATGCTGATCTATGCCGCCAAGCTGCTGAATCGGCGGGAGCTGTTGGAACCTGTGAGACTCAATCTGCGCATGATGGTCTATCTGGTGCATCCGTCCGGCGAGGTTGTGACCGATTATTCCGGTCGACAGGATCTGGGCCGGTTTCACGATCTGTCGCCGTATTATCTACCTTACGCCATACTGGCATTGGAAGACCAAGACCCGCTGTTTGTGGGAATGGCGAAGCTGGCAGGAGAAACGCTGGAAGGTCCGGGAGTCGCTTCTGTTCATGTGCTGGTTCGCATGCTGCTGGAGCCGGAGCTCAGAGGTCCTTTCGAAGCCGGCGAAGAGGCGGTACCGGCAAGCTATGAGAAGGTATTGAACGGCGAATTTTTGCGGGCGGGCTATTTGAACGGCATGGAAGAGGTCGGTCATTACGGCCGTATATCTCACAGCCGTCTGCATACTGACTTTGGCGCGCCTGTTGCCCGAATCCGGGACGGAAATACCAGCGTCACTCTGATGACCGAGACGCCGTCGTTCTTCGCTCTGCGCCATGGAGAGACGCGGCTGCTCGCCGTTCAGGCATCTTCGTATTTCTATCCCGGCTATGTGCCGATGCAGAAGATGGAGAGACTGGATAGTGGAGGATACCGATTGTCCGGCGAACAGCGCAAAGGCTATTATGGGCCGGTCGAACTCCTGCCGCCGAAAGTCGAAGCGTCTGCTGCGTTAGGATCAGGCAGCGAAGTGAGCCCCTGGTATTTGCTGCCGCATCATAATCGGGAGTTGACCCATGAGCAGACTTTTCGTGTGCAAACGGAATTGATCCCTTTGGAAGACGGGTGGGACTTAAATGTGAAAGCCGACGAGCCTGTTGACGTCATGACACAGTTGTCGTTTGTATTCGGCAGCGAAGGGGAGATCGTTTCCGGTGAGCTCAGGGAAGTGGGCAGAGATCGATGGTTGTGGAGTGGCGGAACACTCCGCTTCGAGTGCGGCGAGGACTGGATCGAGCTAACAGGTGCCGAACTGGCCCATCTGTCGCCAACGGTACGCGAAGCGAATCTGCCGGACGGCTGCAAGGTCGTGCTGTTGAACTTGATGACGCCGTTCGACAAGACGGTGAAGATCCGGCTGTCGCCGCGTGCTTAAGATTCGAGACTTTCAAGCGGTTCGAATGAACCGTTTTTTTTGTGTTTGTATTTATGAGCATTCGCAAAAAAAGCGGGGTTGCCTTCATTGAAGCGATAAAAGCGGAGCGGAAAATCCCTTTTTGCATTACGCTTACATGGAGAAGAACCAAGCCGAGGAGGAAATAAATATGGGCAAAAAAACGTATGTCCTGGTCGGAACGGGGGGCCGGGCAGAATTTTTCTATGGGGCGATCGCCGGACGATTCCGCGAAACGGCGGAACTGCTCGCTTTTTGCGATATTAACCGGGTACGAATGGATTACGCTAATCGCATGCTGCGGGAGAAGTACGATTATCCGGAAGTCCAAACGTATAGCAGCGATCGGTTCGACGAGATGATTGCGGAACTAAAGCCGGACTGTGTAATCGTAACCAGCGTGGATCGTACGCATTATCTGTATATCGTTCGGGCGATGGAACTGGGATGTGACGTCATTACGGAGAAGCCGATGACAACCGATGCGGAGAAATGCCAAGAGATTCTGGACGCTGTTGCGCGTACAGGCCGCAAAGTGCGGGTGAGTTTCAATTATCGCTACGCCCCGCATCATACGAAAATCCGGGAATTGATCGAAGACGGAGCAATCGGGGACGTTACTTCCGTTCATTTCGAATGGCTGCTGAACACGAAGCACGGCGCCGACTACTTCCGCAGATGGCATCGGGACAAACGCAACAGCGGCGGACTGCTCGTGCACAAGTCGACACATCATTTCGATCTGGTGAATTTCTGGATCGGTTCACAGCCGGAGACCGTGTTTGCGATGGGTGATCTGCTATTCTATGGGAGAGAAAATGCCGAACGACGCGGTGTTACGAAGTTCTATGATCGGGCTACAGGCAATCCGAATGCGGAAGGCGACCCCTTTGCACTAACGCTGGACGACAACGAGCATCTGAAAGCAATGTATCTCGATGCGGAGAGTGAAGACGGCTACCGCCGCGATCAGAGCGTATTCGGCGACGGCATCTCGATCGAAGATACGATGAGCGTTACGGTCCGGTATCAAAACCGTGCACTGTTAACTTATTCGCTCAATGCTTACCTGCCTTGGGAAGGCTACCGGATTGCATTCAACGGGACTAAGGGACGGATCGAAGCCAATGTGGTTGAGCAGTCTTACGTCAATTCTGGCGGCGACAAAGCTTTGGAAGGCGCACTTCAAGGCGCAAGCATTCTTGTTTTCCCAATGTTCGGGGAGCCTTACAAAGCGGAGTTTGAAGAAGGGGAAGGCGGCCACGGCGGCGGCGACCCGGTGCTGCTGAACGATCTGTTCGGAGAGCCCGTAGAAGATCGATTCAATCGGGCGGCCGACCATGTTGACGGTGCACGCTCGATTCTTACAGGAATCGCGGCCAATCTTTCAATGGCACAGGAACGTGCGGTGAAAGTGAGCGAGCTGGTTCGTTTTGATTGAGAACAGTTAAGCCGCGGAATTTCTTCCGCGGCTTTGATCTGTTTTTCAAGTTTAATAAGAACGGCTGCGTCTTCAGCCAAGCGATAAGCCGCGCTGTATATCACGCAGTTCGCGCCAGCCGATGAGTTCAATATTATCTTCCTCCAGCGTATGGCGAACCTCGGGATCGAGAAACAGATCATAGTCGAATAGACGAAAAGGCCAGGAATCCGTAATGGCTTTGAGTTCTTCCGTTTCGTGGGAAGGATGGAACAGCATTTCCGTAACGCCGTAATCCAAGCTCCGAAGGAGGGATATCACATGACTGCGGGCAAAAGCATAGACAGTTTACCAAGTTAAGGATAGAAGACGCCTCCATTGGCATCAATCCGGATTTTGTACCGCAAACTGTTTATCATGCAGCTCTTTATACAAGCCGCCGAGCGCCAGCAGTTCTTCATGGCGGCCTCGTTCGGCGATCACGCCGTTTTCCACAACGAGAATCTGATCGGCACTGCGAACGGTAGAGAGGCGATGGGCGATTACAATGCCTGTCTTGCCGACGAGCAGCGCCTTCATCGCCTGCTGTACGTAATGTTCGGAACGTGTATCCAGCGCAGAGGTGGCCTCGTCGAGAATGACGATCGGAGGATTTTTCAGCAGTACTCTCGCGATCGCAATACGCTGCTTCTCGCCGCCGGACAGTTTGATCCCACGGTTGCCGACAAGCGTATCATAACCGTCCGGCAGGGAAGCGATAAAGTCGTGAATATAAGCGGCTCGGCAGGCGGCGATCATCCGATCTTCATCGGCACGTTCGTCGGCATACAGCAGGTTCTCGCGGATCGTACCGTTGAACAGATAGGTGTCCTGCGTAACAAGTCCAATATTCGATCGCAGTGATTCCAGTGTCAGGGCGCGTACGTCCGTTTCCCCGATCAAAACTTGCCCTTCGCTAACTTCGTATAGTCGGGGAATCAGCTGGGTAATCGTCGTTTTGCCTGCACCGCTCGGTCCCACCAAGGCGGTCATTGTACCGGGTTCCGCTGTAAAGGAAATACCACGCAGTGCCAGCTTGTCAGGGCGGTAAGCGAAGCCGACATCACGAAACTGTATGCCGCCCTGCGGGAATTTTGGAGAAGAGTCCGGTAGATTCGCGATTTCCGGGACAATATCAAAGTAATCGAAGATGCGCTGAAACAAGGCAACCGAACGCTTGATATCGACATACAGGTTGGTCAGTTGGCCTACAGGACCGTACAGACGACCAAGCAGAGCAACGAACGCGATAATGGCGCCGACCGAAATTTCTCCCTGAATAAACAGGTAACCGCCGTATAAATAGATGAGCATAGGACCGATCGTACCGAAAGTGCCGACCATCATCATAAACCAACGGCCTGCAGTAGATTCGCGAATTTGCAGTCGGGTAGTTTCGGCATTGGCTTCGCGAAAAGCTTCGTACTCGCGGGATTCCCGCGCAAACAGCTTCATCAGCAGATAGCCGCTGAGGCCGAGTGTTTCTTCAATGATTCGGTTCTGCTCACCCAGCTTTTCTTGCGTTTGCTTGGCGAATTTCCAGCGAACGCGGCCCATACGACGGGTAGGAGCGGCAAATAACGGCAGCACGCACAGACTAAGTATCGCAAGCTTCCAATTCATAATAAAAAGGGTGAACGAGGTTGTGAGAAGAATCAGCAGATTGCTGGCGAAATTGACGATAGTACCGCTAAAAACGCCTTGAATACCGGTGATATCGCTTGTCATGCGAGTAATGACTTCACCCTGTTTGACATTCGAAAAAAACGACAGCGGCAGGCTTTGCAGATGGCGATACATTCGGTTCTTCATATCGTACACGATATGCTGCGAAATGTACGTATTCAGGTAGCTTTGCAGCACGCCGAGTACACCGGAGAGAATGGTTGTCGCAAGCGAAGCCGATACAAGGAAGGCGAGTAACCGCAGATCCCGGTCTGGCAGCGCGCGATCGACAATTTGTTGAATCAGCAGGGGAGGCAGAAGACCGAGCAGCGAAGTGATCGTCAAGACGGCGAATACGATAAGGGTGCGTTTTCGGTAAGGGTAGAAATAAGCGGCAATCCGGCGCAGCATGGCAGACGACAGATCGGGCTTTTCGGTATTTTCATCAAATTTCATACGTCCCATTGAAGGGGTTCCAAATTTGGACATGGGCATGAACCAGCTCCTTGAATATAAGAATAAGATTGAACAACGACATCTAATATGTAAATAGTTTATCATTATAAAGTTTTGTATACAAGTGTATACAAAGGGATGAGGAAACGGGTATAGAGGCAGTTAGTAGGGAGATGAACTAAAAGCGCAAACGAAATGACTTTCCTCTTCCAAAAGATTCTTCTTCTGTTGCATTTCCACGAAGCGAACATTTATAATGAAGTGTTTGATATCCCATGAGTATTTTGTACTTTAAAAAGTTTTCTAAAAAGCCCCAGCGGCTGGAGGTGCGCATGAGCAAGTCTAAATTTTATGTAGTCTGGACAGGCAGACAGCCTGGCATTTACGCCACCTGGGCAGAATGCAAAGCACAGGTCGACGGATTTCCGGGTGCCCGGTATAAGTCTTTCGAATCGAAAAGTGAGGCGGAAGCGGCATACGCCGGTGGAGCCAAGCCGTACGCAAGATCGGGCAGTGGAGCTGCTAAAAAGCCGACAGCCCCTAGAGCGGGAGCAAAACCGACAAGTGACATCGATTACAATAGTATCTCGGTAGACGTAGGGACACGCGGTAATCCGGGCCCTGTCGAATACAAGGGAGTGGATACGGCAACCGGCGAGGTCATTTTTTCACACGGACCGATTGCAAAAGGAACAAATAACCTTGGTGAATTTCTCGCAATTGTGCATGCTTTGGCTCATATCCAGCGTGAAGGTAGTGATAAATCGGTCTACAGCGACTCCGTCAATGCGATCAAATGGGTGAAACAGCGCAGAGTATCTTCCACGCTGCCGCGCGATAAGTCGACCGAGGAAATCTGGATGTTGGTTGACCGGGCAGTAGAGTGGCTGGAAACGCACCCATACAGCACAAAGATCATGAAATGGGAAACCCGGGATTGGGGCGAAATTAAAGCCGACTATGGACGAAAATAAACCGGTTGAAAGTGCTTGCCAAATTGCGCAGTGCTCCTAAACATGCTAGTATAATTTCTAACGTCTACCGGACCGCCAGGCCGGCTCTTGTTCACGCGAGAGTCGGCTTTTTTTGAGCGTTTTGGATGTTCGGAGCGAAGGAATCGATTTCGGGTAATAGAAGCCATGACGAATTTTTCATGGCATGTCGAAATATTGGGAAAGGAGTGACAAAATGTTCGGTAACGATTGGGATGATGTATTGAAAGACGAACTTCATCAGCCGTATTTCAAGGAGCTGATGCAGCGGGTTCAGGAAGAATACCGGACACATACTGTGTATCCACCGGAGCCGCTTTTGTTTCAGGCATTGAAGCTGACCCCTTTTGCTTCTGTCAAAGCGGTGATTCTCGGTCAAGACCCTTATCACGGACCAGGACAGGCGCACGGATTGAGCTTCTCGGTTCTACCAGGTGTGCGGATTCCGCCCTCGCTAAGAAATATGTATAAGGAAATGGCTTCGGATCTCGGCGTTCCGGTACCTGACCACGGCTATCTGATTCACTGGGCGGAAGAAGGCGTGCTGCTGCTGAACACAGTGCTGACCGTGCGAGAAGGCCAAGCGGCTTCGCATCAGAAGCTGGGATGGCAGCGTTTTACCGATGCGATTATTCAAGCGATCGGAGAACGGGAGCAGCCTGCAGTATTCATTTTGTGGGGAGCCCATGCTCAAAAAAAAGAAGCCTTGATCGATGCGAATCGGCACGGAATCTTGAAATCCGTGCATCCGAGTCCTTTATCGGCAAGGGGTGGATTTTTCGGCAGCAGGCCTTTTTCGCAAACCAATCATTATTTGGAATCCCACGGCATTCAGCCGATAAATTGGGAAATACCTTCGCTGTAAAGCGAATGCCCGGAGGTGCGCGCTTTGAAACATTGGGTGGGGAAGAAAGTGGTAGTCGACAATGGCGGACCGTATCAGACAAAGCGCTACGGGACCTTGATCCGCTGGAATGATAAAGAGCAGTATGTGGTACTTAGTCCGGGCGGGATCCGGATCGGCATGAAAGATATTATGTCAATCCGTGAGATTGATATTCTTCCGCAGGAAAGCCGGCAGGCAGCCGGACGTCCGAATCCGATCGGGTATGTGATGAGAACGATGCGGCAGTTTGAACACGCTATTCTGTTCCGTTCGGCCATAATGGTCTGGCAGGGAAGCACTCTGCTGGCTGCGCGAACGCATATTGTGAAGCACAACGATCAGACCGTTACATTGGAGGATGGCACGGTGCTCGACAAACGGGAGCATCGCTTCGTCGTTCGTTCGTTTCGCGGGTAAACAGCGAAAGGAACAAACGGTATGTTCGTTCGTTTCGCGGATAAGGAGAGAAAAGAACGACGGGTATGTTCGTTCCTTCCGTGGATAAGGAGCAAAAAGAACGACCGGTATGTTCGTCCCTTCTGTCGCTGATACCAGAAAAGGGAAGTATGGTCTCAAACGACAATTCGGTAAACAACAGAACAGCAGAATAACCAAAAAGCCGGGGTGCATGCCCCGGCTTTTCTATCGCTCATTCCTACCAAATACCAAATCCTACAGTTCCTTTTCCATCCGCACGTGCAGAATGCCTGCATCGTAGAAAGGTTCGCCGGGAACAGTACGGTATCCGAGTGATTTATAGAAAGGTTCCGCATGACACTGACTGTCCAGAACAGCGTACCTGTATCCCGCCAAACGCGCTGCCGCTTCCAGTCCCGTCATCAGTACGCGTCCAAGCCCACGGCCGCGATAGGCGGAGCGAATGGCGACGCGCTGCATTTTGACCGTCGCTTCCCGGTAAGGAGTGAAGCGAGCTGCGCCAGCGTCTCCGTCTTCAGTCATCAGCAGGACGTGTCCGGCTGACGAGCCGATTTGGTCGTAGGTGTCGACTTCCAGTTCTTCGGGCACCTGCTGTTCTTCAATGAAGACTTCCCGCCGTACGGCGAGACAGCGCCGCAGTTGATCATCGTTTTCGATCGTTACCAGTTGCAATTTGTTCATTAAGAAAAGCCCTCCTGTTGCGGCACATATCAGTTTGCGCCTTGATCCGTCGACGCGGACAATTCCGCGGCTCGAAACCTCATTATAACGAAGCCATCCGCAAAAATCCAAGGCATCCCTTCCCAATGGTTATTCGGTTAGAAAGGATCGGAAAAGGTTAATAGAAGGAAGGGATGGTAGCGGGATACGCTCCACCATGAACAGATTAGACAGGAGGAAGTCATTATGACAAATCGAACGATCATCGGCGTGTTCCCTACCGAGCAAGGGGCATTGGAAGCCGTTCAACAGCTCAAAGCACAAGGCGTCGGCAGCGACCAGATTACGATCATCGGCCGTGATCCGCAGCATATCGAGGAAATCAGTGAAGATACAAATATCAAATCGCCGGAGGCGAATACTCAACCGGAAGAGTCTAAAGGATTCCTGAACAGTATTCGCGATACGTTTAGCGAATCGGAAAGCCCAAGCGAGTTTACGAACGTCGGTCCATATGTGGCAGCAGGCCCGCTTGCGCACAAATTTATCGGATCGGATACGTACTACGGTGGCAACGGTTGGAAAGATGACTTTACGAACTTCGGCTTCAGCAGCGAAGAAGCGAAAAGATATGATGAAGCTATTCAGGGAGGATCGATTCTGTTGATGCTGGAAGAAACGGCCGGCGATATGGGAATGATTCGCAGCATCCTGGGTATGACCGCGAACACAAGCGATTAACGTCCAGCGAAAAAGCCCGAGCCATAGCGGCATATATAAAGGGAAAAAACCGGAACGCATGCGTTTCGGTTTTTTCTGTTGTCAAAAGCTGATTTCGGCGTGGAAACAACGCAGTTGATACGGCCTGCTAAAGGAGGAGAACAATCCTACCAAGGTCCTAAATGTAATAAAAAGTAAAAACATCTAAGTAAAAGCAAGGCAAAGACCGATATAAGGACTATCCTTATCATCGTCCGGAGGCCGCGGAAATGAAACAGAAAAAAATCTTTTATGGAATCTCTGCGGGTTATCTCATCCTATTCTTCATTCTATCTCACATATATCAAGGAAATGAGACCGCGCTTACATGGATCGGGCATCTGAATATACTGCCAATATTGGCTTGTACGCTGCTGCTGCTGTACGTAACAGCACGCTCTGAACGGAACAATCGCCTGTTCTGGCTGCTTAATGCTGCCAGCGGCTTATGTTATTTGCTTTCTCTTTTGACCTTGTTTGCCGATACACTGTCCGATCGTATTGTTCTGCCTTCGCCGAGCATTGCCGATTTATTTTGGATTGCCGAAGGTTGTTTTTTGTTCATGGCGCTGCTTGTTGTCGTTTATCAGCGTCTTAAAGGCATGCGTTTGATGCAGTATTTTCTGGACGCTGCAATCTTTATGTCAACTATAGGCGTCTGCAGCTGGAGTCTGCTTATTGCACCCATGTTGGAATCTTCGATGCTGGTCAGCAGTTGGCTGCCGGCATTTGTCAATCTCAGCTATCCCATTATCGATCTGGGCAATTTGTTCCTCTTCAGTCTTCTGCTGTTCGCCAACCAGTCGCTCGGCAGCAGTCGAACCCATATGGGTCTTCTTGCCGGTACGCTTCTGCTGACATTTGGAGATTCGGTTTATCTGTATATGCAGTTGAGCGGTACTTATATGCTGGGCAGTCCAATCGATGTGACTTGGACGGCTTCAGTATTATGTTTGACAGCTGCCGGTATGGAATCGCTGTACACAGTAGAGAGCAAAAAGGAGAGACGGCTGTCCGCCTCTGTGCAGAAGAAGCTGAACTGGGTACGGCTGCTGCTGCCTTATATCAGCTTGGTGGCGCTGTTCGCGATTATTCTTGAAGAGCTGTCGAAATTTAATGTAATGGTGGTTGGCAGTGCGTTTGCTATGCTGCTCATTATTATTCGTCTAATTCTTACTTTCATCGAAAATGACTATCTGCTGCACCGATTGAGCCATACGGTAGAAGTCAAAGAGCATGAAGCCAATCATGATCTGCTTACCGGGCTTGCCAATCGGAGGAAATTTGATGCCGAACTTTGCAAAGCCGTAGAGAGAGCGGAAGCGGAAAATCATCAGCTTGCTTTACTGTTTTTCGATTTGGACCGCTTCAAACATATTAATGACAGCATGGGACATATGCTTGGAGACAAGCTGCTTCAGATTGTTGCCGAGCGTCTGCTCGAATATGTTCCTTCCACCCGTCTGCTTGCCCGCCAGGGCAGCGACGAATTCACGGTTCTGGTCGATCCGCTTGAAGGGGAGGTCGAAGCGTATCGGACGATTGCAGCCATCGAGGAAGCGTTCAAAAAGCCGGTTATGCTGAATGAAACCATGTTATACGTATCGGCAAGCATCGGCATTTCCCTCTATCCACGAGACGGCACGACGGCAGACGAGCTAATGCGAAACGCGGATATCGCGATGCATGAAGCCAAAAAGAACAGACATCAGAAAAGCCAGTTTTTTGAATCGAGCTTCGGTGATCGATTGGCGTATAAGCTTGAACTCGAGCAGGAGCTGCGTGGTGCAATCGGACGCGGCGAAATATCGCTGCACTATCAACTGCAAAAAAACATTCAAACCTGCAGCATTATCGGCGTAGAGGCGCTCATTCGTTGGCATCATCCCGTGCTGGGCGGAATTTCGCCGGTCGAGTTCATTCCGATCGCTGAAGAGACTGGAATGATCATCCCGATTGGTGAATGGGTCTTCAAGACAGCCTGTCGACAGCAGGTAGAATGGCGAGAACAGGGTTACGGATCACTGCGGATGAGCATTAATGTGTCACCTTATCAATTCCAGGACGAACTATTTGTCGAAAAGATCCTGCATACCTTGCGTGAAACCGGTGTTGACCCGGAATACATTACGATTGAAGTAACCGAGTCTCTGGCTATCCGTGATGTCGAGAAAGTGTCGGCTCAGCTTCAACTGCTGCGCAGGTCGGGCATTAAGCTGGCAATCGATGACTTCGGCACCGGTTACGCTTCACTAAAATACCTGCGCACATTTGAACCGCATCTGCTGAAGATTGATCGGTTTTTCGTCGATGGTATCGATACCGAAGCCGAACGGGGCAGCATGGTCCAGGCTATCATTGCGATCGGCCGCAGTCTAAACATGGAAGTGCTGGCCGAGGGAGTAGAGACGGAGAATCAGCTGGAATTTCTTCGCGAAGCCGGCTGCGACGAAGTTCAGGGTTATTACCTCAGCCGACCGCTTCCCGCTGACGGTGTGGAACAGCTGTTAAATGAACGTTCTCAGGCAAAGAATCGGTCTGAACCGGAAGAAAGCGCAGTGTGAATCGAGATGAGCAAACTTATCAAAATAGAAAGCGGCCGCCCTTTCCAGGGAACGGCCGCTTTTTTGCAATTGTCGATATAGACGTTAAGAATAATGAAGCAGTAGAACTCAGCGTCCGGTCTTCGCCTTATACGCCAGCGAATACTGATCCGCTGCCAGAATGGCGTCGAGCACATCGCCGGCTGTTACCGGGAACGGCAGATTGTGCGCGGTCTCGCCTTCCTTGGTCGCGGCTTCGGCAACGCGGTAGAGGTCTTCGTTCGAAACGTCTTTCAAATGCAGATCCTCAAGTGTCACCGGCAGATCAAGCTTCAAATAGAAGTCGATATAACGTTCAATTTCATGGAGTGGGCGGCGTTCCAGTGCCAGCTGTACCAGTGTACCGAACGTGACTTTCTGGCCGTGCGTCATATGGTGGATATCGCCTTCCAGTACGGTAAAGCCGTTGTGGATGGCGTGTGCGCCGGCCAGACCGCCGCTTTCAAAGCCGAGTCCGCTCAGCAGCGTATTTGCTTCGATAACGGCGTCGAGCGCCGGAGTTACGACTTTGCGTTTGACCGACTCATAAGCGAGCAGACCGTAATCAAACAGCGTTTCTTCACATTTGCGTGCGATCGCTTCCGCTGCAAGTGTCGTCAAACCGCCGGCCATTGTCGTCGCTCTGGCTTCGATAACGGCACGGCACTCCACCCAGGTCGCGAGGGCATCGGCGATACCGGAAGTCAGGAACAGCGGCGGAGCGCCGGCGATGACCTTGGTGTCGACGAGGATAAGATCGGGATTTTTTTTGTAAAACGAGTATGCGTCAAATGCACCCTCATCTGTATACAGAACCGACAATGCGCTTGTTGGTGCATCGGTAGAAGCCGTCGTCGGTACGATTACGCACGAGGCACCGAGTACATCGTTGACTGCCTTGGCCGTATCCAGCGTCTTGCCGCCGCCTACGCCGACAACAAGGTCGATGTCTTCTCCCAAATCGGCAATCCGCTTGATCTCGCCTCGGGACGCCTCGCCTTGGAATTCGACTTTGATCGTTTTAACTCCCGCTTCTTCAAGGCTTTTTACCACACGGTCGCCGGCGATTGGCCATACGATTTTGTCCGCGATTACGAGCGCCGATTTGCCGAGCACTTTGACATACTCTCCGGCTTTGTCGACCAAATCTTTGCCTTGTACGTACTTGGCTGGACTGATAAACACTTTTTCACTCATCGGTTGTTGGCTCCTTTCGATTTGGAAACACATCCTAGCTGTATTAACCGAAAAAGCCCCTCCCCGACTCGGAAAGGAGGCAGATTGGCGGGCTTTTCACTTTTTGTTCACGGCTATTAAAAAGGATCGGCCGATTAGGAAACCTTTTGCCGCCGCCGAACGTCTTAATGGAGTAGACCTCTGTCTATTTGGGGTCAGCCGACTGGAGGAAATACTTATATGAAAAATAGATGGAGCAAATGGGCGGCCGGACTGCTCGCAGGCAGCCTCCTGATCTCTCCCGTATCGCATGCGGCCCCGCCGGAAAAGGCTTCGCTGATTCTAAACGGCTCGAATGTAAACAGCGGTGGACTGGAAATTCGGGAGGGACGCGCGTATATGTCTCTCGAAGCGGCGTCGGAGCTGCTCGGATTTCTTGCCGATTATAATCGGGACTCGCATACGCTGACGCTGCTGCGTCCGGATACGAATCTGCGAATGAAGGTTGGAAGCGAGAGAGCGGAGATTGACGGTCGGAAAGTGAAAAGCAGCTCGGCTTTTGCCGAAGATGGAGAGATTTATATTCCGCTGCGAGCCCTGTCGAGCGCATTGAAGACCAAAGCCGGATGGGATAACGTTTCGGCAAGCGCTACGCTGCAAGATCCGGGGCGTTACCGGATGGATTCGTCGGGAGGACGGACGGCTTGGGTTTCTTTTGCCACAGGAGAGGTGTATGCGTTGGAATCCGGCGTGCCGAAGAAACTTATAGGTGCGGACGTTTCGGATCTAGAGTGGGGAACAGTAGATATGCAGAATCTGGGCGGAGACGCTTATTTGCTTACGGTCGGACGGGAATACGGCGCTGCTATGCAGAATGTACATAATCGGTATCAATTTTTGGTGAAGGACGGTATTGTGCAGCGGCAGGTCCATTTTCGTTATTCCGGTCTGTATGTTTCCAGTGAAATGGGCCCTCGCGATCTGTCTGCGCAGCGAACCTATTTGACGGACGGAAACGTCGTTGATGTCTTGGGTGCAGGAGGCAGCGCGGCAGCGGTCTACGATCTGGAAGAGTTAACTGGACAAAAAGGACCGTTCATCGTGGAGTCTGTGACGACGGATTACCTGCTCGTACGCGCTTTCGATACGCTGCAGCCGACGGTGATCGATTTGAAGACGGGAGAAGCTGTACTGCTGTATAAAGAACTGCCGGATGAAGACGAAGTTCGCGCTTGGGACGCGGTGACGGGCAATACGGGAGAGCTTCTGCTGCTTCAGTCGAGACTGCGCTTTGAGGAACGGAAGGACGATCGACTAATTTTTACGTATAAGCGGATAGCTTCGGGAGCAGACTTCGGACGGGAAGAGAAATGGGTTTATGAACTGAATGGGATTACGAACTGAATGGGATTACGAACTGAATGGAGTTACGAGTTGAATAGGTTCACGATTTGAATAAAATCCAGACAAAATGCCGGCTGTCCCGAAAGGGAAGCCGGCGTTTTTGTTATTCTTTGTTATTCGGCATTCGATTTTGGAGGGATAGATTGGAGTGTCACAGCCTTTAATGATAAATGCGATCGCTGCGTTCGAAAAGATGGCGATTACTTCGCCGGATACAGCTGAACCTGTACTTCTTTGCTTGGCATATGCTCAGTGTAGGAGAAAATATGCATTTCCGCCGTATCGCCAGTATAGTCGGGATAGATTTCGGTAGTTCGGTTGGTGATCATACTGTTCAGGTAATCCCGAATCGGCTCGGTTAAGAGTCTATCTCGCCCTGTTCCGATATGGGTCTGGCCGATTCCGCCGAAGTTCGAACTACTGCTGCTCGTTTGCACGTACAGATCGCCATTTTGTCGGTAATACGTCCAACTGACCGGATAACCGCCTACCTGCGAAAGAATCGTCTGTTTGTTCTCGCTAATATTTGTCAGCATGACAGGAGCGGGCAGATCACCTTTATGGGTAACGATGGCGTGCCGGGCCTGCAGCTCGATCTTCGAGTCGGCAGAGAGAGTAAGATCGGCGGGACGTTCTAACACCAGTGCACTCTCTGAGTTCTGCGGCGCTTTCAGGTAGAGAGGCTGATCCAGTTCCCTGCCGTCTACGACCAATTTATATTCGGCAAAAGAGGAGGAGGCGCTGCCGTCTCGCAGGCCGAGACGAATCTGCGACGGACTGATCGTCAGGTTATCGATCTTCAATGGCTCGTCGCCTTCTCCGATCGTGACATTCAGCTTCTGCTTCGCGGTGGCATGTTCAACCTGCGACTTGTCCAAGATAAGCGGGAAGTCCCAACTGCTGTCACTGCGTTCTGTTATTCGATTATACGCCAGCTTGAAGGAGACACCCTGCTGGAGCAGAGAAGTCGTATCGTAATAGCTGTCGTTCAAAGTCGCATTTCCTTCTCCCGGCATGCCACTTTTATGATGTAACCATTGAATCTGTTTTCCGCTTTGATCGTAAACGAGTAGGCTAGGAAAAGCTTGATTTTCCGACTCACCCGATTCCGGTATGATTGTAGTGCGAAGAAGAGTACGGCCGTCTCCCCCATCGAGGGCTTGGATTTGTATGGCTTGGACTCCGTCTCTGCCAATGTCGGTCATTTGCGGGTGTGGGCTGCCGACATTGAATTCAAGTGGGATTTCTCTGTTTTCGTAAAAACCGAGTTCTTCCGCACTGAATTGCACAGCTTCGGATGAAGCTTCAGGCGACCAATCCGTCTCGAAATAACCTTGAACAACACCATCTTCGTTTGGAAGCTGCATTATATTGGAGACTTCGTGCCGCTGTCCGCTGCTATCCGTGATGGCAAGGCGAGAGAAGTCGAAAGACGTTCCTTTTTCACTGTCCGGGTCAAGACTGTACAGAATCAAGGTTCGGTCCTCATGAGTAAAGGCGGTATGCAGCGTCAGCGTAACGCCGTCATGCTTCACTGATTGTTCGATCTTCTGGCCGAGTCCCTGCGCCAGTGCCGTCTGAATACCTTCGCGGTCGGTCAGGATATCGCTCCAGTCGTATTGGAAAGCGGCGTAAGCCGGTACGGCCGCCAGTGCGGCACCAAGTACCGTCGCCAAGGCAACTTTGCGGACTCGCATTTGCATCGGAGCGCGTCTGGTCGAACCCTGTGCCGAGGCCGCTTCACTGCTGCGCTCCCACTCCAGCTCCATTCTCATCCACATGGCGTCATAATCGGGTTCCGCTATGGCGGTGCCTTTGCTCATTTTACTGCGTACCAGAGGTTCCATAGCCTGCACGTCTTGTTTTTTGTCGTTAACGGATTTGATATTCATAAGCTCCTCCTTTGGTGACTTCAAGTTTTCCCTGCTTTTCGAGCATCTGCTTCAGCAATTTAAGTCCTTTGTACTGCCGGGACTTAACGGTTCCTGCCGGGATCTTAAGCACTTCGGCAATCTCGGCCGTGCTCAGATCGTGCAGATACCGAAGCGAGATGACGGTGCGGATCTTAACCGGCAGTCGGCTCATATAGCCAGCCCATTCTGCAGCCGCTTCCCGGTCTTCAACCGCAACATCCGGCGTTTTCTCCGGCGTCCCGGTAAACAGCCGGGGATTGTTCGTGAGCTTGGAACGAAGACTGGTTCGGCGTCTAAGCAGATTCAAGCATTGGTTGACTGCGATCCGCAGAATCCAAGACCTGATGTTGTCAATCTTCTCCCACTCGCTGCGAAAAGCGGTCATGAATACGTCCTGGCAGACATCCTCGGCATCCGCGGCTTGACCTAGCATGTAATAACAGGTCCGGTATACATCCGACCGATAGGTCTCGAACAATTCTTTGTTCGTCACTTGTGCGCCCCCTTTCTGGTAGATTCGCTTATAAAACAAACGAGGGAGGAAAAACGTTCATTTTTATAGTTAACTTGGTTTATATTCGACGACGAAAAGGTTGTAAACCCATTCAAACGGCAGATCCAATAGATCATCAAAGAAAGCCGGATTAAAGTATAGCCGCCGCACAAAAAAGACTTCTTTTCTATACTTTTTATGCATCAAGGCGAAAAAGTTGAATTTTTAGACAGGTGATTAAGCCGTTTTTATATGGTTGAATAGAACATAGAATCCATGCTTGATTGGTGAATGAGATAACCGAATTTCTGATAACCACAAGTAAGGAAAGAAAAGCAGAATGGAGGCGCAGAAATGGAATATCGATATGAATTAGTCAAGCCTCTACAAAATTTGCCGCTGAAGATGATCGTTCACAGTTCAAGCAGCAGGCATTTTATTGCAGAACATTGGCATGACAGTCTCGAAATCTGCTACGTGCTTTCAGGAAAAGTTGATCGCGTGTATGTGGATGGAAGAGAATACGAGGTGGGAGAAGGCGATATTCTAGTCATCAATTCGAATGCGATTCACTCTTTTTCCGTCAACAGGATGCCTAATCGAAAAGTCGTAACTTTTTTGATTCCCAATGACTTTTTGAAGGCCGTGTTTTCGGATATTCCCCGAGTAGAATTCGACTGCATCTCAATCGGTGAACAGACCTGCCGAAGTAAGAAATCGTTCAACGCGCTTCGCAAAGTGCTGAACGCTCTCATTGCCGCTTATCTCGATCTAGAAAAAGATGAACTGGCTTCTATTAAGATAACAGGTCTGACTTACGAGTTGGCTTATGTCCTGCTGCGGCATTTTCAGTCGAAGAAAAAGAACAGCAGCAGTATCGAATTCAGGAAACATACCGATCGACTGGAAAAATTCACGGATTTTATCAAGCAGCATTATAGACAGAACTTATCCTTGGATTATCTAGCGGGTCAATTTAACCTATCGCCAGAATATTTTTCACGCTTTTTCACAAAATATACGGGAATGACTGTGTTTCAGTACATTAATGCGGTTCGCTTGGAAAAGTCGCTGCCGGAATTGATGAATACCGATCTTTCTACGCTGCAAATTGCCCTAAATCATGGATTCCCGAATGAAAAGTCGTATAATCGAGTGTTCAAAGCCGCCTACCAGGCAACAGCTTACCAATATCGCAAAAGCAAAAATGCGGTCAAAATGCCAAAAGTCAATATTTGACCTTAAACAAGTTAAGAAAGGATAGGAACTTGTCAGGCATATTTCTTAAAATAAATGTAACCGCTTTAATTGAAACGCTTCAGCTTCAATAAAGGTGGAAAGCAGATCTTTAACCATGAGGAGGATGAAAGATGTTACAGGGGATCAGAAAAAGTGTGAAAGTCGCATTGTTATGCACATTGGCTGTAGGCACTTCGCTCTCGCTCGCTTCGGGAGTCAAAGCTCAAGAAGTCAAAACGCAGCCCACATCTTACCAGACCGTTACGAAAATCGAGGACTGGGGTCCTGCCATCACCAAAATCATCGTCGATTTGGGCAGACCGATTCCGGCAGGTTCCGTAGCGGCGGATACCTTTGTTGTTCATGTCCAGCGGAGCGACAGCCGCTTAACGGATCCCTTCTTGGAAAAAGGATACCGTGTAATCAAAAAGGCTTATGTAGCGGATAAAAACGGAAATCCAGCGAATCAAACCGGGCAGTACGCGGTTCTGGAAATGCCGATCGGTCCAGGCGCAACATTGGGTTCCCCGATGAATTACGATCCGGCGAGCGGGTTTAACGCTTGGAACAAAAGCGATTATACTATCATTCAGCAAAAAGATATCGTGACGCCGGCAGGAAGCGTTTCGGGACTGGTCGTCAATACGTTTGCGGGCGGAGCAACAGAGCTGGTGGACGATTTCGGAACGGGAGAAGCAACCTATGACGGAGTGAAGTTAACTTATGCCGACTATGCTCCCGCACAGGATAATAAAAAGAAACCGCTTATTGTTTGGCTGCACGGCGCAGGAGAAGGTGGAACCGATCCGACTATCGCAATTTCCGGTAATAAAGCGGTCAATTTCGCCTCGGAAGAGATCCAGTCCCATTTTGGCGGCGCTTACGTGCTTGCTCCTCAGACTCCAACTTTCTGGATGGACGGGCTGACCGGCTTCGGAGACGGCACATCCAAGTATCAAGAAGCGCTTATGGCATTAATCAAAGATTATGCGGCCAATCACAAGGATATCGATCCGGATCGGATACTTATTGGAGGAGACTCCAACGGCGGATACATGACCATGCTGATGATTCGCGATTATCCGGAGTATTTCGCAGCGGCCTTTCCAACCTGTGAAGCGCTGCTGGACAGCTTGATTTCGGATAACGATATTCAACGTATGAAAGATCTTCCGATCTGGTTTATTGCGGCAAAAACAGATACGGTAGTGCCTATCGATAAATATGTCGTACCGACCTACAACCGGTTGATCAGAGCGGGAGCGTCCGATGTACATCTGTCCCTGTTCGAGAACGTGATCGATACTTCCGGTCTTTACAAGAAGTCAGGCAGAGCACCGTACGAATATGACGGTCACTGGTCTTGGATCTATGTATACAATAACGAAGTTGCCAAAGAGCTCGAGGGACAACATGTTACGCTGATGGAATGGCTGGCTTCCCAGTCTCGGACCGAGTAGCACGTACGCTGCAGCCGTCGCTAAAACTTTCAACAAGTTAAAACGCCGGCTTTGTATGACAGCAGAGAAGGAGCTCTGGTTATTGTAAACACGTTCAGCCAAAAAACACGGCACGCGGATCGGCGCGTACCGTGTTTTTGCGTTCCTTTCGAACTGCTCTATGTCGCTGTCCGCATCATGCGCGAGTCGTGCCGCTAGAAATTTTCACCGATCGACAGCTCAGCGCTCCGACTCCAGCGACCAGCAGCGCAGCGAGATCAGCTTCGCTTCGCCGCCGTCCGCGAAGAATCGGATGCCCGTTGACTCGGCACCGGGATAAATGCGGGCCGTCATCGCCAGCTCGCCGTCCCCGGCAAACACCTCGACCGACGACCGGTCGAGGAAAATCCGCAGCCGCAGCGTGCCCTCCTGCAGCGAGAAGGGCGCCCGGCGTACACCGCCGGGCCCGGCGCCGGAGCGCTCACGGTCGAGGATCAATCGTTCCTCGGCCCGGTCATACGCCAGCACCGTTTCTTCGACGCGGGCCGTATCTGCCCGCAGCACGATACCGAACCTCGACGCCGTGCCTCCGTCGAGCTCGACCTCCAGCTCGAGACACTCGCCGGAGACGCCGGCAAATTCCCGTTCGTAACGAATGGCTGCGCGCGTCCCGCTCAACTTCGGCTCGGTTTCTTCGGAAACCGAGCCGTCCGCCGCTTGGCTCGCAGTCGCCGCTTCGCTCGCTGTCACGGCTTTGCTTCCTGCCGCCGCTCCGCTGGCAGTCCCCTCTATCGCGGCTTCACTCGCTCCCGCCGTTTCAATCCCGGCCGCGGACTCGCCAATCGCTGCTCCATCAATCGGCTCGTTGACGTAACGAACCTCTTCGCCGCGCAGCCCCTCAAGTTCGGGAACCGGACGGCTGCGTACCTGTCCGTTCTCCAGCGTCAGCACGCGAGGCAGCGTCATCGCCCCAGCCCAACTGCTGGCCTGCTCGGGCATTTCGCTTTCCCACATCGCCATCCAGGCGATCAGAATACGCCGTCCCCGGTCGTCTTCCATCGTCTGCGGCGCATAGTAATCAAAGCCGTAATCCAGCGGCACAAATTCGCCATGCTCCAGCAGACCTGTGCCGTAGTCCAATTGCCCGAGGACATATCCGGCTTGATGCAGATTGCGGTACAGATGATCGCCCTGCGGTGCAACGCCCTGTGGAGAGAACGCCAGAATATCGCGGCCTCCAATAGAAAACAGATCAGGGCATTCCCACATGTAACCGAGAATATTCGCCGGTTCTTTTCCTCCGGCCATAACGCTGACGAATGTCCAATCGGTCAGATTCTCGGAGCGATACAGCAGCACTTGTCCCCGGTGATCCTGTGTCCGCGAGCCCAATACACAGTAATAACTTCCTTCATGAACCCAGACCTTCGGATCGCGGAAATGAAAAGGATGTATGTCGCCTTCCGGCGCTTTGTCGATGACCGGATTGCCGACAAACTTTTCAAAATGAATGCCGTCATCGCTGACAGCTAGTGCCTGTACCTGAAGCAGATCATTTTCCCGGTCGGGACCTGTCCAGCGGTTGCCGGTATACATCAGCCAGAGCTGATCGTCTTTGACAACGGCACTGCCGGAGAAGCAGCCGTCGATATCGTAATCTTCGGACGGCGCAAGCGCGATCGGCAGATGTTCCCAGTGCACAAGATCGCGGCTTTTGAGATGCCCCCAGTACATCGGTCCCCATTCGGGCGAGAATGGATGATGCTGATAGAACAAATGATATTCACCCCGGAAAAAGCAGAATCCGTTAGGATCGTTGATCCAATAAGCTGGGGCAGCGGCGTGATAGAGAAGCCTCCAAGGGTTACGGGCGACCCGCTCCCGTGCTTCGTCAAGTGAAGCTTCGGCGAGTTCCAATGCACTGCGGTGTTTGTCCTGCGGCGATTTCATTGTTCAGTGTCCTCCTTATGTTAGGCGCTCAGAAATCGTTCCAGTTGCGTGTTCCCCGGCTCGATTCGTTTCGTTCTCCGGCCTGCAGATCTTCCAGCATTTCGATCGCCTTCAATGTGCCCAGCAGCGAATCGAACAGAAGCAGGGAGTATTCATCTTTCTCCAGCACAAGCGCTTTGAATCTGTCCTTTTCCGCGAGAAAAGAAGCCGTTTCCTTCAGACTCTTATGCCGGGTTTCGAGATAAACGGAGGCACTCGACAGCCATAGCGTAATACTGCGGAAATCGCTGCTGTTTGCAACTTTATCGCGAATTTCTTCGCCTTGGCGGGTCAATTGGTTTAACTGCATGAATATCCTCCTTATAATTAAAACGGTGTGATTGAGTGAGATAGGGATTGAATATAGTTTCATTTTACCAGATTGATTCTTCCTGTCCCAATCTGAATGTATACGTTTACTGTGAAAAACATAAAAGATATGTCTATCCTCTGTAAACATTAGAACTGCAAACAGGAGAAACACGACACGTGTAGAATACAAGAAGAGCAGGGAAAATTGATTAAAGGAGGCGTGCCGAATGGAAACGGAACAAGCGGTAGTTATGGCCATTCATTTTACGGACGGAGAAGTGCTGGAAATTGAGGTTAGCGAGGCGGATTTCGAACGGCTGCCGGAAGAGATCACTTCGAACCCATGGATCGAGATCGACGGCAACACCATCAACACGTCTACTATCAAGTATTTCTGGTTCTATGACATTCAAGAAGACGGCGAAGAAGAAGACGAATAGAAGAGATCTCCCAAGAATTCGAACAAAACAAAAACCACCGGCAACGGTGGTTTTTTATAGATGTGTAAGGAAGGAAGTTTAAAAGAAAGTGAGTTGAAAACTTTGAATGTTAAAGCGGAAAATAGCTTATAGAAGTAAAACAACAAGGGAGGGGAGAACTCATGGAAAAATTTTCAGTAAAGATTTTTGCGAATATGAACTCTCATGAGCTTGAGCGTGAAATCAATCAATGGCTTCAAACAAATTCGGATAAAGAAGTAAAAAGTCTTTAGTATGCGGCCAGCAGCGGCATCTTTAGCGCTATTTTTCTTCTCGCAGATTGATTGAATCGGAGCATCCTTTAGCAGGCAAAAATATAGCAGTATATAGCAGCATAAAGCCGGACGGAAATAATGTTCCAAGCCGCTCTTTTAGTGCTCTACAGCAAGAATTAAAGGAGGTACAAATTTGCAAAAAAAGATTTTCTCGTTCTTAATAGTAGCAGGTGCTGCGATTAGTTTGAGTACACAAGCGAGTGCTGCATCGGATAGTTCTTATCCGGAACCACCGGTTGGTCTTGTGGAGCCTCCATACGTTATAGAAAATCCGTATACAAATTCTGCAAAAGGAAGTTTGAAGTGGAATGGAGAGACGTTAACCACTATACCCAGACTGGTTATCGTGAACCAAAGCCTAATGGTGCCTGCCAAAGATCTTTTTGAACAGTTAGGAATGGAATTTGCTTTTGATAAAGATAACTTAGCTCTTACTGCCTCGAAATCTGGACTTAAATTGAAGTATTCTTTGAAAAGTTTTGTTGGTGAAGTAAATGGGGAAAAGACTTTACCCATGCGTCATGTTCCGTTTATTGAGACAGAGAGTAATCGTATCTTTGTAAGCTTGAGGAATGCAGTAGAGGCAGCAGGTGCGACCGTAGAGTGGGATAATGCCAATAAAGCTGCACTGGTTACTGAATAGACTAGAAAAGAAGCTGGACATTTGATATTCGGCTTCTCTTGATTTGATTGCGTTCAATAAACTTGATTATGTTCAGACAGCAAAAAGCCCCTTGATATACAAGAGGCTTTTCAGTATAGGACGGATGGGGATCGAACCCATGACCCCTACCCTGTCAAGATAGTGCTCTCCCGCTGAGCTACCGTCCTTCATGAATGTCTTCAATGTTTCCATTTCTTTTCGACAAGAAAGATCATACCATAGGGCACAGAGGTATAGCAAGCACTTTTGTAGAATTTCCTTTATTTTTGGAATCTGCTTTTTTCCATTTTAGATTCTATCTCCATGATATGAAAAAAAGGTAAGTTTTTCATAGAATCGATTTTGTGAACTCTTTACATTTAAAAAAGGAAGATGGCAGTTCGGACATGATGGAAGCGGTCGGCCGTTACCTGCCGTTGAGAGCGTCGATGGCTTCGCCGCTCAGCCGAACAGCGACGAGAAGCTGAACGAGCTGCTGGCGAAACTAGACGCTTGATTGTCAAGTTATGCGAGGACCGCCAATCAAGCGCTCATTTAGCCGCTTTTGTCCGATGTCAGTGGGAGAATCCTTTGACATTCGTGTAATAGAGAGTGAGGGCCTTTCGTTGGGAGCGTAAGCGAAGAGCCCCACGATCCATATGCGAAGGAGGAGAGGTCTTTGGTGGAACGCATGGGACAATTCAACCGTCGGCGCGGACATCGGCGTGAGGTGCTGGGAAGACTCTACGATAGCTGGTTCGCTCTTGAAGGAGAACCTATCGTCATAACGGCAGAAGAGATTGACGGAGAGCCGGAGAAAAAGTTGGCTTATCGCTACCTGGCCGAAAAAGGTCTGATACGTATGAATCCTGTCGAAGGCGGAAACTTCGAGGTTTCGATTACTGTTCAAGGCATCGACCGGATTGAAATGACCGGAGAAAATGAGTAATGAATCGTAGGAGGAACCAAAAGACGGAACGGCAGCCGGCAATCAATGGACTGTTTTGCAGCCTTTGCAAAAAAGAACCGGAAGAAAAACACCGGTTCTTTTTTATGCGAAATTGGCTAAATCTTACACGTCCGACCAGTGTGTGCAGCTGAAACGATTATTCATCATCACAGTTTAACAGCGCATTTTTACAGGATAAAAGAATACAAAAATACAGGGAGATAGAGGTGGCAAGGTACATAGAAGTAAGAGGCGTAAGAAAATACAGAGATAGAAAGGTAGAACAAATAGAACAAATAGAACAAATAGAACAAATAGAATAAGTAGAATGGGTAGAAAAATACAGGGAAGAGATAGAAATAAGTATAGTCTTATAAAGGTGGTTTTTGCGGTAGTGCAGCACAAGCTTGAGGGGTGTCGAATACGTAGACAAGCACACTGCGATCATGAGGGAACATCCAATCCATATACACGCTCTTCAGATTGCGAATCGCCGTTCCGCCGAAAGGAGGGTCTTCGATGAACCTGAATTTTTCCACGCGACGTTTGGACTGTCTTAACAGTTCGCAGTGACCGTCTTCGATCAAAGCTTTTTCCACTTCAATCAGTGTTCCATCACGAATAATGACAAGTATGCGCTGGTCTACCCAGAACGAATAAATTTTTTGAGGGAATTTTTGGACATCATAAGTTAAGGCGGCAATGTGACGATGAATTTTATTTTGATCGGGGTAGGGTTTGTTTTCCTGCAGACAGAGGGGGTCGCTTAACATCATAAAGATCAAGCAGGAGAGGTCATCGTCGTTCCAGTCGTAAGCCTGCGCTTCTACCGGAATTCCGCAATCCTGATTGACAAAAATGTTCAGTTCGGGCAGCAGGTAGCCGACCATTAGCTCGCGAATAGACTGCAGCGCACCATGCGATTCTTCAAGAATCATTGATTCGACGACGGGCTGAAGAAAACGCTGCGCGTATATAATCACACAGCTGTCATCAAGCGTTACGCTGACCCGTGCCGGGGAGACGCCGAAATGTTCGGCAAATAAGGAAAGTGTCTTGTAACGGATTGCATCCGAAACGTTGTCATTGAACATGAAGCCTGCTCCTTTTGCCTTTTCATAATTGTTTTAGGGAAATACCTACTTAAAAAGTAAACTTAAATCAATTCCCATAACCGCAGTATAAGCCAAGTGAGAAAAATAAAGCTAATAAAATTTCATTTTTTGAAGAAAATAAATAAAACGGCCGGTTCTTCCGTGAGGAAGACCGACCGTTTGTTCGGCATTTGTAAAATAAAGGATAGAATTGCCGCTATTCGAGATTGGCATGTTTGCCATACATCCGTCCGCTGTCCAGTCCGCGCCGCTGCATTAACCGCAGAACGGAAGCGTCGTAGAACAGCAGCAGGGTCTGCTCAAAGAGTGAACCCATCGGCTGAATCGTCTCGTAATCGTCGTTCTCCCGGGACTTGGAAGCGCCGGGCAGGCGGACGATGAGCGATGCCAGACTGGCCAGCGTCGAATCCGGTTTCAAGGTGACAACGGCGACCTCTGCACCGAGTTCACGAGCTTTCTCGGCCATCGGTACCAATGTCCGAGTCTCGCCCGATCCTGATCCGATAACGAGGAGATCGCCTGGTCCAATACCGGGCGTTGCCGTTTCGCCTACCACATGGGCGGCGCTGCCGCTGTGCATCAAGCGCATAGCCAGCGCTTTAGACATCAGCCCGGAGCGTCCGGCTCCGGCGGTAAACACGTTTGCCGCACGGTCTAGCGCTTCGGCAAAAGCTTCCGCCTGCGCTGGATCGATGCCGCGTACGGATTCGGCCAGCTCTGCGGCAATCCGTGCAGCATAGTCCGCCGTGCCTGTGAGGGCGGAAGGTTGGCTGCTCATAATCTTAGACCTGTACTGAAGCGGAGCCTTCTTGAATGAGACGGCGCATTTCGGCAGCTGTGCCCGCTTTATCGTCTTGGCTTGCAATACCGCCGCCGACGATCACCAGATCCGGTTGAGCAGAGATAACGCCTGGCAGCGTATCCAGCTTGATACCGCCAGCTACAGCCGTCTTCGCATTCTTCACTACGGACTTGATCGTCTGAAGATCTTCGAACGGACTTTGGCCTTCGGCCTGCAGATCGTAACCGGTGTGCACGCAGATGTAATCTACGCCAAGAGCGTCGACCTGAGCAGCGCGTTCTGCCAAGTTAGGCACGTTGATCATATCGATCAGAATTTGCGTACCGTGCTTTTTCGCTTCTTCTACCGCGCCGCGGATTGTCGAATCGTTGGAAGCGCCGAGAACGGTCACGATGCTTGCACCGGCTTCGCTTGCTTTCATGACTTCATAACCGCCCGCATCCATAACCTTCAAGTCGGCGAGAACGTCGAGTTTCGGGAAAGCTTCTTTCAGTGCTTTGACAGCGTGGAGACCTTCGTTAATTACGATCGGCGTTCCGATTTCAACCACATCTACATATTCTTGTACTTCCGAGACAATATCGATCGCGCCCTGAATATCGACCAAATCCAATGCCAATTGCAATTTCATATTCAAACACTCCTTATCGGGTAAGTTGGATTAGCGAGCGGCGTTTTGAACTGCAAGCATTCGGACCGAACCGAACACTTCGCCGCTGCACTTTCTATACTTATTGTAAGCCGCTTTCCATAGAATAAGAAGAAGGCACTTCAAAGTGGCGAAGTTACCCCGAGTATACTATTGGGCGGGGCGCGGGTTTGAAAAACCCAGTATGCTTAAAGTTTGTACTTTCTTTGCAGGGAGGTACGTATCTAATGTATACTATTGAGGTGTGAACAAGAAAATGAAGCTTAAGATAGATAGGGAAATGAATGGAATATAAACGGGATTGATCGGTAGATCAGAACCGCCAGAAACAGATAAGCGGAGGGATAGGGCGATGGCGAGCGAAGTAAAAGAACGAATCGACTTACAGGCGATCAACTGCGAGAAGGAATTGACGCTGGCCGTTATCGGCGGTAAGTGGAAATTGATTATTTTGTGGCATCTGGGCCTTGAAGGAACAAAAAGGTTCAGTGAATTGAAAAAGCTGATTCCGAATATTACTCAGAAAATGCTGACCAATCAACTGCGCGAGCTGGAAGAAGATCTGCTTGTGCACCGCGAAGTGTATCGGGAAGTGCCGCCTAAAGTCGAATATTCGCTTACCGCTTATGGAGAGAGTCTCACTCCGGTGCTGCGGATGATGTATGACTGGGGCAAGAAATACGGTGAAGAAGTCATCTGGAACACATCGGACAAAGAAGAAAATGGGCTGAAGGAAGAGAAAGAGCCTAAAGATTAACTATAAACAAAAGCGAAAAAAGCGGCTTATACGTAAATCAAGCGTTCCTTCGGGAGCGCTTTTTTGTGTTTTTGATTGCCTAAGACTCTGGGACATTGCAATTGCAAAAGCGAGGCCTTTTTACTCATTTTCTGGAAATTTCGTTTCAAAAGGCAGCTAATAGGATAAACTGTAGAAGTAAGTTCAGAACCGATATTTAAAAACGGTCATTTGGTCAGGGTATATTTTTAAATGATTTCAAGAATGCTTTATTTGGAAGGAAGGGGACAAAACATGGCGACAAAAGAAACGATGATTCCTCAGCCTAAAACGTTCGGTCCACTCGGCAATCTGCCGCTGGTCGATACGAAGGCTCCGGTACAATCACTGATGAAGCTGGCGGAGGAACAAGGTCCAATTTTTAGAATGGATCTTCCTGGACGCCCCAACAACTTGTACATTTCGGGTCGTGAGCTGGTGGAAGATGCCTGTGATGAATCCCGGTTTGAGAAAAATGTTTGGGCACCGCTGCAGAAAGTTCGCTCTTTTTCGGGGGATGGTTTATTCACGAGCTGGACGGAAGAGCCCAACTGGCGCAAAGCGCACAATATTCTAATGCCGAGCTTCAGCCAGCGGGCGATGATCGGTTATCATGACATGATGGTCGATATTGCAATGCAGCTTGTGCAGAAATGGGCACGGCTGAATCCGGATGAATTTGTAGATGTACCGGAAGATATGACTCGTCTGACGCTGGATACGATTGGACTGTGCGGCTTCCATTACCGATTCAACAGCTTCTACCGCGAATCCAACCACCCGTTCGTCGAGGCGATGACGCGCTCGCTGGACGAGTCGATGAGCCAACTGCAGCGTCTCGGCGTGCACAATAAGATCATGGTTGGCAAAAAGGCGCAGATGCAGCGAGATATTGATTATATGTTTTCGCTGGTGGACAAGATCGTCAAGGAACGCCGAGAGCGCGGGGATCAAGGCGAGAATGATCTGCTGAACAATATGTTGAGCGGAGAGGACTCGGATTCGGGCGAATCGCTGTCGGACGAGAACATTCGCTACCAGATCATTACATTCCTGATTGCCGGACACGAGACGACAAGCGGACTGCTGTCGTTCGCCCTGTATTTCCTGCTGCATAACCCGGACAAGTTGAAGAAGGCGCAGGAAGAAGTCGACCGTGTTCTGACCGATGCCGCGCCGACCTACAAGCAGGTTCGCGAGATGAAGTATATTCGAATGATTTTGAACGAGACGCTCCGTTTATGGCCGACTGCGCCTGCCTTTTCGCTGCGTGCCAAAGAAGATACGCTGCTGGCCGGACGCTATCCGATGGCAAAAGGCGAAGCAGTTAATGTACTGATTCCGGTTCTGCACCGTGATCGAAGCGCCTGGGGCGACGAAGTCGAAGCTTTCCGTCCGGAGCGATTCGAAGATCCATCCCAGGTACCGAACGATGCCTACAAGCCGTTCGGTAATGGACAGCGGGCCTGCATTGGTCAGCAGTTTGCAATGCATGAAGCGACGCTGGTGCTCGGTACGCTGCTTCGGTATTTCGATATCGTTGATGGCGCGAATTACGAACTGAAGATCAAGGAGACGCTCACACTGAAGCCGGACGGATTTACGATGCAGGTGCGTCCGAGAGCGAACGCTCCTATGGCAGCATCTCCATTCCCGGGGTCGGGAACCGCAGTCGCAGAAGCCGAACCGAAGAAAAATGAGATCGAAGTGGATCGGCACGAGACGCCTCTGACCATTCTCTACGGTTCGAACCTCGGAACGGCGGAAGGGATTGCGCATGAGCTGGCGGAAGAAGGAGAACAGCTTGGTTTCCGGGCGGAAGTATCCAAGATGGACAATGGAACCAACAATCTGCCGAAGGAGGGGCTGCTGCTCGTCGTGACCGCTTCGTACAACGGCAAGCCGCCGTCCAATGCCGGACAATTTACCGACTGGCTGGATCAGGCGGAGAGTGGATCGGCGAACGGTTTGCACTACGCTGTATTCGGCTGCGGGGACCGCAATTGGGCGAATACGTACCAGCGCATTCCGCGTCAGGTGGACGATGCGCTGGAGCGTCTTGGTGGACAGCGTGTTCTGGATCGCGGCGAAGGCGACGCCAATGACGATTTCGAACATATGCTGGATGAGTGGAAAGGCCAGCTGTGGCCAGCCGCGCTGAAGAAGTTGAACATCGAAGCTTCGATGTCGGAAGCGGCGCAGGGGACGCCGACCGGTATTTCCGTCGAATTCGTCGACGGAGTCCAGGTACATTCGCCACTGGCCGATACGTACGGTGCGGTGCCGATGAAAATTGTGCGCGGTATTGAACTGCAGCTGCCGGAAGGCGGACGCAGTACCCGGCATATTGAACTCGAAGTGCCGGCCGGAGCTTCGTACAAGGAAGGCGATCATCTGGGCGTGCTGCCTCGCAATCCGCGAAGTCTTGTCGACCGGGTGCTGGCACGCTTTGGGCTGCAGGGGGATGCTCGCGTGCAGCTTCAGGGCAGCGGCCGCGCTGCAGCACATCTGCCGCTGGGTCGTCCGGTGGAACTTCGCGAACTGCTGACCGGCAGCGTGGAGCTGCAGGAACCGGCCAGCCGGGCACAGCTTAAGGAGCTTGCGGAGGTGACTGTCTGTCCGCCTCACAAAGTTGAGATTGAAGAGCTGATGAAGGACGAAGACATTTATAAGCGGGAAGTGCTGTTCAAGCGGCTGACTATGCTGGATATTCTCGAAAAATACCGCGCCTGCGAAATGGAATTCAAGCGTTTCTTGACGCTGCTTCCTCCGCTCAAGCCGCGCTACTATTCGATATCCAGTTCGCCGAAGCTGGATCCGGACAAGCTCAGCCTGACGGTAGCCGTGGTACGCGGTCCTGCCCGCAGCGGACGCGGCGAATATGCCGGCGTCGCTTCGAACTATCTGGCCGAACTTCCCGAAGGTGCGGAGATTTCTGCCTTTATCCGCGATCCGCAGAGCGGCTTTACGCTTCCGGAAGATCCGCAGACACCAATCATCATGGTCGGTCCCGGAACAGGACTGGCGCCATTCCGCGGATTTCTGCAGGCTTGCCGCGTCATGAAAGAGCAGGGGGTCGAACTCGGTGAAGCCCAGCTGTACTTCGGCTGCCGCAGCCCGGAGACGGACTTCTTGTACAGGGACGAACTGGAAGCTTATGCGGCCGAAGGTGTCGTACATTTGCATACCGCTTTTTCCCGGGTAGAAGGCCAGCCGAAGACTTATGTTCAGCATCGAATGGCGGAAAACACGAACGAAGTGATCCGTCTGCTGGATGAAGGCGGCATCTTCTATGTTTGCGGTGACGGCGTACAGATGGCGCCTGATGTCGAAGAAACGCTTCGCCGTGCTTACCGCGATGTGCATAATGCCAATGAAGAAGAGTCCCAACATTGGTTGGATGAATTGCAGGAGAACGGCCGCTACGTCAAAGACGTCTGGACCGGCATTTAATCCTTTCTTTCAGATACAGCATATGTCTCGCAAAAAGAAGGCACGGCCAATTGGCCGGGCCTTCTTTTTGCGAGACAGTCTAAAGTATCTAGAAGCGAGAAGGCGGAGAGAGAAATTCAGTGAAGGAACGATAGTGTTCGCCTTTGAAATCGAGAAAATTCCACTAAAATTTAAATCTATTTCTCGATTTCAACACGCGACCGAAACGAATTTCTCTCGGAGCCGGCTCGCTTCCCCGCCTACGTAACTTTCGAGAGCAGCCAGAAGGCCCGGCCTACTGGCCGGGCCCTTTTCTAAAAAGATTCAATTTGCCGCGCTTCAGATCGAATAGACAAGTCCCTGCTCCAAAAATTTCATTTTGCCTATGCGTCCCTCGAACTCATCCCGATTATCCGCATAGTGCATCAGCTGCGTCATTTCCTGTATGTCTTCGGGAAGCGACAGCAGTTCATCCAGTGTCGTATGTACAGCGCCTGGACCTTCCAGCTGGACTTCGTGGAAGATGCGGCGAACTCCGCGGTCGCGGACCAGGGTCATCAGCAGCTCACGATCGAATGTCATGTCGGCACTGTAGAACACGTCGCGATTTAGAATCAGCGAATAACTGTTTTTGCCCTCAATATGTTGGGTATGTACCAGTTCGACACACAGATTTGGTGCGATCTCCTGTACATCACCTGTGTGCAGTGTTCGTACGTCGAATGCGTCCTCAAGCTTTTCGATTCCTTCCTGCGTCATGCCACCTGACAGCGTATTGTTCCAAAGCGGAGCGGCGAGCGTATCAGCCAAGTACAGTACCGGACGGCGCCCGTGCTTAAACTTCATTTGAAAGCCGTATTCTTCCAGGCCGCCCACATGATCTCCGTGCATATGGGTAACAAGCACTGCGTCTAACTCTTCCATACCGATATCCAGCTGATACAGCGCCATAGGCGCGGTAATGCCGCAGTCGATCAGCAGCTTGAAGCCATCCTGCTCAATGAGCGCATTGTTGTTAAAATACTTTTTGGCAAAGGCGCTGCCTGTTCCGATCATTTGCAGATTCATCGATATTTCCTCCGTTTCGATCGCCGGCAGATCGGCGTTTGGGTGCTTCGCTGCGCCGCGTTTTTTCTTCCGCATTATTATGGCCGATTTTCATTTCCGAATCAACAAAGGCACCGCAACTTGACAGCGTAGGGAGAGTATAGATATATGAGAACGGCCTTTTACAAAAAGGCCTGTAAGCTGTACAGAGGGGTTTGTCCGGCTTACAAGATCCAGATTATACAGAGAGGATGACGCCCGAACATGAGGTGGAAAAGAATAGCGGTCTGTGCGCTGGCCCTGTCGCTGCTTAGCGGCTCCGCTGCGTTTGCCGATTCGGCGTTTCAAAAGATCAGGGTTTTAATTAATGGGAGTGCAGTAAGCAGCGGCGGCTACTTGATCGACGGTACGACCTATGTGCCGGTACGTGAATTCGACGGTCTGGCCGAATACAACGATAATACCAAGACGGTTACTTTTACCCGGCCCAATGTCGATATTTTCCTCTTCAAAGGAGATACGCCGTTTGGAAACGTCAGTGTAGGAAAATTGAAATTCTACATCTTTTCCCAGATCGACAGCCTGAATACCGATATTAATGCGGTAAAAGTATCTATTCGTAATCCTTCGGGGGAAGTTAGAGATATTCAGTCTCAAGAGCTGAAATCCCGTAAAGATAATTTCTGGTTCAAGACGTACGATTTTACATACGACTTTAACCGGACCGGCAAATATTACGTTGAATTTTATATTAGAAAAGGCAATACCGCATATACTAAAGTAGCGCAAAAAGCGATCACCGCAGTTGACTAAAAGGCAGTGCAGCGATCAAATTGACCTCTGACGGGCGAAGTGGTAGGATAAGCTGTGTCTATTAAATTCAGGGCGTCTGCGCAAGCTTGCGTATACGCTGTAAGAAACGGGGTTTTACCACAATGAGCGAACACGAACATAAACACAACCATGAGCATGGTGAAGATTGCGGATGCGGTCATGATCATAGCCAAGAAGAAGAAATTGTAGTTGCATTCAGCGATGAAGAAGGTAACGAGAAAGAAATGGTACTCGTACAAACTTTCGATGTAGGCGAAGATGTCTATGCATTGCTGCTTGAACGCAACAACCCGGAAGCCGACGGCTTTATTCTGCGTCTCGAAGAAGAAGACGGCGAGACTGTTCTCGTCAACATCGAGGATGAAGCGGAATGGGCGAAAGTCGAAGCAGCCTACAATGAACTCGTCGCTTCACAAGGCGAAGAAGAGTAATAGAGGCGCGGCATACCCCTAGGGAAGCCGCCCCAAGCAAGAAGCGGATGTTCTCGCAAGAGAGCATCCGCTTTTTGCTTTGCATCCGGCGAAATGTGAATCGCCAGGAATATGTCGTGCCGGACTTAAGGAGTTCGGCAGGTCGATCGGCCGCAGAGAGATGGGCGGACATGAAAAAACGACCGCTTTCGCGGCCGTTTTTAGTAAAGTAATCTGCAAAGGCAGGCCCTGCAGAATTCAGATGTGTTCGATTGGTGTTACCGGATCGCGCCCGGCTCCACAATGACTTTGACATACTGTACCGAGCGATCTTCCGGCCCTTTGACAGGAAGACCAACTTCAACATGATCGGTAATGTAGTCAATGTTGTCCTGCGAGATAACTTCGCCCGGCAGCAGAATTGGAATGCCTGGCGGGTACACGTAGATGAATTCGGCAATGATGCGATCTGCGGAATCTTTGAATGGAATCGACTCCGTCTCGCCGTAGAAAGCATCGCGCGGAAGCAAAGCGAGATGCGGAATGTCTGGGATTTTGACGACCAGTTCCTTTACTTCTTTGCCCTGCGGAAGAAACTCTTGTGACATATCGCGCAGCGCATTTAGCAGAATATGAATGGTCTCCTCATTGTCGCCAGCCGTAATCAGGCAGAGGATATTGTACATATCGCTCATTTCGACTTCAATATTGTAATTGTCGCGCAGCCAGTTCTCGGCTTCGTAACCGGTAATGCCAAGACGTCTGACCTGAACCGTGATTTTGGTCGGATCGTAGTCGAACGTTGCTTCGCTTCCGAGAATTTCTTCACCGAAGCAGTACAGTCCGTCGATCTGATTGATTGCGCTTCGCGTGTAATCGGCAAAGTTAAGCGCGCGTTCGGCCATGGCGAAGCCATTCAGCGCAAGCTGGCGGCGAGCCGTATCGAGCGAGGCGAGCAGAATATAGGAGGTGGACGTTGTCGTCAGCATACTAATGACCGTCTGCACTCTTTTTGGATTGATGTAGCCGTTCTTCGTATTGACGTTCAGGACCGAGCTCTGCGTCATCGAACCGCCCAACTTGTGGACGCTGGTCGCGGCCATATCAGCACCGGCCTGCATAGCCGACAGCGGAAGCTGATCATGGAAATGAATCAGAACGCCGTGCGCTTCGTCGACCAGCACAGGTACGCCGTAGCTGTGCGAAAGAGCGACGATCTGCTGCAGATCCGCACATACGCCGTAGTACGTCGGGTTAATGACAAGCAGCGCTTTGGCATCGGTATGCAGTTTCAACGCTTTTTTCACTGCGGAAACGGTAATGCCATGATCGATTCCGAGATTCGCATCGCGTTCTGGTGCAATAAATACCGGTTTCGCTCCCGCGTAGATAATCGCGCCAAGAATCGATTTGTGCACATTGCGCGGGACAATGATTTTGTCGCCTGGTCCGCAGACGGACAGGATCATCGTAATGATCGCGCTGCTTGTGCCTTGAACAGAGAAGAAGGTATGCGTAGCGCCGAAAGCATCGGCGGCGAGTTGCTGAGCTTCTTCGATCACACCCATCGGCTGATGCAGATCGTCGAGAGGGGCGATGTTGATCAAGTCTATGGAAAGGGCGTTATCCCCAATAAACTCACGAAATTCCGGATCGGTACCCATTCCTTTCTTATGACCTGGAATGTGAAACTGTACCGGATTTTGGTCCGCATGGCGCTTAAGCGCAGTGAAGAGCGGAGTACGAGCATGATCCATTAGGGCTGTCACAACCTTTCGTGTGCGTAAAGTAGTTGATCACTGATAAAAAAATCAAACAAACTGAGTATAGCAAAATGAGGGAGGATTGCAAGAAAGCAATTTTTCGAAATCAACATGCAGGGGAAAGAAAAGGATAAACGTCTATTATACCGGAAATGCAGAGATATGAGAAGGAAATGGCTCTATGAATTGTAAAAGAGGATCAAGTTGTTAGACTTCCTGCGAGATTACCCGATATAATAACAGAATGGAATAAGCAATAATAAAGACCTAATAATCTTATAGAGATAAAATCTGCATCGTTAGGATGCGGAATGTGGAGAGGCCTGCTGCGAGGACATCGCAAGCGGCCCGAAAGGGGCATGATTATGAACAAGCGGTTGATCGGTTCCAAGCCGACATCGCGGCTTTTTTCCGTGTTTACGTGTTTGTGGATCATTGTATTTTTGACTGAATTTGTGAAGGGAGCGCTGCTTGTTACAGTGCTGCCCGTTTACATGAACGATACGCTGGGACTTCCTGCGCTGACAATTAGTCTCGCCTTCTCGCTGCAGTATATAGGCGACAATCTGCTGCGCAGTCCGACGGGATGGCTGGCGGAGCATGTAGGTCTGCGATGGACGATCGTCGGCGGCCTGCTGCTGTCGTGGGCAGCTGTAGGTGTGATCGCTTTTTCAATGACTGGCGTTTCACTTATTGCCGCTTGTACGCTGCTCGGTATCGGTACGGCGCCGATCTGGCCGGTCGTGATGAGTACGATCAGTATCGAAGCCGAACTGAACGGAGGAACCGGAGCCAAGATGGGGAGTATCCAGATTGCGACCTTGGCCGGAACCGGAGCGGGACCGCTCATCTCCAATCTGCTGGTGGGCAATTCGTATCAGATCGTCTTCTGGGTACTGTTCAGTGTCATGGCACTTGTAACGGCCGCTGCGCTGCTGCTGCCGCTCCGAATGATGACAACGCTGACGCCAAAGGTTGTCCGCCGCTCGCATTCGGGCTTCCCGTTCCCGAAAAGGATTCGCCGCGTCGTCAAGCGTCATACGGTCCGCTCGGTGTATTCCGTACGAAAAGTGTTCCGTGCGCTCCAGGCGCTCAAGCTGACGCCGCTGCTGTATCCGGCCATGTTCCTGCAGTCGTTCGCGATCGGCATTTTGACCCCCGTCATTTCGGTTTATATCCGTAACGAACTGGGCATGTCTCCAGGCCAGTTCAATATGCTGCTGATCATTGGCGGAGGTGTGGCCGTCGTAGGCATGATTCCGGCAGGTCGCCTTGTCGACAAATTCGGCACACGCTGGTTCCTGCATATTGGATTTTTGTTAGCCGTTATCGCGCTGTGCGGTTTGGCCTCGACGCATGAGATGACCTTTGTCTGGTGCTTCATTCTGACCGCAGGCGTAGGCTTCGCCATGATTCTGCCCGCATGGAATACACTGCTGGCCGAATTGGTGCCGGAAAAAGAACGCGGTGCAATCTGGGGCGTGTTCCTGACGCTGCAGGGCGTAGGAACCGTTGTCGGGCCTCTGGCCGGCGGCTGGACCTGGGATACTTTCGGACCGCAGGCACCCTTCTGGGCCAGTGCCATCTCGATGGCACTGCTGTTGATTATTCATGCACCTATGGCCTGGTCATCACGCCGCCGGGCACGGGCCGTCTAAGATTTACAAACGAATTCTGTCAGCCGTCCGCTTCCGGACGGCTTTTTGGCGTTCTATGGATGTTGGTCCTTCGCTGTCGCTCAAGAACCGTCAAAACGGTTAAAGAATGAAGGTGTGCTTTTTTTTGCGAAAAAGCAAATCAATCGGACGGCAGGAGGAATCAGTCATGGAGCTTAATTTGAAAAATAAAGTAGTCATTGTAACGGGTGCAAGCTCCGGTATCGGCCTGGCGACCGCAAAGCTTTTCCTGGAAGAGGGTGCGAAGGTAGTCGGCGTCAGCCGTCATCCCGCAAAGATTCGTGAACTTGGCGATGCAGACACTGTGTTGGCTGTGGAAGCCGATCTGAGTACGGCCGAAGGACCGAAGCAGCTGGTTGCCGCGGCAATCGAGAAATTCGGACGCCTTGATATTCTGATCAATAATGCCGGAATTTCGCACTCGCGGCTGGACGGCTTTCTCGGCACGACAGACGAGCAGTGGGAAGAGACGTATCTGAACAACCTGATGAGCATGGTGCGTACTTCAAGAGCAGCTATTTCGCATATGATGGAGCAGGGCAAAGGCGTAATCATCAGTGTGGCGTCTGAAGATGCGCGGCAGCCGCAGCCGATGTCTGTCGACTATTCGGCATTCAAGGCCGGAGTGCTTAGTGTCGGCAAGGCGCTGTCGCTTGAATTCGGAGAACAGGGCATTCGGGTCAATACCGTATCGCCGGGTCCGACCCATACGAATATTTGGGATCAGCCGGGCGGGATGATCGACGCGATCTCCGAGAAGTTCGGCAGGCCCAAAAACGAAGTCATTGATTTCTTTGTCGACGAAGTACGGGAGCTGCCGGTGGGCCGGATCGGCCAGCCGGAAGATATCGCATCCATGATCGTGTTCCTGTCTTCCGACCGGGCGGAGTATGCATTTGGCGCGGAGTATCCGGTCAACGGCGGTTCTTTTAAAGGGATGTAAGCGGGCTGAGACAGGGGCGTTCGAATAAATGGATAGACGGCATAGAGATTGAAGAATACAAGACGCATACAAGTAGGCGTATACAAATGAACGCCTACAAACTGAACGCATACCAAAAGGCCGCTATCTTCGCAGCTGTGCAGCCTATGCGAAGATAGCGGCTGAGATCATCGAGTCAAAATGATCGGTCCGATGGTCAAAATGCCATTTTGTACAGCGGAAGCAGCGTCTCGAACGTTTCTTCCACAGTCCGAATCAGCGTGTCTCCGTCTTGGAGAAGCGGATCGTCCTTTTGCAGGAAACGTCCACAGAGTACTTCGGATTTTTTTACAGTACCGAGCCGTTGGGCGATCGTTTGCAGACCGTCCGGACCGAGTTCCGAATGTTTCGTGCCGCCCGGTTTCATATGGTCGACCGACCAATAGAACTGCTCTCGCAGCTCGTCCGGAACAAGATTCATTACGCTAATTTCATTCTTCTTAAGCGACTCGGCCAATGTTGTCTTGTTCGGACTTTCATAGATAACGGCCATCACAATGAACAGGTAATCGGCGAACATGCCTACCTGAAAATGCGGCAGTGCTTTGTAACCCCGTTTGCTGGATGCCCAAGCTACCCAGGTATCATTAGGCGGATGCACGGTGCGCCGGGCATGCTTGGCAACGTGTGGGAACATCTCTTCGCCGCACTGTGCGGACAGGAACGGAGCGATCGTCCGGCCCAGCTCCTCAAGCTTCGGACGTACATTGGCGATCAGAGCATTCATACGCGGCTCAAGGCCCTCTATTTCAAATACGGCAAAATCTTTTTCGTCAAAACCGCGGAATTCCATGTTGATGTTTGTGCTCCTTTCAGAAACTGATTCCTCGTATAATCTTCAAGCGACTCAACGAGCATTATAGCATACGGTTAGAGGGGTTCGACATGAAGGGAAGATGAAGGCTAATCCCGAGGACTTCACTTTACTAAACAAAACGAGTACAATGAAAATTATTGAAACCCTATTTCATACGCAAAGGATGGAGAACCTAAAATGTCGAAACAGCAAATTGGCGTGGTCGGCCTTGCCGTCATGGGCAAAAATCTGGCACTCAATATCGAAAGCAAAGGTTTTACCGTCTCGGTATACAACCGCTCCCCGCAGAAGACTCATGATTTGCTTGAGGAAGCAAAAGGGAAAAATCTCGTAGGTACGTTCTCGGTGGAAGAATTCGTTCAATCTCTCGAAGTACCGCGTAAGATCCTGATCATGGTTCAAGCAGGTCCTGCAACGGACGCGACGATCGAGCAGTTGATTCCGTTCCTGGATCAGGGCGATATTATCATCGACGGCGGCAACGCCTACTTCCCTGACACACAGCGCCGCAGCGAAGAACTTGAAGCCAAAGGCTTCCGTTTCGTCGGCACAGGCGTATCGGGCGGCGAAGAAGGCGCGCTGAAAGGCCCTTCAATCATGCCAGGCGGACCGAAAAGTGCATACGAGTTAGTTGAGCCAATCTTGACAGCAATCTCGGCTAAAGTGGACGGCGACGCTTGCTGCACATACATCGGACCTGGCGGTGCAGGCCACTACGTCAAGATGGTGCACAACGGTATCGAGTACGGCGACATGCAGCTGATCGGTGAAGCTTACCACCTTCTCAAAGACGTGGTTGGCGCTGATACAGACGAACTGCACCAAATCTTCAGCGAATGGAACAAGGGCGAACTCGACAGCTACCTGATCGAGATCACGACCGACATTTTCTCGCAAAAAGATCCGGAAACCGGCAAGCCGATGGTCGATGTTATTCTTGACGCTGCAGGCCAAAAGGGTACAGGTAAATGGACCAGCCAAAGCGCGCTCGATCTGGGCGTTCCGCTGTCCATGATTACGGAATCCGTATTTGCACGCTTCCTGTCCGCAATGAAAGAAGAGCGCGTTGCGGCAAGCAAAGTGCTGAGCGGACCGAAAAACGAAGCATTCTCCGGTGACCGTGCGGAATTTATCGAAAACGTGCGCAGAGCGCTGTTCGCAAGTAAAATCGTATCGTACGCTCAAGGCTTCGCGCAGATGCGCGCCGCTTCCGACGAGTACGGCTGGGATCTGCAGTACGGCAACATCGCCATGATCTTCCGCGGCGGCTGCATTATCCGTTCGCAGTTCCTGCAAAACATCAAGGATGCTTACGAGCGCGATGGTCAACTGGCCAACCTGCTGCTCGACGAGTACTTCAAGAACGTCATTGAGAACTACCAAGAATCGTGGCGTAAAGTAATTGCTGCGGCTGTAACTAACGGTATCCCGGTTCCAGGCTTCTCCAGTGCACTGGCATACTACGACAGCTACCGTACAGAGCGTCTGCCGGCGAACCTGCTGCAAGCGCAGCGCGACTACTTCGGCGCACACACGTTCAAACGTGTAGACAAAGAAGGATCGTTCCACCACGAGTGGCTGGATCTGGACAACGGCACACTGGATCTGCCGGACGTCAAAAATCAATAATCCGAAAATATTCGGATATACAAAAGCGGCGGAAGCCGTCCTTCGGGACGTGTTTTCGCCGCTTTTTTCTTCATAAGAATCTAATTAATTTAACGCTTTACAGCGTCTAATTATTGAACAGGAATAAATGAGCATGTATAATAAGCATATTGGGTACAGCGAATATAACGGACAGGCGAGGTATCGCATGGGAAAGACGACCTTTTTGAGACAAAAAAAGGAGCCAAACGGCTCCTTTTATCGAATTATTCTTCGTCTTCATACCAAGCGATCATACCGCCGGTCATGTTGACGACGTTGTCGAACCCGGACTGCTCTAGATATTCACAAGCACGTTCGCTGCGATAACCGCTGCGGCAGATAAACACCGTCTCACGGTCTTGATCGATTTCGTCCAGACGTCCGGCCAGCTGACCGAGCGGAATATGAACGGCGCCGGGGATCATGCCCTGGGCGACTTCTTCCGGTTCACGTACGTCAATCATCAGCGGGGCATTGCCCTGTTCGATTCGTTCGCGAAGTTCCGAAGGTTCAATTTGTGCAATAGGATTCATGGACTTCCTGCCTTTCGGTTGGGATGATACCATGATAGCGAACAGGAAAAACTTGTGTCAAATTTAAAATAGGAAAAGCATCGGCTTGGAGGAGAAAATTATGGACGTAATCGTTAAACGTACGGAGAAATTGGAAGGAACGATTGAGGCGCTGTCTTCCAAAAACTATACGACCCGTTACCTGCTCGCCGCAGCTTTGGCTGACGGAACAAGCGTCGTACGTTTTCCGGCACACAGCGAAGACAGCGATGCGATGCGCCGCTGCATCGCAGGATTGGGCGCAGAACTTGAAGAAGATGACGAGAAGATCGTAATCAAAGGATTTGGTCGTTATCCGAAAAAACAGGCGGAACTGAACGTCGGCAATGCAGGAGCCGTGCTGCGATTCCTGTTGGCCGTCTCGGCGCTGTCAGAAGAGGTACACTTTGTAAACACCTATCCCGATTCGCTCGGCAAGAGACCGCATGACGATCTGATCGATGCGCTGCAGCAAATGGGTGCGCAGATCGACCATAACGGCGGCCGACTGCCGATTACGGTCAGAGGACCGGTCAAGGGCGGCCGTGTAACGGTATCGGGTGAAGTCAGCTCACAGTATTTAAGTGCACTGCTGTTTCTGACGCCGCTGCTGGAAGAAGACAGTGAGATCGTCGTTACGGGCGATCTGAAGTCAAAAGTTGTGGTAGGGCAGACGCTGGAGGTGTTGGAACAGGCCGGGATCCGTATCGAATCGAATGCCGATTATTCGCTGTTCCGCGTACCGGGCGGCCAAGCCTATAGAGCGGGAGAATATTCGGTACAGGGCGACTACCCGGGTTCGGCGGCCATCTTGTCCGCAGCTGCTGTGCTCCCGTCCGATGTAACCGTTCGGCGTCTTGCCGTTCACAGTAAGCAGGGCGAACGTGCTGTCGTCGATGTGCTAAAAATGATGAAAGCGCCACTGACGCATGAGAATGATACTGCCGTTGTACAGGGTACGGGAGAGCTGCAGGCTGTCGAGTTTGACGGCGATGCTGCGACCGATGCGGTATTAGCTATGGTTGCAGCAGCCGTATTTGCCGAAGGGACATCGCGTTTCTATAATGTAGAGAATCTTCGTTATAAGGAATGTGATCGCATTACGGATTATTTGGCAGAGCTGCGCAAAGCAGGAGCGGACGTGGAAGAGAAGCGCGACGAAATTATCGTGCATGGGCGACCACAGGGCGTTGCGGGAGGCGTACGCATCGATTCGCATTACGATCATCGCGTCATTATGGCCCTTACGATTGTCGGATTGCGGGCGGACGAGCCGATTACAATTACCGATGCGCATCATGTGGCCAAATCGTATCCTGGATTTTTCGACGATATGAAAGCGCTTGGAGCAAACGTGGAATGGGTAAAAGAATAGACAGAAGTGTATTCGAGATCGAGGAGGAGAACCCCATGGCTTTTCAGAATCCAAGCCGGGACGAAATTGGCAAACTGCTCGAAGCGGCAGGCAACATTGCCGTTGTCGGACTATCCGACAAGCCCGACCGGACATCTCATATGGTGTCACAGGCCATGCAGCTGCGCGGATATCGGATTATCCCGGTGAACCCGACAGCCGCAGGTCAGGAGATTCTTGGTGAGACCTGCTATGCTTCGCTGGCCGACGTGCCGGAGCCGATCGATATCGTCGACGTATTCCGCCGCAGCGAATTTTGCGCCGACGTGGCGCGTGAAGCCGCTGCCGTCGGTGCCAAGACCCTGTGGCTTCAGTCCGGCATCTACAGTGATGAAGCTGCGGAGATTGCGAGCGAAGCCGGCCTTACCGTCATTATGGACCGCTGCATCAAAGTCGAAGATGCTGTAACGGGTGCCGGTTCGCGTCGTTGATGTGACTCACCGTTTTTCTTACGTGATCTAGTTATTCATGATCTGGCCTGAAGAGGTACTCTGTCTATGTAAGAAGACAGAGTACCTCTTTTTATATCCTTCCTCAGTCCTTTCCCCGCGCTGTTTATTCGCTAGGCGAAGTGAAGCTTTTTCCTATTTGAAGGAAGAGCCTCGCTTCTATGTAGGAAGCGTTCCGATTTATATGTAAGCTGCCTCAGGCAGAGGGGAACGTTCAGTGTAGGAGCCCAGGCGTTCGCCTTTGCATTCGGGAAGCTTCCTCTTCATCCGATTCAGGCTTCCCGAATGCAACACGCGACCGAAAAGAACGTTCCCCGCCGCGATCAAGGCTTTTCCATCGAACGGGACCTTCAACTAGCAAGGCTCTTGCCGTATAGGAAAAAGCCTCTTCACCGCGTAAAAAACAAAGCAAATTCTTTGACAAACTTTCCGTCAAAGCTTAACATTTGAAGGAAGAGAGGAGAGGGACGTCTTTGAATTGGTTAGGTTCGCTTCAACAGCTTGGCCGGGCCGTGATGATCCCGACAATGGTCCTGCCCGCAGCGGCCATTCTGCTCAGCGCGGGCAGTCTTCCCTGGGGGTCATGGGGGCTTCCAGGCGTATCCGAAGCGTTAAATGTGGCGGGATCGGGCGTATTGCTCTATCTGCCTTATATATTCGCCGTAGGGGTAGCATTGGGACTTGCCAATCAGGCCGGTTACGCCGGATTGGCGGCGCTTATGGGTATGACCATCTATGAACAGGTAATCGAACACTTTGCAAGCGGACAGATTCAGCCGACGACTCTGATCGGTATTTTGCTCGGAGCGATTGCAGGTGCACTGTACAACCGCTTCAAAGATTTCAAACTTCCGGAAACGATCCAATTCTTCGGCGGATCGCGCTTCGTTCTGCTCTTTATGGGCCTGCTGTCGGCTTTGTTCGCCTTTGCCATGCTGGCAGTAGGGCCAATATTGCAGGCCATAATCAACTGGATGAGTCTGGAAGTCGAGGCAATGGGCGGATTTGGACTATTTGTATACGGCATCTTGTATCGTGTGCTGTCGGCCTTTGGCCTGCATCATTTGCTGAACAATGTCGTCTGGTTTCAGTTCGGTTCCTTTGAAACGGCATCAGGAACGATTGTCCAGGGCGATCTGCCTCGATTCTTCGCCGGAGATCCCACTGCAGGCGTGTTCATGGCGGGGCTCTTCCCAATCATGATGTTTGCACTGCCTGCAACGGCAATGGCCGTCATTCACGAAGCCCGCGAAGACTTGAAACCTAAGGTACGTAAGACATTTGTCCGAGCTGCACTTGTCTGCCTGCTGACTGGCGTATCGGAGCAGATCGAATTTGCCTTCCTGTTCGCATCGCCGTTTCTGTTCGCATTGCATTCGGTGCTTGCAGGCTTCGCGATGTGGCTGACGTATGCGCTGGATATTCATCACGGCTTTTCTTATTCGGCCGGCTTGATTGACTTCGTGCTGAACTTTCACCTGTCGAGCAACGGTTGGAAACTGATTCCGATCGGTATTATATACGGGCTCGGTTATTACATTCTGTTTCGCTGGGCCATTCGCAAATTCCAAATTCCGACACCTGGACGCGAAGAAGGATCGATGCTGGAAGATTGGGCCGGTAATATTCCTTATCGTGCACCTCTCATTCTTCAAGCATTGGGTGGGAGAGATAACATCGTTCAGGTACAGGCATGCATCACCCGGCTGCGCTTGACGGTTGCCAATGACCGGAAAATTGATGGTCATGCGCTCAAATCACTGGGATCGGCGGGGTTAATCCGGCTTGGAGGAGGCAATGTACAGGTCGTCTTTGGGACATACTCCGAGCTGATCCGCGAAGAGATCAACAAGCTGATCGACCGCGAGCTGGATCATGTACTGTTCTCTTCGCCGGTTCATGGACGGATGATTCAGCTCGAGGATGTTCCTGATCAAATTTTTGCGAAAAAGTTGGTCGGGGACGGCGTAGCGTTCATTCCGGAGAAAAACGAGTTGGTATCGCCGGTAGCAGGTACGGTGATTCATGTGTATCCTACTCAGCATGCGCTGGGTATCCGAACCAACGAGAAAATCGACGTTCTGCTGCATGTTGGCATTGATACGTCGCATCTTGAAGGCGCATTTGAAGCGTTTATCAAGGAAGGAGACATCGTTGAACCTGGACAGCTGCTGATCCGCTTCGATCTGCCGCTGCTTAAAGAAAAAGCGAAGTCGTTGGCGACTCCGATGTTGATTACGAATCCGGATCGTGTACGCTCCTGGAGCTTCGCCCCGTTCAAGGGGGTCAAAAAAGGACAAGCATCGGTGATGTCGGTCGTACTTTATGACAAAGATACGAATTCGAAATAGAGAATACGGATAGGAAAATGCTGCACACCCGATTTTTTCGCTGCGGATCAGTCGGGATCGAATCAAAGACAGAGAGACAGGAGGGGGAGTGCGATGATTACCTGTATCGGGGCCGCACCCGGAATTGCGATCGGAAGAGCTTTCGTTCTGCCGACATGGGAATGGGACGTGCCGGACCAGAAGATGGATGTCGTCGATTTGACGCGTGAATTCGAACGTTTGACCGAAGGAATCCGGACGTCCCGCTGCGAGATTGAAGACATGAAAAAGGAAGTCAAAGAAATGGTGGGTCCGGAAGAATCAAGCATCTTCGACGCTCATCTCGCCATTCTTGAAGATCCGGTATTCATGAGCGAAATTCGGGGCATTATTGAACGTCAGTACAAAGCGGCGGAGGTAGCCGTTAAGGAAGCGATCGACCACTTTGTTACCATGTTCGATCTGTTGGATGACGAGTATATGAAAGAAAGGGCGGCTGACATCAAAGATGTGGGTAACCGTCTACTTAAGCATCTGCTGGGTGCGCCGGAGATCAAGCTGCCGTCCGATACTCAACCGTATATTTTGGTTGCCAAGGAACTTTCGCCTTCCCAACTGGTGCATCTCAATCCGCAGCATGTACTCGGAATCGTTACAATGGTAGGCGGAAAAACATCGCATTCGGCTATCATGTCTAGAGCTATGGGTATTCCGCTTGTAGCGGGACTTGAGAGCAAGCGGGAGGAGCCTTTTCAGACCGGCGAGCTGCTCGTCATTGATGGAGACGAAGGAGTACTCTTTGTCGATCCTGATGAAGAAACGATGCGAATCTACGAGGAGAAGCGGCAGCGGCTGCAGCGCAAGAAGGAGCAGTTGCAGCTGTTGGCCGAAGTCGAGCCAGTTACAAGAGACGGGGAACAGCTGATGCTTGCGGCGAATATCAGCTCGTTGAAAGAACTGGAGACAGCGATGAAGCATGGCGCTCAGGGTGTGGGGCTGTTCCGCACGGAATTCCTTTTCATGGACCGTTCGGAGTTCCCTAGTGAAGAGGAGCAGTTCGATGTATACCGCCGTATTGCGGAGCGGGCGAGCGGGCATCCCGTCGTTATTCGTACACTTGATATTGGCGGAGACAAACCGCTGGATTATCTTGCGCTGCCGGAAGAAGACAATCCGTTTCTTGGTTATCGGGCTATTCGGATCAGTCTGGACCATCATGATCTGTTTCTGACTCAGCTTCGTGCCATTTTGCGTGCCAGCGCTTTTGGTGATGTACGAGTAATGTATCCGATGATCTCTTCCGTGGACGAGGTGCACCAGGCGAAAAAGCTTCTGCTTAAGGCGATGCGCCAGCTCGACGATCGGGGAGAAGCATATCGTTCGGATCTTCCGGTCGGTATTATGATTGAAGTTCCGGCGGCAGCCGCGATTGCCGACCTGCTGGCCGAAGAAGTCGATTTCTTCAGCATTGGTACGAACGATCTGGTTCAATACGTATTGGCGGTCGACCGAATGAACGAACAGATTGCCCACATGTATCATCCATATCATCCGGCTGTTCTGCGTATGCTGCGAATGACCGCTAACGCCGCACATGACCGAGGCATTGAAGTGAGTGTCTGCGGTGAATTGGCAGGCGACGAACGAGCCATTCCATTATGGCTGGAACTTGGAGTCGGCAAGCTTAGTATGTCGCCGCAGTCTCTGCTCAGAGTAAAGCATCGTGTACTGAACACGACGGCTTCATTGGCGAGAGAGACCGGTAAAGACTGCTTCAGGCTCAGCCGTTCGGGCGATATTGAGAGACTGCTGTCCGAGTTTGTGGCGCCTGTAGTATAGAGGAATCCATAAAACAAAAAGCCAAATAAACAGGCAACTAGAGATAAAAGACTAGAGATAAAAGATAAGAAATAAGAGATAAATAAAAAGCAAAAAAAGGTTCCGAGGCTGTCAATAAGCTTCGGAACCTTTTTTGTATACTGCAAAAAAAGAGCCCAATTTATTCAGATCTTCCAGACCTAGTTCTGTCTGTTATGAATTGGCCTACGATTTTGCCGCTAGTGCGTCGCAGAAAGCGAGGCCGTAAGGCGGCAGATCCGGCGGTCTGCGTGCAGAGATAATGTGACCATCGACAACGACCGGCTCATCTTTCCAGATGGCTCCTGCATTTTCCATATCGTCACGAATTCCCGGCGTGGAGGTTACGGTGACACCTTCCAGAATACGTGCGGAAACCAGTACCCATCCGGCATGACAGATTTGTCCAATCGGTTTCTTCGCCTCATGCATTTCGCGAACCAGCTCAAGAACTTTCGGATAACGGCGCAGCTTATCGGGTGCCCAGCCGCCAGGTACGAGAATACCGTCATAATCGGCGCTGTTCAATTCATCGAAAGCATACTCGGCTTGTGCAGGAACACCGTATTTGCCGGTATACGACTTGCCTTTTTCCGCTCCAGCCAAATGAACTTCCGCTCCTTCTTCGCGTACCCGGTAGACCGGGTACCAAAGCTCGAGATCTTCGAATTCTTCATCCACCAACGCAATCACTTTTTTACCGTCGAGTCGCATGTTCACCGTTCCTTTCCTATGTTCATTAGTTAACGTCTATTATTGTAACAGGACAACGGTACGGTCGCAAAAGACGAAACAGAGGTTTTTTTGTTGAGAGCGCTTAACATTCTTGAAAAAAAGCAGGAATTTGCGTAAGCAGTGGCGAATCTTTTGCTATGAGAGCTTACTCTGAAATATGATTTCTTTTCCGGCAGGATGGAAGACTTTTTAGCCGGCTTCTTTCGAGGTATGACTGAAATACGGAAAATATCGATGTTGGAGGGGATTGTTGAATGCTGGAACATTGTAAGTGCGGACAAAGGTATGACTTGGACTTTCGGCTTGTCGATTACAAAAAGCATGTCAGCATCGATAACGTGCCGGTTCTGGTTTGCCCAAAATGTGAATATGAAGAGGTACTGCCCTGGGTTCGGAAGGATCTCACTGCACTGCTGCAGAAACTGTCGCTCTGCGAAGAACCGTACGGGATTGACTACACGGATTTCAATGAGCTGGCCTGCATTATATATGTCATTTTTACATGCAGTCCCGCCGATACCAAGGACGCTTTGAAAGCGGAAATCCAAGAAAGCTGTACGGCGAGAATCAATACGCTGCTCGATTTGTACCGCTGTGCCAAAGATGCGGGCGATCGATCTTGGATGACGGAAATCGAAGCCCGACTGTCTCAATTAAGTGAGAAAGTATATATAGATGGTCAAGAGGTCCGTTACTCTTCGGTATAAATTTTCAGGAAAATCCGGACATTGTAAAATACGAACATTAACAAAACCAGTCGTATTTTTGACTTCGTTTTGCCAGGTTGTTAAACTGGAACCTAACACTTGTGTGAACAATAATCGGATTTGAAATAGACGGAGGGAGACTGACCTATCATGCCTACTTTTACCCAAATTACAACGAGCGAGCAGTTGGAAGCTGCTATTCGCGAGTCGCAGGAGAAAACGGTACTGCTGTTCAAGCACAGCACACGCTGCCCGATCAGTGCAGGAGCATACAAAGAAGCACAGCGTTATTTGAATGACTCGCCGAATGAGGATGCCGCTTATATGCTGATTCATGTGGTCGAAGATCGGCCGGTATCGTTGGAAGCGGCTGATCGTTTGGGAGTGGAGCACGCTTCGCCGCAGGCTATTGTATTGAAAGAAGGCCGGGCAGTATGGAATACTTCGCATTCGCGAATCACTTCTTCGGCGCTGAGTGAGGCTCTGTCTTAGGACAGGCGCCTTTTTTTCAGAAAAAAGTGAAGCGTTAACATTGCGTACCAAGCAAATTTATCGTATCATGGTACTAATGAAAGCTTGAATGTAATTCATTGAAACCTGATTGAAAAATTTACTGGCAATGGAGAGAAATGATGTGACGGTAACTATTTATGATGTGGCGCGTGAAGCTGGAGTCTCGATGGCCACCGTTTCGCGGGTTGTAAACAACAACCCTAACGTAAAGCCGCAAACTCGGAAAAAAGTATACGAGGCTATTGAACGTCTCGGCTATCGCCCGAATGCGGTTGCACGTGGTCTGGCAAGCAAAAAGACAACAACCGTCGGTGTAGTCATTCCCGATATTTCGAACTCGATTTTTGCTGAAATTGCACGCGGCATCGAGGATATCGCCAACATGTATCATTACAATATTATCCTCTGTAATGCGGACAAGAAGAAGGATAAGGAAATTCGAGTCATCAATACGCTGCTTGAGAAGCAGGTTGACGGTCTGCTGTTCATGGGCGGTACAATTACCGAAGATCATGTACAAGCATTCCAGACGGCTTCCGTACCGATTGTTCTTTGTGCGACTAAAGATGAAAACGGTACGATTCCTTCTGTTGATATCGATCATGAGGCAGCCGCATTCGATGCAGTAAGTGCACTCGTCCGTCACGGACATCGTGAAATAGCGATGATCAGCGGCACTTTGCAGGATCCGGCAAACGGTTACTCGCGCTTCCAAGGTTACAAACGTGCGCTGGAAACAGCAGGGATTGAGTATCAGGAAGATCTGGTGCGTATTGGCAACTACCGTTATGAATCCGGTGTAGAAGCCATGAAGTATTTCCTGGGTCTTAAACGTAAGCCGACCGCGATTTTTGCGGCTACGGACGAGATGGCTATTGGTGCTATTCACAGCGTACAAGATGAAGGTTACAAAGTTCCGGACGACTTCTCAATCATGAGCGTAGACAATATTCGTATGGCTTCGATGGTTCGTCCACAGCTGACGACAGTTGCTCAGCCAATGTACGATATCGGTGCCGTAGCTATGCGTCTGCTGACGAAGCTGATGAAGAAAGAGAACGTAGAAAATGCACAGGTTATCCTGCCGCATGAAACGATTCTCCGTCTATCCGTCGCTCGTCTGAACGACTAAACGACGAAATTTGATGAAAAATCCGATAGCCTTGATGGGCGCAATGGATGAAGAAGTCAAGCTGCTTCTTGATGAGATGGACAATACCCGCAGCCGAAAGGCTGCGGGTATTGTTTATACGGAAGGCCGTTTGCTTGGCCAAGATGTTGTCGTTTGTCGCAGTGGTGTAGGCAAAGTCAATGCTGCCGCTACTGCACAGATTCTGGTCAGCGAGTTTCATGTTCAAGCCTTAATTTTTACCGGTGTTGCCGGAGCTTTGCATCCGCAGCTGGAGATTGGCGATATTGTGATTTCGTCGGAAAGTCTGCAGCATGACATGGATGCTTCACCGCTTGGCTTTGCTCCGGGAGTGATTCCTTTTCAAGAAGAGTTTTGCTTTCCGGCGGACAATCGTTTGATTGCAAAGGCCAAGGCCGCGTGTGAATCGGAGAGGGTAGACTTCCGGATCGGCCGCATTCTGTCGGGAGATCGCTTTGTAGCCGATCGAAACGAGGTAAGGCGTCTGCGCGATGAGTTTGACGGACTGTGTACAGAGATGGAAGGGGCTGCAGTTGCACAGGTTTGCCGGATGAACGGACTGCCGCACGTCATTATTCGTTCAATGTCCGACAAAGCAAACGGAGAAGCCCCAGGAAGCTTTGCCGATTTTAGCATAACAGCATCGGCCCGTTCTTATGCGATTGTCGTTGGAATGCTTGAGCATTGGGACGATCTCGTAACAAAGTAAAGCTTTTTTTGTGAAGTTTGCGGGGATGCCCTACATTACCGAAAAGCCCTATATCACCGACCTGCCGGTGATATAGGGCTTTTGTTGTTGAATAATGGGTTCTTTGTGACACTTTACGGACTTGCTGCGTGCAATGTCAACGACTGGGGCGATTCGCCGGCTTCGTTGGAGGCCGAGACTTTGAACCATGCCGCAAATGGAGCTTGAGCCGTATAGTTGAACGAAGCGGAAGACGTATTTCCGACTGCGGTATACGGGCCTTCCGCCGTTTTGCTGTAATAAATGGTGTAAGAGGATGCTCCTTCTGCAGGTGCCCAACTGAGCTGTGCTCCGCTGGCAGATGCACTGACCTGAAGCTGATCAGGTGCAGCGGGAGGAGTAAGCGCCGCAGGAGGCGCAGTTTCCTCAGTCTGCGGTTCCGGTTCTGGCTTTGGCTTCGGATCCGGAGCGTCCGTACTATCATCAGTTTCCTCGACTGACCCTTGAGTCTCTTCCTCGTCCGATTCCTGCTCCTGTACCTCCGGTGTCTCGGCTTCTTCAATCGGTTCATTAGGTACAACAGTTCCTTCGACCGTTTGCGGTTCTTCCGGAACGATAGGTTCAGGCTCTGCCTGAGGCTGAGGTTGGCTGGTTGCACCGACGGTTCGGCTCGGCCCCGATTCCTTGCCTGCAACATCGACTGCCACTACGTAATGTAGAGCGGAGCTTGGAGTCAACGGGAACTGCAGGAATTCGCCCGTCTGTACCGCACCTGCATATTGGAATGAGCTTCCACCATCCCATGAACTGTAGAGACGGTAACCGACTACGTCATTTTCAGGATTGGCCGTAAAAGCAATCGATGTACCGGAGTTATTCATCCAGACATTGACCGGTGCGGAAGGAGCAAAGCCGTCATCCGTACGCGGATCGACTTCTTTTGGCATATCCACGCCGGCATCCGCCGGGATGTAATAGCTGAGCGGTTGACCGTTTTGCATTTTGGAAAGTGCATTTTTTAATTCGATAATCAGCTGATTAATCGGCTTTTCTCGATTGACGGTGACCTTATTCAGCACCATATCGTCCGGTGTTTCCGGATGAGGCACATAATTGACTCCGTTATAGATGATGTATTTGGCGGAGACCAATCCATCGTCATAATCCGTCGGCACATATTTTTCATTGAAAATATCCGTTACCAGTTTCCCTGATTGAACTGTCAGCTCGGTTGGAAGTTTGCCGCTATAACCGGACACTGTCTTTGTGACGATGCCTTCCGGTTTGGCAAATTCCTTATTTGGGAACAACTCGGGCTTCAGCGTCATCACTTCGTTCATGATTGCAGCCCATAGAATTCGGGCACGCCCTTTGTCGTCATTCATCGTATTAATCGGTTCATTGTAGCCGGACCATACGCCGAGCGTCATATCAGGGCTGTAACCCATGAACCATACGTCACCATAATCTTGAGTCGACCCCGTTTTACCGGCTATTTCAGTCTGTCCATATTGATTGAACATCTCTGGGATGCTGCTGCCCCGAGCGCTGCCGGTGCCATCGCTGATTACGCTCTTCAACATGTCAGTCATTAAGTAGGCCGTCTGTTCGGAGAAGACCTGACTCGGATTAACTTGATGTTTATAAACGATATTTCCTTTGGAGTCTAGGATCTTCTCGATCATATAAGTCTCGTTGAATTTACCGCCGTTGCTGATTGCGGCGTAGGCGCCGGTCAGCTCCTTGACGGTAACCCCCTGGCTCATTCCGCCAAGTACCCCGGTTTGAGCTTTGTAATCGGAATCGGTAATCGTCGTAATACCGAGTTTCTTGGCAAATGCCCAAGAGTCTTCAATTCCGACTTTCTCGGTAAACAGCTTAACCGCAGGGATATTCAGCGACTGGTTAAGCGCATAGCGCGCTGTTACCAGTCCTTGATAACGGTTGTTGGCGTTCTTGGGAATATGATACGTCGAACCGGTCTGCAAAATGATCGGCGCGTCGTCGATCACACTCGCAGGCTGAATGATTCCGCTGTCGAGAGCCGGTAGATAAGCTGCAATCGGCTTCATCGTTGAACCCGGCTGCCTTCTCATCTGCGTAGAGAGGTTCATCTCCAATGTATCGAAGCTTCGGCCTTCGATCATGCCGATTACGGCACCGGTCTTCTGGTCGACCAGGCTGGCGGCCACCTGCTGTGGAAGGCCATGCGGATCAGCGGCTCCGAAATTGGTCGGGTTTTCCGCAATACTGCGCATCGTTTTGTATATATCTTTGTCAATTGTGGTGTATATACGGTATCCGCCGGTCAGCAGCATCTCGTTGGCCGCTTCATAAGAAGAGGTTTCTTCCGTCGAAGAAACATTCGGCGATTCCAGCTGCATGATGATTTTCGTCGCTTCACGTTCCACTTCCGCCATCAAATACGGATAGATAGCGTAAGCTTTCGCTGTTCTGCCGGACAGTGAGCCTTCCAAATCAAAAGCGAGTGCTTCATCATATTCCTTCTTGGTAATCTTGCCGTCCTCTAGCATATTCGAAAGCACACGTTGCTGTCTGCTTACGGCATTTTTGAAGCCTTTCTCGTTAAAATTGCCCTGACTGTCGAATGCGGAATACGTGGTCGGGAGTTGAGGAAGTCCTGCCAGGTAAGCACTTTGTGCCAGATTCAATTGAGAAGGATCGTTAAGGCCGAAAATTCCTTTCGCCGCCGCTTTGACTCCGAACAGATTATAACCGGTAGAGCCTTTACCGAACGGCATTTTATTCAGGTAAGCTGTCATAATCTCTTCTTTGGAGAGGAAACGCTCCATGCGCAGAGAAAGCAAAATTTCCTTAATCTTACGGTCGTTTGTCTTATCTAAACTTAAAAATACCCGTCTTGCAAGCTGTTGGGTCAGTGTACTGCCGCCGGTCTGTACCGGTTCATTCAACACTTTCTGTTTGACGGCACGCAGCGTACCGTTTGTATCGATTCCGGGATGGGAATAGAAATTTTTGTCTTCGATCGAAACGAGAGCATCGATAACGGTCTGCGGAATCTGATCGTAAACGACCGGCCTGCGGTCCTCATCAGTACGAAGCTGGCCGATCGGCGAGCTGTCCCGGAAATAAGCAAAACCCGTAATCGAATTTTCGTCGATAGCCTGCTCGATCGCTGCTCTGGAGCGTACCGGCTCATCCTCAAGGATGGAGGTAACATAACCTGCTACCGCTCCTCCTCCAAAAAGAACAGCTGCAAAGCCAAGGATCATCATCCATTTGAAAAAAGTTAGCGTTTTGCGGAAAAATGATCTTTTCTTGACGGAAGTTTTCGTTTCGGGCGTTTTGTTCTCATCTGCCATTAGCGTATCTTCCTCCTTTTGAACAGGGCTTATTATAGCACAAAAACAAGAAAAACAGCACAGAAAATGGAGAGGAGGGCCTTGGAGGGAGAAGACTGGAAAAGTCGGGAAAATCAGCAAAAAGAGTAAAACATAAAAAATACCCGCAAGCTTTGCAGCTTGCGGGTATTTTGTGCATGCTTTCCGATTAACGGTTGTAGAATTCGACGATTTGCTTTTCATCGATTTCTTGCGACAGTTCGGAACGCTCAGGCAAACGGATATATTTGCCTTCCAGAGCCGTTTCATTGTACTCAACATAAGCGGGTACATGTGCACGGTTTTCCAGAGCTTCCTTGATCGACGACATACCGCGGCTTTTCTCGCGAAGGCCGATTACGTCGCCCAGGCTTACTGCGTACGAAGCGATGTCGACTTTTTTGCCGTTAACCGTTACGTGACCGTGAGCAACCAACTGACGCGCGCCTGCGCGGGAGTTAGCGAAGCCCATACGATACACGAGGTTGTCCAGACGGCTTTCCAGCAGGAACATGAAGTTCTCGCCGGCGATGCCTTGCATTTTTTGCGCTTTGCTGAACAGTGTGCGGAATTGCTTCTCGCCCAGACCGTACATGTGGCGCAGTTTTTGCTTTTCTTGAAGCTGCATGCCGTAGTTGCTTTGTTTTCTGCGTTGGTTAGCGCCATGCTGACCCGGAGGGAAGTTGCGCTTAAGATCTTTGCCGTTACCGCTCAGGGAAATACCGAGGCGGCGGCTGAGTTTGAATTTAGGGCCTGTGTAACGTGCCATATTGGAAAAACTCCTTTGTCATGTGTAATGGCCGGGGAACCGTGTGCGCCGTATTTTGTTTCGCGTACGCAGGCCGGAAACGCTCTCCTCTATAGTAAGGAATAAACGAATCAGCGTACTCATATCGGGAAAGTTCAGCCGCTGTCCCGATAGCAACAAAATAACGTGAGGGTGACGCACCGTTACACCCGGATACGTAGGTATCCGGCGTTCATACATCACTAAAGTTTATAGGAAACTTTCGATCACGTCAAGCTTTAAAGTACTTAAAAAAGAAGGAATTTATTTGTTATTAAATGTTGTGCGTCGAAAGGCCTAATCAAAAGCGTAAATAGCGAAAAATAAGATGCAAAAATGAGGCGAACAAAGTAATATAAAAAGGAGATATCTGAAAAAGGTGCACATAACCTTCTTTTTTCCTTTTTCGGAAAAAACAGGGTTTAATTTCTGTTTAGGCGAACTGCAGTTTAACTTTCGTATAAAATAGAAAGAGATAAATGCGCAGAAATTTTGATCGGATTGTTACTAAACGATCTATTTCCGACATCCGTTTCGGCGCTTGCAGAAAGCCGCAGCTTAGGTGACGGTTTGAACGCAAATCAAATTCGGTTAAGTTACCGAATGAAGGTATTGTTTTCGGCAAAGGAGAGAAGTTATGTCCGAACACGCAGGGAAGAACCCGGTGGAGAAATTTCAGCGCGATGAAATTAGCGACGCGTTGTTTCCCGTAATATCCCGTGAAGACCAGTCTTTCTGGATTCAATCGGTGGATATCGGCACAGCCGATTTCCCTTATATAGAACCGCTGCTTCGGGAGAGCTTCGCCGAATGGCGGGAACAAAGCGGAGGCTTCTCACCGGAAACGGAATGGTTTTTGTTCGGTCATGACGGCGAGGCTGTAGCGGGTGATCCGAATTTGCTCCTTCGATTGAAAGAAGAAGCGGAGCATGCCGGATGGATGGCTTTGGCAAGGAGAGAAACGGTTATGGTTCCTTCTGGCGGCCATTTGGGTGAGCACATGTGTACGCGTATGACATTGGCCGTTCCCATCTTTACCCGCAGCAGTGGGGATGTGTTCGCAGTTCTTGGCTGTTCGGTTTCCGAGAATGATTCAGCCGGAATAAAGAGAGCTGTAGAGATAGGCGCAGCCCATTTTCGTACTTGTTTCTACCGTCGGCTCGAGTATTCGTTTGTTTACGATACACTTTATAACCGTCAGGCTGGTACTCCAGGATTAAACGGGGACTCGGCGCTGTTTCGTATGGTCCGCAGGCTGTACGATAAATTCAACGTTGAAGGTGTGCTCGAGGAGATGCTTCGTATCGTATTAATGCTTCATCCTTCGGCCCGATGTCAGCTGTTGATGACGCAGGATTACCAAAGCTCAAACCCGCATCTTCAAGCATTCCTGCTTGACCAGCACAAGCAGGGTATTTGCACGACATCTTTCATGCAGGGGAGCGTGGAAGTTGAGCGTATTCCTACGCCCGAGTACCCAAATCGGATTGAAGCGGCGCTTCCGCTTGCCGGACATCAGGGCGTTTACGGTGTCTTTCACTTTACAATCGACGCTCCGACCGAAAATCCGGATACGCGTCTGCTCGGTATGATTTCCGATACCGCAGGCAAAGCTTTTGAAAACGCCAAGCTGTACGAACAGTCAAATTTATTGATCCGTGAACTTTTGCTGATCAATGAGCTTACCAAACGACTGAATCAAAATTTGCAGCTCAGCGATGTATTCTCTTTTGCTATTCAGGAACTGGTAGGCATTTTCCGAGCGGAGTACTGCTGCATCGTGAAAGATAATCCTGCGGAACAGCGTTTTGACGTGATGGCCTGCAGTCTGCCGGAACTGGAAGGGGCTTCATTTAGCCGAGATTACGGCTTTGGCGGAATGGTGCTGCAAATGCACGAGCCGATTATTATATCGGACTACTTGGAATCGTCGATTCCTTCCCGCTTTATGGAAGTGTCAGAAGCCCGGTCGCTGATCGCCGCTCCGCTGATATCGAACGGCAAGACGATGGGAGCCGTTCTGCTGGCTCATGGAAAAGATCATTATTTCTCGTACGATAACTTCAAGCTGCTGCAAATGTTGTCTACGCATATCGGTCTTGCCCTGAGCAATGCAACGCTGCACGCAGAGCTTCAGCGCGTAGCCAATAGAGATGCCTTGACTGGTCTTTATGTTCGCCGTCATCTCGATGAGCAGATTCATACTCATCAGCTTGAAGGCTCGAAAGGTTCGCTGCTGGTGATTGATATCGACCGTTTCAAGCAGGTAAATGATACCTACGGCCATCAGATTGGAGATTCTATATTGCAGCAGGTAAGCGCGATCGTAAGCGACTCTATTCGGACAAGCGATGTATCCGCACGCTGGGGCGGCGAAGAGTTGGCCGTTTATTTCCCGGAAACGACACTTGACGAGGCGTTGATGGTAGCCGAGCGCATTCGAAGCCTGATTGAGCAGGATACCCGTCCCGGCGTCACCGTATCCTGCGGCGTTGCAGAATGGTCAAAAGAAGATTTGGCAATCAGTGTCGAATCGTTGTTTTATCGGGCGGATATGGCACTCTATCAAGCTAAAAACAACGGGCGCAACCAGATTCGCACAGCGATGGCCGATTAATACCCGATTTTGGATAAGCCTCGAACGGATGTATACCGTACGGGGCTTTTTGGGTGAAGACCTTTTGGATGCAATGACTTCAAACGGAAGAAGTGCTACAATAATAGAGCTATCGGCAGCGGTATCCTGCCGACTGCCGTTTAATTCAAGCGGGCTTCCGTCAGAATGGAACCCGATTTGCGGGAGGGAACTGACAGCATGCGTGATCCTAGAGTACAGAAATTGGCAAAGACGCTGGCGGGCTATTCCGTCAATGTGCAGCCGGGCGAAAATATCCTCGTCGAAATGATTGGACCCGAACGGGATCTGCTGCAGGCGGTTGTGGAAGAGATTGCGGCTTTGGGCGGCAATCCGTTTGTACAGCTGACTGATAAAAGGGTACAGCGTACGATGCTGATAAACGCTACGGAAGATATGATCCGCACCTGGGCGGAGCAGGATTTGAACCGGATGAAACAAATGCAGGGATATATCGGCATTCGCTCCGGCGAGAACGTTAACGAGCTGGCGGACGTTCCGGAAGAGAAAATGAAGATGTATAATGCACTATACAATCACCCGGTACATAGCGAAGAACGCGTGAAACATACAAAATGGGTGGTGCTCCGTTATCCAAGTGCGAGTATGGCTCAGCTGGCAAATATGAGCACACAGGCATTCGAAGATTTTTACTTTGATGTCTGCAATCTCGATTACGCCAAAATGGACCGTGCTCAGGATTCTCTGCAGAAGCTGATGAACGAGACGTCGAAAGTTCGCATCGTCGGACCGGGTACGGATCTCTCGTTCTCAATCGAGAATATCCCGGCGATCAAATGTTCTGGGACAGCCAACATTCCGGATGGCGAGGTATACACAGCGCCAGTGCGGGATTCGGTAAACGGTACAATCTCCTATAACGCGGCCAGCGTATATAACGGCATTACATTTGAGAACGTAAAATTCCGTTTCGAAAACGGCAGGATCATCGAAGCGACGGCCAATGATACGGAGAAGCTGAACAAAATTCTCGATTCTGATGAAGGTGCGCGTCATATCGGCGAATTTGCGATCGGCTTTAACCCTTACATTTTGACACCGATGAAAGACACGCTGTTTGATGAGAAGATTGCCGGCAGTCTGCACTTTACCCCGGGGCAAGCTTACGAGATCGCTGACAACGGTAATCGTTCGTCGATTCACTGGGATTTGGTACTGATCCAGCGTCCAGAATACGGTGGCGGAGAAATTTATTTCGATGATCGACTGATCCGCAAAGATGGAATTTTCGTTGTACCGGAACTGGAATGTTTGAATCCTGAAAATTTGAAATAACGCAAAAAGTTTCAAGACTGCGGAAAACGGTTGATAAGAAAGCGGATACAAGTTATCATGAAAGATAAGAATACAGGTTGTTATTTTGAGATTCAGACGGAGGGATAATAATGGCTAAAAACAATGCAGCGGTTGTTGAAATCGCTCAGACCGCATCCCGCTATTCTTCTTCGATCGTTCTGCAAGCCGAGAACAAGTATATCGATGTTAAGAGCATCCTGGGATTGTTTACGACACTCGTAAGCAGTCAGCAGTATGAACTGCACGTCATCGGTCCAGACGCGGAAGAAGCCAAAGCGGCTATGGTTGAAGTTTTCGAGAAGCATGGTCTGAATATCGTAATTGCGCCGGAGTAGGCAGCGGCAGGTTCTCAAGCCAGGCACCGACCGTTTGCAGCGGATCGGTGCTTTTTCTTGTGTCCGTTTGCATTTTACTCTTCTCTTGAAAGGCGGTTCTTGTATTACCTTTTAAATTCGTCTAATATTAGATTAGAAACGCCGGCCACACTTTCGGGCATAGGGGGGAGAAAATATGACTTCATCTGATGTGCAAGAGCAGTTTCAAATTAAGGCAGCCAATCTTCTTCAAGAAGATGCAGATAAAATTGAGAAGTTGATTGAAGTACAGATGGAGAATCTGGCGACCCGCTACTGTCCTCTCTATGAGGAAGTGCTGGATACGCAAATGTACGGTTTTTCCAGACAGGTCGATTTTGCGATCCGGGCAGGTCTCGTTGGCGAGGTTGAAGGTAAGCAGATCGTCAGTAAGTTGGAACGCAATTTAGCGGTTCTCTATGAAGCTTTGAATAACAGGGAGTAGCGGATCTGCCGCCGCTTTCAAGCTTCAACATAATAAAAGCGCGCACGAAGCATAAGCTTCGAACGCGCTTTTTTTGTTTGACGTTCTCTATGCGGCTGGCGAGATCAATGGACCATATAGAAGGACACGCCCAAAATGATATAAACAGCGAGCAGCAGCAGACCTTCATACCAAGTTGTTTCGCCGTCTTGAATAATGGATTTGGCAATAAATACGGCAACGACGATAGCCACAATCTCAATCGTCGAAAATACAATGTCCATCGTGCCGCTCAAGCCGCCCATAAAGAAGCTGACAAAAACAAGCACCGGTGCGACAAACAGTGCAATTTGCAGACTGCTGCCGACCGCAATCTCAACTGCAGCACCGATCTTGTTCTTCATCGCAAGCATAACCGCAGCGCTGTGTTCAGCAGCGTTGCCGACAATGGCGACCACAAAGGCACCCACGAACAATTCACTGAGACCAAACTGTGTGGTAAAGGTCTCCAGTGTACCGACCAGCCATTCGCTGACGAAGGCCACCATAACGGTAGCAATCACGAGGTACAGGATAGATCGACCTTTCGACCAAGCCGGAGCATGTTCGTCTTCGTGCTCGGTCTGCGCAGGCGCGGGAGATACCGCATTTGCGCTTCCGCTTGGCATTCCGTTTCCTACGGTCGTAGGCAGGGCTGCCGCTGCACGGGATTCGGAAGGATCGGCAAGGTAATCTTTGTGCGTAACCATCGAGAAGAACAGCCAGGCGATGTACGCCACAATCAGAATAGCCGCTACAATCAGGCTCAAAGTATCAATTTGCAGACCCTCGATCGAATGCGTGTTCAGGAACACGGCAGGAACGAACAGTGCGATGACTGCCACGACCATCAGCGAACCGTTCATTCCGGCAAGAGGCACGTTAAAACGCTGCACCTTAAATTTCATACCGCCGGCAAACAAGCTGAGGCCGAGTACAAGCAGTAAATTGCCTATAATCGAACCGGTCAAGCTCGCTTTAACCATATCGAATAAACCTTCTTTAACGAGCATGATTGCGATAATAAGCTCGGCTGCATTACCGAATGTCGCGTTTAAGAAGCCTCCAAGTCTCTGTCCGGCATAGTGGGCGACGCTCTCTGTGGCGCGTCCGAGGAATCCGGCTACGAAAATGACTGAGATCGCGGACAGTATAAATTCGAGAGTCGAATTCCAGTGAAGCAGATGTCCGGCCGCGCTAAGCGCAAAAGTGAGAATCAGCAGAACAGGGGATAGCATTTTTTTCATGGGTCAGGCCTCCGTATACAAATTCGGTCTGGATTCATATGTAAAAATCAAAATAACAAATCCACTCCAAATATAAGCCAATTTTCCGAGTCCTGAAACGAAATGCAAGCTTCCCGGAGAAAAAAAGAAAAATAGCTATTTGCGCTGTGAGGGGGTTACCCTTTAAACTAGAAGTATGAAGTAAGGAGGGATGGTCATGTCCGAACAAGTACAATTGGACAATGGTAATGTGCGAATCGCGAATGATGTTGTAGCTAAAATCGCAGGAATGGCCGCACTGGAAACGCCAGGAATCGCAGCGATGTCGGGGGGATTGTCGGAAGGCTGGGCTAAACGTCTAAGCGGGAAGAACGTACAAAAAGGTGTAACGGTTGAAGTAGGGCAGCTGGAGACGGCGATCGACCTGCGTATCATCGTATTGTACGAGACTCCGATTCACGAAGTTTGCCGCATGCTGCAGCAAAATGTGCGTGAAGCCGTAGAGAATATGACCGGTTTGAAAGTGATCGAAGTTAATGTCAAAGTTGAAGGTGTTGCTTTCAAAGACGACATTTCGATTGAAGAGCCGTCACGTATCCGTTAATTGTAAGATGAATCGGCAATCTGCAGCAAAAAAGGTTCCCTCGAAATTTTCGAGGGAACCTTTTTATATGGGAATCAAAGACTTTGAATGGTTGATTCCTGACTTTAACGCGAACGATACAAAACGGGACGGCGTTCCGGCACCGTTACCGTCTGCGTTGTCTGCTCCTTGACGGCAGGGGCAGACTTTTTGGATTCGCGCGAGATGCTGAGCAGAATGCCCATGCTGAAGAGAGTGATCAACAGCGATGTGCCGCCGTGACTAATAAATGGCAGAGTGACGCCTGTAAGCGGAATCGTATTGGTTACACCGCCTATGTTGACGAATGCCTGAATGCCGATCAGTCCGACAATTCCGACACCGGTCAATGTACCGAAAATATCCGGACAGCGCAGTGAAACGAGCAGCCCTCTCCAGAGGAAGTATAGATAGAGCAGAAGAAATACCGCGGTTCCGATAAAGCCGAACTCCTCACCAATAATAGCGAAAATAAAATCGTTATGCGAATTGGTCAGATACGACAACTTCTGAATACTCTGACCGTATCCGGCTCCCGTCGCTCCGCCTTCGCCAATCGCAATCAAGGAGTTGAGCAGGTTCTGTGTAGAACCTTTCGGATCGGAAAACGGATTAAGATAAGCTTGAATCCGGCTGGCTTTGTAGCTGGATGTTGCGCTTGCTTCATCCGGGGTCTTCGGAGTGAGCAGTGCTTTACCGCCGAAGAACAAGCCCAGAATAACGGCGAGAATCATCATCGAGCCGAGAATATGCTTCAGACTCGCTCCGCCCGCGTAGATGACAAGAAGGCAGGCCAATACAAGAATCATGCAGGAACCTAAATCGGGCTGCAGCATGACGAGTCCGGCAATTACCGAGACAATTACAATAACCGGCATAAAGCCGGATCGCAGATCGCGGAATTTTTCTCCCTTTTTTGAGATCAGGGCAGCCAAGTACAAAATTGTACTGATTTTCGCTAGTTCGGTCGGCTGGAAATTAATCGGTCCCAACCTGATCCAGCTGTGCGCGCCGTTTGTAGAAGGCATGAACAGTACGACAATCAGCGATATAAAAGTAAAGAGGAATAATGGAATAAACAGTTTCTTGTATCTTTTATAAGGGATACTCATAGCAATCAACATAACGATAATGCCAATTATCGCGTAAAACATCTGCGGAAGTGCAAAATAAAGCGGATCATTCCTGAATTTGCTGCCGAGCAGCGTGACGCTGGCGCTGGCGCTAAACACCATCAGCAGACCAAAGCCGGTCAGGATCAGGGTCAATATCAGCAGTTGAAAATCGGGCGGCGATTTAGGCGGACCGCTTTTCGTTCTCACGCCCGTTCCGCTTGCCTGACCTGTTCTGTTTGTTTTAATTGTGCTCATGTAGGTTCAATCCTTCGGCAGGCGCTGCGGAAGCGCCGTTTGATATGTGAGTATTCGGCAGAGGTCAAGGACAATATTTCTTTTGAAAGCTTCCTTGTGAAACCGTATCTAAACTTCATCTTTCATCATAGTCGCTTTGAAAGAGCGGTGCAAGACCTCCCATAACGGTGGGCGCAGCTTTTGTTTTTTGCTACAATGACAAAAAGGCACGTCAAGCAAGCTTCCATAAGGGGGAGCCTGCGAGGCGAAGCCGACCGGAAAGGACCTGAAGCAATGAACGAAACAGTGGAACTTCAATTCGAAAATATGGTGCAGTGGCGCAGACACTTGCATCGCAATCCGGAATTATCTTATATGGAAAAAGAAACGGCTGCATTTGTAGCGGAAAAACTTGAAAGCTTTGGTATCGAGGTTCGCCGGAATGTAGGGGGACACGGATTGATCGGGATCGTCAAAGGCGCACTGCCGGGACGTACCGTAGCGCTGCGGGCGGATATGGACGCGCTGCCGATCTCGGAAGAGAGTGGTGCCGAATATGCGTCAAAACGTGAAGGGGTTATGCATGCCTGCGGGCATGACGGCCATACGGCAGCACTGCTTGGTGCAGCGCAGTACTTCGCAGAGCGCCGCGAGCAGCTGGAGGGAGAAATAAGGCTGCTGTTTCAAGCTTCCGAGGAAGTATGCCCGGGCGGTGCCAAGCCGATGATTGAGGAGGGAGCGCTTGAAGGAGTCGATGCCGTATACGGCGTTCATCTCTGGACTCCGCTTCCAATCGGTACGGCCGCTTCTGTCGCTGGACCGATGATGGCCTCTACTGACGAATTTTTTATCGATATTACCGGGCGGGGCGGTCACGGCGGTATGCCGCATGAAACGGTCGACAGCATCATCGCGGCTTCGGCACTCGTCATGCAGCTTCAGACGATAGTAAGTCGATCCGTCGATCCGCTCAGACCAGCCGTTCTCAGTGTCGGAACGATCAATGGCGGATTTGCGCAAAATGTCGTTGCAGAAACAACGCGGATTACTGGTACGGTTCGTACGTTCGATGAAGAGACAAGGGCACTGATCCGCCGGAGAATTGAAGAAATGAGCCGGCAGATCGCCGAAGCGTACGGAGCTTCAGCCCAGGTGGACTATCTAGTGGGCTATCCGGCGCTTATTAACCACGCTTCCGAAACGGAACGTTTCTTCCGAATTGCGCCAGAGGCTCTTCCGGGTTTTAACATCGAGATCGCCAAGCCGCTGATGCCGGCAGAGGACTTCGCTTATTATCTGCAGGAAAAGCCGGGATGCTTCATGCTCGTCGGAGCAGGCAACTCCGAAAAAGGATTCGTCTATCCGCATCATCATCCGCGTTTTGATTTCGACGAATCCGCGCTAAGTGCTTCGGCGACACTGCTGATTGCAATGGCAGAATCCGCGCTCCAACAAAAGGATTAAGCGATAGGTTAGGTTCTCTCGATGAAGTATGAGCGTTCTTCTGTCTTCTCCTATTCTGTTAAAGGCTTACATCCTGTACAGGGTTGTGCTATGATAATTGTACCTGCCCGTCCCGGGTGGGACCGGGTAGAGTTCAAGCACAGAAGCGGGATGACAAAATGAGCGTATCGGAGATTGAAACAGTCGACATGGCCCGTGTGCTCATGAGCGCATATGAATTAGGCGATATGATCAACGGTTCTGTCGAAGTTGCGGATTACTTATATTGGCGCGAACGGATGCAGGAGCATCCGGAAGTGCGGCGTCTTATGGACAAGTTGAACGCCAAGAAGGAATTATTTGAAGAAACGCAGCGATTCGGACATTTCCATCCGAATTATCACGCGGCGAAAGAAGAAGTCGAGCTTACCCAGCGGGAGATGGAGCAGATTGAGGCTGTAGCCCGTTTCAAGGCAGCAGAGATAGCGCTGGACGAACTGCTCTTTGAAATGTCGGAGACAATCGCTTATTCGGTTTCTTCGAGCATCAAAGTGCCGGGTAACGATCATCTGCCGAAAAAAGGATGCGGAAGCGGAGGCTCCTGCGGCTGCGGCTGACAAGCGGTCGTTCTACTATAGAAAGAAGGTGCGAGCACCATGGTTCCGGAACGTATAGGTTATATTGTATGGGTTAACGATCTGAAAGCGGCACGGAATTTGGAGAAATACGGAACGCTTCATTACGTATCGCGCCGCATGCATTATGCCGTCGTTTATCTCAATGCCGATCGGGCTGAGGAGACGGCGAAACATATGCGCAGACTCTCATATGTACGCAAAATCGAAAGATCGCATCGAACAGATCTCAAAACGGATTATGGCAGTAAGTTTCCGGAAGATGCTCAAATCGAGCTTCCCGATTCCGAAGCTCTGTCAAGCTGATTTGGATCGGTGTAAACGAGCAGAAGAAGCGGCCCTTTTCGGGTCGCTTCTTCTATACTATTTAAAATTCCCGCATGCTTTTCGGATTTCCTTGTATAAATAAGAGGCATGATGTAATGTATTGGGTATATATACATAGACATAGATATAGGCGTAGACATAAAGACCTACAACGTATTCGCAAGTTTGTCGACTGCCTGAGTCCGGCAATAATTAACGTACACTCTGCCGGAAGAGGACTGAACTTGCCATTACGCGTAGACCAAAAAACAGACGAAGTTGAGTCTCTGGAGAGTGATAAACGGTGCGGGATAAGGCGACGGAACGATGGAGCACTTACGAACCTTTTTTCATCGCTCTCGGCGACAAAAAGGTAGCAGACATCGTAATTACGAATCATGCCAAAAGCCGCTATGGCGATCGGGTTGATAGTGTGCAAAAGAGTACAGAAGAAATTGCAGCCTGGTTGTGGGAATGCTTGCAAACCGGGCGAATCGTTTCGTATTATCGTAAAGAAGAAGACGTTTATCTGATCGACAACGATATTGTTATGGTAGCGGAATTCGGCGAGCTGACTGGTCCTTATCCGGTCGAAGGCGGACCTCTGCACAAGATGATTATCGTAACGTTTCTCGGGAAAATGTCGGAAACGATCGAGCTTCGGGATCTGAAAACTTATTATTCGTGGCTCCGGCATTCGCGAAGAATGACCCTGATGAAAAATGGACGCAAAAAAAAGTAACGGAAAATTGGGATGTTATGGAGGATTACGACATTCCCTACAGGGGATTTCAATCGAATACGTAAGTCTAAGCATGGAAGTTTTATTTCATGCTTTTTTTTGTGAGGAGGATAAAGATGGCTCTTAATTTTCATCAGCTTCATATTTTCCATACGGTTGCAGAAAAAGGGAGTTTTTCCGCAGCAGCGGCAGCTATGCACATGACTCAGCCAGCGGTAACGATGCAGGTGCAGACATTGGAAGAGTATTTCGGTACTAAGCTGCTCAATCGTTCAACGAAAAAAATCGAATTGACCGAATCCGGTCGGATCCTACTGCCGTTCGCTCGGCGCAGCATTGAACTGATGCGGGAGACGGACATGGAAATGGCTCGTTTTACGCATAAGCTGGAAGGCAGGCTGCAGTTTGGCGCGAGCAATACGATCGGCGAATACGTGCTGCCTCCGCTGCTTGTTCCGTTCGGTCGTCAGCATCCGGATATCGCGATTTCGCTCAAAGTGATGAATACGACGCAAATTCTCGATGAGATTGCCCGGCATACGCTGAATTTTGGACTTGTCGAGGCTCCGGTCGTGCATCCGGATGTGATCAGCGAAGCGGTCATGCAGGACGAGCTGCGTCTGATTGTGCCGACCGGCCATCCGCTCGCGAATCGCAAATCGGTTGCATTGGAAGAAGCGGCGTCTTATCCGTTTGTTCTGCGTGAAGAAGGCTCCGGTACGCGTCAAGTGATGGAGGATGAGTGGAAGGCAAAGGGCATGGACCCGCGCAGCCTGCAGACGGTAATGGAGCTCGGCAGCACCGGAGCGGTCAAATCGGCGGTGGAAGCGGGACTGGGCATCACGATGCTGTCTCCGTCTTCGGTCAAGCACGAACTTTCGCTCGGGCTGCTGCATGCTGTTTCGATCGAAGATGCATCGTTCAAGCGGCAGTTCTACTCGGTTCGACTGAAGTCGACACTGCTGCCGATTTCGGCCGTTGCCTTTTTGAATTTTCTGCGGGAACGGTATGAACAAACGAACAAGCAGGGCAGCAAACCAAGTCGTAAGCGGAAAGGAGAGGAGTAAGATGAGCGGTATCGAAAAAATGCGCGTCTTATACGATTTGCATATGCACAGCACATCTTCGGACGGTATGAATACGCCGACGGAATTGGTGCGTCTGGCATCGGAACGCGGACTTGCGGGAATGGCGCTGACCGATCACGATACGGTAGCGGGGGTTCGCGCAGCGGAGACGGAAGCGAGGCTCGCCGGATTGGACTTCATACCGGGAGTGGAGATCAGCACCCGTGCGGATGGTAAAGACATTCATATGCTGGGCTATTTTGTTGATCCGGATAACAAGCTTTTCCTGGAACGACTTGCCGGCCTGCGCAGCGTACGCGACCAACGCAATGAATTGATTCTGGAGCGCTTGCAGCAGCTTGGAGTCGAAATTACCCTTGATGAAGTCAAGGATCGCGGCGGCCGTCCACTGGGTCCCGGCGAGAGTGTCGGTCGACCGCATATGGCCGATGTGCTGGTACGCAAAGGGTATGCGTCCGATCTTCGGGATGCTTTTGATAAATATCTGGCTGAAGGAGCGGCGGCTTATGTGTCTCCGCCGCGTATTACACCTGTCGAAGCAGCGGATTGGATCCGCGAAGCAGGCGGGATACCGGTGCTGGCTCATCCGGGCCTGTACGGTGACGATGAACTTGTACGCACGGTGTTGGAAGCGGCCAAGCCGGCCGGTATTGAAGTTCGTCATCCCGACCATATGTCGGATGACGAGGAGCGTTACCGGAAGCTGGCTGAAGAATACGGTCTGCTGACGACAGCCGGTTCCGATTACCACGGAGTTCGGCAGGGCAAAGTGTTCCATGGAGAGCTCGGCGCTTATACGGTTGAAGCAGCGGTAGTTGATACTCTTCGGCAGTTGAGTCAGCAGTGAAGTTTGCATAATTCCAAAAAAACTGGCAGAGACAGCGGATCAAAGCAAAGTGGTGCTGGTCTGTAAGCGGCTGAGCAAGAGCAATCGCGAAAAGGAACTGCGTAAAACCGCTGAATAAGTTAAGGAATGCAAAAAAGCGTATTCGGCCAAAACGGCGAATACGCTTTTTCTTTCAGTCGCACAAAATCTGGAGATCTCTGGGTAATTAAGAATTTCTATTAAGTCGGTATTTACCCGTTCTTTACTGCATTTGGAAGAGATTTGATCAAATCTTCATCCGGCGTAACGAAGAGCGTTTTTTGATGATCGTAGATGACAAAGCCTGGCTTTGATCCGCTTGGTTTGCGAACATGGCGAATTTGAGTCATGTCGACCGGTACGCTGCTGGAATGCTTGGCTTGACTGAAATAAGCGGCCAGCTGGGCGGCTTCGTTCAGCGTATCTTCGCCATATTCCGCGCTGCGGATAACAACGTGCGAACCCGGAATATCCTTAGTGTGCAGCCAGGTATCGCTGGAATGCGCCAGACGGTTGGTGATGAATTCGTTCTGCAAGTTATTTTTACCGACATAAATTTCAATGCCTTCTGACGATGTATACATATGCAGGGTCGGCTTGTCGTTCTTCTTTTTCTTTTTGGCGCCGCGCGAAACACGGTTGCGTACATATCCTTGTTCCGCAAGCTCGGCACGAATCTCATCGACGTCACGCAGCGAGGCATCATTAAGCTGCTGCAGCAGATTATCCATGTACGCGATCTCTTCATGCGTTTTTTTGACCTGTTCATCGATGACGGCCAGACTGTTTTTGTATTTGTTGTACTTTTTGAAATAGCGCTGGGCATTGTCCGACGGACCGAGAAGAGGATCGAGTTGAACTTTGACCGTACGCTGTTCCTCGTCGTAGAAGTTGACCAGCTCGATCTCTTTCATGCCGCGCTTCAGCAGGTGCAGCGAAGCAAACAGCAGCTCGCCGTAAATCCGGTACTGCTCGGCGTCCTGCGCTTCTTCGAGGTCCTTGTCCAGATGGTCAAGCTTCTTAACGTTTTTACTGCGCTCGTTCTGAAGAAACTTGATCAGGTCGCCAACCTTTTGTTTGACGGTATCCCGGTCGGCTTTGTCTCCGTAATAATGTTCCATACAGGTGCTGATGGAATCGAATTGGCGAAGCTCGCCTTCGATCAGCGTCAGCGGCACAGCGGAGAACACAAGCTTGCCGCGCGCGTTAAGGCCGCTGGTTGGAGAGAATTTTCCTGCGCGAACATCGCTCATCAGAACGTCAAATGCCTGCCAGACTGCAGAGGAGTCAGTGCCGGATTCTTCTTCCGGATTCCCTGACGCTGCCCGGTGGAGCACTTCCTGGGCAATCAACGGACTGAGGCCCGTGTAGGCGTCAACAAGCCGGTTTACGGGAGGAGTGACTACATTTTCGTTCCATTTTTGCGCAAACTGTTCTTCGCTTGTTTCCAGCGGATTTAGCTTATGCTGCTGAGGAGGTTCCTGATACTGAAAACCCGGCATTACGACACGGAAACTGCTGATCGCAGGAGTGACATGATGAATGCCGTCCAAGATAACGCCCGTCACAGCGTCAAGCAGAATGATGTTGCTGTGCCGACCCATTAATTCGATCACAAGCTTTTTGAGCGACACGTCGCCTACTTCGTCGCGCTGGCGGATCCAGAAATGCAAAATGCGCTCCATGCCGACCTGCTCGATTTTTTCGATTACGCCGCCTTCGCAGTGTTTGCGCAGCAGCATACAGAACATGGGAGCTTCAGGAGGATTCATATAAGATTGTTCGGTGAACTGTACTCGCGGATAGGTAAGGCTTGCGGACAGCAGCAGCTTCTTGTTGCCTGCACGGGAGCGGATTTGGAAGACGATATCGCTGGCCGAGGGCTGATGTACTTTGCCGATGCGTGCGCCTTGGAGTGCAGCGAGCTCGGCGGAGATTGCGCGTGTAACGATTCCGTCCAATGCCATCTATAACGACCTTCTTTCTATACAAGCAGGATGATTTCGAGACTGGCGCGCGGAAAAACACAAAGTTTCACACAGAAAATTAATAGCAATCGCGCGCCGGTTCGGGTATCTTAGTTAATGGAGCTTCGCGGCCCATACATCTCCTGGCATCCGTCGTTGATGCGGCGGTTACATCGGAGTTGATGTGGTGATCCGCGGAAAAGTCCGCAGCCGAACGCATCTAAAGATGGCGTTCGCAAACGGACACGGTATGATCTATATTGAGCGAAACCGGGGGTTTCGTCAACTTTTTGCCAAGTGCAAAGAAGTCTGACGATCCTGTTTCGAAAATGATAAGGAGTGAAAGTGAACTCATGGAATTTACGAAAATGCAAGGACTGGGTAACGACTTTGTTATCGTATACGGAGAAAAGGAACTGCCGGCAAATGCAGCCGAGCTTGCAGTCAAAGTATGCGACCGTTTCTTCGGCGTAGGCGCCGATGGTCTCGTCTATATTTTGCCTTCGGAAAAAGCGGACTTCATGATGCGCATTATGAACTCGGACGGTTCTGAAGCGGAGCAGTGCGGCAATGCGATTCGCTGCGTTGCCAAATACGTTTACGATCATAAGTTGACTTCAAGCGAGAGTATTACGATTGAGACGATCGGAGCAGGCGTACAGCCTTTGACAATCAGCGCGGATAACGGTGTCGCCAAGACGGTTCGCGTTGATATGGGAGCTCCGATTCTCGAAGGAGCGAAAATTCCGGTTGCCATGGATGGAGAGCAGGTCGTTGATCAGCCGATCGAAGCGCTGGACGAAAGCTTCCGGTTTACGGCTGTCTCGATGGGCAATCCGCACTGTGTAATCTATGTCGACGACGCAGTGAATTTCGATCTCGCCAAGTGGGGACCGGCCTTGGAGAAGCATCCTTTGTTCCCGAAAAAGGTCAATGTTGAGTTCGCTACCGTTAACAGCCGGAAGCAGATCGATATGCGCGTCTGGGAACGTGGAGCGGGACCGACTTTGGCATGTGGTACAGGTGCCTGCGCGACGCTGGTATCTTCCGTATTGAACGGGCACAGCGACCGGGAAGCGACAGTGTCGCTTAAGGGCGGAGATCTGTTTATCGAATGGAACGAAGCCGACAATCACGTCTATATGACGGGACCGGCCGAATTTGTCTATACGGGCAAACTGACCGAGTAAGGGAGCCCTGTCAGGCCTTGCGGACAGACTGCCTGGAAGAGCTGCTTCCCGGCAGTTCTTCAGCAAATTGTTGTCCGATCTGTCCGAGCCTAAGACTTATCGGCAAAGCCGCAGGAACGCGGAAAAGCCGCTTGCGTTCGTCACGTTTACGTGAGAACGCAGCGGCACCGCGAACCTGCGGCTTTTGTGTTTTTCTACGAAACACAGCAGTGATTTTAAAATTTCAGCGGGCGAAGTTTCGCTTCGATTTCGGCGCGCCGGTGCTCCAGGAATGACGGCAGTCCGAGCTTCTCTCCCAAAGAATCGATCGGCTCATCGATATCGAATCCTGGCGTGTCGGTAGACAATTCGAACAGAATGCCGTTCGGCTCGCGGAAGTACAGCGCGCGGAAGTAATCGCGGTCCACCTCGCCGGAATTCGGCATACCGCTTGCGGCAATGCGATTGACCCACTTGGCATATTCTTCTTCGTTCGGAATGCGGAAAGCTACATGATGGGCGCCTCCCCGTCCCAAGCGGAACTTGGGCAGGTCGGGACGAGATTCCAGATGCACCTCGGCGCCTGAACCGCCTTCGCCAGTGGCAAACACTTCGATTTCGGCGAAGTTTCCGGCAGGCGAAGGATAAGTGCCGATTCTGCGGAATCCCATTAGCTGCGTGAGTACGAGGGCGGTTGGTTTGGGATCGGCTACAGTCAGCGTAACCGGACCAAGTCCGACGATCGCATGCTCGAGCGGAATCTCTTCCGCTGTCCATGGCTGCCCGGGAGCTACACCCTTTTCGCCATTGTCGGCGGCAAGGATCAGCTGCGTACCTTCAAAGTCTTCAAAGAAGAGCGTGTCTCTGCCTGCGCGTTTGACGAATTCGCCGCGCTTGATTCCTAATGCATCGAAACGGGAGGCCCAGAATTCCAATGAGGCTGTTGTGGGCACACGCAAAGAAGTAGAAGAAATGCTGGAAACGCCCGGATAGGAAGGACCTATTCCCGGGTAATCAAAATAAGTGACTTCAGTACCGGGACTTGCGACGGCATCTCCGTAAAACAGATGATAAGAAGTCGTATTGTCTTGGTTGACCGATTTCTTGACCAAACGCATACCGAGCACACGGGTAAAGAAATCAAAGTTTTTCTCGGCTTGCCCGGTCATAAGAGAAACATGGTGTTGTCCAAGCAGTTGCATGAGGATTCATCTCCTTATATTTGGAAGAAGCAAAAGAAGTGCGGGGATTTTCAATAAAGAAAAATATAAAGCTGCTTTATTAATTTCAGTATATATCTTCATTTCAAGATATGCAAGGCCGAAACGCAATTTTGCAAACGTACGCCGGCTCTCTTGTTTACCTCTTGTTTAGAACTGCATAATCCATTAAAATAGGGTAACGGATGTGATGACGATGTCTTTCAGCATGACCGGTTATGGTCAATTCGCCATGCAGCGCGGCGGATACAAAATTCAATTTGAAGTCAAGTCCGTCAATCATCGCTACTGTGAAGTCGTGCTACGGATGCCCCGGGAATGGAACAGCTTCGAGGAAGGTCTCCGGCGGCTTGTACAGCAGCATGTCAGGCGCGGACGGATTGACGTATATGTTACAAGGGAAAGCGAATCTGCGGGAAACGCCATGCAGCTTAATCGTACGGCGGCCGAATCGTATATCCGTGCGGCTCAAGAGCTGGAGCTCGCTTATGGAATCGATGGTAGGCTTGGAGCGGCGGAACTGCTGGCTCTTCCTGATGTGATGCTTCCTGCGGAAGTTACACTTACGGATGAGGACAATGAGACGGACTGGGAAGCGGTTCTTTGGGAAGGACTGGAGCAGGCTCTTCAGGAACTGGTAGCCATGCGCCGAGCGGAAGGTGTCCACTTGATTCAAGACTGCCGGCTGAGACTGGACAATTTGTTAGCGGCACATGCGGAACTTACCCGGTTGGCACCGGCTGTTGTCGAAGATTACAGGAATAAGCTCCGGCAGCGAATTGTCGAACTGCGGGACGGGAGCTTTCTGCTGGATGAACATCGTCTCGGTATGGAAGTCGCCCTGTTTGCGGATCGCTGCAGCATTGATGAAGAACTGGCAAGGCTGAGCAGCCATTTCAACCAGTGTGGAGAGCTGCTTGGCAGCAGTGAACCGAAGGGACGCAAGCTGGACTTTCTGATTCAGGAAATGAATAGAGAAGTCAATACGATCGGCTCGAAGGCGAACCACCTGGCGCTCGGAGGCCATGTCGTCGAGATGAAAGCTGAGCTCGAGAAAATGCGAGAACAGGCTGCCAATCTCGAATAACGGCCGGGTGCTGGGGCCCGACTTGCAGAAAAAGGACCAACTAAATAGGGGGAAAACCTGGACATGGCAATCAAGCTTATCAATATCGGCTTCGGGAACATTGTATCGGCTAACCGAATCATTTCCATCGTAAGCCCGGAGTCCGCACCGATTAAGCGGATTATTCAGGAGGCGCGTGATAGGCATATGCTTATTGACGCAACATACGGTCGCAGAACTCGAGCTGTTATTATTACTGACAGCGATCATGTAATTTTGTCTGCTGTACAGCCGGAGACGGTCGCTCACCGCCTGTCGACCAAAGATGACGATAACGACGAATAAATGGAGAGAACTATGTCTAAAGGGTTATTAATTGTATTGTCCGGACCGTCGGGAGTCGGAAAAGGAACCGTATGCAGTGCGCTGCGGAAAAGATTGCCTGGGCTTGTCTATTCGGTCTCAGCGACGACTCGTTCGCCTCGTGAAGGAGAACAGCACGGCGTGAACTATTTTTTCAAGAGTCAGGAAGAGTTCCGTGAGATGATCGCGGGGAATCAATTGTTGGAATATGCGCAGTACGTAGACAACTTTTATGGAACTCCGCGGGATTTCGTCGAACAGACGATTGAAGCGGGGAACGATATTATTTTGGAAATCGAGGTACAGGGCGCGCTTAAGGTGAAGGAGACTTTCCCTGAAGGTGTATTCATTTTCTTAACGCCGCCTTCGCTTAAAGAATTGAAAGACCGGATTGTCGGACGAGGTACAGAGACAGAGTCGGTGATTCATAACCGTCTATCCGTAGCCGAGGAAGAGATTGCACTAATGCGGCATTACGATTACGCTGTTGTTAACGATGAAGTAGATAAGGCCTGTATGCGGATCGAATCGATCATTGTTGCGGAACACTGCCGGATCACCAAGTAAAACCCAATTATCAAACAGATTGCCGGAGAACCGGGCCTTCTCCTTCGGACCGCATTTATGCGGCCGGGAGGGGACATACAGAGAGGACGATAAATTATGTTGTATCCTTCTATCGATAAAATCATGACCAAGGTAGACAGTAAGTATTCCCTGGTAGTAGCTGCCAGCAGACGGGCCAGACAATTGCGTGAAGGTTCGGAATCCGAACTTCTGCGTCCACGGTCGCACAAGCAGGTCGGCGTAGCGCTTGAAGAAATTTACGGCGACTACATCAAGCTGGAAGCCCGTGACGAGAACGAAGTTGTCGAGGAGCAGAAAGGCAAGCGTAACCTGTAAGGTTGCCGTCTTGCTAATCCCGGCGGCAGATAAATCGCGGGATGCGGCTCTTTGATTAGATCGAATAAGCTGCAAGCTTTATTTTAACAATCCGCTGCTAGAGTCCCCCATTCTCCAAATGGTGGGATAAATGGCAGCGGTTTTTCTTCTTTGACGAGGAGTGAACAATAAATTATACTGGGAACAATTGTTCTCCATTTTGTTATGCTCAGGATAAATCGGTCGTGGATAAGAGGCGGCGGATCCGCGAAACAGCAAGCTTTCATTTCTCGGACGGAGCGGTCGCAAACGGCGAGGTCGCTATTTTTTCAGGAGGTGGAATTAGCCATGTTAAAGGGGAAAAAGATTCTGCTTGGTGTAACCGGGGGAATTGCCGCCTATAAGGCTGCAACGCTGTGCAGTCAGCTGACGAAGGCTGGGGCAGACGTTCAGGTCATTATGACGGAATCGGCGCAGCAGTTTATTCCGGCGCTGACGCTGCAGGTACTCACCCGTAATGCGGTCCATACGGATACGTTCGACGAACGAAACCCAAAAGTCGTCAATCATATTGATCTCGCTGATTGGGCGGATCTGGTCTTAATTGCACCGGCTACAGCAAACGCGATCGGCAAGCTGGCGAACGGACTTGCCGATGATATGCTGTCCACGACGCTCTTAGCTGTCACTGCTCCTGTTATGGTGGCACCGGCGATGAATGTGCATATGTACAGTCATCCGGCAGTCGTACACAACATGCAGACTTTGGTAGATCGCGGCGTGATGATGATCGAACCTGGCGACGGTATGCTGGCCTGCGGCTATGTGGGCAAAGGGCGTATGGAAGAGCCGGAGTCGATCGTTGAGGTGCTGCGACAGTTCTTTGCGGGAGCTGACAAGGAAGGAACGTTTTCCGGGAGTGCTTCAATCCAGGGAAAACAGGAGTCAGCAGAAAAAACGTTTCTTGATCCGGGCCCAGAGCTTTATGCTGCCGAATCTGTTCAAACGTCCGGCGAATCAGGCAGCCAGGAGACTCTGTTCTCGACTGCGGGAGGAGCGGCGGAATTCGGGTTGGCGGGCATTGGGGCGAATCCGAGCGGAGAACTCCTGCCAAACAGCGGAAGTGAACATTCCGACCTCATCCTAAAAGGAAAAAAAATTGTGGTGACGGCAGGAGGCACGATCGAGCGTATCGATCCGGTGCGTTATATTACGAATGATTCATCGGGCAAAATGGGGGCGGCTTTAGCTCAGGCTGCACGCGATCTGGGCGCCAAAGTGAAGCTGATCGTGGGCAAAATACAAATTCCGCTTCCAGAAGGCATCGATACTATTCGAGTCGAATCGGCAGAAGAAATGTATGAAGCTTGTCTGAACGAATGGTCCGATACCGATATGCTGATCATGTCCGCCGCGATCGCCGATTATCGGCCGAAATCCAGTTCCCCGCGCAAAATCAAGAAATCCGGCGAGACGATGGCGCTCGAACTGGTCAAAACGGTTGATGTTCTGCAAACGCTCGGTACGCAGAAGGAAAAACAGTTTCTAATCGGCTTTGCTGCTGAGACGCATGATTTGGATACCTACGCGGCGGAAAAGCTGCAGCGCAAAAATTGCGATCTGTTGGTTGCCAACGATGTGACCCAAGAAGGTGCAGGTTTCGGTTCCGATACGAATATTGTCCGGCTGTTCGGACCCGAAGGACGCATTGCCGATCTGCCGAAGCAGTCCAAATACGATACTGCGCGAGATATTTTACTTGAAGCTTCACGTCGTATGTATCGGGGGGCATCGCGATGAATTTCGCGCGTGTCATTGTAGACGTGCCGGTACGGGCGGTCAGCCGGCCGTTCGATTACCGGATTCCTCCGGAGATGAGGGAGTGGATCGCTGTCGGCAGCCGTGTCGGAGTGCCATTTGGCGGCCGGACCGTTCAGGGATTTGTCGTTGGTCTTACGGACGAGAGCGAGTATAAGCATGGACGAATCAAGGCAATTCGCGATCTGCTCGATCTGGTTCCGCCGCTGCCAGAAGATCTGGTTGAACTTGGAGGGTGGATCGCGGATAAGTATGCCTGCCATAAGTCGACCGCGCTGCAGGCGATGATTCCTGGCGCGCTCAAAGGCAAAGCCGAACGTTTTATTCATGCGGCACAGCCGGAAGAAGACGAGCAGGAAAGCGCGGAAATTGAACGACTGCTGGAAAACCTACCGGAAGAAACAGGAGAACTCTCGCTGTTCGGAACACCTTCGGCTTCCGATGTGCCCTCAGCGCGCGAAATTATGGAGCATGTGCGCAGCCGCGGACAGGTGAAAGCCGAACAGCTGCGGCAGAATTTCCCAGGTCGTGAAAAAACGATTCAGGCACTGATTCGCGGCGGTCTGCTGTTTGAGAGCCAGGAAATTCGTGATCGTATGGGCCGCAAGACGGTGAAGACGGTCGTACTAAATGTTGATGCACAGCGGGCAGCAGAAGAACTTGAAAATTTCCCGGCCAGAGCGAAGAAACAGAAAGAAGTTTTTGCATTTCTGATGGAACTTGGCGTGCCAATGTCACTGAAGGAAGTATTGAGCGTTCTCGGCGTAACCGCGAGCACAGTAAAGTCGCTTGAAGAGAAGGGACTGGTTCGCTTTGAGGACGTGGAGGTGTTCCGCGACCCATATGCGGGACGAAACTTTAAGCCCAGTACGGCTCCTAAGCTAACCGGCGAGCAGCAGCAGGTCTACGATTCCGTAATCAGCCGGTTGAACGCGCGGCGTGAAGGCGTATTTCTGCTGCACGGTATTACCGGCAGCGGCAAGACGGAAGTCTATCTGCAGTGTATCGAGCGCTGTATTGCACAGGATCGGCAGGCTATCGTGCTTGTGCCGGAAATTTCGCTGACGCCGCAGATGGTGGAACGCTTCAAAAGTCGCTTTGGCTCAAAAGTTGCCGTTATGCACAGCAGGCTGTCCGGCGGTGAACGCTATGACGAATGGCGCAAAATTCGCGAAGGCCGAGTACAGGTAGCGATCGGAGCACGCTCCGCGATCTTTGCTCCGTTCAAAGATATCGGTCTGATTGTAATGGACGAAGAGCACGAGTCTTCCTACAAGCAGGAGGAAAGCCCGAGATACCATGCCCGCAACGTCGCGGTCAAACGGGCGGAGCAGCATAATGCGGTCGTAATCCTGGGTTCGGCTACCCCGTCGCTCGAAACGTATCATGCTGCGCGTTCCCAGATCGATCCGCATTTCTCGCCCGTATTGGCCGAAATTTCGCTTCGGGCTCTGGGCAGCGAACTGCCGGGGGTCAAGATCGTCGATATGCGGGAGGAACTCAAGGAAGGCAATCGTTCGATGTTCAGCCGAGATCTGCACAGTGCGATCGAACAGCGATTGGAGCGCAAGGAACAGACCGTGCTGCTCTTAAACCGCCGGGGCTATTCAACCTTTGTCATGTGCCGCACCTGCGGTTATGTGGCGGAGTGTCCGAACTGCGATATCTCCCTTACGTTTCACCAGCGTTCCAATAATTTGCGCTGTCACTACTGCGGTCATGCCGAGCCGCTTCCGGATACATGTCCGGAATGCACCAGCGAACATATTCGGTATTTTGGTACCGGTACCCAGCGGGTTGAAGAAGAGCTGGCCAAGCTGTTCCCGGGGATACGAGTGGTGCGGATGGACGTGGATACGACAAGCGAGAAGGGATCGCACGAGAAGCTGCTTCAGCAGTTCCGCGACAAAAAGGCGGACGTGCTGCTCGGTACGCAGATGGTCGCAAAAGGGCTCGATTTCCCTGATGTGACACTGGTCGGCGTCATTGCAGCGGATTCGGCATTAAATCTTCCCGATTTTCGAGCGGGAGAAAAGACGTTCCAACTTCTGACGCAGGTTGCGGGAAGAGCGGGACGACATCATTTGCCAGGCGAAGTGTTCATCCAATCCTACAACCCGGACCATTATTCGATTATTCACGCTTCGAAGCACGATTATCATTCTTTTGTAAGGGAAGAATTGGGACATCGGCGCAAACTCGGCTATCCGCCTTACTGTCGGCTGATTCTTGTGACTTTCTCGCACGAACAGCTGCCGGTTGTCGTACGCATGGCGGAAAATTATGCGGCAATGGTCAAGGAAAAAGCGCGTGCGCGCGGTTGGTTGGCCGGAATGGACAAGCTTGCTCCAAATGTGCTTGATCTGCTTGGTCCGATCGCTTCTCCGATTCCTCGGATCAAAAATAGATACCGATTTCAATGTATGATAAAATGGCGTGGAGAAATGGACGCCGCCCTGCTGGCGCGGGAAATCGCGGATGAACTGGAAGACACGGCGAAAGAGCAGGATCTGCTCATCAGTATCGACGTGGACCCTCAGGTCATGATGTGACGCGGTCCTCCGCGTCTTTTTCATGGGCAGCATGAACGGATTCAGTAACATGGAATGACTAGACTACAGCTTTAAGGAAGGTGCTTGACAATGGCTATTCGATTGATCGTAAAAGAACCCGATGAGGTTTTGCACAAAAAAGCGAAAGAAGTTACAAAGATAACACCCAATGTCCAAAAATTAATGACCGATATGGCGGAAACGATGTATGATGCGGACGGCGTCGGCCTTGCCGCACCGCAGGTTGGCATTCTGAAACGGATTATCGTGATTGATGTGGGTGACGAAAACGGACTGATTGCGATGATCAATCCCGAAATTATAGAGCGTGAAGGCGAGCAGCTGGGTGCGGAAGGCTGTCTGAGCATCCCGGGTCTGAACGGTAACGTGCGCCGGGCAATGACGGTGACGGTAAAAGGCATGAACCGGGACGGCGAAGAGTTTACAGTGACGGGAAGCGGTCTGTTAGCACGCGCATTCCAGCACGAGATCGATCATCTGGACGGCATTCTGTTTACGGATGTGGCCGATAAAGTATATGAACTGACCCGCGAAAGCGCGGCAAAGGAGTGAGCGGAATGAAAAGAGTCGTATTTATGGGAACCCCGCAGTTTGCGGTATCTTGTCTGGAGACGCTGCTGGAATCCGAATGCAATGTGGTAGCGGTTGTAACCCAGCCGGACCGTCCGCAGGGACGCAAGAAGGTGCTGACACCCTCGCCTGTCAAAGAAGCGGCGTTAAAGCATCACCTGCCTGTACTGCAGCCGCAGCGTATGCGGGATAAGGATGCAGTCGAAGAGTTGGCTTCGTTCCATCCGGATCTGATTGTAACGGCGGCTTACGGACAAATACTGCCGAAGTCGCTGCTGAATGTACCGGAGCTGGGCTGTGTGAACGTACACGGTTCGCTGCTGCCTGCTTATCGCGGCGGAGCTCCCATTCAACGGTCGATCATTAACGGCGAAACGCAGACGGGAATTACACTGATGTATATGGCTGAAGGGCTGGATACTGGCGACATGATCGCCAAGACTGAAGTGGAGATTACGGACGAGGACACTTCGGGTACGCTGTTTGAGAAAATGGCAGAGGCCGGAGCTGCGCTGCTGAAGCGTGAGCTGCCGCGTCTGCTGGAAGGTCGTGTGGAAGCCGAGCCGCAGGATGAGTCGTTGGCTTCCTATGCGCCGAATCTGACGCGCGAAGACGAGCGGATCGACTGGACGCGTTCTCCTCGCGAAATTTTCAATCAAGTACGCGGCCTGTCCCCGTTCTCTGGGGGTTACGCGATGTGGAACGGCGAAGTATTCAAGATCTGGGAAGTTGAACGTCCGGAGGATAACGCTCCAGAAGCGGGTGCGGCTCCGGGAACGGTGATGGACGTGAGCGAGACGGCGATCGTCGTAGCTTGCGGTGGAGGCGCGGTTCGATTGAAGAAAGTACAGCCGGCTGGCAAAAAAGCCATGTCCGTGTCCGATTTCGCCCGCGGTGCAACCATGCAGGCAGGGGCGGTGTTGGCATGAGCGGAACAGGAGAAAACGGTAATAAACCCGAAGGTTCGGGGATCCGCATGTTCGGAACAGGATCGAAATCGTCTGCAAACGGCAGTTTTGATCCCAACAAAGCGCCGGAGCGCAAGCAGCCTGCAAGCGGTAAGAAAGCAGACGATCGCAAAAAAAAATACGGGCCTACAAAAAGATCGACTTCGGCGGGAACGAACAAGAAACCGGGAGCAAAGCCGTGGTCAAAGGCTCCATCTGCAAAGGCGCTGGGAACAGGCACAAAGCCAGGAGCAAATGCAAAACCGGAGACGGAAACTGCGGCAAAACGCCAGTCCAAGCCGGCGGAAACTGTAGGGAAACGACCTGCACAATCGGCACAAAAGCCTGCGGAAACGGGAGCTCGAACAGAGGCAAGATCCACAGCGGTCGGCCGTACGCCCGCCCAATCTCCAACTTCCGCTAGAGAAGCCGTCAAGGCGCCGCAGCGCAGCAAACCGACGAGCGCGGCCGAGCGCGTTACAGCCAAGAAATCGGGAAGCGCCGGCGAAGCTTCACGGACAAAGCCGATCCCGGGACGTGGCGACAGCGATCGTTCCGCCGGTATTGATGCACCGGGAAGCGGACGTGGCGGTGAAGCTCCCCGCAGACGCAAAATGCAGGTTACGGCGCGCGAAGCTGCACTGAACGTACTGGCCGGCGTCGACGAAAGCGGCGCATACAGCAACCTGCTGCTCAATCGTACGCTGCAGCAGGCGGAATTGAGCCCGGCCGATGCGGGACTTGCGACGGAACTGGTATACGGTACAATCGCCCGTCAAGCGACGCTGGATTATTTCTTAAACCTCTTCATCAAGAGCGGTGTCAAGCGTCTGAACCCGTGGGTACGCGGTCTTATGCGCATGTCTTTGTATCAGATCAAGTATCTGGATCGGATTCCGCCGCATGCGGCAGTGAACGAGGCGGTCGAGATTGCCAAGAAGAGAGGCCATCAAGGTATCGCATCGATGGTCAACGGTGTACTGCGCAGCGTTCTGCGTGAAGGCGATGTCTTGGAGATCCCGAACGACCTGCCCACAAATGAGCGGATTGCACTTCAGCATTCGCATCCACAGTGGCTGGTTGAGCGCTGGATCGCCCAGTACGGCGAAGAAACGGCAGAAGCCGTCTGTGCAGCAAATAACGAGCCGCCCAAGGTCAGTATCCGAATTAATTCGCTGCGCGGAAGCCGTGAGGAACTGCTGCAGGAATTGACGGATGAAGGCCGGAGCGTTCGCGCTTCTGAGCTGTCTCCACAAGGTGTCATCGTTGAGAGCGGCGGCAACATGGCGAACGATCGCTTTTACCGGGATGGAAGGTTCAGTATTCAAGACGAGAGTTCTATGCTGGTTGCCGAAGCATTGGCGCCGGAGCCTGGCATGAGTGTGCTGGACTGCTGCGCAGCGCCGGGAGGCAAGACGGTCCATATCGCCGAGAAGATGAAAAATCACGGCCGGATCGTGGCAAACGATCTGCACGAACACAAACAAAAATTGATTGCCGAGCAAGCTGAGCGCCTCGGTCTATCCGCAATCGAAACAAGTGTCGGTGACGCTCTGTCGCTGAAAGATCGCTTTGAACAGGCTTCGTTCGATCGGGTGCTGCTGGATGCGCCTTGTTCCGGGTTTGGCGTCATTCGCCGGAAACCAGACCTGCGCTGGGCCAAAACGCCGGATGATGCGGCGGCTATTGCCAGGCTTCAACGGCAGCTGCTGAGCAGCGTAGCCGGCTTGGTAAAGCCCGGCGGTATCCTCGTTTACAGCACATGTACGATCGAACGTGAGGAAAACCAGCGGGCGGTTGCGGAATTCCTGCGCGACCATGCCGATTTCGTTGCCGAGCCGTTTGATATACCAGCCTTGGAAAATATTCCGCAGGCCGGCGGAGCGGGAGTACAGATTTTGCCGCATCAATTCGGCTCGGATGGATTCTACATTGCTCGCCTGCGGCGCAGAGGATAAATATAGAGACAATTTTTAGCGGAATACACAGCAAAAAGAGATGTTTATCCGATAATAATGAGGGACTTCCGCCAAAGCTTGACATGAGCCGGCGGGGGTTCCTCTTTAGCATGAAGACCTTTTGTGCTAATATAGGTAAGATGGAAAGCGATAAATTCAATAAATTCAACGAACAGGGGATATCCAACAACATGAAACCTTTCATATACGATTATAACCTCGATGATCTGCAGCAGTGGGTCAAAGAGAATGGCGAGGCGGCATTCCGCGCCGATCAAATCTTCGACTGGCTGTACGTCAAAAGAGTGTCCAGCTTTGAAGAGATGACCAATTTGTCCAAAACGCTGAGAACCAAATTGGACGAGCAGTTTGCATTCGTAACGCTTAACGAAATCACTAAGTTCCAGTCCAAAGACGGCACGGTGAAGTTCCTGTTTGGTCTGCATGACGAGCATGCGATCGAAACGGTTATCATGAAGCACAATTACGGCAACAGCGTCTGTGTAACGACTCAGGTCGGCTGCCGGATCGGCTGCACATTCTGCGCATCCACATTGGGCGGATTGAAGCGGAATCTGACAGCGGGCGAGATTGTCGCTCAGGTTGTCGAAGCACAGAAGATGCTCGACAAGGACGGAGAGCGCGTCAGCAGTATTGTTATCATGGGCTCGGGCGAACCGTTTGAGAACTACGATGCGACAATGACATTCCTACGTATTATGATTCACGAAAAAGGCTTGAACATCGGCCAGCGTCATATTACCGTTTCTACGAGCGGTATCGTACCGAATATCTATAAATTTGCTGACGAAGATACGCAGATCAACCTGGCCATCTCCATCCATGCGCCTAACGACAAGCTGCGTTCCAAGCTGATGCCTGTCAATCGCCGTTATCCGTTCGACGATGTAATCGCCTCGCTGGATTATTACTTTGAGAAAACAGGCCGCCGTCTGACGTTCGAATACGCGCTGATCGGCGGAGTAAATGACCAGGCCGAGCATGCACAAGAACTTGCGGATGTATTGAAAACCCGCATGGCACACGTCAATCTGATTCCAGTCAACCATGTGCCGGAGCGTAAATATGTACGCACATCGCGCAGCGACATTTTCAATTTCCAGCGCATTCTGACCGAGAACGGAATCAATGCGACGATTCGCCGCGAACAAGGACACGATATCGCGGCTGCCTGCGGACAGCTGCGTGCCAAGCATATGGAAAAAGGACAGGAAAAGGCTGCGAGGTGAGTTAGGTGATTCATACCGTTCATGCAACGCATATCGGAAATGTACGCACCGTAAACGAAGACTTGTCGTGGGTCGGCCGGATTAAGCCGGGCGGATACACGCTGGGTATTGTGGCCGATGGAATGGGTGGACATCTGGCTGGAGATACGGCAAGTCGGCTGGCGGTCGAAACGATCGTCGCTGATCTTGGAGGACTGGAACCGGAATTGTCGATTGAAGCCTGCGAGGCAGCGCTTGGCGACGCCATCTTGCACGCCAACGAAGTCGTATACCGCAAAGGCGAGTCCGATATTCGTTACCACAATATGGGGACTACAGTCGTAGCTGTGCTGTTCAAAGGCATCGAAGGAGTCGTTGGACATATTGGAGACAGCCGTGCCTATAAGGTAACTTCTTCGGGCATCCTACGTCTGACAGAGGACCATACGCTTGTCAACGAGCTGCTTAAAAGCGGACAGATCACTCCGCAGGAAGCGGGAGCGCATCCGCGCCGCAATGTATTGACAAGAGCGCTGGGAACCGATGCGGAGGTAAAGGTCGACTTGGGGCGTATTGTGCTCAATGCGGGGGAAGCGCTCGTTCTATGCAGCGATGGGCTCAGTAACTTCGTAGCCGAAGCTGAAATGATGAGGGCCGTATTGAAGCCGGGAGCCGCACTTGACGACCGTGCACACAAGCTGGTGCGCATGGCGCTGAATTCGGGCGGCGATGATAATATTACCGTGGCCTTGTTCGAAAACGGGCGGGCCGGTCAAGATGCGGCGACGAAGGAGTGGGTACAATGATCGGTCAGGTGTTCAGCGGCCGCTACGAGATTCAGGAACGTGTAGGCGGCGGAGGAATGGCGTTGGTGTACAAGGCGCTTGATCTGCTGCTGAACCGCTTCGTCGCGGTCAAAGTGCTGCGTCAGCAGTTTATGCATGACGAAGAGTTCATTCGCCGTTTCCGGCGGGAAGCGCAGTCCGCCGCATCATTGTCCCACCCAAACATTGTCAGCATCTACGATGTAGGCCAGGAAGGCGAAGTTCAGTATATCGTTATGGAGTACATCGAAGGTCAAGATTTGGATGAGGTTATCAAAGAACGTGCGCCTCTGCCTACGGACGAAGCGGTTCGCATTGCATCGCAGATTTGCGATGCACTTGATCACGCGCACAGCAACCAGATCATTCACCGGGATATCAAGCCTCATAACATTTTGATCGGCCGCGGCGGCAGGGTAAAAGTAACGGATTTCGGTATCGCCCGAGCCGTTACGTCAACGACAATCACCCAGACCGGTTCGGTTGTGGGCTCGGTGCATTATTTTTCGCCCGAGCATGCCAAAGGCGTGACCGCGGGTGAGAAGTCCGACCTGTATTCGCTGGGCATCGTACTGTACCAGATGCTGACGGGGGCACTTCCGTACGAGGGGGAAAGTCCGATCAGTGTCGCGCTGAAGCATTTGCAGGACGAGTTCGAAGAGCCGCGCAAGCTTAATCCGATGATTCCTCAGAGCGTGGAAAATATTATTGTTAAAGCCATGCGTAAAAATCCGTCCGAGCGCTACGTTTCGGCGGCTGAGATGCAGAGCGACCTCGATACCTGCCTGCTGCCTTCACGGCGCAATGAACAAAAAATCGACTTTGATGAAACGGACGATGCGGATCGGACGCTGGTCGTTCCCGCTATCCGTTCTTCCTATACGTCTTCTGGCGGTGAGATGCAGCGCGGAGATGCGGCGGGAAAAAGCAAAGATCAACCTTCAGGAAAAAAGAACTGGAAAAAACCTGCGATTATTATCGGATCAACCCTGCTGATACTTGCGATTATATTTTTTGTCGTTATGCGTTGGAGCCAACAGTTTGTTGTGCCGGAAACGACGGTGCCCAATGTGCTCGGTATGACCGAAGATGAAGCGCGCAATACGTTGGCAGCACAAAATCTGGAAGTCGAAGGCGTCAAGTACGAATATGATCCGTCTACAGAAGCGGGAGTCGTATTCAAGCAGAGCAAGCCGGAAGGGTTAAGCGTCAGAGAAGGCGCTTCGGTGCTGCTTACGGTCGGTTCGGAAAAACCGCTGGAAGAGATGCCTCAGCTTACCGATTCGGATTACGACGAGGCACGCAGACAGCTGGCGGCGCTGGGCGTAACCGAAGATCGGATTACTCGAAATGAGCAGTTCAGCGAAGCGGCTGTAAACACCGTTATTGATCAGTCTCCAAAATCGGGAGAAGAATTCGATCCGGAGCAGGCCACCGTAACTTTGACTGTCAGCAAGGGTGTGGAGAACAAACAGGTACCGGACGTAGTCGGCAAGACGCGTCAAGGTGCGCTCGATGCGATCCACGGACAGGCTCTTGCGCCATCTTCGACCGAGGAGCCAAGCTTTACGGTCGAATCGGGCAAAGTCATCAGTCAGGATCCGGAAGCGGGAGCGGAACTCAAACCGGGCGGAGTCGTCCGATTTATCGTCAGTTCCGGCTATCCGCCAGAAGCATTGAACTTTACGGTTCAAGTGCCGGTAGAGCCTTCACAGGAAGGAACGGCGACCAAAGTTCGCATTGAATACAGCGATGCCCGCGGCGAGCGAATCGAGTGGGGCACAGACACCATCTCTTCGCTTCGAATTTTCCCAGTGTCACTTGTACTTGCACCAAACCGCAACGGTGTCATTACCGTGTATCGTGATGGCGAGCGCCAGTCGTATCCGGTGGATTACACTGAGGCGGCAAGAGGTACGTTCCAACAGCCGGAGGTTCCTCAGAAGCAGTCTGAACCAACAGAGCCTTCAGAGGAGCCAGCGACTCCCGCACCTGCCGAAGGCAGTGGGAATCAGAGCGGTGAAGAAGGTGGGACTGAGGGAGAGGGCAGCGCTTCGGATGAAGGGGCGAATGCGGAAAACGCACCGGAAGATGGACAGGAAGGCGAAGAGGAGACGGAAGCGGAAGAAGGCGATCCGTCTGCTTTTGTGCCGCCAGGCAAAGCCGTATCTTCCGGTGAAGCCGCGAATGCTTCACTTCGAAACAACGGTAACGGTAAAGATAAAAATAAAGGCAGCGAAAAAACCAAGGGCAAGACGGTCGAAAATCCAACGGGCAAGTGAGATGCCGGACGCAAGTCCGGCTCTCTCCCGTTAAACCAAAGGAAGGTGAATCATGCCGGAAGGACTTATTGTTAAAGCGTTAAGCGGCTATTATTATGTGAAAGACGATAAGGCGGCTCCGGGGGAGCCGACAACACAGTGTCGGGCGCGCGGAATATTTCGTCTTAAAGGCAAGCCGCCGCTTGTTGGCGATCGCGTCGTGTACGAACTGACCGAAAACGGTGAGGGCACGGTGACGGAAATTAAACCTCGCACATCGGAGCTGATTCGTCCTCAAGTAGCGAACATTAATCTGGCTGTGCTTGTTTTTTCGGTCAAAGAGCCTGATCTAAGCCTCAATCTGCTCGACAAGTTTCTGGTTCATATTGAACATGAAGGCTTGGACGCACTGATCTGTTTGACCAAAATGGATCTGATTGATGAGGAGGACACGCAGACCCGAGAAGAGGTACAGCGTGCAAAAGAACTTTACACATCGATTGGCTATGAGGTGTTAGAGACGAGTTCGCCCCAAGGGCTGGGAGCCGATCAGCTTAGAGAACGCCTGGTGGGCGAAATCAGCGTTTTCTCGGGTCAATCTGGCGTCGGCAAGTCCTCGCTGCTTAATGCCATGTTCCCAAGACTCGATCTGCTGACGAGCGAAATCAGTTTGCGGCTGGGACGAGGCAGACATACGACCCGGCATGTAGAATTGGTTGAGCTGGAAGGTGGAGGATATATCGCAGATACGCCGGGGTTCAGTCAGCTTGACTTCCTCGAGCTTGACGTTGAAGAGCTGGCTAGCTGTTTCCGCGAGTTTGTTCCGTTAGCGGAAGGGTGCAAATTCCGCGGCTGTACACATACCCATGAACCGGGGTGCAAGGTGCTTGCCGCTTTGGAGCGGGGAGAAATAGCCGCCAGCCGGTACAAGCACTATTTAGCTTTTCACCAAGAAATCAAAGATAGAAAACGGAGGTACTGAACTATGGTATTGATTGCTCCTTCAATCTTGGCCGCGGATTTCTCGAAACTGGGATCGGATGTCAAAGAAGTAGAAAACGGCGGTGCGGATTGGCTGCACGTAGATGTTATGGACGGACACTTTGTGCCGAATATTTCGTTCGGTGCACCCATTATGCGCTCGATTGCGCCGCTCACAAAGCTGCCTCTCGATGTACACCTTATGATTGAAAATCCGGAGAATTACATACCGGAGTTCGCTAAAGCGGGCGCCTCCTTCATTACCGTGCACGCTGAAGCCTGCACTCATCTGCACCGGGTTGTGCATCTGATCAAAGAACATGGTGTGAAGGCGGGAGTAGCGCTCAATCCGGGTACACCGGTATCAGCAATCCGCGAAGTGCTGGAAGATCTTGATCTTGTGCTGATCATGACGGTTAATCCGGGGTTTGGCGGTCAAGCATTTATCGAACGTACTTTAAATAAAATTCGTGAAACGCGATCATTGGCGAACTCGCTCGGCATGAGCGGACTTCATATCGAAGTGGATGGTGGTATAGCTGCCGATACGGCAGGGAAAGTAGCTGCTGCCGGAGCTGATGTTTTGGTTGCTGGTAGTGCGGTATATGGAGCAAGTGACCGCAGCGAGGCAATTCAGAATATTCGCGAGAGCGCGGAGCGCGGCATATGAACTTAAAGTCCACTCTAATGCTCGCGCTGGTCACGTCGGTTGTCGGCCTGATGGTTGCAGTCTTCGCGTTTTTACCGGTGCCTTTCAACGCATTGCTCGGTCTGCTCGCGGCTGGCCTGGTCATCTGGTACTTCCGCAAAACCGAAGGACGTGGCGCACGAATCGCGTTCATTATCTGGACAGTTGTTTATTTCTTGTTCTTCACTGTGCTGATTGCAGCTATTCGTTACCGAATGGGACTCATTTGAAACTCGATTGAAAAGTTGAGAACAAATAGATTGAACAGAAACAGAAACAGAAACAGAAACAGAAACGAAAAAAGCCGAAAGTGTGCTCGGGGAAAGCGCACTTTCGGCTTTTTTCATCAATAAAAAAGGTTTTTGCTGTCGGATTTCGTACATGGAACCCCACAAACAGTCTTACAGGCAAATACAAACTAAAAAACACCCTCCAAAAAGGGTGTTTTCTCGTCTATATCTGGATTAAACGCGAGTCACTTTACCGGATTTGAGAGCCCGGGTGCTGACGTATACGCGTTTCGGTTTGCCGTTTACGAGGATGCGAACCTTCTGGACGTTAACTCCCCAAGTACGACGGTTGCGGTTGTTAGCGTGGGAAACGTGATTGCCGGAGCTTGGTTTTTTACCCGATACAAAACATCTGCGAGCCATGAATGACACCTCCTTGCTTAGATAAAACATACATAAGCAACACTTAGAACATCATAACACAATAAAAAAAGCCGCGTCAACGGTTCTAAAAACTTTATTTATTTCTACGTGCGCTTATAGTACAATATCAGGTGGGGCCTTTTGCAAAATCTGATTTAAACCTTTGCCCGGATTTTGCAAAAGGCTCATGGTGTATGGGACCATAAGCCGGGTTGCCCGTATAGAAGTCTTATAGCCGGTACGCAGAACCAGCTGTAAGTGTCCTATGCGTCGTCACGGGGGACGGAAACCCGGTTTCCGGTGCTCGTCAGACAAGCAAGAGATTGCGAGTCTAAGGCGAATGAACATAAGGATCTCAACATCAAATAGAGAGCAGGCGTCGCAGATGAATGACGTTTGCGTATCCAGCAGGTTTAGGAAGGGGAATTTTCATTGAGCAGGCGTTCGATTAATGGAACTGATTTTACTGGCATGGTATTGGCAGGTGCGGAGAAACTTTCGCGCCAGGCGGAGCATGTCAATGCGCTTAACGTATTTCCAGTGCCGGACGGCGATACGGGTACAAATATGAATTTGACGATGACGGCGGGCGTAACCGAACTTCGGGAACGCAGCTCGGCTTCAATGGGTCAGGCGGCAACGGTTCTTTCCAAAGGATTGCTGATGGGTGCACGCGGAAATTCCGGTGTAATCCTATCGCAGTTATTCCGAGGATTCGGCCGTTATGCAGCTTCACATGCAGAGTTAAATGCAATTCAGTTTGCGGCGGCGTTACAGGTGGGCGTCGATACAGCTTATAAAGCAGTAGTCAAACCGGTTGAGGGAACAATCCTGACCGTTGCCCGCGAAGCGGCAAAGCATGCGGGAACCTATGCCCGTCGTACAACGGATGTGGTTGAACTGATGCGAGAGGTGCTTGCAAGAGCCCAATATGCGCTTGACCGTACACCCGAGCAGCTGCCGGTGCTGAAGCAGGTCGGTGTTGTCGACTCGGGAGGACAGGGCCTTGTGTACATTTACGAAGGCTTCCTGGATTATTTGGAGAATGGCACATCGACCGGGACAGATAAGCAGGCTGCTTTGCCAACAACTCGTCAAGAACCATCCCAGACGACGAACGTAACGGCTGCAGCCCATGTTCAGGCTTCGGCACAGGCTCAGCTGGAAACTGAAAATATTGAATTCCTTTATGATATGGAATTTTTCATTAATTTGGGACTTGGAGACGGGTCGAGAGAGCGATTTGATGAAGAAGCTTTCCGCCGGGCATTATCCGTCAACGGCGATTCGATTATCATTATTTCGGACGACGACATCGTTAAGGTGCATGTTCACTCCAAGACGCCGGGCGAAGTTATGACGCTAGCTCTTCGTTACGGAGAAATCACGCAAATTCATATTCTGAATATGCGCGAGCAGCATCGCGATCTGCTGCATGCCGGTATGGACGGAGCTGCTCCGCCAGAACTGTTTGCCGATATTCCGACGCCTGCTGCTGTTCCAGAAGAGCATGCCGCTCTGCCTGCCGATGAAGTAGCTCCGTACGGCTTCATCGCTATCGCCAGTGGTGCGGGCATTGAAGAAATCTTCAAAAGCCTCGGCGTTGATGTCGTTCTGTCCGGCGGACAGACAATGAATCCGAGCACGGAAGATTTCGTCAATGCGATTGGAGAGTTGTCCGCGCAGCACATCTTCCTTCTGCCGAACAATTCCAACATCGTACTTGCGGCTCAGCAGGCGCGCGATCTGCTGGAAGGAGAACGCCAGATCACGGTTGTACCTTGCAAGAGCATTCCGCAGGGAATCGCGGCTGCGCTGGCCTTCCAGGAAGACGAAAGTCCTGAAGCGAATGAAGCACAGATGACTGAAGCGATCAAGCGGGTCAAGACCGGTCAGGTTACCCATGCCGTAAGAGATACAACATTCGACGATCTGGAGATTACTGCCGGGCATTATATCGGAATTTATAATTCCAAGATCGTAGCAACTGCAGCCGATCGTCTGACTACAAGCCGGAATCTGCTTGCGTCCATGATCGAAAGCGGCGACGAAATCATTACGCTGCTTGCCGGAGAAGATGCTTCGGAAGCGGAAACAGCCGATCTTGCCGAGTGGCTGGCGACTGAATATCCGGATGCCGAAGTGGAATTCCACAGCGGAGGCCAGCCGGTCTACGATTACATGTTCTCGGTTGAGGCCTAATTTCTTATTTGCCTGACAATCCGGCTTATTGAAGCAAGCCCTTCCCAACTTAAAGGACGGTGACAGGATGAATCCGATTATCGTAACTGACAGTACGGCAGATATTCCCGAAGAAATGATCGAGCGGCTTGGTATTCATGTTGTGCCGCTTAAAGTCATGTTCGGTGATGAGGCACTGCTTGACGGTATCGATATCAAGGCGCCGGAGTTCTACCGGCGGCTTGTCGCGGCAGGGAAACTGCCGACGACATCGCAGCCTTCCCCGGCGGACTTTACCGCCGTGTATCAGCGGATCCTGGAAGAATATCCGGGTGCACCGATCATTTCGATTCATATTTCAACCGGAATGAGTGGAACATTTCAATCTGCAGCGCTTGGGAAATCCATGCTGGAGAACGAGACAGCGGAGATTACAATGATTGATTCACGCTCGGCTTCGTACGGCTTTGGTTTAATGGTCGTTCGCGCGGCGGAGATGGCGCAGTCTGGAAGCACGCCGCAGGAGATCGAAGCCGAAGTGGAAAGGTTAAAGTCGGTGAGGAGCCTGTATTTCCTCGTCGATACGCTGGAATATTTGCAAAAAGGCGGCCGAATCGGTCGTGCTGCAGCGGTGCTGGGTACGCTGCTGAACATTAAGCCGATCCTGTCGATCGACAAGGAAGGCGTTATTTACGCGGTAGAGAAGGCCAGAGGACGCAAAAAGGCGTTGGCACGGGTTGTGGAGCTGTTCAAGCAGGAACTCGGTAGTGCCGGAAAGGTCGATGTAGCCATTGGACATACCGCCGATCCGGCTACAGCGGATGAGATTCTTGCACTGCTGCGCCAGCATTTCGAAGTTGGAGATGTCGTCTATTCGCATATCGGATCTGTCGTCGGTACACATGTTGGGCCGGGCTGCAATGCGATCTATATCTGGCCTTCCGTCAAATAAGGGAGAGCATAATGAACATACGCCTGGATCAAATCCCGGTGAAAGAGGTCAACGGTGTGGGCGCCCGCAAAGTGGAGGAGCTTCACGCCGTTGGCATTTTTACCGTGAAAGACCTCATCGAATATTTTCCTTTCCGTTATGAAGATTACCGTCAGAAGCCTCTTGGCGACGTGAAAGACGGAGATAAAGCGACCGTGCAGGCAAAGATCGTCGGAATGCCTATCGTGCAGCGCTTCGGCAAGAAGACGAAGCTGAGCTGCAAGATGCTGGCGGATTATTCGATGTTTACGGCTGTATGGTTTAACCGTAATTATTTGAAAGATCAGTTGGAACTGGATCGAGAGATTATTCTGACAGGCAAATGGGACGGTCGGCGGCTCCAGATGAACGTTACACATTCGGAGTTTCCGGACCGGGGTGTCATTCGTAGCGGTTCGCTCCAGCCTGTCTATTCAATAGGTGGAGATCTGACCCAGAACTCGCTGCGTAAAGCGATTGCAAACGCATTGGATCAATTCGGGGACCGGCTTGAAGAAGTGCTGCCGGAAGACTTGGTATCGAAGTACAATCTGATGCCGCGTCCGCAGGCGATCCGTCTGCTGCACCAACCTGGCGATCTTGAGGAAGGCCAGGAAGCACGCAAGCGTATGGTTTATGAAGAATTGTTTCTGTTCCAGCTTAAGCTGCAGGCGTACCGCTCCCTCAATCGCGATCGGCGCGACGGCGTACTGCATACGACGCCAAACGCGGTCATTCGCGAATTTGTGCGCAGCCTGCCGTTCGAGCTTACCGATGCGCAGAAGAACGTCGAGCTGGAAATACTCAAAGACATGAGATCGGAATCCTGCATGAACCGATTGCTGCAGGGCGATGTCGGTTCGGGTAAAACGGCTGTTGCCGCAATCGCCTTGTTCACAAGCGTACGCTCTGGTTTCCAGGGAGCGCTTATGGTTCCGACCGAAATTTTGGCAGAGCAGCATTCCCGTTCGCTGACCAAAATGTTCGAGCCGTTTGGTATTACGGTCGGTCTGCTGACGAGCAGCGTAACCGGCCGCAAACGGAAAGATCTGCTCGCCGCGCTGCAGATGGGATTGATCGATATTCTGGTCGGTACGCACGCGCTGATTCAGGAGGAAGTCAATTTCCGGGCGCTGGGCCTCGTCGTTACCGACGAACAGCATCGATTCGGCGTCAATCAGCGCAGTGTGCTGCGCCGTAAAGGCTATAACCCTGACGTACTGACCATGACGGCTACTCCGATTCCGCGTACGCTCGCGATTACGGCGTTTGGCGATATGGATGTTTCCACCATCGCTGAGCGTCCGAAAGGACGGGTTCCGATCGAGACCTATTGGGTCAAGCACGAGATGATGGAAAGAGTGCTTGGTTTTATTCGCCGCGAGGTCAGTCAGGGGCGACAGGCGTATATGATCTGTCCATTGATTGAGGAATCGGAGAAGTTGGATGTGCAGAACGCGATCGATCTGCATATGCAGATGAGCCAGGCTTTGCCGGATTATAAGGTAGGTCTGCTGCATGGACGGATGAGCGCTGCGGAGAAAGAGGAAACAATGCGCCAGTTCTACGACGGAGAGACGCAGCTGCTCGTCTCGACGACTGTCGTCGAAGTCGGGGTCGATGTGCCAAACGCGACGCTTATGGTGATCATGGACGCGGACCGCTTCGGATTGTCGCAGCTGCATCAGCTGCGCGGCCGCGTTGGTCGGGGCGAACATGCATCGTACTGCGTATTGATCGCCGATCCCAAATCGGAGCTCGGCCGTCAACGTATGGGAGTTATGACAGACACCAACGACGGATTTGAAGTATCTCGGCGAGATCTGGAGCTGCGCGGTCCGGGCGACTTTTTCGGCACCAAGCAGAGCGGTCTGCCGGAGTTCAAAGTTGCGGATATGGTCGCCGACTTCAAAGTGCTGGAGCAGGCTCGCGACGACGCGGCGAAGCTGGTGGAGGACCCATTCTTCTGGACATCGCCGACGTACGAGACGCTGCGAGGCAATCTGGAAAAGGAAGAAGCGTTCCGGGGCGAATTGATCGACTGATCCTTTTCTATCGGTTTGTAAAAGCGCCGAAGTCCGTAACGGCGGTTGCAGCCGCAGATGCTTCGGAAGTGCCGGAGCCCACGCAGGAAACGGCCGGTAAAGATGCTCGCGGCAAAGGTATGCGGCTTAACCCGCAAACGAAAGGGATCTGATTATAACGGGAACGATTCCCGATATAAACTGATATGAGATTGATTAAAAGCCCCGGGGGTAACTCCTTCGGGGCTTTTTTACGTATATGCAGAAAAGGCGATGCATTGAATCGCCATTGTTCCGGCACGGCGCGAAATATACTAGGCGTATAGGGGATCGCCATATTTCTGCCCTGTTCCCTGTCCACGGAATAGGTGACAATGGCTTTAGATCCCGAGCAGGGATTCGCGAGCGCCTTCCCCTTCAGGCCAGGACATTGATATGGTCCGGCGGTGCCGGGCGCGCTGCGCTTCGGCATGCCGGAAGAAGCGTTCGCACAGGAAAAGCGATTATTGGGTTCGAATCCCTACTTGCTTAGGCGCAAGCTCTTGGTAGAGCACTCCACTTTTAATGGAGCCATACAAATCATGATCTTTGGGGAAGGAAGTTCCGTCGGTGCTGCTTCTATGGGGCCCGGCATCCGAACGCGCTTTGCAGCTCCGGCGGATCCCGCCGGCTGAAGCTGAGGCTCGGAAGCGAAGAGCAGCGGAGATAATGTCGATCTGAAGTCGGGATCGGCGTCCATTTCTGTCAGTCTCCCGCTTTCCCTGCGCAGCTGATGCCGGCTCAAGCCGGACTCCGCGCATAAGGGTGTGCGAACTTCCACCGCAAAGGTTCCAAGGAGGAACAAACTTATGAATTACAATCAAAATCAATCGAACATAAATCTGCTGCACGGTCGTAAAATTCCAGGGATGCCCGGGAAAGATATCCGTCCTTCAGAGACACTGAACGGTAATCCCGCAATTCCGGGCATACTCGAACTTGGCGCGGGCTTGCGAACCGTCGAAGTCCTCGACGGCGAACGCGCGCTGTTGTTCGAGCGTGGCCGCTACGAGCGCCTCCTTATGCCGGGCAGATACCGCTTTTTCAATTGGTCAAGCAGTGTTCGAAGACTGGTATTCAAAAGAATATCGGATCCGTTTGAATATAACCCTTCGAACGGTTGGGTGGGAAGCGGGCTCAATGTATACGGAATACCGGACATGGACGTTCGCCTGTTCGCCGAGGATGCCGAGCTGATGAAGCGGCTGACCATAATCGAGGTTGGAGACAGCGAATACGTGCTGCATCTGGAAAATGGACGTTTCAAAAGCCTGCTGACGGCCGGACGGTACGCCTATTGGAACGAATCTCGAGAGCATACCTTCATTCGGTCCGATATCCAAAATCCGGAGATTGGAGCGGATATTGGACGTGCTTTGTTAGAAAAGATCAATCTGCCTTATGTTCAAATGATCGAAGTGGCAAGCCACGAGACTGGCCTGCTCTACTTCGATAATCAGCTGCAGCGTCAGCTTGCGCCGGGACGAAGCTTTTTCTGGAATGGTCCGACGTCGGTGACGCTCAAAAAGTTCGATCTGCGTCGTCAGCAGCTCGATATGACAGGCCAAGAGATTTTGACAGAAGACAAAATTTCGCTGCGGTTGAATTTCGTCTGTCAATATCGAATTGTCGATCCTCTGCAGGCGGCAGAGATCAAAAACTTTGAAGAACAGGTGTACGTTCAGCTTCAACTGCTGCTGCGCGAATATGTCGGCACACTCAAATTGGACGATCTGCTGCGCATGAAGCAGGAGATCGGTGACTTTGTGCTGGATCGCCTTAAGCGCAGCGGCACGGAATATGGGGTCGAATTTTTGAATGCCGGACTCAAAGATGTGATTCTGCCGGGCGAGATCCGCGCGATTCTCAATACGGTGCTGCTGGCCGAGAAGAAAGCCCAAGCCAACATGATCACCCGGCGAGAGGAGACGGCTTCGACCCGGAGCCTGCTGAATACGGCGAAGTTAATGGACGAAAATGCGACACTGTACCGACTCAAAGAGCTGGAGTTCGTTGAGAAAATCTGTGAAAAGATAGGGACGATTTCTCTAGGCGGAGGCAGCAATCTGTTGGAGCAAATGAATGGTCTGCTGGGTCTGCGTAATGGGGAGGAACGCAGAGAGATCGGCTGAAGTTTGACGGGAAGTAGATAATATGCCGGAACGACTCGTTGAAGATTAATCGATGCGAGTTATTCCGGCTTTTGCAATGATTTTGCAATGACGTCTTTATTAAAAACAATTACGCCGCTTGGTATCCTATTTATTGCGTATCGCCAGCATCTCCAGTTTGTCGGACGAAGTTTCTGCCAGCGCCGATGAGCTGCGTGTCAGAATCTCCAGATTCAAAACGGAGTAAAGAAATAAACGCTGACCAAGGCAGTGAAGATATTAAGTAATTAATTCCAATGAAAGCCGGTTTTTGCAGCACCTGCGCTTGCGAAAACCGGCTTTCTGCCGCGTTCATTTTTCAAAAAGCCCTGCTTGGGTTAAACTGGAATCGGATGGGTGACGGTCGGAAAAGCTGCGCCTCATCGGAGAACAGAAGGGAGAGGTGAGTAATGAGCGAGAACGAACACGTACAGAAACCGGAAGACAAGGCGGAATCGCCGGGCTGGATTGCAATCGACAATTCGTTAAGTAGGCTGTATGCCGGTATCGAGCCGTTTCATTATGGGACTCTAATTTCCTACCGGTTGGGAGGACCCGATCCGCTCGAGGGAGTCAGCGTTTATAAGCGTGAAGAACCTGTTCCCCACTGGCATTACGTAACTTACGGATTCACGGAGCTGCATGAAAAAGAATCAAAGAATGCGGAATACAGCGGCTTCGGATTCGAACTGACATTCAGACTGGTTTGCGAAAGCGAAGAAGAACCGCCGGTATGGGCGATCAATTTTCTGCAAAACCTGGCCCGTTATGTATTCAACAGCGGGAACGTCTTGCACCCGGGCCATCATCTTGATGCGAATGGCCCAATCGAATCCGACCGGGCCACACCGATAACGGCTATTGCTCTTGTCGAAGATCCGGAGCTGGAAAGTACAGTCTCGCCGTTTGGACAGTTCCGATTTGTGCAGGTTGTCGGGATCACCGCAGACGAATTGGATCTGATTAAGGTATGGAATACGCGAAGCTTTTTGGAATTAGCCAAGAACCGTCTGCCGCTCTATGTAACGGATCTGAACAGGCAGTCGCTGCTTGCTGATTCCGAACTGCGCAGCGCCGCGGAGCTGAGTGTGCGGACGGAAGGCTCGAGTACCGGACATTTATACCTCGAGAGTCTGATCTGGGAAGAACGCAAAAGTATGCTGAAGGGGCGTTCATACGTGCTTCAGCTTGGAGCCAAGCAGGCGGAGTCGCTGGCTCGCATTCTGACAGGCAGACTGATGCATGATCGTGACTTGACGTTAATTGGCCCGAATACCCAAGTGGTCATGATTCCGGACTTGCAAAATCGGATCGTCGAAGTGAGGGAAGAGCTTCAGCTCTATCTCAATGCGGAGGCGGCAGCCGAGCTTTCCCGGCGTCTGACACCAAGGGAAAGTGAATTTAAACTCGATACGATGAAGAGCTTGAGCATTCGAATCGTCAAAACTTTGCTGCGCGACCCCGATGGGAATGTGGTAGAGACGATCGGATAATACGATTGAATCAAGCAAGGTCGGATAAAAAGTTGAATAAAATGAAATCAAAAAGCCTTCGGAATAACTCCGAAGGCTTTTGAGGTTCGATGCAGGAAAATATTAAATGAGAACGTCTGAGTCTCCCGGTTCATCGGCTTCCTGGTAAAACCGTGTACAGGCCCGTCCTTCCCGTTTGGCGGCATAGAGTGCACGATCGGCACAATGAAGCAGTTCCGCAGGGGTCTGTCCATGCTGGGGGGATAAGGCAATACCGAGCGAAGAAGTTGACGAGAATTCGTGACCACCGATTTGCCAGGGTCTGCTTAGTGCAGCGCACAGACGCTTGGCAATACCCTCGATCTGCTCGGCACAATCAGTATTGGGCAGCAGAACGACAAATTCGTCTCCTCCGATCCGAGCGACCAGATCGCCTTCGCGCAGATTGTCTCCGATTCGCTGGGCGATTTGCTGCAGCAGCTCATCTCCGACAGCGTGTCCCAATGTATCGTTTATTTTTTTGAATTTATCGACGTCCAGATACAGGATTGCCAGAGGAGAAGGCGTATTGTCTGTCAACCCCAACTCTTCTTCCAGCCGGGTCATCAAATGACGTCTATTCGCGATGCCGGTAAGCGAGTCACGGAAGGCCATCGACTGCAGCTGCAGCTCATAATCCTTTTTTATACTAATATCACGTGCTGTAACCAGCAGAAAATCTTCTTCTCTTTCATTCTGTTGAACGAGAGAAACCGCAATTTCAAACCAAATATACAAGCCGCAGCGATGAAGCAGGCGAATATCTTCTCTGCCCGCATTTTGGATCTTGCTGGCCGTCTCTCGAATGAGGACAGTCAGTTTGTCAGTATCTTCCGGATGAACAAGCTTCAACTGCTGACTGCCTTCAAGGCTGTCCGGAGAGTGACCGAGCACTCGCTTCAGCGATGGAGAAACGTATATAATCTCGCCGTTGGGCTTCATCATGGAAACAATATCCGTCATATGATTGGCAATGAGTCGGTACTGAAGCTCCTGAGCTTTGAGTGCCTTTTCATTTTCCTTGCGTTCCGTAATATTTCGACTGACCACGATTAGACATTTCCGCTCTCCTTCAGCGTCGAAAATAGGGGTTTTTACAACTTCCCAATAAGTAAGCTTTCCATTCGAGCCGGTCAGTATCTTTTCGTTCAACAGCGGACTGCCTGCTGCCCATGCTTTTTCATCGGCCTCTACATTTTTTTCGAATATCTCCTGAAGCTCGGGTCTGATGAGAATCAGCTCAAGATCCGTGCGCTTCAGACACTGTTCTTCAGTCAGGCTGTGGGTTTCCAGTACAAGACGATTGGCGAACAGCCAGCGTCCCGCTCCGTCTTTCAATACAATCAGATCGGGAACAAGGTCCAGGGTTGCACGGAGAAGGGCCTCGCCGTTTTCATGATCCTGCATATTGTTCAACAATGCGCCGACATTTTGGTTCATATCCGGAATATTGATAAGCGTCTCCTTTCCCGGTCGCATAAGGCGGCCGTGTTCTTTCTTTTACTTCTTTATATCGGCAAAAAAGTGAGCAGGCATGAGGGAGAGACTTCTCAGGTTTTTTGTGAATGAAAGCGAAAATAGGAGGCGGAATCGTATTATTGGCTTCAACTTTGAGAGTTACCAACCGATATTGAAGGTAAACATGAGCATTAAAGTGAATGATTGACGGAAAAAGAAAGAAAACGGTAAAAAAAGGGAAGCGTCATCATCCTTATAGGGTAAAGGATTAGTGGTTCCACTACTTCAGGAAATAGAATGAATTTATTTGAACGTTTTTGAATAAAAGTGATTGTTTTTTAAAAGCTCGTAAGTTACAATGAGTGTTAGATGGAGGAATCAAAATGCTTACAGAAGAAAGATACCGAATCATATTACAGCGCTTACAAGTTTCGGGGATTGTGAAATTGCAAGAGCTTGTCGAGCTGCTTGGAACTTCTGAATCGACAGTACGGCGCGACTTGATTGACCTGGAATCGCAGCATTTGCTTAAGCGGGTTCACGGTGGAGCTTCTCTACTGCATCGGCGAAGCGAAGAACCCGGCATGGAAGAGAAAACATTCAAAAACGTTCAACAGAAGAATACGGTAGGCCGAGCGGCTGCCGATCAGCTGCGGGATGGAGAATGCATTTATATCGATGCGGGAACAACGACGCTGGCCATGATTCCTTTTATCGAAGCGCAGAATATTACTGTTGTAACCAATGGCCTTTCCCACGTGGAAGCCTTAGTGAGCAAAAACATTCGTGCTTATCTGCTTGGCGGTATGATGAAAAGCCATACCAAAGCCGTCATCGGAAGTATTGCACTCCAGAACATGGATAACTTCAGATTCGATAAAGCCTTCATCGGTACGAATGGCGTCAATACCGAATTCGGTTTTACGACACCAGATCCGGAAGAAGCGCTTATTAAGCGTCGAGCCCGGCAGCTCTCGGAACGCTCGTACGTACTTGCGGATGCCAGTAAGTTCGGAGAAGTCGCTTTTGCGAAACTGTTCGATCTCAAGGAAGCTACCATTATTACGGATTCGATTCCGGAGCGGTGGAGAAAGCCTATTTTTGAGAAAACCAAAATAATCGAGGGATAAACCATGATCTATACCGTAACGCTAAACCCTTCTATCGACTATATCGTGGAAGTGGAAAATCTGCAGCTGGATGCTTTGAATCGTATGAAGCGCGATCTGAAGCTTCCCGGAGGAAAAGGGATCAATGTATCACGTATTCTTAGCCGACTGGGTGTTGAGAACACGGCACTTGGATTTCTGGGCGGATTTACTGGCCGTTTTATCGAAGACGTGCTGCAATCGGAATCGATTGTAACCGAATTCGTGAATGTTCAGGATGATACGCGTATCAATATTAAGCTCAAACACGGCAGTGAGACCGAGATCAACGGACAAGGTCCACAAATAGGAAATACGGAAGCTGATGCATTAGTGCAGAAGCTGAGAGCGCTTACCAAAGAGGATGTCGTCGTACTGTCCGGCAGTGTACCGCCTTCGCTTGGAGGTTCGTTCTATGAACGGCTCATCGCCGTTATCAAAGAACAGGGAGCGCGTTTTGTAATTGACACAACGGGAGAAGCTCTTCTGAAGGCATTGCCGCATGGACCACTGCTCGTAAAGCCGAATCATCATGAATTGGCGGAACTGTTCGGCGTAGAGATTGAAGGCCAGGAAGATCTAATCAAGTACGGTCGTAAACTGCTGGAGATGGGCGCGGAAAATGTGCTGATCTCAATGGCCGGCGATGGCGCACTGCTCGTAACTGAAGAGCAGGTCTATCACGCCAACGTGCCGAAAGGCGAAGTGAAAAACTCGGTTGGCGCGGGCGACTCCATGATTGCCGGATTCGTCGGTACGCTGTCGAAGACAGGGGACCCGCTGGAAGCGCTTCGTACCGGTACGGCTTCGGGCAGCGCCACCGCTTTTTCCGATGATCTGGCTGAACTGGCGAAGATCGATTCGCTGCTTCCGCAGGTTCAAGTCAATCCTATATAACGTACTGCCGATAGATTGAGAGTAATGCCCGGAAGGGCGAATTAACGGTGCGCGAATCGCGTGCCGACATGACCTCCAGAGGAGTGGAAGAAGATGAGAATTACGGATCTGATGATCGAACCCGTCATGATCTTGGACCTGCGGTCCGCCACAAAAGAAGCCGTTATCGACGAATTGATCGCATCTTTAAATAAAAGCGGAAGAATCAACGATGCCTATGCATTCAAGCAGGCGATTCTTGCTCGTGAAGCACAGTCCAGCACTGGAATCGGCGAAGGAATCGCTATGCCGCATGCGAAGACAAGTGCAGTTAATGAGCCGACAATTGTATTTGGTAAAAGCTCGAGAGGTGTAGAATATGAATCGCTCGACGAACAGCCTGCGCACTTCTTCTTCATGATCGCTGTACCGGAAGGCGAGTCCAATCTGCATTTGCAGGCACTCAAAGTGCTGTCGCGCATGCTGCTCGACGCAGACTTCCTGGGCCGACTGCGCGAAGTGAAGACGCCGGCTGAAGTCACTGCATTGTTCAACTCGGCGCAGGCGGAATCCGAAGCTTCGGAAGCGGCTGCACAAGGCAAAAAGGCCGAAGCGGCCAGACAATCCGATTCTTCCGTGGGAGGCAGTGCTTCCGGAATGGCGGATGTGATCGTCGGCAATCCGGATTCCGACCAATTCGTTGTCGCTGTAACGGCTTGTCCGACCGGCATTGCGCATACGTTCATGGCGGAAGACGCGTTGAAAAAGAAAGCAAAAGAGCTTGGCATCAATATTCGCGTTGAAACAAATGGTTCCGAAGGGGTCGGCAATCCGCTGACAGCAGCCGAAATTGCCCGTGCAAGCGGCGTTATCGTTGCAGCAGATAAAAATGTAGAGATGGCACGCTTTGACGGCAAGCCGGTTCTGCAGCGCAAAGTTAGCGACGGTATTCGCAAGCCGGAAGAACTGATTCGCAAAGCGGCAAATGGCGAAGCGCCAATCTATCGCCATGAAGGCGGAGCGGCTGCGGGCGGTTCGGATGCAGGCGGCAAAGTCAGCGTAGGCGGTAAGATCTATAAAGATCTGATGAACGGTATTTCGCACATGCTTCCGTTCGTTGTAGGCGGCGGTATCCTGATCGCAATCTCGTTCTTGTTCGAGCAAATTTATGGTGCTGACAATCCAATTTTCAAATTGCTGATGGAAATCGGCGGTGCAGGTGCTTTCCATTTTCTTATTGCAATTTTAGCTGGTTTTATCGCTATGAGCATCGGTGACCGTCCTGCTCTAATGCCTGGTATAGTTGCAGGATACATGGCTGATACTGCTGATGCTGGATTTTTAGGTGGTTTGGCTGCCGGATTCTTGGCTGGTTATATTGTAGTGGTACTGCGTAAATTATTCAGAGGTCTACCAAAAACACTGGATGGTTTAAAACCAATTTTATTATACCCAGTGTTTGGTTTGCTTTTAACAGGCACAGTGATGTATTATGTTTTTGATCCATTATTTAGTTGGATTAACACAGGCCTTAACAGTGCATTAGCGAATTTGGGTACGGGTAATGCAATACTTTTAGGTCTAATTCTCGGCGGTATGATGGCCATTGATATGGGAGGACCATTTAATAAAGCAGCTTATGCTTTTGCTATCGGAGTTTTCACCTCGAGTGGTAATACAAATGGTCTGATGATGGCAGCAGTTATGGCAGGAGGGATGGTTCCTCCTTTAGCAATCGCTTTTGCCACAACATTTTTCAAAAATAAATTTACTGAACAAGAGCGTAAATCTGGAGTCACAAATTATGTGTTAGGACTTAGTTTTATTACTGAAGGGGCAATTCCTTTTGCTGCGGCTGATCCTTTACGTGTATTGACCTCATGTATTATAGGTTCATCCATAGCTGGCGGACTAACACAATTTTGGAATATTAATGTTCCTGCTCCTCACGGTGGTATATTTGTTGCCTTTTTATCTAATCATATAGTTTTATTCTTACTTTCGGTATTGATAGGTACAGTTGTATCTTGTCTTATCTTAGGATTTTGGAAAAAACCCTTAAGTTATAAGATTAAGTAAACAGTTGGTGTGATATTAAATTATTAGTTAAGTATTTACAGTTTAATATAAATATCAAAATGACATCGATATTTATCGATGTCATTTTGATATTTAACACTGATTCCGATTAATAAATTATGAATATAAATATCGAAAATTGGCTGTTTTTACAACAACTTATTTCTCATATATAACTGATCTATTTTCAATGTATCCTGATCCTCCGGATACACTGGCAGGGAGAACATAATCATATTTGAAAGTTACCCCGGTTCCCTTAGCAATTGCAGTTTTAAAAGGTGTCATTTGTGCAGTAACTGATTTTCCGTATAAATTCAATGCTGCGCCCAGACCAGTGAACTTTGACAACAAACCTATCCAACTGCCCCGATCAGAATACTTAGCTAATTGTGTTCCTTGAGCAACAACATGCTTAGCTTCAGCATTAGTAAAGTGGGCGTTGATAGTCCAACGCTGTACAGGTACACCTTGAGAAGGTGGGATCTGTGATGGAGTCACTGCGTTAGAAGAAGCTGCAAAGCTCTCAGAAGTAGCAAGCCCACTTCCAAAGGCTAGCATACTAGCAGCTAGTGAAATGACAACTTTTTTGCCTTTTCCTTTAATAGTATTCTTCATTCATAATTCCTCCCTAAAAGTATTATAAATCTTATTTTGAAGCATTTAACATTCGCAACAAAAACTGAAGAAGCGAATACTTATAATTAACCATAAAAGGATATATAAAACATTATTTTTAAAAAAACTACTTTTATTAATTTTTAGTGGTTTCAAAGACTTATTTCAAAAGACTATTAATTAAATTAAGATTGCAATAGATCAATGAAAAACATCTTTATTTTATTAACAACTTTTTTGACTATATAGTTATGAGAAATACAAAATTTAGATAATTATTTTAACTGTATTATGTATATAAACTTGAAAAACTAAATTTACTAAATTAAAATTCATTAGATAATAGTGTAGTTTAGTTAATATAAAATAAAGAAACACTAAATATTTAGGCTAATGCTTTTTCAAAATGATATATACAGACTGTGCGCTGAGAAGCGCAAATAGGTATTGACTCTCTCTCTAACTTAGAAAAACATCATGTAACCGATTTAATTCTATCTAAGGAAAAGGATCTCCATAAATTATTTTTATAAATAAAAACTTTGTAAGGAAATTAAGAGAAATCAATTTGTAATTAATCATATTTAGAGAAACTCAAATTTATATTATCAAGTCGGCTTGTATGATTTAGGCGTTATATGTATAGTATAGGTTGTTCCTGCTGACGGTTGTGATCGGTGCCGTAATCTCCGGTCTGATTCTTGGCTTCTGGAAGAAGACGCTGGCACAGCGCGAAGCTGCTGCATCTCAAAAAGCAGCTTAAATTTATCGGCGTCTTGATAAAGAATACAGCATAATACAACATGCCTAAGAAGCCCTTCCTTATATAAGGAAGGGCTTCTTTATTGTGATAAAAAATAGTTTGCAAGATAAAATGAAAAATTTCAGTCAAATTGATTCGTTTTTCATTTGTCCCGGTTAATAACGGATGAAGTTTATCTATAGGATCTGGTGTGCTTAGATATGATTCGCGATAAAAGGAGGGATAAACGGGTGAAGCCCAGCGTAAGTGTCATCGTGCCCGTATTTAACGTGGAGGATTATTTGCGCAAGTGTCTGGAAAGTTTGTCTGCGCAAACGCTGCGTGAGATCGAAATTATTGTGGTGGATGATGGTTCGACAGACGGTTCGTTTGCAGTTGCTTCCGAATGCGCCAAGCAGGACGGCCGGATTCGAGTGATTCATCAAGAGAACCAAGGAGTAAGTGGAGCGCGCAACGCGGGATTAAATGCCGCTTCAGGAGAATACATAGGATTTGCAGATCCGGATGATTGGGCGGAACCGGGGATGTTCGAAGCCCTTTATACACGAGCCAAGTCAGATGATGCGGATTTTTGCGCCTGCGATTACAGCTTTGTTTACGAAGATCGAAGCGAGCCGCATGTACTTGGATTAAAAAATGGAACATTAAGCATTTCGAAATATGGGCTTGATCGAATGTGGTTCGAGAAGAAATTTGCTGCCGTAATCTGGAACAAAATTTTTCGCCGGTCGGTTATCGAAGAGTACGGGCTGAGATTTGAATCGACTCGGAATGTGTTTAGCGAAGACGTCCTGTTCAATTTGTGTTTCCTGCGTCATATCGATACGGCTTCTTCGGTCGAAGGTTCGTATTATAACTATTTTCAGCAGCGTCCGGGTTCCTTGATGAACAGTATCAAGCCCGATCACTTGAAGCGCGAGCTGTTTCTTGTCGACCGATTCTCCGAATACTACGCTTCTTACCCTCACGAAGATATTCGCGAACGGATGAGGCTGCGATTGTTCTTCGAACGTGTGCAGAACAGCTGCATGTACAATTTGGAGCAGCGCGGTCGAGTAGGGAATACATGGAAAGAGCTTCGTGAAGCTAAACGTCATGAATTGTTTGAGCAGAGCATGCGGAAAGCCGCTTCAGATCATGAAATTTGGCTTCCAATGCGTATTTTTGCACGTCTGTCCGGTCACGGTTGGCTGCTGCCGGCGGCCTGCTACATGCATGTGTTTGGCGCGGCTTCCCGAGTGAAGAACAGGATTAAGAAGGGAAGACCATCCAAGCCTCCTCAAACTCCTCCCATTCAAGCCGTCAAGCCGAATAATTAGAGGGAAAATGGAAAATTTATATGTTTTGGACGAAAAAAGCTTCCCTTGAGGGAAGCTTTTTTTCAGTTGAATGATAGCAAATGAATAGTACGGTTTCGCTCAGCTTCCCGCGTTGGAAATGCGAGTCTGCGCATTTTTGAGAACGGCAGCCGTTTCCTGCGTTTGCTTCTTCAGCTTGTTGATATCGTCCTGAAGCTGTGTGTCATTCTCCTGTTCGCGCTGGAATCGTTCCAGTTCGACTTTGAGATCTTGAACGGCAGCTTCGATCTCGGTCTTCCATTCCATAGCGACTTCGCCGACTTCTTTGCCGAAAGCGATCAATTCTCGGCTCTTGTCTGCAGCGATTTGGCCTTTGATGCGCAGAATTTCGAGTGCGCTTTGCCCTTTTTCCATGGCAATGTTGAACGAAGACTGTCCCTTGTCGCGAAGCGAAGCGGCCGTCGTTACGCTTTTGTCCTTCAAGTCGATAGCGGTCGAGATGCTCTTATCCTTCAGATCAATAGCCGCAATGACGCCCTTGTCTTTCAGATCAAGACTTTTGTCCTTCAGATCAACAGCTGTTTCCGCCAGGATCTGACGAGTCTCCGTTCCCCGCTTAGGTGCAAGCAGCAGAGCGGCTGCGCCGCCTACAGCGGCACCCGCTGCCAGTCCGGCAATGAATTTTAATGTTTGATTCGACATATGTAATCCTCCTGTCCAAAAAGGTTCTCCTCTAGTATTACCCAGACATACGTTTCTGAACAGAGTCAGCGGGCAATTAGCAAAAAAAAGACGCACTCGCCAAGAGCACGTCAATTTTGTTTACGCCTTATCGGAGTCATGTTTCGGTTCGGAAGGCGGCACAATCTTGAGATGAGGTTCGGAATGGGAGCGCTCATCGGAATTGGAGGATTTGTCGGTCGAAGGATGAATCTCCAAAGTTTCAATCGCTTCAATCCAGTCTTCGTCGTGCGAAATTTCCTTGCCGAGCGCAATCAAATCGCGGGCTTTCTCAGCCGTCTCATGGCCCAGTTCCATACCGAGGTCTTTGGTTTGCACGGCCATCTTCCGAATTTGATTGCGAGTTCCGGCACCTTTTTGAGAAGAAAGGAACAAGACGGCTCCCGCTCCCGCCAACGTGCCGACCATAATGCGTGCCATGCGCTTTTTCGCCATTTTGTTCATCGAACATCACATCTCCTTGTCGATTCAAGCGATTGACTTCTTCTCTACATTAACCCTGTTTGGTTAGCTACCAAACTGTGCTTGGTGCAGACGACTGTAGATTCCGCCGGATTTGATCAGTTCGTGATGCTTGCCCTGCTCCGCAATGCCGTCTTTGTTGACCACCACAATACGATCCGCGTTTCGAATAGTTGCCAAGCGGTGTGCAATTACAAGAGTGGTTCGGCCTTCGGCCAGCTCGGCCAACGATTTCTGAATGGCGACTTCTGTCTCGGTATCAAGTGCGGAAGTCGCTTCGTCGAGAATAAGGATCGGCGGATTTTTGAGGAACATACGTGCAATGGCCATACGCTGCTTCTGTCCGCCTGAGAGCTTCACTCCGCGCTCGCCAATGATCGTTTCCATGCCTTCCGGCATGGATTGAATAACGTCGGTCAAATGCGCGCGCTCGGCAGCATCCCAAACTTCTTCGATTGTAGCGTCAAGCTTGCCGTAGGAGATGTTTTCTCGGATTGTTCCCGAGAATAGGAAGACATCCTGCTGGACAATGCCGATCTGTTTGCGCAGCGACTCCAACTTCAGATCGCGGATATCCATGCCGTCCACTGTAATCGATCCGGCTTCCACATCGTAGAAGCGGGGGAGCAGACTGCAAATGGTCGTCTTTCCGGCACCTGAGGGCCCTACGAAAGCGATCGTCTCTCCCGGCTGGATCTGTAAGCTGATATCTTCGAGAATCCGGCGTCCATGTTCATAGCCGAACGAGACATGATTGAATCGAATATTGCCGCTCAATGAATCGGCGGTCTTGGCATCGGGCTTGTCCTGAATATCAGGCTCGGTATCCATAATTTCGAGATAGCGGCGGAAACCTGCAATGCCTTTGGGATAGCTTTCAATAACGGCATTGATCTTCTCGATCGGCCGGAAGAACACATTTGCGAGCAGCTGGAAAGCGACGAATTCGCCGATCAGAATCTCTCCGCGGATAAAGAAGAGGGCGCCAAAGATCAAGACAAGGACGCTGATCAGACGCATCATCATATAATTGACAGACATGCTGCCGGCCATCGTTTTGTAAGCAAGCAGCTTGGTTTTACGGAAGGCCTTGTTCTCAAGATCAAACAGCTTGCCTTCGTGCTCCTCATTGGCGAACGACTGTACGACGCGAATGCCGCCGATGTTTTCTTCAATACGGGAGTTGAAGCTGCCGACGTTGCCGAACAGCCGACCGTACGTACGGGTCATACGACGGCCGAAGAAGATAATGAGCCAGGCCATAACTGGAATAATGATAAAAGTAATGATTGCGAGCGACGGGCTGATATTGTACATCAGGATGAATGAGCCGATCAGCGTCATGATTGCGATAAAGACATCTTCGGGTCCGTGGTGGGCCAATTCGCCAATATCGTTCAAGTCGGTCGTGACGCGTCCGATCAAGTGACCTGTTTTGTGGTTGTCATAGAAGCGAAACGATAACTTTTGCAGCTTGGTGAACAAATTTTTGCGCATATCGGTCTCGATGTTGATTCCAAGCATATGTCCCCAATAAGTCACGACATACTGCATGGCCGTATTCAGTGCATAGATCGCGAGCAGTGCAAGGCATGCGATCATAATCAGACTCCAGTTGCCTCCCGGCAGCAGATCGTCGATAAAGACATTGACTGCGAGCGGGAAGGTAAGTTCAAGCAGACCAGCAAAAACGGCACAGCAAAAATCAAGCATAAACAGCCCTTTATAAGGGCGGTAATAAGCGAAAAAACGTTTCAAAATATCGATGCCAATCCCTCATTTCTTTATAATTGGTGCGCTTCAAACAAAAATCAGTACGTTTCAAACAAATTTTACTGAGAATCATTCTCTATCTTAGCGTGCAAATGAGCAAATGGGCAAGTTGAAAATGAAGAAAGAGGCAGCAGGGAGTATTGTTTTCGCGCTGCCTCTTTTATAGCATTCGGATATGTTCATACTTTAATAATGATTAATTAGTCCTGTGCGCCGCCATTTAACCGTACCTTCAGCATCTCATAAAATGCTGTCAGTTCGGATTCCGATCCAAATGCCGCCTGAGCAGACTTATCATTTCCACCGCCCCGACCGCCGGATGAAGACAGTGTCTCCTTAAACAAGCTGCCGCAGGAGAATCCTGTTTCGCCTCCATGCGCGAGAATCAGTTTGTGTTCCGATAGGGAACCCAGAAGAACAGGCTGCGCGGTCCGGGAGGTCAGCGCGGCAGCCAGAGACTGCAGGTCCTTCGTTGTCCGGTCGCTGAACAGCTCTGCAACAGGTCCTCCGGTACGCTCTGCCGCTTCAAGTAGTTCACGTACAGTGTATTCATCAAGCTGCTTCCGAAGCGCATGGAGCTCGGCCTGCTTGCGGCGGTCTTCTTCGGAAAACTTCTCAAGCCGTTCGACCAGTTCTTCCTTCGGTACGCTCAGTTTGGCGGACAAAGCACTCAGCACCTTCGTTTGGATGGCGAATTCGCGCAGTGCGCGGAAGCCGACTTTGAAAGTCAGACGCAGATGGCCTTTTTGCTTTTCGGCACGCAGCAGCTTGATCAGGCCGAGTTCGCCGGTCGCACTCACATGCGTCCCGCCGCAGGCATTGTACTCGATGCCTTCGATCTCGACGATGCGAATATTGCCTTCGACTGACGGAGCTTTAACCAGCGGAAGCCGATCGGCCTCTTCGCGGCTGACCCAATAGCTTTTCACAGGAAGATTGCGCATAATGCGCGTATTGACTTCCTGTTCGACTTGATCCAGTTCTTCTTCTGTCCATTGAGCGCGATCGATATCGATCGTAGCGTATTCCTCGCCGAGGTGGAAGCTGAGAGTTGGTGCCTGAAGCAGATCAAGACAGGTCGCCGAGAGCAGATGCTGTCCGCTGTGCTGCTGCATATGATCGAAGCGGCGTTCCCAATCGATCACGCAGGACACTTCGGTTCCCGGTTCGTCCGGCAAATTCGATGAAGCTTCGATCCGGTGCAGAACATCTCCATTTTCCGTAATCGTATCGACCACACGCGATTCACCGATCATTCCGGTATCACCCGGCTGTCCGCCGCCTTCCGGATAGAACGCTGTTTCGTCCAGGAGGACGTACAGACCGTCTTCCCGCTTCATTATATGTTGAATCTTGGCTGTCCATTCGCGGGTATAAGAGGAATCGTAATATTTTTTATGCGTCATGACGTTCTCCTTTATCTTCGTTTCTTTCCTTTTCAATTCCGGCTGCTTGAGCATTTGCCTAAAGAATCCAAGCTCCGGAGGGTCTGTTTGAATGGTATCCCATATTGGACAATCGGGCAATTGGGTAGAGGGAAAGATGGAGGTACAGAAACACAGAAATACGGATAGATGGACAAATGGACAGCGAATAGACGGATAGACGGATAGACGGATAGACAGAGATTTCTAATGGAAACAATCTGTACGCCATAATAGTCTGCCCAAAGGAGGGGAGGAACGCTTTGAAAAGTAAAGATATGCTGCCGAAAGCGAATTTATGTTGTAAAGAAATACTTGCTTGCTGGCAGATGATTTGGTAAATTGAAATTATCAGCTTATACACCGCGAAGCACGCGGACGTTTTCTCTTCTGGATTCAGAAGGGACGCGTCCGCTTTTTTGCGTTCATTTGATTTGAGAAGATCAGACGACAATGAGGCGTTGACGGCAAAGAAGTGTTGACGACAAAATTCGAGGTTCTTTGAAAACAGAAAATGGGACTTTCCCAATTGCTGCAACCAAGCGACAATAGAAAAGATGGACCTGGCGGAAGGTGCCTGGTCTGCATCAAGTGATAGAACGGCATGATGCAATAAACAAGATTGAGGGGGAGAGGATTGTGATGAAAAATAGTTGGATGAAACAAGCGGGATTGGTATTAGCAGCGGTGCTAACGGCGGGGGCCGTATGGGGAACGGGTTACGCACCGGATGTTCAGGCTGCCAGTTCGGCATTTTCAGATGTGAAAGCGGGGCATTGGGCCGAGAGCGCCATTGCAAAAGGGGTATCCAAAGGCTATGTCGACGGCTACACCAATGGTACATTCAAGCCTGATGCAAGTGTGACCCGGGCAGAGTTCGTGAAGATGGTCGTATCGGCGATGAAACTTGAAACGAAAGAAGCTTCGGGCAAATGGTATGTGCCTTATGTGGATGCGGCGGCAAGCAAAGGACTGTACGCGACAAGTGATTTCGCGAATAGCGAAGCCACTTGGAACAAAACGATGACCCGCGAAGAAATGGCCCGCGTTGCGGCCCGTGCGATCGGCGAGAAAACATCGGAAAACGACAAATGGATGTATCTCGCAACCAAAGAGGGTCTGATCAAAGGCATGGGTAAAGCGCAGCTTGCTCCAAAAGGTCTGACCACGCGTGCCCAATCCGTTGTAATCATCGAGCGTATTCTGACAAGCAATGCCGGCGGCAATCTCGATTCCGATCTGTACGCAACGGGCGCTGCGGAAATCATGTGGCACGGTACCAACATCTTTACGGTGATGCCGGAAATGTTTGTCACACCGGAATCTGACTGGAAAAACAAAGGAAAGACCGGCATTGAAGACATGTGGAACGAGAAAAATATGACGATCACGTCGAAAGACGGGCTGTACCAAGCGAAGCTTGACGCCCTGATCGCGATCGACATGGCTGATCCGAATGACCCGAACCGCGCTTTGCTGGGTGATATCAACACGCTAAAATGGTTCAATGGTAATCAAATGATGAAGAACCCAATTAAAGGTAACACCAACACTTACGTGATCTACTTCAAGAGCAAACAGGTATTCAATAAAGATAGAACCAGATACGTAAATCGTACGTTTGCACAATTTCAGGTCACTGGATTCGGTAACGTAGATGGTGACGCATACGCAGCAGGAAAATTGAACAAAGCGGCGTATGTATATCGCAATCAGATGGGTGATGTGCCTGCCGTTATCGTACCGAAAAGCGGCACGGTACAAGGCATGAACGATATTAGTATCGTTCTACAAACGCCAGCGAGCGGTACTTGGTTCAAAAATGTTGACCTGCTCAGACTTCGAGGTATCAAGTAATGAAAGAAAATCGACAACGAAAGAAACGATTCACGCTTGTCGGACTCAGCACGCTACTCATTGCGAGTAGCGTGCTGGGTGTTTTTTTTCCACTCCAAGGAAAAATCGCCGCTGCGCCGATTAAAAAAGTAATCACCTATTCCGGCGGCGATGACGCCCCAAGACTTCACCCCCATCGAAACGCCGTAGCTTTCGGTAAAACGCCAACCGCAACAACAACCCGGATCAGCGAAGACGCAGGCACCGGGAAAAAGATTCGAAAAATTGTGTTTTACAAAGGAACCGAAGCGGTTAAAACCATCGAGGTTAACTCTCAAACCTATTCCGGAACCGAAACATTTACAGGCGAAGCAATTGAAGTGGCGTCAGAGAACAACGGGTCAAACGGCTCATGGTTCGCATGGAACCGAACGATTCTAAGCGGATGGGTAGCCGGACAGAGTGATTCAGCATCAGATCAAGGTCCGTCGTCATCTGCACCCGAAACTGAAACCAATATCACAACCCAAGACCCACCTCACACAGGCAACTATAAAACAACGCCCGGCCGGAAGACTAGATTGACCGTTAAGTATCCGATCAGCAACCCATTTAAAGGGACCAGCACATTTAACGATTTATCTTTCCCGCTGTATTTAATCGATAATCGATCAAATATTGTACAGTCAAAAAATCCACAGCTTCCTGCTAATAGAGCCAAAATCGAAATTGATGAAGATAAAGAAGTTAGTAATGCGAATTTGCAAATTACAGGTTATCCTGTTAAAAATCAAATTTCCATTGTGTCACTGTTAGTCGGATTAGAACCCGGTCAAACAACGGTGGGTCCTACTCGCGATTTAAACTTCGCTACAATTACATTCGACCAGGAGCATGCCGATATTGGCGCGTATCGCTATTACGTTGAAAAAAACGCAGATGGCAGCATGCGCCCGTATAACGGAAATCCGAAAAACGCGCAAATTATGGCGTTTTACTACGCGGCGTATAACTTCACCGCCGCATCGGTCACGTATCAGTATCCAGACCGGTATTGGGTCTATACCGAAGATGCCGAAATTGAAGATCCTCAAGAACCAATCTTCGGTTGTACCGTACGAGACGGACGCGTTATCGAAGGTGAAAAAATGACGCCCGAAGCCAGTGCCGTCATTAAAGCCGATCAACGTGACCGTGAAATGTTCGATGTGCTGCAAGGCATTCCGACATCTGAAAGTTTATACGGGAACGTAATCGCCAATAATTACCTACATCAATTCAAATTCAAAGAACAACTCACCACTTGCGTTTACGAAATAACCGTAAGCAAGACCTACGAATTGATCTGGTACACCGACGTTCCGATAATCAATGATGACGGATCTCCGGGGGGAACAGAACGTGTCCAAGAAAAAGACAGCGAAACCAAGTTATATGAGCTTCATATCGAACGATACGGCTCGCACTGGATCGTTGATAAACTCGGCGCCTACGAGATCGACAACGCCGTTCTTCAAAACTATGCGTTTGAAGGCGAGCGAATCACGATAAGGCCAAACGGCTATACGCCGCCCAATATGACACTTACCCGAAACGGTAAGGCCGTTGCTGATCCAGGCCCCGGTAACTGGACGGCTGACCCAGAAACGATCGACTTAGGCGGGACGTCGCCTCCACCGGTTCCCGATGAATTAGGTCGGTATGAAGGCGAAACTGAAAACAAAATCGATCAGATTAAGGTCAATAACGATAAAGTAACATTTAACGGTCAAGTCCTTATGAACGACAACGTGGTCGAGCGAAAAACGCAGGATCCACAGCGTGTACCTGAACCGACAGCCATTACACGTGATGTTCTGTACAGTGCAAATCATATGATTCCTATGACCAAAACAAACCGGTACGCAGCGGCTTCGATGGGGGCCATTACGTATAAACCTTTAAGCGTAAATTACAATGCTGATCCCGGGGATACCTACCCCATCGGTAGCATCAACTCAGTCACCGTACATACTCCGGTCGTCAACTACTCCTCCGCAACCGACGATCAAGCCCATAACCAGAAGACCGTGCCCAATGGCAGCCGAGCTGCATTCATTCTCGACCGGCCGTTTACGGTAAGAATACCGACCAGCGGACAACATGCTAACTATCTGGGTTATGGAAATCGGGATTATGCCAAGTATTTCCGCGCCAAGCAGGTCCGTTTCCCGTTCGACGTGTACACGGCGGATAAGTCGATCTTCTATGAGAAGAATACTTGGATCGACATTCCGGTCAGCCAACTGGATAAGACGTTCTTCCTGCCGGTCTGGGTCGATGAAGGCGACTATAGTGTCGAGTTTCGGAATATCGCAGAGAATGCACCGGATGTGCAGCCTGCTGAGCGGGATGCCAATCTGGATCTGATCAACCACGTCGCTTCCGACACCGTTAACGTCGAAGTCATCGGCCGATTGTATGACTTCCACATTACGGACATCGTTGACTACAGCTGGGAAAAGGTGTTCCGGATACAGGAAGGCAGCCCGCTGCACACCGGTCATACGTACTGGACCGGCCTTAACGGCATTGACGGCGCCGCTCGAGGCAACACGCCGCCATTTACCCTGCCCATTCTGCCAGGCAGCCATCCATTGGAAGGCATGAAGAATATCGCGGTGAAGACCGGCTATCATGTGAAGTTTGATCTGAAGACGAAAGGCAATATGTTCGGCGAACAGGACGGTATTCGCATCACGCCGAGCTTTACCTTTGTCAGCCGGGACGGCCAAAGTAAAACGCCGGTCGATCTGTATTATCACGACGATCACCGAACGTTTATTAAAGTCGGTTCGCCCGAAGATACAGAACCGCGCTATGTCATTCTTAACGACCGGCTGCGCAATGTACCGGAAGAGGAACTGAGGGACACGGCGCGGTATAAATACAACCATTATTATGGTTTCTCGCAGGTAGGGAATGTTAGCCGGGAGATGTTTATCAACGACTACATCTATCGGTTCACTAAAATGAAGACACCGGTGGGCGGCTATGATCGGCTTCTGCTGCCGGAACAGATTCGCACCTTAATCGGACCGAAGAGCAGCCTGCCGGCTTCGGTTGATTACGAACGAGCGAACGCTGCGGAGCAGAAATGGTACGGGGAGTACAGTTTGCCCGGTGATCCGTATGTCGTCGCCAAAGGAACAGATCTGGCCGAGTACGGCCGAACGCATCGCGGCCTGACCAAGCGCGACCCGATTTTCCTGCGGGACGGCTATATTATCCTGAACTTCAACATCGAAAGTATTCGGGACGGAAATCTCGATCGCCCGCATCTGCAGTACATCCATGCGCCGCTGATGAATCAGTGGAATCTGGAAGGGTTCCGTCGAAGCGTGCAGGATTCTTGGGGGAATACGTTCTCGCTGCAGGACGGAGACATCGTCTTTTTCCATGCGGACAAGTCATATAAGGATGACTTCCAAGTGCAGGTGCCTCATTAAAAGTAAAGTGTAAAAGAGAAAGTGAAGCACAGAAGAGTATTAGAAGGCAAGGCGAACAAAACCAAAAAAACAAACACAAACACCAAAAAAAACCAAAAAACAAAACAAAGCATAAAAAAGGACCGACAGAACTTCCGATAAGGAGGATTCATCGGTCCTTTTTTATTGTTTTTCATAAGATCGAAACAATGTTAATTGATGCATTTTATAGTCATTAAAAGGATTTGATTTCATATCATTTACATTTTGCACATTTAAATTTTGAATTATTTCTTGGACTGATGCCAAATACAGAATAATAAGCTGAATGGCTATTGATTTTATTGGAAATTACACTATTATTAAGACACCAATAAGATGACTGTGTGCTGCAGCGACGCGGCAAAAGAGGATCCCGGTCGCATTTTTAAACTTATTAGAGTCGTTGAACTCATAATAAGGAGACGACCGTCGGAGCGTAGAGAATGAATAAAAGTCTGTTTGGTCACTTGTAAAAATCGGAGGCATTCATCATGATTATCGTCAACATGCTCCCAGCCGAAGCCGAACGCTTCCGGGCTCATCTGCCTGGATTACATGATCCGCTTCCACCCGGAGCGATCGGTCTGGAGGCCAAAGTCGACGGTGTGCTAGCCGGTACGGCGTTGGTTATGGCTCATCCACGCTCCGGAACGGGCAGCATCAGTGTTCTGCATACGGTAGAGGCGTTCCGCAATATTGGTGTCGGCAGCCGGCTGCTGCAGGAAGCCGAGCGCCGGCTGCTTGAATCCGGCTGTGCTCAAGCACGTATTACGCTAACACTGCGTCGGAAGAAACCGGCACCGGAGCTGGACTTCCTGCGCAAACGTGGTTATAAATCGGAGAAGCTGCTGTACCGTACTTATACCGTCCGTTCTACCAGTATTCGGGAGGAAGCTCGACTTGACAAGCTGCATCTGCCTGCGGAAGCTGAATTGAAACCGCTGCTGTCGGCTTCCGAGGCCGAAAGAGCCGAGTTAGCTGTAATTGCAGCTCATCTTCCGACCGATCTGAATCCGTTCCAGGAAGAACGTCTGCTGCATCCGGAATTCAGTACACTGATGAAGATCGGGGGACAGGTTGCGGGCTGGATTGGCATCCAACAGCTGGCATCGAATCTGCTGCTGCTGCGATCCATGTATGTCAGGCCGGAGTTTGCGCTTCATGCAGGCGGAGTTGCGTTATTCGCAGAAATAGATCGTCAGCATGGTTTATTGGAACGTTTTGCACACCACATGCTGAATATCTTAGGCGATAACGAGGAGATGCTGCGTTTAGCAGAACGTAAATTGGCTCCGCATGCTTCGAGTGTCAAATCGAGCATCCGTTTAGAAAAAAGGTTATAGGAACGGGCTGGATCGGGCGCGGCGGCAGCTTCTGCCGCAAGTCCGTGCATCCCCGTTACAGCTCGGCCGGAAGGCCGAGGAACTTGCCGCCGGGCTTCTGCCCGGCGGCATTTTTGCACAGGCAGGAAAACGCAGTCAAATTGACGAACAAGCATAGGACTGATAAATTAGGTACAACCTTGCGATGGAGGCGGTCCGGTTATGAATTTTGTGTTTTTTTCTCCCCATTTCCCCGGGAGCAGCGGCGAATTTGTGATTCGGCTGCACGAGGAAGGCGCGACGGTGCTTGGCATCGGCGACGCGGCATATGATCATCTTTCTCCACGGCTTCAGTCGGCTCTGACGGAATATTACCGAATCGACACTATGGAGAATGAGGACGAGGTGCTGCGAGCGGTCGGCTTTTTCACGCATAAATACGGCAGAATCGACCGCTTCGAGTCCATGAACGAATACTGGCTGGAGAGCGATGCACGTATGCGCACAGCTTTTAACATCTACGGTACAAAAGCCGATTTCGTGGAAAATTTAAAGCATAAATCAAAAATGAAAGACTTTTTCCGCAAAAGCGGTGTTGATACGGTACGCTTTCTCAAAAATCCGGATCGGGAAAGCGCGGCTGCGTTTATCGAGGAGAATGGCTTTCCGGTTGTGGTCAAGCCGGATTTGGGATCGGGCGCCAGTCATACGTACAAACTGAGCGACTGGGAGCAGCTGGATTACTTTATTCACACTCGGCCGCAGGATACGGAATTTATTATGGAAGAATATATTGACGGCATTATCCTGACCTATGATGGCTTGATTGATCGGGACGGAATCGTACGTTTTCAGGCAAGCCACCGTTTCGAGCAGAGCATCATGAAAGTGGTCAACGACGACGATCATCTGCGCTATTTTTGTTTGAAAGATGTCGATCCGGAAGTGGAACAGGCAGGGCGCAGTATCTTGGAAGCTTTCGGAATACGGGAACGCTTTTTCCATATTGAGCTGTTCAAGTCGAACAAAGACGGCCGGTTGATCGCACTCGAAGTCAATATGCGGCCGCCAGGTGCTTGGATGACGGATGCGATTAATTATTCGTATGATGTGGACATTTATTCGCTGTGGGCAAAGATGATCGTACATGGAGGCAGCGGTGAGCCGCCTGCAGGCCGTTACGTGAGCGGCTACGCGAGCCGAAAAGACCGGAAGCATTATGCGCACAGTCATGAGGACATCCAGCGTGAACTAGGCGAGGCACTGGTCCGATACGATGAGATTGACGAGATCTTCAGCCGGGCCAGCGGCAATCGTGCCTATCAATTTCGTGCCGATTCGCTCGACCGGGTGCGTGAAATCGCAGACTATATTCAAGCGGAACAATAAAGAACCTTGAAATTAAGAACTTTAAAATAAAAAAAGTAAAATAATAGACTTAAAATAAGAGACTTTTCATAAAAAAAGAAAAGTAAAACGGGCGGATAGTCTATTGGGCAGCTGTGTTTGCGTTTGTCGTTCATATGCAATTAGTCGGGAAGGGCGGGATATGCGAATATGGTAACGGTACATTATCGAAAAGAATACAGTCCGGCGCTCGGTCGCGACATGGAATATAAAGTGTATGGAGACCGGGGCAAGCCGATGCTCGTCTTTCCGACTTCGCTTGGACGCTTTTACCAATACGAAGATTCCGGCATGATCGAAGAACTCGCGGAATGGATCGATGCAGGAAAACTTCAGATCTGGACGTGCGATACGATTGACGAAGAAACGTTCTTCTCGCCGCATTGGAATATACAGGACCGTATTCACCGCCATGAGCAGTATGACGCTTATATCGTCCAGGAGCTGATTCCGGGCATTTTGCGCGAAAATATGGCGAACAACGGAGGAGACGAGCAGAAGATTTTGATCAGCGGCTGTTCGATGGGAGCTTATTACAGCGGGAATTTCTTTTTCCGGCATCCGGAGTATTTCGATACGCTGCTGGCGCTGAGCGGGGTATATTCGGTGCAGCATTTCTTCGGCGATTATCGGGATGGAGCGGTCTACTTCAATTCGCCGCTCGATTATCTGCCAGCTCTTAACGACGACAATCTGCTCGAACAGTACCGGAGGAAACGGATTATTTTATGCTGCGGTCAAGGTGCGTGGGAGGACGAGATGCGCGACGAGACGGCGAAGCTGCGGGACACTTTGCAGGACAAGGTTATTCCTGCCAGGGTAGACTTCTGGGGATACAACGTCGATCACGACTGGCATTGGTGGAGAAAGCAGATTCGGTATTATATGAGCGAGCTGCTGTAGGGCGCAGATCATTATTTCGAACAACTGGAACCGACGTCCGGTGCGGCGGATGTCGGTTCACTGCCGTAAGGCGGAGAGGAGCCGACAGAATGAGTTTTTTTTCGAAATGGTTTAAAAAGGACAAGACTGACCAGACAGAGACATCTGGAGAGACACGCGGTACCGGATCTCACAGAGCCGATGCGCCGACTGGAAACCGCAGAATCGCGCAGAGTGAAGAAGAAGAGATCCGCAAGGACTGGACCCGGGTACCGGAACAGCGGCCGGGAACGAAAAGGTTGGTCCGTCATATTCTGCTGCGTTCGCCGGAGCTCGGTCTGCAGCAGTTTGCACAGTCGCTGCGTGAGCGTGAGGCCGAAGTACGGGGCGGCATTCATGAAGGACGGATTATTGTTCATTATCGGGAAATGACCGTTACGGCCGATTTCGTTCCCAATCCGCTGCCGAACCGGGAAGCGGAGCAGAATTGCAAATATAACACGATGTGGCCGAATTCCGAAGCCGAGATCGAAGGATACGCGGCACATATGCGGGTTACAGCGATCAACGTTGAAGACGGGACAGAAGGGCACAAGTTCCTGACCAAAGTAGTTGCTGCGCTGATTGGGAATATGCCGAATGCGCTGGCCGTCTATTCCGCTCCGATGATTGTCAGCCGATCAGCTTATCTGGCCAGTGCGGACATGCTGAAGGATGGTCTGCTTCCGATCAATCTGTGGGTATTTGTCGGGCTGTACGGAGGCAAACAGGGCGGCTCTTCTTACACGCACGGTATGCAGGACTTTGGAGGCGACGAGCTGGAACTGCTGAATACACAGCGTTCCGCGGCCGAGACATTCGAGCTGATGTTTTCGGTGGCAGCCTATTCGATTGAGCGCGGTATTCGGTTCCAGGGCGGGGAAAATATTGCGTTTAAAGAAGGGCAGTCGCTCACGCTGAACCGTTCGGCAGGTGCGGCGCTTGAAGGCATGACGATGAAGATCGAAGGGTTTTAACTCTTTTAAAATGCCCTTTTTTTCGATCAAACATGCGACCGGAACGAATTTCTCTCGCAGTCATTAAGTTTCCGCAGTGAATAAGACTTTCTTAATAACCTAAAGCGTCGGAGGAGAAATCCTCCGACGCTTTTTGTGCTGGAAGAAAAGCCTTAATCCGTTGTTCCAACAATTTTGGCAGCCGTTGCTTCATCCGTCACAAGCATATGCAGGTAATTGCCTCGCAGTGCGGCCCGAATACATTCGATCTTATGCTGGCCAAATGCGAAACCGACCACATTGTTCACCCCTTTGAGCTGGTCCAGATTCATACCGACGATTCTGCGATTGATCGGATGATCGACAATGCGGCCATTTCCGTCAATAAAGCGTGAATTAATGTCTGCAACAGTGCCGAGCTCCCGAAGTTCTTGCAGCGAAGTTTCGCTCAAATATCCGAATCGTTCCATCGTCGACATAGAGAATGGATTTCCGATACCAACCAGAGCCAGATGAATGTTTTGCGCATCTCGCAGTACGTCCGATACGCCGGGCATTGCGACAACCTGTGTGTACAGCGAATCACTTTCCACCAGAAAGGGAGCATACAGCGAACCGCAGGAGGCTCCTATTTTTTTGGACAGCTCGTAAGCGATATAGTTGGAGTGAACTTCGGTACGCACATTTCCGGTTCCGCCAATCAGCGGGAGGATTCGAACGTCGTCTTTTTTGTCCAGAGGAAACTCGCGAACCATATGATAAAGCGTATTCCCCCAAGAAACCCCGATACGCATGCCGCTTTTAATTAATCTCTGTACAAAATGCGCTGCCGCGCGCCCAACTGCCCCCGTTACCGATTCTTTGTTGAGATCACGGGTAGGTACGACAAGAACCTGCTTAAGTCCGTAGCGATGTTCCAATTCCTTTTCCAGTTCTGAAGTTTGAAAGGGGTCGTCACGCACAATAATTTCCACAATGCCGATCTCTCGTGCTTTCTGAATCATTTTGGAGATTTGGGGCCGGGAAATGTCGAACTTCTCCGCCAGCTTTTCCTGCGTCCACGCTTCATAATAATAGAGCTTGCAAATTTTGGTTATCAATTTCAAATGTTCGTCTTTCATGTTCATAAATTGGCCCACCTTTTAAGTAGAAGAATCGAAAAGCGCCAATCCGTACAGGTCTTCCCCTATTTTCTCAATTAGTATACATGATAAAAAAGCGGCACCGGGTAACAAAGCTTCGCTCCCGGGATCTTTTACAGCCCCCTTACATTGGAGTGACGCAGAACAAATAAAGCAGGGTTACAATTGTTTTATCCATGAACAAATGTGAAAGATACATATGGGAATCGGTTACGAAGAAGATCGTTATACAAAAGATCATTATAAAAAAACATTACCATTACAGAGGAGAGATCTTCATGTTCAAAAAAAGACTACTGTCTACCCTGCTTATGACCACATCGGCAGCTATGCTGTTCAGCGGATGCGGAGCCGGAGGAGAAAGTGCTTCCGGTTCAGCGTCGAACGCAGCATCCGGCGGAGACTCCATTTCGTTCTACACCTCGCAGCCGGAAGAAGACGCGGCCAAATTGGTCTCGGCGTTCAATGCGCGCTACCCGGATGTCAAAGTCGAGACGTTCCGCTCCGGTACGGAAGAAGTTGTAGCCAAGCTGCAGGCGGAGAAACAGGCGGGACAGGTGCAGGCGGACGTACTGCTTGTAGCGGATTCCGTAACGTTCGAATCGTTGAAAGAGCAGGAGATGTTGGAGACTTACAAATCTCCTGAAGCGGATAAGATCCCTTCCGAACTGGCCGATCCTGACGGTACTTATACAGGAACCAAAGTTATTGCGACCATTCTGGCTGCCAATACGGACAAAGTGAGCAGTCTGCCAAATTCATGGAAAGCGCTTGGAGAAGCCGGAGCGGCAAATGAAGCGATTATGCCGAGTCCTCTGTATTCGGGAGCGGCCGCTTATAACGTGGGCGTTTTTACACGGACAGACGGATTCGGTTGGGACTATATGCAGGCGTTGAAAAATAACAATATTTCCGTAATCAAAGGCAACGGAGCGGTACTGAAAGCGGTAGCCGGCGGCGAAAAGAGCTACGGCGTAGTCGTGGACTATATGGTTGCCCGCGAGAAGGAAAAAGGATCGCCGATCGAGCTGATCTATCCGGAAGAAGGCGTACCCGTTATCACCGAACCGATCGGAATTATGAAAGATGCTAAAAACATGGAAGCTGCGCAGAATTTTGTCGACTTCGTCCTCTCCGAAGAAGGTCAGACTCTGGCGGCTGAAATCGGATATACACCGGTACGCGAAGGCGTTGCGCCGCCTCAAGGGCTGAGAGCTCTCGAGGAAATGAAATTGATGAGCGCGGATCTGAAAACGTTGACTGCTGAACGCGAAGACGACAAAAAGAAATTTACGGAGCTGTTCGGCGGCTAAAATTGGATGATATCCGGTAAGGGAACTGCCGAATGAACGGGAAAGGAAGCTGTAGGATGAACACGCGAAAACTTTGGATGCTGCTCACGGCCGCTGCCGTATTGTTCTTCTTCGTACTGCCGATTGCCCGGCTGGTTCTGCTCAGTGTACAAGGGGAAAACGGCTTGTCACTGGGCGTGTACACTGAGCTGCTGGAACAGAAGCGGTTCTGGGACGCGCTGTGGAACACGGCGATTATGGTACTGGGCTCGACGCTGCTGTCGCTGCTGCTTGGCACTGCGTCTGCCTGGCTGATGGCCTATACGGACATTCGCTGGAAGAAAGCGATGCATCTGCTGATTCTGCTGTGTTTTATCCTGCCGTCTTATGTCTTGACCTTGTCCTGGTCTTCATTTATGGGCGTTCAGGGGCCGGTTGCTCAAATTTTGAATGTATTGGATCCGGGAGCACGTCCGTGGAGTGTCTATAGCATGGGCGGAATCATCTTCGTGATGGGTATCCATCATTTTCCGCTCGTTTATCTGTTCACGGTCAATGTGCTTAAGAAAATTTCGAGAGATCTGGAGTGGGCAGCGGGAACGGGCGGAGCGGGAAGGCTTAAGGTGCTGTTCAAAATCACCCTGCCTATGGCGCTGCCGGGTATCACCGCAGGCGGACTGCTGGTCTTTTTGGCTTCGCTCGACAATTTCGGAATTCCCGCTTTTCTTGGCACGCCGGTCAATATCAGTGTGCTGAGTACTTTGATTTATGAAGAAATTATCGGATTTGGCCCTTCGGCTTTTGCCCGCGGCGCTTCGCTGTCGGTTGTGCTTGGACTGATTGCCATTGTCGGCACACTGCTGCAGTGGTTGAGCGTCCGCAAAAGCAAACAGGGTGAGACGTATCTGCCGGACGAGCAGCCGCGTTATTTTCTGGGCCGTCACCGGTTGTGGATCATGCCCCTCGCTTGGGGAAGTCTGCTGCTGATGAGTGTGGTGCCGCTTCTGTCGATGATCTTGCTGTCGCTGCGCCGATCTTACGGAGGCAGTCTGAGCTTAAGTAATCTTACGTTGGACAATTACCGGTATATTCTGCTGGAAAATGCAAGCACCTGGCGTTCGATTCAAAACAGCTTTATGCTGTCGATTGCAGCGCTGATGATCTGTCTGCTGATTGGAACAGCTATCGCTTATTTCCGCGTGCGCCGGCCTTCCAAAATGAACGGACTTGCGGAATTGGCCATCTCGGTGCCCTACACGCTGCCGGGAATCGTATTCGCTTTATCGATGATCTTGACCTGGATGGAACCTCTTCCAGGCTGGAATCCGGGCATCTATGGAACGACGACGCTGCTGCTGATCGCTTACGTCTGCCGTTTCCTTATTCTGCAGATCCGATCGAGCGTGACGGCGTTCTCGCAGATCGATCCGGCGGTTGAGGAGGCGGCGAGCGTGTCGGGTGCAGGAACACGCAGGCGCTGGCAGTCCGTACTGCTGCCGCTGATTCTGCCCGGGCTGCTTGGCGGAGGACTGCTCGTATTTCTAACTGCACTGACAGAGCTGACCGTCTCGGCTCTATTGTATTCGTCAGGTTCGCAGACAATCGGCGTGACGATCTTCGGATTCGAACAAGCGGGCAGCACACTCTATTCCACCGCGCTGTCCAGCTTGATCGTGTTCCTGATCTTTGTCGGTGCCGGACTGCTTGGCTTGACCCAGAAGATGCTGCGCCGCAGGAGAGGGGGGAGACTGTCATGAGTATTGAAATCAAAGGGGTAGAGAAATCGTTCGGCGATTTCCGTGCGCTTAAATCTATTGATCTGTCTATTCGGGACGGGGAGTTTGTCGCGATTCTGGGGCCTTCGGGCTGCGGGAAAACGACGCTGCTGCGTCTGCTGGCAGGATTTGAGCGGCCAACCGGCGGAGAAGTCGTCATAGATGGGAAAGTGGTCGCTTCCTCCTCGAACAGCCTCCCGCCGGAGAAGCGTCATATCGGTATGGTGTTCCAAAATTTTGCCTTGTGGCCGCATATGAACGTAACCGAACATGTGCGTTTCCCGATTCGGAATCACAAGCAGACGCCGCCGGAAGTTCGGAAGCAGGAGAAGGCGAGAATCGACGAAGTGCTGCAGCTGGTTGGATTGGAAAAGCTTGCGCAGCGGATGCCGCATGAATTGTCCGGCGGACAGAAACAGCGCGTCGCCATTGCCCGGGCTATCGCAGCTCGCCCGGCGCTGCTGTTGATGGACGAGCCGCTCAGCAGCCTTGATGCTATGCTGCGCATGGACATGCGGAGAGAAATCCAGTCAGTGCACCGCACGACCGGTACCGCTGTCGTATACGTGACACACGACCAGGGAGAGGCGCTTGCGATGGCTGATCGGATTGTAGTCATGAAGGACGGAGAAATCCAGCAGAGCGGGACGCCGCAGGACATCTACCTGCGTCCGCAGAATGAATTCGTTGCGCAGTTCGTTTCTAAGTCCAATCTGATCCCGGGAAGCTGGCAGGAAGACATCTTCGTACCCCAGGGCGAGAATATAGCAATCGGTTGGGCAGGGCTTGAAGTTGCGGAGAGCTTCCGGCAGAGCGGGCATTATCCGGTCAGACCGGATCAATTGGAACTTGGACAGCCTGGACCCGGAATGCTGAGAGGCGTCATTGCCAATGTCCAATTCCAGGGCAAGGAATTCCATTACGATGTTCGTACCGACCGGGGACAGTGGGAAGTGATCTCGTCCTCTTCGTTCAAGCTGGGCGAAGAAGTGTCGATCAGACTGCCTCAGGCGGAGCGGAAGACAAATGTTCGTTATGTTAGTCAGGTCTAGCAGCGGACTAAGCGGTTCAGTACGGACTAATGACTAATGGTTTATTACATGAAGATGGAGTTTCTTGTTCAATAATCGAGTGTGAGATTGTTGAATAAGCTGTTATCCATGCGTTATAAAAAGCCTATTTCGTCTCCTGGGAGATTCGAAATAGGCTTTTTATGTTAGGGATAAAATGTTACAGCACACCGACAAACCACCGCTCCTACTGCCCAAAATTGCAAACCGACTCCTGTTACTTTACCATGAAAGATAGCAGACAGATTGACAGTGCCGGACTGTCCGGCAGGAATCCGGAAGGAGAGTGAGCAGGAGCCGGAATAATGATCAGTAACGTCATGCGGGCAAGCAGGGAGAAGAGGAGCAGGCAGCCGACAAAAGACAGATCGGCATCGAATTGCACTCGGAACAGCCTTCGGCATGCTGCTGGGATTATTTTCGGAAATCTGGCGCTCGGAATGCCTGTTGGCATTGCGTTGGATGTTATTTTCGATACGGCTCTACTAAAGTGCAAAGATGAAGAAAAAGCGAAACATCTTCGGATCTCCTCGAAGATTGCAGCTTGGAAGATCTTATTATATGGTATGACCCAATGCAGCACTTGCCCTCTGCATGCGTAGTCAATTAAGAACAGGAGGGCTTTCCTTATGGATGCCGTTAGAGATATGCTGGAAAACAATAAAAAAATTAAACGTTGGTCGGCGCTGCCGAACCATTCCCCGTCGATCGCCTGGATCGTCCGTGGAGAGAAGTTTTTTTGGACGCCCGAAGGTAATGCGACTGAGCAGGGAAATCAAAGTAAGAACAAAAACAAAAATAAAAAGCGGCCCGAGCCCCGGTACGAGATCGGCTCGATCACGAAAACAATGACTGCTTTCCGCTTGGCGCAGGGGGAGCAGGATGGGTTGTGGCAGCCTTCCGACACGTTGGCGAAGCTGATTCCCGAGCTGGAAAGCAGCGATTTTGCCCGTCAGGCTACACTTCGGCAGCTGGCCACGCATACATCGGGATTGACTCGACTTGCGAAAAACCAAGTCTTAGCCAAAAGAGACAAAACTAATCCCTACGCAGCCTATACCGAGAAAGATCTGATTGAAGCTGTACTCGAAGAAAAATTCCGCAGCGGGTCCAAGCATGAATATTCGAATTACGGTTACGGTCTGCTTGGTTGGGCTTTAGGCCGTATTTCCGGTGTGCCGCTGCACGAAGCACTGCGCCGGGAACTATTCGATCCGCTCGGGATGAACGCAACAATTATGCCGGTCATTGAAGGGACTCAGCCGAACACTTCTTCGTCGAACGAAGCTACCGGCAGTGGGGCGGCTAAAAATGTTTCCGGCGGAAACGAACCTGCGTCATCCGACACCTTGACGGTTCCCGGCTTTGCTCCCGGCGGTCGCCCGGTACGTCACTGGGATTTCACTTCCGCGATGGCCGGTGCGGGAGCAGTGCGCTCTACGGCTCGGGACATGCTGACGTACCTGGAAGCACAGCTTGGCCAACATCCGGCGGCTGCATCGTTTGAGTCTTCGCTGCTGGCATGCCAGAATGAGCAGGCTTCCGTCGCTCCCTCCAAAGGAGTAGGGATCGGTTACGCTTGGATGCGTTCCATGCGAAAAGACGGTACCGTTACGCATTGGCATAACGGTGCGACTTATGGATCGAGCAGCTTTGCAGCATTCAATCGGGATTTGCAGTCCGGCTTTGTGATTCTGTCCAACCGGGGAGTCAGCTTCGCGGGTCAGATCAAGCAGATGATCGGATTAGGTGAGCTGAGTACGGATCGTGCAGCACATCTGGTAGCAGAAGTGTTATTCAAAAATGAATAATATGAGCGAATAGGGGAACATCTGCTTGATTCTCTTTAAGGCAGTGGTTCGGAAAACACCCAGATTCAGCCTTCGGTAGATTGGGCTAATCCATCAATTATGCAAACTCATACTCAAAACAAGCCTCGATCCGCAGATCGGGGCTTGTTTCCTTTTCCTTTCTCTTTTTATTCTTTTATTAAAATCACATATGCAAGTTTATTCAAGTCAATTCAGGCGCGAAAGCGGCGATCAGCCTTTTACCGCACCGGCTGTCAGCCCGCTGATGATGTACTTCTGACAGAACAGATACAGAATGAATACCGGCAGCGACGTCAAGACGAGATCGGCAAAGATCAGGTTCCAGTCGCGGCTGAATTTTCCGTAGAAGTTATAAACCGAGAGCGGCATGGTCCAATCGGAGCTGTCGGTCAGGAAATAGAGCGGGATCGTAATATCGTTCCAGACCGACATAAAGACCATAATCGCTACTGTAGCGTTGACCGGAAGAATCAATGGGGTCACAATTTTGAAAAACACGCTGAGTGTGCCTGCCCCTTCGAGAAAAGCCACTTCGTCCAGCACTTTCGGAATAGAACGAATAAATCCGCTGTACAGGAAGACGCTGAACGCCGTATTGAGCGAAGCATAGATCAAGATGACACTTGAGATACTGCCGTAAAAACCGAGCCACTGCACAACGCGAATGGTGGTAATAACGGACATTGGTGCGATAAGACCCATGAAAAAGAACATATAAAGAAAGTTCGACAGCTTGCTCTCGCGGCGAGTCAGAATGAATGCTGCGGCCGAGGAAGTAACAATATTTGCCACACAGGAGACCCCAGTGATCAGCATGCCGTTCCAGAACGCCCGGGCTAACCCGCCTTCGCGGAATACTGTAGCATAGTTGGAAAAGTGCCATTCGCTCGGCAGCCGCAGCGTGAATTTCAATACTTCGATATTGTTCATGAAGCTGCCGAAAATCATAATCAACATAGGCAGAATGATAATCAGCGACGCCAGAAGCAGGAACCCTTCGACGATATAATTGCGCCAAGCCATTTGACGGGTATAGTTCATTATTCGGATACCTCCTTGCGGCGCATGAAGATCAGCAGCGGTATGGCGATAATCGTTACTGCTGCGAATAACAGCGTGTTGACCGCCGTACCTAGCCCCCAGCTGCCTTCGCCGAATGAACGCAGAATGATTGTACCGACGACCTGGGAAGCATTGCCCGGTCCGCCGCCGGTAAGAACGAATACTTCGGAAAAGACTTTCAAACCGCCGATCAGGGTCAGCATCAAGTTAATATTGATCGCAGGCAGTAGGAGAGGAATGGTGATGCTGCGGAAGCTTCTCCAGGCACCGGCTCCGTCAATGGTAGCGGCTTCATAGTAGTCTTTTGAAATGGACTGCAGACCAGCCAGGTAGATTGCCATCTGAAAACCGGCGTGCTGCCAGACCGAAACTGCGGCTACGGTCCAGATGACGATCTGCGGATCGGTCAGCCAGTTCTGACTCAGGAAATCAAGGCCGAGCGATTCAAAGATCCGGTTGATCGTGCCTTCCGAGCGCAGCATAGGCGTAAATACAATGCTAATGACCAGTACGCTGAGAATAGATGGAGAGTAAAAAATAGCCCGGAGCATATTGCGGGATTTGAGTCTCATATTCAATCCGATTGCGAGAGCCAGACCGATCAGATTTTTACCGATTACGGTAGCGACTGCGAAGATCAGCGTGTTTTTGATCGCGAGCAGCAGCGTTTTGTCGGTAAAAATGCGTTCGAAGTTTTCCCAGCCGATGAACTTGATGCCAACCCGGTCCAGCCGCCAGTCCGTGAATGAGTAGAACAGCCCGATAATAGCGGGAAGAACGAAAAAGACGCAGTAGATCAGCAGGGCAGGCCAGACCAAGTAATAGGAGTACAGTTTTCTCGATATTTTCATCTTTTCACACTCCAGTGCGCGAGAGAACAGGGGACCGAACGACCGGCCCCCGTCCTTCGGACGTCTTTATTGAACGAAATTTGAAACGGTACTGCAGCGTATTAGAATCCTTCGACTTCTTTGTCCTTCATCAGCTGGGCGAATTTCTCGTCCCAAGCGGCAAGCACGCCCTGGGCGTCAATGCCTCCGGCAAATTGGTCTTGGAGCAGACGATACAACTCACTGCGGTCAACCAGCATGTGTGCGTCTACGGTCAGTACCGTTTTTTTCGGTGTAATGTAATTGTCGACGATCTCCTGCTTGTACTCCGGCAGCTCCGGTGTTGTCACGTCATTGAAGTTTGATACAAATTTCTGTTCATCGATGATTTTTTGCGCTACATCTTTACGGGCCGCATACTCGAAAAACTTTTTGGCTGCTTCCATGTTTTTGGCTTTTTTCGGAATGAACAGCTGACCGCCCAGCGGGCTGGCACCCAGTTTGGCATCGGGAGCATAAGGGATCGGGAATACGCCCAGATTCATAGACGGATCATTGTCATTCACGTTCTGGATCAGCCAATCTCCCATAAACATCATTGCGACTTCTTTATTCAGGAATTTGCCTACCGCCATATCATAACTGTCGCTCAGGATATCGCCGTTGGTATAGCCTTTTTCGTAAACTTCATACTGCTGCTGCAGGATGTCTGCGAAAGCCGGTATTTCGGACCATTTCTTCTTGTTGGAGTTAATATCTTCGAAGAGCGTTGGATCGTTCTTTTCCGCATAATCCGCAAAAGCGGCAGCCGGCCAAACGTTGGCGGCCCAGTTGTCCTTGAACGGCATGAATACCGGTGTGATGCCTGCAGCTTTGATCTTCTCGCATACTGCGAGGAACTCTTCAAAGTTCGTTGGAACGGTCAAGCCAAGCTCTTCAAACATGTCTTTGTTATAAACGACGCCCTGCATGCCGGTATCCTGACTAAGATGGAAACTGTAAACATGTCCGTAAGCGGAGAGCACTTCCTTGTTCTCCAATCGGCTCACCCAAGGCTCATCGTCGAGGATCTCGAAGTTGCGCTCCAGATTAAGGTCCGTTGTCGCGCTGGCCAGGTTGTATTGGACAATATCCGGCGTCTCGTCGACTGCGAGCTTCGTTTGAAGTACGGTCGCCGTTTGTTCAGCCGGGAGGAGCTGCAGATTAACCTTAATGCCTGTTTCTTCCTCGAAACCATCGAGCAGATCCTGCTGCACAAATATGGAGTCCTGCGAACTTTTGGAAATGGCCAATTCGATGGTTGACCCGCTTCCTCCGCTGCTGCTCCCGCTTCCGCCTGCTGCCGTCGAACCTCCCGGAGAAGCGTTGCCTCCGCATGCCGTCAGCGAGATGGCGACTAGCCCTCCCAGCAGTCCTGCTGCAAATTTACTTGTTTTTCTGTTCATAATATCGCCCCCTGTGAATGATGGATCTGAATGATGAGTCTGAGTCTAGATGATTGATCTGAATCCGAGTCTGAACGATGAATCCCAGTGTGAATCTGAATAATGAGTCTGAGCCGGCACGGTGAAGCTGAGTCTGAATGTGTACGATGAGTCTGAGTCGGCACAATGAAGCTGAGTCTGAATGCGTATGATGAATCCAGATACAAACTTGAATAATAAAGCTGAGGACTAGAATGACACGTCGGAAACATTGATTTATTGAATCCGCTTACATATTTAGATTATAGGGGGTTGGTAGGTGAGGGTACATGGCTGTGGTTGACTGTTGAGGTGTAATATACTGAACTGGACTGATAAGATCGGACAGTATTGTCCGATCTTATCAGTCAGCAAGAACGGGCGAAGCTTGAAAGGAGGAAGAGGCAGCGGCCTCGTTCCTTGCAAGCCAGGTAAGCCCGTTTGCAGCGAAAAACTGAG
>NZ_KB899277.1 GCF_000378145.1 Saccharibacillus kuerlensis DSM 22868 | reverse complement strand
CCGCTGGCGGCCAGACGCGGTTCGGCATCCCGGTACCCCTTCCACTGCTGCAAAGCCGCTTCAGCCAAAAACAGAAACAAATCGTAACCGGTGAACTTCCGAGCCACATCGACATAGCCGATTTCCGCGAGCAACTCTTCGATTTGCTCGCGGGGAAATACAGTTTGCAGAACACTCGAGAATGTCGTAGACTTTGTCATGAGGTCGCCTCGTTTCGATGTTTGTAGGGGTACAAACAGCTTAACAAACAGGCGTCCTTTTTGCTATTTTTTGGTTAATCAACAGGCCTACGCTGATACAATTAAATGATCGCTTTTTTCTCCAACGCTTCATTTATTGAATAAATAATTGTATCCACGCACTTATTTCAAGATAAAGTTGATCTGACGCTCATTTAACTGCATATTTGCAGCTATTTCGGACTCTCCCAAACTATCTTCTCAATTCATAAAATTCGCAAGTTTGACGGTCATAATAGTCGAGATCGCTGACGCTTGATTGGACGGCGATCATCGAGTCATCAAAGCGGATAATCAGGCCGCCGGCATTGATCATTTCGTCATCACGAAACACACGGATGGTTCGTTCTTGATCCATCGCTTCTTGGAAATCCAGCTCGCTTTCGAGCCTGCGATTGGTGGCCATGAGGTTCCTCCCTGTCTGCAATTAAGCTTTTTTTACGGCATAGTTCAATCATTTTAACACAGAAAGAAGAAGAGGAGGACAGCGTTCAATTTTGAAAGTCGACGGCTTTGAACACTTCCCGATTTTTATGGTTTACCGTGGCATATATATAGCTCAACAAATTTTTGGAAATGGCAGTTTTTCTATAAGGGATTCGTAATTAACGGAACAGCACATATTTTCCGAAACCCCTTTCGCTACATTCTCCAAAGCGTATAATGGGAAATGTAAGCCGCGAAGTGGAAACGTAAACCAACGTTTCACTTCCGGTAAGCCGCGAACAGAAACGTAAATAATGTTTCTGCTTCCGGTAAGCCGCGAACAGAAACGAAATCAACGTTTCTGTTCCGCAGCAGGCCGCAAAACGGCGCAGAAGCGATCCATAGGAGGATGAACGAATGAATCCCATAATATTATGGCCGGAAGGTGCTCCCCATGCACTTGGAATAAGCGATGAAGATGTACCTGCAATTTTTCCCTATTTGGTAGAAGGGGATAATCGTGCAGCCGTCATTGTATGTCCGGGAGGAGGTTATGAATTTCGCGCGGATCATGAAGGAGAACCGATTGCCCTGTGGCTGAATACGCTGGGAATATCGGCCTTTGTGCTTCGCTATCGTGTAGCACCTTACCGTTATCCGAATGCGCTCTCCGACGTTAAACGCGCCGTGCGTACGGTGCGCCACCGCGCGCCTGAATTCGGTATTGATCCTCAGCGGATCGGTGTACTTGGTTTCTCGGCAGGGGGGCATTTGGCTTCGACAGCCGGAACTTTGTACGATGCCGGAATGCCGGAAGCGGCCGATCCTATCGAACGCGGCTCCAGCCGTCCGGATCTGCTGATGCTGTGCTATCCGGTCATCACGCTGCATGAACCCTACACGCATGCCGGATCCCGTATCGCCCTGCTTGGAGCGGATGCTTCTTCAGAACAAATCGAAGCGCTCTGCAGCGAACGCAATGTTACAAGCGATACGCCGCCGACTTTCCTATGGCACACGTCCGAAGACGGCCTTGTACCTGTAGAAAACAGCCTGCTGTTCGCGTCAGCGCTGGGACGCAGCGGTGTTCCGTTCGATCTGCATGTGTATGCGCTTGGCGGTCATGGTATGGGAATGGCTGAAGGGGACAACCACGTTCGGCGTTGGACTGAAGAGTGCGCGTCTTGGCTGCGCTTGAACGGATTTACATCCGAAGTCTAATTTGTCAGAAAGACAATTAGGTTTTTATAAGGATGTAAGTACGAATACCGAATAAGAATTTAGCATCAAGAAATTATAAACAGCCGGACAGTGATGCTGCTCCGGCTGTTTTGCGCTGTCTAAAGGGAACGGAACGTTCTTCGCCGCTGAAGCAGCAATCCAACTGAACAAACAAGAAAAATGGGATAAGACGTTTCCTTTATTAAGAAGCATAAGAAGAGAACAAGCGGCACAAACAGCAATTGTCAGAAAGACGAAAATATGTGGAAACGTTTCCTATAAACACACTGAAAGATTTAATATGAGCTTTTTAATCCTTTAGAAAAACAAAACAGCAACAAAATGACAACGCTTACTTTATAATAAAATTTTATATGATCACGCTTTGATCCCAAAATGACTGGAGCATGGCGGATTACGTGTTTTAGAAAGTTGAATTTCAAAAAAAAGGATGTTGACACTTCCAATATTCAGGTTTATGATGTGTATCGAAACGATTCGATTAAGTAAGAAAGCGTTTACTGAATAGAGGAAACGTTTCCTATGAATGATGAAAACTGAAAGGGATCGGCTTATGGATGCTTCAATCAGTCGATTCATAACCGAGGTGAAGCGGCAAATAAAATGAATATTAAAGACATTGCCAAAATTTCCGGTGTGGGCATATCTACCGTATCCAGAGTGCTCAATAACAGCGGCGTCGTCAGCGATACCACGCGCGCCAAAGTGCTGGCTGTAGTCAAGCAGTACAATTATGTTCCTAACAGCAATGCCCGCAATTTGAAAAAAACACAGTCCAACATGATTGCACTGATGGTCAAAGGTATTTCGAATCCTTTTTTCGGCAATATGATGAAGGAAGTGGAGCGCCAAGTCCACCTAAGAGGTTATCCGTTGATGATCCAGCATGTGGAGGACGGAGTCGATGAGATTGCCGCAGCGATGCAGTTGATCAAGGAGAAAAATCTGTGCGGCATTATCTTCATGGGAGGAACGTACGATCACTCCGAAGAAGAATTCCGGCAGCTTGGAGTTCCGTTCGTCTTGACTACGATTACAACGCTTAAGGATGTTGATCCGTCCGTGTATTCGAGCGTATCGATTGATGATGTGCAGAGCGCTTATCGGGCAACGAATTATTTGATTTCATTGGGGCATCGAAACATTTGTTTCCTAGCTCGCTTTCCTTTCAAGGAAAATACAATCGGCAGCCGCAGGCTGCTGGGCTACAAAAAAGCGCTTGAAGAGCACGGAATCGAATACGATCCGGCGCTTGTTGAAGATTGCGAGTATGCGCCAAGTTCCGGTTTTGCGGCTGCCAAGCGGTTGATGAACAAAAACCTCGGCATAACGGCAATGTTCTCCGCGTCGGACGCGATTGCAATCGGTACTGCAAAAGCGGTGCTCTCTTCGGGATTATCGATTCCGGGCGATATTTCGATCGTAGGCTTTGACGGGATTGAAATGGCAGAGTATTATCACCCGTCGCTGGATACGATCAGCCAGCCTGGCGTTGAAATGGCTCACGTCAGCATTGAGATTTTGTTTGATCTGATCGGAGGAGAGACAGCGAATCGGCATGTGGTATTCGAATCCATGCTCGTCAAGCGAGGTTCCAGTCGTAAAATCAATTGATCAGTCGCAAGCAGGGCACAGTATTAGCCACGCGATTGAAGCAAGTTCCGTACGTTCTTTTGACCACTCAAATAAGTAAGCGCTTGCTGAAACCGTCCGTTCGATGACGGCTTTTCATTTGACGTCAATCGAAACGATTCACCAAACCTAAGTAGAGTGAGGAGATGTCATGTGAAACCCACAGCTGCGTCCTCAGGCATGTCCAAAGGGGAAGAATCAAAATTCAAAAGGCTGTTCGTCGAAATCTGGAAGTACAGAATGACTTATACCCTGCTCATTCCCGGCTTGATTTGGCTGTTTCTGTTTGCCTATCTGCCAATGGGCGGTTTATCGCTGGCATTTAAGGAATACCGTGCCAACGACGGGATTTGGAGCAGTGAATGGATCGGAATGGAGAACTTCAAATACGTATTTCGCGATCCGGCGTTTGCCGATGCGGTCTGGCGTACTCTCTATATCAACATTATCAAGCTGTTCATTACCTTCCCGTTTCCGATTTTGCTTGCGCTGCTGCTGAACGAACTGCGGATGCGACGTTACAAAAAAGCGCTGCAAACTGCGTTCACGTTCCCGCACTTCCTGTCCTGGATTATTGTATCGGGCATCATCATCAACGTTCTAGCCTATGACGGCCTGGTCAACAGCTTCCTAGCTTTGTTCGGATTTTCGACAATCAACTTCCTCGGTTCGGAGCAGAACTTCTATCCGATGATTATCCTAACGGATATCTGGAAGTCGACCGGCTGGGGAGCGATCGTATTCATGGCCGCCATCTCGGGGATCGACCAAGAGCAGTATGAGGCGGCGCAGATCGATGGCGCAACCCGGCTGCAGCAGATGTTCCGGGTCACGCTTCCGAACATCATGCCGACGGTTACCATCATGTTTATCCTGTCGGTAGGCGGACTGATGTCTTCCGGCTTCGACCAGATCTTCAACTTGGCGAATGCCGCAACGCAGAATGTATCGCAGGTACTCGACGTATACATCTACCGGATCACGTTCCAATCTTCGACCGACTTCTCGTTCTCGACTGCAGTCAGCTTGTTCCGTTCCATTGTGAACATGATTCTGCTGCTGCTTGCCGATAGAGCGGCGAAGTGGATGGGTGGAGACGGCCTGTTCCGATAAGAAAGGAGAACGCAATCCATGAGTACTTTGGCGAGAAAAACAAAAAAAAACAAATTCAGTACAGACAGAGTAACCGGACTCGATATTTTCATCTTCATTGTGCTGACTCTCGGCGCGCTGTCGATTCTGATTCCTTTCTGGAACGTGATCATGATTTCTTTCGCAACCCAGCGGGAATATGCGGAAAATCCGCTGCTCATGTGGCCGAAAGACCCGACATTGGCTTCTTATAAAGCGCTGTTCGCGGACGGCAGTATTATTACGGGGTACTGGAACACGATCAAACTGATGGCGGCCGGTCTTCCATTAAGTTTATTTCTTACAGTCAGCATGGCTTACGGTCTCAGTCGTCCCAGCTTTCCGGGCAAAAAGCCGATTTTCTTCCTTGTGCTGTTCACGATGATCTTCAATGGAGGCATCGTGCCGCTGTATCTGGTTATGAGAGATCTTAATCTGACTGGTTCGCTGTGGGCGGTTATTTTGGCTGGAAGCTTCAGTGTATTCAATATGATTCTGATGATGAATTACTTCCAAGGGCTGCCGGAATCGCTGATGGAATCGGCAAGACTCGACGGTGCCGGCGAATGGAGAATTCTTGTTTCCGTCGTACTGCCGCTGGCCGCGCCAATTATGGCGACGATTGCCCTGTTCTATGGCGTGGCATTCTGGAACAGCTGGTACGATGCGATGATCTTCCTTCGCAAAGCTGAGCAGCTTCCGCTGCAGAACGTGCTGCGGGCGATTATCGTCGAATCGCAAACCAATGCCTCCAACGCAACAAGCGTCGGTCAAGGTGTGGCGCAGTCCTTCTCGACGGGCATGAAAATGGCAGCGGTGTTCGTAACGATCATTCCGATCATGGCATTCTTCCCGCTGCTGCAGAAGCATTTCGCTAAAGGGGTATTAACAGGGGCTATCAAGACCTGAAGATACAATATAACAACACGATACAAAGTTTTACACGGGGTAAAGATCGGGCTTGCAAAATCCAAACGAAAATGGGGGTACACACATGAAAGTGAACAAAATGTTTTCGGTCAAGGCGCTTTTTCTTCTTGCATTGTCTGTAATGATGGTGCTGGTGACAGCCTGCTCGGGCGGCGGTTCGAGCGAGTCGGCAGCGGGAACTGCGGACGAGAAAAACGAGGATGGTACGTACAAAAATAATTTGACCATCTCGTATGCCAGCGTAACCGATCCGTCCAAGGCCGATATGAACGACAAGTTCCACAAATACTTTACCGACAAATTCAATATTACTTGGGATTACAACTACATTGACTGGGATTCATGGCCGGAGAAAATGCGTCTGTGGATCAACTCCGGCGAGATGACGGATTTTGCAAGTTGGAACTACGTTCAAGGTGACGCAGTGAAGTACATCGATCAGGGATTGTTCTACAAGTTCCCGGATGATTGGAAAGAGCGTTGGCCCGAAACGGCTAAAGCTTATGCTTCCACAGGTCTCGGCGAGCGTCTGGAAGAAAAAGTGGGCGGAACTTACGTACTGCCTAAACCGGTCTACTTCCAAAACCAACCGGCCGATCCGCTGCTGAACCAAATCGGCGTTATCGCACTGCGCAAAGACTGGGCAGAAGCGGTAGGGTTTGAATTGAAAGATGCTTATACGGTAACCGAGCTGATGGAATATGCGAAGCTGGTTAAAGAACAAGATCCGGGCAAAGTCGGCAGCCGCTTGATTCCGATGTCGTTCAACGCCGGGGATCTGCTGACCGGTTTCGTAATGGCTAACAACGAACATGCACGCGTGGAATCGGCTTTCTATAAAGGCGAGGACGGCAAGTATACTTGGGGTCCAGCCGATGAATCGACATTGACAGGTCTGAAATTGATGCAGCAGGCGTACAAAGAAGGTCTGTTGGATCCTGAATTCTACACTTGGAAAAATAGCGAAGGCGGCGACGCATTCAAAGTAACGGGAATTTCCGCAATTGCGGGTCTGGGCGGCTTGGCTTCCTACAGACAAGATATGGACAATGCAATGAAAAAGAACCTCGACCTGGACAGCAGCGAAGTGGTACATGAAGCGCTGATTCTGGGCGAAGACGGCAAATATCGCAATCTAGAGCAGGTTAACTTCTGGTCGTCGCTTGTATTCTCTCCGGATATTTCTCAGGAGAAATTCGAACGCATCATGGATATGATCGAATATTCCGTATCGGAAGAGGCGCAGCGCATTCTGAATTTGGGCTTTGAAGGCGAAGACTGGAAGGAAGAAAATGGCGAGCTTGTGAGCCTGCTGCCGGAAGGTACAACGCTGGAAGACAAATATCCGGGCCGCTTCGAAGGTCTCTATGTCCTAGGAGACGACTTCAGTGTCATCAATCCTTCGATTAAAAAAGAATTCCGCGATCGTTCGGTTGAACTGTACAAAGAGAAAGCGGCACTGAGTACCGAAGGCGGAGAAATGGCTGTCTATGATTGGGACTTCCAGCTGTACACGTCCAGATCGAAAGATCAGGCGAACTTCGATTATGCGACCGAATACGCGAACCTGATTCTCCAAGCGGGAGACCTTGAGGAGAATTGGAAAAAATGGGTGGAAAGCAAGCAGTCGCTGGTACAGCCGGTCATCGAAGAGCTGAACAACGAATTTGCGCAGTAAAAGCGTCATTCCTCATTCGTAAACCCGGGTCTGGACGGTACCCTGCCTACAGGCCCGGCCGTATGCCAAACCCGGTGCGCGCGGAACTTCCGCACGAACCGGGTTTCTCTTCTTTATGGCCGGTATCAATCAGCATCGGTTTATTTTCTAAATGAGGAATTTGCATAATTGATTCCTAAACCTTATATTCCCGACAATTGTGCAAAATCCTGAAACAAGGAGAAAGCCAACCGGCATTTTCAAGCTTTTCAACCTGAACTTTATTAAAAATTAGTTGAAGAAAATGAATTGAACATATACTTGAATTTTAAAGCTTGGAGGACTCGTTATGGACAATCAGCAGCTTCTCGACCTGCTCGGCGCGATGACGCTCGAAGCGAAAGTCGCCCAACTGATTCAACTTGCTGCCCCCTTCTACGAAGGAGCGGACAAAGGTGGTCAGATTACCGGCCCTCTTGAAGCAATGGGAATTACGGAAGAGACGGTTGCGAGCAGCGGCTCCATTCTTGGCTATGCGGGAGCTGCCGGAGCGATCGCCGTACAGAAGGCACATTTGCAAAAAAATCCGCATGGCATCCCGCTGCTGTTTATGGCGGACATTGTACACGGATTCAAAACGATTTTTCCCGTACCGCTTGCGATCGGCTGCTCCTGGGATACGGAGCTGGCCGAGAAAAGCGCGGAAATTGCAGCACGCGAGGCGGCCGTCTCCGGTGTGCACGTAACCTTCGCGCCAATGGTCGATCTGGTGCGCGATCCGCGCTGGGGCCGTGTAATGGAGTCGACAGGCGAAGATCCGTATCTGAACAGCTTGTTCGCCCGGGCTTTTGTCCATGGTTTTCAGGGCAAGGATCTGACGAAAGAGACCGAGCGGGTCGCAGCCTGTGTCAAGCATTTTGCCGCTTACGGAGCATCGGAAGCCGGCCGTGACTACAACACGGTCGATCTCTCCGAACGCCAGCTTCGCGAGTATTACCTGCCCGCTTACCAAGCCGCACTGGAAGAAGGCTGCGAGATGGTCATGACCTCGTTCAACACGGTCGACGGCATACCGGCCAGTGCCAACGAAAAGCTGATGCGCAGCCTGCTGCGCGAAGAATGGGGCTTCGAAGGTGTATTGATCTCCGATTGGGGTGCCGTCAAGGAATTGATCCCGCACGGGGCAGCGGAGGATGAGCGCGAAGCGGCTTATCGTGCGATTCGGGCAGGAGTGGATATCGAAATGATGACCGCCTGCTACGTGCATGAGCTGCCGGAATTGGTGCGCAGCAGACGCGTGGACGAGGGGCTGATCGACGAAGCTGTGCTTCGCATTTTGCAGCTTAAGAACAAGCTGGGATTGTTCGACAACCCGTACCGGGGAGCAAGCCCCAAGCGCGAGACAGAAATCGTATTCAGCCCGGAGCATCGTGCAGCAGCTTACGAGTTGGCGGCCAAGTCGACCGTACTGCTGAAAAATGAAGGAGTGCTGCCCCTTAATCCGGACGCTCGCGTGGTCCTGATCGGTCCATTCGCTCAAAGCGGAGATCTCCTGGGTCCCTGGTCGTGGAGCGGATCGACCGAAGACGCCGTGAAGCTGAACGACGCATTGACCGAGAGGCTCCGCGGCAGCCTAAATATAGCAGAAGGCTGCGGCATCGAAGAAGGCACGGAAGAACAGCTGCGCGAAGCGCTGGAAGCCGCGGCTTCCGCCGATGTGATTGTATTGGCGCTCGGCGAAGCGTCAGAGATGAGCGGCGAAGCCGGGTGCCGGACAGATATTCGTCTGCCGGGAATCCAGCTTGAACTCACAGCCCGCATCGCGGAGATGGGCAAGCCGACTGCGGCCGTTCTGTTCAACGGGCGCCCGCTCGATCTGCACGGCGTATACGACCAAGTCGGTGCGGTCGTCGAAGCCTGGTTCCCGGGCAGCGAAGGCGGGGCTGCGGTAGCCGACATTCTGATCGGTGCCGTCAATCCATCGGCGCGGCTAACGATGTCGTTTCCGTACTCTGTTGGTCAGGTACCGGTATATTACAACCCCTTCAATACCGGTCGCCCCAAAGGAGCTCCCGATGCCCAAGTGCGCTACGTATCGCAGTATCTGGATGCTCCGAACGAACCGCTGCTGCCTTTCGGCTTCGGCTTATCGTATACAACATTCGACTACGATGATTTGAAGCTTTCTTCGAAGAAAATGACGACAGATTCTCCGATTGTCATCAGCGTAAATGTAACCAATACGGGAGATCGGACGGGAACAGAAACGGTACAGCTGTATGTCCGCGATATCGCGGGCGACGTAGTGCGTCCGGTGCGCGAGCTGAAAAGTTTCGTCAAACTGGAGCTTGCTCCGGGCGAACGCGGCACCGCCGTATTCACTCTAAACGAAGAGCAGCTGCGGTATCACCATTCGGACTTAAGCTTCAGGAGCGATCCCGGACAATTTGAAGTTTTTGTCGGCCGCAGCAGCAGGGATACGTTGAACGATTTTTTCAGATTGGTTTGAAGCGATGACCCATCATGCTAAACCATTCAAGGCGATCACAAACTGATTGAAATAGGAGTGAATGCATTTATGACGACCATAGCAAATCCGAACTTGAAATTCAGCGTACAGGCCGGAAGCCTGAACTTTACTTTCTGGCCGAGCGGCGACCTGTATCAGGCGCTGGGCGGCAGTACGATGCTGAACCAGCTGTTGTCTTCTCCACTCGACGGTTCGCTGAACAATCTGTACCTGCGTATTCACAGAGAGTCCGGAATTTCCTTTTACCCGCTGATCGGTATTCGTTCCGGGAGCAAAGTGAGCCGCGGCAATCAGCGTATCGTCTGGGAAGGACGCGCGGAAAACATCGAGTATACAGTGACATTCGCGGTAACGGAACAGGATGTATGGTTCTGGGATGTAAAGACACGCGGTGAAGGCGTCAGCATCGACATCGTATACGGTCAAGATATAGGGAATGCCGAGCCCGGTGCGGTACGCAGCAACGAAGCTTACTTGTCGCAGTATATCGATCATGCAGTTTTCGAAGACAAGCATAAGGGCTATGTCGTCTGTTCCCGTCAGAATCAACCGCAGGGCGGAACATTTCCTTATATGCAGCAGGGCTCGCTGACGCGCGCTTCCGGTTACTCGACCGACGGCTTCCAGTTTTTCGGCCAGTCCTACAAGGAAAGTAACGTGCCGGAGTCGCTCGGCCGCAGCCAGCTGGCAAACGAAGTCTACCAATACGAGTTCGCCTACACGGCGCTTCAATCGGAAATGGTAACACTGAGCGGTGAAGAACGTTTTGTTTTCTATGGTTTGTACCGTGGGGATCATCCTTCAGCGATTACAGCGCTTCAGTTTGCGGACGAGATTCAGACAGCCTGGGAAGCTTACGAAGCGGAGCCTATCGGGAAGCTGCAAGCACTGCCTGAAGTGTCGCTCAAAGCCCATATCGGCGAACCGCTGCAAACGCTGGATTTGACGGAAGCAGAAGTTGCGGAGCAGTTTCCGGAGCGCTATCAGGAAGAGCGGGAGAACGGCAAACTGCTGGCCTTTTTCACGGATACTTACGAACATATTGTATTGAAGGAAAAAGAACGGCTTGTCGAGCGTCCGCACGGCCATATCCTGATGAGCGGCGGTAATGTGACGTTTGGTGTACCGGTAATGGCGACAACCGCATACATGTACGGCATATTCAATTCGCAGCTTGTACTCGGCAACACTAACTTCAATAAAATGATGAGTAATGCGCGCAATGCGCTGAATATTCCAAAAACGGCCGGACAGCGTGTTTACATTGAAATGGACGGGGTATACCGTCTGCTGACGATGCCGTCGCTGTTCGAGATCGGCTTCAATTACGCGCGCTGGACGTACAAGACGGAAAGAGAAACGATTTTCGTCACGACTTACACAACTGTCGATAGTCCTGAAGTGCGCTTGACGGTCCGCTCGAAGAGCGGTAGGGCGTACCGTTATTTGGTCACGACGCAGATCACAATGAATGTAAATGAATTTGAATTCCCGCTGCATATGACCGAACAAGCCGGCGTTCTGACATTTACGGCCGATTCGGCTTCGCTGAGTGCGAATGCTTATCCGGAACTGGCGTACCGCTTGAAAGTAGACGGCGCAAAAGTATCGGTCGGCGACGAGTCGATACTGGCAAACGGTATTCTTTCCGGCGACGCTTCCTTGGTGACGCTGACGGTTGAACCGAGCACGGAATGGACGATGACGATTCAGGGACTGCTGGACGGAGCCGACATTCCTTTTGTCCAACGTTCCCTGGAAGACGAAATCGTCAAATACCGCGAATTTTACCGGGATGTCATGAACGGATTCCGCCTCTCGAAGAGCGGAAGCGGTACCGGTGGGGAGCTGTTCAAAGTCAATGCGCTCGCCTGGTGGTACACGCACAATATGCTCGTTCACTATTCCTCTCCGCACGGTCTTGAACAGTATGGCGGTGCGGCTTGGGGAACGCGCGACGTTTGCCAAGGCCCGGTCGAATACTTTATGGCCACGCAGAAATATGGACAGGTCAAAGACATTCTAAAGACCGTGTATTCGCATCAATACGAAGACGACGGTGCATGGCCGCAGTGGTTCATGTTCGACAACTACTTTGCGATTCAGCAGGAGGAGAGCCATGGAGACATTATCGTCTGGCCGCTTAAAGTTCTGGCCGATTATTTGAAAACGACACGCGACTTCAGCATTCTGGATGAAAAAGTCCCGTACACCGTTAAGCATGAATTTGGATTTACGAAGAAAGAGTTTACGGTGCTGGATCATGCCAAAAAAGAAATTTCCTATATTAAAGAGCACTTCCTGCACGATACGTTCCTGTCTTCCTACGGAGACGGCGATTGGGACGATACGCTTCAGCCGGCAAATGCACAGCTCAAGCAGTACATGGTTAGCAGTTGGACGGTTGCGCTGACCTACCAGGCTGTAAATGTGCTGTCCGGTGCCATTCGGGAGAAGGATGCTGCGTTTGCAGAAGAATTGGCTCAACTTGCGGAGGGGATTCGCGCCGACTTTGGCCGCTATATGCTGAATACGGATGTCATTCCGGGCTTCGTCTATATGGAAGAAGCCGACAAGCCCAAAGCGATGCTGCATCCAAGCGACAAGGAAACGGGGATCGCTTACCGTCTGCTGCCGATGACACGCAGCATGATCGCCGAACTGCTCGAACCGGAGCAGGCGAAGTCGCACTATGAGCTGATCAAACGCGAATTTTTCTGTCCGGATGGCGTACGTTTGATGAATCGTCCCGCACAGTACGAAGGCGGCGTAAGCACACATTTCAAACGTGCCGAGCAGGCTTCGAATTTTGGCAGGGAAATTGGGCTTCAGTATGTGCATGCTCATATCCGTTATGTCGAAGCGATGGCAAAGTTGGGCCGGACGGACGAGACCTGGAATGGATTGGCGATGATTAATCCGGTCGGCATTAAGGACGTTGTGCCCAATGCGGAGCTGCGACAGAGCAATGCCTATTTCAGCAGCTCGGATGGCAAGTTCAACAACCGTTACGAAGCGCAGGAGCGCTTCGGCGAATTGAAAAGCGGGAAAGCTGCGGTCAAGGGAGGATGGAGAATCTATTCCAGCGGCCCGGGGATCTACATGAACCAACTGATCGGCAGTGTACTGGGCATTCGTCAGGAGGGCGGCGATCTGATCGTCGATCCGGTACTGCCGGATTCACTGAATGGAGTGCACTTCGATTTTAGCTATGGCGGTACTCCGGCGACCTTTGTATACCGGATCGGTACCGGGAAGTCCGGAATGGTAAAGCTTAACGGTCAAGAGATCGGCGAAAGAGCCGGAGACAATCGCTATCGCGAAGGCGGAGTACGCATCAGGCGGGCCGAGTTTGAAGCTGCCGCTGTAAAAGAAATCAATATTGTTGAAATTTTTGTATAAAATTTGTCGAAAAACACAAGGCGATCTTGACGGATCGCCTTCGTTGTCTGTTAGATGGATATAATAAGAAAAAAGGCAACCAGACAGGGGAGCGAGTGGATTGGTAAGTATCAAGGATATCGCCAAGAGAGCGGGAGTATCGATTTCGACAGTGTCTTATGCGTTAAACGGAAGCAGCAAGGTGACGGACGAGACGAGCGCGCGCATTTTGGCTATTGCGGAAGAACTGAATTATGTACCTAACGCCGCAGCACGCACGCTGAAGAAGCGAGAATCCCGTATCATCGGCGTGTTCCTGACCGATTTTCGCGGTGAAGTCTACGGCGATCTGCTCGACGGCGTCAAAAATGTGCTGAATCGGGAAGGCTACGATATGATCGTCTGCAGTGGTATTCAATCGCATCGTATGCTGCCCGAGCGGATGATCGACGGTGCGATCATTCTCGATTCGGGATTCGACAGCGAAGAGATTCTACGTTACGCGGATCGCGGTCATCGGATTGTTGTCATGGACCGCGAGCTGATTCATCCGAATATTAATCGTGTGCTGCTGGACAATCAAGCTGGTGCGGCGGCAGCAATGAACTATTTGCTTGAGCGGGGACACCGCAGAATGTATGTGGTTACAGGACCGGAAGATTCTTACGACTCAAATCAACGGCTGGCTGTTGTGCGGCAGATGGCGGCGGAACGACCGGACTTGATACTTACCGAGATCCAAAGCAATTTTGAGAAAAAAGGTGGAGAGGTCGCCGCACAACAAATTATCGAGGAGTACAAAGAGCCGGTGGCGGTGTTCTGTCTGAACGATGAGATGGCTGTCGGAATCTGCAATGTGCTGACCGATACCGGACTTCGTGTCGGCGAGCAGGTGCATCTGATCGGCTTTGATAATATCGAGCTGGCCAAGTACCTGCAGCCCAGATTGGCAACCGTAGATTATTCCCGGACTAAGTGGGGGGCGGCGGCAGCGGAGCATCTGCTCAAGATTTTGGCCGGCGAGTCGGTCGAGCACGAACGCATGCAGATCAAGTTGATCGAGGGCGGTTCGGTCGGAACGCTGAATGTTGAAGATTCGGTTAATTGAAAACGCATTCGATTGGGTGTCCTTTCAAGAGAAGGACACCTTTTTTCAATGTCATTAGGAAAGGCCAATGGTTTGAACCGCTCCTGCGCTCTGTGTTTAAATGGAAGAGAAAGAATAAACATAAGTCGTTTGATGCGGGAAAGGCAGGAGAAACGATGGAATATAAAATGATTGATACCAAGCAGGGGAAACTTCGAGGATCGGCGGCAAATGGAGCCGTATCATGGAAAGGGGTACCCTATGCCCGCCCACCCGTGGGTGAACTTCGCTTTCGGGTGGCACAGCCTGCTGAAGCTTGGAATGGCGTTCGGGATGCGCTGACGTTCGGTCCGATTTGTCCGCAGCCTCAGTCTGAAGACACATCGTTGTTCGGTTCGGGCATGGCGGAGATGTCGGAGGACTGCTTGTATCTGAACATATGGGCACCCGAAGACGATGTGACGGGACTACCTGTTATGGTCTGGATTCACGGCGGGGCTTTTATGTCGGGTTCATCCAGTATTCCGCTGTATGATGGTGCGCAGTTGGCCTTCCGTGGAAATTGTATCGTCGTATCGATCAATTACCGGTTGGGACCTTTGGGATTCCTGCATCTTTCTCCGCTTGGAGAAGAATTCGATTCCAATACGGGGTTATCCGATCAGGTGCTTGCACTGAAATGGATTCGGGAGAACATCGGGGCTTTCGGCGGCAATCCGGATAATGTGACGGTGTTCGGCGAGTCGGCGGGTTCAATGAGCATTGCGGCGCTGCTGGCAATGCCGTCTGCCAAGGGACTGTTTCACAAAGCCGTGATGCAGAGCGGAGGCTCACAGTATCTGGCTCCGGCTCAGGCCGAAGGCGTGGCAGCCGCTTATCTGCGCTATCTTGGTGTAGACGGAGGCAGTCTGGATCGTCTTAAATCGGCGTCGGTGCAAGAGCTTCTGAGCGCGGCAGCCGCATTAATGCAAGGAGCGGAAGGCGGCTCGCCGGGTCTTCCGTTCCAGCCCACACTGGAACCTTCGACGCTGCCTGTCGACCCGGTGCAGGCCGTATCCGAAGGATCTGCCGCAGGCATTCCGCTGATTATCGGAACAAATCGCGACGAAGGCGCATTTTTCCTACGGGACGAGTCGCAGCGCATGGATCCGGAAGCATTCGCCGGCATGCTGCATAGACTGACCGGATTGGACAATGCGGAGGAATGGATCAACAGATACCCATCCTCCATCGAGGGTCAGGCTGGAATGATGACGGATTTGTATTTCTGGCGTTCAGCCCTGATTTTTGCGGAAGCGCAGTCGGCGCACGCTCCGGTATGGATGTACCGCTTCGATTGGTCGCTTTCGAATCATCCATTTTTCGGTAAAGCGGTACATGCCGCCGAAATTCCGTTTGTGTTCGGGAATCTGGTTCTGCTGCCGCGCATGGGTGTACGGATTGAGCCGGCGATGCAAAATTTATCCGATGCTATGCGCAGCGCCTGGCAGGAGTTTGCCAAATCCGGAGAGCCTTCCACAGCAGCCCTTCCTTGGGAGCGATATGAGGCAGAAAATCGGATTACAATGATCTTCGGCACGGAAATTTTGTCCGTGCAGGATTTGGAACGCGAGAAGAGAGAGCGGCTGTTCGGTCTGAATGTCTGATCGTTAACGTGTGATAGCTGTTAAGCAAAATGCTTGCCCTGTTCTTCATGCATTTGTACGAACAAATTGTTTTGTGGGCGAGTATCGGGACGGCAGTCCGGGTAAAGTTCTATGTGGACAGGAGTGAAATTGCATTTCGGCAGAAAGGCCAAACAAGTTATTTACCTGAGAAATCGGCAAATTTCCGGCTTTATTTCGAATGCTATGGAAATGAATGTTTCAAAGTGATATACTAGATCACAGGAGTCTTCACAATCCGTTACCGTTTATCCGGAAACGACCGAGGAGGATATTAGAATATGGCTAACAATGTCAAAATCGACGATCTGTCGATTGCTACAATTCGTACCCTTTCGATCGATGCGATCGAAAAAGCAAAATCGGGACACCCAGGTATGCCAATGGGTTCCGCACCGATGGGCTACCAGCTTTTCGCTAAAACGATGAACCACAACCCGTCCAACCCGAACTGGGTTAACCGGGACCGTTTCGTTCTGTCTGCCGGCCACGGTTCGATGCTGCTTTACAGCCTGCTGCACCTGTCGGGCTATGATCTGCCGATGGAAGAGATCAAGCAGTTCCGTCAATGGGGAAGCAAAACTCCGGGTCACCCGGAATTCGGTCACACAGCTGGTGTAGACGCGACAACCGGACCACTGGGTCAGGGCGTAGCGATGGCAGTAGGTATGGCCATTGCGGAAGCGCACACGGCAGCCGTTTATAACCAAGGCGACTATAAACTGATTGACCATTACACATACGCAATCTGCGGCGACGGCGACCTGATGGAAGGCGTTTCGCACGAAGCGGCTTCGATGGCCGGACATATGCAGCTCGGCAAACTGATTATGCTGTACGATTCCAACGACATTACGCTGGACGGCGAAGCTTCGCTTTCGTTCACGGACAGTGTTGCTAAACGCTTTGACGGTTACGGCTGGCAGGTACTGCGCGTTGAAGACGGCAACGATATCGATGCGCTCGACAAAGCAATCGCGGAAGCGAAAATGGATACGGGACGTCCGACACTGATCGAAGTAAAAACGATCATCGGTTATGGCAGCCCGAACAAGCAGGGTAAAGGCGGACATGCGGGTACTCACGGTTCCCCACTCGGTTCCGACGAAACCAAGCTGACAAAAGAATTCTACAACTGGGTTTACGAAGAGGACTTCTACGTACCTGACGAAGTTCGCGAACACTTCGCCAAAGTAAAAGAAAAAGGCGAACTGGCGAACAAGATCTGGGACGATCAGTTTGAGAAATTCCAGAAGGAAAATCCTGAACTGGCTGCTCAGTTCCAGATGGCTTTCAACAGCGAACTGCCGATCGAATGGGACAAGGAACTGCCTAAGTACACAGTGGAAGACAAAGAAATGTCGACACGTGTCGCTTCCGGTAAAGCTCTGAACGGTGTCGTACATCGTGTGCCTCAGCTGTTCGGCGGATCTGCCGACTTGGAAAGCTCGACAATGACGCATCTGAACGACGTGACCGTATTCACGCCGCAGGAGCGTACAGGACGCAATATCTACTACGGCGTACGCGAATTCGGTATGGCCGGCGCAATGAACGGTATTGCTCTGCATGGCGGTATCAAAGTCTTCGGCGGTACATTCTTCGTATTCACCGATTACCTGCGTCCGGCGATTCGTCTGGCCGCTCTGATGAAACTGCCTGTTACGTACGTACTGACGCACGACAGTATCGCTGTCGGCGAAGACGGTCCGACTCACGAGCCGATCGAGCAGCTTGCGTCCGTACGCATCATTCCAGGCCTTACGGTTATCCGTCCGGCGGATGCGAACGAAACGTCTGCGGCATGGGCATACTCCCTGCAAAACAAAGAAAATCCGGTTGCTCTGGTCCTGACTCGTCAGAACCTGCCGATCCTCGAAGGTTCGGTTGAAGGCGCATGGGAAGGCGTAACACGCGGCGCTTACGTTGTATCTGATGCAAAAGACGGCAAGCCTGCCGCTCAAATTCTTGCTACAGGTTCGGAAGTACAGCTTGCTGTTAAAGCACAAGCCAAACTTGCGGAAGAAGGTATCCAGGTTCGCGTTGTCAGCATGCCAAGCTGGGATCTGTTCGAGAAACAGGACAAAGCTTACAAAGATTCCGTAATTCTGCCTGATGTCAAAGCTCGTCTGGCTGTGGAAATGGCTAGTCCATTCGGCTGGGAGCGTTACGTTGGTGATGCTGGCGCAATCCTTGGCATCGATACGTTCGGCGCTTCGGCTCCAGGTGGCAAGGTCATGGAAGAGTACGGCTTCACGCCGGAAAACGTCGTGTCCAAAGTCAAAGAACTGCTTAAATAAAAAATTTGGGGATCAATCCTTGACCGCTTGATCCAATCATTTCGGTCAAGGAAACACCCGAGTTTTTCACCGCCCCTGCGGCGTCCGTGCAAAAGTGAGCATCCGGTAATGGACTCCGGCCGGATGACGATAGGGGTGTTTTTTATGTAATAGAATGTCATAAGCATGAACAGAGATAGGGCTTTTTCGGTTAGAAGTGTGCCCTGCCTCGCTTGTCAGTACTTAATAAATCCAGTATGCTGGTTCTGGATGTTTAAACGTGCAAGATGATTGCGGCAGTAAAAGAAGCAAATTTAGAGGAGGTTTTTTTAACCATGGCCAAAAACGTTTATTTTGATTACAGCAAAGCGCTCGAATTTGTCGGACAGCATGAAGTCGAGTACTTCGCGGAGCCGATCAAACTCGCTCACGAACAGCTGCATAACAAGACCGGTGTAGGTTCCGACTACCTCGGTTGGATCGATCTGCCGAAAGAATACGACAAGGAAGAATTCGCACGAATCAAAAAAGCTGCGGAGAAAATCCAAAGCGATTCCGAAGTGCTGATCGTAATCGGCATCGGCGGTTCGTACCTTGGCGCACGCGCTGCGATCGAAATGCTGACGAACTCGTTCTACAACGTGCAGGACAAGTCCCAGCGTAAGACTCCTCAAGTCTTCTTCGCAGGCAACAGCATCAGCTCGACGTACATCGCACATCTGATGCAGCTGATCGAAGGTAAAGACTTCTCCGTAAACGTCATTTCCAAATCCGGTACGACGACTGAACCTGCGATCGCTTTCCGTCTGTTCCGCGCCGCTCTGGAGAAGAAATACGGTAAGGAAGAAGCACGCAAGCGCATTTACGCAACGACTGACAAAGAGCGCGGCGCACTTAAAAAGCTGGCAACTGAAGAAGGCTACGAGTCCTTCATCATTCCTGACGATGTGGGCGGACGTTACTCTGTACTGACGGCTGTAGGCCTGCTGCCGATCGCGGCTGCCGGTGTAGATATCGACGCCATGATGCAGGGCGCTGCAGACGCTTCGGAAGAGTTCTCGAACCCTAATGTAGCCGAGAACGAAGCGTACCAGTACGCCGCTGTGCGTAACGCTTTGTACCGTAAAGGCAAAGGCACGGAAATCCTCGTAAACTACGAGCCATCGCTGCACTTCGTATCGGAATGGTGGAAGCAGCTGTTCGGCGAAAGCGAAGGCAAAGACTTCAAGGGGATCTACCCGTCTTCCGTAGATTTCTCGACCGATCTGCACTCTATGGGTCAATTCATCCAAGAAGGCAGCCGAAACATTTTCGAGACAGTCATTCAGGTAGAAAACGTATCTGAGCAGATCACAATCGAAGAAGATCCGGACGACCTGGACGGCCTGAACTTCCTCGCCGGCAAAACGATGGACTTCGTCAACAAGAAGGCGTTCCAAGGTACGATGCTGGCGCATACAGACGGCCAAGTGCCGAATCTGATCGTTAACATCAAGGATTTCAGCCCTTACACATTCGGCTACCTCGTATACTTCTTCGAGAAAGCCTGCGGCATTAGCGGCTACCTGCTGGGCGTTAATCCATTCGACCAGCCGGGCGTAGAAGCTTACAAAAAGAACATGTTCGCGCTGCTCGGCAAGCCGGGCTTTGAAAAAGAAAAAGCGGAACTGGAATCGCGTCTGTCCGAATAATTCCGCGGAATATTTCTGACATGAATCTTTACGTTAACGCAAATTCCTGTTTTAATAAGAGAATAACCACCGGTTAATTCGTATTAGTGCGAAAATCGGGCACAAGAGGAAAGCAGTTCACCCATCCGTATCACGGTTTTATCGTGCATGCGGAGATGGGGAACTGCTTTCTATTATAAAGAAAGAAAGGTTCGAACAACGTTATGCTGGAACGCTACAAAACGGTTAGACATGAAGGAAACAAAGAAATTGTGATCCGCAAGTCGCGTTTTATCGGTCATATTCGTCCTGTTACAACGGAAGAAGAAGCTAACGCTTTCATTAATGAAATTAAGAAGATTCACCGCGACGCTACTCACAACTGCTCTGCTTATCTGCTCGGCGAGCGCGATGAAATTCAGAAACAATCCGATGACGGAGAACCAAGCGGAACGGCTGGAAAGCCTATTTTGGAAGTGCTCAAAAATCGGGAATTGAAAAATGTAGCGGTTGTCGTAACCCGTTACTTTGGTGGAATTATGCTCGGTGCGGGAGGCCTGATTCGTGCTTACGCGGACGGCGCGGTCGCTGCGGTTGAAGCCGGCGACGAAATTACGCGCGTGCTGCATACGCAGGTGTTTGTTACGATCGACTATACCTGGCACGGCAAAGTAGAGAACGAACTTCGCAGCCGCGAAGTCCGTACAGGCGAGACGCAGTTCACAGACAAGGTGACCCTTCTCTGTCTGCCGCCTGCGAACGAGGCGGATCATTTCGTTACTTGGATCACGGATCTTACGCAGGGTCAGGCCGATATTGTGAAAGGGGATCCGGTTTATTACATCGAAGGGGAATAACGACTATGGCGAGAAGAGCAGTAGAGCAGGAATTGTCGCGAGAGCGAATTTTGGAGGCGGCCAGACACTTGTTCATTACCAAAGGATACCGCGCCATTTCCATGCGCAGTATCGGACAGCATCTCGGTTACAGCCACGGGTCGCTCTACTATCACTTTAAAGAAAAAGCGGAGCTGTTTTACGCCATCGTCATTGAAGATTTCGGCTATTTGTCGAGCTGCCTGAACAGTGTGATGTCTCTGCCGGAAACTGGCGAGTTCACGCGCACGGAAATGCTGCTGCTGGAATTTATTCGTTTCGGCTTGGAGCATCCGCATCAGTATGAGATCATGTTCATGACGCGCGACGAAGAGCTGTTGGCATATTGTCGAAGCGAGCAGGGACGATGTCTGGAACAGTTTGCATCCATTGTCCGTGGACATTTGGATGACAATATGCACACGGATGAATCGCTAAAGAGCATTCCGCTCAGCTTGTTTTTGTCGGCGCACGGTTTTATTTCCTATTACATCCAGGAGAAAGCTTCATTTGAAGAGGTTCGTCCGGCTGCGATGGTGCATGTGCGCATCTTGTGCAAAAATCTGCATCTTCCCGCTTCAAGGCGTTGAATAGTTAACTTATAAACGCTTCAATGCGTCGTCGTATGGAAGGGGAAGTGAAAATGCCCGTATCTGTGGAGATACGGGCTTTTCGTGTGTTCAAATAAGCGAAAAATACGCTGGGCATCGGATTGATCTTTTACCCTTCCATAATCTTTACTTTGAATGCTCTTGAACGCGGTCCGTCAAACTCACAGAAGTAAATGCCCTGCCAGGTTCCGAGAACCAATCGTCCGCTGTCAATAATGATAGTCTGTGACGAGCCGCACGTAATAGCCTTTAGGTGAGCGGCAGTATTGCCTTCGGCGTGACGGTATTTGGGATGCGTCCACGGATAGACTTCGTCCAGAATCATTAAAATATCCCGCTTCACGTCAGGATCGGCATTTTCATTGATGGCGATCCCAGCCGTAGTGTGCGGACAGTAGACAAATGCAAGGCCGCTGGATATACCGCTCTGACGGACAAGATTTTCGACCTGCGGCGTAATATCGACGATCTCATCGCGCCGAGAAGTAGTCAGTTCAAAAGTGTGCAGCATAGTTTTCCTCCTTATAAAACGGAAATATGTAAGTTGGTATGTGTCTAAATGCTCTCTCCAGTATATACCCGGCAATCAGGTAGACACCTTCGTCCGATATGGATTCCTTTTGAAAAAAGCAATTGACGCTGATCGCTAAGCCTGTTACATTATGCATTAAGTTAAACCGAGTAGTCTAATAGGAATAATGAAAAAATACTCCCGACATGTATATCATTCTGACTTCGCGGGAGTCTCTAAATGGAGGAGTATCCGGTGCAAACGACATGGCTGCGTCACAAAGGCTGGACCTATGGTTTTCGCACAACAGTCCTGCTGTATTTCGTCATTTTGATTGTGCTTCCGATCGCGGGCGTATATGCGTACTCTTTCTCCGAAGGCTGGACGCCGTTCTGGGAAAGCGTCTCCGATCCTATCGCTTGGAAAGCAGTGCTGCTGACGCTCAAGCTGGCTTTGATCGCCACTGCCATTAATGTTCTGATTGGCACAATGATCGCTTGGGTGCTGGTACGCTATCGCTTTCCGGGACGGGCAGTACTGAACAGTCTGGTCGACCTGCCGTTCGCACTTCCGACGGCCGTCGGCGGATTGATGATTCTGCTGCTGCTGGGACCTAACAGTTGGGTAGGAAGTATTGCCGAACGGCTCGGTTTTGACATTGTATTTCATCAGCCGGCGATTGTTATTGCCATGGTGTTCGTGACTTTCCCGTTCGTTATTCGTGCGATTCAGCCGCTGCTTGAAGAGATGGATCCTTCGGCAGAGGAGGCTTCGTATACGCTTGGCGCATCACGCGCGACAACCTTTCTCCGGGTCATTCTGCCGCAGATTTCGCCGGGAATCGTAGGGGGAGCGATGCTCGCTTTTTCCCGGGCGCTGGCCGAATTCGGAGCGGTTGTACTCGTTGCAGGCAATATTCCGGCCAAGACGCTGACCGCTTCAGTATTTATTTACGGCGAAGTGGAGAGCGACAACAACTTGGGAGCGGCGGCAGTGTCGGTGCTGCTGTTGACTCTGTCACTGATCATCCTGTGGCTCATTAATCGGGTGCAGCGCAGAGGAGGACGGTCCTAACGATGAAAAAACTATGGATTGTATTGACGTATCTTGTATTTGCCGTTCTGCTGGTGGCGCCGCTCGCAAAGATGACGCAGAGTGCATTCGCAAACGGCTGGTCGGGCTTTGTTGAAGCGATCAGCCGTCCCGAAGCGCTGCATGCGCTCATGATGACCGGGCTTGTCGTGGTCTGCGTGACGCTGCTGAACGGCATTTTCGGCATCATGACGGCGCTGTATCTCGTCCGGGGCAAATGGCTCGGCCGCAGACTTCGCAGCGTTATGAACAGTATCGTCGACCTGCCTTATGCGGTATCTCCGGTCATTGGCGGATTGATGATCGTGCTGCTGGTCGGTCCGGATACGGCGTTAGGGTCTTTTTTTGCAGGGATTGGTTTTAATATCGTGTATGCATTTCCGGGGATGGTCATCGCCACGCTGTTTGTTACTTTTCCGCTGATGGTTAGAGAAATCATGCCGGTACTGGAAGAGATCGGGGACGATCAGGAACAGGCTTCGGCCACGCTGGGCGCTTACGGATGGACGACGTTTCGCCGGGTGACCTGGCCGTCGATCCGCTGGGGAGTCGCCTATGGGGCGGTGCTGACCATCGCGCGTTCGATGGGCGAATTCGGTGCCGTGCTGGTCGTCTCGGGAAATATTATCAATCGGACACAGACGGCAACGACGCTTGTGTATCAGGATGTGGAAAACTTCAATATTGCGGCGGCAGGAGGCATTGCCCTGCTGCTCGCGGCATTCTCGGCCGGGCTGCTGCTGCTGATGGAATGGACGAAGAAGAGAAGGGAAGTGCACTAAGATGCATGTGGAAGTTCGCGGACTCGATAAACATTTCGGCAGTTTCCATGCGGTAAAGGACGTCTCGTTCGGCATTCAAAAAGGGCATTTGATCGGCCTGCTCGGCCCGAGCGGCGGCGGCAAAACGTCCATTCTGCGTATGCTGGCAGGTTTGGAAAGTCCGGACAAAGGCGAAATCATTTTTCATGGAAAAAGGGTTAACGAACTGCCGCCGCAGGAGCGAGGGATCGGATTCGTATTCCAAAATTACGCCCTGTTCAAGCATATGACAGTGTTCGAAAATATCGCTTACGGTCTCAAGGTTCAAAAAGCGCCGAAAGCGCAGATCCGTGATCGGGTTATGGAATTGGTCGAGCTGACAGGTCTCAAAGGCTTCGAGCAGCGTTATCCGCAGCAGCTTTCGGGCGGACAGCGGCAGCGTGTGGCATTTGCCCGTGCACTTGCTCCCGAACCGCAGCTGCTGCTGCTTGACGAACCTTTTGCGGCAATCGATGCCAAGATTCGTCAGGAGCTGCGTTCCTGGCTGCGCGAGCTGATCGAGCGGGTCGGCATCACGTCGATCTTCGTTACGCATGATCAGGACGAGGCAATCGAAGTCGCGGACGAAATTATGGTCATCAGTCAGGGCAGAGTCGAGCAAAAAGGCACACCGTGGGACATTTATAAAGAGCCTGCAACACCATTTGTCGCTTCGTTTATCGGCGAATCGACGCAGATCGAACACGCGGCGAAACTGCATGGCTTCGATCAGGCAGCGAAAGCATCCGGCACGCGGGCATTGATTCGGCCTGAATATGTGGAAGTCGGGCGGCGGAACGAGTTCACGCTGCTGTCGGCGACAGAAGAAGGCGTCGTACGGCATCTGCATTTCCGCGGCAGCCAGTGGCTCGTCGAAGTGGAGGTCGGCGACCAGAGCCTGATCACGTACCGTTCGCTGGAGAAAGATGCTTTGCAGGTCGGAGATTCTGTGCGGGTATTAGTGCATCGCGCTTATCTCTACAATAACGAACGCAGCTGGATTGCCGAGAACCGGTTCAAAGCCGACCCGATGTCAGTCATGATCTGATGCCGCGCAGCTCTGCGATCGCGTAAATATTGACTGAAGCGTGGGGAACACTTCAAGCAAAGGTGTGAGACCGATGGGATACAAGAAAAGAAACAGCGCCGGACAAGTTAAGCGTGTATCCGGACTGCTGGCGGCAGTCGTACTGTTCGGCTCGATGCTTGCCGGATGCGGTGGGCAGCGTTCAGCCGAAGGCAGCGGTGGAGCGTCCCAACAGGGGGATGTGACACTGGTGATCGGTGCATACAGCGTCGTCAAAGACTCGGTGCAGGATATCATTCCGCTGTTTCAGCAAAAGTGGAAAGAAGAGACCGGACAGACAGTTTTGGTCCAGGAATCTTATGAAGCGTCCGGTACGCAGGCACGCGCGATCGTAGGCGGCTTCGAAGCCGACGTGACGCTGCTGTCGCTGGAAGGCGATATCGATAAGCTGACGAAAGCGGGTCTCGTAGACAAGAATTGGAAAGAGAAGCCGGAAGGCGGTATGATCACCCGGTCGGTAGTAGCGATCGGTACCCGGGAAGGCAATCCGCTGAATATTGGAAGTTTTGCCGACTTGGCGAAGCCTGACGTTAAAGTGCTCTATCCGAATCCGAAAACGTCGGGCGGTGCCCAATGGGATATCAATGCGGTCTACGGCGCCGGATTGAAAGAATCCGAGCGGGCAACCGGAGCGAAAGATTCTGCTTACGCCAAAGCCTTTCTCGAATCCGTCCACGCGAATATTGAGTCGCTCGACAAGAGCGGCCGCGCTTCGATGGCGGCTTTCGAATACGGCGTCGGCGACGCACTCGTAACGTACGAGAATGAGCTGATTGCCCGTAACAATCAAGGGGCCAAGTACGAGGTAGTCATTCCTGACGATACGATTCTCATCGAGAACCCTGCCGCCGTTGTTGATGAGAATGTCGATAAACGCGGTACGCGCGAAGTTGCCGAAGCGTTCTTGGACTTCCTCTGGTCGGCAGAAGCCCAGCAAATTTTTGCGGAAGACGGATTCCGGCCGGTAGATCCGGCAGTATATGCGAAGTTCGAAGCGAACTATCCGGAGCCGCCGGGGCTGTTTGATATCGAGTATTTGGGCGGTTGGAGCGAAGTGAGAGAGACTTTGTATGCGAAGCGCGGAATATGGTATGAGGTGTTGGCGGGGATCTGAGGGGCTCGCTGATTTCGATTGTGGGGGCTCGCTGATTTCGATTGTCGCTCCGGCTTGTTTTCCTCCCCCTTGATTAGGTAAAAGATTCAGAGGAGGGGGAGGAAAGCCAAAAGTCGCTCCAATTCGAAATCAGCTCGCCCGGCGGACCCCCGCGGGACGGGGGAGGGAGAGCAGGCTCCGCTTCGGCTGCTCCGCCTGGGAAGGGCAGGGCTCGCGTGCCGCATCGCCGAATGAAAAGTGAAAAAGTTGACTTGGGACCGCCTTAGGGCGGTTTTTTTTGTATGGAAAAAGAAGGAAAGGTCAAGAAAACGCGATGATGGGTCAAGATCGCGGCATCAGAACTGGAAGCGTCTTCTTTATAATGGGGTCATTCCATTAGATTAAAGGGGTGAACGTTATGAGTACCGCTCCCGTTACGGTCAAGAAAGCAGAGGCGAAAAGCAAGCGAAAAGTTTCGCTGCAGCGAGGGGAGACGATCGCGGGATTGTTGTTTGTAGGGCCGATGTTTCTCGGTGTAACGATTCTTGTACTGCTGCCGATTTTGGCTACCGTTTTTCTCAGCTTTACCAAATGGAACTTTGTCGCAGGTATTCAAGGGATCGAATGGACAAGTGTCGGTAATTACCAGGAGCTGCTAAAGGACGATATGTTTATCAAGTCGCTTCGCAACAACATGATCTTCCTGCTTGTCGTACCGATCTATATGCTCGTTTCGATGGTACTTGCTGTAATCATTGATCGCTTCGTTTATTTCAAAGGATTTTTCAAAGTCGCTTACTTCATGCCCTACATTTCCAGTATCGTGGCGGTAGCGGTTGTCTGGCAGGTGCTGTTTGAGCCTTCCTACGGACCAATTAACGAATTTCTCAAAGCATTTGGGATTACGGATCCTCCAAAATGGATTGCTGATCCGAATTTTGCGCTAATTTCGATCATGATGATCACCGTCTGGGTATCGATCGGTTTCAATATGATCGTGTATATGGCGGCGCTGCAGTCTATTCCAAAAGATTTGTACGAAGCGGCCGAGATCGACGGAGCAAACAACTGGATCAAATTCGCTCGTATTACGGTCCCCCTGCTGTCGCCGACATCCTTTTTCCTCCTCGTTACTGGTATTATCTCTACCTTCAAAGTGTTCGATATCATTGCGGTTCTGACGCAGGGCGGACCGATTGGCTCTACAACAATGCTCGTCTGGTATCTGTACGACACAGCCTTCCAGAATCTGAACATCGGTTATGCCTCTTCAATCGCTTCGGTACTGCTGGTGCTGGTACTGCTGATTACGCTCGGACAATGGGTTGCACAGAAGAAATGGGTCAATTACTAAACGGAAGAAAGGAGGGCTACCATGCATGATTTTCGTGCACTGGATTGGCGCAAAGCACTAGTGACCATTCTCATGTTCGCAGCCAGTGTTCTGTTTCTACTGCCGTTTATCTGGATGTTGGTCACGTCGTTCAAGACGGAAAATGAAGTGTTTACTTATCCGATCCGGTGGATACCAACCAGTTGGAACGCGGCAGAGAATTATCGGCAGGTCTGGTTCGGCGATTATCCGTTCATTTTGTATTACTGGAATTCGATTAAGGTAAGCGTGCTGACAACCGTCATATCGTGTACGGTATCGGCTATGGCCGCTTACGGCTTTTCCAAAATTCATTTTAAGGGCAGCAAATGGCTGTTTCTGATTATTCTGACCACGTATATGATTCCGTCGCAGGCTGTACTCGTCCCACAATTTATTTTATACCGCTATATCGGACTGTTCGACAGTCACTTGGGGCTTGTTATTATCGGAAGTTTCAGTGTACTCGGTACCTTTATGCTGCGGCAGTTTTTCATGGGTGTCCATCAGGAATTTATTGAATCGGCGAAGATTGATGGAGCAGGTCATGGACGTATCTTCTGGAGTATTGCCATGCCTCTTGTACGCCCGGCGATCGCGACTTACGCCATTTTGCGCTTCATCTGGACATGGAATGATTATCAGGGGCCGCTTATTTTCCTTCGATCAGATAATCTGTTCACTATTCAGCTTGCTATGCAGAAGTTCACGTCGATGAGCGGGCAGTTCTACTCGTTGATCATGGCTGCAGCCGTTTCCGCAATTTTGCCTCTGCTTATTGTTTTTATCATCGGGCAGAAAAGTGTCGTGGAAGGCATTGCACTCGGCGGAGTGAAAGGATGAGCCTACACTTATTTCGCGGACAGCCGTAAGGAAAGCCGGCTTATTTTCGCGAACGACCCAGGAAATTTCGGGCCGACGCACTTCCTTTTTTGAAACGGGCTTACAATAGACGAAGGATGTTGACTACAGAAAACGTTTGTCAGGGACCGCAATTCATTTTCTACAAGGAGGGTTCATATGAAAAAGAATATTTGGTCTGGACTGCTGGGAATTACGTTGATTGGAGGGCTGCTCGCAGGCTGCGGAAGCGGATCGGGTGGAGAAACTCAAGGTGCGGCAGCCGATGGGAAGACCGAAGTTCGGCTGTATACGTACGGAACAGAGGAAGCCTACAATTGGACCGGAACATTTGCCGCATTTGAAGAAAAGCACCCTGAAATCAAAATGACGCTCGTACAGCTCAGTCCAAAGGGAGATACGCAGGAAGCGATGAAAAAGCTTGACCTCGCCGCAGCTTCGAATGAAGATATGGATGTGATCATGTTCAGCGACCCTGGCAGCTACGCGCAGCATGTTGGTCTTGGGATGGCTGAGCCGCTAGAGCCTTATTTGGAAAAAGACGGCTATAAAGTGGAAGAAGACTATAAGATCGATACTCACATTGACGGAAAAGTGTATGCGCTTCCAGGGAAGTTCAATTCCTGGTATGTGCTGCTGAACAAAACAATGCTGGACGAGGCGGGACTCGAAGTGCCGACCGACTGGACTTGGGACGAGTTTGCCGAATATGCCAAAAAGCTGACTCAAGGAGAAGGGGCGCAAAAAACATACGGTACGTATTTCCATGGTCCGCAAAACGGAAGCTGGACCGAATACATGAAACTGATGCTCGTCAATCAGCCGGACAATTCGGATTTTCTTAAGGCAGACGGAACTTCCAATCTGGATGATCCCAATTTCAAAAAAACGCTGGAGCTTCGGTGGAAAATGGAAAAGGAAGACGGTTCCGCCACGCCGTACGAAACGATGCTGTCGCAAAAGCTCAATTATCGAAACGAGTTTTTCAACGAGAAAGCCGCAATGATTATTACAGGAAGTTGGATGACAACGGAAATCGGAGGAACGGACCAGACTCCGCTGAATTTCGAAGTGGCAGTAGCGCCGATTCCGAAAAACGCGGAAGGCGACGAAATCGGATATTCACCGGTTACAACCGACTTCGTATCTGTAGCCGCAAGCTCGAAACATAAGGATGAAGCCTATACCTTTGTCCGCTGGTATACGACAGAAGGCCAAGAAGCCCAAGGAAAAAATATTTCTTCGTGGAAGCAGTCGGGCGACGACAAACTTGAATCAACAATCGATACCATTCTGTCGGGAACGAAGGCACCTGACAAAGTCGATAAGCAGTCGCTGGTCGATACGCTTAAAAACTCAAAAGCCTCCAAACTCGTTCCGCCTGTCACGTATCAGAGCGAAATCTACAAAGCACTCAGCGAAGAATTCGAAAAGTTCATCTTCGGTCAGCAGGACGTTGATCAGACAGTCAATGCCTCGCAAGAACGCGTGCAAAAATTGATCGATTCCAATTCATAAAACGCGGTTATCCGGCGGAAGCCGGACCGGACGCCAGTGTTACATCTTACAGCTCAAAGGGTGCAGAACCTCTGCCCCTTTTTGTCGTTCTGATACGTTTCGGCAGGTGGAGCCGCGAATCCGGAAGGAGAGCTGCCGTGTTTCAACAACTTCGATCCGCATTTCTGATGTCTTCCCTTCGTCGTAAATTGACTGCCGCAGCTCTGCTTTGTGTACTGCTTCCTTCCATATTGAATCTGTCCATTTATAACCGGCTGACCGAAGATGCTGTAAAAAAGCAGGCGATCTACAATGCGGAAGAATCGCTGCAGCTTGTTAACGGATCTACAACAAATCTAATGAAATCGATGCTGAACATTGCCAACTATATACAAATGAACGTCGATCTGAATGCGTACTTTAAGCAGCTTTCCACCGGCAATACGGATTTTGATGCGGAAGATAAGTATGCACGTTTTATTAAAGATAGCAGCGTAACCCGGCAGCTCGAAAATTTTGCGGTTGTCGGGGAACGCTGTTATGTAACGGTGCTGTTGACGAGCGGAGAAGCCTATACGAATTATCCTTACTGGGAGTACGATCCTCATCGTTTCGAACAGGAAGACTGGTTCGATAGACTTGAAGAGCTGGGCGGGTTGGAATCGTACTGGACCGGCGCAGTTCCAACCGTATTTGAATCGGAGAAAAAGGACAGTCCATATCAGATCTCTGTTGTGCGGGCGCTGCGACAGGATAACTCGGTCCCTTACGGATATGTAATCGTGACCGCAATGGAGACACAGTTCAGCCGCATTTTGCAGCGTGTAAACGGACAGGAAGAACTGATGATTCTGGATAAGCAGGGACATATACAGGCACATCGGAATACAGAGAAAATTGGTACGGAAGCGGTTTTCGTAACATCATCTTTGAAATCGTCCTCGCAGATTATGCCGTCCGAGAAAGGCGATTATCTGGTAACCGGGCTGCCGCTTTCTTTTGCAGGCTGGCAGCTTGTATCTGCCCAGCCTTATTGGAGCGCCACCGTCAATATCAGCTCGATTTTTCATCGAATGTTCCTGTTTCAATTGGTGTTTTTTGCATTGTTTCTCGGGCTGCTGCTGTATCTGTTGAGACATTTCACCCGTCCGCTCGTTCAATTGGGAAAGACGGCTTCCGCCGTACAGCTGGGTAGACTCAACGTGCGGTCGGAAGTGCGCGGAGATGATGAAATCGGCAGGCTGGGCTATTCATTCGACGGGATGTTGGATCGGGTAGAAGAGATGATCCAAGAGGTGTCGAGAACTCAAGCACGCAAACGGAAGGCCGAACTAGCCATGCTGCAGGCGCAGATTCATCCCCATTTTCTGTTCAACGCGCTGAACTCGATCCGTATGAAGACCATGCGACGAGGCGATATGGAGAGTGCAGCTATGATTGGCTCGTTATCCAATCTGCTTCGGGCTACGGTCGGTGCGGATCGGGATTTGCTGCCGCTGCATGAAGAGATTCAGCTCGTTCGGGATTATGTAGGGCTGATGAATATGCGGCAGAAGGAAAGAGCGGAGCTGCTTCTCTCCGTCGATCCGGAAGCACTGCTGATTCCGCTTCCGAGATTCTGTCTGCAGCCTGCAATCGAGAATGCTCTGATCCATGGGCTGGAGTCGGGGGCAGGGAAGATTACCGTAGAAGCAAGACTGGATAGAGGAATCCTCATGCTGAGTGTGTCCGATGACGGAGTCGGTATAGATCAGGGTCGGCTTGAATGGCTGCGCAATCGACTGCGACACGGCAGCGGCGAAGAGGACGGAATCGGAAAGGATGAGAGCGAACAAAAGAGGAGCGCAGAAAATGATACTGAAGCACAGCTGAGTTTGCAGAGTATGGAATCCCAATATACTGATCAATTCGAATCTTTCAATCAATCCGAGCGTTCCGGTTCATTCGACGGGAAGCTATCGACCGGAACGGGACGAAGCGGCCGCGGGTTTTCCGGCATCGGGCTGTGCAATGTGCGGGAACGGATGAGCTTGACGTTCGGTCCGGCTTTTCGGATGAAGGTGGAGAGCCGGCAGGGAAGCGGGACGGAGATCCTGATGATCATTCCGCGGAAAGAGGGAGAAGACGATGTATAGTGTAATGCTGGTCGATGACGATTATCCGGTACTCGAATTTCTGGCTGAAGACATCCCTTGGACGGAGCTTGGGCTCAGATTAATCGGAGTGCACGAAAACGGACTTCTGGCCTGGGAACACATGCAGCGCGAAATGCCGGACATTTTGCTGACGGATATCGGGATGCCAAAGATGGACGGATTGGAACTGATCGGGAAGACCAGAGAGAGCGGACCAGGCATGCGCATTGCCATCTTGTCCTGCCACAGCGAATTTCAGTATGCCCAGCAGGCGATGCGTCTTAACGTACAGGATTATTTGATCAAGGATACACTGAATCCGGAAGAGCTCTGTATGCTGTTGGCACGATTTAAACGAAGCTTGGACGAAGAAAGGGAGACCGATCATCGTCGTACCCATTTGCTTCAGCTGGAGCGGGAAACAAGCGAACTGCGCCGAACCCAGTGGCTCAGAAACTTTCTGGAGCAGCCGCTGCTCTCGCTAGAAGACCGGGTAAGGGAAGCGCGCGAACTCGGCCTGCTGTTGGAAGGCGAGCAATGCCTGCCCGCCGTCGGCTTTATTGATGCTTATCGTCAGGTCAAACAGCGATTCCATTCCGACCAAACGCTGTCTTTTGCTGTAAGCAATGTACTGCAGGAGGTACTGCGGGAGCCACCGTGTCTAGGCATTCGGGCGCTGTCGTTCGTAACCGGACCAAGGGAAGTCGTGCTGCTGTTCGCTTATCGCCCGAACTTGGCGCTCGACCTGAATAGGGAAGTCGAACATTACCTCAAACGAGTTCGGGACTTGCTGGGCCAAGTTCTCAAGGTGGGCATGTCGTTTCTGATAGAACGGCAGTGCGAAGATGCGACTGTGCTCAGAAGACGTTTGAATCGTCTGCTGGGTGCAGAGGCACAGCGTTTCTACTTGAGCCCCGGCAGTATTGCCGCTTATGAAGAGCATAAGTTCTCTTCGGGAGATCCATTTACGAGCTATGATCGCGACGGCGCAGAAATCGGAGGAGCTCTGCTGGAGCCGAATGCCGAGCCGCTGCGTACCGCAGTCAAGAGGCGCATGAAACAATTAGGCACAGAGCGGATCGAACCCGAAGCGGTTAAAGACTGGACTTTCAAGCTGCTGTTGGACTTGCGATTAAAGCTTCAGGCGGCTCCCTTTGCCCGTTCGGGATTTACCCCAGAGCAGCTGCATAAGGAAATAACGGCAATCGATTCGGTCGATGAGCTCACGGAATGGCTCGTCAGTTATTTGGAGGGAATGAGGGTGCTAGCCTGCGGTGGTTCCGGCCAGTCGGGTGTACGGGCAGAAATTGCAGAGGCCTGCCGATATGTAATGGCGAATTCCGACAAACGAATTGGGCTTGAGGATATAGCGGAACGTCTATTTATGAACCCGAGTTATTTCAGTCGGCTGTTCAAAAAAGAAACGGGAGAGACGTTTATTGAATATACAACCCGCTTGAAAATGGAAAGAGCCCAGGAGCTGCTGGAACGTACCGACGAGTCGGTCGGCCGAATCTGCGAGCTTCTGGGCTACGATAATCCAAGTCATTTTATCAAAGTTTTCAAAATGCATTCAGGCAGGACGCCGGCAGAATACCGAAGAAGGCTGCCTGCCGGCTCGTGTCGTACTCTATAGAAGGCTGCCTACTACCAATAGAGGTTTAGGTTACTGGTAAAGGCCCCTTATTGCTGGGGATCCAATCTATAACGTACAGCGCAGTAGAGAGCTTACTTCCTGCCGCGACGAATGCCGCTGATTTCGAACATCAGGTAGACAACGCCGCCGATAACAACACCGGCAATCAGAGCGGCGATGAGAGCGGAAGTCAGGGCGGACAGAATGTTCTGGTTGGAATAAGTGAAGTTCTGCCAAATGCCGAGAATCAGCACCAGGATGAACGGAATCCAGAAGGCTTTGGATGTGATGAATTTTTTCATAATTTCTCCTTTGTCGCAATCTATATCGCGATCATAATCAAGGGAAACGGAGACATGGCTGCCGCTTCCACACACTCTTCATTATAACGGAGAAGGAGTTCCGCGTCTGCCGGGAAAGTTTTTTGAGAGAAGAAAGTCGGGTATAATTTGGAGGTGAGCAGGAAAAGTTCAGGAAGGTGAGGAAGAATGACGGAAGATCGGTTGGTATTTTGGGGGACGGGCGATGCTATGGGAGTACCAAGAGTATACTGCGAATGCGAAGTATGCTTGGAAGCGCGCGCGGAAGGTGTGAACCGGCGGATGAGATCGATGGTATCCGTAGAAAACGAGGACAGCCGCTTTCTGATCGACTGCGGACCGGACTGGCGAATGCAGATGGAGACGCTGGGAATCCGTACTGTAGATACAATTTTGGTTACGCATGCGCATTTCGATCATATCGGGGGACTGCCGGAATGGGCTGATCAGTGCCGATGGACAGGAATCCGTGGAAAGCTGTATGCGCCGGGCGAAGTATTGGAAGCCATTCGAGCTCGATATCCGTGGCTGGATCGGAACGTGGAACTGCACGAAACGGAGCCCGGACTTCTTCTGAACGGCTGGAGTATTTTCGATTGGAGGGTCAATCACGGGCAGAACGGTTATTCATACGCATACCGACTTGAAAAGGAAAGCTTTGCCTGGGTGTACTGTCCCGACTCGATCGGATTGTCCGAAGAGGAGATCAGGCCGATGCGGGAGGCGCATCTGCTGGTGCTCGGAACGAGCTTTGTACAGGAAGATGCGGACTATTCCACCCGGTCGATATATGATATGCGCGAGGCGGCGGAATTGGTGAGAGAAGTGGCTCCGCTGCGCACGATATATACGCATATGTCGCACAATGTTGATCTGAACCGCCTGCCGGAACTTCCCCCGAACGTGTCGGCAGCGAGGACGGGAACCGTTGTGAAGCTGGAATCGGAAAAGTCGGCAGATCGGATCTGAAATCAAATTTGCGAAACGATGCGAAAGTCTAATTCTAACACCTGGAGGGATGAACAATGAGAGAAAAAATCCACAAAAAAATTGATCCGTCGTCGGATAATACGACAAATATGGTGGACGATGGATCAATCGAGGACAGAGAAGTCGAAACGGAGCATTTGGATGAGGAAGAGCGTCCGGACACCCATGTCGGTGCTGTTCATGGTGAAGTAGACCCTCGTATGGCACAAGCGGCAGCGGAGATCAAGGACGAGCACGATCACTTGGATGCACAGAATGCCGCCGACGAGTCGAGAGAGCAAAATCCGATTGACGACACACGCAGCGGCTATACAGATAAGCAATAGGGTAAACCTTGGAAGATGGCACTCGATAAAACTCATGAGCTGACGGCATAATCGAAGTCAGTCGAGTGAGCCAAGGAAATTATGAAAAAGAGAGGGACTCCATGAGTCCCTCTCAACGTGTCGAGAAAGTCAGATTTCGAGTGAAACGAGGAGGCGGAGGGAGGAGTTCGGTGAAGGAGTGCTAACGTTCGCCTTTGAAATCGAGAAAACCCAATTGTAAAGTTTAATCCATTTTCTCGATTTCAACACGCGACCGGAACGAATTTCTCCCGCAGCCATTGAGCTTGCGAAACGAATAGGACTTTCTCGACAGCCTGAGAGGGACTCCACGAGTCCCTCTCTTTTGTATACGAATTAGACTTCTTTACCCAATACGAATTTATCAATGACCACTTTCACGCCGTCATCATTGTTGCCCAGCGTGATAAAATCCGCAATAGCTTTGAGCGGCTCGATTGCGTTGCCCATCGCTACACCCAGACCGGCGGCTTCGAGCATCTCGTGATCGTTCCACGAATCGCCGATTGCAATCGTTTCTTCCAGTGTGCAGCCGAAGTAATCCGCAAGGAAGGACAGCGCATGGCCTTTTGTTCCTTCGTGGTGCATAATTTCGAGGAAGTGCGGCTTGGATTTGGTGATGTGAACTTGATCGCCGAGCAGCTCGTGCAGCTTCGGAGCCAGCTCGTCCAGGAAGTCCGGGTCATCAATGATGAGCATTTTTGGTGTCGGCTGCGAGAACAGCTTTTCAAAATCCGGCTCCAGATAGAATTGGGTATTGTTCAGCTGCGAGTAGGCGACCAGTTTTTCGTTTTCTTCGCGTGCATACAGTTTGTCATCGATGTACGTTTGCAGATGCAGATTGTTTTCAAGGCAGTATTTGCCCAGTTTAAGTGCAGCTTCGATCGGAACATGACGTTCCAGCAGTACTTTGCCGTCAAGCAGGTTTTTGACCAATGCGCCCTGGTATGTAATAATCGGCACATTCAATCCTGTCTGGGCAGCAAGCTGCCTGGCGGAAGCGTAGGCGCGTCCGGTAGCCAATGTCACGACGACCCCGGCTTCGACCGCCTGCTCCAATGCCGTCTGTGTAGCCGGCGTTACCTGTTTGTCGTCGTTGATCAGCGTGTCATCGATGTCGATCGCAATCAATTTATAAGTCATGATTTCTCTCCTATTCGGTGTTTCTCTATTTGGGTATCTCTCTATTTGGGCGTTTCTCTATTTGTTATGCGTCATTCTATATTCCGGTGTTTTGTTTACTGGGGTATCGTTCGAACTGTACAGTTTGTCTGCTTTGTCTGCTTTGTCTGCTTTGTCTGCTTTGTCTGCTTTGTGTGGCCCCTTTTTTATAGCTTAGTCTTCTAGGAATACAAGCCCGATAAACTCTTCGGTCTCGATGTTGCCGAAGTAATGCTTGAGATTGACGCCTTCCAGCGCTGCACGAATTTCCGACTCCTCATAACGCTTGCCTTTCAGCATATCCGCCACTTCTGATGCATCGCCTACGCCAAAGAAGTCGCCGAAGATCGTAATGTTCTCGATACGGCCTTCCTTCACGAACATTCGAAGGTCGATAATGCCCACCGGGAACTTTTTGGCGTGCTTGACGTTGTATTCCGGTGACTGGCCGTAGTTCCAATCCCAATTGCGGTAGCGCTCTTCGGAAATCTCGTCGATCTTTTTCCAGTCCTCTTCGGTCAGCTTGTACTCCGGTACTTCATGGGGTTCCACTTTGAAAATATGACGCAGGATGCTGTCGCGGAATTCCTGCATCGTCAGCTTCTCGTTCATAAACTCCGAGATGTTGGCGACGCGGCTGCGGACAGATTTAGTGCTTTTCGATTTAAACTTTTCCGGATTGGCTTTCAGTGCCGAGTGTACATTATCCAGTTCAGAGTCGAACATGAGCGTACCGTGACTGAACATCCGGCCACGAGTCGAGAACTGAGCATTGCCGGAAATTTTCTGCTCGCCGACCTGAAGATCGTTTCGGCCCGACAATTGAGCTTCAACGCCTATATCGTGCAGCGCTTCAACGACAGGCTCGGTAAATTTGCGGAAATTGTGGAACGACTGTCCGTCGTCTTTGGTCAGGAAGCTGAAGTTTAGGTTACCCAGATCGTGATAGACCGCTCCGCCGCCGGACAAACGACGTACGACGTGAATATTGTTGGCCTTGACATACTCGCTGTTGATCTCCTCGATCGTGTTCTGATGCTTGCCGATAATGATCGACGGTTCATTGATGTAGAAGAGCAGATAGCTGTCGTCCATCGGCAGATGACGCAGCACAAATTCCTCGATCGCCAGGTTGATCCGCGGATCGTTAATGCCTTGGTTGTCGATAAAAAGCATGGTATGGCCTCCCATTTCGATATGAGTTTCATAAGTTCCGCAGAAAGCGAGTTTGTGAAAATGAATCGTTCATTTTGCTCGTTGTATTGCCTTTACTATTGTAAACCATACAAATTGCATAAGACTAGTACTGAAGAGAGATTGAAGGGGAGAAAAGGGCTTTTTTCGTTTAACGAAGAAGTGGGCGGGTAATACATAACTATCCAGACTCAACACCAATCAGCGAAGGACGCGAGAGCGGCCGGCGTACAGGAGGTTGAACGATATGGACGACAAAGCAAGGAAGCTGCTGGATCAGAAGAAAGAACACGATCACAGCGGCGAACTGAAAAATTTTGTCGAGCATCAAGTTGAAGGAACAGAGTCCGCGCTGCCGAACCGTATGGAGGCGACCAAGGACCAAATGCAGGATCAGCAGCACCGACTTAAAGATCAGCAAAACATGAGAAGATAAGCGTAAATAGACGCGTAAATAGGAGGTTGAGTAAAATGGAAGATAAAGCCAAAGAACTGCTGGAGCAGAAAAAGGAATATGATGAGGAAAAAAGCGGACAGCTGAAACAGTTCGTTGAAAATCAGGTCGAAGGTAAAAGCGGGAATTTGCTGGAAGATGCCGAAACGATGGAAGATCAGCGGCTGGAGCATCAGAACCGTACGATCGACCAGCAAAACCGGATGAAATCGCAGGAGCACCGCGGTTCGAATCATACCGCAATGCCGACAACAGATCGTAAAGGTTGATCCCTAAAGCTGCGAATCAGATTTGGTGTTTTACCTGGTAGACGTTAAGAACCCGGCGTCCGGATTCTTTTCCCTAGGGAAGAGAATCCGGGCGTTTTTGCGCTGCCGCGCTTGTCACCTCTTCGGGCATCGCCTATAATCGGAAGACAATAACTGCAGAAGTACAGCTGCCGAGGTGCCGGAAAGCGGAAATGCGTAGGAAGAGACGGACAAATCTTCTTCGCGCCGATTTACGGTTAAAAGGGAAGCCGGTGCAAGTCCGGCGCGGTCCCGCCACTGTAACACGGGCAGGAATCCATCATGCCATTGCAGGCGAAGAAAAGTCTGCGAGAAGGCGGATTCTGAAGCATTTATCCCGTGAGCCAGGAGACCTGCCCGGCAGACCCGATGCTGGTCCCGTTCTTCGAGGAAAGAGCGTTCACAGTACGTACGCCGATATGCGGTCCGTCCTTTTTAAGTCTGGGGCGGGCTTCTGTTGGCGTGCGTCCCGAACAAACCCTTTCCGCGTACGGCCCGGAGAGGGCTTTTTGTTTTGTCTTTCCGAACAGCTCGGAAGTCAGAGGTGAGGCAGAACTGTACGGCTCGGACTTGAACCAAGGGGGAAAAAACGATGGGAACAGCCAAGAATACCAATTGCAAAAAGAACAGCAGACAGACGGAGAGAAAACAGATCCGTGTATTTGGAAATGATGAACAGGGACTGTTCGAACAGATTAGGACTTCTCAAATAGGCAGATCGCTGCTGACCGGATCGACGGCGCTTTTGCTGGCTCTGGGCCTTGCGGCATGCGGGCAAAATGAGACAGCGGAAGCTCCACAGCCAACAGCTTCCGAGACTCAGACTGCCAGTCAGTCGTCGACCGAAGCTCCCGGCACACCTGAAGCATCCGATGATGCAAAAGTTTCCGGTACGACAGATACGGCAGACGAAACCGCAGCCACCGTATATCCGCTGACGCTGACCGACGCCACCGGTACGGAAATAACGTTTGAAGCCGCTCCGTCCAAGATTGTATCGCTTGCGCCGTCGGAGACTGAGGCGCTGTTTGCATTGGGACTCGGCGAGCAGATTGTAGGCGTTTCCGACAACGACGATTATCCGGAAGAAGCCAAATCCAAGCCGAAAATGGGCGGTTATGAACTGAATACTGAAGCAATTCTAACGGCTCAGCCGGATATTGTATTTGCTGCCGATCTGACAGACGATGCAACGATCGATTCGCTGAGGGGGCTCGGCCTGCGGGTGTTCAAGTTCAATCCGGATACATTAGAAGATGTTATGAACAATATTTCGGTCTACGGAGAGATTACCGATCATCAGGCCGAAGCGAAAGAGGTAACCGACAAGATGCGGGCGGATATCGAGAAGGTGCGCAGTGCTGCCGCTTCAATTGACGAAAAAGACCGAAAGACCGTTTATCTGGAATTCTCACCGGGGTGGACCGTTGGGAAGGGCGAATTTATGGACGAGCTGATCGGAACGTCGGGCGCAATTAATGCGGCAGCTGCAACCACAGGCTGGAGCGAAGTGGATGCGGAAACGATTATTCGGACGAATCCGGATGTTATCCTTTACAGTAAAATGTCTGTTGATCCAAAAGATATCAAGGCGCGCAGCGGCTGGAACGGTATTAAAGCGGTGAAGAATGATCAGCTGTTTGCAATCGATGACAATCTGGTCAGTCGACCGGGTCCTCGATTGACGGAAGGGCTGATCGAAGTCTTTAACGCAATCTATCCGGACAAGCTGCAATGATCCGCAGGCTGGGCGGATACGGAGCGGTATTTGTGCTGCTGATTCTGGTCAGCCTTGTTCTGACGCTCAGAATTGGATCCGTCGAACTGCCAGCGGGCCGAATCGCGGCCATTCTGCTGCATGAGCTGCCGGGAATCGGCCGCTGGTTTCCACAAGTCTGGGAAGATTCGGCGGCGCAGATCGTATGGAAAGTTCGGCTGCCGCGCATTGCGCTCGCCGCATTGGTCGGTGCGGCGTTGGCGGTGGCCGGAGCGGCATTCCAGGGCGTGCTGCGCAATCCGCTCGCCGACCCGTTTACGCTTGGCGTATCGTCAGGCTCTTCGCTGGGTGCGGCGCTGATCATTTTCTTTGGACTGCGTACCGCCTGGATCGGACAGTGGACCCTGCCGCTGACGGCATTTGTCACAGGCGCGCTGACGCTGTTTGCCGTGCTGGCGCTGGCAAAGGATCGGGGCAAGCTTCCGGTTCACGGACTGCTGCTGGCTGGGGTCGTCATGCAGTCATTTCTTGGAGCGGCAGTTACTTTCCTGTCGGCGATGTCGGACCGGCCGGTCAATGAAATTTTGTATTGGACAATGGGCAGCCTGAATCTCCGGGGATGGAGTTACTCCGGGATACTGCTGCCTTACGTACTGCTTGGCGGAATGTTTCTCTGGGCAAACGCCGGAGCGATGAATTTGTTTGCGCTTGGCGAGCGGCGAGCCGGGCATCTCGGTCTGAATACGGAACGGACGAAGACCACTGTTCTGCTCGTTGCCACGCTGGTCACAGCCGCCGCCGTATCAGTATCCGGCGTCATTGGCTTCGTAGGCCTTGTCGTTCCGCATATGATTCGTCTGATTGCAGGTCCGGATTATCGGCTGCTTGTACCGCTGTCTGCCCTGGGCGGCGCTCTGTTCCTGATGTGGGCCGATACGTTGGCCCGGTCATTGTTTGGAGGAACGGAAATTCCGCTTGGTGTCGTAACGGCCTTTGCCGGAGCTCCGTTCTTCGCCATGCTGCTGCAGCGGAGCAAGCGGGGGAAGGGGGAGATGGGGTGAAACTTCCGGATTGGTGGAGAAGGGAACGTCATGCTCAGGAAGGGAAAGGCAGACCTGCAGGAACGAACAGGCAGTCTGGGCTTAAGGAGACAAATCAGTGGATCGGAGATCCGTCCGGACAGCTTCAGCAGAAGAGCTGGCAGATAGGGGACCCGTCCGAACAGGTTCGGAAGAAGGGCTGGCGGATTGGAGATCCAGCTAGGAAGACCGGGAAGGTGAGCCAACAGACAGGGGATTTAGGCAGTGAGAGCGCAGCTGACGCTTGGTCCGCCGAAGGATCGCGGGCAGCGAATGAGGCTGCGCCGCCTGCAATCCAGCTCATCGGCGCTGCCTGCACGTACGATGAGGTCCAGGCTGTTCAGCCGCTGAACTGGACTGTGCGCCGCGGCGAATTCTGGGCCGTGCTCGGGCCCAACGGCAGCGGCAAATCCAGCCTGCTGGGGCTGGTCTCTGGTTCGGAACGTCCATCGGCCGGCGAAGTCAGGCTGGACGGACGTCCTCTGGCGGATTACAGCCGCCGCGAACTGGCCCGTCGGCTGGCTGTGCTGCCGCAGGAAGGTCTGCCGCCGCTCGGCATTACGGTACGGGATGCGCTGGAGATGGGGCGCTTCCCGTACCGTGACCGCTTCGGCCGCGAGCAGAATCCGGCAGCCGCGGAAGAGCTGCTTGCCCGCATCGCCGGGCGGCTGGAGCTGACGGTGCTGCTGCCGCGCCGCCTGGATGAACTCAGCGGCGGTCAGCGGCAGCGTGCTGCGCTCGGCCAGGTGATGGCCCAGCAGCCGGGAATTCTGCTGCTGGACGAGCCGACAGCTTATCTTGATGTTTACTATCAGCTTGATGTGATGGAGCTGGTGCGGGAGTGGCACGCAGAAGAAGGACTGACTGTCGTAGCCGTGCTGCACGACCTCAATTTGGCTGCCCAGTATGCGCAGCAGCTGCTCTTGCTGCGTGAAGGACAGTGCGAAGCGGAAGGAACGCCGGAGACTGTGCTGACGCCCGGCAGGGTCGGCGCTCTATATGGCGTCGCACCGCCTGTCATTGTGCGGCGCGAAGAGATCGGCGCACCGCAGCTGCTGTTCCGAGCAGGGGAACGGCGAAGCACTGACAGCGGAAAATAGAAATCTGTGAAGAGCGAAACAGACCGGGGAAATAAATCCCCGGTCTGTTTGGTTAAGGCCTGTACGGAACCCTATTTAAGCCAGATCCCAATCAAGATCAGCGCCAAAAAAGCTTTAATCATGCTCGCTGTTTCGCAATTTTCCAGAACTAATTGGGAGAGCATTTCGTATCCTTTAACGGATTTGAGAGCACACTTGAATTTTACGTACACGTCCTAAAAGAATATTAAAAGTATGAGAAAGAGACTCGCGAGGGTCTTCGGATGAGTCTATTGAAGGTGTAAGAAAGAAGAAAGAAAAAAGAAAAAAAGAAGAAAGAAAAATAAGTGCACATGTACACTTATTTTTCTCGAATTTTTAAATTTCGCTGAAATAAGTGCTTCCATACACTTATTTCAGCTTTTTTGCGTCTCTAACCGTATTCCCTGTTAAATAGTTGCACCTGTGCACTTATTGGACGATTTGGCGAACTTTTGCGGAAATTAATTGCATATAAGCACTTATTGGGCTTTACGTTGAGTCTTATTGATGAAATCTTATTAGATACACCTTATTAGTCGTTTCTTATTAATCGAATCTTATTAATCGCTTCTTAATTAGACGCATCTTATTCATCATTTCTTGTTGGATGCGTCTCATTACGGCGTGTACGCGAACCAATAATCGACTTCGTATTTTACGTTCAACGCTTTAATTAAATGGGAAAACCGGAGCTGGGCGTTGAAGAAATCTTTTATTCGAAAAAGTTGATGAGTTTGCCTACACGCCCTAGTCAATCTGCTGGAATAAGGATCCCTATTCCAGAGACGGCTCAGATCTTGAAGCGGCGTACCGTTTCTTCCAGCTCGTCGGCTTGGCGGCTGAGTTCGCCTACAGTGTGGGCATATGACTCCATTTCTTTCAACTGCTGCGCGCTGCCTGCGGATACTTCCTGTACACGTTCCTGTACATGCTCTGTAATGCGGGCCGTTTCTTCGACCGACGCGCTGACCTGCTGGCTGCTGGCAGAGACTTGTTCGGTGGAAGAAGATACTTCCTGAACGGATTGATTGAACTGCTGCATCAGGTTAACCAGCTCGTCGAACGCGCTGCCGGCGCTGCGCACCGCTTCCGCACCGGACATGATCTCGGTATGTACCGAGCCGATCGCTTCGACAGAGCGGGTCGAATTTTCGCGCAGAGCCTCAAGCGACTGTTCAATTTGTCCGGTTGCCTGACGTGATTGATCGGACAACTTGCGTACTTCGTCCGCTACCACAGCAAACCCTTTGCCATGCTCGCCTGCTCGTGCGGCTTCGATCGAAGCATTAAGGGAAAGCATTTGAATCTGCTTGGAGATGCTTGTGATCGCCTGCAGTACCTGCGTGATTTCGTCCGAACTCGAGCCCATCGTTTCAATATAGGCACGGGCCTGCACGGTAGTTTCCTGCACACGGTTCATCTGTTCGACAGCTTGATGGGCCAGTGCATTGCCGGATACTGCTTCTTTGGAAGCTCGAGCAATCTGTTCGTTAACTTCGGCAGTGGATTCGGCGATGTGCTGAATGCCTCTGCTGATTTCTTCCATGGCTTTGGCATTCTCGGCAGTGCTAGTAGCAACCGTTTCGCTGCTTTCTGCGATCTGCACAGCCGAAGAAGAAGATTGTCCGCCGATTTCATACAGAAGGCCGATGCCTCGAGACAATTCGACAGAGTCGCTTTTGACACGGTCTGCAGCTTCAAGTACCTGGCCGATCATACTCCGGAGGTTGACTGTCATCTGTTGAAACGCGGAAGCCAGCTGTGCGATTTCATCGCGTCCTTTTACTTCAATGTTCTTTTGAAGATCACCTTCGGCAACCAGGCGGGCATGCTTGACCAGACGGCCGAGCGGCTTGGTCATCCGGCGGCTGACAGCTGCGGCAACAAGTGCACCCAAGATGACGACAGCGGCTGTAATGCCGATGCTTGTCCACAGAATACTTTGGGTAACCTGCGTGACGAAGTCGGCATCCAGTGTGCCGCCTATAATCAATGTACTCCCGGAAATCGCATGATAGCCTTGAAGTTGGGCATTACCGCCGCTCTGAATAAGCGGAGTGACGATGGTCTCCGTAGGAGTCTTCAACGCCTGCTGCATATGTACGGTTGCTGGCAGCTTGTCTCCGACTTTAATTTCGGAACCTTGGCTGACGAGCGCAGCGGTTGCTTCATTATCTTGAATATTGAGGATATAAACGTTTTCAAGTCGGAATTCGGAAGCAGCTTCGTTTAAGTAGGTTTGGAGTTTCATCGAAGCGCCTGCATTGGCTTTGGCTGCCATACTGGCCTCGATTGGATTAACACTGCGCTGAATCTCCGTAACGCTCAGGTCAAGCGTTTTGCTGAATTCCGGTATAATTCGGCTGTGCAGGGTATTATTGAATATGAAGAAAAAACTGCCGCACAACAGCAGGCTTACTACCAGAATGATCGCTCCCGACAAGGCAATAATTTTATGGCTGATTGAACGATTTAGCATAGGTAAAGCTCCCCCTTTGTTGTGAATGGCAGACGTATCTTGAACAAGGCAGCTAAGTTCAAAGCCCTATAGATCGTCAGCCGACATAGATAGTAAACGAACAAGACTTCGACTAAATCCAGAAATAATACAGAAAAACTGGATCAAAAGGTCTAATTTATTTAAATATACCTCCCAAAGTCTTGCTTGCTGTCTCATATCATACATGTAAATAGACAATTTTGACCAGATTTATGTAAGCTTTTTTTGCAACTTCCGAATATTTTCTTTCTTTTCTCTTATCTATAAAAATAGGTCTGTAAAAAGTCTACCGAAATGATCGGAATAATGTTATTATGAATGGCAGATTTAAGATTTCATAAGGAAGAACAGATTGGTACTGTTCAAATCACCAATATATACATAGAGAGGGATTGGATTATGGAAACCTTTTTCGTTATTTTGAACATAGCTGTTCTGGCTGGACTGGCCGTGCTGCTGTACATCATGCAAAAGCGCCATGTCTCGTTCAGCAAACGGGTGTTTACCGCGCTTGGACTCGGAATCATTCTTGGCGGTGCACTTCAGTGGATCTACTCGGCCGATTCGGAAGTCGTCTCGCGGTCGATGGATTGGTACAATCTGCTTGGCGGCGGTTATGTTCGACTGCTGCAGATGATTGTTATTCCGCTTGTTATGGTATCGATCATTACCGCGATCATGAACATCAAGGGGGGCAAGAAGCTCGGCAAGATCAGCGCTTCGATCCTGATTACGCTTGTTCTGACGACGGCGATCGCCGCGGTAGTCGGCATTGCGTCGGCGATGACATTTGGTCTCAACGCAAGCGATCTGCTGAGCGGAGAAGCGGAGGAAGCGCGCGGACAAGCGCTGGAATCGAGGCTCGGCGATGTCGAGGGTCTCTCGCTGCCGGATCAAATCTTGTCATTCATCCCGGCTAACCCATTTGAGGATATGACAGGAGCCCGTCCTTCGTCGACGCTGGCTGTAGTTATTTTCTCGGCCTTTATCGGTCTCGCTGTACTGGGCTTGGATCGGAAGAATGCGCAGCAGGCGGAAACGTTCCGCGGCATGATCAATGCTGTGCACGGGGTAGTTATGCGGATCGTAACGCTGATTCTGCGTCTGACTCCTTACGGCATCCTGGCGCTGATTGCCAAAATGATGGCGACGACCGATCCGGGAGGAATCGCTAGACTGGCTGAATTCGTAGCGGCTTCGTACGTGGCGCTGATCGTCATGTTCGTGATTCACCTGATCATTCTGCTGCTGTTCGGCATGAACCCAGTGACATATTTGAAAAAAGTCGTCTCAACACTCATCTTCGCCTTCACTTCGCGTTCAAGCGCAGCGACAATTCCGCTGAATATCGAGACGCAGACGAAGAAGCTCGGCGTATCCGAAGGGGTAGCCAATCTGTCCGCAAGCTTCGGGGCGACAATCGGTCAGAACGGCTGTGCAGGCATTTACCCGGCTATGCTGGCAGTTATGATTGCACCTGCTGCAGGCGTTGAGATTAACCTGTCGTTTATTGTAACGTTGATCGCAGTTGTAGCTATCAGTTCGTTCGGGGTAGCGGGTGTAGGCGGCGGAGCCACTTTCGCAGCATTGATCGTACTCTCCACAATGAACCTGCCAGTCGCACTCGCGGGGCTGCTGATTGCGGTTGAACCGCTGATCGATATGGGTCGTACGGCATTGAACGTCAACGATTCCATGCTTGCCGGTGTCGTAACGGGCAAAGTAACGGGCGAGATCGACAAAAACACGTACGATTCCCCGGATACTCCGGAACTGGAAGCGGCACGCGCGTAATAGCAAGATTGGAAACCGTAGATAAGGGCAATCCTTAAACAAGTTTGCTCTATGAACAGACAGCCTTCGGGCTGTCTGTTTGTTATTTATGAACCAAGACAATGAAGATGATCAACATGGGAACAGAACATAGAGGTACCATAATCTTTTTACTGGACCACTTTTTCAAAAAAAGATGGTGCAAATACGGTCCTTATGGTAAAGTGATACGGGATTTCGGGTTCCAAAAGGAGCGCGGGGTTTTTTGTTCTGCTCTTCGGGAACCTTATTATTCCATAACGCGGTTCGTAACCATCCCGCGATACCAAAACTAGGAGGATTCAACTTGTTTAACTTCACATGGGGCGTTTTTTTCGTCCTGGTCAATTTTGCGTTTTTCCTGCTCTGTTTCAAATTTTTCGGCAAAAAAGGGCTGTATGCCTGGGTAGGTGTCGCTACGGTTCTCGCGAATATTCAAGTAACCAAAACCATTGAGATGCTGGGCATCACGATGACGCTGGGCAACGCAATGTACGTCAGCATCTATATGACGACGGATCTGCTAAATGAACGCTACGGTGTTAAGGCGGCACGCCGCGCAGTCTGGTTCGGATTCTTCATGCTTGTTATGACGACAGTCATTATGCAGATGGTGCTGGGCTTCGAGCCTTCAGCAGTCGATTTTGCCCAAGGGCCGATGAGCGAATTGTTTGGTCTGCTACCTAGACTGGCATTGGGAAGTCTGACCGCTTATCTGGTCAGTCAACTTCTTGACGTCTATCTATATGCCCGGATTCGCCGCCGCTTTGCGTCCGCCAATCAGCTGTGGATTCGCAACAACGGAAGCGGCATGATCAGTTCCTTTATCGATACGCTGATTTTCTGCGCGATTGCATTCACGGGTCCTGAATACGGAGGGTTCTCCATCTGGATTCAGCTGTTCCTTTCGACGTATATCTTCAAATTCATTCTTACGGCTGCCGGAACGCCAGTGCTTTATTGGGCACGCGGCATGAAAGTACCTGCAGTGGAAGCCGATTCCGGTCTGCCGCCGAGCCGTTGATGAATAAAAAGCGGTCTCCCGTTTATGGGAGACCGCTTTTTATTTTCGGATATTTTGGTTTTGTATTCGCTTCTCCGAAACAGGCTCAGCCGATTACGGTTAGCTCTTTCGGGAAAGTGGTCAGCACATCGACGCCGTCTTTCGTTACGATCACATCGTCTTCGATGCGTACACCGCATTCGCCGGCGACATAGATGCCCGGTTCGACGGTAAAGCAGAGGCCTTCCGTCACAAGTTCTTCATTGGCACCGTGAACGGACGGATATTCGTGCACATCCATGCCCAGTCCGTGACCAAGTCGGTGCATAAAGTACGGACCGTAACCGGCTTCGGTGATCACTTCACGTGCGGCGGCATCGACCGAGGCCAGCGTTACGCCGGGGCGGGTATGGGCGATCGCAGCCAGATTAGCGGCCAGTACGGTCTCGTAGATCTTGACGGCTTCGTTGTTCGGCCGCTCGGCTACAGCGAATGTACGTGTAATGTCCGAGGCGTAACCGTCGAGATAGACGCCCATATCGAACATCAGCATATCGCCGGCTTCGATCTTCCGCTGACCGGGATTGCCGTGAGGCAGCGCCGTGTTGTCGCCGGTCAGCACCATTGTATCGAACGAAGGGCCTTCCGCACCGAGTTTCTTCATTTGATATTCAAGCTCGGCTACGATCTCAATTTCTGTCGCGCCGACCCGGACATGCTTCAATCCTTCGGTTAGCACAGCTTCAATCAATCGTACAGCCGCACGGAGCTTCTCGATTTCGTCCGGTGTTTTGGCTGCACGCAGTGCGCTGAGCACGCCGCCTACATCAGCATAGCCCGAAGCGCCGAGTGCGGCATTCAGACGCTCGAAGCGGGCAACGGACAGATGATCTTTTTCGATGCCAACCATGCCGCGGCCGCTGCCAAGCCAGCCATGCAGCAGCGTATAAGCATCGTCCGTATCGGTATGAGTTCGGATCGTCGGAACGGAGGAAACCGCTTTGGCCGCTTCAAGATCAAGTGCGGGTACAATAAGAAATGGCTCGTCTTCTTTCGGGATTGCAAGTCCTAGAAAGCGTTCATGAGGGTCGGACATAAACCCGGTCAGATAGCCGACATGCTTCGGGTCAGTAATCAGCAGGCAGTCGAGTGCGCGTTCGTCCATATGGGTTCTGAGTTGGGTCCAGCGGTGATCGTTCATCAGCAGTTCACTCCTGTAGATTCGTTTTTCTTTTCCGCCTGCGCGGAATATTCATAGTGCCCATTATACATTCATGCTGTCTATTATAGCCCAGGATGGACCGGTCGGCCAAAAAACAGAGGCTTCCAGTATTAGGGTTGACAGTTCTTAAGGGGAAGGGCTATGATAAGTTTACTATTTGGCAAAGGAGGATGGCAGCAATGATCGTCGTTAATCGTTTGAAAGCCCATTTGACAACCGAACACTCGCCTTTCGTTCTGCCTGTCCTCGACGGGTACGGATTGGCTTGAATGCGTCCGAAGACGCGGTTCTTTTTGCGGAATGTTTATGTTTCTGCAGAAAAACTGTACGTCTGTCTCGGTGAAGCTTTGTTTGTCCGCGTTTTGCGGAAGAAACATGGCGGAGCCGTGCATCTGCATGCAAGTTGAACCGGCATTAGCCGCGGACGAGAGGTCCGCGGCTTTTTGTTATGTTTTTTTATCCCATATCCCCGATTTGCTCAAATAGAGAGGAATGAATATTTAATTGAAATCTTTTAATCCCATTGAAGCTAACCTGCCGAAATCTAACGCAGCGTCCGAATTTCCGGCGGAAGCCAAATCCTGTTATCATGAAGTTAAGCTCCCTGCTGGCAGTGTTCATGTGTTCGCGGACGAGAATCTGTTTGCAGGGCTGGATTCCAGAATTTTTGAAATGGCTAATCACAATTTACAAATACCCGGTATCCGCTATATGGGTTATACGCCTGATGTACATGTGGGCATCGGAACGTGTATCGGCACAACGGCGGTCTGGGGAATGAATGATGGTATCGTTTCCCCGTCGATCGTTGGCAGTGATATCGGCTGCGGCATGCGCGTTCATCTGACGAATCTGCACCGGCGCGATCTGCAGGATTTGCGGCTGCGCCGGAAGCTGGTCAATCGGATCGAAAAGTATCTGCCGATGGAGTCACATAAAAAAGGTGCTTTTTCCGATCTGCGAATGGATCATATCGTGCAAAAAGGACTCAAAGGACTCCCGAGTAAATATTTGCCGGACAGCGCTTCCTCCAAACGTTCGCCTTCGCTGACCCACGTGGAGAGAGCAAGATTCGCTTTTGATCCGGAAGAATTGAACGCGGTACAAGAGACATATTGGGTAAAAGGGCTGCGCCAACTGGGTACACTGGGCGGCGGCAATCATTTTGCGGAAATCCAGTATCTTGAGATTGCGGAAGAGAACCGGCATATCGCGGAGCAGTGGGGTATGAAGGATGGCCAGGTAGTCGTGATGATCCATTCCGGCTCTCGCGCTTGGGGAGCGATGGTCAGCCAGCATTACACATCAACGGCTGCCCGAGCGATGAAACGTCTGGGCCTCGGTACAAGCGATCCGAAGCTGATCTTCGCGCCGCTGGATTCGCCGGAAGGACGCCGTTATACCAATATGATGGCCTCGGCACTGAATGTCGCGGTCGTTAATCGGCATCTGATCGCTTATGCGATCCGCGAAGCATTCCTCGATGTGTTCGGGCCTTCATTCAAAATGAATATTTTGTACGACCTAATGCACAATTACGCTTGGGAAGAGCAGCACGGAGGACAGGATTGGTTTGTTCACCGTAAGGGTGCCACTCGTGCGCTGCCTGCCGGGCATCCGGATAATCCCGAGGCTTACATGCAGACCGGACATCCGGCGCTGATTCCGGGTTCAATGGGCACAGCTTCGTATATCATGGCGGGTCTGCCGAGCGGGGCCGACAATTATCATTCCATCTGCCACGGTGCAGGACGCATTCGTTCGCGCAGTGCAACAAAGCGTCTGGTAACGGTAGACGAATTCGCCGCCGCACTCAAAGTGGGAACCGAAGAAGAAGTCATCGTTAATCATAACTCCCTGGGTGTAATTCTGGATGAGTCGCCTCAGGCGTATAAGGATGTTGATCAGATTATCGGCAGCGTAACGGGAGCGGGACTCGCCTCCGTCGTTGCCAAATGCAGGCCGCTTGCGGCAGTGAAAGGAGCGAGGTCTTAATATGGAAAGAAAAATGGAGCAGTACGATACGGGTCTGCAGCTTCCGGGTTCATCCGGTGCGGCTGAAGCCGGCGAAGAGCGGGCAATCATCGCTTACGAGCCTGGCAATCCGAATATGAGCGAATACGAATCCTATGCGCGGGTTACGCGGGGCATCGAAGATATGCTGGAAGAGCGATACGGGATGACCTATACGCTCTATGCCAGCGATGACGGCAACAGCGACTATTGGGATCTGCTTGAAGAAGATGTGAAGAAAGGGTCGCCGGAAGTGGAATGTGCGGGGCGCATCTATGAAGGAATCGAAGGCCGTACGTTCGCTTACGATGAAGACAGCAGCACACCGGAATACAGTATTCATCCGGCGATTCGCAACAACGTCTTTGTATACCCGGAGCAGGGTGTGGCGTTGGCTCGTATTCCGATGTTTCGCCAGCATGGGATTTACAGCGAAGACTTCGTGTTTGCTACAGGCGACGAAGCGATCAGCCGATTCCTCAGCGGCGTTCGCGACCGTCAGCGGAGCCGGGAGAAAACCCGGATTACGGTGTTTACGGATACCAACAACGGGATTCAGCGGGAGAGCGAGCCGATCACGAGAGCGGTGTCGCGTGACGATGTCATTCTGCCCGAACCGTTGAAAAAAGAAATTTACCGGTCACTCGATCAATTTTTTGCGTCGGACCGCAGTTTCTACCGCAAGCATAATCTGCCATTCAAACGGGGCATACTGCTCTATGGGCGTCCCGGCAACGGAAAAACGACGCTGGTGAAGTCGATTGCCGGCAGTGTGCAGGGACCCGCTGCTTACTGGCAGATTACAGAATATACGTCCAGTGTTTCCGTGCAGGAAGTATTTGAGACGGCAGCACGGCTTGCGCCGATGGTGCTGGTTATCGAAGATATTGATTCTATGCCCCAGAGCGTGCGCTCATTCTTCCTTAACACATTGGACGGTGCGACATCGAAGGAAGGGATCTTCCTGATCGGTACGACCAACTATCCGGAGAAGATTGATCCGGGCTTAATGAACCGTGCGGGCCGCTTTGATCGTTCGTACGAAATCATGCTGCCGGATGCGGACCTTCGACGTGCGTTCTTGGAACGCCGCGGGATGCTTGATTTCGTCTCGCCAGAAGAACTGGAACGTGCCGTTGCATTGGCCAAAGGCTTCAGTATGGCGCAGCTCGGCGAGCTGTACGTTTCGGCCGCTCTAGACTGGAACGAGCATGGCAAAGCCGACATTGACGGGATTGTCCGTTCAATGAACGGACAGCTGAGCAAAGAGAAAAGAGGCAATTGGCTGGATGGACGGGATGGCGGAATCGGGTTTCAATTATAAGCGCCGGTTATCCGTCGGTACCTATGTGCCATAACAATAATGGAAGTAAAAATAGAAACGAAAATACAAATGAAAATACAAACAAAAAAGCGTCCCGAAAAATTTCGGGGCGCTTTTTCTTGAGCTTTAACAGGTAATCTGACTATCGATTAGATAATACGGCGGCGCAGCCATCCGGAGATCAGGTCGATAATGACAACCAGAACCACGATACCGAGCAGAATGATACCAACGCGGCTCCAGTTACGAGTCTGGAGAGCGAAGAGCAGCGGCGTACCGATACCGCCAGCGCCGACAAGACCGAGCACGGTTGCGGAGCGGATATTAATCTCAAAACGGTACAGTGCGTAAGAGATAAACTGCGGGATAACCTGCGGCAGAACGGCGAAGCGCAGTACCTGCAGCTTGCTTGCACCGCAGGCCTGCAGGGCTTCGCGCGGACCGTCGTCGACGGCTTCAATCGTCTCGGAATACAGCTTGGCAAGCATACCGATCGAATGGACGCCGAGCGCCAGCACGCCGGCGAACGCACCGGGGCCGACGGCGACAATGAACAGGATCGCCATGATGATTTCCGGGAATACCCGGATCACTGTCAGCACGAACTTGCCGCTGCCGGAGATGGCTCTCAAGCGGCTCATATTGGCCGAGGCCCAGAACGCGAACGGGATACACAAGAATGCCGAAATGAATGTGCCCAGAATAGAGATCGTCAATGTCTCCAGCAGACCGCGCAGCAGATCTTCTCCGTCCGGCAGGTATACGTAATCCCAATCGGGATGAGTAAAGCCTTCCCAGATCGAGGCCATAACTTGAAAGCCGTATTCCTGTATACCTTCGAATTTAAGTCCCGACAGCGACCAGATGAATAGGAGGATTAAGGCGACGCCGATCAGCCAGCTGCGGATAATCGTGCTGCGCGCTTTGGAAGGAACGGTTTGATTCATAGTAATTTCCTCCGTAAATAGGTACTGGCGTAATCGATAAGCAGCACGATTACGAGCGTAAGAAGAATAATGATCGAAGCACGGTCATAACGCAGCGAATTCAGCTGCTGGTCCAGATGCAGACCAATACCGCCCGCCCCGACGAAGCCGAGCACGGCAGCTGCCCGTACATTGACTTCAAAAGCGTACAGTACGTACGAGAAGAAGTAAGGCAGCGCCTGAGGAATGACGCCGAATACGATCAGCTGGATTTTGTTGGCACCTACGGAAGTCATCGCTTCAAGCGGACCCGGATCGATTGCTTCGATCGCTTCGTACGTCAGCTTGGCTACAAGACCGAATGAGAAGAAGACAAGTGCGAGCATACCGGCGAACGCGCCGATACCGAATACCGCTACGAAGATCGCAGCGAACAGCAGGTCGGGAATAGTCCGAACCAGATTCAGTACCATACGAACAGGAATACTCACAATCTTTTTCGGAATCACATTGGTGGCCGCCAGCAGTGCAACCGGAACAGCAAGGATCGATCCGATAACCGTAGCGGCAATGGCGATTTGAACCGTTTCAATCATCGGTCCAAAGATATCTTCTGCGTAACTCCAGTCCGGTCGGATCATTTCATTCAAAATCCGATTCACGTTGTCCCGTGCATTGGCACTGAACAAATCGAAGATGTTCGCGTCGACTTGATAGAAGCAGGCTGCCAACACAAGGATGAACAACAGCCAGGTTGCAAGCGTCTTATAGCGCTGCGGCCCCTTAGAATCCATAGTGGGCGCAGGCTTTTTGGAAGGCGGAGGGGGCGGTGCTCCCACTTCCGCCGATTCCGGCTTGGGAGCAGGCGTCATACGGTTACGCCTCCCTTTGCAGCCTCGGCCGCGAGCAGCTCGTCTTCATTGATCGGACGGCCATAGATTTCGGCGAACTTGGCATCGGTCGCTTCGGAGACAGGACCGTCGAATACAACTTCCCCGGCGCGCAGACCGATAATACGAGTCGCATACTCGCGAGCCAAGTCAATGAAGTGCAGGTTGACGATCGTTGTAATCTTCAGCTCGCGGTTAATGCGCTGTAAGTCATCCATAACTTGACGGGTCGTCAGCGGATCGAGGGATGCGACCGGTTCGTCGGCAAGAATAACTTTCGGTTTTTGAGCCAAAGCCCGGGCAATCGAGACACGCTGCTGTTGGCCGCCAGAGAGCTGGTCGGCGCGGATATAGGCTTTTTCGCGAATATTGACGCGGTTGAGCGCATCAAGCGCAATATCGTGATCCTCTTTCGGGAAATAGCCAAACATCGTACTGAATGTGGAATGGTAGCCGACACGACCAGACAGCACGTTGCGCAGAACGGTCGCCCGCTTCACCAAGTTGAAGCTCTGGAAGATCATGCCGATATCACGGCGTATACGGCGCAGCTGCTTGCCGTTCGCACGGGTTACAGACTTGCCGTCGATCAGAATTTCGCCCGCACTGATGTCATGCAGACGGTTGATGGACCGCAGCAGCGTCGATTTGCCTGCGCCCGACAGACCGACGATTACCACGAACTCGCCTTCGCCGATCGTAAGGTTGATATTGTTGAGGCCAACTGTGCCGTTGGGATACTGTTTGACTACATCTTTGAATTCAATCATCATGGCCTGCTTTCTCCGGGTATGCTTCCTGCGTCAGGAATACCGGTCAAATTTATGTCTTCTCCAAACGCCGCACAGCGCCGCTTGCGGGAGTAAAACCCGCAAGCGGCGCTGCATGATGGGCTGAAAATGGCGTGTTAAATCAGTTTTGTCGAGATGATATCTTGACGCTTTAGAACCGGTGAAGATGAGGACTATTCGATCTTCTGGCCTACAGCTTTTGCGGATTCGCGAACGATATCGAAGTTAGCGTCGTCGCCTTTTGCGTAGCCTACGTGCGTGTATACATCATTGATGATTTTTTGACCTTCCGGATCTTCGCCGAGAGCGATGAACGCGTCGGAAATTTTCGTTTTCCACTCGTCCGTCATGTCACTGCGCACGCTGATCGTGTCATTCGGAATCGGGTCTGTCGAGAACAGAATTTCTGTTTGTTCGAATACGTCCGGAATATCGCCTTTTACGGTGTTGCGAGCGTCTTGGAAGACAGCAACTGCGTCAACCTGTCCGTTCAGCAGAGCCAGTACCGCTTGGTCATGGCCTTTCAGCGTTACGCCTTGAACATCTTTGGCAGGATCCATGCCGGCTTTGACCATGGCTGCAGCCGGGAATACGTAGCCTGCGGAAGAGGTAACGTCCTGCCAACCCATTTTCTTGCCTTTCAGATCTTCCAGGCTCTTGATGCCGGAATCTTTCTTAACAAGAATCAGGGATTTGTAGAAGTCGACTTTTTCTTCCGTTGGTGCGCCTGTTGCTTCTTCTACGCCATAGCGCTGTGCTTGCAGCAGCAGATCGGCTGCATTTCTAACGTCGTGAGCCAGTACATAGCCATTCGGAGGCAGGAAGCCTACGTCAACCTGTTTCGCGGACATCGCTTCGATGATTGTATTATAGTTAGGAGAAACGCTGACTTTTACCGGAATACCGAGCTCTTTGCCGAGGAGTTCCTCAAGCGGCTTTGCTTTGGCTTCGAGTGTTTCTGCGTTCTGCGAAGGAACGAATTGAACGCGCAGTTCTGTAGGGGTAAATCCAGCGGCCTCGGCTGTCGTATCGTTGCCAGTTGCTGCTTCGCCGCCCGCTGCGTTGTTGTTACTGCTGCTGCCACACGCTGCCAAGCTGGCTGTAACTGCAAGAGACATGCAGATCGTAAGTACTTTCTTGAACAAAATCTTTTCCCCCTTGGTTGGTTATGTGCTGTATGAACTTTGCGGCTCGAAGCCGACAAACAGAAGTGTACCAGCAATTTCCTCCGGATGAGTAAAGTTGGAACACGATTTTTGTTAAATTAATGTAAAGTTCAAATGCGATATCTTGCGAAAAATACTGTTCAGTGGCATCCTAGTTCAAGCCGGGAAAATGAGCGCTTTTCGTTAAGCGGGTTCCAAAACCCGTAAGCTTATGGCAAACAGTACGATCAAGCAAAGGTCTCATTCTATCTTACATAATGGGGGAGAGTAAACTGAGTATTAAAACCAGTCTAAGAATATTGGAAACGACAGATCTTCATGTTCATATGATGAATTATGATTATTATGGGGATCGGTCGGTATTGGAGTACGGATTTGCCCAGACGGCGGCTTTGATTCGGCAGGCAAGAGCGGAGAAGAAAAATGTGCTGTTATTCGACAACGGCGATCTCCTCCAAGGCAATCCGATGGGCGACTATATGGCATCGGGCGGTCTTGAAAGCAGCGGCATCCATCCGGTCTATCAGGCGATGAACATTCTTGGTTACGATGCAGGTACACTTGGCAATCATGAATTTAATTATGGGTTGGAGTATTTGGACAAGGCATTGGAAGGAGCGAATTTTCCGTATACGAACGCCAATTTGTATCTGGATGGAGAAGATCTGCCGAAGCACTCGCATTATCTGCCTCCTTATCTGCTGCTTGAGCGGTCAATCGAAGATGAGGCGGGAGACATACATCCGATCAAGATCGGGGTAATTGGACTGGTGACGCCGCAAATCATGAACTGGGACAAAGCCAATCTCGAAGGCCGCCTAAAAGCGGAAGATATGGTCGAGACGGCTAAAATGTTTGTGCCGAAGCTGAAAGCCGAAGGCGCCGATCTCGTCGTTTTGTTGGCACACTGCGGCTACGAAGATATTCCGGAAGCCCCGATGACGGAAAATGCGGTTCTGCATCTGAGCCGGGTACCTGATGTCGATGTTATTTTGTTCGGGCATGCGCATAAAGTTTTTCCCGGAGCGGCGTTCGAAGGGAAAACGGGTGTTGACCTGACTCGCGGCACGATAAACGGTGTTCCCGCTGTCGAAGCAGGTTATGCGGGCGATCATCTCGGCGTCGTGGATCTGGAGCTTGAACGGACGGTTGAAGGGTGGAAAGTGACCGGGAGCCGCGCCGAAGCCCGTCCGGTCTACGATACGATGCAGGCGGCTGCACGGGTGCGGACGGATGAGGAGGCGGCCAGAGCGGTGAGTGCGGCACACGAAGAGACGCTGAATTATATCCGCACAGCAGTTGGAGAAACGACCGAACCGATCAACAGCTTCTTCGCTCTGACGCTCGACAGCGCTTCGGTACAGATTGTTAACGACGCGCAGCGCTGGTATTTGAAAAAAGAAATGCAGGGTACCCCCTATGAAAATCTTCCCGTGCTGGCAGCCGGAGCGCCATTCAAGACCGGAGGCCGCTATGGCCCTTCTTTTTACACCGACATTCCCGCCGGTCCGCTGGCAGTCAAACATATTGCGGATTTATACAATTATCCGAATACTCTATGTGCGCTGCTGCTGACGGGAGCGGAACTGAAAGAGTGGTTGGAATGGGCAGCCGGTCTGTTCCGTACAATCGATCCGCAGGGAGAGAACGGACAAAGTTTGATTGATCCGGACTTTCCGTCATTCAACTTTGATATTATCGACGGGGTAACTTATACAATCGATGTGACACGTCCTGCGAAATATTCGGCTTCGTGTGAACTTCTGAATCCCGAGTCCGAGCGGATCGGGAAGTTATGCTATGAAGGACGTCCAGTTGAAGCAGGAGAAAAATTCATTATCGCGACGAATAATTACCGAGCGTTCTCGACACCGATTGCAAACCTAGACGGACAGCGCATCGTTCTGGCATCTCCCGACGAGAATCGTCAGATTCTGACCGATTATATTCGCAGTTCCGGACGGCTGATGTCAAAAGCGGACGGTAACTGGACACTGATCGGAACTCCAAAAGGATTGACGGTTGAGCTGCTGTCTTCTCCGGAAGCCCGCAAATCTGACATGCCGATAGGCATATCATTCGCCGGTATGGCGGAAGGCGGATTTGCCCGCTTTGAAATTGATCTGTCCACGCTCGGTGGAAAATAAATCAATATGCAGCATACTGCCGGAAGAGAAATGACAGCATATCGATCCTTCGACAATCTAACGGCGGCGGCGGATATTCCGCTGCCGTACTTTTATAATTGAAGCAAAGGAGAGGGAATGCACTTGAAAAAAGCTGTTTTTTTCGATTTGGACGATACTTTATATGATCATTTGGAGCCGTTGGAACTTGGAGTACGCGAGGTACTCGGTACAGGAGACAAATTTCCGTATGAGCGGTTGTATCACCGGGTACGCTATTACAGCGATCTATTGTCCGCGACACAAGGACTTTCTCCCAAAGAAGGAGGCAGCGTCGGTGCGGCAGGAACGATGACATTGGAGGAAATGCGGCGTGAACGTTTTCAATTGGCACTGGGAGAATTTGATTACGAACTGACTGACGAGAAAGCACAAGCGCTTCAGGATGCTTATTTGTCCAAGCAGTATGCGATTACGCTTTATAAAGGAGCGCGAGAGCTGATTATGGAACTTCAGGATGCGGGGCGATTGGTCGGCGTTATTACAAACGGTCCGCCGGAGCATCAGCTTCGCAAGGCGGAAGCATTGGGACTACAGGAACTGATTTCGCCGGAACTGATCTTTGTGTCAAGGGCAGTACGTATTGCCAAGCCCGATGTGCGACTATTCGAACATGTGAACCGGGCAACGGAAACGTCGCCGGAAAACAGCTTCTATATCGGGGATTCTTGGCGTAATGATGTTGTCGGTGCGATCGATGCCGGCTGGACGGTACTGTGGTTTAACCCTCGTCTCGCCAAGCGGGAAACGGATCATGAACCGCATTACACAGCCGCCGATTACTCGGAAATTCGCCGAATCGTTCTGGGCCTCTAAAGTTTGGATAATCTTCTTGTAAAACAGCTTGGATTGGGGTAATATTCGAGTTACGTCCTGGTATTGATAATCATTATCATAATAAAGGGGCGGAATTCAGGCGACAAAAGGGGAGCTCACACACATGAAAACCTGGAGAAAGCTCGGATTTCTACTAGGAACGGTTCTGCTGCTGATTATGTTGGCGGCATGTGGAAACCAAACGGATACAGCAGCGACCGATACACAGACGCAGAATGAGTCGGCTGTAACCGATCCGGCGACGGCACCTGCCGAAGACCGTGCAGCGAAAGAAGCCGCTGCAGACGATTCGGAAACGATCGTATATGCAGCGGCTAACGGAGATATTACGATTCCGAAAAATCCGAAACGAATCGTCGTTATTGCGGATAGTTACTTTGGCGATTTTGTACAGCTTGGCATTACGCCGGTCGGTGCACCGGATCATGTATTCCAGAGCGCGGTGCTCAAAGAGAAGACGGATGGCGTTACCAATATCGGTGACGGCTCTTCGGTAGAAAGTGTTCTGGGAGTTGATCCCGATCTGATTATCGTTTGGGTTGGCAACGAAAATCTGGAGAAGTTTTCGAAGATTGCACCGACAGTTGCATTCGAATACGGCAAGTTGAATACGAAGGAGCGCATGTTGGAGTTCGGACGGATGACCAACCGCGAATCCGAAGCACAGGCATGGGTCGACAGTTGGGATTCGCGGATCGCCGAACTGAAGCCTGAAGTGCAGGCGGCAGTCGGAGACAAGACCGTTTCGATTCTTCAACCTTACGATAAAGGTATCTACGTCATGGGCGACACATTCGGCCGCGGCGGCGAGATCCTGTATCAAGAGCTGGAATTGAAGGCGCCTGCCGGCACTCAGAAGGAAGCGATCGACAGCGGCGCAGGATTTGCCAGCATTTCGCTCGAAACGCTGGAAGACTTTGCGGGAGATTACATCTTCACTGCGCCATGGCAGAGCGCAGATGATGGCCCTGCCGTCTATAACAGCAGTATTTGGAAGAACCTTCCGGGAGTAAAAGCCGGTCAGGTGTTCGAAATCGACCCGGTTGCGTACTATTTTAACGATCCGATTTCTCTCGACTCGCAGCTGACGTTCATTACGGACAGCCTGCTGGGCAAGTAGGTAAGTAATTCATAAAAAGGCTGTTCCTACGTCGTGTCAGCGACCGGAACGGCCTTTTTTATGTGGGTCATCGGTTGAAAAAGAACCTTTAGCCTTCGAAATCCGGAATCGGCATCAGGATGCACGCAGAATAGGATTGAGCATGCATCGGCTTCTTCAGACTCAGCGTGCAGCGGCTTCTTCGGACTCAAGAAGAGCACGCTTCTGCAGATAACGTATAGTTTCGGGATCGGAATGAGTCTTCAGTCGGAAATCTTCTTTGTACAGTTCGGGTCCTTTGCCGGTAATTAGAATGCACTCTCCGGGAACAGCGTTGTTCCAAGCTTCTTCGAGGGCCAGCGTACGATCGGCGCGAATATCTGTTTCTCCGCGGCTGAGTGACCGGTAACGCTCCAGCATGCTTTCGGCAGAGGTGAGGTTCAAATCATCGAATGTGAGCACCGTGCGGTCACTGTAACGTCTGGACAGTTTCAGCATCGTTTCCCATTTGTCTTCATCACGACCTCCGCGGAATCCGAAGATATGGGTCAGCCGCTTGGGGCTATAAGCTTTTACGGCATGCAGGCATTGAAGCAGGCCGTCCGGGGTATGGGCGTAATCTACAATCAACAATGCGCCGTTCGGATGAGAGTAAGTTTCCAGACGGCCTGGAACGCCGGGGAAATGCTGCAGAGCGCTGGCAATGCTTTCCGCCGGAATCCCTCGGCTGCGTGCGAGCAGAATGGCAGCCGCAGCGTTCCAAACGTTATGCAGGCCCGGCAGCGGGATTCGAAAGCGGATTGGTACGGCAGACCGCATGCCTTTTTCGGCGATTGTAAATTCGGTTGTTGTGCCGGAATCGGCAGAAACTAGTCGGAGATCATCATCTTCCCTCCGGCCAAAGGTCAGCGTATGAATGCCTTCGCTCTTCAATTCACCGACAAGCAGCCGTCCCCAGCGGCAGTTCGTGCAGACGACGGCTGTTCCGCCCGGTTTCAGCAGCTGGAATAAACGGGCTTTGGAACGGAAATAGATCTCCAGCGTTTGGTGATAGTCCAAGTGTTCCCGGCTGAGATTCATAAACACGGCATAGTCGAAGCGAAGACCGCTTACCCGATGCTGGTCGAGTCCGTGGGAAGAGACCTCCAGCACGGCACAGCTGTCACGGCTTTCCCGCAGCCAACGTTGGATTTGCAGCGCATCATGTGTTGTCATGGAGGAGGGATAGGAGCGCCCGTTCATACGCCGCTCGACCGTGCCGAGCAGCATCGCAGGCTGTTCGGTGCTTTCCAGCACATGATGAATCAGGTGGGAGGTCGTCGTTTTTCCATTTGTTCCCGTTACCCCAATCAGGGTACGCTCTGAACCCGGATGACCGTAAAACTCGGCGGACAACAGCGCCAGCGCCAAGCGGGCGTTCGATACGCCAATGCAGGGAACCGCACAATAAGACGGGGGATGTTCGCAGACGACCGCGCATGCGCCGGCCTCAACCGCGTCGGCTATGTAGCGATGACCGTCTGTACCGGTGCCGGCTATGGCAACAAACAGATCTCCCTGCCTTACTTGTTCGGAATGAAAAGCAAGTCCGCAGACGTTCGGATCAGCATCTACGGGGCAGGAATGGTTCAGAGCCGTTCCGAGCAGGTGGCTAAGCTTCATAGGGACCGCTCCTTTCAAATCAGAAATTCGTATTTGGATATCGACAATATGCCGTCATTCCGGACTCCGGTCCGCAAAAGGATATGGACGGAGAATTTGGAGCAGTCGGAAATAGACCGGACGGCCTTGCTGATGATATACCCTTTGAAAGGCCGCTTGCCCCAACTGCCGCAGGTTCGATTTTTAAAGTGTCGGGACAGGAAACTGTCGGATTGAAAAAAGCCCCGCCCACTTTGAGGTGGAACGGAGCTTTTTGACCTAAATGATCATGAACTTATTCATCCGCCATAAGTTTGAAATTCAAGCGGTAGATCCACCAGTCCACTTGTCGCGTGAATGGTAAGGCTGTCCAATCAGTCAGGTTTTTGAGTGTTTTTCGATGCTTTAGGAAGCTTCGGCGCTTTCGGTGCTTTCAACGTACCATTTTCCTTCAATTGCTGCTCTTTTGCGGCATCGAAGATGGATTTGTATTCGGCGAGCATTCGCTTATCGCGTTTTCTGCTTTCACGATGTTCTTCCGAAAGAGCTTTGTGAAGCGATACGCACATGCCGATCATAATGATGGCAAAAGGCAGCGCTACGACAATTGAGGCTGTCTGCAGAGCACTGAGACCGCCGCTGACCAACAGCACAATGGCGATCGAGGACTGTACGATACCCCAAGTGACTTTAATTTTTCCTGATGGATGAAGATCGCCGTTGGAAGACAGCATTCCGAGCACAAAGGTGGCGGAATCGGCCGACGTAATAAAGAACATGGCGATCAGCATAAGTGCAAGGAACGATACAATGATGCCCATCGGAAGGTTTTGCAGCATCAGGAACAGGGCGGACGTTACATCGTTTTGTACGGCGTCGGCCAATCCGCTGTTCTGATAGCGTTCGGAGTAAATGCCTGCGCCGCCGAATACTGCGAACCACAAACAGCCGAATAGGCTGGGAACAAGAAGAACGCCGAGCACGAATTCGCGAATCGTACGACCTTTGGAAACCCGGGCGATGAAAGTACCGACGAATGGTGCCCAGGAAATCCACCATGCCCAATAGAACAGCGTCCAAGCCGCAACCCAGGTGCTGTCAGAGAACGGAGTCATGCGCAGGCTCATTTGGACCAGATTTTGCATATATCCGCCGAGCGTGACAGTAAACGTATCGAAAATGAATGAAGTCGGGCCGACGAACAGTACGAACAAGAGCAGCAGGACTGCGATAACCAGATTGGCGTTGCTCAAGATCCGAATGCCTCGATCTAAGCCTGTTGTCGAGGAACCCAGATACAGGACGGTGACGATCACAATGATGATGACCATCATGAAGGTACTGCTTTGATAGCCGAAAATCTGCTCGATGCCGCCCGCAATTTGCAGCGTGCCCAGGCCGAGCGAGGTCGCTACGCCGAAAGTTGTCGCGATAATAGCGAGCACGTCGATCGTTTTACCGATCGGTCCATTGACCCGTTCGCCGAGCAGAGGCACGAACGTAGAACTGATGAGGCCTTTGTAGCCTTTGCGGAATTGGAAGTAGGCTAGCGACAGCGCGATAACCGAATAGATGGCCCACGGATGAAGCCCCCAATGGAAAAAGGAATAGCGCATGGAAATCCGTGCCGCCAAAGCGGTGCCGCCCTCCAATTCTTCGGGAGGATCGATATAATGCGATACGGGTTCCGCCACTCCCCAAAATACGAGGCCAATGCCCATGCCGGCGCTGAACAGCATGGCAAACCACGAGGTGGTGGAATATTCGGGTTCGTCCTCGTCTTTGCCCAGTTTAATGCGCCCAAAGCGTCCAAACGCCAGGTACAGGGCAAACACGAGGAATCCGAAAGCGGTCAGCAGATAAAACCAGCCGAATTTTTCCGTAGAAAAATCAAGCGCAATCTGCGCCGAGTTCCCGAGCTGTTCGGGAAAGAAAGCCCCCCATAATACGAATGCGATAATGATCGTAAGGGCAACCACAAAAACCATAATCTCTGCTCCTTTCTTGGGAGGTTTCTTTCTTGAGAAACTCTCTTCCAGTAACCATTACCCAAGTAAGCAGATAAAGAAAAAGGCCGATTTAACGATCGGCCGGAAATACAAGTCCAAATTGTTTGCGTGCTTCTTCCATGACTTCTGCTACCGTCGTCGAGCATGCACGGGAATTGACAGAAGATTCGGAAGCGCCTGCCGTAATAACATCAACAAATTCTTGAATTTCATAAGTCATAACCGGTTTACCGGCAGGTTCGCTCAGATCTTCGACGCTGCCGTCCCGATAGCGGATCTGGACACTGCGGGGTTCGCTGATCTTGTCGATTACGATGCTGCCGAGCTCTCCCTGGATTTCTGAAGGGGCAAGCGAATCGGTAATTTTGGAGAACATGACGACCGCATCCATATTTGCGTAGCGGGCCAGAAGGCTGCCTTCGCCGTCTACGCCGGATTCGAGCATATAGGCCGATGCTTTAATCTCCTCAGGCTTGCCGAACAGCAGGACCATCGGATAAATACAATACAGCCCCAGATCCATCAGCGCACCGTTCGAGAACTCCGGACGGAATGCGTTCAGTACCATGCCTTCCTTATAAGCGTCGTAACGGGACGAGTACTGCCCGTAGTTGGCGAAGTAACGCCGGATCGGTCCGATCTTATGCAGATTCTGACGCAGCAGGGCGAAAGCAGGAAGCAGCGTTGTCTTTACAGCTTCCATAAGCACGGCTCCACCTTCTTCGGCGGCTGCGAACATTTCCCTGACTTCGCGCGCGTTGGAAGCCATCGGTTTTTCACAGAGGACATGTTTACCGTGCTTCAGAAGCAGGATAGCCTGCTCCGCATGCAGCGAATTGGGACTGGCAATATAAACGGCGTCGATCCGGTCCGAAGCGGCCATTTCATTGAGGTCCGTAAATGTAAGCTCAACTCCATAGCGGTTCGCGAATTCGCGCGCGCGTGCTTCGGTGCGGGAATAGATCGCGGTAAGTTCCAGTCCTTCCGCCTGCCGAGCTGCTTCAATAAAACGTTCCGTAATAAAATTTGTACCGACCATGCCGAATCGAATCATAAATAAATTCACTCCCGGTTCAAGTATTGAAGAAAGCGATAACGTTCCAGTCCATCATAACACGAGTCGTCAAGTTAGGATTCGTAATTTTTAACATTCCGCAGGGTCGATTCGTCGCTGTCTCCGTCGGGCTTTGAAATGATAGACAGACTGCCGTTCGGCTCCAGTACGACCGCATGAATTTTCCCCATGGAATCCAAGCCTTGGTTTCGGGCAATTTGCCAAACTTCATCGGGACTCATTCGGCCTTTTTTCATCGCATCCGGTAGAAAGTGATCGTTATAGTAGAGCAGGGTAGGAGCAGATTTGACCAACTTTTCAAACGGTCTGAAACGCGAAGTCATCCATGAAACAAGGAACTGCATGCCTATAAGGACCAGATAAGCGCTAAGACCGTCGGCCAGTGTAATCGAGTGATTGAGCAGGATCGTAGCGAGTGTGGAACCGATTGCCACGCTGACGACCAGATCGAAAGCGTTCATCTGCGTCAAAGTCCGTTTCCCGCCAAAGCGGAGCATAACGACGAGTGAGATATAAGCCAATACGCCGATCAGCAGTGTTCTGCCTATAGATTCCCAACTGTTAAAGAACATTGTCCAGCCTCCTTTTCCAGCACTATTACCCAAAGTTCAACATTTGTAATGCCTTACGGCGTCAAACTTCCAGAGAAGCGTCCACCCGGCAGGCTGAATGTCAGCATCGCGTGATCGTGAAGGTTATAAGGGATTACCGAGTCGTTTTTTTGCGCATTTGTGTTCATTTGGGGGTAATGTAACGGGAAATGGAGCGGCACAAGCAGGATTCAGAAATGCGAAAAGGAGGAAAAACTCAATGAACGAACAATCACCTTGGGATTTAACAATCCGTGAGTTTATCGGACGCGCCGGCAGCGCGAAAGCGATACCTGGAGGAGGAAGCACTTCGGCATTGGCAGCTGCTCTCGGATCGGCAATGACATCGATGGCGGCCAATCTGTCCCATCGGGAGCGCACGCCGGATCAGAGGGAGGAGATTGACGCGGCGGAGGTCGAGATGCAAGAAATTGCGGCGGAATGCGAAAAGCTGATGTCGGAAGATATGCGCGGCTTCGCGAAATATTTGGAAGCAAGTGAAGCGGCCGATACCCATGAAGACAAGGCACTGGTCGAAGCGGTAATGCAGACGATTGAAGTACCGCTGGCAATGATGGAAGTCTGTGTTAGAGGTCTTCAAAGTGCACGGGGAATTGCTGACGCGACACGGGAGCATGTCCTGTCCGATCTTGGCATTGGCATCGTCATGTTCGAGGCCGCAGCCCGCTCGGCTTATCTGACCGTACGCATCAATCTTCCGGCATGTATGGACGAGAAGAAGCGCGAGATTTACGGCGACCGTGCCGACAGGCTGCTGCTTCAGGCGGAGCGTCTGAAGGAATTGGCACTCAATGAAGTTACGCAGGCGATAGAGAAGGAGATGGAGAGCAGTCGGAATGGCGATTGAGCCGGTGACCCAATGCAAAGCGCGGAGAGTGGGAACGGGATAGCGCGCAGACAGCGAGAGTGGCATAATAAAAAGGCGGGACCGGAAGCGGCGCAGCTGTGAAGCTTCCGGCTTTTGGTCTGTGGAAGGAGAGAAACATATGGAAGACATACAGCCAGATGAGATCATAAACAGCGGACAGACGCCCGAACATTGGAAAAGGCGGCGTAGTGAGCTGGGCCGCTGGGCAGAACGCGAGAAAGTTCGCCGCGAATCCAAACGGACGGGAATGCTGAATGGCGTTGAAGTCGACGCCGAACTGCTGGAAGCGCTGCGTCTTCTGAATGCGGCTGGAGTAAAAACAGAATACTCTTGTGCGGGCGTAAGTCCCCTTGACGAGCCCGAAGAGCATTCGCTGTATGCGTACATCACCTTGATCGAGAGCGAAGCAGCTCGGAATTTTGTCGATTACGCAATGCGGCGGATGGGCCGGCGGCTGCTCGTATCTTATGAGCCGGCGGGCCGCCGATACGATTTGTCCTCGTTCATGCTTGGACAGAACCGTTCGTTCTGCCTGCTGCTGGAATCCTGCGCCCGCGAATTTGCGCAGCAGGGATAGGATCAAGACAAATACGGGATACTCGCGCAATGCGGGATCGTAATCGTATAGGAAGGAGCTGGATATCAAATCATGCAGACCGTTGAGAAAAGAAGCCGGCAGATCGTCGGTAAGCTGGCGGCTCAGGCCGCTGCGCGAGAACTGCTTCCAAGCGGGTTGTGGTTCCACGACGATATACGGAACAATTTTTATTACGCGTCTTATTTGTACGCGGCTGCGTCTGACCCGGATATTCGGGTCCGCTTTGACCGTGAAGGGGCTAAAGAGACAGCGACAGCGGTACTTGAGCGTGTATTGGAGCTGCAGGATCGCCGTGAAGGCAGCGAAACTTACGGTCACTGGCCGCTGGGCTTGGGCGATGAGCCGGAGAGAGCAGAGCCGAATACGCTGCCGGTTGAACTGATGGGCAGTCTGATGCTTTATTTTGTCGAGCGCTGCGGGGAGTCGCTGTCGCAGAAGCTGCGTAAAGCTTTTGAAGAGGCACTGAAGGCAGTATACGACAGCCGTTTCTATGACCGTCCGTTGAAGGAGTATGGTCATCATGAGGCTAAGTATACGGCTGCCAAGCTGCTGTTCGGAGCATTTTACGACGATCAGCCTCTGTTGGAGGACGGCCGCCGCTCACTGAAAGATCTGCTGGAGTATGTGCAAAATCGCGGTATGCACGAATATGGATCGCAGCCGTGGTTCTGGCATTGGGTGCAGGCATTTACCTGCGTGCGTCTGCTGCTTGATGATCCGGAGATTACGGATGATTTGAACCGGATGCTGGATCTGTTATGGCGTGAGCGATCGCTGCATTACATCGGCGGTGCCTGGGCCGGGCCGCATGCCCGGGGGTTGGCAGTGGATGCGCCGAGGGATCGGAATGCGGCATTCGATTATTTGCAGTACGGCGACTTCAGGCTGCCTCCTGAGCTGGTACGCGCCGAGTATGCGGGCTTCTTGTATTATGAAGCGCCGGAAGACGCCCGAATTGCGGCTATTGACCGCCTTGTACCGACGGAGGTCAAGAAGAAGATTCTTAAGCCTCAGCCTAACGGATCGGATCGCGAGCTGCACAGCTACACGTATCTGACCGATGCCTATGCAGCAGGCGGCATGTGGGAGCAATCGGAAGAATTCGACAATGAACAGCACCGCTGGGATATTACGTTCCCACTGTCGTATGAACTGGGAAATGCGGTGAACCAGGCTTACTTTATCCATCCCGGAAAAGGATATGCCGAGGGAGATCTGCGTCACGAAAGCCCGTATGCAAAAATTTTGCCGGACCGCAGCGTAGTGATGGCAATGTATCCGGTGCCGGAGGGAGAAGACCCGACGATTGTCGGTGTACTGCCGAAAGGCGAGTGGATTCGCGAAGAGCGGGCTCTGTTCGGCCAAGTCGGAGGCGCTTATCTGGCGGTCTATTTACGAAACGAATATGAGCTCGAGGAGACGGAGGATCGCCTTAACGTACGCAGCACGGGATCTCACGGAGCCGTCGTAATCGAAGCGGCAAGTGTTGAGGAGGCGGAGAGTCTGGACGCCGACGATCTGGAAGGCTTCGCTGTCCTGATGCGCGATCGGACACCGTCGTTTGCTCCGGACGGCAGAAGCGTAAGCTATCGCAGTCTGCACAGCCGAAGACTGGAACTGATCCTTGCCGAAACAGGCGAAGCGGAAGCGAAGATTAACGGGAAAGCAGCGGAATTTTCCGATTATGTACGATAGAACTACGGCAATACAGAATTACAGAAATACAGCATTGAATCAGGGCAGCAGCAGGGCCCAATAAGCGGATTCCGCCGCTGCTGCGTTTCTTTATCACTCAAAAAATACGCATTCTACGACAAAAAGTCACGCTTCTATGCAAGAAGCGTGACTTTTTGATATAAAGCAAACCGATGGTATCAGCCTGAACTTCCTTGAGCTTACTCCGGTTTGTTTTCCTGGAATGCCGCAAAGAAAGGCTTCGGCGCTTCCGTGTCGAACTTCATTGTCTTACCCGTTGTCGGATGGACAAAGGTCAGTTGGTGTACATGTAGTCCCAGACGACCGAGAGTGCGCAGCGTCGATCCGTATTTCTTGTCGCCAACGACCGGATGTCCGATGTCTTCGAACTGGGCACGAATCTGGTTTTTGCGGTTGGTTTCTGTCGTAACTTCAAGCAGCGACATCTGACTGCCTGATTTCAGGAGCTTGTAGTGCAGAACGGCATGCAGACCGTCGCCTTCCTTGCGGCTGGCGTACATCTTCATTGTCTTCGTCTCGCGAAGCCAAGAAGTCACGGTATCAGATTCGGTTTTGACTTTGCCTTCTACAAGTACCATGTAAGACTGCTTGGCGGTTCCTGTGTTCCACTGTTCATGCAGCGCTTCCTTGGCCGCTTCCGTCTTGGCGAGCAGCATGACACCGGAGGCGTCTTTCTCAAGCAGCTGCAGTGCGAAAAGGCGTCCCTGCTGATTGGTCTGCCGAATATGTCCCATCAGTTGACGGTAGACCGTATTGTCTTCTTCGCGCGAAGCGGACATGGACAGCAGGCCGGCTTCTTTGCGAATCACGATGACGTCGTCGTCTTCGTGCAGAATGCGCATACCGCTCAATTTCATTTTCGGCTTGGCCCGTTCCTTGCCGACAACGACAGTCTGGCCGGGCTCCAGCGGATGGTTGTACAAGGTAACGACGGTGCCGTCGACCCGAACTTGTCCATGAGCCAGTACGGATTTGACCGAGTTTCGGCCCATACCTTTCATATGCTCCAGCAGGAAAGCCAGCAGTTCGGCAGGCTGGGTCACAGTGAAGCTGCGGGATTGAGCATCTGTTTTCGCACGTCTTGCTTCTTCTCGAGCTGTGTAAGAATTATCTTTCTTGACGCCGGGAGGACGCTTCTTACCGCCCGGTCGTTTATTCGTATAAGCCATAATCGGATGAACTCCATTCTTGAAAAGGGATCGTAGGTCGTACGCGGCCGATCAAGAGGTTGAAAAGTCAAGCATGAAGCCGCGATTCGCCGAGTCCAATATACCAGAGCCGCCGCCAAAAGGCCAGAAAATACCGAATAAGCCCGCCGGGTACAGCGGGCTTTCGATTTGCGAAAAAAGTCTGATCAGAGGATATTCGGCAGCGGACTCGCTGGAGTCAGACCGGCATCAAACGGGTCGAGACGGCGATCCGGTTCCAGCCGTTGATCACTACAATTGCCATGATCAGTTTGGCAGTGCCTTCTTGTCCGAATAGGCGGACAGCTTCGTCATAGACGTCGTCAGGCACGCCATGACGATCCAGACGGGTAGCAGCTTCGGTCAGCGCCAGTGCCGCCCGCTCTTCATCGTTGAAGAACGGAGTTTCCCGCCAAGCCGCCAGAACATGCAGACGCTGTTCGGTTTCGCCCAACTTGCGCGCATCACGTGTGTGCATATTGAGGCAGAAGGCGCAGCCGTTCAGCTGAGATGCGCGGATTTTGATCAATTCGAGAATTGTCGAGTTCAGATTCGCGCCAGCGATTGCCATTTCAAGTTCCATCATTTTTTTGTAGACGTTGGGAAGCACCTGCTGCATGTTCATACGCTGTTCCATCGTTGTATAATCTCCTTTGTATGTCGAATGGTGGGCAGGAGAAAAGGATAGGCACCTTTAGCACATTTCTTTCTACGCCGTTAAGATACTTTGTCTGCCCTTACGATACAGGAGACAAAATGGAAAAGGGGGATGTGACGTTTTTTGCGAAAAAGAATATTTGTTCCCATTCGGTTGTTGCCCGATTGACGCATGCCCGGTAAAATATAGAAAGAACACGCTCCAATAAAGTTCACGGATCTGTATGATTCGGGCTTCTAGTCGGGCGTCTTGACGAACAGTGAATCTACGGGGATGCCGCAGGCGGCATTCCCTTTAAGGAGTTTTGCATAATGGCTATTGAAGAAACGGTGCTGATGGAGCAGGCAGGCGAACTGCTGCAGAAATATTACGGTTATCCCGATTTTCGCGAGGGCCAGAAAAAAATTGTCGAAAGTCTGCTGACCCGCCGAGATACATTGGGAATCATGCCGACGGGCGGCGGTAAATCGATCTGTTATCAAATTCCGGCGCTGATGATGGAAGGATTGACGTTGGTCGTCTCTCCGCTGATCTCGCTTATGAAAGACCAAGTCGACGCGCTTGTAACGAACGGAATTGCGGCGGCATATATCAACAGCACGCTGAGCGGACGCGAAGTCAATGAACGCATTCGGGCGGCGCAGCGCGGCGAACTGAAGCTGCTGTATGTTGCGCCCGAGCGATTGGAACTGGATTGGTTCCAAAACGAGATGGCGAATCTGCGCATTGACTGTGTGGCGGTCGACGAAGCTCACTGCGTCTCGCAGTGGGGACATGATTTCCGTACCAGCTATCTAGCGGTTGCGCCCTTTGTCGATTCGCTGCCGCACCGACCGACCGTAGCCGCTTTTACCGCGACGGCGACGCCGCAGGTCATGGACGACATCGTCAGACTGCTTCATCTGCAGGAGGCGAATACGTTTGTCACCGGGCTGGGTCGCGACAATTTGGCTTTCACCGTACTGCGGGGCGAGAGCAAGAAGGACTACATTTTCGATTATGCCAAAAGCCATGCAAGCGAAGCCGGCATTGTATACGCGGCAACGCGCAAGGAAGTGGATGAGCTGTACTCCAAGCTGTCGATGCAGGGGCTTGCGGCCGGACGCTATCATGCGGGCATGACGGATGAGGAACGCGAAAGCGCACAGGAAGCGTTTCTGTACGACGATGTACGGGTGATGGTCGCAACCAACGCTTTCGGTATGGGCATCGATAAGTCGAATGTACGCTATGTCATTCACTATAATATGCCGAAAAATATGGAAGCCTATGTACAGGAAGCCGGTCGTGCGGGCCGGGACGGCGAACCGAGCGAATGTATTCTGCTGTTCAGTGCGCAGGACATCGTCGTTCAGAAATTCCTGATCGAGCAGAACGGACAAGAAGAAGAGCGGCGTCATAACGAATACCGGAAGCTGCAGCAGATGGTCGATTATTGTTATACGACAAGATGCCTGCGCAGCGCCCAACTGGATTACTTCGGCGAGGAGCACGAAGACAAGCCATGCGGCAGCTGCAGCTCCTGCCGGGACGAGCGGGAGATCATCGATATTACGGTGGATGCACAGAAGATCTTCTCTTGTATTTACCGGATGAGAGAGCGCTTCGGAGCTTCGATGGTAGCCGGTGTGCTCAAAGGCTCCCGCAACAAAAAAGTGCTGCAGTACAAGTTTGACCAGCTGTCGACTTATGGAATGCTTAACGGCAAAACGGAAAAAGAAATCGTCGATATGATCAATGTGCTCGCTTCCGAAGGGTATCTGGAGCTGACGGAAGGTCAGTATCCGGTTGTGAAATTAAGACCGCTTGCTACGGAAGTGCTCAAAGGTGGCCGGCAGGTATTCCAGCGCGAAGCGCGCAAAGCAGCGTTCGCCGCATCTTCGGGTTCCCGGAGCAGTCGGCCGCGTGCGGACGAGAAGCTTTCAGCGGTCGAAGTGACCATTTTCGAGCAGCTGCGTCTGATCCGGCGCGAGTTGGCGGAGAAGGAGCATGTGCCGTCTTATATTATTTTCAACGATGCAACGCTCAGCGAGATGAGTATTCACAAGCCGAAGACAGAGTTTGAAATGCTGCGGATCAAAGGCGTAGGTGAAGTGAAATACCGCAAATATGGACGTCCGTTCCTGGAGTTTTTCCAAAATCGTGAAGGAGATGTAGGAGGAGGCGCTTCGGACAATGACGGCTACTACGATATGGAAGCCCCGCCGGATGAAGAATTGAACGACTCGAATATGTTCGCATACTACGAAGATTACGAAAACTGATCGGATAAGAACCGTCAGGAATAAATGAGCAAATGAACAAATAAAAAAATGAGCAAATGATAAAAAGGGAGCTTTCCGCTTATAAGCGGGAAGCTCTCTTTTTCGTCCGGTCTCGTCGGATTTCGTCCGAATGTTCTGAATAACTTTTGCCGCATAGACATTGTCAACGGTTCGGTATGTCAATGTTCGAAGGCGGAATCGTTCCAAAGTGCCGGTCCATCCAGTCGATCCAACCGGAGATAATCTCGCTGCGGTTGACTTCGAATGCTAATTCATGGCGTGCCCCTCGGTAAACGCGGCACTCAAGATTTCGAATTCCGGCCTTTTCATAGAAGAGCTTTAGACGACGCACGCCTTCTTCACCGCCTACCGGATCGTGTTCACCGGAGCACAGCAGAACCGGGCCGGTAAATTCGATCCGGTTCGGAAGCTCCGGGCGCTGAATATCCAGCAGCAGTTGAAAGAAGTCGCGGAAAAATCCGCAGCTGAACAGCTTCCGGCCGTAATGGCGGACAAAGTCGTCGACGGCTCGTTCGTCGCGCGACAGCCAGTCGAAGCGTGTCCGCCGGGGCTTAAAACCTCGGCCAAAGGGACCAAACACAAGCGCGTTCAGCGCAAACGACGCGAACGCGGGCGAGAGCAGCCGCGCCTCGGCCGCCGCAAATGCGCGTCCGAGCTTCAGCGGCAGCGCAGCTCGGCGGCCGGAACTGCCGGTCAAGATGAAGCCGGCATAATAAGCCGGCTGGTCGGCCATCAGCTTTTGGGCGAGAAACGAGCCCATGCTGTGGCCGAGCAGGATCACCGGCGCACCCGGATGGCGCCGGGAAATCTCTGCCGCGATGATCAGCAGATCGCGGCACATGCCGTTCAGCCCATCAGGCCCGGCATAGCCCTGGCGCAGCGGTCCGTCCGGCGTCTCGCCGGACGTCCGGCCGTGACCGCGGTGGTCGCCCGCGTACACGGCATAGCCCGCCGCATTCAGCGCCGCGGCGAGATCGGCATAGCGGCCGCCGTTCTCGCCCATACCGTGCGAAATTTGCACGACGGCCTTCGGCTGGGCCAGCGGCCATGCATGAACGAAGAGCGTCACGCCGTCGGCGCCGTCCAGCAGAAAGGGACTGGCACCTTCCGACTCACTATGAGTCTGCCGGGAGAGACCGGCGTCGGCGGCTGTTTCGGCCGATTGTACCGAACGTGGGAATGTCTGGCCGTTCGGCGAAGCAGGCGCCATAGAAGCCATAGGATCTGTAGAGCGGTGAAGCATGGCAGTTCCTCCCGGAAGATCAATTTATACAGCTTGTTTGCTTCTTACTCGATACATACTTGTTCTCATACATACCCGTTTTTGCATTCCACTATTTCTTTATGCATAAAAAAGCCGGAAAAGAGGGATGTTTTCCTCTTTTCCGGCTTAGTAAAGTGTATCGCCGGTCCAAAGCCGTATTCGGTTCGGAATTTTCAATCTTGTACCTGCAGGAGCTTATAGTCCCTCTGATTAAACTTTTTCCACTGCAATCAGATAAGGGGCTTCCGGCCTTTGGGGCTGGCGATACAAAATGCATCGTGCCGCTGATCCCGGCAGTTCGCCGGCCCAGCGTTCGACGGCGAGCGCCTCTGCGCCGCCTCCGTCGTGTCCGGGATAGAGCACCGCGGTCAGAATGCCCTTGGGCCGCAGGAGAGACAGCGCGGCTTCAAGAGCGGGCAGCGTGGATACCGATGTCGTCATTACACTCAGATCTTCCGCTCCCGGCAGATAGCCTAGATTGAACATGACAGCGGCAACCCGGCCTTGATGATCCGCCGGCAGCGCCTCCGCCATCTCCGCATGACTGCGCAGCAGCAGCTCGGTGGAAGCCAGCTTTGTACCGGCTTCCATCTCGCGTTCCAGGCGCATCACTGCTTGATCCAGCGCAGACTGCTGGACATCGAATCCGTAAACCCGTCCGCGAGCTCCGGCGGTCCGTGCCAGGAAGAGCGTGTCTGCCCCTGTGCCGACCGTAGCGTCGACAGCAATATCGCCCGGCTGAAGCCTTTTCTGAATCAGCTGCTGGGCAAAGTTAAGTACCGATACAAATCCCATCTTTCTTAACCCCTCCAGTACTTGCCCTGCCAGGTTCCGCGATTCTCCAGTTCGGCATCAATGCCGTTCAGCACTTCCCACTTCTTCAAGCTCCACATCGGACCGATCAGCAGGTCGCGGGGCGCATCACCGGTCAGTCGGTGCACAATCATTTCCGGAGGCAGAATTTCCAAGGTGTCGACAATCAGCTTGATGTACTCGTCGCGCTCCAGGAAGCGGAGCAGTCCGGCTTCGTACTGCTTGACCATCGGCGTTTTGCGCATCAAGTGCAGCAGGTGAATCTTGATGCCCTGCACATCCATATTGGCTACCGCGCGTCCGGTATCCAGCATCATCTCATGCGACTCCTGCGGCAGACCATAGATGATATGGGCACAGACACGAATGCCTCGTGCCCGCAGCTTCGCAACCGCCTCCTCGTAGCAGGCCGTATCATGTGCACGGTTAATCAGCGTAGAAGTCGACTCGTGGATCGTCTGCAGGCCCATTTCAACCCACAAGTAAGTTCGTTCGTTCAATTCGGCCAGATAATCGATCACATCGTCCGGCAGGCAGTCGGGACGGGTAGCGATAGCAAGTCCGACCACACCGGGCTGCTTGAGAATTTCTTCATAGTACTCACGCAGCGTTTCCAGGGGAGCATACGTATTTGTATAAGCTTGAAAATAACCGATATATTTTGCGCTCGGCCATTTCAGATGCTGACGATCGCGAATATTGTTGAATTGAGTAACGAGATCATCACGGCGGCTGCCTGCAAAGTCGCCCGATCCGCGCGCGCTGCAGAACGTACAGCCGCCTTTGGCGATGGATCCGTCGCGGTTTGGACAGGTAAAGCCTGCATCAAGCATAACTTTAAATACTTTGTCGCCGAATTGGTCATGCATTTCGGTATTCCATGTATGGAACCGCTTATCGCTCCAGAGTAGAGGCTTCTCTGATGCAAGAGCCGGAATATAAGAAAACATTAGTCGAACTCCTTTCAAAATGGACAGAGGTTCATTACCGAGAGACACCTTATCCGTCAATCTTTAATTATATCAAAATCGCTTGGGAGTAAAAAGAATAATTCTGTGAAAATGGATTCCTTGAACAAAAATATACGATAAAAAAATAAATTTTGCGCTTGATATATCTTACATCGATGTGTTATATTTAACTTGAGATCGGAACACGGAAAAATAGCGATATATCAATAATGGTAACGCTATCTTTAGATTCCGGGAAGTGCCGATTATTCTTATAGAAACGAAGAGGTGATTGATAATGACTACTCAATTTGCACCGGATCATTCCGAGGAAAAAATTTCGGTCCAGCTGACCCGTGAAGAAGCGCTTGCATTGACAGGCGTGCGTTTCAACAACGGCCATCAGATCGAAGTGGGAGCCCGCAAGAAAATTCGCAGCGCATTTGAAAAGGCATTTGATTTTGCCGCGGATCGCACGGAATAAACGAGAACCAAGCGCAAAGGCGCTCTTTCGCTTAACCGGATTATTATCCCGGCATAGATAAGCGGCATCGGCAGATCGACGATCGTGCCGACCGCTCCAGAAGCCCTTCCCGAGCGGAAGGGCTTCTTTTTCGTCTTTACTTTTTGCAGGAACTTCGGCACAATAAGGCGGAGGCTCGAGCGTACGGATAATCGGACGACGGATCCATGCGGCAAAGCGCCGGAAGCGGTATGCATCGGAGATGGCCGAGCCGAGATTTTTATAGCGGAGGAATGACATGCGTTTACGCGGAAGAAAAGGAATCCGGGAAAACCTGGAGGCACAACCGGAATTGGTTGTCCTCGAACCGGAACAGTATAAGGGACGTTGGGCCGAATTGTTCGGCAACGACCACCCGATCTATGTAGAGCTTGGTATGGGCAAAGGCCGCTTTATCAGCGGTACAAGCGTGCGCAATCCCCAAGCGAATTTCATCGGTATCGATATGTATGACGAACTGGTTCGCCGGGCAAGCGAGAAAGCGAGAGCGGCTTGGGCGGAACAAGGTCATGATACGCCGCCGAGCTTGATGCTGGCACGTGCCAACGTCGAGAAACTCGAAGATATTTTTGCTCCAGGCGAACTGGAGCGCATTTATTTGAATTTCAGCGATCCATGGCCGAAGAAAAAGCATGCACGCCGCCGTTTGACGCATCCGCGTTTTTTGGATATGTACAAGCGTGTGTTGAATGCTAACGGACAAATTCATTTCAAGACGGACTCCGAGACTTTGTTCGAATTCTCGTTGAACTCGTTTGCGGATTCGGGTCTGCAGATGACCAACATTAGTCTGAACCTGCATCGCGATGGCATCAACGAAGAACATGTGATGACCGAATATGAGCACAAATTCATGGGCAAGGGCATGAATATCCATCGCTGCGAAGTTGTAATCGGCGAAAAGGCACTTGAACGATACGAAGAGGTTCGCATGGAGCCTTACCGTATTTCTTCGGACGAAAGAGCCGCTATGGCTGCCGAAGAAGCGGAGAATGAAACTCCGGTCGTCGAGGAAGAAAAGTCCGAGGTCTGATCGCTTTAGAACAGTTTTCGATACGTTTTTCCATTCTTTCGTTCAAGTTTGTTCGGAGGAACCGGCAAGCCGCAAACTCGAATAAATGTTAGGCCCAAGGTCAGAGGGTTCGCAGAAGCAGTGTTTTGCGAGCTTTCTGACCTTTTGGTCTGGTCCTGCATTTTCTGTGCCAAAAAGAAAAAGCGCCTTTCCGATTTCTCAGAAAGGCACCTTGTTCGTTGTTTCCAATATTTCGATGATTCGCCGCGCACTTTGCATCGGACGCAGCTTTTCGATGTTCAGACGGCTTTCTGCGCGCCGGCGTACCAACTCTTCATAAGCTTCCGCGTCGGTTAGCCGTGCCATCCACTTTCCGACCACTTCCAACGAAGAAAGCCGCTCGCCCCAGCCTTTGCTGGTAAAGTACTCGCAGTTTTCTTCTTCTTGTCCGGGAAGAGGATTGTGGAACAGCATCGGAATTGCTTTGGCAAGACCTTCCGTACAAGTCATGCCGCCGGGTTTCGTAATCAGCAGATCGGAGACTTCCATGAGTTTATCGATTTCTTTCGTATAACCCATAACGCGAATATGTTCGTGTTGAAAGCGTGGATCGCGGTTCAACTTGCGCATCGCTTTTTCGTTGCTGCCAACGCAGAAAACGAGCTGCACATCTTGACGCCAACGCGTCAGATACGGATTAAGTACGTCTCCATTCATTAGTCCCCAACCGCCGCTCATGACAAGAACGGTCGGCATATCTTTGAGACCCATTTGCTGTAGAATGCTCGCTTTGACCGGATGTTCCCAGAAGCTTGGATGAACCGGAATGCCGGTTACATCGATGCGGAACGGGGAAACTCCGCGCAGCAGCACCTTGTTTTTGACTTCTTCGGTGGAAACGAGATAATGATCGACTTCTCCGCTGATCCATGTGCCGTGCGCATCGTAATCCGTAATGACCGTACAGAGCGGTACATTCAGGCCCAAGCGCTTCAACCTTGAAATAACCGCGCTTGGAATCGGATGAGTGCACACAACAAGATCAGGTCTGAGCTGCTGGATCACGTCGCGCGCATGGGTGTAGAACAGCCGATGCAGCGCCAGTGTCGCCAGACGATTGATCGACTTTTTATACTGCTGCTTGTACATCATTCGCACAAGACGGGGCTGTGTGATGACCGTTTTCTTGTAAGCGCTGATGAACAGCGGAGCAACTTTGGGATTGAGAAAGCTTCCAAGCTCCAGTACCCGGCTTTGAACATCGGGTGAAAGTTTGCGAAGACTGCCGGACAGGGCATAGGCGGCCCTTGTATGTCCCGCGCCGAAGCCTTCCGACAGGATCAGCACTCTGTATTTGGACACGTTTTCGTCACCTTTTTCGGAAAAGCCCGCTCCTGCGCCTGCGGCACGAAAGAGCTGGCCGATTTTTCGATTCGCCCCTTACATGAACAACCGCATTTGATCCGTTATTCCGGACTGGCGGCGCCTCGTATAAAAATGAGGAAAGAGGGCGCGAACCAGACGTTGGATACGGTCGGCGGACCGGGTTGTTTTAGGCTGCGTACCCTTCTACGATAGCGGCTTTAAGGCCATAATGCAACTGTCAGCCAAGCGGTCAGGGATCCGATCGCACAGCCGGCCAATACATCGGAAGGATAGTGCAGGCCAAGGTACATCCGGGAGGTTCCTACAATTAATGCGACAGGAAGCAGCACGGGAGTCGTCCAAGGAAGCAGAAGCATAATGGGAACCGTGACCGAAAAAATTGCTGTGGTGTGTCCGGAAGGAAACGAGTGATCCACAAGCGGATTACGAAAAGTGTTTGTCTCGGGCAGCGCAAGGTGCGGACGCACCCTTGGATACAGCTTTTTGACAATTGCGACCGGTACGTGACTTACAGCCAGTGCGACGAGCGAGTGCAGGGCTGCCGAATTCCAGGGAGCGGGTGCAAGCCAAGAAGCAAGCACGGTCGCCGTGATGGTAAAGGTGGCGCCGCCCAGATGAGTCAAATAGTAGAGCAGGATACTGAGAACGCGATGGTGCAGACGACCGTTCACCCATTTGAAGATGCGCTGGTCCAATTGGCTCAGCTTGATTAGCAAGCTACGCATAGCAACATACCTCCGGATAAAGAGCCCGGCGAATGAAAAAGGCGACGGGGCTATCTTTTTTTTCTGCCAACGCCGGTCGGTTTAGGCGATTTGTTTTCTCCAAAGCGCCAAATCCGAAACAGTGCGGGACGGCAGTTCCACATCAGGTTGTACTTGAAGTTGTACTTTTGACTCTATCAACCCCGAATTATACAATGATTCAAGGCAATTATAATAGGGTTAAAAAAAATTAACCGAATTTGCCCAACTTTTATCAGTACTCCGCGTTTAATTTGATGACAGAGAGAACGGGAGGCGGGTCTAAACTCGAAATCTGAAAGAAAATGAGCAAGAAACGAGCAACTCGGCGTAATAAGGATATAACCGGTGCTGCGCAAGCGAATCAGATAGACCCGGCTTGTAATTTGAGGGTAGAAGCTTCTTTTTTTGACTTGCAGCACGATTTCACGCTTTTGACAAATGTCTGCAAAATCGCCAAAATCGAAAAGAATGATTCATGTTTAATCCAAAATAACAAAAGGGTCATTTTAAAGTCGCTATGGACATTATGCACAGAAGACACACAAACAAAAACTTTCTGTGTACATAGGGGTAAAAAAAAGGGGGTTCAACCAACCATGCTGCAAGTAACATTCGTAACACTCCAGGTGCTGCTGGCCATAATCGGAGTGTACCAGTTCGGATTTGCGCTGTTCGGACTGTACAAAAAACAAAAACAAAAATCATTTGAGCCGCAAAAATCATTTGCCATTCTGGTTGCCGCGCATAACGAAGAAGAGGTCATCGGAGCGCTGATGGAAAACTTGAAACGTCTGCGTTATCCGAAAGAGCTGTACGATGTTTTCGTCATTTGTGATAACTGTACGGACAAGACGGCAGACATTGTACGCGAACACGGTTGGAACGCTTGCGTCCGCACGAATCCGAATTTGCGGGGCAAGGGTTATGCGATCGAGTGGATGCTGGAGGAACTGTGGAAGCTGGAACGCGAGTATGACGGCATCGTCATGCTGGACGCAGATAACCTGGCACATCCCGATTTCCTGCTTGGCATGAACGACGATCTCTGCCGTGGAGCCAAAGTTATCCAGGGATACATTGACACAAAAAATCCGGACGACTCTTGGATTACGGCTGCTTACGGAATTTCGTATTGGTACATCAACCGGTTGTGGCAGCTGTCGCGTCATAATTTGAATATGGCCAACTTCCTCGGAGGCACAGGCATGTGCTTTGACAATAAGCTGCTGCAAGAGATGGGCTGGGGCGCAACAAGCCTTGTCGAAGACTTGGAGTTCACGATGCGCTGTGTCAAACGCGGCGTTTATCCGAAATTCAACTACCATGCCAAAATCTATGATGAGAAGCCGCTGACATTCAAAGCTTCTTCCGTTCAGCGTCTGCGCTGGATGCAGGGTCACTTCACAGTAGCGCGGAAATATTTCTTCCCACTTCTGTGGCAGAGCATCCGTGATCGCAGTCTGGTCAAGTTCGATATGGCGCTGTATGCGGTTAACGTGTACATCGTACTGCTGACGTTGATGCTGACCGTCGTATTGTACGGCGATATCGCTTTGTTTGGCGGACCGCATCTTCTGACCGTTTACGATTACATGCCGCTGTGGGTTGCTGCCGTTGCTATTGTTGCCCAGGTTGCCGTATTCTTCGTTGCCATGTTCCTGGAAAAGGTCAAATCGTGGAAAGTGTATGCGTACATGCTGCTGTTCCCGATCTACCTGCTGTCATGGTTCCCAATCACGTTCTACGCCTTCTTCACGCAAAACAACAAGCAGTGGAGCCATACTAAGCATACCCGGGTCGTGCGTCTGGACGAAGTGCAAAGCGAGCAAAGCTAAAGACATACAAGCCTTCGTGAAATTTTTCAAAAAAATGTTTACAAGCGCTTGGTGATCTGGTATAGTTGTAAAAGTGTTGTTTAACAACTTGGATTCAAAAGCAGAAGCTCCGCTTCTCACCTGTTCGGCGTAAAGCTGACTGGTTCCCGATCCAATCATTTATGAAGAATTTTTCTCATGAAGATTGAAGATCAACAGGGATGCGGACTGTCTGTCCGTATCCCTTTTATTATGGGCAAATAAGCCCCTGCAACAAAATCGATTTGGAGGTGGACGGTTATTAGTAAGGACCATATGATCAATGAGGAAATTCGGGCGCGCGAAGTACGCCTGGTAGGCGCAGAAGGCGAACAGATCGGAATCAAGCCATTGCGTGAGGCTCTCCAGATGGCTGCAGATCTTAATTTGGACTTGGTGAACATGGCACCTCAAGCAAAACCGCCAGTTTGCCGGATCATGGATTATGGCAAGTTCCGTTATGAACAGCAGAAGAAAGACAAAGAAGCGCGCAAAAATCAGAAAATCGTTGAGCTTAAAGAAGTTCGTTTCAGTGCGAACATCGAGGAACACGATTATATGACAAAACTGCGCAACGTGGTTAAATTCCTGGAAGCCGGAGACAAAGTAAAATGTTCCGTACGCTTCCGCGGACGGGAAATTACACACGCTTCGCTTGGCCAGAAAGTGCTCGAACGGGTACGGGACGAAGTATCGGAGATTTCCGCGGTCGACCGTCAACCGAAACTCGAAGGCCGCAGCATGATTATGATTCTGGCACCGAAAAACCAATAGGGGGAAACGACAATGCCTAAAATGAAAACACACAGCAGTTTGAAAGGCCGCTTCAAGATCACGGGAACTGGTAAAGTGACGCGCTACAGCTCGCACCGCAACCACCTTCTCTCGCATAAATCGAAGCGTGCTAAGCGCAACCTGAAAGCCGATCATCTGATGGCTTCCGGCGACGTTAAGCGTCTGGCTCAAGGTCTTAAGCAGCTTAAGTAGTTCTAAACACAATCGACTGGGAGGTCTTTAGATATGGCAAGAGTTAAGGGCGGATTCGTGACGCGTCGTCGTCATAAAAAAGTATTGAAACTGGCAAAAGGTTATTTTGGTTCTAAACACCGCATTTTTAAAACAGCAAAAGAGCAAGTTAACAAATCCTTGATCTATGCTTACCGCGATCGTCGTCAGACGAAGCGCAACTTCCGCAAACTGTGGATCGTTCGTATTAACGCGGCAGCACGCCAAAACGGTCTGTCTTACAGCAAAATGATGCACGGTCTGAAACTGGCTGGTATCGACATGAACCGCAAAATGCTGGCTGATCTGGCTGTGAACGACCTTACGGCGTTCAACTCGCTGGCATCTGCTGCAAAAGAAAAAATCAACGCTTAATTAAAGCGTACGAAAGATCCCCTAAAGGAAATTCCTATTTCCTTTAGGGGATCTTTTTATATCTTTATACTAAGAAGAGAACGATAGAAAGAAAAAAAAGAGGATTTTCACTAAGAATGGCTCTGTTAAAGCTTTTGTATTATTTAACACTTTAAAGCGTTTTAACGATGTATCCTTAAATAAAGAAAGATATTGTTCGTTATTAAGTCACAACGCATGTTACGTCTAAAGATAGTAAGCGGTTACAGTTCAAAAAAAACGAATTTTATTTTTTGAAATCAATGTTTAATAGTAGATTTTGTTTCGTACTGAATGTATAATCTGAAAAGCGAAAGCATCCTGTGCAGAGAGACGTTCAACGTACAGTCAGCGTAGTTTAAACGGCGAACGCTCATCCAATCAGGCAAAGATCCTAAGGGGGAACTATCCAAAATGAAGAAAGCTGTAAAACTCTCGCTTTTCATGCTGTTGGCCTTTTCACTTGTTCTGGCCGCATGCGGCAACAATAACAGCGGCAACTCGGCTTCTACTGGTAGTGAAGGGGAAGGAAGCAAGGCCGGAAGCGACATCAAAATCGGCATGGTTACCGACACTGGCGGCGTAAACGACAAGTCTTTCAACGAAACCTCTTGGGAAGCCCTGCAGGCGCTTAAGGAAGAGCAGGGGATCAAAGTTGAATATCTGCAAAGTACAAGCGAAGCGGATTATCAGCCGAACCTGAACAAATTTGTAAAAGGCGGATATGATCTGACTTGGGGTATTGGTTTCGCATTGGAAAGTGCTCTGGGCGAAATTGCCAAGCAAAATCCTGATTCCAACTTCGCTATTATTGACGCAGCAGTTGACGCTCCGAACGTAGAGTCCGTTCTGTTCTCCGAAAACGAAGGTGCGTTCCTCGTCGGCGTTGTTGCCGGTAAAATGACGAAAACTAATAAAATCGGATTTGTTGGCGGTATGGAATCCCCGACAATCAAGAAGTTCGAAATTGGCTTCAAAGCTGGTATCGAAGCTTCCAACCCGGATGCTGAATTCACAGCCGTATACGCGAGCGGATTCGACAAACCGGATGAAGGTAAAGCAGCGGCATCCACTCTGTACAACGAAGGCGTGGACATCGTGTTCCAAGCTGCCGGTGGTACAGGAAATGGTGTATTCAACGAAGCCAAAGACCGCAAAGGTCAAGGCCAAGAAGTATGGGTTATCGGTGTAGACAAAGACCAATCGCTTGATTTCGGTGATGATATCACATTGACTTCCATGATCAAACGCGTAGACGTTGCGATCAAGACGGTATCTCAGCAGGTAATCGACGGAACGTTCAAGGGCGGCACAACGACTGTCCTGGGACTTAAAGAAGACGGCGTAGGCATTGCTGACACATCCAGCGCTAACGTACCGCAGGAAGTTCTTGACGAAGTCGAGTCTTACAAAGAAAAAATTGTTAGCGGCGAAATCGAAGTTCCTACTGTAAAGTAATCACCTCGTGCCATATCATATTTGTGACAAGGCCGGTTCCTTGAACCGGCCTTGTCGTTACGTTTACCGTTAAATGCAGGACCACTAGCTTGTCTCACTTAAATAGTAGGATTTCGCTTGGCTGAAACGCACACGGTTTAAGTGCGATTCCGTCGGAGACTTCGTACACGGGTTAGGTACGAAATCTCAGACAGGCGAAACCGTTCATCTGATTGAGACAAGCTACCACTACGAAAGATGAAGGGTGATCTCATGGCTGCTGCAGCTCCCGTTGTCGAGTTAAAGCAAATTACGAAGCGTTTTCCCGGAATCGTTGCCAACGATTCAATCAGCATTAAGCTGCATAAAGGCGAGATTCATGCTCTGCTTGGTGAGAATGGTGCAGGCAAATCGACGCTGATGAACATCCTTTTCGGGCTGTATCAGCCTGACGAAGGACATATTGAAATTAATGGACAGTCTGTAGCGATTGACAGTCCAAACAAAGCGATCGATCTCGGAATCGGAATGGTGCACCAGCATTTCAAGTTGGTTCAGCCGTTTACCGTAACCGAAAATATTATTCTCGGTATGGAGCCTTCCAAAGGCGGTGTACAGATTGACTACAAGACAGCTTCGGAAAAAGTTAAGCAGTTGTCCGACCAGTACGGATTCCGTGTTGACCCAAATGCAAAAATCGAGGATATCTCTGTCGGCATGCAGCAGCGTGTCGAAATTCTCAAAACGCTCTATCGCGGTGCGAATATTCTGATTTTTGATGAACCGACTGCTGTATTGACTCCGCAGGAAATATCGGAATTGATCGAAATTATGCGCCGGCTTGTGGCCGAAGGCAAGTCGATTATTCTGATTACCCATAAACTGAAAGAAATTATGTCTGTGTCTGATACGGTAACAATTATTCGTCGGGGCAAAGTGATCGATACAGTCAAAACGAACGAGACCAGTCCCTCCCAGTTGGCCGAGAAAATGGTCGGTCGGAACGTCTCATTTAAGGTGGATAAAACACCGGCGCAGCCGAAAGAGAAGATTATCCAAGTCAATAACGTATCGATCAAAAATAAAGACGGTATATCTCTGCTTGATGGCATGACGTTTGACGTACATGCTGGCGAGATTGTCGGTGTAGCCGGTGTGGACGGCAACGGACAAACGGAAATTATAGAAGCACTGTCGGGTCTGCGGAAGATCGACAGCGGTTCAATCGTGCTGAACGGCAAAGAAATCGGCAGCCATACACCGCGTCAGATTTCTGAAGCAGGCGTGGGACATATTCCGGAAGATCGGCATAAGCACGGTCTTGTATTGGACTTCTCGGTCAGCGAGAACATGGTGCTGGAAAGTTATTACAAGCAGCCTTACACGAAGCGTGGATTCCTGAATTTCCGTGCAATCAACGATCTGGCAAAGCGTTTGGTGGAAAGCTTCGACGTGCGTACGCCGAGCATTCATACAAAAGCCCGTTCGCTGTCCGGAGGCAATCAGCAGAAAGCAATTATTGCCCGTGAAATCAACAAAAATCCGGACTTTCTGATTGCGGCACAGCCGACTCGGGGGCTTGATGTAGGCGCGATTGAGTTCGTTCAGACGCAGTTGATTCGGCAGCGTGATCAGGGTAAAGCGGTTCTGCTCGTTTCGTTCGAACTGGATGAGATTTTGAATGTCTCCGACCGGATCATCGTCGTATACGAAGGCAAAGTTATCGGAGAAGTACGTCCGGAAGAAACAAACGATCAGGAGCTGGGCCTCATGATGGCGGGCAGCCGGCAGGGAGGAATTAAGGCATGAGTAAATTTCTGAAATGGTTTGCGAGCGATTCGTTTGTCGTTTCGCTGGCAGCCATCGTCATGGGTCTTCTGCTGGGCGCAGTTGTAATGCTTACCGGCGGTTATAACCCAATCACTGCATATATGGCTTTGCTAAAAGGAGTCTTCGGTTCTCCTTACGGCTTCGGCGAAGCGCTGCGCGAGATGGCCCCGCTCGTACTCACTGGTCTTGCGGTTGCTTTTGCTTTCCGCGCCGGTATGTTTAACATCGGTGCAGCAGGTCAAGTACTGCTGGGCATGACGGGAGCTTCATTGATCGGGATCAAGCTGACAGGTCTTCCGGCAATCATTCATGCGCCGCTGGCGATCATTGTAGGCGGACTGTTTGGTGGTCTGTGGGCAGCACTTGCCGGCTACATCAAAGCCAAGCGGGGCGTCAACGAAGTTATCACGACAATCATGTTGAACTGGATCGCGTTATTCCTCTGTAACTATATTGTTCGGACATTCCTGCTGCTGCCAGGCAACCAGCGTTCGCTTGATGTGGAGTCTTCGGCCTGGGTTTCTATCGGTTGGCTGTCGGAAATGATGGGCAATGCCCGTGTCCACTGGGGGATTCTGGTTGCTATCTTAGCTTCAATATTCTTCTATTATTTCCTGTGGAAAACGAAACAGGGCTTCGAACTGCGTGCCGTCGGCAGCAATCCGGAGGCCGCTCGTTATGCAGGGATCAATGTTAATAAAAATATTGTTAAAGCCATGTTCATCAGCGGTGTGTTTGCCGGTCTGGCGGGTGCGTTTGAGACATTGGGCGTATTCCATTACCAGAGCGTATATTCTTCACTGCCGGGCTATGGCTTCAACGGGATCGCTGTCGCGCTGCTTGGGATGACGCATCCATTCGGTGTGCTGGCCGGTGCGGGATTGTTCGGTACATTGACTTATGGATCTTCGGAAATGAGTTTTGAGGCGGGCGTACCGTCGGAGATTATCCAGATCGTTATTGGCTCGATCATATTCTTTATCGCGGCTCAAGGAATTGTACGTTATCTCCTTAAACCCGTTTACAAACGTAAGAAAGAGAAGGTGTTGTAAATGATCGATCTTCTTACATTCGGTAATCTGATCAATACGACGCTCGTCTTCTCGACAGCTCTAATTTTTGCCGCGCTGGGCGGACTCTTCTCGGAGCGTTCGGGCGTTGTCAACATCGGACTTGAAGGTTTGATGGTATTCGGAGCGTTCGCAGCAGCGATCGGTACGTATTATGCGGAAGAAGCCGGCATGGGCGGAGCTTCGCCGTGGGTTGGTCTCGTAACCGCGATCGTCGTTGGTGTGCTGGGATCGCTGATTCATGCTGTCGCTACCATTACGTTCAAAGCGGACCAGACGATTAGCGGTGTCGTTATCAACTTCCTGGCGACCGGCATCACTTTGTACTTGGTAAAACTTCTGTTTGAGGGTGCCGGCGAGAGTCCGCTGCTGATGAACCGTCTGGCGAAATTGAGTTTCCCTGATATTGCCGCTATTCCCGTTATCGGACCAATCCTGGGAACCGGTATTCTGAATTCGTACCCAACGACATTCATCGCCATTATTCTCGTATTTGTTACGTACTACGTGCTGTATAAGACTAAATTCGGTCTTCGGATGCGGGCCGTCGGCGAGCATCCGAGTGCAGCAGACACAGTGGGTGTCAATGTCAATCGTATGCGTTATATCGGCGTTATGCTGAGCGGAGCGCTGGCAGGTCTCGGCGGTGCAACTATCACACTGACGACGACAGGGCTGTTCTCGCACACGACGATCTCCGGCCAAGGCTTTATTGCTATTGCCGCTCTGATCTTCGGTAAATGGAATCCGCTCGGTATTTTCGGTGCGGCGCTGTTCTTCGGTTTCGCGCAGGCGATCCGGAACTATGTACAGCTGTTTGAATGGTCGGCCAGCATTCCGCAGGATTTCATTCTGATGCTGCCGTACGTTCTGACCGTTATCGTTCTGGTAGTTGCGGTTGGCAAATCAAGGGCTCCGGCAGCGCTGGGAGAACCTTACGATCCGGGAAAACGCTAAGGGAAGAGTTAAACTTACTTTTGGATTTCCTTCGTTATCCCTGTCTTCCCTACGGCTTCCACTTATATTCCAAAAAGTCAGGAAACTGGCTTGCCAAACCGTTCCTCGATAAAGAGGAACGGTTTTTTTGTCCTCGAATGACGGACAAATTGTACGCCGGAGAAGTATTTTTAAAATCAGTTTTTTAGTTTTTATCGAAAATAGGTGTTGACTTCCCCAAAACTAAAGTCATATAATAACCCTAACATTCAGCACCATACAGCTTGAATAACTGATCGGCTATGAAGAGGACGAAGTTTTAAGGGCTCTTTTGCCAGAGAGCGGGGGAAGCAGTACGCTGGAACCTACCGCCAAAATCCCTTATATACGAGCTCACCTCGGAGCTGTTTCCCTGAACAACGAACGACTTTTCCGGCTGCTGCCGATATGAACTCGTTACGGCCTATTAGGGGGAATCGTGAGGTTCGCGTTATGAACCGCGTATTTGAAATTGGAGGTTTCAATTTCAGATTCGCTTGAGGCTGCACACCGTAAGGTGTGAGCAAATTTGGGTGGTACCACGTGAGGCTTATAACCTTTCGTCCCTCGAAGCAGAAAATCTGCTTTGCGGGACGGAAGGTTTTTTGGTTTATAAGAAGGACTCGATTCCGTAGCCTTTATGCGAAAGAGCGTGAAAACACCGCTCGAAAGGCCTGTTACAATCCGATGATGTGAGATTGATGTAATCTTTGGAAGGGGGAATAACGATGAGCGCACAAATGCCAGAAGCGAGATCGACAGAGGAATTGAAAGAAAAATGGGTGGATAAGCAGGAAGTCCTGACGGGTTCGGATATTCTGCTCCGCAGTTTGGTGCTGGAAGGTGTCAAATGCGTATTCGGTTATCCCGGTGGAGCGGTACTGTATATCTACGACGCTATGTACGGCTTCAAAGATTTCCATCATCTGCTGACCCGGCACGAGCAGGGAGCTATTCATGCAGCGGACGGATACGCTCGAGCATCCGGCGAAGTAGGCGTGTGCATTGCTACTTCGGGACCGGGAGCGACCAACCTGGTGACAGGCATTGCGACTGCCTACATGGACTCGACACCACTTGTTGTCATTACCGGCAACGTCGCTTCAACGCTGATCGGAACCGACGCTTTCCAAGAAGCGGACATTACCGGTATTACGATGCCGATTACGAAGCACAGTTATCTGGTACGAAGTGTCGACGAACTTCCACGCATCATTCATGAAGCTTTTCATATCGCGAATACGGGCCGTAAAGGTCCTGTACTGATCGATATACCCAAAGACGTATCGGCGGCAATGACCCTGTTCCAGCCTCATACAGAGCCGGTTGCACTGAGAGGTTACAATCCGCGGATGACACCGAACAAGCTGCAGGTTGAACGTCTGGGTGAAGCCATCTCGAAAGCGGAGCGTCCGCTCATTCTGGCAGGTGGCGGAGTCGTATATTCCGGAGGACATGAAGCGCTGCTGGAATTGGTCGAGAAGACCGGGATACCGATCACGACAACGCTGCTGGGACTCGGAGGTTTTCCAAGCGGAAACGAGCATTGGTTGGGGATGCCGGGCATGCATGGAACATTCGCTTCGAACATGGCGATTCAAGAAACGGATCTGCTGATCAGCATTGGTGCCCGCTTCGACGATCGGGTAACGGGCAAGCTAAACGGATTTGCGCCGAAAGCGAAAATCGCGCATATCGATATTGACCCAGCCGAAATCGGCAAGAACGTCAAAACGGATATTCCAATCGTCGGCGATGTAAAAACGGTGTTGGAACTGCTCAATAAGTCGGTTAAACGGGCCGAATTGGCGGACGAGTGGAGAGCGAAGCTTCAACAGTGGAAAGCGGAGAAGCCGTTCCGTTATAAAGACGATTACAAAGAAGACGAGATCGGTCTGAAGCCGCAGTGGGTAGTAGAACTGCTGAACGAAACGACAAATGGTGAAGCGATCGTGACGACGGATGTCGGACAGCATCAAATGTGGGCGGCTCAGTATTACAGATTCAATAATCCGCGTTCATGGATTACTTCCGGAGGTCTGGGCACGATGGGCTTCGGCCTTCCATCCGCAATCGGCGCGCAGATGGCGCAGCCGGAACGATTGGTTATCTCGATCAACGGTGATGGCGGCGTGCAGATGTGTTCTCAGGAACTGGCGGTTTGCGCCATTAACAACATCCCAGTCAAAGTCGTTATTTTGAACAATCAGGTGCTTGGCATGGTTCGCCAGTGGCAGGAACTGATCTACGAGAATCGTTACAGCCATATCGATCTGTCGGGCAGCCCGGACTTTGTCAAACTGGCGGAAGCTTACGGGGTCAAAGGACTGCGGGCATCGACTAAGGAAGAAGCACGCAAAGTCTGGCAGGAAGCGCTGGATACTCCGGGACCGGTCGTGATCGACTTCGTTGTCGAGAAAGGCGAGAACGTGTATCCGATGGTGCAGCAGGGCAAGACGCTGGATCAAATGCTGATGGGGGACGAATGACCATGACGAATACGATGCAGACCAAACATACCATAGCTATACTCGTAAACGACCAGCCGGGCGTGCTGCAGCGTGTATCCGGATTGTTCGGCCGGAGAGGCTTCAACATTGAGAGCATTACGGTAGGCCAATCGGAAGAGCAGGGGCTCTCCCGAATGGTCATCGTAAGCATCGGCGATGACAAGACGATCGAGCAGATCGAGAAGCAGCTGTACAAAATTATCGACGTAATCAAGGTAGTTGACCTCAGCGCCAATCCAATGGTCAGCCGGGAATTGGCTTTGATCAAAGTGAAGTCCGAACCGGTTACACGGCCGGAAATTATGGGATTGGTTGAAACTTTCCGCGCAGCTGTAGTCGACATCGGTACTCACAGTCTGACGGTACAGGTTGTTGGAGATACCGAGAAGATTGACGCGATGATCGAGCTTCTAAGTCCTTACGGTATCCGCGAATTATCGCGTACCGGAGTAACCGCGATGGTGCGGGGCAACGCCTAATCGAATCTTGCTGCATTGAAACTGTAATAGAATAAATAACGCACATACGGATTGACGAGTAAACGTACGGACTCGGGAAAAGTTGGCAGCGCCCACGAATCCCGAAGGTCCGTGTACATTCGCCCGAACGGGCGGGGAGCTGAACGGAGCCGGCTCTGAAAATCAGAATTGCAAGCTCCGGCAGATTTCCGGTTCCGCTGAGCTACCCGCTTGTTTGGGCAGGGTTGAGGCTTTATACACAAAGGAGGAAACAAGAATGGCAATTACGACTTATTATGAAAACGATGCAGACCTGAGCGTGATTCAAGGAAAAACGATCGCAATTATCGGCTACGGAAGCCAGGGACATGCGCATGCGCAGAACCTGCGCGACAGCGGACTGCAGGTAGTTGTCGGTCTTCGCGAAGGCAAATCGGCGAATAAGGCAAAAGAAGACGGGTTCGAAGTGCTGTCGGTTGCTGATGCGACCAAGCGCGCCGATATCGTACAAATCCTCATGCCGGACGAAACGCAAGCCTCCGTGTATAAAAGCGAAATCGAACCGAACCTCAAATCCGATGCGACTCTGTTGTTCGCACACGGCTTCAACGTTCACTTTGGTCAGATCGTCGCTAAAGAAGGCAACGACGTACTGCTGGTCGCTCCGAAATCGCCAGGTCACATGGTCCGCAGAACTTATGAAGAAGGCTTCGGCGTACCGGGTCTGATCGCAATCCACCAAGATGCTACCGGCAAAGCGAAAGACATCGGTCTGGCTTATGCAAAAGGTATCGGCTGTACTCGTGCAGGCGTTATTGAGACTTCGTTCCGTGAAGAAACGGAAACCGATCTGTTCGGCGAGCAGGCTGTGCTGTGCGGCGGTGTGAGTGCTCTGGTCAAAGCCGGATTTGAAACGCTGACGGAAGCCGGATATGCACCGGAAATGGCTTACTTCGAGTGCCTGCACGAGCTGAAGCTGATTGTCGACCTGATGTATGAAGGTGGTCTGTCGACAATGCGCGATTCCATCAGCAACACAGCGGAATACGGCGACTATGTAACGGGTCCCCGCATCGTAACGGAAGATACGAAGAAAGCGATGAAAGAAGTGCTGTCGGATATCCAACAAGGTAAATTCGCACGCGATTTCATGTTGGAGAACCAATCCGGACGCGCGTTCCTGACCGCTACCCGCCGCAACGAGTCCGAGCATCAGCTTGAAGTTGTCGGATCGCAGCTGCGCGAAATGATGCATTGGATCAAAAAATAAGTATTGAAAGCCCAGGCTGTGTTTGAGTGCACACCATAGGGACGGGGCTATCCCGCACCGCAGCATGCTGCATGCGGGACGGCCCCTTTTCATATTCATTTGAACAGAATGAAGGAGGCCAAACCGTGCGAAAAATTTATGTCTTTGATACGACTCTGCGCGATGGCGAGCAGTCGCCGGGCGTCAACCTGAATACGCGGGAAAAGGTCGAAATCGCGCATCAGCTGGAGAAGCTGGGCGTCGACCGCATGGAAGCAGGATTCCCTGCTGCTTCGCCGGGCGATCTGGCCGCGGTAAATGCAGTAGCACGGGCAGTCAAAAATGTCAGTGTTATCGGACTTGCCCGATCGCGGGAAAATGATATTGATGCGGTGCGCGAAGCGTTGAAAGGCGCTGCCGACCCTTGTCTGCATGTGTTCCTGGCAACATCGCCGATCCACCGAAAATACAAGTTGAAAATGGAGAAGCACCAAGTGCTGGAAGCGGCCCAGTCCGCGATCCGTTATGCCAAAAAGTATTTCTCCAAGATTGAATTTTCGCTGGAGGATGCAGGCCGGACTGAAGCGGATTTTCGTGCTGAAGTTGTGGCGATGGCGGTGCGCGAAGGTGCATATGTCGTCAATATCCCCGATACGGTCGGCTATCTCAATCCCGAAGAATACGGTGCGATATTCCGTCATCTCAAAGAAAATGTGCCGGATATTGAGAAAGTACAGCTCAGCGCGCACTGTCACGACGATCTTGGCATGGCCACGGCCAATGCACTGGCGGCCATTTTGAATGGAGCGGACCAGATCGAAGGTACGATCAACGGAATCGGGGAACGCGCCGGTAATACCGCGATCGAGGAAGTTGCAATGGCATTGGAGACGCGCGCTGACTACTTCGGAGCGAAGACCGGGTTGACACTGAGCGAAATCGCCAGAACAAGCCGGCTTGTCAGCAAGCTGACCGGCATGAGCGTGCCGGGCAATAAGGCGATCGTCGGCGCCAATGCTTTTGCGCATGAGTCGGGGATCCACCAGGACGGGATGCTTAAGGAAAAGACGACATACGAAATTATGTCGCCGGAGACGGTTGGCTATAAAGAAAGCAAGCTCGTACTCGGCAAGCACTCCGGCCGACATGCCTTCCGCGAGCAGCTGCTTGAAATGGGATACATGCTGGAAGAGGAGCAGTTGAACGAAGCATTCGCCAGATTCAAAGATCTGGCGGACAAGAAAAAAGAAATTACCGACGACGATCTGCTGGCGCTGCTCGAAGAGCGGCTGGCGGATGCACCGGAGCAATATGTATTGGAATCGCTTAGTTTCTCGTTTGCGACCGAAGCGGCTCCGACGGCGAAAGTTACAGTTTCCGCAGCCGGTGAAGGCAGCCGTACGGCGGAGTCCGGCGGTAACGGTACGGTCGATTCGATCTATAATGCTATCGATCAGGCCGTTGGCGAAGAAGTGACTTTGGTCGATTACGCGATCCAGGCCGTTACGCTTGGCAAGGATGCGCTTGGCGAAGTGCATGTGACGCTTCGTCAGAACGAAACGGAAGTACGCGGCCGAGGCGTCAGCACCGACGTGCTTGAAGCCAGTGCCCGTGCTTACATCGACGCGCTCAATCGTTTGGCAGAGAAACGCCGTCTTCCCGGCAGCCGCAAGGGAGCCGAGAAGGTCTGGTAAACTGGTAGATCTGGTAGAATAAGAATAGAGATAACAAAAAGAACGAGCCCCGGAAGAAATCCGCTGGTTCGTTCTTTTGTTATCTTATACAGAAAAGCAAGCGTTTCACCGTGTTAAAGTTCAACCCGCTGATACTCGATATTTGGTTTACCAATATGAATCAACATCAAATGTTTGATCTACCAGGCATAAGCATTCGGGGCAGAACCGCCTGGTCCCGGGAAGATCTCGTCCAGACGCTTGAGCGAGGATTCGTCCAACTTAAGGTCGACGATCCGCAGCGCATCCTGAAGCTGCTCCAGTGTACGCGGTCCGATAATCGGCGCGGTAACCGCAGGGTTGGACAGCAGCCATGCGAGCGCCACCGTATCCTGTGCTTCGCCGAGTTCCCCGCACAGTTCCGCAAACTGCTCAAGCTGTGCTTTATGCTGTTCAACCCGTTCGGCATTGCCGCCGCTGCGAGATCCTTCAATCTTTTTCAGCGCATTGCGTCCGAGCAGTCCGCCGTCGAGCGGGCTCCATGGAATCACGCCAAGGCCGAGTGCCTGTGAAGCCGGCAGCACTTCAAGTTCAGGCTGACGGGTCAGCAGGCTGTATTTATGCTGCTCGGAGACGAGGCCGACAATGCCGCGTTTCTCCGCTTCCTTTTGAGCGACAGCAATGTCCCATCCCGCAAAGTTACTGGAGCCGACATAGCCAATCTTGCCTTGGACGACAGCGACTTCAAAGGCATTCCAGAGCTCGTCCCAACCGACGTTTCGATCAATATGGTGCATTTGGTACAATTCGACGTAATCGGTCTGTAGACGCTTGAGCGAGCCTTCGAGGTGACGACGGATCTTGTAGGCGGACAGTCCGCGATCTCCGTTCGGTCCGTCGTTTTCATCGCCCATACCGCCGTATACTTTGGTTGCCAGCACGACTTTCTCGCGGCGTCCGCCACCCTGCTTGAACCAGCGTCCGATGATTTCTTCAGTCAATCCCGCTTGATCCTTGCCTCCGTAAACGTTTGCAGTATCGAAAAAGTTGATTCCGGCATCAAGTGCTTCATCCATGATGCGGAAAGCGTCCTGCTCGCTGGTCTGGTTTCCAAAATTCATCGTTCCCAGACAAATTCTGCTGACTTTCAATCCCGATTTTCCCAAATACGTGTACTCCATCTTGTTCGCTCAGCTCCTTAAAGGGGATGGTTTTGCGAATCTTCTTCTTCTCTAGTGTAACAACCGTTCGATAAGGAAGCAAATTTCATTAAGAAAGAGAAGCGTTATAGAGGTGATAAGTGCATACGGTGAATATTATCTTATAGGGAAAACCTATGGAACTGATAGCTTCTATATCTTGGTCAATTCCTGAGTGGGTATGTTACTGTTTTTAAATAGAAGATTCAAGCCGGAACGGCAGCGGAAAACAATTGTTATGTCGACCGGAATTCTACGGAGAATAGGGAGTGCGACAGATGGCTGAGACGAAAAAAATCGCAGTAATCGCAGGAGACGGAATCGGACCGGAAGTAGTAGCGGAAGCGGAAAAAGTGCTGCAAAAAGTCGGAGAAGTATTCGGCTATTCGTTCGAAACGGAGCATGCGCTGTTCGGTGGCATTGCAATCGATGAGAAAGGTACACCGCTGCCGGCCGAAACGCTTGAGGTGTGCAAACGGGCAGATGCTGTACTGCTCGGTGCGGTTGGCGGCCCAAAATGGGACAACAATTCGAAAGAACTGCGTCCTGAAACAGGTCTGCTCGGCATTCGCAAAGAGCTGGGTCTATTCTCCAATCTGCGTCCGGCTGTTGTCTTCGACTGCTTGAAAGACGCTTCGACACTGAAGCCGGAAGTATTGGAAGGTACCGATCTGATGGTCGTGCGGGAACTGACCGGAGGGATCTACTTCGGCGAAAAGTTCCGGCGTGAGACAGAGTATGGCGAGGAAGCGGTGGATACCTGCGCTTATAATGTCACTGAAGTGGAGCGCATTGCGCGTCAAGCATTCGATATCGCGATGAAACGTCGAAAGAAGCTGGCTTCTGTGGATAAGGCGAACGTATTGGAAACATCCCGTCTCTGGAGAGAAACTGTGATTCGGGTGTCGGCGGATTATCCGGAAGTCGAACTGGAACATGTATTGGTCGACAACTGCGCTATGCAGCTGCTGCGCCGACCTTCCAGTTTTGACGTTATCGTAACGGAGAATATGTTTGGCGATATTTTGAGTGACGAAGCGGCGATGCTGACCGGATCGATTGGGATGCTGGCTTCCGCTTCTCTCGGTGAAGGCAGCTACGGTCTTTACGAGCCGGTACACGGCTCCGCACCTGACATTGCCGGACAAGGACTGGCCAACCCAATCGCAACCATTTTGTCGACTGCATTGATGCTGCGTATCAGTTTCGGTTACGGTGAAGCAGCGGATGCGATCGAACGAGCCGTGGCTGAGGTGCTTGATGCCGGACATCGGACGAGCGACATTGCCGCAGGACGTGTCGAAGCGCTGTCCACGAAGCAGATGGGCGAGCTAATTCTCAAAGCTATTCGCAAATGATAATGATTATAAAAGAACAAGCGTTATAATCTTGACTTTGAAAAATCCCGGTGATAACATATTGACATTGGGTTTTATGTTTCAGAATATTCAGAAAACACTCATCACCGGGTGTCATTTTGAAGGAGGATTTTACTAACATGGCAGAACGTTTGGTAGGTAAACCGGCTCCGGCTTTTACAATGGAAACAGTATCCGGGGACGGACAAGATTTCGGTAAGGTATCCCTCGAAGATTACCGCGGTAAATGGCTGGTATTCTTCTTCTATCCGCTCGATTTCACATTTGTGTGCCCGACTGAAATCACGGCATTGAGCGACGCTTATGGTGACTTCCAGACGCTTGACACTGAAGTTCTCGGTGTCAGCATCGACTCCGTACACAGCCACAAAGCATGGATCGCAGCTCCAACGGAAATCGGTGGTCTGGGCAAGATCAACTTCCCGCTCGCATCCGACATTACGAAAAAAGTTGCAAGCGACTACGGCGTTCTGATCGAAGACGAAGGTGTGGCCCTGCGCGGTCTGTTCATCATCGATCCGGAAGGCGAACTGAAGTACCAGGTTGTTAACCATAACGATGTGGGCCGCAGTGTAGAAGAAACGCTGCGTGTGCTTCAAGCCCTGCAATCGGGCGGTCTGTGCCCAATGAACTGGAAACCGGGCGACCAGAACCTGCAAGGTTAAGGTCGAAGCCGCACATCGGCATCTTTGCCGATATGCCGACGGTTCATAAGTAAAGCCTTCTTTCCGGAAAATACCGGAAAGAAGGCTTTTTTGCACCTTTTGCAGCTGGCATATCAGGGATTTACATGCTAATATGGGGCTGAACCGAACGTGAATGTTCAAAGCGTGGAAATTGGGTTGATAGATATAATATGATTAGAAATAGATGAAGGAGTGTGAACGGCCATGAGTTTCTGCTGCGGAGCCAGTATGATCGGAACGAAGGGGACGCTGAAGCATTATCGGACGCAAGTTCATAACGTTCCTCTGTTATATTGTCCGGTATGTCAACGGATTGAAGTTCATTATAAAGTGGAAAGCGAGTATGAAATTCTGGCCGAATACGCGCATGGAGATGGCGAAGCAGAGATCAACTTCCAGGATTACGTTTTGGAGGACGAAGCGGAGATGTTTGCCAACTGCGTCAGCTTGGAAAGCGAAGACAAGCTTGAATCGGTCCGAAATCAGATCGATATGTCGCTTGACCTGCTCGGTGTTGCCAAAGGCATGGGCGACAAGCGCTGGCAGGTTGATCTGAAACGTCGCCTTGCGGTAATGAGTCAAAAGCTAGAGAAACTGCAGCATAGTAAACGCTGATCGGTCTCTAATCAGGATTGAAGAAACTGCTGACAATGATGAATTTCCTATACCAACCGGAAGTGATCTTTCCCGATCCTTCCGGTTTTATTTGTGTTTTTAAGATCAAGACGATTGGCGAAGGCTGTTTCTGCCAACTTATATCGCTAAATATTTACACAAAATACTAGATATTTATAAATGAAGAAACGCTTAAACATATTTAGCGTATTACCCCTATAGAAAGTCCATGTTTGGAAAAGAGTATCAGGTTTGCTAGAATAAAATGAGGAAAAAATAGGAAGAATAAGCTGAAGCTTCGGTACATATCTGGAACTTGTCATTTTCGAATTGTAAGGAAGCCTATGCAAAGACGGAGGAATATTCATGAGAAGAGTACAAGAACTGGCCGCCGAACTCAAACAAAACATCGGGAAAATTATTGTAGGCAAAGACGAAGAAGTTGATCTGCTGCTGACTGCACTGCTCGCTTCGGGACATGTACTGCTCGAAGATGTGCCGGGAACAGGCAAGACGATGCTGGCCAAGAGTCTGGCCGCTTCGCTCAGCTTGACCTTCCAGCGTATCCAGTTTACGCCGGACCTGCTGCCATCGGACTTAACGGGTATCCATTTCTATAATCAAAAAGATGGCGAGTTTCATTTCCGTCCCGGTCCGCTGTTTGCGCGTATCGTGCTGGCCGACGAAATCAACCGGGCTACTCCCCGCACTCAATCCAGTCTGCTCGAATGCATGGAAGAACGCCAGATCAGCGTAGACGGACAGACGATGAAGTTGGAACAGCCTTTTATGGTGCTGGCTACCCAGAATCCCGTCGACAATCAAGGAACGTTCCCGCTGCCGGAAGCGCAGATGGACCGTTTCATGATTCGGATGAAGCTGGGTTATCCTTCGGCGCCGGAAGGGCGGGAGATTCTGCGGCGGACCATGCAGGCCGAAGGCATTTCGGCAGAGACAACGACGGCGACAGCCACTGCGCAGCAAGTGCTTGAAGCGCAGCGCCAGTGCCGCCAAGTGACGATTGCCGATGATCTGCTGGATTATATTGTGGCGCTTGCAGAGGCATCGAGAAGCCATCCGGAACTTGCGCTCGGTATCAGCCCGCGGGGCACTCAGTCGCTGCTGCGAGCCTGTCAGGCTTACGCAGCGCTCAAGGGCCGGGATTATGTACTGCCCGACGATATCAAAACGCTGCTCGTTCCGGTCTGTGCGCACCGCCTGGTACTGAACAACCGCTATGATCTGCAGGACAATCCTGCGGAACGCATCTTGGCGGAGCTGACGGATCGAATCCCGGTTCCAAGCGAAGAGGGACTGGAAAGCGAAGTGAGATAGATGGCGCTGCTCGGATTTCTGATTATGGTCTCGCTGATTGTGATCGTGCAGGGCTGGCTGTTAGGGAGGCCAGCCTTGGCACGGCTCGATTACAAGCGCGATTTCAGTAAATATGCCTGTCGTGCAGGTGAACGGATTGAGATGGTTGAGACCATTTCCAACCGTAAGCCGCTGCCTGTTCCTTGGTTAAGACTGGAGTCCATGCTGCCCTCGGCATTGTCTTTTGCCCGAAGTGCCGAGACCAACGTCAGTGAAGGTAATATTTATCAAAATCATACGAGCTTGTTTACGCTGCCGCCTCGAACCAGAATTACGCGAACGCATCGGATCACATGCCGGGAACGAGGGATCTATCCAATTGAATCGGCTACAATGACAGGTGGCGATTTATTTGGAATGTATGCGCCTTCAAAAAGGATTGACCTTCGCAGCAGAATAGTCATCTATCCCCGATTGCTGGGAGACGGAGAACTGCCGATATCATGGAAGACATGGCAGGGAGAACTGTCGGTGCGCCGCTGGATCGTAGAGGATCCTTTTCTGATGACAGGAGTACGCGAATATGCGCAGGGCGATCCGATGAACCGGATTCATTGGAAAGCCAGTGCGCGCACAGGTCAGCTTCAGGTACACAAGAGCGGATATTCGGCCGATCCCCGAGTCATGATTCTGTTGAACATCGAAGACTCGGAAACGATGTGGAGTGTTGTAACCCGCCCAGGACTGATCGAGCGGCAGCTGTCATTGGCGGCGACCTGTGCGGCTTCGCTGATCGGCCAGGGGATGGCTGCTGGGTTTGCACATAATGGAGATTCTCAGCTTGGCGAAGACGGATACCGACTGGAAACGGATTACGGACCGGTGCACCTCAACAGGATGATGGAGACGATGGCTGCGCTTGAAATGAAATCACGCCAACCCTTCTCTGATCTGCTGCTGCTGGAAACACGTCGTGAGGCTAGCGAGCCGATCGACTATTTGATCATTACGGCTCACCGTTCGGCCAAGCTGGAGGAAGCGATCGCTGCACTGGAAGCGCTCGGTCATCGGGTAGGTGTGACAGGATTTTCGGCCGATGGAACCCATACTGCAGCTTCCGGCACCCGTTCGTCACAGAACCGTGAAGCGCCGCGCAAAGAGGAGGCCGTATTATGAAAACGATGGAGAAAGAGCCGATTCGACCGCCTATGCTGCAGGGTTTGGGCCGTCCGGCTGCCTATTCGCTTCTTGAAACACTGTCTGTTTATTCAGCTGTCGTTCTGCTGGCGCATTACATACTGCAGCTGCCGGATCTGCTGCTGCTATTCCCTCTATTTGTTCTGCATGCGGCTGCCAGTCTGATAGGCCTGCGGCAGGCACAAAGGCGCATGGGCTCTTGGCCGACGCTGCTGCCCTTCGCATTCGGAATTCTAATTGCGCTGTTGATCCCGGCCGGTCTGCTGATTCGGGGAGCCGCAGCTGCAGCCCTACTGCTTGCTGCTCTCCGAGGACTGCTGACCGGCCGCAGACAGCTGTGGGACAATATGCAGCTTCGAATTCCGCTCAGCGGGCTGGGTGCCATGCTTATTCTGTACGTAGTCGCCGGACGAACAGCCGAGCTTTCCACTTATCGGCCGTTCTTGTATATGATCGCCGTGCTGCTGCTGGCGCTTACTCTACTGCTGATCAACGGCGATCGGGTACGAAATGCCGCGGGTCAGGAGACGTCATCGCTTGGTGGGGTTCTGATGATGAACCGACGGTTGACTTGGATGGTGGCACTGCTTGTCGTTGTAGTCGGTATTATTGGAGGGCCGACAGGCATACTGGGAGCTATTCGGGAATGGTGGCTGTCCATCTTCTCAAATACGGGGGGGCAGCCGATTCCGGAAATTCCAAACATGCCAGCTGTCGATTACTCGGCGATTCAGGCTCTCGGTGAAGAGGGAGGAGAAACGCCGCTCTGGTTGAAAAGGGTCGGACTTATCCTGCAAATCTTGTTTACGCTGGTTATAGCCTCCGTGATTCTCTGGCTGCTGTACCGTCTATTCGGCCGCTGGCTGCCAAACGGTCTTCGCAATCTGATTCGAAAGATCGCGACCAGATTAGGACTTATGCGAGAGATTCGCGCTTCGCAAGAGGGTAAGGATTACACGGATCGGGCGGAGAAGTTGACCGCCGAGCAGGCAGGAACGAAAAAGCGCCGCTTCCGCCCTTTTCGCCGCGCAGCGGAATATACCGGTGAAGATCCGAAGCTTCGTTATCGCAGCATCATTCTTCATGCGGCCCGGCGGGGCTTTCTCTTCAAAGCCAGCCGTACGCCGGCGGAGAATGGCCGCGAATTGTCCGGAGGCCGTTATACGGAGCTCTCTTCCGCGGAATTGGAGAAGTTGGTGGAACGTTATAACGATGCACGCTACCGCAGCGGAAAAGAGAAGGAGCGCGAATAACGCTTCTCTTTTTTTTCTATTTAAATTCTTATCACTTATAATGGAGGAATAAGGAATATTAGGATGCACGTCCTCTTGAAGAAAGAAGGGATGAATTTGGCTTTATTTTGGATGATTTTTACGGGCATTCTGTTGGCTGTGCTGCAGGCGCAGCTGATCGGGCGTTTCGCGCTGCGGGGAGTTCGCTACAGCAGACGATTTGACCGGGAAAGATGTCACGCCGGAGAAGATCTGGAGCTGATCGAAGTGATCGAGAACGATAAAAAGCTGCCAATCCCTTGGCTGCGGTTGGAATCTGAATTCCCTTCCGTATTTCGTTTTCGCGGTCAGAAGTCTGTAAAAATGGCAGTGGGCAGCGTTTATCAGACGCATACAAGCGGCTTTGCACTGATGCCCCGGCGGCGAGTAACACGAAGACATTTTATAACCTGCGAAGGACGCGGCATATTCAAGCTGTCTACCGTGTTTATGACCGCTGGCGATCTGCTCGGCTTCATGGAACGCTCGCGTTCCGAACACGTCGGAAGTCCGTTAATCGTTTATCCCAAGCTGCTGGACCAAGCTCGTATGCCGTACGAGTGGAGAAGCTGGCAGGGTGAGTTTGCCGTACGGCGCTGGATTATGGATGATCCCTTTATGATCGAAGGTTCGCGCGAATATGCGCCTGGCGATCCCATGAACCGGATCGATTGGAAAGCCAGTGCCCGAACCGGAGGACTTCAAGTGTACCGGCAGGGACATTCTGCCGATCCGTACGTCATGATCGTGCTTGATATCGGACAGGTCGTTGTCGGCCTTCAGGGCGGTGGTGGAGAAGCCGAAGCGGAACACGTAATTAGCTTGGCCGCTACCTGTGCTTCCCAGTTAATTGCAGACGGGGTGCCGGTAGGCTTTACGCATAATGCGCATACGCTGTCTGCACAGCGGATTCCTCCGGGCGGAGGCTCGGCTCATCATCAGCTTCTTATGGAAGCAATGGCCGGAATACGGCTCCATAAACGCAGAAGTCTGGCCGACTGTCTGATCGCCGAGACGGAAGAGCGGGGCGTATCACGGGATTACATCGTCATTACATCTGCGGATTCCACGGAGATTCGCCAAGCGTCCAAGCGGTTGGAGCGCCTTGGGCACAAAGTGGTTACAATTAATCCTGTAGAAGCGGCAGCTCCGCCTCGCGCTCGCGAAGCGAAAGACTCTGTATACTCGGCTTTACGGAAGGAGGCCGGCGCATGAAAAAGATACTGACGAATTCGCTGGCTGTGGCACTCGGCCAAACGGCACTTTTTTACCCCGTGCTGCTCCTTATATCTATGTACATATTGGATGTTTCGCCATTCATTATTACAGCATTTTTCGGACTGAGCGTATTTGCAGGAAGCATCGCCGGTCAACGCTTGTCGAAAGAAAAAGCGCATCTGGCTGCAGTGATCTTTCCCGCTCTGTTGGCTGTGCTTATGGCTGTGCTTGTATCTATGGATGGACGGATTATCTTTCTGCTCGCGCTGCTGATCGCTGCAGGCACAAGAGGCGTATATCAGATGATCCGGGCTTCGGAGGGACGCTGGGAAACGCTGCTTGTCGGCTGTTCTCTGATTGGTGCTTTCGCATTGTACACGTGGGCACTGAAGCCAGGCATTCTTCAACCTTATGCATTCTCAGTCTATGCGGCGGGTACAGCCACTTTGGCGGTTCTGCTGCTCCGCAGGAATACGAAAAAAGTGCGGGAAGCTCTAGGACTGTCGGACAGCGAAGAAATTCCTTCAGGCCGACTGCTGATGATAAACCGCGGCTTTATGGCAGTTCTACTGACGGTAATTATAATCATTGGCGGCGTAACCCAGTTTTCTGTCGTTCTAGAATGGCTGTATCGCCTCTGGCAGCAGATTCTCGGCTTTGACTTTGACAGCGGGACACTGCCGTCAGAGCCGCCTCCGGAGTCGTCTGGGCTTTCAGAGGCCTATATCATTCCCGAAGAGGGTGAAGACGATCAAGGAGAAGCCGGGTGGGAGCGCTGGGTCATTTGGGGAGTTGCCGGCATTTTCTCGCTTGCTGCTGCAACTGCCATTTTTATGCTGCTAAGATGGCTGTATGCCATATTGTTTGAACGCTTCCCGGCTTGGCTGAAACGTTTGTTGGCCAATTGGCGCATTGCGGCGCGTCCTCTGCAGCAGCCCGAACAGATCGCTTATGCGGATACGACTGAGAAACTGGATGTCGGGGCACGGAAAAAGGTGCGACGGACCACCAGTAAGAGCCTCGAACCACCTGAAGGCCCGAGAAGAGCTTATTTTCGACTGGTTCGCGAAGCGGGAAAACGAGGTTACCAGTTCAAGCCCGGACTTACACCTGCTGAAACGGGACGTGATATTGCCGATAGTCCGTTTGCTCAGGAGCCGGACAGCCAACAATTGGATAAGCTGATTGAACAGTACAATGAAACGCGTTATAGCGGCCAAGCAAAGGAGAGGAACGGGGATCGTCGGCGAAACACAGTATAGCCACAAAGTTCATCCACTTGAAGCCTAAAGTGTTCCCCAAAAATCAAACAAAGCTCCGGAATTCGACTTATTCGAACATCCGGGGCTTTTTGCCGAATATGCAGAACATGAGATGCAGGACAGCCGTAATGCTCTGCCAGTTTTCTGTGATAATATTGTTGTACGGTAGGAAGCTTTTTCTTTCTTTATGAATGAAATTAGAAGAAATTTGACCGATTAGCTGTAGAACGGGCAGGAGTTGGCCGGGAAGAGTAGAATTTAACAACGAAGACGATACAAATTTGACCAGACGACATCCCAGCAGGACGGAAGTGAATGAATGAAAACGACTTCGGCGATTCGCCAATTGACCTTTTGTATCTTTTCCGTCTGTGCCCTTTGGCTTGTATGCCAAGCAATCGAATATATGATTAATACCGCAGGTGCCGATCGTCCGTGGCCTTACGCTTTAATGCTGCTGACCGCCTGCTTCTCCGTTACAGCTTGTCTAACGGTCTATTTTCATGTGACTCCGCTGTTTGAGCACAAAATCGGCAGCTACAGCAAGCGTATGGTCAGATTGATGGGGGCCGTAGGATCGGTCGAGATTTTCTACGTATGGACTAAGCTGTATCCCCTGTTTACATCAGCTCCGGAATTGGGCCGAGCGGATAGCGAATGGCTGTTGTCACTGTCTGCGCTCATATATGCGACAGGTCTGCTGCTGCTGTTCGCTCTGCCTGACCGACCGAGCCGCCTTCCGGTACGCCTGTTATATTTCGGACTGCCGCTTTTGACTGCCGCCGCAGCGGGTCTATTGTTTTTGGCTCGCGATCAATTGAAGCCTGGCAGAACCGAGACTATCGATCTGACGCTGGCTGTTTTAGCGCTTGCCGCAGTTTTAATCGCAGCGGGAAGATTATACATATGTTATCGTAAAAAAAGGGTTAAAGTGCTCTGGATTGCGGTACAGTCCTTGAGCATTTTTGGGGTGAGTCAGATTTTGCTGCTTCAGACCGGAGATTCCTCGAATGGTCCTCTGCTAGTCGTTTCGGCACTGCATGCGCTGGCTTACAGCATTTTTGTGAGTCAGGGAATCCGACTATCGATCTCAGAGCCGCTGCGGGAAAGACGCGAAGCGGAGGAACGAATCGAGTTTCTCGCTTATAACGACGATTTGACCGGTCTGCCCAACCGCCGCAGCCTGCATATTCGTTTGAACTCCCATTTGGCAGAGTCAAGCAGCAGCCAAACGTCGATTATGGTTCTGAACATTAACCGTTTTAAGACGATCAACGATTCGCTGGGATACGAAGCCGGCGATCGGCTGCTCGGTATCGTTTCGGAAATGCTGGGGCATCATATAGAGGGGCCGGAGGAAGTGTTTCGTACCGGAGGGGACGAATTTGCTGTTGTGCTGCCGCTGAGCGGACGTGAAGAGACGATGCGGCGTGCCCGCGCTCTGCTGAACCAATTCGAATGCCCGGTCAACGTAGGCGGAATAGAATACTACGTAGCCCTGTCGGTCGGAATTGCTGTTTATCCCGAAGACGGACATGCAGCGGACGCTCTGCTGCAGAGTGCGGATGCGGCCGTACATCTGGCCAAAGAGCAGGGAACCGAAATCAAATGTTTCTGCGAAGGAATAACGACAGCAGCTCGCGAGAAACTTCTGCTGGAAAGCGATCTGCGCAAAGGATTGGAGCGGAAAGAATTTTACCTAGAATATCAGCCGAAAATGTCAGTGGAGCACGGCCACATCTTGGGCATGGAAGCTCTTGTCCGCTGGAACCATCCGCAGCGAGGCGTTGTTCCGCCTAATGATTTTATTCCGTTGGCGGAAGAAAGCGGCCTTATTGTACCTCTGGGCGAATGGGTCCTTCAAGAAGCCTGCAGGCAGAACAAAGAATGGCAGAATCAAGGTTACCAATCGCTCTGTGTATCGGTTAACCTGTCGATTCGGCAGTTCCGCCAGCCGGGGCTGGCCGACCAAATTGAACGTATGCTCAAATGGATTGGTCTTGATCCGCAATATGTGGAACTGGAGATTACCGAGAGTATGACCGAGGATAAGAATGCGGCCTTTGAACAGTTGAAACGCTTCAAACAGCTGGGCCTGCATATCAGCATCGACGATTTCGGAACAGGATACAGCTCGCTGCATTATTTGAAAAACATGCCGATTGATCGTCTGAAAATCGACCGTTCGTTCGTTAGCGAAGTGATGAGCGGCGAGAGCGATGCGGCGATCGTGTCGACCATTGCTTCGATGGCACATCATCTGAAGCTGAAGGTTACGGCCGAAGGGGTAGAGAACAAAGAGCAGCTCGAGTTTCTTCGCCTTCAAAACTGTCATGAAGCGCAGGGGTTTCTGTTCAGCCGTCCGGTACCGGCAAAGCTTTTCGAACAGTTGTTTTTGAGGCAGAAGCAGTTAGGGTAGACTCTTGGCAAGCTATAAACATTGCTGTATATGTAAAAGTATTTTGCCGTTTTTATTCGGTAAAATACTTTTTTTAAAATAAAGCTTGCAATTAAGTTCAGGGCATGGTATATTATTTCTTGTCCTCAAGAGGACGCAGCAGCCAAAAGGCAATAGCTAATGTCGGGATGTAGCTCAGCTTGGTAGAGCACCTGCTTTGGGAGCAGGGGGTCGCATGTTCAAATCGTGTCATCCCGACCATTTTATTTTATCTACATATGCGGGTGTAGTTCAATGGTAGAACTCCAGCCTTCCAAGCTGGTAGCGTGGGTTCGATTCCCATCACCCGCTTTCATGAAGAAGCCCTGAGGGGCTTCTTTTTTTGTGTAATTTTCTTGAATCTTTAACTTCCGCTTTAACTGCAACCATAACCATAACTTATCTATAACTTATGCCTAACAGAAAACCCGCCGAAAATTCCGGCGGGTTTTTGCTTATGCTTATTTTGCATTTGTTTCTATCCTGTAATCGAAAGCTTATTCTGCAGGTCTGGATTACAATGCGTTGGAAGAGCGAACTCCGAGAACCGTCTGCTCGCCTGCAGTGACAGGCCCCTGCGTCTGAGGCTGTACGTCCAGCACGCTGTCGATGCCGTCCGGCACCAGGATTGGCGTGACAGCCGAGAGACCTGCTGCACGGATTACATTCAGATCAAACTCCAGCAGAAGCTGTCCGGCTGTGACACGTTCTCCGCTCTTTACATGGGCGGTAAAGCCTTGTCCTTTGAGAGAGACGGTATTGATGCCGACATGGATCAGAAGCTGGGTGCCGTTGTCGTGCTCGAGAATAACGGCGTGCTTACTCTTGTCCATTACGTGAGCCACGGTGCAGTCGAACGGCGCGAGTACACGGCCTTCCGCAGGGTCGACGGCGATGCCGCGTCCCATATGGCCTTCGGAGAACGCCGGATCCGGCACTTCCGACAATGGAAGGGCAGTGCCGGTAATTGGCGACCGAACTTCCAGCAGAGTGCTTGGAGATTCAACGACTGTTTCCGCCGCTGCATAATCCGAAGCAGCTGGGGCTGCATTCGAAGCTGCAGCAGAAGTCGATACGGAAGCTGCCGTAACTGCAGCCTTCTGTGTACTGCTTGTAGACGATTCGCTGCCTTGGGCACTGCCAGCTGTCGACGTATTCTCTACAAGGTTCTGGTCATCCTTGTAGCCGAACAGCCAAGTCAGAGCGAATGCGACTGCCGCACCGACCACGTTGCACAGAATGTACAGCGGGAGCTGATTGTTCAGGTACAGCAGCGTACCCGGAATAACGGTTACGGCCATGCCAGTACCTGCAAGGTGCAGCAGGGAGGCCAGGAAGCCGCCGACTCCGCCGCCGATCAGACCCATAATGAACGGTTTCATGTAACGCAGGTTGACGCCGAAGATGGCCGGTTCGCTGATGCCGAGGAAAGCGGACAGCGACGAAGGCAGCGCGAGTGCCTTCAGCTTGTTGTTCTTGGTCTTCAGGCCGACAGCCAGGCAGGCTGCGCCCTGCGCCGCCATTGCGCAGGTAATGATGGCGTTGAACGGATTGGAGCCGGTCCGTTCCAGCAGCTGAATCTCCAGGAAATTGAAGATGTGATGTACGCCTGTTACTACGACGATCTGATGGAAGAATCCGATCAACAGGCCTGCAATGCCGAAAGGCAGATCGAGCAGGAATGTTGTTCCGTGCAGAACGACGTTCTCCAGCGAATGGAACACAGGTCCGATCACGAATAGTCCCAACGTAATCATGACGAGCAGCGTGATAAACGGTGTCAGGATCAGATCAAGCGCTTCGGGTACTCTTTTGCGCAAAAATTTCTCGAACTTGGCGCCGAGCAGGCCGACGAAGAAGGCGGGCAGCACCGAACCTTGATAGCCGACCACCGGAATAAATCCAAACATCGTCAAGGCTTCGGCGCTGCCGTCAGCGACAGCGTAAGCGTTCGGCAGCGCCGGATTGACCAGCATAAGACCGAGAACGATACCGAGGATGGGACTGCCCCCGAACACGCGGAACGCAGACCAGGCAATGAGCGCCGGCAGGAACGCGAAGGCTGTGTCGGTCAGAACCTGCGTGAACAGCAGGAAGTTAGGCGAAATGCTATCTGATGTCGCGCCGAACCAGGCCAAGACTTGATCCTGCGTCAGCAGACCGCGCAGACCCATAAACAGGCCAGTAGCGACCAGGACCGGAATAATTGGGACGAAAACGTCGCCAAATGTGCGAACAGCGCGCTGGAAAGCATTACCCTGCTTTTTGCCCTGACTCTTGATATCTTCTTGGGAAGTGCTTTCGATACCGAGCTTTTCTACTTCTTCAAAAATGCGATTGACCGTGCCGGTGCCGAAAATGATCTGATACTGGCCGGAATTGAAAAAAGCGCCTTTGACTTTATCCGTATTTTCAATACGGTTCTGATCGATCTTCTCTTGGTCGTGTACCATGATGCGAAGCCGGGTTGCGCAGTGCGCGAACGAGGCGATATTTTCTTTGCCGCCGATGGCTTCGACGACCTCACGTGCGATGTCGCGATTTTCGGACATGTCGTTCATTCCTTTCGGGAGTGGGCTATCATTCAGGATGTCAGTTGTTGAGATTTCATGAGGGCTTCGATCGCCGCTGTATCAGGCAGAGCGGAAATGGCTCCTTTATTTGTCGTGGTGAGCGCTCCGCTTGCATTGGCAAAGTGCAAAATTTCTTCATGATAGTTGTCGAGTATATCTGTGAGTCGATCCGGAGCGGCTTCCCGCTTCAGCAGATGGAACAGAAACCCGCCTACAAAAGCGTCGCCTGCACCGGTTGTGTCTTGAGCCTGTACTTTGAAGCCTGGAGCGGTGTAGCGTCCATTCTTGGTATATAGTTCTGCTCCTTCGCTGCCGCGTGTGTAGACGACGGCTTGTACATCGCCCCGGAACAGAGAAGAGATCGCCGTTTCGATATCCGAGATGCCCGTAATGAACTCCAGCTCTTCGTCGGAAATTTTGATTAAGTGCGCTTTAGGCAGGAATTCCAGAATCGCCCGGCGGCAGCTTTCGGCATCGCTCCACAGAGGCAGACGCACGTTAGGATCGAAGCTCACAAGTCCGCCCGCTGCCTTGACCGCATGAATTGCTTTGCGGTGCGCCTGTTTCATCGGGCTGTCGACAAGATCGACCGAACCGAAGTGCAGAATGTCTCCGGCTTCGAACAGGTTTCCGTCAATCTCGGTTTCCGACAGCAGCAGATCTGCCGACGGATTGCGGTAGAAGGAGAAATCCCGTTCGCCGTTCTCCTTAAGGGAGACGAAGGCCAAACCGGTATTGGCTTCGCTTGTCCGAAGCACATGCTGCGTATCCACGCCGGCATTTTGCAGCTCCTCCAACAAGAAGTCGCCGAAGGCGTCGCTGCCCAGCTTGGTCAGCAGGGAGGATGGAGCTCCGTATTTGGCGACAGCAGCCGCTACGTTCGCGGGTGCTCCGCCTGGTGCTCGTTCAAAAGCTGTTACATCTTTGAGCGCACAGCCTTTTTGCAAAGGAATAAAATCGATCAGTACTTCGCCAATCGCGTAGAGACGGCTCATGGTTTCACCTTCCCGTTATTATAAATGTCGGCCGGACGTTCTTGAGGAATTGCGCCTTTATGATATGGCCAGAATGAAGCTTCAAATGCTGCGCTTCCACCGTTCGCGAAGAACGAAATCCCCGTGCTTGACGGATCTGGGAAAATGCGGGCGGTGAATACTTCTTCGCCGTCGCCGACGAAAATTTCCACGGAGGAAACATCCACAAACAAACGGAATTCGAGTGACTTTCTGTCCGTCTCATTCTCCAGGGTACAGCTGCGGGTCGTGCCGTATGCCGGACTTGCCGGAGCACCCGAATTTGATCGGTCAAGTGTGACCGTGCCGCTGCCGGCCTCGTAGGAGAGCACTGTTCGTTCGGATTCGCTTGTACGGAATTCGATGCCGAATGTGCCGCTGCTGTCGAACTGCTCAATGGTGAAGCTCAATTCGTAAGAAGAACCTTCGGCTCCTTCGAAGCGGCGGGTTTCGTCGTTCAATAGAGTGGAGAAGGAACGTTCCTCGCCCCGCAGACCTGCCAGTCCCGCAGCAGGACGCTGAATCAATCGTCCGTTCCGGATAGAGAGTTCTCGTGGCAGCGTCAGGCAGTGTGCCCAGCCATTGTCGTCCGTCGGATATTCTAGATCGGGCAGCCCCATCCATCCAACGAGCAGCCTAGTTCCGTCCGGTCCTTCCGTCGTCTGCGGTGCATAGAAGTCAAAGCCCCGGTCCAATTCGATAAATTCGCCGTGGTTGAATTCGCGGGTCGCTGTATTCAGTGGAGAGCCAAGCAGATACCCCGATTGATAAATATTGCGGAAGCGATCGCCTTCCGGCTCCAGCCCCTGCGGACAGAGCAGCAGTACGCCTGTGCCGTCCAATTCGAAATAATCCGGACATTCCCACATATAGCCGAAGGAAGGGAGAGAAGTCTTAAGCTCTCCTTCAAACGTCCAGTTTATCAAGTCGTTTGAACGATACAGAACAGCGGCTCCTGTCAGGTCGCTGCGCTGGGCGCCGATGACGGACAGATAGGAATCGCCATCCTGCCAGACCTTGGGATCGCGGAAATGATCGGTATAACCTGCAGGGATATCCGTAATCACCGCTTGTTCGTGCTTCGTGATCGTGCCATCCTTGTCCATGATCGCAAGACACTGATACGGATGGCGAATCCAGTCGCTGTCCCGAGTGTTACCTGTATACATCAGATGCAGGCGATCGTCCTTGACGATAGCGCTGCCGGAATAGGCTCCGTGCGAATCGTAGGAGTCGCCGGGCTCCAGTCCGATTCCGGCATCTTTCCAGTGCGCCAGGTCGGAGGAGACGACATGATACCAATATTTCATGCCATGGTCCGTTCCGAGCGGGAACCACTGATAGAAGAGATGATATTCGCCGTTGAAATAGGCGAATCCATTAGGGTCGTTGAGCAGACCGGTATGCGGCTGAATATGATAGCTCTGCCGCCAATCGCAGAGATCGACTTTTTCGGCCAAGTGCATCAGCTCGCCCGGTTCCGCCTGCCGGAGCAGCCGGTATTTTTGTTCGCGTGTCATTTTCATATGAGCAGGCATCCTCCGGTTTTTCAGAACCGGTTCCGTTTCGAAATGAAATGGATCGAAATGAAAAAAGGAACCGGTTCCGTTTGTAAATAAAAAAATAAGCCTTCTGTCAATCTACGAAGTCGGTTCCAAGAAGCGGACGATTGTCCGAACAAAACTGGAACCGGTTCCGATTGCATTATACCGAAGGCTTGTTCAAATTGTCAACGCTTTCTTGAGAATGGAACTCAACGTCTAGTACTCTGGAATGTTCAACTTCTTGGCCCGCAGTCAGCTTCAAAATGCTTTGTGCCGCTAGCCTGCCTGCTTCAAAATACGGAAAACGTACGGTAGTCAGCGCCGGATGGATAATTTCGGTTACTTCATAGCCACCGAAGCCGGTAACCGACAGATCCGATGGGATCGAAAGGCCGCGTATATGAGCCGTTTTTACGACGCCTAGCGCGATATTATCGGTAGCGCATACGATAAGCGTAGGCGAATAGTGATCCAGAATCTGTTCTGCTGCCAGCCGGGCATCGGAAATCTTGAAGCTGCTCTCGAAATAACGAACTTCGCAGTTCGGATACTCCGCTGCTGCCTGACGGAAGCCTTCTTTACGATGCAGGCCGACCGCTTCGTCTTCTTCGGTAACGCCCAGATAAGCGATACGGCGATGCCCCATTTCCAGCACATGACGCCCCATAAGCAGCCCGGCCCGGTGATCGTCATAGACAAGACTATGCAGTTCCCGATGGCCCTGGCCGACGAGGAGAACGGGAATGCCTACTGCTTCTGCTGTCCGCAGATGCTGCTCCGTAACTTCAGTAGCCATAAGGATGATTCCAGCCACTTTTTGCCGGGCAAGATCGATCATTGCTTCAATCTCCCGCTGACGATCCTGTCCAGCATTGTACACGAGCATTCTGCCGCCGGATGTCCGCAGTTCTTCATCAATGCCGGTCATCGTCTGCGCAGCTGCGAACGAGTCGAGCCGCGGAACGATGGTTCCGATCAGATTTGTCCGTTTGGCTTTGAGGCTTTGAGCGAACGTGTTGGGCACATAACCGGATTCCCGGGTGATACGTTCAAGTTTTTGCTTTGTTTTGGCACTGACGGAGCCGCCGTTTAGGTAGCGGGACACCGTGCTTTTGGCAACGCCTGCCATTTGTGCAATATCCGATATGGTCTTATTCATGTCAGCTGATTTCTCCTTACGTTTTGCTATGCCGATTTTACCACGTTCACACATTGTTTGCAGATGCGGGGTATCGAAAACGTATCGAAATGCCGATAAAAGGAAGGAAGAGCTTTTTATCTGAGCAAGAATCCAAGATAACAGGCCCAATTGAGGAACGGAGAGTGGTCGATTATGGAAAACCGCATGCACGGGAAAAGGGAAGCCCGAATTGAAAAGCAAATCGAAAATCGCATCGAAAAGCGAATCGGCGGCGGAATCCGGATCGGAATCGCGCTGATCGCAGGCATCGGACTGCTCGTTTATTTGGCTTTTATCGCAGGCGTAATCTTGATGGCCGGGACGGGACTGCATGCGGTTTGGGGATTCATTTTCGGCTGATCGGTTAAAAGAGGTTGTCACCGCTTTCAAATTTCGTTATACTGGCGGTGTTTACACAATCTGTAGAATTTGAGAGGTAACCACTATACGATGAAGTATAAAACGCATGACCTCATCTAACTCGGCATACCCGCTTTTTTGCACCATTCGGTCAACCGACCGTTTATTCGAATATGCAAAAAAAGCGGAACATGACAGACGAGCGGCGAAACGTTCGACTGCGGCAGGAGTGAGAGAGGGATACGTGCGTCTTCCATCGGGAGTGTGTGCCTCTTTTTGCGTACCGTTTTTTTCGGAATCCTTCCGGCGGCGCGCCTATCCTCCCGTGAAATACGCAGGTTTCTGCTCAATCCTTTATTCTCCTAAGTCCGCAGCGGCATTTTCCGCTCTGCGGACTTTTTTATTTGGAGAGAGGATGGTTTTTTATGCGTACATGGATGATCGCCAGAGATTTAGAGAAGGACTGGAACGGCCGAACGCTTTTTGAAAAGGTGAACATGGAAGTGACGGAAGGCGAGCGGTTGGCTCTGTTCGGACGCAATGGCTGCGGGAAGACGACGCTGCTGCGCATCTTGGCCGGCATGGAAGAGTCGACAGGAGGAAGTGTAGAACGGCTGCTGCCGCTTGAAGAATGGGGCATGATGAAGCAGCACGAGGAGATTCCTGCAGAAGTGACCGCGCTGGAACGGGCTTATCGGGAGAATGGGGAGCTGTATGCGCTGAAGCAAAGGCTTGATGCTCTGACGCGGGAGATGAGTGGAACCGGCAGTGAGGCACAGCAGGCGCTGGAAGCCTACGGTCCGGCATTGGAAGCCTATGAAGCGCTGGGCGGATTCGATTGGGAAAATGAAGTCGAGAAGCAGCTTCAGCGCATCGGTCTGCCGCAGGAAACATGGAACCTGCCTTACGCTTCGCTGAGCGGAGGGCAGAAAACAAGAGTGCGACTGGCGGCGCTGCTGGCCAGATCGTCGAAACTGCTCATTCTCGACGAGCCGACCAATCATCTGGACGAAGAGAGTCTGCATTGGCTTGAAGAGCAGCTCAAAGCTTATGCCGGTACGCTGCTGTTCGTTTCGCACGACCGGCAGTTTATCGATGAGGTAGCGACGGCAGTCTGCGAGCTGAACCCGGACGGAATCCAGAAATACCGCGGCGGTTACACCGATTATAAAGGGCATAAGGAGCGCGAACTGCGGGAGCACGAGGCACTGCACAAGAAGCAGGAGCAGCAGAGAAAAGCGCTGGAGGAGTCGATCCGCAATTACCAGCAGTGGTTCAAGCAGGCACATAATGCCGCTACCCACCAAAGCGAGGTCAAGATTACGCAGAGCTACTACAAAGCCAAAGCGAAAAAGAACATTTCCCGTTACCACGCCAAGCAGAAGCAGTTGGAACGACTGGATGCCGAAAGCGTCGGCAGTGTGCGCCAAGCGCCGCAGCTCAAAATGAGCTTGGAAGACGAAGGCTTCGAGGCGCGTACGCTGCTGCGATTTGAGCATGTGCATTTTGCCTATGGACCTTGCGTTATTGTGAAGGATGCTCATTTTCAGTTGGATCGCGGAGACCGGCTGGCGGTGCGAGGACCGAACGGAAGCGGCAAGACGACGCTGCTGCGGCTGGCCACGGAGAAACTTGCACCGTCTTCCGGCAAGGTCAAGCTGCATTCCGGCGTGAAGATCGGATACTTTTCGCAGGAATTGGAAGGGCTGCCGCTGGAGCAGAGTCTGCTGGACAGTCTGCTGGAACTCCCAAACATGACGCAGACAGAGGCCAGGACGCTGCTGGGATGCTTCCTGTTTTCCCGCGAAGATGTATTTAAGAAAATCAGCGATCTCAGCATGGGCGAAAAATGCCGTGCGGCATTTATCCGATTGTATTTTGGTGGAGCCAATCTGCTGGTGCTCGACGAACCGAACAATCACCTCGATATCGACACACGCGAGGTGATGGAAAATGCGTTGATGCGATATCAGGGTGCGCTGCTGCTGGTGTCGCACGACCGGATGCTGGTTCGTAAAGCGGCCAATCGAATCGCGGAACTGGATGGAGAGGGCGGTTTTGAGCTGTTTGAAGGTACATTGGCCGAGCGGGAAGAAAGCCGGCGGCTGCGGGAAGAACATCCGGGCGGACGCGAAGAGAACGAGCGGCGGCTGATGCTGGAGCTGAAACTTTCGGAGTTAATGCGGGGAGAAGGAGAAAGCGGCAGTATTTCGGGTAGTCACGACAAAAAGGAAAATGATGCCGATAAGGCAGGGCATAAGAAAAAAGAGAACGCTGCCTGGCCCGGCACGTTCTCCGCTGAAGTTATGGACGAGATCCGCGAGGTGAAAAGGGAACTGGCGGAACTGAAGCATCCCGGATCTTGATCCGATATGCTCGTGATTAGCGGCACATTTCTCCGCAAAATCGCTGCAGCTTTTCTTCAGGTTTAGGACTGGATCGGCAGGCGACTGGGGTAGGAGGGAGTAGGGGGAATCGTTAGGTGGGATTTGAGATTGACGCCGCCTATTGCTTTTTAGTAGAATAGATGGGCATCTTCTATTGTATCTATCATATGACTTTCGCGATGATGGAGAAGAGTAAGCGCCGACGCCGTACAGGGAGAGAATGCCATGGATTGAGAGCATTCCCACGATCACGCCGACGCCGAAGTTCGCTCCGGAGCCGCTTTCTGAACCGGGAATTCCCGCACTAGGAAAGCCGGGTTGACGATCCGTTATCTTCGTCTCTGAGAGAAGTCCGGCCGCTGCGGCCGCGCTGTTTCCCTGTCGCATGACCGGAGGAAGGCTTCTGAATTAGGGTGGTAACGCGATCTTTTCGTCCCTTGGGGCGGGAAGATCTTTTTGTTTTACGGAGTTATTGCGCGGGTTGTCTTCGATGCGATGCCAATGTCGTGCGAAGCTGCGGCGCCTATAATACTTCCCCGGCGGGAAAGGAGTCTGCGGACGATGAGAGAACGTTTGGAACAATTGAAAGTCGAAGCGCTCGAAGAACTTCAGAGCGTAACGGACGCAAAGCATCTCGACGAGCTGCGTGTCAAATACCAGGGCAAAAAGGGCAAGCTGACTGAAATTCTGCGCGGAATGGGCGGATTGTCGGCCGAAGAACGTCCGGTGATCGGACAGTTGGCGAACGAAGTACGCGATGCGATCGACGCTGCTGTTACCGAACTTAGCGAACGGTTCGAGCGCGAAGAGACGGAACGTCGTCTGGCTTCTGAGACAATCGACGTGACGCTGCCAGGACGCAAGCTGCCGCGAGGTGCTGTGCACCCGCTGACGCGTGTTATCGAGGAGATCGAGCAGATCTTTATCGGTATGGGCTACCAGATTGCGGAAGGCCCGGAAGTCGAGACTGACTACCACAACTTCGAAGCGCTGAACCTGCCGAAGGACCATCCGGCGCGCGACATGCAGGATTCCTTCTATATTACGGAAGATCTGCTGATGCGTACACAGACATCGCCTGTACAGGTCCGGACGATGGAATCGATGAACGGCGAAGTGCCGGTCAAAGTCATCTGCCCGGGCAAAGTATACCGCCGCGACGACGACGATGCGACCCACTCCTTCCAGTTCAACCAGATCGAAGGGCTTGTCATCGGCAAAAATATCCGTATGAGCGACCTTAAGGGCACTCTGCAGCATTTCATGCGCGAGCTGTTCGGCAGCGAAACGGAAATTCGGATGCGTCCAAGCTTCTTCCCGTTCACCGAGCCTAGTGCCGAAGTGGACGTCACTTATAAGAAGAAAGGCGCGACCGAAGCCGGCTGGCTGGAAGTGCTGGGCTGCGGGATGGTGCATCCTCGCGTACTGGAAATGAGCGGTTATGATCCGGAACAGTACAGCGGCTTCGCATTCGGTATCGGCGTAGAGCGCATCGCGATGCTGAAATACGGCGTCGACGATATCCGTCATTTCTACAATAACGACGAACGGTTCCTGGAACAGTTCGCGCATCAATAGAGGAACTAATAAGCGAAACGAATATAAATTTTTGACAGCTTAAAATTGATCCATCATCCATAACGAATAAGGAAGTGAGCGGACAGTGAAAGTATCTACGCAGTGGCTATCCGAATACGTAAACTTTGAAGGCGTAACGCCCGAAGAACTTGCGGAAAAAATTACTCGCGCAGGCATTGAAATCGACGAAATCGAGCATCGCAATCAAGGAGTACAAGGCGTAGTCGTCGGCTATGTCAAACATAAGGAAAAGCATCCCGATGCCGACAAGCTGAACGTCTGCACAGTCGATGTGGGATCCGGTGAAGATCTGCAGATCGTATGCGGAGCGAAGAACGTCGACGCGGGCCAGAAGGTACCGGTCGCTATTGTGGGAGCCGTTCTCCCGGGGGACTTCAAGATTAAGAAAGCCAAGCTGCGCGGTGTGGCATCGCAGGGTATGATCTGCTCCGCGAGCGAACTCGGTATGAACGACAAGCTGCTGCCGAAAGACCAGCAGGAAGGCATTCTCGTGCTGCCGGAAAATACGCAGATCGGTCTGCCGATCGTGCAGGTGCTCGGCCTTGACGACGCGGTACTGGAATTCGATCTGACGCCTAACCGCTCCGACTGCCTGAGCATGATCGGCGCGGCCTACGAAACGGCAGCCATTCTTGGCAGCGATGTAAAGCTGCCTTCGATCGATCTGATCGAAGCTGGCGGTTCCGCTTCGGAGCATGTCAATGTCTCGATTGAAGACAAGGAACTCTGCTCGCATTACGCGATCCGTTACATTTCCGGCGTGAAGATCGGTCCTTCGCCGCAGTGGATGCAGAACCGTTTAATGGCTGCAGGCATTCGTCCGACCAACAATGTCGTCGATATTACGAACTACGTCATGCTGGAGTGCGGGCAGCCGCTGCATGCATTCGATGCCGACAAGCTTGGCGCAAGCATCGGCGTACGTTCGGCTAGAGAAGGCGAAATGCTGACGACGCTCGATGGCCAGGAACGCAAGCTGGATCCGTCGATGCTGCTCATTACCGGCGACGACCGTCCGGCAGCGCTGGCCGGCGTGATGGGCGGACTGGAAACTGAAGTTACGGAATCCACGGTCAATATTGCGCTTGAATCGGCCAAGTTCTCCGGTTCTTCCGTACGTAAGACCTCGAGAAAGCTCGGGCTGCGCTCCGAAGCGAGCCTGCGTTTCGAGAAGGAAGTCGATCCGTCGGCGGTCAATGCGGCACTTGATCGTGCGGCGCTGCTGCTGGCTCGTCATGCGGGCGGCTCGGTGGCACACGGCGTTATCGAGCAGAAGGGCGAAGCCATTCAGGAAAAAGTCATTTCTCTGTCGCTGCCGAAACTAAATGCTTACCTGGGTACAGACATTTCGATGCTCGAGCTTAAAGCGATCTTCGCCCGTCTGAACTTCAAATCCGCAGACAGCGCGCAGGGCGTACTTGACGTACAGGTGCCGACACGCCGCGGCGATATTACACGCGATGTCGACTTGATCGAAGAAGCCGCGCGTATTCACGGTTACGACAATATTCCGACAACGGTCATTGAAGGACCGACCACGCCGGGCTTCTATACAAAATCGCAGGCAGTCCGTGTAGCTGTCCGCCGCACGCTGACGCACGGCGGTTTCCATGAAGCGATTACTTACTCGTTCACGCGTCCGGAGAACACGGAGCGTTTCACGTCATTCTCGGCCGGGACACATGCCGTACCGCTGGCTATGCCGATGAGCGAGGAGCGCAGTGTACTGCGCACAAGCCTCGTGCCGCTCCTGCTGGAAGCGGCGCAGTACAACGGCAACCGCAAGAATGCCGATCTATCCTTGTTCGAGATCGGCAAGGTGTTCCATGCCAGCGAACAAAAAGTGACGGCGCAGCCGGTTGAATTGACTATGCTGGGTCTGCTGATCAATGGCAGCCGGACAGACGGTGCAATTGGCACGACTGCACGTAAAGTCGATTTCTTCGATCTCAAGGGAGCTGTGGAACGTGTGCTGGAAGAGCTTGGACTTGAAGCCGAATTCCGTGCAGATTCACCGGACGGCTTCCACCCGGGCCGCTCCGCATCGCTGTATTTGACAGGAGCGCAGGACAAGCGCGTCGGCGTAATGGGGCAGCTGCATCCGCAGCTTCAGCGAGACTACGATCTTGACGACACTTATGCGGCCGAGATTTGTCTGGACGAGCTGTACGAGAGAGCGGTACCGGAGATCGAATACCGCGATCTGCCGCGTTATCCGTCCGCACAGCGCGATATTGCCGTTGTGGTCGATCTGGAAGTTGAAGCGGGAGCTCTGATTGGTGCCGTGCGTGAATCCGCCGGCGAACTGCTGCAAGATGTACGCGTGTTCGACGTTTATACGGGCGATCGGGTTGCGGAAGGCAAGAAAAGCGTAGCGCTGTCGCTGACTTACCGTCATCCAGAACGCACGCTTACGGACGAGGAAGTGGCCGCGGCTCATCAGAACGCTGTAGAACGTCTGGAACAAACTTTTGCCGCGGAATTGAGAAAGTAAGCTGAATCCGGCAGGAGATGAGCAAAACCGCATCGAATTCTTTAGGAATCCGGTCCGCCATGCGGATCGGTGCCTTGAAGAGGGATGCGGTTTTTGGGCGTAACGTCCAGTGTTGGTCGTTCGAAACTCATATTCGAGCAACTTTCGGAGAGATCGGACGTCATAACCCGATAGAAGCAGCAGGATTGGAGAGCCCGAAATAAGAAGCGGAAATCGCAGAAGCCGGCATGGTCTGCTCAACGGATGAACACCGTAGCAGAGCAGCTGAGACGATATAACCATTCAAATGAAGCGGCGACTGAACGCCTGCAGCCGGGTTCATTCGGCAAGTAATAGATGAGTTCATACTAGGAAGAACAATGGAGAGGAGCGGGCGAATATGGCTGAACGGAAAACAGTCAGCGTGGAGATCTACGGAACGTCCTATAAAATTTTCGGAAGCAGCCAAGATTATGTAAAACGGGTAGCCCGTTTGGTCGACGAGCGCATGACGGCGATCGCAACCGGACATCCTCGTCTGGATACGGTAAGAATCGCTGTTCTGGCTGCCGTGAATATGGCGGAAACAAATATAACAAATCAGGATCTTCAGGAGCAGTTAGACGAAGTGGCGGCACGTTCCTTGTCGTTGGAGGCCGAACTGGCCGAACTGCGCAGGTCGAGCGAAGCTCAGGAAGCTGCGGCGGAGCAGCTGCGTGCGGAAAATGCCAGATTGTCCGAAGCGGAGAAAGAACTGGCCGTACGCCGAGAAGAATTGAAACGTACGAACGGAGAGCTGGAACGCCTGAATGGAACCAAGAAGCAGCTTGAAGCGAAACTGGCAGACTCCGAGAAATCCGGCCGGGAAGTCCGCGATACATTGAAGAAGACCGGCGATCAGCTGGTTTCGGAGCGTCAAACGAATGAAGGTCTGACAAGCGAGCTGGAAGCAATCCGTTTGGAACTTCGCCGTGGAGAGGAAGCGCTGGCCGAAAGCCGCGAGCAGGCTGGCAAATTGGATGCGGAAAGAGAGGCGCTGCGTACAAGTCTGGCGGAAAGCGAGTCGCGCAGGGAAGAGTTGGAGCTGGAACTTGGTCTTCTGCGTGAAGAAGAGAGCCGCCTGAACGAACTGCGAAGCGTATTGGAAGCGAAAGTAGCCGAAATGGAGCAGAAGGCCGAACGAACGGCGGAGCAGAGCCGCAAGCTTGGCGAAGAACTGAGCGGACTGCAGACCCGCGAAGCCGAACTGCGCGAGTCGCTGCGCGTGTCGGAGCTTCGCTCCGCAGAGCTTGAGGAGAGCGGCCGGGAGCTCGCCGATATTCGGGCGAAGCTTGAGATCCGCGTAAGCGAACTGCAGGAAAGCGAAGGCATCTGGAGTGAGGAAAATACGCGCTTGGAATCCGAGCTGAACGAGACCCGGCAGCGTGAACATGAGCTGTCCGAGCGTTACGAGAATGCGCGGACACTGCTGGAAGATCTGCGGGGAAGCCTGTCTGCGGAGGAAGAGCGTCGCAGTCAATTGGAAGAAGAGCTTGCAGATTTACGCGAAACGGAACGCGATCTGCGCGAAGAGCGGGAGCGGCTTCGCCTGTCGGTTCAGGAAGAACAGAGTGAACGCGAAGCGCTTCATCTTCGGGCGTCTGCACTGGCAGAGGCGGAGGCTGCCCGGGCAGCGGAGAATACCGATCTTACAGCCAAGCTGGAGTCCTGGCAGCAGCGCGAGCAGGCCTGGGAGGAAGAGAAGGGCATGTTCGAATCGCTGCTTGAAGAAGCAGAAGCTTCGCGAAGCGAGTTGAACCGTGTGCTGTCCGAAAGCCAAGAGGAAATCTCCCGTCTGAGCGGTGAATTGGAATCGATCGGAGCGGACAAATCCCGTCTGACAAGTGAACTGGAAGCTGTATCTGCAGATAAAGTGCGTCTTGAAGACGAGCTGCAGACGGCGAGCGGGAACAGTTCGCGGCTTGAGAGCGAGCTGGAAACGGCGAACAGTGAGAAAACCCGTCTGGAAGAAGAGTTGGAGACATTGCACGCCGAACAGCGCCGTCTTCAGGAGAAGCTGGATTCGCTCTCGGAAGAGAAAGACACTTTGGAGCGCGAATGGATTGCGCTGGGTGAAGAAAAAGAACGCCTGGAGAACGAACTTCAGTCTGCAAATGGAGACAAGTCCCGTCTCGCAGACGAACTGCAAGCTGTACACGCAGACAAATCGCGCTTGGAAGGCGAGCTTCAGTCTCTGTCGAACGAGAAATCCGGACTCGAGAACGAGCTGGCCGGTCTGCGGATTCGTCTGACCGAACTGGAAGCGGGAAGCGCGGAACTTGAAGAAGTGCGTTCCCGTCTTGAAGAGCGTGTACGCGAATTGAGCGGAAGTGAAGAATATTTGACCGGCGAAGCCGTTCGATTGGAAGAAGAGCTGGCAGAGCTGATGGAGCGTGAGCGTCAACTGCAGGAAGAGCTGCGTGAGCGTGACGTGGCAGCGTCCCAACTGCGGTCGCGTATTGCCGATCTGGAAAACGAATACGGAACAATGGAGAGCGAGCTGCGGAGCGAACGCGAAGCGGCAGCCGTACTGAATGCGGAAAAATCCGAATTGGAAGCCGGGCTGGAATCGGCACGAGCCGAAGGCGATTCGCTGCGGGCCGACAACGATTCGTTGTCGGACGAGCTGTCGGCTGCACTCGAGGAGAGCGCACGTCTTGCGGAAGCAGAGGCCTCGCTGGAACTGCGTCTTGCGGCGCTGACAGAGAGCGCGGATGCATGGGCTGCCGAGAAGCAGACGCTGGAAGCTGAATTGGAGGAGACTCGTATACAGGCTGCTGCTTTGAATACGGACAAGGCGTTGCTGGAGCAGCGGTTGGAAGATTCCAACCGCCAAATTGAAGCGCTTCGGAGCGAGAAACATTCGCTTGGAGCCGATTTGGAAGCGAAGAACCGTGAGATGGAGGAGACACGTACCCGTCTGGAAGCGCGGGTACAGGACTTGATCGTCAGCGAAGAATACCTGACGGGCGAAGCGCTGCGTCTGGAAGAAGTGCAGTCCGGCCTGCAGGCCGAACTGCACTCGGCGCGCGAAGCTCTGGAGGCTCTGGAAAGAGAGCGTCAGGAAGTCTCTTCGAAGCTTCAGGGATTGCAGGCGCGTGCAGAAGCGTCCGAAGCCGAACGGAATACGCTGATCGGCCGTCTTACCGATGCCGAAGAGCGCGAGCGCGAACTGAACGTACTGCGAGAGAGTCTGCAGACGGAGCTGGACCGGACGCGAACGGAACACGATTCTGCCGTGCGGCATAACGGCGAACTATCGGTCGAGCGGGATAATCTGCGCGGACATCTGAGCGAATTGGAAGAGCGGTTGTCGAAGTTGTCCGGCGAACTGGACGATTATGTCCGCCGCGAAGCCGAATGGAACGACGAGCGCGAGCGCCAAGAACGCTTGACGGGAGATCTGGAAGAGCAGGTGCACAGCCTGCGCAGTCAGAAAGAAGAGTTGGAGCAGGGGCTTGAAGCGCTGACAGCTGGCGAGTCGGAGCGTGCGCGTGAATATGCGAAGCTTGAAAACGAGCTGGCGGCTTTCCGTGAACGCGAAGCGGCAGCAGAATTGAGAGAAAGCGATCTGAAGCAGCAGCTGGAGAACGATCGCCGTGCCGCAAACGAGTTGAATGAACGTGCATCTCGTCTTGAACTGCAGATTGTTAGTCTTGAAGAAGAACTTGAAGATGCACGGAACCGGCAGATTCAATCCGCTGAAGCACTGGAGTCGGCTGAACGCGAAGCTGGCCGCCTGCGCGAAGCCGAAGCGGAATGGCAGACCGAACGTGAACGAATGTTTTCCCGGGTTGCGGAATTCAGCGGCCGAGAAGCATCATGGCGGATCGAGACGGCGCGTCAACGCCGCGAATTGGAAGAGGCTGATGAGCATCAGCGTATGCTTACGAAGCAGAAGAATGCTGCGGAACGCAAGCTTGAAGAAGCGGAAGCGCGTGCAGCAAGAGCTTCCGAGGAGAGCAGTCGCCTGCAGGTTGAACTGCGCAGCGCACAGGAAGCGAGCCGCGAACTTGAGAAACGCAGCGACCGCCTGAACGCAGAACTGGAAAAAAATCAAGCCTTGGCACAGTCTCGGGCCGAAGAGAAGGCAGAACTCGAACAGCGCCTTGCAGCCGCCGAGAACGCCGGGCGGACCGAAGGCACAGCTGGCGAAAAACTGCAAAATGAATTGAGGCAGGTGACGGAACAGTATGAAATTCTTTCCCACCAGCTCCGAATTCTTCATGTCGAACGCGAGATGGAAAAGGAAAAGCGCGAGTCGACCGAGCGGGAGCATTCGCAGCTTCGGGAGCAGTATGCCGCGCTTCAAAAGGAATATAATGAATGGATGGAGCTGTTGGAGCAGGAACAGCGGCATTAAGGTGAGCCATGGGTAACGTTGATCAGCTGAATAGACAGGTTCTGAACGCTTACTGGATCGTTGTGGCGATGGTGTTGGTAGTAGAAGTTCTGTACTTTCTTTTCGGAAACAGCATCTTGTTCCGCAACGATCCGGTCTCACTGCTGAGCCGAAGCCTGTTGATTGTCGGCATCGCGGGTTTGGGAGAGCTTTTGTACGCCTGCTTCCGCCGCTACGGACGGCAGATTGTTGTAGGCGTCAGTCTGACTATAGCGTACGTCAACTATCTGATTCTGGGTTTGTATACGGAAAGTGCGCCGGGCATTTTGCTGATATTCCCTATGTTTATCCCATTAATTTATTTCGATCGCAGAATGCTGTATCTGTTTGGGGCTTTAAATATTGGGCTCTACACAGCATTTTATTTCACGGTCGAACGCTTGCTTTACGGGCGAGGGTTTGAAAATTTTTTGCTGCTGGAATTCATGCTTGTCTCTTCGCTGCTGCTGAGTCGCACTGTGCTTGTTCGTGCGATCGAGATTGGACGCCAGGTCGAGAGTTTAACGAAGTCCCAGCAGGATATGATTGTTGATAAGGCGGTCTCTCAGCGCCTGCTCAAGACCGATGCGCTGACACAGCTGTACAATCACGGGACGTTCTACGAATACCTGGAAGACCTGGTCGATCAATGCAGGCGCAACGGACTTCAAATTCAGGTTGCTGTGCTGGATATCGATAATTTTAAAAAAATTAACGATACATACGGTCATTTGATCGGAGACATGGTGCTGAAAGAAGTTTCGATTCGTCTGGGAATGGCGATTTCGCCGAACGATTTTGCTGCCCGTTACGGTGGCGAAGAATTCGCAATAATTTTTACCGAAAAAACGATCGAAGAATCGGCATCGTATGCGGAGATTATCCGAGCGGCCGTTCAAGGTGCCAATTATTCTTATATGGGCAATCATCCGGTTACGATCAGCGTAGGCATGGCCGGCTATGAATCAGATGACACGGCAGAGACTATGTTTGCCAAAGCGGATGCCGCTCTCTATCGCGCAAAACGATCGGGAAAAAATCGGGTCGAGCTGTATGATCGGAGTGTAGATACCGTAACCCGGCGCGGGTGAAGTGCCGCTTGTCGGCATAAATTCTACGTGGGCACATTCTGACAGGACGACAGCCCTCCCGGATGTTCGGCCGCTGGCCGTCGCATCCGGGAGGGTTGTTTTTCTGCACGCGGATATTATCCGGTGTAAGGACTTGCATGGTTTACCTGTCCGAAATTCGGTATAATAAAGGGACGGAGCGCCGCAGCGGCCTCCAGACCCGATAAGGAGTTGTCACGTTCTTGAACGATAAAATATTCGAAATTTTACAATATGCGAACATCTCGAATGCGCTTGCCGATCAAGCGCAGACGTCACTCGGCAAGGAAGCCGCACGGGCACTGAAGCCCGATACCGATCTTTCATCGGTACAGCGGCTGCTTCAGGCCACACACGAAGCGTTCGATGTCGACCGCTTGAAAGGTTCGCCGCCGTTTGGCGGTATTGTGGACATCCGGCCCGCCGTACAGCGGGCACGGATCGGCGGTATGCTGAATCCGCACGAGCTGCTGGGCGTTGCAACAACGCTGTATGGGTCCCGGCGTCTGAAGCGTTTTATCCAGACGCTGCACGAAGACCATCCGATTGAACTGCTGGACGGCTTGGCAGATCTGATTTCCGACCAGAAAGAGCTGGAACGTCTAATCAATTCTTGTATCGGCGAATCTGCGGAGGTCATGGATTCCGCAAGTCCGACACTGGCGGCGATCCGGCGCGAGCTGCGAGGCGGAGAATCCCGTATCCGCGAAAAGCTGGAGTCGATGATTCGCTCTTCAAGTGTCGCAAAAATGCTGCAGGACCAGCTGATTACAATTCGTGGAGACCGGTTTGTTATTCCGGTCAAGTCCGAATACCGTTCGCATTTTGGCGGCATTGTGCACGACCAGTCCAGCTCCGGCGCAACAATGTTTATCGAGCCGGAAGCGATTGTGGCGATGAACAACAAGCTGCGCGAAACGAAGCTGCGCGAGACGCGCGAGATCGAAATTATCCTGCAAAAGTTGACGGCCGCCGTTGGCGAGCAGGCAGAACTGCTGACATACGACGTGGACGTGCTCGCACAGCTCGACTTTATCTTCGCCAAGGGCCGGCTGGCCCACCGGATGAAGGCGACCGAACCGAAAATGAACGATCGCGGCTATCTGCGTATTCGCAAAGGTCGTCATCCGTTAATCGACCAGAAGTCGGTCGTGCCGCTTGACGTCGAGCTCGGCGGAGAGTTTTCCAGCATCATCGTAACCGGCCCGAATACAGGCGGCAAAACGGTTACGCTCAAAACAATCGGTCTGCTCAGCATGATGGCGATGTCAGGCCTGTTCGTTCCGGCTGACGAAGGCTGCGAGCTGTGCGTATTCGACGGCATTTATGCCGACATCGGCGACGAACAGAGCATCGAACAGAGTCTCAGTACGTTCTCCAGTCATATGACGAACATCATTCGTATCCTGCGGGATATGACGCCGAAAAGTCTTGTGCTGCTTGACGAAGTAGGAGCGGGAACCGATCCGGCGGAAGGCTCAGCGCTGGCAATTGCCATCCTCGAGTATATTCACCAATTCGGCTGCCGGATGGTGGCGACGACTCACTACAGCGAGCTGAAGGCATACGCCTACGAACGAGACGGCGTCATCAACGCCAGCATGGAATTCGACGTGGCGACGCTGAGCCCGACGTACCGGCTGCTCGTCGGCGTGCCGGGGCGAAGCAACGCGTTTGCGATCGCGGAACGCCTCGGCCTGCCGGGCACTATTCTCAGCTTCGCCCGCGGCGAAGTCAAGGAAGAAGACCTGCGCGTCGAGAACATGATCAGCGCGCTGGAAGAGAACCGGATTGGCGCCGAAGCGGAGCGCGAAGAAGCCGAACGGCTGCGCCGCGAGATGGAAGAACTTCGCGCGCGGCATGAACGCGAGCTCGAGAAGCTGGAGTCGCAGCGCGATTCCAGGCTTGAGAAGGCCGAGAATGAAGCCCGCGAGATCATTGCAAAAGCGCGTAAGGAAGCCGACGAAGTCGTATCTGAACTGCGCCGCCTTGCAATGGAAGAGGGTGCTTCGGTCAAAGAGCACAAACTCATTGCCGCTCGCAGACAGCTTGACGAAGCGGAGCCTGAAGCGCGAGTCAAGAAGTCGAAGAAAGCGTCCGGAGCCAAAGCTTCGCAAAAAATCGAGCCGGGCGACGAAGTGATTCTGACCAATCTAGGCCAACGCGGACATGTGATCGAAATGGACGGCAAAGAAGCGATGGTACAGGTCGGCATCATGAAAATGAAAGTGGCGCTCGGTTCGCTCGAACGTGTGCAGACGGCTCCGGTTGCGCTACCTAAGCAGAAGCCGGTAACGGCAGTCAAGCGTACCAAGGACGAAAGTACACGTTCCGAGCTTGATCTGCGCGGCGCGAACCTTGAAGAAGCGCTGATCGAGACCGATCGCTTTATCGACGAAGCCTTTTTGTCGAATCTCGGTCAGATCTATATTATTCATGGCAAAGGAACCGGCATTCTGCGCACCGGCATTCAAGAGCACCTGCGGCGTCACAAGCTGGTCAAGTCTTACCGGCTCGGCAATTATGGCGAAGGCGGCAACGGCGTGACCGTAGCCGAATTGAAGTGACGGAAAGGAGCGGGGTTCGGACAAGATGAATAGTGCAGTCGATTCTATTCTGGCGTCCCCGATCGGTTCTGCCGCAGCTTATTTCTCGGTAGCCGTTCTGGAATTGGTTGTGTTTTTGTCCATTTTCGAAGCGGTCACCCGATACAAATGCTGGGATGAGATCCGCAAGGGCAATGTGGCGGTTGCAATGGCAACCGGTGGTAAGATATTTGGCATCTGTAATGTTTTGCGTTTCTGTATCGAATCAGGATCCAGCATCTATGAGAGCATGTTGTGGTCTCTTGTCGGCTTTGTCCTGCTGATGATCGGATATTTCCTGTTTGAGTTTGTCACCCCGTTCTTCAAGATCGACGAGGAGATTGAACGGGATAATCGGGCAGTTGGGCTGATCGCCATGATCTTGTCCATATCGCTTTCTTATGTCATCGGCGTTTCGGTTCTCTAAAAGGCAATCGCAGCCGTTCTGTTTTTGAAGAAAACCGAACGGCTGCTTTTCATATTTTAAAGAGACTGCTTCTTTTCAGAAGCAGTCTCAACGTGTTGAGAAAGTCTTTTTTTGTGAGAATCCAATGAGCGGAAGAGGAAATTCAGTGAAGGAGCGCCAGCGTTCGCCTTTGAAATCGAGAAAATTCCACTAAAATTTAATCTCTTTTCTTGATTTCAACACGCGACCGGAACGAATTTTCTCTGCAGCCTTCACGGATTCTCTACGGATGTGACTTTCTCGACAGCCTGAGACTGCCTCTTTTCAGAAGCAGTCTCTTTATATATAAAATCCGCTCGAAGGTCTTTTTCGAACAGCGGCGGTATGCTTCAATTACGCGCAAACGGTAGCATAAGGGAATCTTTTCGGGTAAGATGAGGTACAATAAAGCAAATGCAAAGCTGACCTGTCTGGTCACTTACCAAGCGAAACTTATCTGGAGGCATGCGGAGTGAAAGAAACGAACAAGCTGAAATTGGACATTCTCGAACTGTTGGAAGAAGATGCGCGCCGTACGCCCGAACTGCTGTCCACCATGCTGGATATTCCGGAAGAAGAAGTGCAAGCAGCCGTTCAAGAGCTCGAACAGGATCGAGTAATCGTTAAATATGCGACGGTTGTCAACGAAAGTAAGGTCAACGATGAGAAGGTAACGGCGCTGATCGAAGTGCAAATTACGCCGGAGCGTGGACGTGGCTTTGAAGGCATTGCGGAACGCATTTATCGCTATCCGCAGGTTAAGTCGGTATTCTTGATGTCCGGCGCTTACGATCTTTTGGTCGAGGTGGACGGTCTGAGTCTGAAAGAAGTAGCCAGTTTCGTCTCCGACAAACTTTCGCCGATCGAATCCGTTTTGTCGACCAAGACCCATTTCATTCTCAAAAAATACAAGCAGAACGGTATCATTTTCGAGGAACATGAAGAAGACCGCCGTTTGATGATCTCGCCGTAAAGGATGCGAAACGATGATTACTAACCGGGAACTTAACGAAAACAGCACACAACAACCTTCGGATTCTGAGCATGGCTCCATGGAACGTTATTTGTCGCCCCTCGTTCGCGATATTAAGCCTTCGGGCATCCGCAAGTTTTTCGATCTCGTCAGCGCGAGCAAAGATATTATTACACTGGGCGTCGGCGAGCCGGACTTCGTGACGCCATGGCATGTACGGGAAGCATGCGTGTATTCGCTGGAGCGCGGCTACACCCGGTATACATCGAACGCGGGTATGCCGGAGCTGCGCGAAGCGATCTCGTCTTATTTGAAAGGGTCTTTCGGTACGGCTTATGATCCTGAAAAAGAAGTGCTGGTTACGGTTGGCGGCAGTGAGGCGATCGACCTTGCACTGCGAGCGTTGATCCGTCCGGGCGACGAGGTACTCGTACCCGAACCGTGCTACATCTCATATTCCCCGATCACATCGATTGGCGGAGGGGTGCCGATCGGGATCGAGACTTTTGCCAAAGACAACTTCAAACTGACGGCCGAAGCGCTGGAAAACAGTATCACGCCTAAATCGAAAGTGCTAATCCTCTGCTATCCGAGCAACCCGACGGGAGCGACGATGACGGCAGAAGACTGGATTCCGATTGCCAAAGTAGTCGAAAAGCACGATCTGATCGTCATTTCCGATGAAATCTATGCCGAGTTGAGTTACGGTCAAAGCAAACATGCGAGTTTCGCCGCTGCGCCGGGAATGAAAGATCGTACGATTCTCGTCAGCGGATTCTCCAAAGCGTTTGCGATGACCGGCTGGCGGATGGGTTATGCCTGCGGACATCCGGAGCTGATCTCTGCAATGCTTAAGATCCATCAATACACAGTTATGTGTGCACCGGTCATGGGCCAAGTCGCTGCGCTTGAAGCGTTGACCAACGGATTGGGCGAAAAGGACAAGATGGTAGAATCCTACAATCGCCGCCGCCGTCTCGTCGTTCAGGGACTGCGTGACGCCGGATTGGAATGCCATGAGCCGGAAGGAGCTTTCTATGCGTTTCCGAGTATTCAGTCTACCGGACTGACCTCCGAAATCTTCGCACAGCGTCTGCTGGCCGAAGGCAAAGTAGCTGCTGTTCCGGGCGATGTATTCGGTCTAGGAGGAGAAGGGTTCCTGCGCTGCTCCTATGCAACTTCCGTTGCACAGCTGAATGAAGCGATGGATCGGATTGGTCAATTTGTGTACAAGGTGAAGCGCGAAGGCGCCTGATCTGAAAGCAAAAGCGAACTAATCCAATAACGGAAAATCATAATGAATGATTAAAAAGGAAGAGACTTCGTTGAAGAAGCTCTTCCTTTTTCAATGGAAAGAATTTGATGCATAAAAAGAGTTCGCAGAGACAAAGAAGGAAGCGGAAGCCGGCAATGCTTGCGGCGGGTGAGTTGTGATATATTAATTAAGGAATACTTTTTACGGCAGGAGATTGAGGGGGAATCAAGGTGAAGCGAAGAAAAGCGGGAGTCTGGATGCTGATGATTGCGGCGATTATGCTGTTGGCCGGATGCGGCAAAGGAGATGACAATATCACGATTTTCATGTCGGATGAAGGGGCTGTCAGTCAGGATGCCATTGGTCTTGTTCAGGAGAAATTGAATACTGATCTGTCAGAACTGAAAGTAGAACTTAACTATTCGCCATTGTTCAATCTGCAAAAAGTGATGATCGAATATGCGGCAGGGGGCAATTCTATCGTCATTTTGCCGGAAGATACGATTAAAACGTACGGGAAAGACGGGGCTCATATCCCGCTCGATGAATATTTTGACAAATCCGAGTATCCGGAAGGCGTATTTGAAAGCGGTGTGCTGAAGGACGGAGAAAATGATGCGGTGCTCGAGGAGCATCTATTCGGTATTCCGCTCACAGAGATGAAAATGTTCCAGGACACAGGTTATACGCCTGAAGGTTTGCTGGCATGCGTACTGGTCAATGCGCCTGATAAGGAAGCGGCAGTCAAAGTGCTGCAAAAGCTGACGGAAGGCTGATGAAAACCGTTTGACAGCTTGCGAGAACCGGAAGGAGGACACGGATATGCGCATTTATACGAAAACGGGGGACGGCGGAGAAACATCGGTAATCGGGGGAAGAGTCCGTAAAGACGATGCCCGCGTAGAGGCTTACGGCACGATCGATGAATTGAACAGTTTTGTCGGTCAAGCTGCGGCACTGCTGCAGGACGATCGCTTCAAAGATCTGCGTGAACAGTTGGCCGTCGTCGGCCAGGAGCTGTTCGACTGCGGCTCGGATCTGGCCTATACGCCTGCGGCGCAGCAGCCGTACAAGACGCATGCTGCCATGACAGAGCGCCTTGAAGTCTGGATTGACCGATTGGAAGCGGGAAATCCGCCGCTGGATCGCTTTATTCTTCCGGGAGGCAGTCCGCCGGCAGCCGCACTGCATATCTGCAGAACGGTCTGCCGGCGTGCCGAGCGGCGTGTCGTGACCCTTACGGACGAGGGAGAAGTCAATCCGGAAGTGCTCCGGTATCTGAACCGCTTGTCCGACTACTTTTTCAGTGCTGCGCGAGCTGCCAATCTCAAGCTGAGAGCGGAAGACGTGGAATATGTGCGCGGTGCCCGGGTGTTTACCGGTGATACAGACCGCAAAAATGAACAAAAGCAGGGTGAATGAAGATCGAACCAACAGAGAACAGGCCGGAACCGTATGATTTTCCGAGAGAAAAAGGGATTGAGCCGGAACACGGCTATTATGATCCCATTGTTTACACCGTATCCGAACGCGAAAGCGGTTGGACACTCAAAACGCTGCTGCACAGCCGTCTGGGGGTATCGCGCAAGCTAACATCCCGGCTCAAAATGACCGAGCGCGGCATTATGCTGAACGGCAAACGTGTATACATCAGTGTGAAGGTACAGAGCGGAGACATGGTCGAGCTGCGAATGGAGCGCGAAGTGTCGGACGATATTCTGCCGGAGCAGATGCCGCTGGACATTGTTTACGAAGACCGAGAGCTGCTGATTATAAACAAGGCCGCAGGCGTAATCGTCCATCCTACGCATGGTCATTATACCGGTACGCTGGCGAACGGAGTTGTGCACCACTGGCGGGAACGCGGTGAACAGGTCCGTTTCCGTCCGGTGCACCGATTGGACCGCGAAACGTCGGGTGTGCTGGCTATTGCCAAAAATCCTTATGTTCATCAGCATATTTCCGAGCAGATGATCGCAGGAACGGTTGACAAGACATACAGGGCATTCGTTCATGGCTGTCCGCAGCCGGAAAGCGGGCGTATCGAAGGTCCGATTGATCGCGATCCGGACAATCCGCATGTGCGGATCGTTACGCCGACCGGCTATCCTGCTGCGACCCGCTATCGGACATTGGAGCATTATCTGCCTTACCGCGCGTCATTGATTGAGTTGGAGCTGGAGAGCGGGAGAACTCATCAGATTCGGGTGCATATGACGCATATCGGCTGTCCGCTGCTTGGCGATGAGATGTACAAATATACCGAGTCTTCTCCGCTGACATCCGAAGAGCGGGCAAGGGCAAAAGCGCTGGATGCGACGATAGATCGGCAGGCGCTTCATGCCTATCGTCTGGCATTCGTTCATCCGGGAACCGGAGAACGAATGACGTTCGAAGCTCCTTTTCCGCCGGATTTAAAAAGGTTGGAGCAGAGACTCAAGAGCTGAACAAGCCGTGATCAAGAAATATAGTTGTAGGATCAAAAAGTATAGTCATAGCATGATCAAAAGTACAATAAGATCAGATCATATAGCAACTTGGAAGAAAGAGATGTGAATCACAACCATGACAACACTGAAAGTTTATCACTACTCCAAATGCAGCACCTGCCGCAGCGCGATTAAGTGGCTGCAAGGCGAAGGGTACGAGCTGGAACTGATTCCGATTATAGAGCAGCCTCCCTCCAAAGAAGAAATACTGGATCTGATCGCCAAAAGCGGCCTGGAATCCAAAAAGTTTTTCAATGTCAGCGGTGAGGTCTACAAAGAGTTGGGACTTAAGGACAAATTGTCCGGTCTGGACGAAGAAGAGCGCGCCGAACTGCTGGCCTCGAACGGCAAGCTGATCAAGCGTCCGATCGTGACCGATGGCCGTCAGGTAACGCTTGGCTTCAAGCCGGAGATGTATGAACAAAGTTGGGGTAAAGGGGAGAAGAGTCAATGAGCGAACACGGCGGTATCGAAGGACTTCCGGAAAATGTACTGGCTCGCAAGCCAACACTGATGCTGGTCGACGGCATGGCGCTGCTGTTCCGGGCCTATTACGCGACAGCGCTCAAAGGCTACATCCGGCGCACTGATGCGGGCATACCGACTAACGGAATCTATGGTTTCGTGCGGTATATGTGGGATGCTATTCAGCAGTTTGACCCGACGCACGTCGTCTGCTGCTGGGATATGGGCGGGCGTACGTTCCGTACCGAGCAGTTCGAGTCGTACAAGGGCAACCGTTCGGCAGCGCCGGACGATCTAATCCCGCAGTTTGACCTCGTCAAGGAAGTGGTCGAAGCCATGGATATTCCGAATATCGGCGTACCGGGTTATGAAGCGGATGACTGCATCGGTACGATTGCCAAACGCTGCGCGAAGGAAACGCATATGGATGTGCAGATTCTGTCCGGCGATAACGACCTGCTGCAGCTGACGGACGAACGGATCAAAGTCATTATCATGAAAAAAGGTTATGGCAATTACCAAGTCTATACGCCCCAAGTTCTGATGGAAGAAAAGGGACTGAAGCCTTCGCAGGTTATCGATATGAAAGGCTTGATGGGCGACAGCAGCGATAACTATCCGGGTGTGAAAGGGATCGGCGAAAAAACTGCAATCAAGCTTGTTCAAGAGTTCGGGGATATTGACGGTGTTCTCGCCAATCTCGACAAGCTGACCAAGTCTGTCCGTACCAAAATCGAGAATGATCTCGATATGCTCCATATGTCCCGTTCCCTGGCAGAAATTCACTGCGAAGTTCCGGTTGAATGTCCGATTGATCTATGCGAGTTCCGGATCGACGATTCGAAAATCTCGGCGAAGTTCGAGGAACTTGAGATGAGCAGTCTGGGGAAAATGATGGGCGTAGATGTGTTTGGCTAAGGCGAGTTGTTCGCCTTAGTGAGCTGCGTGCACGGGGATACGCTGCGGGTGGAAGGGGCTTCGATCGCCGCTAAAATCAGATTCCCTTTGATTGGAGTAAGACATGTCTAAAGGCAGGAATCGGATTTTAGATGCGAGCGCTATCGCTTCTTCGCCTCCTTCCACCCTCCGCTCCGTCGTGCGTATGGCTTCATAAGGACAAACAGCCTCTCCTGAATTCTGGGAGAGGAAGAGACCGAAAGAAAAGGGGGAAGCGAATGCCGATGTGAAATCGGCATCGCTTCCTCAACGTGTCGAGAAAGTCTGATTCTAGGAAAACTCGGAAAGCGGAGAAGGGAATTCAGTGTAGGAACGATAGTGTTCGCCTTTGAAATCGGGAAAATTCCTCTAGAATTCAATCATTTTTCCCGATTTCAACACGCGACCGGAATGAATTCTCTTCGCAGCCTCTGCGAAATGTCCTGCTTATAAGACTTTCGAGGGCAACCTGGGGAAGCGAATGCCGATATGAAATCGGCATCGCTTCCTTTTTTTCTCCAAAAAGCAGGAAAAAGCACCGGTGATCGCCAAATAAAGAAAGAAGGCGAGCAGTAATGAGTCATCGCCAAAAACGATTCAGAGGGAGATCGGTCTGTGATGAAAAGCAAAAAATGGGGAATGATGCTGCTGGCGGGGGTGCTGGCGGTATCGGGCGTATTTGGCTTGACGGGGGAGAATCAAGTTCAAGCGGCGGCGTCAATTAAGGCGGAAGTACGTAAAGTATCGGTGTCGGGGCGCACGTATACGGTACAAACCGTGAAAATTCCGAAAGGCACGAAAGCAGCACTTGGACTGGCCGGAGGTAAAGTCGGTCAAACGCAGAGTTTCGCTTCGATTGTCAAAAACAGCAAAGCGACCGCCTCGATCAATGGAGCCTTTTTCAACTCCTATGGAGGTCCAACAGATCCTTACGGAACATTGATTTCAAAAGGAGAGGTCGTGCATACCGGTTATTACGGCACAAGCATCGGCTTCAAGAAGGACGGAACGGCGTTGATGGATACACTGCGGGTCAAGATTAGAGGCACTGTTACAAGCAAGCCTGACAAAAATGGGAAAAGTCGAACACAGAGCTGGTACGCTACTTTCGTTAACCGGACGCCGGATGCCGGACAAAACGTCGTATTGATGTACAATTCGATGCGCGGCATGAACGTCGGCTTCAGTGGAGGCACTGCCGTCACGGTAAGAAAAGGCAAGGTTGTCAAAAAGGCCGCCAATAAGAATGCAGCTATTCCTAAAGACGGCTACGTTCTGGTCTACCACGGTTCGGAACAAAACAGCGTAAATCGTTTCGCAGTCGGTTCGACGGTCGAAATGAACTTGGCTTACGAAGATGCCAAAGAGAAAACGATCCCTTGGAACGAAGTAGTGACATCGGTCGGAGCAGGTCCCCGTCTTGTCAAAGACGGTAAAGTGTCTCTGGATGCCAAAGGCGAAGGCTTCAATGATCCGAAAATCTTGACCGCTTCCGGAGCGCGAAGCGGAATCGCGATTATGCCGGACGGATCAGTGCTGCTGGCTACAGTAAACGGAGCCACCATGAAGCAGTGGGCGCAGGTCATGCAGAAATTGGGAGCCAAACAGGCGATGAACTTGGACGGCGGCGCTTCTTCCGCCCTATACGCGAATGGGCGGATGCTGACCGGCGCAGGGCGTCTGTTAAGCAATACGCTTGTGTTTGGACAAGGGGTATCCATGGAATAAGGACGGCGAAGCAGCCGTAGGATTGGAGAGAGGCAATATGAAAGAAGCGAAAGTCGCTTCGGTTAATGTAGGCCTGCCGAAAAGTGTACCGAACGGCAGGAAAGAAGTGGAGACAGGGATTTTCAAGCATCGGGTTGAAGGCACTGTACGTTTGAGCCAGCTCGGTTTTGAAGGCGACGGACAAGCCGATCTGAAAAATCACGGTGGACCGGATAAAGCGGCGTGCGTTTATTCAATAGATCGTTTTCCATTCTGGGAAAACGGCGTTCTGCCGAAGCTTGAGCCGGGCGCTTTCGGTGAAAACCTGTCGATTGAAGGCGGTGCGGAAGAGGATTTCTGTATTGGAGACACTTATGCGATTGGCGAAGCGATTGTGCAGCTCAGTCAGCCGAGGCAGCCGTGTTTTAAACTTTCGGTGCGCTATGGGGTACCGGAACTTCCGGCGAAAGTTCAGGAAACGGGATACAGCGGGTTTTATTTTCGGGTGCTGAAGGAAGGGGATGTTCGGGCGGGAGATCGTCTTAAACTGCTGCAGCGTCATCCTGCCGGTGTGACCGTTATGAGAGCCAATGAGATCAAATACCGATTGAAAGATGACGCGGAAGCGATTCGAAGCCTGCTGGCGGTGGAAGAGCTGGCTCAATCTTGGCGGGAACCCTTAGAGAAACGATTGGCCCTCTTAACCTCCGATGCTTGAAGCTTCAAGCGATCCGAATTCATCTTGACGATTATTCCTTATAAAGGGTATTATAGGGATAACAGCATACAAGCGCGGAGGAAGCACCTCTCTTACATATCCATGTAGGAGGGGTGCTTTTTTTGTGTTTCGGCTGAAATTTAAGGACAAGGCGGGAATGGGATGGCGATCGTATTTTTAAACCGGATGGAAATTGAGCGGGGAAGCGAAGTCGGAGCCGCTCAAGTATGGATTGAAGAGGAAGATGGCTTGTGGAGAAGCGGCTGGAACGAGGAAGGGGGTTCTGCGGAGGAGAAGCGTGAACTCTGGTATGAAGGAGAAGTATGGAACGAAATGCTTGCCGTTTATCGGCATAAGCTGGCTTCGAAGCTCGCCGAAGGTTATCGTCCGGTTATTCGGGATACTTTTCAGGAATACCTCGAATCCGCTCAACGTGGACGCTTTACGCAGAAGTTGATCTGTTACAGTGAGCAGCATACCAATGAAGAACTATACAAACGGATGGCTGTATGGAGAAGAGAACGATCGACAGAGGAACATCGTGCTCCTTATCTGATCGCTACCAATCGGGCGCTTCGACTGATTTCCACTTTCCTGCCCCAGACACTCGACGAACTGCGCGAATTGCCGGGGATTGGTGAAAATACGGTACAGCGCTACGGCCAAGGGCTGCTCGAACATACGAAGAATATCGAACGCACACATACTTTCCCGCTCGATTGGGTGGAACGTCGTCTGGGCGAAGAAGAGTTCGAAGAATGGAATTATAAAAATAAAGAACGGAAATTCAAGCGCGAAGCTGAGCGGGTAAGAGCTACGCGTCTGCTGCTTGAAGCTTCGCGCATTCAGAACGACAGTGTCTCGCTGACGCAGATTAGTCAGGATAGCGGACTGGAGCGTCGGGAGCTGATCGAGATGATGGAGTCGCTGGAGAAGAACGGATATAATCTGGAGTCTGTGATTGAGCATGAGCTTCGACTGATGCCTGAAGAGCAAAGCCTTGCTGTTATGCAGGCTTATGAAGAACTGGGCGATTCTTTCCTGAAGCCGGTGCTGAAGAAAGTGTATGGGGAAGAACCGCCGAGCGAACCGGGACTCGATATTTTGTATGAACAGCTGCGAATGCTGCGTATTCGTTATCGCAGGGAAGCGGAACGTCAAGAGCTGGAAGCCGGTGCCGCATTCTCCTCTCCATCCGTGCCTGAACTTGCCATTACGCCGAGAAAGCCGGCAAAGGGCAAACGTCAGCAGGAAGCCGGAGCGGGGTAGTCGACTTGGATGTCGGAAAGCAAGGAATAAGCAAAAGGCTGTTCCGCGTCTCCGAAAACGGAGACCTGGAACAGCCTTTTTATACAAACGACAGGATAGTGAACTAAAGATAGAATTTGCCTAACAACGGCATAATTTTTAAAAGAAGAAGGCAGCGTGTACAGCCAATCGGGGATTTACAGCCAGCCTTTTTTGCGGAACAGAAGATACATGGTCACACCCAGCGTGATCATGAGTATAATGACCATTGGATAACCGAAGGTCCAATGCAGCTCCGGCATATGATCGAAGTTCATTCCGTAAATGCCTGTTACTACGGTGAGCGGCATGAAGATGGTCGTGATAACCGTAAATACTTTCATGATCTCGTTCGCGCGGTTGGATATACTGGACTGATAGGCTTCGCGAAGGTTACCCATCAGGTCGCGATACGTATCGAAAGCTTCAGAGACTTTGATTGCATTTTCGTAAATGTCACTGAAGTACTTCTGCAGTTCATCGTCAATCAAACGCAGATCTCTCTTGTTCAAGATGTTGATCACCTCGCGTTGAGGAACCAGTACCTTTTTGAGCCAAAGAATTTCCGCTCTCAGACCGATGATGTCGTTCAAATGGGTTCGCTTGGTGTTCATCAGAATGTCTTCTTCCAGCTGTTCGATCTGGTCTTCGATTCGGTCGCCGACCGCGAAGAAATTGTCGATAACCCGGTCAATCAGCAGATACATAAACCGGTCCGGCGTATTGACTTCTTCTTCCCACATAATCGGCTTGACCGTTCGAAGTTCGTGGATTTTTTGCCGGGTAACCGTAATAATGAAATGCCGACCCAGGAAAATATTGAGGGCCCGCATGAAAATTTCTTCGTTGTCGAAGCGTATGCTGTTGACGACGGTAAAGTAATGGTTTTCGTAAATTTCGATTTTGGGACGCTGTTCTTCCTCGCCGAGCATATCCTCGACCGCCAGGTCATGCAGCCCAAAAGTATGTTGAAGCAGGGTAATGTCATCGAGATCTGCATCGATCCAGTAAAATCCTTCTTCTGGCGGAGTCAGTGTAACAGCCAGGTTTTCATTTTCAATCAGTGTAAAAACACCATATTTGACATGCCGGATTTTCATGCGGTTCACTCCTTCGAAATCGGACAGGACTGCCCGTGAAATAGTCTCGAATTTGCGGGAGAACGCAGGAAAAAACAGGCCGGCGCCGTAAAGCGAGCGTCGTCCTGAAGCGGCTGAAGCGATCAGACGCCAGGAAGGCTTCCGGTCGGTGAGTGTTCAGCAATGGAGGCATCGACGCCGGCCGGCCGTTTTTTCTGCTGTGAAACTGGAAACTGCATTCTCTTACGCTTAGGCCTCGGGTCGCCGTCCATCTGAAATTCACCTCTTGCTTTCCATATTGTTTTCATAAAACCCTTGTTAAGTATAACTTGCGCCCTAAGGCCTTTCAAGGCTTTGTTTGTGACGGCTTATACTCCCTTTACCGGTTCTTGTACCCGCATCCAAAGGCTTATAAAAAGGATGATGAATCCGAGAAGCAGAATACAGTGAATCGAAAATAAGCCTGAATCGATGCGCTGCCACCGGACTGCTTTGCAACCTGCTTCTTGCTTGAATATCTAAAATGTGTATAATTAATCTCAAGTTATCCCGTCCGAACGGACGGGAATCCGACAATTGAATATTTCCTCCGGCGTGCAGACGCCGGTCGAAAAGTGGAATCTTATCAAGAGCAGGTGGAGGGACTAGCCCGATGAAACCCGGCAACCGGCGACTTTGTCGTACGGTGCTAATTCTTGCAATTACCATGCGAACAAAGACGAGGAACGAGTCGATGAGTGCTCGTCGTCATGGGTCAATGTTTAGATTTTCACCGTGCGAACCGAGACGAGCCTAGAGCGAGTCGACAGTATTTATCGTCACGGTAACGTTGCGCCCATGTCGATTAATGTTGAATGCTCCAACCTCGTCGTTACGGAAGTCGAGCAGCCAGGTGAGACGTTAAACTTACCCAGCCAGCTCGTCCTCCCTTTTCGCATCGCAGTGGTAATTGACAGATGAGAGAGGCGCTAGCTTTGTATAGACCTTTCTCGGCTTGTCCAGAAAGGTCTTTTTTGTACTCATTTGTACAAGTGGAAACGCTCCGGCCGCCCAATGCTCGATAGATCAACGCTCAATGTCAATACCAAAAAGGAGTGAACGCGAGATGCCGATTAAAGTACCCGATAATTTGCCCGCTATGGAAGTGCTGCTGCAGGAAAATATTTTCGTTATGGACGAGAGCCGGGCTTACAGCCAGGATATCCGTCCACTGCGCATCGCTATTTTAAACCTGATGCCGACCAAAGAAACAACGGAAACGCAGCTGCTGCGCTTAATCGGCAATACGCCGCTGCAAGTAGACGTCGTGCTGCTTTATCCAAGTTCGCACACATCCAAGAACACGTCAGAAGAATACCTTAACACGTTTTACAAAACGTTTGATGAAGTTAAACATCTGCGCTTCGACGGTATGATTATTACCGGTGCACCGGTGGAACAACTGGATTTCGAACAGGTCAGCTATTGGGACGAGATCTGTCGGATTTTCGACTGGTCGAAAAAGAACGTCACATCGACTATGCATATCTGTTGGGCTTCGCAGGCTGGGTTGTACCATCACTTCGGCGTTAGCAAGATTCCTCTGCAGGAGAAGTGTTTCGGTGTATTTCCGCATACGCTGAACAAAACCAATGTACAGCTGCTGCGTGGTTTTGACGAATCGTTTTTCGTACCGCATTCCCGTCATACCGACGTGCAAAGAGAAGATATTTTGCGTAATCCTGAATTGGAAATTTTGGCAGAGTCCGAAGAAGCGGGTGTCTACCTTGTCGCTACTCGGGACGGCAGACAGATTTTCGCAACCGGACACTCCGAGTACGATCCGTTATCGCTTAAATGGGAGTATGACCGCGATATCGCCAAAGGATTGGATGTCGCCATTCCGAAAAATTATTTCCCGGGTGATGATCCGACGAAAAAGCCATTGTCCTCCTGGAGAGCGCATGCGAACCTGCTGTTCTCCAATTGGCTGAACTACTACGTATATCAAGAAACCCCTTTTGATCAGGTCAAAGAAGCGGAATTCAGCGACTACGGATCCGGAATCTAATCCAAGCTGCTGTGATACCGGATCGCAGTTTGTTCATTTGGCGCAGTTCCGCACACTTTGGCAGTTCAAGAAGGTGCAGCATCACAGTGTTACTCAAAACCCCATACCCAGCCAGGAGGAATGAACATGAAGGACGACAGACAGCTCAAAATCGAAAGCGCACTGGCGCAGATCGGCTCCCTTGAAGATCCGGCGACAGGCGCGGTCAATTATCCGATCTACCACTCGACCGCTTACCGTCATCCAGGTCTGGGACAGAGCACAGGGTTCGACTATACCCGGACGAAAAATCCAACCCGTACCGTATTGGAAGAGGCTGCGGCCAAGTTGGAATCCGGCGATGCCGGTTTTGCCTGCAGTTCGGGCATGGCGGCTCTGCAGACGCTGTTCGCGCTGTTTGGTCAAGGCGATCATCTGATCGTTTCGCTGGATCTGTACGGTGGCACATACCGGCTGCTGGAGCGGATTCTGTCCAAATTTGGGGTCACCGCCTCCTACGTGGACACCAATGATCTTGAAGCGATTGAGAAGCTGCGTACGCCCAATACAAAAGCCGTATTTATTGAAACGCCGACCAATCCGCTGATGATGATTACGGACATTAAAGCGGTAGCCGATTGGGCCAAGCCGCACGGTATTCTTACCATTGTGGACAATACGCTGCTGACGCCGTTCTTCCAGCGTCCGATTGAGCTGGGAGCGGATATCGTTGTGCATAGTGCAACCAAATATTTGGGCGGACACAATGACGTATTGGCGGGCCTGATCGTAACGAAAGGCAAAGAATTGTCCGAAGAAATGTTCTTCCTGCATAATTCGATCGGTGCTGTGTTAAGCCCAACCGACTCTTATCAGCTTATGCGTGGCATGAAAACGCTGGCTCTGCGCATGGAACGTCATGAGAGCAACGCGCTGGCGGTGGCTCGTTTCCTGCAAAACCATCCACAGATCGAGGCTGTGTATCATCCGGGCCTGTCTGAACATCCGGGATATGATGTTCAGAACCGGCAGTCGAGCGGAAACACCGGCATTTTCTCCTTTAAGGTGAAGGATGCGCGCTGGATCGAGCCGATCTTGCAGAATATCAAATTGATTGCTTTTGCGGAAAGCCTAGGCGGTGTGGAATCGCTGATGACGTATCCGTCGGTACAGACACATGCGGATATTCCGCTGGAGATCCGCGACGCAATCGGTGTAGACGATAAGCTGCTTCGTTTCTCTGTCGGGATTGAGCACATCGATGATCTGATCGCCGATCTGGACGGAGCATTGAAGGCAGCACTGAGCAAGACGGAAGGGGCGGAAGCATAATATGACAACTGGACGCGACGACAAAAACCATCCCGCCGGGAGTGAAGCAAGTCTGGAGACGGGAACAGAGAAGACGGCCCAGCCTCAGGGCCGAACACCGGAACAGGCCGACAAGGCACCTTCACAGCTGCAGACTCCGGAGCAGAGTGCCGAATCGCTTGCAGGTCGTCACTTTGATACCAAGCTGATTCATTTTGGAGCGGAAATCGATCCGGCTACCGGGGCATCCAGCGTACCGATCTACCAGGCATCGACGTTCCATCACTTCAATATTTACGATCCGCCGCAGTATGACTACAGCCGATCCGGCAGTCCGACGCGCCAGGCGCTCGAAGATTATATTTCGCTGCTGGAAGGCGGCGCGGGCGGTTATGCATTCGCGTCGGGTATGGCGGCTATCTCGGCAGCACTGATGATGTTTTCGGCCGGCGATCATCTGATCGTGACTGAAGATGTATACGGCGGTACATATCGGCTGCTGACAACGATCTTAAGCCGGATGCAGATCGAGACGACGTTTGTCGATATGACGGATCTGGAGCAGATCCGTGCAGCGCTGCGTCCGAATACGAGAGGCGTTTACATGGAAACACCTTCCAATCCGACGCTTAAGATTACGGATGTGGGCGCTGTGACAGCTTGGGCTCAAGAACATAATCTGCTGACACTGGTCGACAATACGTTCATGACTCCGTATTATCAGCGGCCGATCGAACAGGGAGTCGACATCGTACTGCACAGCGCGACGAAGTTCCTCGGCGGTCACAGTGACGTGCTGGCGGGTCTTGCGGTTGCCCGGACACCCGAGCTGGCTGCCGAGCTGAAGAAGCTGCAGAACGGTCTGGGTACCGTTCTGGGTCCGCAGGACAGCTGGCTTATGATCCGCGGAATGAAGACGCTTGGGGCCCGAATGGAGCGCAGCGAGATTGGGGCGCGCAGATTGGCGGAGTGGCTCGCAGAACGGGGCGATATTGCATCCGTCTACTACCCAGGTCTGCCGGGACATCCTGGACGGGAAATTCAGGAGAAGCAGTCGACCGGTTATGGAGCGGTTGTGTCATTCGACGTGGGTTCCGAAGAGCGGGCGAAGCGGCTGCTGAATCGGATCAAGCTGCCGCTTGTGGCCGTTAGTCTTGGAGCGGTGGAAAGTATTCTCTCCTATCCGCCAATGATGTCGCATGCGGCGATGCCGCGCGAGGTTCGTCTGGAACGAGGGATTGGAGACGGCCTGCTGCGCTTTTCTGTAGGCTTGGAAAATATCGAAGATCTGATTGCCGATTTGGAGCAGGCGCTGGCCGACTGATTTCGTTCGGCACATGAAGAAACCGGTTCGCTGAAGCGAGCCGGTCTTTTTATTTTTACAGAATGTAGTCGTGTACAAATATTTTATTCTCAATTGAAGTGTGGTAGGATTGAATGTATTGCAGTATCTATCCCAATGTTAACTATTTAAAATAGAGATTTTGCAGTGTACAAGATGAATTCGATTATCTCCATTTGAACCTATTTTCACAAAGGAGGCTGCATGAAATGAGTGCGGTTGACACTATACTGGATAAAGCTTTGCACGGAGGACGGCTGGATGTAGAGGATACGATTGCCCTGTACGAGTCCAACGAGATCGAAAAAATGGGACAAGCTGCAAATCAGCTGATGATGCGCAAAAATCCCGATCCGATTACGACATTCGTAATTGGTCGAAATGTGAATTATACGAATGTATGTGATGTATTCTGCCGCTTCTGCGCTTTTTATCGTCGACCGGGTTCCCCGGAAGGGTATGTACTGCCCGACGAAGTGATCCTGCAAAAAATTCAGGAAACGGAAGATGTAGGCGGTACGGAAATTTTGATGCAGGGCGGGGTCAACCCGGATCTGCCGTTCGAATATTACCTGAACATCCTGCGTAAAATCAAGCAGCATTTCCCGAATATTACAATGCATTCGTTCTCCCCTGCAGAGATTATGAAGATGCAAAAATTGTCGGGAATGTCGATGGAAGATACGATTCGTGCCATTCATGAAGCGGGACTCGATTCCCTGCCGGGCGGTGGCGGAGAGATTCTTGATGACCGTACCCGCCGTAAAATCAGTCGTCTCAAAGGCTCGTGGCGTGATTGGATGGATGTCATGCAGACGGCTCACAAAGTCGGCATGAATACGACCGCAACGATGGTTATCGGGTTCGGCGAATCGTTCGAGGAGAGAGCCCTGCATCTGCTGCGGGTACGCGAAGCCCAGGATGAATGCATCCGGAACGGATACAATTCCGAAGGTTTCTTGGCATTCATCTCATGGACGTTCCAGCCGGACAACACCAATATGAAAGTCGAGAAGCAGACGCCTGAGCAGTATCTTAAAAATGTAGCGATCAGCCGGATCGTACTCGATAATATTAAGCACTTCCAATCTTCGTGGGTAACGATGGGCCCGGAAGTAGGCAAGCTGTCGCTGCAGTACGGATGCGACGATTTCGGCAGCACGATGATGGAAGAAAACGTAGTTTCTGCCGCAGGAACGACGCATAAAGTCAATATCGAGCAGACGCTGGACATTATTCGGGAAGCGGGCAAGACTCCAGCTCAGCGTGATACAAAATACAATATTCTTAAAGTGTTTGACGATAAGAGTTTCAAGGTACAGCGCGACTTTATTATGCAAAACTAGTTAGAAAAGTTGGACCCGACATGAGAGATGTCGGGTCTTTTTATATGCAATATAGAGTCCACTGAAAAAATATCTCACATGGATATTGTCATCTTCCCGCTTTATCCTCTATAATTCGCGATATTAAGATTACATGATGTGAAAAGAAAATTAACTGAATCGGAGGCCCTATGGAAGAATTCGTGAATTGGTTTTCGGGTTTGTTGTGGAGTACGCCGGTTATTTATGTCTGTCTCGGTGTAGGTCTGGTCTTCTCTCTGTTGACTCGGTTCCTACAGGTAAGGCTCGTCAAGGATATGGTTAAGCTGATGTTTAGAGGGAAAAGTTCGGACTCGGGCGTTTCCTCGTTCCAGGCTTTGACAATTGCTCTTTCCGGTCGTGTCGGAACCGGCAATATTGCGGGTGTAGGAACGGCTATTGGATTGGGAGGCCCGGGAGCTGTATTTTGGATGTGGGCGATTGCGTTCATCGGAGCGGCCACAGCCTATATCGAATCGGCGCTGGGTCAGGTTTATAAGGTTAAACAGGACGGCCAGTATCGGGGCGGTCCAGCGTACTACATAGAAAAAGGAATCGGATGGAAATGGTTCGCCGTTATTTTCGCAATTGCTGCGCTTGCCGCAATGAGTCTGTTGATGCCAGGTGTGCAGTCGAACTCGATTGCCGTCGGCATGAAGAATGCATTCGGCATACCGTCCGTCGTTACAGGAATTGTACTCGTCGTTCTGCTTGCAGTTATAATTTTCGGCGGTATCCGGAGTATTGCACGAGTAGCTGAATTTGTTGTACCTTTTATGGCAGTCGGTTATATCTTAATGGCGATCGTCATCATTGGTATGAACCTGTCAGAGATTCCGGACGTACTGGGCCTGATCTTCCGCAGTGCTTTCGCCTCGGATGCCGCATTTGGTGGAATTATCGGTTCGGCAATTGCTTGGGGTGTCAAGCGAGGCATTTACTCAAATGAAGCGGGACAGGGAACAGGACCTCATGCTGCTGCGGCAGCCGAAGTGTCCCATCCTGCCAAACAGGGATTGGTTCAGGCATTCTCGGTCTATATCGATACTTTGTTGGTATGCTCGGCAACGGCCTTTATGATTCTGTTTACGGGAATGTACAACGTAGCCGATACAAATGGCGGATTCATCGTTGAAAACCTGCCCGGTGTCGAAGAAGGAGCAGGGTACACCCAAGCGGCGATCGAGTCGGTCGTTCCGGGATGGGGAGCCGGATTTGTTGCTATTGCACTGTTTTTCTTCGCTTTCACAACAATCATGGCCTACTATTATATCGCCGAGACCAATCTGGCTTATCTGTTCCGAGGAAGAAAGCTGCTCTGGCCCGCGCTGGTCTTGAAGGTAGTGCTGCTAGGTGCAACTTACTACGGAGCGGTCAAAACGGCTTCGATGGCTTGGGCATTGGGAGACATTGGTCTCGGACTCATGGTTTGGCTGAATATTATTGCGATTGTACTGCTTGCCAAGCCTGCGCTTGCCGTCCTGAAGGACTACGAGCAGCAGAAGAAAGCCGGACTTGATCCAATCTTCAATCCGGAGAAACTGGGTATCCGCAATGCGGACATCTGGATGGAAATCAACGGCAAGGAAAGTTCGATTCCTCCCGAGCGTAAGCGTACCGCTCGCTAATTCCGTAGGTTATAAAATCAATAGTTTTCGATTAGAGGTATGGTATATCAAAAGAGGTACGGTATATCAAAAAGTGTATAAAAAAACCGATTCGGCTGATGCCGAATCGGTTTTTTTATACGATCATAAAGATTATGTGCAGAAGCTCTTTCGAAAGTGTGGTCTTGAAATCGGCATCTTGATGAAGGTACGGGACTTCGTTCAAAGCATTTAGTCGGCCTGAATGACAGCAGGTTCTGTCTTAATCGCTTTTTCGAAAAATTCGAGCACTGCCCGATACACTTTCATCTCATTTTCTTTCTTCGAGAATCCGTGTCCTTCGTCTTCTAGCACGATATATTCGACGTCTGCGCCCTTATCTTTCAGCGCTTTGACAATCTGATCGGATTCGGCTTTTACGACGCGAGGGTCGTTGGCGCCCTGAATGACAAGCATAGGCTTCGTCATACCGTCCAGATAGGTAATCGGGGAGTAAGCGGTCAACTTTTCCTTGTCTTTGACCGGATCACCAACCCATTGGTTCATGATCGGCTTCCAATGTTCCGGTACCGATTCGATAAACGAGAAAAGATCGCTCGGGCCGAAGATGTCGACCACAGCTTTAAAGTAGTCGGCATGGCGTCCGTGCAGCAGAAGAGCCATATAGCCGCCGAAGCTTCCGCCCATCAGCAGCAGCTTATCGCGGTCGGCATATCCGTTCTCTACAATCCAGTCGAGTCCTGCGGTATTGTCCAGACGCGGGCCATCGCCCCAGTCGCCTTCAACGCGCTTGCAGAAAGAAAGACCGTATCCGGTCGATCCGCGGAAGTTAGGCGCAAAAATGTTGAAGCCGCGGTTGACAAGGAATTGGAACAGCGAGCGGAAAGCAAGTCTCTCGGCTGCTTGAGGTCCGCCATGCGGCCACAAAATCGTATGTCCGTTGGACGATTCCTCGGAAGCTCGGAAGAACAAAGCTTCAATTTCCAGGCCGTCGAAAGACGGATACGTCACGACTTCCGGGCGAACAAGCTCTTCCTCCGCAATCCCCGGAACGCCGTAATTGGTGCAGCATGTCCATTCCTCGGCAAGGCGTTCTTTTTTGAAAATGTTGGTTGGGCTGACTGCACTTCGTCCAAGCACATACAAACTTCCGCTTTCGCCCAGCTTCAGCGAGGTAATGACATCAACCGGAAGCGCAACGCCGCCCATTGAACTGGACTCCAAATCATAAGTATACAGATAATCCGAAACGCCTTTGCTTGCCGTAAGGTACAGTTGGCCGTGTTCTTTGTCATGGATAATGGACGTAAAGTCCACGCCTTCAAGCTCCAGCAGTTTTGTTTTCGTTTCGGTTTTGACATCGAATTTGGCCAGGTACGAGAAGTCACCGCCTGCCGTAGTCAAGAAATACAGTTCGTGTTCGCCTGTAAAAACGGAATCGGAAACGGTATACTCGCCTTCAGCTTCCGGATCAAGAGAAACATGTTTGTCGCCGAAACAGAGAAACCCCGGGGTATGCGTATTAGCAAACTGTTTAATATATACAAGATAGTCTTCTGTGGGGCTGATATCGATCAGATAAACGGGCGCATCGCCGGAACCCTGCAGGACGGACACTTCCTGGCCTGTCGCAAGATCGCAGCAGAGTGCACTGAGGTAGGTCTGATCTTCTTTGGTCGACGTATAATAAAGACGCTTGCCGTCCTCCGACAAAATAGGATGCATATGCCGATGTCCTTCTTTTACACACAGCGGAAGCAGTTCGCCTCCCCGCGGCTGAAGGGCATACAGCTGCGAATTTTCGTCGCCATCCCGATCGAATCCCACTACGAGAAAACGGCCGCGTTTGTCATATTTGATCGCATGACAATTTTGTCCGTTAAAGGTAAGCGGATACGGAAAAACGTTAGGAAGATCCATTGCCCACAAATCGAACTTGCCGCTCAGGTTGGTGCTGAACACAAGCTGATCTTCGTCCGGGCTTACCGCGAAATCCTGAATCGCAAATGTACGGAAGAACTGCTCGACATCGGGTTTTTTGAACGATAGCATGGAATCCTCCTTGTGTCGGCTTATTGCCGGTTGTTGGGTTATACAGGACGTGCACCATACAATATTCGTCATCCACATCCAAAACCCTTCCAATTTGGGTATAAGAAAGAAGAAATTCTATTTAAAACAGATGAATTAATGGACAGGGAGGATGAGAGAAATGGTTAAAAAAATGGAGCTGACACCTATAGATATCATCGCGTTCGACCTGGACGGTACGCTGATCGATACATCGGAGGCGATGCTGGATGTGTATCACCGAGTATTTGAAGAAGCGATTGAGAATGGAGATGCGGAGGAGCAGCCTTCCAAAGAAAATATTTATGCGACCTTTGGTATGATCGGCGATGAAGCATGGAAGACGGTTGCACCTGATATGCCCGAAGAAAAGCATGATTTTTATAAACAGCGACACTCCGATCTGTTAAGTGAACAGATGGGCAAAGCATCTTTTGCACTGCCCGGCATACCGAAGATGCTTCAAGAATTGTGCCAAACCTATGAGTTGGCTACTGCCAGCAACTGTGGAGAAAAATATCTGGGCAGCGTGCTGGCACAAGATGGCTTGGGCGACTGCATCACATACAAGCTGTGTGCAGGTACGATAACAGCTTCGCGGAAAAGCGAGGTGCTGAACGAACTCAAACGACAAGGCGAGGGCAAAAGAATTGTGATGGTCGGTGACCGAAAATCGGACGTCGAAGCTGCAAAGGAAGCGGGAATTCCCGTTATCGGGGTACGTTCGGAGTTTGCCGAACCCGGGGAGCTGGATGAGGCGGATGCGGTAATCGACCGGATTACCGATCTGCCGAAGCTTCTGAACCGGTAAGTGGAATAGCTCGCTGTCCGAGTATCTTGACGAGTGCTCGAAGCGCCTTTATAATAAACAGCAGCAAAAGCGACGACGAAGACATGAGTACACGGCACACGGCACCGCTCCAGAGAGAGGGAACAATGGCTGCAATTTCCTCCGGACCGTCCTGTATTTACCCCTTCCGAGCTGCGCTCTCGAACCCCGAACCGGGAAGTTGACGATCAATCGATCGCATCCTTTTTCACAGTACGGACAGTAGAGATCGCCGGAACCGCACTTCCGTTATTGATGTGCTCAACGAGGGCTTATCGTCCCGCCTCAGCTTAATCGGCTGTTCAGCGGACCGAAGCCGAATCAGGGTGGAACCACGGGTATAACACTCGTCCCTTCGCGGGACGGGTGTTTTTTGCGTTCGTTTCGCAGCTTATTTTCTCAAATTTGAAGGAGGAATTTTCATCATGGCTATTTCTATCAGTCTGCCGGACGGTTCCGTTCGGGAATACGCAGACGGCAGCACAATTGCGGATGTTGCCGCATCGATCAGCAGCAGTCTCAGAAAAAATGCACTTGCGGGCAAACAGAACGGGATCGTTGTCGACCTGGACACGAAACTCGAAAACGGCGCGGTTATCGAAATCGTCATGCCGGGTTCGCCCGAAGGCCTTGAAGTGGTTCGCCACAGTACGGCGCACTTGACTGCGCAGGCAGTACGCCGTTTGTTCGGTACGAAAGAAGTCAAGCTGGGCATCGGTCCGGTCATTGAAGAAGGGTTCTATTACGATATGGACCTTGAGCACGGTCTCAACCCGGAAGATCTGCAGAAGATCGAGAAGGAAATGGAGCGCATCGTAAACGAGAATCTGCCGATTACCCGCCGTGAAGTGAGCCGTGAAGAAGCTCTTAAAATCTTTGGCGAACTAGGCGATCCGTATAAACTCGAATTGATCAACGATCTGCCGGAAGATTCGAATATCACAATTTATGATCAGGGCGAATTCTTCGATCTCTGCCGCGGGCCTCACGTGCCTTCGACCGGCAAGCTCAAAGTATTCAAACTGTTGAGCGTAGCCGGTGCTTACTGGCGCGGAGACAGCAAAAACAAGATGCTGCAGCGCATCTACGGTACAGCGTTCTTCAAGAAAGCCGAACTGGACGAGCATCTGCACTTCCTGGAAGAAGCGAAAAAGCGCGATCACCGCAAGCTCGGCAAAGATCTGAAAATGTTCACCTTCAGCAATCTGGTCGGACAGGGTCTGCCGATCTGGCTGCCGAACGGTGCCAAGCTGCGTCGTACGCTGGAGCGCTATATTGTCGATCTGGAAGAAAAACTCGGCTATCAGCACGTGTACACACCGGTGATGGGTAACGTGGAGCTGTACAAAACTTCCGGTCACTGGGAACACTATCAGGAAGACATGTTTCCGCCGATGGAATTGGACAACGAATCGCTTGTACTGCGTCCAATGAACTGTCCGCACCATATGATGGTGTACAAGAGCGATATGCACAGCTACCGCGAGCTGCCGATTCGTATTGCGGAACTGGGTCTGATGCACCGTTACGAAATGTCCGGCGCGCTGACCGGCTTCCACCGGGTGCGTGCAATGACGCTGAACGATGCGCATATTTTCTGCCGTCCGGATCAGATCAAGGAAGAATTCGGCCGCGTCGTGAAGCTGATTGCCAAAGTCTACGAAGACTTCGGCATCGAAAGCTACCGCTTCCGTCTGTCTTACCGCGATCCGCAGGATACAGAAAAGTACTTCCAGAACGATGAAATGTGGGAAATGTCCCAGCGCATGCTGCGCGAAGTTGTCGAAGAGCTCGATCTGCCGTTCTACGAAGCGGAAGGCGAAGCGGCATTCTATGGACCGAAGCTCGACGTACAGATCAAGACCGCATTGGGCAAAGAAGAGACGCTGTCGACTGCGCAGCTCGACTTCCTGCTTCCAGAGCGCTTTGAACTGGAATACGTCGGCGATGACGGTCAGAAGCATCGTCCGGTCGTTATTCACCGGGGCATTATCAGCACAATGGAGCGCTTCACAGCATTCCTGCTCGAGAACTTTGCGGGCAATCTGCCTCTATGGCTGGCGCCGATGCAGGCCAAAATCATTCCGGTATCGGGCAACTACAGTGAGTATGCCGAGCAGGTAGCGGATAAACTGAGAGAAGCCGGTATTCGCGTCGAAACCGACGTGCGCAACGAAAAGTTGGGTTATAAGATTCGTGAAGCACAGCTTGAAAAATCGCCGTACATGTTCGTTGTCGGCGAGAACGAGAAAGAAGCCGGTGCCGTATCTGTCCGCAAGCGCGGCGAAGGCGACCTCGGAGCCAAGCCGCTGGACGAAGTGATCGCGCTGCTTCAGGAAGAGATTCGCACGCGCAAGATCTAATATCCGTTTAACTCAAACTTTGTTACATGTACAATTTGTTTGAATGCACAATAGAAGGCCGTTCCTTAGGGAGCGGCCTTTGTTGTGCTTGTTTTTCTTATACACTTCAAGTCTTTCTCAGCCCCGGGCCTGAGTCGTCTCGGGCGGCAGGCTGTCCGAAGGTTCGCTCCGAAGCAGGAAAAGTAAATCAATCCCGCGCCGCTTAAGCTCCTTTTCTTTTTCACCCATACTGAAAAAAACGAAGAGGAGGAGCGGATTATGAAACGCAATCGGAAAATGAAGAGACTGCTTAAGGAAGCCTATGGACGATTATTCGGTCGAAAAGGAAGGCAGGAGCAAAGCGTGGCCGCTTATCTCAGCCAAGAGAATGAGCGGAAAAGCATTCAAGAACTCTGGAGAGGAATAAATGAAGAATGGGCGCTGAGTTTTATGAAGGCACGTGTGTAACACCGAATCGGAGTAAACGTCTCGGTCTGGAGACCGAGACGAGTTTCATTCCCGCGCCGCTTCTGTCCGTATATCGTTTCCTTTACACTGAATTCAAGAGTGAAGGAACATTCCGAACTGCCGAATCGGCAGGATCCGGCCCACATAGAAGGAGGAACACACAATGAAGAAGAGCGGAGCGTTATGGCTGATCGCGATTGGCGGGTTCTTTTTGGCTTATCAGCTTGGGTATATCAGCTACAGCATTGGGGATTTAATTCGCACATTCTGGCCGATGATCTTGATTCTTGTCGGTCTTCAGCAGCTGATGGGAATGAAAAAGCACAGCTCGAGTGCAGTAGGGAACTTGATTCTGGTAGCAATCGGCGGATACTTTCAAGCCCGTAATCTGGGAATGATTATGCTGAGCCCAGGCGAATTTTTCAAATTTCTTATTCCTGCGGGACTGATTGCCACCGGCATTTACGTATTGGTGAAGCCGAGAAAATCTCCTGGATATCCGTCGGCAGAGCGTGAACTTCCCGAAGAGTTCTATGGCAAAGACGGATCGGTCAGAAATCGTCCGCCTGGGCCTCCGATGCCGCCGTCTCCAATTGAACCGCTGGAATCGCCGCTTGACCGCATGTTTGTGGATCTGGATAAGACAGACGCAGAAAAAGAGAAAAACCGCACCCGTGCAGCCGCGCAGGAGGGCGGCAGTGAGAAGATGGAGTCGGATGCCCGGCACGCATTTGGCAGCGATTCGAAAAATGGAGCCGAATTTCAAAAAATCGGAAGTATGGCCCGCGAGATCGGTAAGCAAACTGCGGATCAAGTGAGAAAAATCGATTTTTCACGAATCGCGGACGAAGTTAAGAACGAAGTAGGCAGCGCGATGAACGATTTCAGATCATCGATGAAGCAGGAAGACGGCAAACGTCATAAGTCTCGCAAAAACGGAATTTCTCTAGAAAAAGATTATTTTGAGGAAGAATTTTCAGAAAGAGGAAGGTTTTACGATAGCTGTGACGAAGATAGCAGATACGGATTCGGCAGTTATGACCGTGAAGAAATGAGAAAAGCCCGGGAAAAAGCGGACAAAGGCAAAAAGGAAAAAACGGTCAACGAGTCGAGTTTTATCGGAGATTATTACATTGGTAAAGACTACTTCCGGCTTAAACCGCTTAATGTTTCCCATTTTATCGGAGATACGGTTATCGATTTGACCAAGGCTCAGATTCCTTACGGAACAACGAAAATCGACGTATCCTGTTTTATCGGCGATATTGTCATCTATATGCCGAACGATCCGGAAGTAGGGGTCAAAGTACAGAGCAGCTCATTTATTGGAGACCACAATGTGCTGGGACACACACGCGGCGGAATGGGCAGTGGCGTAAACGAAACTTACAACTATGAAGATTGTGCAAAGCGAATCAAGATTTCGGTCAGCTCCTTCATCGCCGACATCAACGTCAATATTGTAGGATAAAGGCGGGCGCTTATGGGAAACTTATTGAAAAACACAAAGTGGGAACTGTTGTTTTACTTCCTGCTGAGCGGCGGGATTCTCGCCGCTTTGTTGTATTGGTCCAGCCTATACGGATTTGTACAGGTATTTCCTCGGCAAATCTGGCTGTTCTATCTTCTGGCCTCGGTACTGGTGGCGGTTATAACCGGTTATATAGCCGGTCAGCGCATTCAGCGGCGGATCGATGTGCTGCATTACAGTATGCTGCAGGTATCGCAGGGCAACTTGTCGCTTCGTTTGGGCGATACGGAAGATCAGTCGTTCGCCCGGGTCTACCGGGAGTTTAACGTAATGATGGATTCGATCGAGAATAAAACCAAACTGCTGCAAAAATTGGGCGAAAATGAGGCGGTCGGCAAAGAACAGCTTATCGAAAGCGCTGTGCGCGAAGAACGCCGCCGAATGGCACGCGACCTGCATGATTCGGTCAGCCAGCAGATGTTCGCCATTCATATGTCTGCCGCTTCGCTTCCCAAAGTGTTGGAACGCAATCCGGCTGCCGCAGAACCGGTTATGCAGCAGTTGATTCAAATGTCCAATTTGGCCCAGCGGCAGATGCGGGCGCTGATTACCCAGCTTCGTCCGGTCGAATTGGAAGGAACAGAGCTTCCCGAAGCATTGGATCGTTGGTTTCCTGATTACTGCATACAGAACGGATTGAAGGGAGTACAGGATGTCGAACTGTGTGACGAGTTGTCCGAAGCGATCGAGCAGCAGCTGTTCCTCATCGTTCAGGAAGCAATGGCCAATATCGTCAAACATGCTCAAGCAAGCATGGTCAGTCTATCACTCCGGGAAAATGAACGGCAGGTGCTTCTGTCGATCAGCGACGACGGCAGAGGCTTTTCCGGCGGCGCACCCCAGAAGCAGGGTTCGTACGGCTTGATGACGATGCGCGAGCGGGCAGAGAAGCTTGGCGGCAGAGCAGAGATTCTCTCCAAGCCGGGCGCGGGGACGACAGTCCGGATACATATTCCAAAATTCACAGAAGGAAAGGCAGTGGAAGAGAATGGACAAAATCAAAATTCTGCTGGCGGACGATCACGACATGGTGAGGATGGGGTTGAAAACCTATCTGATGCTGGAGCCCGGGTTTGAAGTGATTGGAGAAGCGGCCAATGGACGCGAAGTGATCGAGCGGCTTCGCATTACATCTGCGGAAGGCGGAGACCTACCGGATCTGATTCTGATGGATCTGATGATGCCCGAAATGAACGGTACCGAGTCGACTCGTCTTGTCGTATCGGAGTTTCCGGGTATTCGGGTTGTCATGCTTACCAGTTTCCTCGAAGACAAGCTGGTGATGGAAGCGATCGAAGCGGGAGCAGTCAGCTATGTATTGAAGACAGTAACGGCAGAAGAATTGATCTATGCGCTGAAAGGTGCTTATCGCGGTATGCCGGTCATGACTGGTGATGTCTCGCAAGCGCTGACGCGGGGTATCCGCCAGCGGACCGTCGAAGCCGACTCGTCGCCGCTGACCGAACGTGAGAAAGAAGTGCTGCTGCTGATCGCCGAAGGGATGGGCAACAAAGAAATCGGCGAAGAGCTGCATATCAGCATTAAAACGGTCAAGACGCATGTCAGTAACCTGCTCATGAAGTGCGAGTTGGAGGATCGGACACAGCTGGCAATCTATGCGCATCGACAGGGTATGGCCCGTTCGTAGTCTCTTACATAAGTTCATAAGTAAGATTGGCGTTTGAAGCCTTTTCCATGCGAAAAGGCTTTTTGGCATGTCTGCAGCAGATCATGGGTAATCTTTTAACCTATAAATTTCTTTTTCTTATCTATCTTTATGCCTCTTTTAATGTGTAATTAAGGTTGCTGCGCGAAAATAACTACAGAAGCAAACGACACTTCCCAATAAATTCCGGAAAGATTAACGTTCGGAAGTGCAGCTTAATCGGATGTACAAATCAAATTTACGTTATTGGGCGCAGCCCGAAAGCGAGGAGGAAAATAGAGATGGATGAAAAGAAATACGGAAATGGTTTCGACGAAAACAATGCAGCAGATAACAAGGGTACCCATGATCGCAGCGAGCACCGAGACGGAGCTTCCTCCGAGCAGACGGGCAATCGCCCAGACAGCTCATCCTATTATTACTCATACGGGCCTTTCCAGTCGGTTGGTGCATCCGATCCGGAAGCCGAAAAAGTACAAGATGTTGAAGTTACGTCTCCAATCGCTGTACGCGGTTATGATTCGTCCACTTCGTCGAGCGGCCTCGGAGGATCTGCTTCGAACAGCCAAAGCGGCGGCAATTGGAATTATAACCAGAAGCCGAAATCTTCGTTCAAACATGCGCTGACTTCATTTGCAGCCGGTGCACTTGGTGCAATTGTGATTACAGGTTCGGTATTCACAGCCGGACATGCCGGGTGGTTATCGAGCGACGAGGCATCTGCTGTGCAGCCGGCCGCCCCATCCAACAATTCAGGGAACACGGGCGGAGTCTCCACGGCAGCCTATACGATAGACTCGTCCAAAGATATCGCGGAAGTGGTAAACCAAGCCAGCCCGTCAGTTGTGAAGATCGAAACACTCTCCAAAGGCAGCTCATCCAGCAGCCGAGGCAATTCGACTTATAATGATCCGTTCTTCCAGTACTTCTATGGCGGTTCGCAAGGAGATAGCGAGAATGAAGGGAATAGCGGCTCGGGCTCTTCTTCGGATCAGTTGACGCCGCTTGGACTGGGAACAGGATTTATTTTTGACAAAGAAGGTTATATTCTGACCAACAATCACGTTGTCGAAGGCGGAGACGTCATCCAGGTTACGATGGACGGTACGACCAAGCCTTATGAAGCGGAACTGCTCGGTCATAGCGCCGACCTTGACCTGGCGGTTCTGAAAATCAAAAGCACCGACGGCAGCGACTTCCCTTATATTTCGCTTGGAGACTCTGATAATATGGCGATCGGAAACTGGGTCGTTGCTATTGGGAATCCGGAAGGCTTTGAGCATACGGTAACGACTGGTGTCCTCAGTGCCAAGGAACGCGAAATTTCGATCGCCGATCAAACAACGGGTCAAGCGACCGAATATAAGCATCTGCTTCAGACCGACGCTTCCATCAATCCCGGCAACTCCGGTGGCCCGCTGCTGAATCTGAACGGCGAAGTCATCGGTATGAATACGGCTGTCAGCACGGAAGCACAGGGAATCGGTTTCGCGATCTCCTCGAATACGATCAAGAATGTAGTGGAACAGCTGAAAAATAACGAAGAAATTCCGAAGGAAGCCGTTCCGTTTATCGGAGCCAGCTTGACGACAATGTCGGACAGCATTGCACAGCAGATGGGAGTCGACACGAAGGAAGGCTCTCTTGTCAGCAATGTGCTGTACGGATCTCCTGCTTATAAAGCCGATCTGCGCAGCTACGATATCATTACAGGAATTAACGGTACACCTTATGCATCAAGTCAAGAGTTGATTGAAGCGATTCAGGCATTCAAAGTCGGCGATACCATTACGCTGAACGTTGTGCGCAACAATCAAAAAGTAGACCTTAAAGTGACGATCGGCGATCGGAATGAGTATGAGAATTCGGATGCGGCCAAGCAGAACAATAACAGCCAGAACAATAACGGATTCATCAACCCGTTCGGCGGTCAATAATTCCCGCTGCCGGGGAAAGGCGAAAAACATGCCACAGGCGGGAGGGTCATTCCTTCCCGTCTTTGCTTTTTGCTCTTTTCTGTCTTTTGAACGAAACGGGATGCGAAGGCGAACAAACGTTGTTACAATAAGAAAAAAGAACGTAGAGGGGAACGAGGAAGATATGCGATCCAATATTTTGGTAGTGGACGATGACGAAAAAATCATTTCTATGCTGCGCAGGGGCTTGGCTTTCGAAGGCTACGAGGTACATACGGCGCCCAACGGAGCGGAAGGACTGAGATTGATGCGGACCACCGATCCCGATCTGCTTGTCCTGGACGTTATGATGCCTGAAGTGGATGGTTTCGAAGTGGTACGCAGACTGCGTGAAGCAGGCAGCGGAGTTCCGGTGCTGATGCTTACCGCCAAGGACGAACTGGAAAATCGGGTCAAAGGACTGGATTTGGGCGCAGACGATTACTTGGTCAAGCCTTTTGCATTAGAAGAATTGCTGGCCCGAGTGCGTGCACTGCTGCGTCGCAAGACGGACACCGTACGTGATGACGACGGAGAGCGGCTTAGCTTCGATGATCTGGTTATGAATGTAGATTCACGCGAGGTCACGAGGGAGGGACAGCGCATCGAACTGACGGCCAAGGAGTTCGAGCTGCTGCATCTCTTTATGCTCAATCCGAGACGGGTGTTGTCCCGCGATCTGATTATGGATAAAATTTGGGGTTATGACTACAGCGGCGAATCGAACGTATTGGAAGTCTACGTCGCGATGCTGCGGCAGAAGACCGAGGAATACGGCGGGAAACGTTTGATTCAGACGATACGCGGCGCCGGCTACATCTTAAGAAGCGATTCCTAAAAGGGGGCAGCCCTCTCACATGTCCATACGTTTACGTCTTACTGCCTGGTATTCGGGCATCCTCGCGCTAACTTTGTTAATGTTCAGCGCGGTTATCTATACTTTTGTCTATTACAACACGTATGAAAACACTTATGACACTTGGCAGAGCCGGATTCGGGAGCAGATTCGGCAGAGTATTGTCGAAGACAATATTGGGATGGTCACTTCCGATATCAGCATTGATAACATTTTGAAAACGATCGACAGCCGGCTGTATGTACAAATTTATTATTATGATAAAGGGGTTCTGCAGCAGTCGAATAATATGACATACGGCAGCAGCACTTTGAAGTTCGACATTCCTCCGTTCAATAACGTCAAACAGGAGTTCAGCCGTATCCGTTCCGACGGTCGACCGTATTTGATGTATCAACAGATGCTCCGAACCAAAGCTACGGGATCGCCCGTACTCCTTCAAATTGCAGCCAGTACCGAAGAAGCGGAAAACATGCTCTCCGATCTGCGCTTTATTCTGGTGCTCGGCTCGATTTCGACACTGATCTTCGCCTCGACGCTGGGAATGTTTCTTGCCCGTAAATCGATGGCGCCGATCGGAAAAGTCATCGAGGCGGCCAATGCGGTGCAGACGAGCAGCGATCTCAGTGTGCGTATCGATTATACAGGTCCGCAGGATGAGGTCGGTCAATTGATCAGTACGGTTAACCGAATGATGGCGCGAACGGAAATGTTCTATAAAGATTTGGAAGAATCGTATCGTGCACAGCGGCGCTTCGTGTCGGATGCCTCGCACGAGCTTCGTACGCCATTGACGACAATACGGGGCAACACCGATCTGCTCAAAAAGATATGGACAATGGAGACCATGCCTTCGGGGCTCAGTGAAGAAGATCTGCGGGAGATGTCGGTCGAGGCGATCGGCGATATTGCCGGCGAGTCGGAACGAATGAGCCGACTAATCAGTGATATGCTGTCGCTTGCTCGCGCAGATGCCGGCCAGACCATTCAGAAAGAGCTGCTGCAGCTGGGCCCGCTGGTGGAAGAAGTGGTCCGCCGCGCACAGTTTCTGCCGCATCGGGCGGAATGGGTTCCGGGCGATCTGACTGCACTCGACGGTATTGCCGTTGTAGGAAGCAAAGATTATTTGCAGCAGATGCTGTTTATCTTTATTGAAAATGCTTTTAAATACACAATGGAGGGCCGGGTATCACTTGATATTATTCTGTATCGCCAGCAGGTTGGCATTCGGGTAAAAGATACGGGAATCGGTATGGACAAAGACGAAGTGCCGCATATTTTCGAGCGCTTCTACCGGGCTGACGAATCACGGGGCAAAACGCCGGGAACCGGGTTGGGTCTGTCGATTGCGAAGTGGATTATTGACGAACATCAAGGTTCGGTCGAGGTTGTCACAGTCAAGGGAGAAGGGACGACCTTTATTATCTGGTTGCCGGCGCTGTTTCCCGAAATCAATTCGGCTGCAGCTGCGGAAGAAATTATCGATATCCAATCGCAGGACGAGAACGAAGAAGGAAAATTGGGAGAGCAGAAATAGCGCTGAACATACCGCTCCATTGGCCTCCTTTCTTCAAGGCGTCCAATACGGTATAATCGGGGTATGCGCGAACTGCGCTTAAGACAAGAAATCCGAAAGCAGGTGCTGATAGATGGAAGTTCTACGTATCGCCCCGCGCGGCTACTGTTACGGCGTAGTCGATGCGATGGTGCTCGCAAGACAAGCGGCCAAAAACCTCGATCTGCCCCGGCCTATTTATATACTGGGGATGATTGTGCATAATGCACACGTTACCCAATCGTTCGAGGATGAAGGGATCGTAACGCTCGACGGACCGAACCGTCTCGAAATTTTGGAGCAGGTGGACAAGGGTACGGTTATTTTCACCGCACACGGCGTATCGCCGGAAGTGCGTAAACGTGCGCGTGAACGGGGACTGACGACCGTCGATGCGACATGTCCGGATGTAACGAAGACACATGATCTGATTCGTGAGAAGACCGAGGACGGTTACACGGTTATTTATATCGGTAAGAAAAATCATCCCGAACCGGAAGGCGCCATCGGAGTCGCTCCGGATCATGTTCATTTGATTGAAAAAGAAGAAGAGATCGAGCAGCTTAATATACCGTCAGGCAAAATCATTATTACGAACCAGACAACGATGAGCCAGTGGGATATCAAAGTAATCATGAAAAAATTGCTGGAACGCTATCCGGGTGCCGAAGTGCATAATGAAATTTGCCTTGCAACCCAAGTGCGCCAGGAGGCCGTTGCCGAGCAGGCCGGCCAAGCCGATCTGGTTATCGTGGTCGGTGACCCTCGCAGCAACAATTCCAATCGTCTGGCACAGGTGTCGGAAGAGATCGCGGGAACGACCGCTTACCGGGTATCGGATGTCAGTGAGATCAAACAGGAATGGTTAATGGGCATTCAGAAGGTAGCGGTTACCGCCGGAGCTTCGACACCGACTCCGATTACGAAAGAAGTTATTCAATATCTGGAACAGTTCGAAGAAAGCGATCCTTCCACATGGGAGATCAAACGTACTATTGATATGAAGAAGCTGCTGCCGCCTGTACGGCAGAAGACGAAAGCCAAAGCGGAGTAAAAAGTAGAGTAAAGGCAGAGTGAACGCAGAGCAAAAGCAAAATCTGAAGTTTTTGAACGCTTTAGCAGACAGCATAAAAAGCCGGAATGCGAGGAACACGCATTCCGGCTTTTTGTGCGCAATCGTTTACAGGAACGGACAGAGTGACGAAAGACTAGATTAGCACATACGTGGCACGCAGCGGGCCATGTACGCCGACAACAAGCTGCATTTCAATATCGGCCGAGTTCGACGGTCCGGAGATCATATTGATGCAGGAGCCGATGTCTTCACCGGATTCAATACGGCGATTGAGATCGGTCATAGCCTGCGTCGAACGCGGTACGATGCTTTTGCGCTCAATTACGGCAATATAATGCGCCGGCAGAAAATGCAGCGCCCGCCCTTGATCAGGACGGCTCAGCAGTACAACCGTACCGGATTCGGCCAATGTATAATCGGCGAAAACGAGCGCAATATTTGCGGCCTCGGCACGCCGAATATTTTCCTGGCGTCCGGCCTGTTCCGACCATACGAAGTCGCCGGAGAAGGAGAGTCCGTATTCAGTGAACCGGGGGTCGCCGGAACGGATAAGCGGACCGCCGCCGTATCCGTCGATCAGGTCGTCCAGCGTGGACTGAAGCAGCGCAGGTGTCGATTCAATCACCTGCGTATGAATAAAAAAGCATTGTTCTTTAAGGATTTCGACCAACTGCTCCGGTGTCCGGTCGGCCAGTGTATCCAGGTGTACCGTATGCTTCCAATCGGGACGGCGAACAGGTTCGGTTCTGCGAGGACGCTTAAGGCTTTCCGCCACCCGGTTTAAGAACGACTCGCGTTTTTCAGTGTCGGTAGAACTTCCTTCATGGAAAGTACGGGGATTCATGGAAGCCGACCTCCTTCTTTTTTGGTCCGATTCTCATACCATGTGCGGAAGCCGTCCCGTTCTTTAACGGGCTGAGGCATGTCCCGCACACCGATCCAGCCCGATAGAGGAGCGGGACCGCGTACAACCCGTCCATGTTTGCTCATGAACTTGGTCATCGGGTTTGCCAGCCGCAGCGTACTGCGGAACATGCGCGGCGACGACAGCAGCTTGCCGGCCGCTTTCATCTGCGCCCGGTCGATCGCACCGGTCCGTCCCTGAGAGACAATATTCTGCCGATGAAGAATCAGCTGTTCATGCAGCGGAATTTTAACCGGACAGACATCGGTGCAGGCACCGCAAAGACTGGAAGCATACGGAAGCTCTTTGTATTCGTCATATCCGCCGAGAAGAGGAGTGATAACGGCTCCAATAGGTCCCGGATAGATTGAGCCGTAAGCATGTCCACCAATGTGGCGATACACCGGACAGACATTCAAGCAGGCACCGCATCGAATACATTGAAGCGCTTCCCAGAATTCGCCTGCCAGAATTTCCGAACGGCCATTATCTACGATAACCAGATGGAATTCTTCGGGCCCGTCGGATTCTCCCTCTTCCCGTGGACCCATAACGGTAATGTAGCTGGTCAGCTTCTGTCCGACTGCGCTTCGGCAGAGCAGGTTATCCAGAACTTCCATTTCTTCAAGCGTCGGCACGATCCGTTCCATGCCCATTACGGCAATGTGAGTCTTTGGAAGAGCAGCAGTCAAGTCGCCGTTGCCTTCGTTAGTAACGAGGTTGATTGCCCCCATATTCGCGACAGCAAAGTTGCATCCGGTAATGCCAATTTCGGCTTCAAGAAACTTCTCGCGCAGCACTTTACGTGCAAAGCCGGCCAAGTGTTCCGGCGTTTCGTCTCCTTTATAACTGAGTTTGGAAGCGAACACATCGCGAATCTGCTCCCGGTTTTTGTGCAGGGCGGGGGCGACGATATGCGAAGGCGGATCCCAATCGTCTTCCTGTAAAATATACTCACCCAGATCGCTTTCAATGACCTCGCACCCGGCTTTCATCAATACCTGGTTCATCTCGATTTCTTCCGTAACCATCGACTTCGACTTCACAACTTTCGTTGCCTGTTTGCTTTGGACGACATCCCGGATATAGCCGCTCGCTTCTTCTTTAGTTCGGGCAAAATAAACGTGGCCGCCGCGGCGCTCGACGTTATCCGCCATCTGTTCCAAATAATAGTCCAAGTTCTCCAGCGTATGCTGCCGGATCTGCTGTCCCAGCTCACGCCAGCGTTCCCAATCGCCCAGTGATGTGGCAGCGGTCAAACGACGTGTCTTTAGACTGTCCTGCGCAGAACCGACGGCACCACGCATGAAGGCGTCGCCGATTCCGTCAGCCGTACGTGTATCGAAATCCCGTTTGTCGGTTTGCATACTCATAGGAAAGCTCCTCCTTTGGCGGCAGAAGGCCGGATATTCGCAGGCGAAGCATGATTAAGAACTTCTGCAATATGCATGATTTTGATCGGTTTTCCTGTGCGCGACATACGTCCGCCAATGTTCATCAGACAGCCCATGTCCGCGCTGATGAGATACTCGGCTCCCGTTTCGGCAATGCAGGCGCTTTTCTCGTCAACCATCTGCTCGGAGATCTCCGGCATTTTAACCGAGAAGGTTCCGCCAAATCCGCAGCAGTTATCGGAATTTTTAAGGGGCTCCAGCTGCAATCCGTCGACATTTTCGAGCAGCAAAAAAGGCGTTTCGGTTTCTCCGAGCAGCCTGCTCATATGACAGGAGCGATGGTAAGTCGCACTGCCTTCAAGCCGGGCGCCCACATCGCTAACTCCAAGCACGCGGACAATAAACTGAGTAAATTCATACGATTTCTCTTTTAGAGCAATCGCTTTCATTTCCCACTGCGGATCGCCCTTGAAGATGTGAGGATACTCGTGGAACATCGCGATGCAGGAACCCGAAGGTCCCACAACATAATCAGAGTGTTCAAAAGCACGCATCATATTGATCATGGCTTGTTTTGATTCTTCCAAATAACCGCTATTGTAAGTCGGCTGCCCGCAGCATACTTGAGAAGCGGGAAAATCTGTTTCGCAGCCGAGCCGTTCGAGTACTTCGACCATTGCTTTGCCGACATCAGGGAACATGAGGTCGACCAGGCAGGTCGAGAAGATGCTGACTTTCATTCATCATCCCTCCGTTTCTTCTCCATTGTACTCCCCTCTATTCAACTTGAAAACCATAAAAGCAGAAAAACAAATTAAAAATCATTATAAAACAACATAAATAACACATTAAAATGTTGACAATAAAAATTGATAACGTTTACAATGCAAGAGAAGAAACTATGTTTAAACTCATTTTCGAGGAGGCAGGGCCGGTGCAAAAACATCAAATGTACATTGACGGACAATTTACCGATGCGGAAAATGGAGAATGGATGGATGTAACCAATCCGTCGACAGACGAGGTGGTTTCACAGGTGCCGAAAGCAACCCGGCAGGATGTTGTACGGGCGATTGATGCGGCAGAGGCTGCACAGGACGCATGGGAAGAGACTCCGGCTGTGGAGCGCGGCGTATATCTGCACCGGATTGCGGACGGGATCCGTGAACAGGCCGGAGAGATTGCACGCCTCATTTCGGAAGAAGTCGGTAAAACGATGGAATTGTCGACAGTGGAGGTTAACTTTACAGCGGATTATATGGATTATATGGCGGAATGGGCGCGGCGTTATGAGGGCGAGATTGTTCAGAGCGACCGCGACAATGAGAATATTTTTGTTTTCAAAAGAGCAATCGGTGTGACAACGGGTATTCTTCCTTGGAACTTCCCGTTCTTCTTGATCGCCCGCAAGATGGCTCCTGCTCTGATTACAGGCAATACGATCGTCGTCAAGCCGAGCGTCGAGTCGCCGAATAACGCGATCGCTTTTGCGAAAATCGTAGATAAGGTGGGTCTGCCGAAAGGTGTGTTCAACCTGGTGACCGGACGCGGCGGCGAAGTAGGCAATGAACTGGCGAGCAATCCGAAGGTGGGCATGGTCAGTCTGACAGGAAGTGTGCCTGCAGGACAAAAAGTTATGGAAGCCGCTGCCCAAAATATTACCAAAGTCAGTCTGGAGCTTGGCGGCAAAGCGCCGGCTATTGTGCATAAAGATGCCGACCTTGATCTGGCGGTCAAATCGATCGTCGACTCTCGTGTTATCAATACAGGCCAGGTCTGCAACTGCGCGGAGCGCGTGTATGTGCATGAAGAGATCAAAGAGGAGTTCACCAATCGATTGGTCGAAGCTATGAAAGCCGTCAAGTACGGAGACCCGCTAAAAGAAAACGATATTCAGATGGGACCGCTGATCAACAAGGATGCTCAAGACTCGGTTCAGGCGAAAGTCGATCGTGCTGTAGAGCAGGGGGCGAAGGTACTGCTGGGCGGCAGCAAGGTTGAAGGCGTAGGCAGCTTCTATGAGCCGACTGTTATTGGCGATGCAAGCAACGATATGGCAATCATTCAGGAAGAAATCTTTGGACCGGTTATTCCGATCGTATCGTTCAAGACGCTGGATGAAGCGATCACTCTGGCGAACGACAGCGAGTTTGGTCTGACTTCATCGTTGTATACGCAGAACTTGAATGTGGCTATGAAGGTAATCAAGCGTCTGAAGTACGGAGAGACGTACATTAACCGCGAAAACTTCGAAGCGATGCAGGGCTTCCATGCGGGTTGGAGAAAATCCGGAATCGGCGGCGCCGATGGCAAGCACGGACTGAACGAATATTTGCAAACTCATGTGGTCTACCTGCAATATGACAAGGGTGTTCAATAAAAGTCGAGTAAAACTTAATGAAAATCCAGTGGAAAATCAGTAATGATTCCGTGAAGTTCAGTAAAATTAAGTGAAAGCCAGGTAAGAAATCTGAAGTCGTAGAATGTGGAGAACCGCCGACAGGCGCGTTCTTCACATTTTCTTTTTCATCAAACGATACAAGTTATGGCTTGTCGCCTGTGGCTTATGGCTTGTGGCAATACGGTTTGCAGAAATGCGCCGAGAAAGCGAAGGATAAGACTTAAGCAGAAAAGCTGTGTTTGATCGCAAGCGGATGTTGTGATTTTAAACGTAATTTCATGCTCTTAGGGTTGACGAAGAGCATTTTTTTTGTTAACATTTCTTTACTGGGTAAAAGCATAAAAGCATAGAAGCGTTTAAGTGAGAAAGAGTGCGTCAGTCGAAGACAATCGGGAACCTTGTTCCCATTCCCATAATGGAAGGAAGAGATAATATGATCGCTATTTTGTCGAACCAAGCTCCGGAGGAGCAGCTGCAGGAAGTTATCCGCGTTATTGAAAAAGAAGGATTGACCGTTCATCTGTCGAGAGGAGCGGACCGTACGGTCGTGGGTCTGATCGGCAAAGCCGAGCCAAGATTGGCCGAGCATCTGCGCCAAATGAAAGGCGTCGAAGACGTCGTGAAGATCTCCAAATCGTACAAGCTCGCAAGCCGGGACTTCCATCCGGAAAATACCGTTATTCAGATTGGTGACGTTAAGATCGGCGGCGGAGAACTCGTTGTTATGGGCGGACCGTGTGCAGTCGAGTCGGCAGAGCAGATCGACGAGATTGCCCGCCTTGTAAAGGCAGCCGGAGGCCAAGTGCTGCGAGGCGGCGCTTTCAAACCTCGTACTGGTCCTTACAGCTTCCAGGGCGTTGGAGTCGAAGGATTGATCATGATGGCCGAAGCAGGTAAAAAACACGGTCTGCTGACGATCACTGAAGTCATGACGCCGGAATACGTTGATATCTGTGCGGAGTATGCGGACATTCTACAAATTGGTACGCGCAATATGCAGAACTTTGATCTGCTGCGCAAACTGGGCACATGTGGTCGTCCGGTTCTGCTCAAGCGCGGCTTCAGTGCAACATACGATGAGCTGCTGAACGCAGCCGAGTATATTTTGGCAGGCGGCAATCCCGACGTTATGCTGTGCGAGCGTGGTATCCGCACGTTTGAGTCCTATACGCGCAACACGCTTGATCTGGCGGCGATCCCTGCTTTGCAGAGCTTGAGTCACCTTCCGGTCATTTCCGACCCGAGTCACGGGACAGGGCGTCGTGAGCTGGTCGAACCGATGGCCAAAGCTTCTGTTGCCGCAGGTGCGGACGGTCTGATTATCGAAATGCATACCGATCCCGACAACTCTATGACGGGTGACGGTGTTCAATCCTTGTTCCCTGACCAGTTTGCCGGACTGCTCCGCGATCTGGAACAGCTGTCCCCAATTGTAGGCAAGAGTTTCGCTACATCGAAAGCGGAAGCGGATGCTTTTAAAAATTGGGCAATCGTTTAAATTTTTAAGGCGGTCGTTCAAAAAAGAATGCCCGCTTCGCCTGCTTGAAAAAAACGGAAAGCCCGCGTCGTACCGCTGTTTGTGGTCGACGTCGGGCTTTCTTGACAAAGCTCCCTAAATTGCATCAAAGTGTGAGCATAACTCACATTGCCATAAAAAATACCTGACATGAGTATTGACTGCTAAATAGCGTCGTTTTATAATGACGACAGCGAAAAAAGAGCATGAACGTTTCATAATGTATATCCGTTCAATGTTCGGAAATTTGGGAGGAAAGTGACATGTCGGTAGAAAAAGTATTGAAGCTTATTCAAGAGAATAGCATCGAGTGGGTTGATTTCCGTTTCGTGGATCTGTCTGGAAAAGTTCATCACATTTCGGTTCCTGCCAGCGCTGTTGAAGAAGAAACGTTTGAGAACGGGGTAGCTTTCGACGGATCGTCGATTCCGGGCTTCCGCGGTATCGAAGAATCGGATATGGTCATGATACCGGATGCTGAATCGGTATACATTGACGCTTTCACTGCGCATCCAACATTGAACATCATGTGCGATATCTATACGCCGGACGGCGAGCACTATGACCGCGATCCGCGCGGTATTGCCAAGAAAGCCGAAGCGTTCATGCAGGCAAGCGGCGTAGGTTCCGATGCGTTCTTCGCGCCGGAGTCCGAGTTCTTCATCTTCGACGATGTCCGTTACCAAAGCGGCATGAACAGTTCCTCGTACTCCGTCGATTCCGAGGAAGCAGCCTGGAATACCAACCGCAAGGAAGAAGGCGGCAACCTGGGCTTCAAAGTAGGCGTCAAAGGCGGATATGTACCGGTCGCTCCGGTGGACAGCCAACAAGATATCCGCAGCGAAATGTGCCGTCTGCTCGAAGAAGCGGGCCTTGTGATCGAACGTCACCACCATGAAGTGGCGACAGCCGGACAAGCGGAAATTAATTTCCGTTTCGACACGCTTAAGAAAACGGCAGACAATCTGCTTAAATACAAATACATTGTACACAACACTGCTCGCCAGTACGGCAAAACGGCAACGTTTATGCCTAAACCGCTCTTCGGCGACAACGGCAGCGGCATGCACGTTCACCAATCGATCTTCAAAGATGGAGAGCCGCTGTTCTACGAAAAAGGCGGTTATGCAAACTTGAGCGAGACGGCACTGCACTATATCGGCGGTCTGCTGTATCATGCTCCGTCTCTGATTGCGCTGACCAATCCGAGCACGAACTCGTTCAAACGTCTCGTTCCGGGCTATGAAGCGCCGGTTAACCTGGTCTTCTCCAAAGGCAACCGTTCTGCAGCCGTACGTATTCCGGTTGCTGCCGTAACGCCTAAAGGCTGCCGCATCGAGTTCCGTACGCCGGACTCCACGGCCAACCCTTACCTGGCATTCTCGGCCATGCTGATGGCAGGCCTGGACGGTATCAAGAAAAAGATCAATCCGATCGAGCTGGGCTACGGTCCTGCCGACAAAAACCTGTATGAACTGCCGGAAGAAGAGAAAGCGAAAATCCGCAGCGTTCCAGCTTCGCTCGAAGAAGCGCTCGATTCGCTCGAAGCGGACAGCTCCTTCCTGACTGAGGGCGGCGTGTTCTCCGAAGATTTCATCGCCAACTATATCGCGTTCAAACGCGCCGAAGCCAAAGCCGTAGCGATTCGTGTTCATCCGCACGAATTCAGCCTGTACTACGACTGCTAATCGCCTTTATAAGCGATGGCCAAAAGGACCTGATTCCAACAAAAACAGCCTCCGCTCTGTTTCAGAGCAGAGGCTGTTTTTTTAGAAGCAATTTTCTCGTACGGGCTAAATCCGAACAATCTCGAAAAAATGACAAAAAACGTACAGCACAGGGAAAACGACTCGTTATCGCTTTATCGCGTCTTGGTTTTACTTGAAGTAATGTTAGATTGCTGTTATGATTAACCCTAAATTATGGGCTTGAGGGGGCATTAGATTCATGGGCAAACGGGCTTACAACTTTAATGCGGGACCAGCGGCGCTGCCGCTGGAAGTACTGGAGCGCGCACAGGCGGAATTTGTGGAATTTCAAGGCACGGGCATGTCGATCATGGAAATGTCCCATCGGGGTGCCGTGTATGAGAGTGTACATAATGAAGCGCAGGAGCGGCTGCTGAAGCTGCTTGGCAACCCGACCGGCTACAAGACGCTTTTCCTTCAAGGCGGAGCCAGCACACAGTTTGCAATGCTTCCAATGAATCTGCTGACCCCAGGGAAGAAGGCCGGTTACGTGATGACGGGAAGCTGGGCTTCCAAAGCGGTCAAGGAAGCGAAATTGATCGGTGAAACTTACATCGCAGCTTCGACGGAAAGTGAAAAATTCACGCGCATGCCTTCCCAGGAAGAGATCAACGTGCAGGATGACACAGCTTATCTGCACGTCACTTCGAACGAGACGATCGAAGGTACCCAATTCGCTGATTATCCGGATACCGGCAGCGTACCGTTGATCGCCGATCTGTCCAGCGATATTTTCTGCCGTCCTCTCGATATCGAGAAGTTCGGAATGATCTATGCAGGCGCCCAGAAAAACCTGGGTCCGTCAGGTGTAACGGTTGTGGTCGCCCGAGAAGAACTGTTGACTGCAGAAGTCAAAAATATTCCGACCGTATTCCGTTACAGCACCCATTTGTCGAACAACTCGCTGTATAACACACCGCCTTCCTTCTCGATCTATATGGTCAACCAGACACTGCGCTGGATTGAAGAACAGGGTGGGCTTGAAGGCATCGAGGAGAAGAACCGCGCCAAAGCAAATCTGCTGTATGAAGCAATTGACGGCAGCGGTGGTTTCTACAGCGGCGTTGCTCAGGCAGACAGCCGTTCTCTGATGAACGTAACGTTCCGTCTCGGCTCCGAAGAGTTGGAGAAAGCATTTGCCAAAGAAAGCGAACAGCAGGGATTTGTGGGACTAAAAGGTCATCGCAGTGTCGGCGGACTGCGCGCTTCCATCTACAATGCCGTTCCTCGGGAAAGCATTGAGGCGCTGGTTGACTTTATGAACGACTTCATGAAACGCAACGGCTGATCATAATCTTCCCTTAAGCCGGCGATTCGGGTAAAATAGGAAGTAGAAGAGACGGAAAAGCCGCCCAACTTCGGGCGGCTTTTCTTCGCGTTTGCGCCTGCTTCAGCAGAATCGGGCCGTCTCGGTTTAAGAAACGGAGTGAATATCAATTATGGCACTGCATATCGTGCTGGTCGAACCGGAAATACCGGCAAATACCGGCAATATCTCAAGAACTTGCGCCGCTACAGACACCCATTTGCATCTGGTGCGTCCGTTGGGATTCCGCACCGACGATGCTTCACTGAAACGTGCTGGACTCGATTATTGGCCGTCCGTCAAGCTGGAATACCACGATTCGTTTGCTGAACTTCAAGCCAAGTACCCCGAAGGCCGATTTTTTTATGCGACAACGAAGGCTACAAAACGCTACAGCGATATTGAATTCCACGATGGCGATTTTCTTGTATTCGGGAAGGAAACCAAAGGGCTGCCGCCCGAACTTCTTGAAGCTAATCGTGAAAGCTGTATCCGAATGCCTATGAGAACGGAGCATGTTCGTTCCTTGAACTTGTCCAATTCGGTAGCAATCATGCTCTACGAAGCACTCCGCCAACTGGATTTTCCAGGAATGGAGTAACAGAAATTATTTTATGAATTTATGAAGTACCTGATTAGACAAAAAAACGATTATTAACCAACGTTTATTTTTTTATCCGGGAAGAAGGAATTCTCGATTGAAGATCGAATACTTAATGTTGGGTTTGCAGAATTACTTCTGCAGGTGGGGCAGAAACAGCAAACTAAAACAGAAGAGGTGTTTTCAATCATGAAACCAGCTGGAGTAGTCCGGAAAGTCGACCAATTGGGACGCATTGTCCTTCCGAAATCGCTAAGAAAAAGATATCAGATGAACGAAGGCGACCCGGTCGAAATTTTGGTCCAGGGAGATCATATTATTTTGGAGCGTTACCGTCCGAAGTGTGTGTTCTGCGGTTCAATCGATGAAGTCAGCGAGTTTAAGGATCGTTACATTTGCGGAGCATGCGTCTCTGATATGATGCAGCTTCCTAAACATGGCTGAACGGCATTGAAAACATCCGTATCACGCAAAAAAAGAGCCTAAAGGCTCTTTTTTTGCGTTAAGGCGGAAATTGGATCCTTCGCCTGCACAAGTATAGGTCGGTTCATATTGGGTCATTTGAAAAACAGGAAATTTGTCGGTACAGGACGAAGATTGCCGTCCGATGGACGGTTAACGACTCTGCCGTTCATCACAAGCGAGGAAGATCCTCCGCCGTCAAGATTGTAGGCATTCACGACGCCGATCTTGTACAGTTGGTTCTGAATCTCTTCCAGTGTCGCGCCGGAACGGCCGCCTTCATTGTACCCGTCGATAACAAAGATAATCAGCTGATCATCTTTGTAGCTGCCGATGATCGTACGCGGAGCTCTTTTCGGCGAAGCCTTCCATTTGGAAGGAATGGCCGTCTTTTTCCCATTCTCAAGCAGGATCGGAACAAACGAAGCGCCGAACTGCGGCCGCAGTCGGTCCAGTTCATTTTGACGATTGAATTTGCCTCCGATCAGCTTGCCGGAATTGTTCAGACCGACAAAATACAGATCTTTGAAGCTGGACTCAAATCCGGTGAGATACTTGCCGTTCATAACGGTCGTACTGAGCGGATAACGCTTGCCGTCCTGATCCGCAAAGCCTCCGGCATTGATTCCGGCGATTGCGCCGTTACGTTTTACCGCTTTGAGCGTCGTCTCCGAGCTGCCGAGCGTCTCGCCTGCCAGACTCATCCGCATGGCGGATGGGTCTTTCAACTTGACCTTCATCGCATAGCCTGTATACGTAACCGCGTTGACACGGAACAGTTCGATGCGGATCTTATCGCTATCGACCGTCTCAACGGGGCGTCCCAGCTTGGAACCGATTCTCTTATCATAAATACCTTCCGGCCGTTTAGCCTGAATTGACGCTCTTTGTACAATGGATGACATAGCCTGTGTCGTTTGATTGTACAGATTCAGCGTTTTCTGCAGCGACTCGGAGGTTGCTTTGGCATTCTGTTCGGCGACATTCAAATCTTCAAGCAGTTTGGCGGATGCAGCATTCAAGTTTTTATCCGTTTTGTGAGCATCCGTATTCAATTGAAATTCGGTATTGGGCGGAAACAACAGCAGACAGAGCAGCAAGCCGATTACCGGTGCCGCCAACATCAGGAAGAAGCGGTTCATCCGCTGGACGCTCGTCATTTCAGCAGGTCCATTTTCTTCTGAAGCTGGCTGAGCTGGGCCTTGACCTCGTTCAGCTGTGTGTAAAGCTTGTTGCTGTTGTCCGTCTTATTGTTCGCATTATCTTTAGTGAATGTCAGCAGCTCGTTAAACGAATCGACCTTGTTCTGAAGCGCGGCTACTTGTCCATTCAGCTCCGAGAACTGATTTTCGTAATCGGCGCGAAGCTCGGCCATCTGCGTTTCTGTTTGAGTCTGTAGAGCCGAGAGTGTCTGCTCCTGCAGCCTCTGGCTGTACTCGTAAGCGGCGTAGACGAATAAGGCGATAAGTAGGATCCAAAACAACAGAAACCATCTGACGGGAAGCCTGTCCTTTTTCATGGTGCGGGACGGAGCGGAGGTAGGTCCCGTTGAAGCTTTCATTACATCACCTCATTGAAATTTTAAAAAAAGGGCGCCGAGCCCGAATTTCAGTCTTCATTCTATCATGTGGGGTTTTTTTTCGCAAAAGGCGGTTTGTATGCTTTTTCAAACAAAGTTTTCAAATTTCCGCTTAAAATGGTCACCCATTTTTCCTATTATCTTCCCATGCGGATACGACAGATGCATAATCGTTTAGCGCGGCGGCTCCGGCTTCTGTCAGTTTGTAACGCCCTCGTGCTACCCGCTCAAACCAGCCGTAATAGTTCGCCTGCAGCAGGGAAGCGGCTTTGCCGACTCCGCTCGCTTCTTTGAGCATGAGAGGGGAAGCTTCACCGAACATCCACAGCTGGCGGGCGACCTTAAGAGCATTTTCGCGATAAGCAGTCACAATTTTTCGTTTGTTGGAGCCTCCGGTATTATGATCTCCGCTGCGTGCATCAAATTCTGTACGAAGCCGCTTGGCACGAATGCCGGAAGATCGGCCTTGAGGTGCTCCCGCCTCGCACAGTACTTCGACGAACGGCGGTTTTGTCTGGTAAAAGGTAACTGTAATCAGCCCCAGTCCAAGCCGCTCGCAGAGCAGCGTAATCTCACTGAACCGCTGATTGTGAGCCCCTTTCTTGGAACGGTTGCGTTCAACCGCCAAGTAGACGATTCCCCCGGTGCGCTGACGGTCAGAACCCTGCAGCAGCAGCTCAAGGGTAAACGTCTTTTTGATCTCCACAATAAGAGGGCGTTCTTCGTCTTCGCGGTAACCCAGAAGATCGCAGTGACGCACCTCGCTCTTGACCGAATAGCCGCGCTGTTCGAAAAATGATTTGAGCGGTGGATACAGTTCGGTCTCATATTTGACGGCCATGATCCATATACCTCCGATCTAAAATTCAATATCTTATCATACCTCTAAAGAAGGCTCCTGGCAAAAAAGCTTGTGGCGCAAACGACACCTATATATAATAGAAGGAAAAAACATGGGTTTCCGGGCGGAAGAGGGCAGTATGCAGAATCCGGCCGGGAAGGAGGTAGAACGATGGCTTCGATTCACGACGTAGCCAAGGAAGCGGGAGTATCGGTCGCAACCGTTTCTAAGGTGATTAATAACTATCCTGATGTAAGTGATAAAACGCGCAAAAAAGTTAGTCAAACAATCAAGAAACTGAAATATCATCCGAATGTAGCGGCCAGAGGATTGGTTAAAGGACGCTCATGGACAGTAGGTGTGTTCGTTACAACATCTTTTACCAATCCTTTTGTCACAGAGCTTCTGGAAGGAATCAAGACGGCGCTGCAAAACAGCGGTTATGACCTGCTGCATTTGTCGACACGGTTTGACGATCCGACTTATTCTTTTGTCGAACATTGTCTGAGTCGGAATGTGGACGGAGTTGTCGGTTTCGGTATAGATCGAAATGATCCGCATTTGGAAGAGCTGCTGGACTCCGATATTCCGACCATGTTAGTGGACTCGGACATTCAAGGCCGCAGAGCGGCTTATATCACTACGGAAAATAAGACGGGCATTATGCAGGCTGTTGCCCATCTTGCAGAATTGGGACATTCGCGCATTTCCTTTGTTTCCGGCGAGCTGGATAACGCAGTCGGCCAACTGCGTCACGAAGGTTACGTTGAAGGGATGAAGTCGCATAAACTTTCTGTAAATCCGGCGTACGTTAAGATCAGTGACTATTCGATGGAAGGCGGAGCGCAGGCAATGACCGAACTGTTGGAGCTTGAAGAGCGTCCAACCGCCGTCGTTTGTACATCGGATATGATGGCAATCGGTGCTATCAATGTCATTCATCGCAGCGGACTGTCGGTACCGGAAGATATTTCGGTGATCGGATTTGACAATACGTATTATTCGGAAATTTTCAGCCCGGCATTGACGACAGTGAATCAAAATATTCGCTCGATCGGTTCGCATGCCATCGAAACTCTTATCGCAATGATTGAGAATGCGGACTTTACACCATCCGTCGTAACGGAGCCGTCCAACCTTGTCGTTCGCTGCACGACTGCCCAGCTTCGCGATAAATCTGCACTGTAACGCGATTACGCTTTGAATTCCGAAACTGCCTCATACCTTGTTTAATTCTGTATGATTCTAACCCTGACCGTATAACGGCAGGGTTTTTTAATATGTGTTTTATCAATGCTAACAAAATCATAATTTCAATTATTGTTTTCCTAAAAAAATAAAATCAAGATAATAAATATTGATTGTGTTGAAATTTAGAGCGTAGAATGGTACGTTGTTGATAGGATTAAAAGCGGTTACAAATTCGGTATTGGAGGAAGACGCCTTGAACGAAATCAAATGGGAATTGAATGAATGGACTTTTAGGGCTGCAGGAGAAAAAGAGTGGCTTCCAGCGGTCGTCCCAGGCTGTGTGCATAGTGATCTGTACCGGAACGGAAAGATTTCCGACCCTTATTATGGAACAAACGAGCATGATCTTCAGTGGATCGACAAGCGTGATTGGGAATACGAGAGCGTCTTCACCGTGCCGGATGAACTGCTTCATCAGGACAACCTCAGTCTTGTGTTTGATGGATTGGACACCTACGCCGACGTTGAACTGAACGGTCAACGCATATTGTCTGCCGATAATATGTTTCGCACTTGGAGCCTGCCGGCTAAGACTTATCTGCAGAGCGGAGAGAATCGTCTGAGCCTTACCTTCCGTTCCCCCATCAACGAAGATCTTCCGAAGCTGGAGAAGTTGGGGTACGGGCTGCCGGCAGCCAATGACCAATCCGAGTTGGGAGGTCTTGGCGATAAGCGGGTGAGCGTATTTGCGCGCAAAGCGCCTTATCACTATGGTTGGGATTGGGGCCCTCGTTTTGTGACAAGCGGTATTTGGCGGGCGGTTCGCTTGGAAGGATGGACAGGACTGCGAATAACAGATCTGTTTATCCGACAGAATGAAGTCACTTCGTCCAAAGCCAAGCTGACCGCACAGGTGACCATCGAATCCGATCGTGACTTCGAAGGAAGATTGCGTATTGCGACAGAGGGACTGATATTCGAACGGACCGAAAACATTCGTCTAGGTGAAAATACATTGCGTTTCGAATTTGAGCTGGACGATCCAAAGCTGTGGTGGTCGAGAGGACTTGGCGAGGCTTATCTGTATACATTTGCAGCGGCGATTTTGGAAGGAGATTCGGTCAGCGCAGAAAAAAGTGTGAAGACCGGCCTGCGCAGCGTTAAGCTGAAGCGTGAGCGGGACAAAGCCGGAGCTTCGTTCTACATTGAACTGAACGGCGTACCGGTATTCGCCAAAGGCGCCAACCATATTCCAAACGACAATTTCGAGACAGACGTGACCAAGGAAAGATATCATTATGAGATTGTGTCGGCGGTTGAAGCGAATATGAATATGCTTCGCGTATGGGGCGGCGGCATATACGAAGAAGACGTTTTTTATGAACTGTGCGACGAATATGGGATTATGGTCTGGCAGGATTTCATGTTTGCATGCAGCATGTACCCGGGCGACGAGGATTTCTTGGAAAGCGTACGTCACGAAGCCGAAGACAATATTCGCCGATTGCGCAGCCACCCAAGTATCGTACTATGGTGCGGCAACAATGAAATCGATTCGGCATGGGCTCATTATATTCCTGATGGCGGATGGGGCTGGAAGAAAGATTATACGCCGGAACAGCAAAACAACATTTGGGCGGATTACGAAGCAATATTCCACCGGCTGCTGCCGACGGCTCTGTCTAAATATGCGCCGGGTGCGGAGTATTGGCCCTCTTCTCCGCTCGTGTCGCTGAGTAGTGATGCCAATCAGCATGCACATCCGGAAACGTCCGAGGGTGATATTCATTACTGGGGAGTTTGGCACAATTCGGAACCTTTCGAAAACTACAATAAATATATCGGCCGCTTCATGAGCGAGTACGGATTCCAGTCTTTCCCCGAGCACAAATCAGTACTGCAGTATGCACCGGAAGATGCGCTGCAGCTCGATTCCAAGATCATGCTGGCACATCAGAAAAATGGACGCGGCAATTTCCTGATCAAGGAATACATGGACAAGTACCTCCCGGAGCCGAAAGATTTCGTCTCGTTCCTGTACATGAGCCAAGTGCTGCAGGCCGAAGCGATGAAATCGGCGATCGAAGCGCATAGACGCCGTAAGCCTTACTGTATGGGAACGCTGTATTGGCAGATGAACGACAGCTGGCCGGTCGCCTCATGGTCGGGCATTGACTACTACGGACGCTGGAAGGCGCTGCATTATTATGCTCGCCGCAGCTTCCGGGATTTGTCCGTCTCTATTGACGGAACGAACGGGAAAGATCTGAACTTCCATATTCTAAACGATCGTTTGCAGCCGGCAGAGGCTTCGCTTCGTCTTCAATTGCTGAGCTTCGGCGGTGAGATGCTGCATGAACTGGTGCTGCCGGTAGAAGTGGGAGCCAATACCGCGCTTCAAGTCTACTCGGTCAAAGAGGAAGATCTGCTTGGGCAGGAGATTCCAGAGCGTACCGTGCTGCTGGCGGAGCTGGAACAGGAAGGCCAAATCCTTGATCAGCGCACGCATTATTTTGTATCGGCACGCGAAATTGAACTGCCGCAGCCGAATATCCGTGCAACCCGGTCGGACGACGGGGATGGCCGGACGACGATCGCTCTGGAAACAGATGTCCTGGCCAAACAAATCTGGTTGTCGGCGGAAGAGGAAGGTGTGTTCACTGACAACTACTTCGACCTTGTCCCGGGCGAAAAAATCTTTATCGAGTTCTGGGGTCGTCAACCGGATGGCACGCTGGCGCATGGCGACGCAGGCGCTGTTAAAGTCAGATCGATGGCCGATTTCATCAAGCGAGATTAGACTTCCTACAGCAGTATAACGAATACCGTAATAGAAGTACTCTTTTCTAATAAAAGCCGATCAAACCGAATAAACCGCCGTCTCTTTCGAGAGATGGCGGTTTTGCGTTTGACTGCGAAGGCTTATGCTTGTTCCGCTAAGTAAGAGAGGCGTATAATAAACAGATGAGAGTTTAAAACGAGACGAGGGACGTGCAAAATGGAGCCAACACCGATCCGAACTACGCGCAGTTACAAGATGGCTCGCGTATTTCCTACCGACGTCAACAGTTATCAGACCCTATTCGGGGGCAGATTGATGGCTTATATCGACGACATCGCTTCAATCGCCGCGGCCAAGCTGTCGCGTGCCAACACCATTACGGCTTCGACGGATTCCGTCGATTTTCTGTATCCTATTTATATGACCGACTCGGTGACGCTGGAATCATTCGTGACTTGGACAGGACGCAGTTCGATGGAGACATTCGTGAAAGTCATCCGTGAAGATCTGAAAAGCGGCGATCGGCAGATCGCCGCGACGGCATTCTTGACCTTCGTGGCGATGGATGACCATGGACGGAAAATCGAGATTCCGGCAGTTTATCCGGAGACGGAAGAGGAACGCCAGCTGCACGAAAGTGCGCCGATAAGGGCTGAAATGCGCAAGCAGCGTAGGGAAGCAAGCCGTACATTGGCCGGATTTTTAACGACAAGTTATCCATGGGAGCCGGAGCGAGATTAGGTTGTAAAAAGATTCTAACTTTATTTTATTAAGCTACTTGTAAAAAAGATCATCATCATTTATGATGGAATGAGAAATGAGAATTCTTTTGCCAAAAAATGGTATATCAAATAATGAAAAAATGTAATGAAAACAAATGAATAAAGGATCTTCGGGGTAGGGTGAAATTCCCGACCGGCGGTAATGGTTCGTGTGACGAACCTAGCCCGCGACTCCGATGGTTTCTTCAAAAAGAAACTGTTGGACTGATCTGGTGTGATTCCAGAGCCGACGGTACAGTCCGGATGGGAGAAGATCAGCGCAGACATGCCGGTGCAATCCGACTGCAGGTTTCTTAATCGATCCTGCTGTGGAGAAATGCGCTGTATTTGTCAGACCGCTCGAGCCTTCGATGGACGCAATAAAAAGCCCTGAACTGCCAAACTTTTGGCTTCAGGGCTTTTTTGCGCACGAGATCCCCCTTATTCGGATGAGGAGACTTGGGAAGATGAAAATGGCCAATCGTAATAGCTTTGTTAATACCACTACAGGAGGCACAGGGCCTTCACTTTTTTCTAAAACCGGAAACGGATTTTGGTTAATTGTACTGGGAGCGGCACTTTGGGGGGTTGATCCGCTGTTCCGGATTCTGCTGTTGGAGTCAATGACTTCTTCGCAAATTGTACTGCTGGAGCATGTAATCATCGCTCTATTTGTAGCTCCGATTCTCTGGAAGAACCGCGGTGAACTGAAAGGACTTGGTCTGCGTCAAGTTCTCGCCCTGCTCTTCATTTCCTGGGGAGGTTCGGCACTGGCAACGCTCATGTTCACCCTAGCGCTGCAATATGCGGGCGGAGCCTATAATACGGTGCTTCTGCTGCAAAAGCTTCAGCCCTTGTTCGCTATTATCCTGGCGCATTTTATGTTGAAAGAATCGCTTCCTCGCCGATTCGGACCGCTGCTGCTTGTGGCTCTGATCGGTACGTATCTGCTTACGTTCGGCTTCACTTTTCCTGTCGGTCATGCTGGAGAATTTCTGCAGTTAGGCAGTCTGCTTGCACTTGGAGCCGCCGCGCTGTGGGGAGGATCGACCGTAATGGGACGTTATATGGTCGGCAAGCTGAAATATGAGACGGTCACTTCGCTGCGATTCATTTTGGCGCTGCCGCTGCTGCTGGCTATTACTGCAGGAGAGGGGCATGCCTGGATTCTGCCCGCAGGTGGAGCAGCACTTACGTTAGTCGGCATTAACCTGCTGGCACAGGCGCTGCTGCCGGGTCTGCTCAGCTTATTGGCTTATTATAAAGGCCTTAAAACGACAAAAGCTTCAGTTGCCACACTGGCCGAGCTGAGTTTCCCGATGGTCGGCGTGCTGGTCAATTGGCTGTATGGCGGAGAAGTGCTTACGGCAGCGCAGGTCATTGGATTTGTGTTAATTTGGTCGGTGCTGTTTGTTTTCTCCCGCCAGCAGACCCAAGAAATCGGTCCGCGTCAATTGTCGAAACAGGCTGCTTAATGTTTTTCATAGTTTGTCAGACGCTCTTCCCATTTAAAAGGAAGAGCTTTTTTCTTTTGACCAAATGGAAGTTTATCGAAGCAGAATGATTATGTTATGATGGACATACTTGCGTTTTGGATTCATTTTCTTATTATGTGCGCAGAAACGGAGAGATTTTGTATGAATAAACAAGAAACATGGCCGGCGCGTTCGAACGACCGACCTTTCGTCCGGCTCGTACCGGATGTACAGTTCGCCCGTTTCGCAGGCGGTAAGACACTAAGTCTGAACCTGCTGCTGCCGTCCGGAGACGGTCCTGCACCGCTAATTCTGTGGATTGTCGGCGGTGCGTGGGTCAGCTGCAATTCGGCACGGAATCTTCCGCAGTTGGTCCGACTTGCAGAACGAGGCTATGCGGTTGCCTCGATCGAATATCGACTCGCGCACGAAGCGCGTTTCCCGGCACAGATTGAGGATGTGAAGAGTGCACTGCGGTTCCTACGCGCCAATGCGGACAAGTATGGAATCGACAGTCAACGTGTAGGCGTATGGGGACATTCCGCCGGCGGGCAGCTGGCAGCGCTGCTTGGTGTAACAGGCGGTTCATCCGAATTTGAGGCCGATGAACATCTGGAGCAATCGACGCGCGTGCAGGCGGTCGTAGATTTCAGCGGACCTACCGATATTGCGCTGGATTTTCAGAGCGAGTATCATATGCCAGTCATGGCGCTGATCTTGGGCGGTACGATCGGGATGAAGCCGGACTTGGCCCGTCGTACAAATCCCGTGCATTATTTGGACGGCCGCGAAGTGCCGCCTTTCCTGATTATGCACGGAGATGCAGATACGACTGTACCTCTTCGACAAAGTCAGCTTCTGTATGATGCACTGACCGAAGCTGGCGTGCATTCCGAATTTTGCGTACTTGAAGGGACAGGGCATTCCACTTCGGAAATGCTGACACGAAACGATATTCTCGATAAAGTCGAAGACTTCTTCGACAGACATCTGAATTTCTCCAAAGCATAATAAAAAGGCACGGCGACATGTTCGCCGTGCCTTTTTTTAGAACGTTGTAAAGCCGAGACGCATTTGAATCCGGTACACGAGGTCTTTAAGCCAAGTCGTTTTTTCAAGATGTTTTTCCAGTTCGTTCGTGTATTCGGCATCTTCATTGTTCCAAATTCGTTCGAAATAGTTTCGAACATCGCCGATCAATTCGCTGTCTTTGGCTCCCTGTACAAACAGTTCGTTTTCCAGGTTGTAATCTTTAAGATTACGCGGTGTGAAGTTGGTAGAGCCGGCCAATACGCTGCTTTCGCCATCTGTACGGTCAACAAACATCATTTTGGTATGATACTGTTCTTTGACCGTATTGTACCAGCGAATCTCAAGCCTACCCTGCGCTTCGTCTTGAGCTTTGTCGTGCAGCTGAGCGGCAACGGGGCGGTTGGGGATACCGATCTTGTCCCGACCAAACGCATTCTCATTGGGATCGAGCACCAGTCTAACCGTAACGCCGCGATCGACCGCTTCATTCAAAGCCTCTAAGATCTTTTTATCCGCAAGATAGAACATGCCCATCCAGATTGTATCGCCGGAAGATGCGCTGCCGATCTCCTTGAGCGCACGATCGTAGGTTTTGCCTTCCGTCAAATACTGGATGCCGTATTGTCCGTCTGTGCCTGTCTCGGCTGCGCCGGAGTAGATGGGAAGGGTACCTCCGCCGGAGAAGTTCAGCACAGCTTGTTCGGCTTTCAGCATATCGCCGATAATGGGACCGCTGACTTCAAGCGCGGTATTGGAGTGATAAGCGCTGGCATCATGGATATTTCCGCTTGAAACGATAGCCGCCTTTTCCGTAATAAAAGCCTTACGGTGATTGGCTTTGACATTCAACACTTTCATATAAGAGCGCAGTGTAATGTCCGGCCCGTCTGTTGCCATCAGATTTGGAATCCAACCATTCCCCGATTGACCGAACCACTGGATAAACGTTCGCCAGAATGCTGAATAGATCGGAGTAGAATCGCGCAAAGGATCGGTATTGGTGATGATAACCCGGATACCGGCCTTTTTCATACTTTCCAGCAGCAGATTGGGAGCCGAACCGTAATTGGTGTTCACTTCGTCGGTGATGAACACGATATCAAGTTCCGGCACAGCTTGTTTGCGCTCGATAAGCGTCTTCGCCAGCTTTGCGCTGACTTTCGGATACTGCTGTCCTTCATGAATATAATTGTTGAACAAGAAAACATCGAAGACGATAAACTGCTCCGCTTCGCCGATCAGCTCAATCGTCCGGTCGAAAATTTGCCTCTCTTGGGTAAACTCGCTTGTCTGCGCAGGATACGTCAGGTCATACAAAAAATCGACCTGATCCGTGCGATAGACGGGGCTTTCATAAGAAACACCTTCCGGAAGCGGCTTGTTCATTTGAAACAGTATGACACCGAGCAGCCATAGAACCAACAGCAGAAGCGCAATTCGGACCATTCGTCCTCGTGATACCGATACAGGGGCCTTGGGTCCACTGCCGCTCCGCCGGGTTCTGCCTCCTTTTTCGTGCGACCGCATAATTGTTCCGCTGCGGTGCGTCTTCCATAATTGATCGTCCCACATTGCCGTTCATCCTTCCCGTTTCGGGCTGCAAGCTCACTACCTTTATATAACAACAAGCAAGCGATATTGACGCAGTGAACAGACGATGTGTTCCGGTAAACAGAAAAGGTTCAATACACTCTGTTTTTTCATGAAAACTTCATATAAAATACGCTGTATGAAGAGTAGACTGAGTACGCAGGAAACGAAAGGGAGTCCGCCTTGAAAAACTCATTCGATTTGTCAGAAGCGATGTTTGCGGAAGGCGAAATTTACCGTCCGTTATTTGTTTATCATCCCGACCCAATTTATGTCTTGAACATGGCAGGGAAACTTATATATGCAAACCCTGCGACGGAACAGATGAGTGGATATACGCTCGAAGAGCTTACGACGATGGACATCGGCAAACTGTATCCCCAAGGAGAGCACAGTAGAAGTTTAGCAGCCCGGCAAGCATTAAGCGAAGCCAAAAGACTTGATTTCAAGCTGCGACTTATTCGCAAAGACGGTGTAATCCGGATGCTATCAGTAACTTATGTGGCGATCGAGCAGGGCGGTCGTATGGTAGGCATCTATGGCATAGCTAAGGATATTACAGAAGAAGAACAGAAAAATCGCAGGCTGAGGGAGCAGGAGAGACTGTACCGTTCGTTGTTCGAATACAACCCGGCAGGCATTCTTTCATTCGATTTGGAAGGCCGATGCCTGTCCGCCAACCCTAACATGGAGTCCATGATAGGCTGTTCGGAACATGAGCTGCTGGGACAGAATTATCGGTTCTTTTTTGCTCCCGGATTGATCGAATCGCTGAACAAACATTTTGAACAAGCGCTGCAGGGAAAATCGCACAATTTCGAGTCCCAACTGCTGGCCAGGGATGGGCAGTATATCGACGTTAACATGACCAGTCTGCCAATCTTGATCGACGAACAGGCAGTGGGTGTGTACATCATTGCGCTCGACATTACGGAGTGGAAACGGCAGATGCAGCGAAGTCGGGAACTGACCGACCAGTATACATCAATTTTGAACACGGTGTCCGAAGGCATTTTCGAGGTTAACCGTGAAGGACGTTCGGTGTTTATCAATCGGGCGGGAGCGCGGATGCTGGGATATGAAAATCATGAGTTTCAAAATGTTTATAATCACGATCTGATCCATCACAGCCGTTCCGACGGCAGTCCTTATCCGGTCGAACAATGTCCGATTCGCCGATCAGTGAAGGAAGGGATTTCTTCGACGGTCGAAGGGGAAGTGTTCTGGCGCAAAGACGGAAGCAGCCTTCTGGTCGAATATCGGGTTGATCCGCTGTTTGAGAACGGCGAGCCGGCCGGGGCCGTCGTTGTATTTAAAGATGTGACCAGCCGCGATGAGATTGTTCGGCAGAAGAATGAGGCGCAGCGCGGATTAGCTGCGAAAACGGAATTTTTGAGCCTGATGAGTCATGAGATCCGAACACCGCTCAATGGCGTATTGGGGATGGCTGAACTGATGTTGGGAACGGAACTGACGGAGGAACAGGAGACTTATATGGACGTACTGCTCCTCAGCGGCCGGGGACTGCAAACGGTCGTTAACCGTATTCTGGACTTTAATGCAGCAGAAAACGGAACGATTCACTTCGAAAGCGAAGCATTCGATGCGCGTACTCTGCTTGAAGAATCGGTCGATTTCTTTTCCTTTCAAGCTGCGCGTTCAGGTGTTGATCTGACGCTTGATATCGCGGAGGATTTTCCGGACGAGCTGTTGGGCGATGCCGGAAAGCTGCGTCAGATTGTGATCGGACTTGTCGGAAATGCAGTCAAGTTCACATCGAAAGGTGCGATTCAAGTCAAAGCCGGATGCATGGTTCGCCCGAGGACAGGAATAGGCGAAAAAATGCGCTGCGTATTAAGTGTGGAAGTGAAAGACAGCGGAATCGGAATCCCGGCAGACAAAATGGAGCAGCTATTTGAGCCGTTCTCGCAGATTCATTCAAAATTGGACCGCAGCTATGAAGGTACAGGCCTGGGTCTTGCTATCTGCAAGCGCTGGATTGAGCGTATGGGAGGAGCAATATGGGCAGAAAGTCGGGAAAATCAGGGGTCGACTTTCTCATTTACGCTTCCTATGCTGTGCAACTAGAGGTATATAACAACAGACCGCCGATTCACCTCCATGTAGGGGGAGAATTGGCGGTCTGTCGTTTTCCGGTGCTGCCGGCCGATTTTGAAAGAGACAGCATCCGAAATCAATTCGACTTGGCGTACATCAGACCGATTGTGCCTGGTCCGCAGTGTGTCGAAATTACACATCCGGCTGTAGTCATCATTACATCATTAATGCCTGTTTCACGGATGATAGTCTCCCGTAGACGACGAGCATCTTCTTCGGCTGCCGCATGTACGACGACGACAGGACCTTCCAGACGATCCTTGTTGGCAAGAAAGTTTTGCAGCATTTTATCGATCGCTTTTTCACGTTTGCCGCGAACTTTGTAAGCAGGAGCCATCTTGCCATCCATCACTTTAATAATCGGACGGATACTGAGCAGGCTGCCAATCAAGTTCTGCATGCCGGAGCAGCGGCCGCCTTTGTATAAGTATTCCAGAGTATCAATAGCGAACTCTGTTTCGACCCGAGAGCGCGAAGATTCTAATTTCTGAACGATCTCTTTAACGTCCATGCCGGATTGGCTCAAATTTACTGCCCGCAGGACTTGAATGCCGATTGCCGTCGAGAGATTCAGCGAATCATACACGGTCACGCTGCCTGGCTCAAAATCATCAGCCGCAATGCACGCATTTTGATAAGTAGAAGACAGTTCGGAAGATAAGCTTACGTACAGGATACGTTCTCCTTGTTCGATATGCGGGGCAAAAGCACGGCTGAAATCTGCAGGCGAAGGCGCCGCCGATTTAGGGAGCTTACCCTGCCGGGCTACTTTATCGAACAGCTGGGCCGGCGTAAGATCGAAGCCGTCACGATAGGTTTCGTCTTCAAACACGACATACAGCGGCACGATACCAATTCCGTACTGCTGCAGCAGTTCTGCAGGCAGGTCGCAGGTACTGTCGGAAAAAATTCGGATGTTGGACATGTTCATCTCCTCATAACCGCTCACAAGCACGAGAGAGCGGGCGAAATAAGCGAAGCTTAGCATTCTTATCGAACGGCTCCGGTTCCAGTATATCATGATCCGAAGAAAAGAGGCAGACTAAGGGCCGGCGCTGTCTGAGCGCCGGCCCTTAATCAAACCTTGGATGATACCGGTCATTCCGGCAAACTTACATGCCTGCACCGGTAATTGTGCTGATTACGATGATTCCGCCTCCAATCAGCAGACAGAGGCCGTTCAACACCGTACCAATTATGGCAAAGACTTTCTTGCGATCTTTCATGACAAGACCAACGATTCCCAGAATCAGTCCGATAAAATTCAGCAAAGCGCTGCCAAGCAGACCGAGGCCCGCAAGTCCGATTGCAAGAACCTCGCCGCCAGGTTCCATCGAATCGAAGTTGTTCAATATCTGCTCGGGAGAATTGGCAATCGAGGCAAAAATACCAATGATTGCTACGAAGCAGACGATATACAGGGCGATACTGATCAGCGAAAGAACGAATGAAGCAATGCCCAGCCCCGAATGCTTCAGCCTGCCCATTTGACGATCATCGCGAGGAAATTCGTCATAAGGGCTGAACGGAGGATTGACCCTTTCTTCATAACTGCTGCCTTCCGGGTCGCTGCGATACGGATCTCCAGCATGATTTTGATCTTGCTCGTTATGAGCCGAATCTTTACGCAGATCCGGTCCGGTCGGACGGTCATCCGACGGTGGAAAACGATTGTCCATACTTCAACTCTCCTTTATTGTAGAAGCTTGCATGAGATTACTTTTTCATATCCAGAAGCAAAAAGCAACCCTGAATTACCGTCTTTTCCCTGCTTTTCGCAAAACGGAAGTAAGAAGAAAACGTGAAAGTTTTGGCTTGGTTCTGGTTTTTCACAGCACAACCCCCTATAATGAATGTCGATTTGCAAAAATGAAAATCAGATTTTTCAAAATTTAAACATCATGGAGAAGAGGGAAAGCCATGCAAAGAAAAATTGCGGTCACTGCCTGCATCATGGCGATGATTGCTGTAGGTCTCGGCGCATTCGGGAGTCATATTCTCGGTGCAAAAATCGGCGAAGAGTCTATGAAAACCTTTCAAACCGGAATTCAATATCACTTTGTACATGCTTTGGCTATGCTGATTGCTGCGATTGGGATAGGAGTGTGGGGGGAATCCCGACAGCTCATCTGGGCAGCATGGTTGTTCTTAGCGGGAATTCTAATGTTCTCGGGCAGCCTGTATCTGCTCAGCACAACCGGGCTTCGAATCTTTGGACCGATTACCCCACTGGGCGGAGCTGCTTTTATCGCAGGATGGATCTTATTTGCATTGGGAGCCGGCCGCCGCTCCGCATCGCTTTGATCCGGATAAGCTTTGCCAGGCAAACAAGATAAGTATGCTCAAGCAAAAAAACAGCCGAAACGGTTTACGTTTCGGCTGTTTTTTATTTTCGAATGGTTGCGGCTCTATAATTTAGAGAAGTTACTGACCTGTTAATTCGTCGATTTCGTTAAGCGAAAAGCTGTACACTTGTTTCTCATCGACATGGTATACATTTAGCAGCTGGGACGATTCGTCAAAGTTAAGAATTCGGCACGGGATACTAAGCCGGCTGCCGCCCGATTTATTAACAGTCAGACGTACCAATCTGTTTTTGCTGATCGAATCCCGAATATCATCAGGTGTAAAATAAGAAGCCGACTTTGCTTGGACGGCCTGCTTTAAAACAGCCTTTGCGGCAGCCTCGGAAGCGGCAACTTTAGACTGGAAGTTTTTTGCGGAAGAAAGGTGGACTTTGGATTTTTCGACGTAATTTGTCTTTAAGGAAGCCAAAGCAGCGTCAATTATTTTCCCAAGCTCAATGCCTGAATTGACGCGAAGGTCAACAACCTTATCCGAATCGTTCAGTAAAGCGAGGAGAGATTGCAGAGCCTGAGCGTTAGTTGAATCATCGATCAGAATGTCTACATTGAATAAATACCCAGAACGTTCTCGCGATGTCTTGTTAGTCATAATTCCCCCGGTCTGCACCAGATAAAATTTGGATTCCTGATCCTGACAGATTCGGAATCCGGCGTCTTTCCATAATAGCATGACTTTTGGCATAATCCTAGTCCCGGTACTAGCGGATAAAAGGGGATGCGACGTCAAGTACAAGGGGTCCAGTGCTCTTGTTTTGTTTCGCCTGATTTTCGAACGGGTAAACTCTAACTAGAAACGACGAAGAGCAAGCCGACGTCGTACCCATTTACGGGGAGCTGCCGAATCTGGAAAAGCGGCAATCCAAATACAAGGAAAGAGGGATTAACCATGACGAATACAAAAAGTGAAGTCCAAACAAAGACGCTCGAAGAGATTTTGAACCGCCAGGTTGCAAATCTGAACGTTCTTTATGTAAAGATCCACAACTTCCATTGGTACGTTAAAGGTGAAAACTTCTATACGCTGCACATTAAATTCGAAGAACTTTACAATGAAGTAACGGAAAAAATGGACGAGATTGCAGAGCGTATGCTGACAATTAAAGGCAAGCCGGCAGCGACAATGAAAGAATATCTCGAACTTTCCAGCATTCAGGAAGCGGCTGGTGGCGAAGATTATCGCACAATGGTGCAAACCATCATCGAAGACTTTGCAACGGTAGCTGAAGAGATGCAGGAAGGCCTTGAATTGGCCGAAGAAGCACAAGATCAGGCAACAAGCGATATGCTGGTCGGTATGAAGCAGGATCTTGAGAAGCATATGTGGATGCTGCGTTCGTTCCTCGGTCACTAAAACAAGATGTTTTTTAATACCGGCTTTGCCGGATTTATATGGAAAGCCCGGTCTGAACAGGACCGGGCTTTTATATTTTAAAGCGGACCTCAACAGCTTTGGTAGCCTGTCAAATAATTGCGCAAAATTCATTAGTCGCACGTTTGAATTTTAAAATATAGGACTATTCGTTGAACTGAAAAATAAATTCAGGTAAAATGGATTGAGAATCAGCTATAATCAGTTTATAATCATTATAAGATTATAATTATTTTTGATTAGAGTTTTGATCGAGGATATTACGGATTTACTATTATATTTTTGGAGGGACGCTCACTATGGCAACTAAATTCGTCATCGAAGGACTCAAGGCGGAGATTGAAGGCAAAGAAATTCTGAAAGGCATCAACCTGGAAATGAACGGTGGAGAGATCCATGCGATCATGGGACCAAACGGCACCGGTAAGAGTACACTGGCTTCCGCGCTGATGGGACATCCGAAATATGAAGTAACAGCAGGCTCTGCTACGCTGAACGGAGAAGACGTACTTGAAATGGGCGTCGATGAGCGTGCACTTGCAGGTCTGTTCCTCGCGATGCAGTATCCGAGCGAAATTGCCGGCGTAACAAACTCCGACTTCCTGCGCAGTGCGATCAATGCACGCCGCGGCGAAGGTAACGAGATCTCGCTGATCAAGTTTATCCGTCAAATGGAGAGCAGCATGAAGGGGCTCGAGATGAATCCTGAGTTCGCTCACCGTTACTTGAACGAAGGTTTCTCCGGCGGCGAGAAGAAGCGTAATGAAATTCTTCAAATGTCGATGCTCGATCCGAAAATCGCGATTCTCGACGAGATTGACTCCGGTCTGGATATTGACGCTCTGCGTATTGTAGCGAACAGCGTGAACGAAATGAAGAACGAAGATCGTGGTTTCTTGATCATTACCCACTACCAGCGCCTGCTGAACTACATCACGCCGGACTTCGTCCACGTCATGATGCAGGGCCGAATCGTGAAGTCCGGTGGACCTGAACTTGCTGCTCGTCTGGAGCAGGACGGCTATGACTGGATCAAAGAAGAGCTGGGTATTACCGACGAGACAGTTGGACAAGAACAAGAAGCTTAATATAAATAGGAACGGAAGGAGGAACACCGATTATGACATTGCAAACCATTCTTCCGGTACAGGCCGCGCAGATTAAGGAATGGGCCGAAGCCCGCGGCGAAGCTGCATGGCTGACCGAGCGCCGTCTTCAAGCGTTGGAACTGGCCGCTTCACTGGAACTGCCGAAGCCGGAAAAAACAAAACTGGATCGCTGGGACTTGAGCGGATACGGAACGTTCAAAGCAGGCGAGAAAGTGACTTCGACCGACAGTCTGCCGACTGCAGCGAAGGACTTGATCGATGAAGGTACACAAAACCTGATTGTACAGCGCAACTCTGGTGTCGTTTATGCGACGCTGTCGGAAGAGCTGAGCGCCAAAGGCGTTATCTTCACTGACTTGGAAACAGCTGCACGTGAGCACGAAGTGCTGGTTAAGAAGCACTTGGGTACAGCTGTAAAAACAAGTGAACATCAGGTTTCTGCGCTGCATTATGCGGCGTGGAACGGAGGCGTTTTCCTCTATGTGCCTAAAAACGTTGAAATCGAAGTTCCGCTGCAGGCTGTATTCCTGAGCGACGATGCTTCTGCTTCGTTTGCACCGCATATTCTGATCGTGGCAGATACAAACAGTCGCGTCACTTACGTGGACAACTATGTATCCGCAGGCTTGAACGGCACCATTCTGCATAACGGCGCTGTTGAAGTGATTGCATTGGACGGAGCCAAAGTTCAATACGCGACTGTTCACCAACTTGGCAAAGAAGTCACGGATATTTCTTACCGCCGTGCGCTGCTGTCGAACAATTCCAGTATTGAATGGATTATCGGCGAAATGAACGAAGGCGATACGATTGCGGATACGGCGACAACGCTTCAGGGCAGCGGCACGAATTCCGATGCTAAAGTTATCGCAATCGGTTCGGGTTCGCAGAAGATCAACTATACGACGCGTGCTGTTCACTTCGGCAAATCGTCGGAAAGTGATATGTTCACCCGCGCTGTAATGCGTGAAGAAGCGCAGGCGATCATTAACGGAATTACAAAGATCGAGCACGGCGCGACAAAAGCAAACGGTCAGCAGACAGAAAAAGTTCTGATGCTAAGCCCGAAAGCTCGCGGCGACGCGAACCCGATTCTGCTGATTGATGAAGACGACGTCATGGCTGGGCACGCAGCTTCCGCCGGCAAAGTCAATCCTGAGCAAATCTACTATCTGATGTCGCGTGGCATTTCCCGAGCGGATGCCGAGCGTCTGATCATCTACGGCTTCCTGGCGCCGACCATTGCGGAAATCCCGCTCGAACTGCTGCGTACCCGTTTGCAGCGTATCGTTGAGAGAAAGCTGGGGCAGTAATGAACGCTTCGGTGCGGGAGCAATTCCCGATTCTGAGCCAGGAAGTAAACGGACATCCGCTGGTCTACCTGGACAGCGCGGCAACTTCACAGAAGCCTCGCGCTGTTCTGGACGCGATGAAGCATTATTACGAGTGGGACAATTCCAACGTACACCGCGGCGTACACACACTGGGCAGCCGGGCAACCGATGCTTATGAAGGTGCTCGTGAAAAGGTTGCGAAGTTTATCGGCGCAGCTCATCTCGAGGAAATTGTGTTTACCCGCGGCACGACAACGGCGCTGAACCTGGTGGCGGATTCTTACGGAAATGCCAACGTAAAGGAAGGCGACGAAATTGTCATTACGCCAATCGAGCATCACAGTAATCTGATTCCTTGGCAGCAGCTTGCCAAACGAACAGGCGCTGTCCTGAAATATATCGAACCTAACCCGGACGGAACGATCGATATCGAAGCGGCTGGAAAAGTCATTACTGACCGGACCAAGATCGTCGCTATCGCATATGTCTCGAACGTGATGGGCGTTATTCACCCGGTAAAAGAGATCGCTGCGCTTGCGCATAAACACGGAGCGGTTATCGTGGTAGACGGCGCTCAGAGCACTCCGCATATGAAAGTCGACGTACAGGATCTGGACTGCGATTTCTATGCGCTGTCGGGTCATAAGATGTGCGGTCCGACAGGAATTGGTGCATTGTACGGCAAGAAGGCGCTTCTTGAAAGTATGGAACCGATTGAATTTGGCGGAGAAATGATTGATGAAGTGGGCCTGTACGAATCGACATGGAAAGATCTTCCTTATCGATTTGAAGGCGGAACTCCAATTATTGCTGGAGCTGTAGGTCTTGGGGCCGCAATCGACTTTCTAAGTGAGCTTGGCATGGACAATGTGGCTGAACACGAGCACAGATTGGCGATGTATGCGATGCAGCGGATTAACGAAATCGAGGATCTTCAGGTCTTTGGTCCGCAGGAACGCAAAGTCGGCATCGTGACGTTCAATCTGAACGACGTGCACCCGCACGACGTGGCAACTGTTCTGGACTCTTATGGAGTAGCAATCCGTGCCGGTCATCACTGCTGCCAGCCGCTAATGCGTTGGTTAAATGTAAGTTCGACGGCACGCGCAAGCTTTTACCTGTATAATAATGAACAAGACATCGACCGCTTGATCGACGCCTTAATCCAAACAAAGGAGTATTTTGGAGATGCAACTTGACGATTTGTACCGACGCGTCATTATGGATCATTACAAAAACCCGCGGAATAAAGGCAAGTTCGAGGAGGAAGGTGTCACCATCGACCTTAACAATCCGACCTGCGGCGACAAAATTTCGCTCCAGCTTCAGTTGGAAGACGGAATTGTCAAAAATGCACGCTACACCGGAGACGGATGCTCCATCAGCATGTCTTCCGCATCGATGATGACGGAAGCCGTCAAAGGTAGAACGCTGCCGCAGGCGCTCGAACTGGCCGAACGGTTTTCTTCCTTAATGAAGGGCGAGGACGTAGAGTTCGAAGAATACGAAGATATCGAAGCCTTATCCGGCGTCAATAAATTCCCGGCGCGCATCAAATGTGCCACCCTTGCCTGGAACGCTCTGCGTAAAGGAATAGAACGGGAAACCCACTAACGAAAGGGAGGAATCACCATGGCTAAACAAGCACCGATCAGCGATGAGTATCAATATGGCTTCCGCGACGAGCATGAATCCATTTACAAAAGTGGTCTGGGTCTGACAAAAGAAATCGTCATTTCCATTTCGAAAATGAAAAACGAACCAGAATGGATGTTGGACTTCCGTCTTAAAGCTTTTGAGCAGTTCCTGAAGATGCCGATGCCTACATGGGGCGGCGATCTTAGCGAACTGAACTTCGAAGAGATCCAATACTACGTTAAGGCTTCCGAAGGACAGAGCAAAACGTGGGAAGAAGTACCAAGCGAAATTAAGGAAACGTTCAACAAATTGGGTATTCCGGAAGCGGAACAGAAGTTCCTTGCCGGCGTTTCTGCCCAATACGAATCCGAAGTCGTTTACCACAACATGCAGAAAGAATTGGAAGACCAAGGCGTTATCTTCATGGATACCGACACTGCTCTGAAAGAGCACCCGGAAATCCTGAGAGAGCATTTCGCTAAAGTTATTCCACCTTCTGATAACAAATTTGCAGCATTGAACAGCGCAGTATGGTCAGGCGGCAGCTTTATCTACGTGCCAAAAGGCGTGAAGTGCGAAGTTCCGCTGCAGGCTTACTTCCGCATCAACTCGGAAAACATGGGTCAATTCGAACGTACACTGATCATCGCCGACGAAGGCAGCTTCGTACACTACGTTGAAGGCTGCACGGCGCCGGTATACGGTACGAACTCCCTGCACAGTGCAGTTGTTGAGATCATCGTGAAGAAGGACGCACGCGTTCGCTACACGACAATCCAGAACTGGTCGTCCAACATCTACAACCTCGTGACAAAACGTGCGGTTGCAGAAGAAAATGCGAACATGGAATGGGTTGACGGCAACATCGGCTCCAAGCTGACGATGAAATATCCAGCTGTCGTGCTTAAGGGACGCGGTGCAAAAGGATCCGTTCTGTCGATCGCGGTTGCCGGTAAAGACCAGCATCAGCATGCGGGTGCGAAAATGATCCACTTGGCTCCAGATACGACGTCGACAATTATTTCCAAGTCGATCAGTAAACACGGCGGCAAAGTAACGTATCAAGGTCTGGCTTCGTTCGGCCGTAAGGCGCAGGGTGCCAAGTCGAATATCAAGTGTGATACGCTGATTCTCGACAACCAGTCCACATCGGATACGATTCCGTACAACGAAGTTCTGACCGATGATGTGATGCTGGAGCACGAAGCAACGGTATCGAAGGTATCTGAAGATCAACTCTTCTACCTGATGAGCCGTGGTCTCAGCGAGAATGAAGCAACGCAGATGATCGTTATGGGCTTCATCGAGCCGTTCACGAAGGAACTGCCGATGGAATACGCGGTCGAAATGAACCGTCTGATCAAGTTTGAGATGGAAGGTTCGATCGGTTAATCACCATTTTCGAGCAAATTGTTAGTATAAAAAGAGGCGAACCTACAGGTTCGCCTCTTTTTTGTCATTGCAAAAATCACTTTATTCCGAATTTTTGCTCCTTGTTTCTTTATGTACAGCAATCTGTAATTGGTTCAAATAGATTTTGATTTCACCTTGCTGCTGCTTTGTTCGATTGTTGAATACGAAGCCGAGAATGCCCAGAGCTGTTTCAAGCTGTGCATAAATTTGGACGGGAGAATAAATAGGTAATACATGGGGTTCAAATATGCCATCTGCCTGCCGGATTTCTCCAAAATACTCTGCTCTTGCTGATATTGACTTTTGTACACACCGATCAACGGCAGCTTTAACTTCTTCAAGCAGCGTCTCACCCAACATAGGAGCTTCAACCCCTTTTTCAACTACAGGATAACCCTGTGTAATAGACGAATAATTACAGGCAACCGTTTTACAAAAGCTCGTTTTGGCTCTCTTCTTTTTATTTGAAGCGTATAGAATGTCTAAAACCGGCAGTCTATATCGTTTTCTGGCTGCTTAGTCCTATATTAGTCGAGGATTCCATAAGTAGAAGTAAAAGAAAGTAGCGATCACTCTATTCTCTTCTTTTGAGAACGAATTCGCTCTTCTTTTTTCAACTCGCCCGAGAGACAGTTCGTCTGGTATACTGAGAAAGCTGACGTTTTCTTTTAATTCTGAGGAGCAGGCAGGAAAAAAGACCGCAGTCCGCGAATTAGTTAGCTTACGACGTGTACGCAAATGGCGCATCATGGCTTTCCTCGCTGAGCAGAGCAGCGGATTTCGGAGGTGCGCTTAAAGATCGAACGACTGACTGTGCTTCCGTTCGCAGTCGTCATGATGGATTTGCGTACACGCCATAGAGAAGGAGGAATAAAGAAATGAGCTTCATTTCCGTAATTGCAAAAGAGAATTTTATAACCGTAATGAGCGATAGCGAGGCTGTCGGTTCGGAGTCTACACCAAATCCGGAGCAGCATGTCGTTAAGGTGGGAGAGAAAGAATTCGTAGCGACAGCCGGTGGAGACCGTGAAGCGCGCGAAGTCATTGCCAAGCACATCTCGGATTTGTTGATTGAAGGAACGCCTTATGACCGGATTTTAGTTATTCTGGAGATGACACTGGCTGCTTTTTCCGAAAAAGGCAAGTCGGTAATGACTGCGTTCGGTGGAATTAATGCCAGCGGTGAAATCGAAGTATGCACGTATGATCCGAACAGCCGAGCAGAGCGCCATTTGAAACCGAGAGGCAGTGATATTGCTTATTTCTTCCTGGCGGAAGGAGCGGGTAAGTACGGCAACCTGTACGAATTGCTTCAGAATTATTGGAAAGAGACCGGAACAGAAACGCCAAGCGCAATGATTCAGTCTCAGAAACTGCTGAACCGATACGTTGCTTCAAAAGACGAAGATGTAAGTACTTCGACAGTTAAGCTTGTATTGAAAAGGTAATCAAAAAACACGTATCCGCTGATAAAGGATACGTGTTTTTCTGTCTTGAATTAATTATCAGAAAAAATTTCCGCAATATTAAGGTCAGTTTCAATCGACAGGTCGACAAATCGGTCACTGACGCGAACCAACGGTCGGAAGAAGTCGGTCGGATGGTTCATTACAATATAACCGTGCTCCCCATTTGTCAGGCGAACTTTCTTGTTAATAAAGTAAGGAAGCATATTGCGAATAAATGTATGAGTTGGTTCTGCAGCCAATTGACCAAAGCTAAGCGAATACAATTCCTTCAGCACATTGATCAGTTCCTGCTTATCCTGATAGACACGGTTGCTGGTCATGGCACTGTAAACGTCCGCTACGGCGATAATGCGTGACCACGGATGCATTTCTTCTTCCTTGATCCCATAAGGATAACCGCTGCCGTCGCCGCGCTCATGATGCTGTAAAGCTGCAGTTGCCGCAACCGTATCACCAAGAGAGTTGCGAATGATTTGATAACCGTTAACCGTATGCATTTTGACAATTTCGTATTCTTCACGAGTAAGTTTACCCGGTTTATTTAGAATTTCTCCTGGAATCGTCGATTTGCCGATATCATGCAAATAGCCGGCTTGGCAAATTTGCGAAGCCTCATCATGCGGATATCCAAGCCAAAGTGCAAGATAGTAAGACAGCATACCGACTTGCATGGAATGTACATACGTGTAGTTGGCGTCCCGGTTAAGAAGCAGGAGAAGCGCAACAGCATCTTTTTGAGAAGCCAGTACGTTAAATAAAGGCTGCATGATGTCTTCAACAAGTTCGCTGTTAAAACTTCCTGTCGTCATCGATTCATGAAACAGCGATTCGAACATTAGAATGGCGTCGTCAAATGTCGATTTGATTTCAGGGAAGAAATAGGCGGCGGAACTAGCATTGGAGTAAACCTCTTGCATAGAAGTATGAACTTCGACATAGTCTATACTATGCTGGACCAAGCGGGCGATTTCCGCATCGTGCAATGCTGTTCCCTTCGCGAGAATATGCACACCGTGCCGGTTGAAGGTATCGGCAATCAGGCGATCGCCAGGCTTAAGATCTGTAACGTGAACTTTCAAAAACGATGTCCCCTTTCATAACAAACAATTGCTGCGGAAGAACAAACGAGGTGACCAAGGACCCCCACCCATTGGCTTCGTCATTCTCCATTTTCTGTATTTGCAAATCGGCATCTTCTGATCTCTTTGTCATACTGCCACTTTCCGTTTCCGCTCGCAGATTCCATATCAGTTTACGGACAAAGCACAAGTTCGAACCGGAATTTAAGTGGGCAGGAGATCGACTGGATACATTTTAGAAGATTGCATAGGTCCACAGACCCGAACAACCCAAAGCCCATTACTTGGTATATCGGCAGGATTGGTCCAATTTGTTTGCTGGTTGCTATCTGACATAAATATGATGCTGACTTTCTAAATATATCATATCTATCATTATCTATCATTAAAATGGCGCATATGAACCAGACATATCTATCATACAAGGGTAAATTATCCTTATTTTTCTTTGGGCTCTTGATTCTGATGTCAATATTTTATTCAAAGAGAATGGCTTGTTCTTTCGGAGGGACCTGAGGCATGTTAAAATACTGGCATAAGGACCGTAATTCGACTTGTGTGTTTCCGGTTATGGCTTTATGATTGGAATTTAAGGCGAATGCGATTTTAGTGAGCGAGAGCCTGGACCTGTGATTCCGCTCTGCGCAGGATGCCTATGTCCAAAGGAGGACGGTCTCTATGGGCTCAAAGACAGAAGAGCAAAATACGCTGACGATTCTGCATACTAACGACATTCATAGTCACTTTGAGCAGATGGGCCGAATCGCCGCTTTTATCGCTGCAGAAAAATCGCTGGGAAGACCAGTGTGCACGCTCGATGTAGGCGACCATATGGATCGGATGGCCATCGAAACGGAAGGCAGTCTGGGATCGGCGAATGTCGATATTTTGAACCGTTCCGGTTATGATGCTATAACGATCGGTAATAATGAGGGCTTAACCTTCACACCGGAGCGTCTCGGAGAAATTTACGCCTCCTTAAAATGCCCCGTTGTATGCGGAAATGTGCGGATGGCAGATGGCACCCTGCCGGATTGGCTTCAAGAAACTGCGATTGTCAATACCGGAGGTTTTCGAATCGGCATATTGGGACTCACTGCACCTTTCTCCGATTTTTATCGTTTATTGGGGGTTGAAGTGTCCGATCCATTTTTTGCCTTACAGGACCGGGTGAATGAACTGCGTATGCATGCGGATATTGTCATTTTGCTTTCTCATCTGGGCTTGGCTTCGGATGAACGAATTGCGGGTATGATTGAAGGCATCGATCTTATATTGGGAGGCCATACGCATCATCTGCTTGCGGAACCGATTGCAATCGGACAGACTCTTGTGTGTGCGGCAGGTAAGTTTGGACGTCATATCGGGCGAATTGTTATTGAGCGTAATCCCGTTTCAGGAACTTGCAGGATACGGGAGGCTGGATTGATCGAACTCGACGAATCAGCAGTGTCAGATTCTGAGGTTGACCGCGCAATCAAGCGGCATCATGAAGATGCGGCTTATCGACTGCAGCGTACAGCTGCGGTATCGGAATGCGAACTGGCAGTCGATTACGAACATGAATCCGAACTCGGCAATTTGCTTGCCCAGTCGGTTCGGCGTTTTGCTGGCGGTGAATTTTCTCTTGTTAATTCCGGCCAGGTACTGGGACCGCTCCCACCTGGAGAAATTACCGAAGGAATGCTGCATGCTCTATGTCCGTCGCCTATCAATCCCTGTGTCGTTACGCTGAGAGGCAGCGATATTCTGCGAAGTCTTGAACAATCGCTGCTGCCGGAATACACAGGTAAGAAACTGACCGGATTTGGATTTCGCGGAGAAAGGTTGGGCGGGTTGTGTGCAGACGGATTGACAATTTTGTTTGATCCAGAGGCTCCTGCATATTCTCGAATTCTCGAAGCTCGGACTTCCGGGCGAAAGATTGAGCCAAATGAAGAATACCGAGTCGGTACGCTGGATATGTTTACATTCGGTGCCGGTTATGAATCGTTAAGTCGGGGGACAGATAAAACGTTTATTTTGCCTGAATTCTTGCGGGATTTGCTGCGTATGGAACTGGGGCGTCCGGGTGCGGCGCAAGAAGCTTCTTCTTGCCGATGGATTCGCGCCTGAGGTGCCGGACGGTACCATTTTGGAGATTGAGTTCAAAATATAAACGGCCCTCGCCACCGGAAGTGCCAGTCGCAGGATCCGGACTACGAGACGGCTTAAATGGAGTGGAAGTTTGTGCGGCTGCTGTCAATCGGACAAATACAGCCCGGCATGAAGCTGGGCAAACGCATTTATAGTGAAGAGGGTTTGACGCTGCTGGCCGAAGGGGCCGAGCTGACAGCTTCGATTCTTCGCAGGCTGGAGAAGCTCGGTGTAGATATGCTTTACGTCCAAGATAAAGTCACAGACGATGTTGTAGTACCCGAGATGGTTACCGATGAGACGAGACGGCAGGCGATTAAACAAATCCGAACCGTCTACCGCAGTATGATCAACGATACGATGGGGCGGATCTCATACCCGCATCTGGGCTATAATTTTCGCAAGATGACTGAAGAAATCTTAAACGATTTAGGATCGAGAGAAGATGTTTTAATTATGCTCGGTGATATTCATACAACGGATCATTATTTGTACACGCATTCGTTTAACGTATGTCTATACACGCTGACGCTTGGAATGGCGGCAGGGTATTCGCGGGATGATCTGTTTACAATAGGTATGGGTTCGATGCTGCATGATATAGGAAAAACGAGAATTTCTCCCAAGGTGCTGCTAAAGTCCGGCAAGCTCACCGACGAAGAATTTGCGGAAATGAAGCGCCATACGGAATATGGGTTTGCCATATTGAAAGACGAACCTTTCGTACCGCTGCTTGCTGCTCACTGCGCTTTTCAGCATCATGAACGGTTGGATGGCAGCGGATATCCGCGTGGGATTGCCGGCAGCGAAATTCACGATTTTGCCAAGTGGATTGCCATTACGGATTCTTATGATGCAATGACTACAAATCGGGTATACCGGTCCGGCATGCTGCCGCATCAAGCCGTAGATATTCTATATGGCGGTTCCTGCACACAATATGACCAGCGCAAGTTGGAGGTATTTCGTGATAAAGTGGCACTCTATCCAGTAGGGTTGACGGTCAGACTCAGCACCGGAGAAACCGGCGTTGTGACAAGGGTGCCATCCAAAACGCCAAACCGTCCAATTGTGCGTGTGATCGAAGATGCGGAAGGGGCCAGCATTCAACCGTATGAAGTGGATCTGTCCCAGCATTTGTCGGTTATGGTCGATCGGATCGCAAATCGCTAGTATCTCGATATTCGGATTCCATGCGATTTAGGTGTATGCTGTAGATAAACGGTTATATAAAAGAAAAGCGGGCTTCATCCTTTGAGGCCGATGCAGAAATTGCAGCGGTCCAAGGGAGTTCTCGATAATAAAGGTGGTCCAAATGACTGTAATTAATAACGGCGGGCTTCAACTGCGTGATTTGTCTCCGAGCTACGATCCTTGGGATCCGATCCGCTCGCTGCGCAAACATGGCAGGCACCGCCTGACCAGCGTGGAAATGACGGTTACGAATCTGTGCAATATGCGATGCGAACACTGTGCGGTCGGCGATACGCTTGTCATGAACGAGCCGGATATGATCCCGCTCGATCTTATGCTGCGCAGGTTGGACGAGGTCGAACATTTGGAGACAATCAGCATTACGGGAGGAGAACCTTCTTTCCGTCGACAGACCGTCGACAACGTGATTGTACCTCTGCTTCGCTACGCCCGTGAACGCGGCATTCGTTCGCAGATCAATTCGAACTTGACGCTGGACCTGGATCGCTACGAGAAACTTCTGCCTTATCTGGACGTGATGCACATTTCGTTCAACTATAGAGGGGCGGAAGACTTTCACCGGACGGGATTCGCGAACAGCGGACATCCCGTTCCATTCGCGGCGGCCGAAAAAATGTATAATCGAATGATCGACAATGCAAAAAGCCTCAGCAAGTCAGGCATGTTCATTTCTGCAGAGACGATGATCAATTTCCGTACACATAAGCATCTACCGCAGATGCACGAAGCGATTCTTGAAATGGGCTGCCGGCGTCACGAGGTTCATCCGATGTATCCGTCGGCTTTCGCGGCCAATCTGCCGGTGCTGTCTTTAGACGAAATGCGGCTGGCTATTCACGATCTGCTTGATCATCGGGATGAAAATGTATGGATGCTGTTTGGTACTCTGCCATTTTTCGCCTGCGGAAACACTGATGAAGAACGCGCATTACTACGCAAATTGTACAGTGCCAAGAACGTCACAGTACGCAACGACCCGGACGGACGCAATCGGGTCAATGTCAATATGTTTACTGGCGAAGTGTTTGTCACAGATTTTGCCGCTATTCCGTCTTTTGGCAGCGTGTATGAGAGCAATCTCGATACAATCTTTGAGGAATGGACGACGAATCATCCGCTGAACCGGACTGTCAACTGCCACTGCGATGCGGCAAGCTGCTGCGGCCCCAACCTGCTGGTAGCGGATATGTATTACAAAGATGTCGATTTCAAATCGCGCCGCGCCCTTCTGGATTAAAGCCTTCTGGACTAAATTTTCGACAAGTTTCTACAGACTCATGCATTCCGGGGCATTCCCCCAACAACGGCATGCAAGCGTTGAAGAAAAGAGGAGATTTTATTGGGCCATGAGATACATCTGGGAGAATTAGCGATTAATTTGTTTATCGTACTGCTGCTGGTTTTCCTGAATGGCGTATTTGTCGCTGCAGAATTTGCGCTTGTCAAAGTTCGGCATTCCAGGCTCATTCAGCTCAACGGCGAAGGAAACCGTCTGGCTCCCTACGCGCTTAAAGTCGCCAATAGACTGGACACGTATCTGTCTGCAACCCAGCTTGGCATTACGCTGACTTCGCTCGGACTTGGTTGGCTGGGTGAACCGGTTGTCTCGGAACTTTTGGTCGAGCCGCTGATGTATCAGGTCGGATTTACCGACCCGACACTGATCGGAGGGGTGTCTGTAGCTGTTGGATTTGCGATCATAACGTTCATGCATATCGTACTTGGCGAACTGGCTCCCAAGTCGCTTGCGATTCAGAAGTCTGAAGGCACCTCGCTTGCGCTGGCAGGACCGCTGCTCGTATTTTATTACGTATTTTTCCCGGTGATTTGGCTGCTCAATCATGCAGCGAATGCGTTTCTGCGATTGTTCGGTCTTCAACCGGCAGGTGAAAACGAAGCTGCCCATTCCGAGGAAGAAATTCGTATTCTGATGAATCAAAGTGCAAAAAGCGGAGCAATCGATCTGGAAGAAGTCAAGCTGATGGACAATATCTTCGACTTCTCCGATATGCTGGCACGCGAGGTTATGCTGCCGCGAACTGATATGGACTGCCTGTACGTCAACCTCCCGCTCAAAGAAAATTTGAAAATTATTACCGAAACTCGGCATTCCCGTTATCCGGTAGCCATTGAGGACAAAGATCAGATTATCGGCTTTGTTCACATCACTGATATTCTGCTGTGGCCGGCGGGATCCGAGCCTAATCTAAGGAAGTTGGTTCGCCCCATTCTTAATGTGCCGGAGTCAATGGAGATCAGCCATGTGTTGAGACTCATGCAGCAGAAACGTGCGCAGTTAACGCTCGTTGTTGATGAGTACGGCGGAACTGCCGGGCTATTGACTGCCGAGGAGATTCTGGAAGAAATTGTAGGGGATCTTTACGATGAATTCGAGAATGAGCGTCCGGAAATCGAAGTGCTTGGAGATGTGATCTCCGTTGACGGCCGCCTGTTAATCGAAGACGTTAACGATCTGGTCGGAGCCGATATTGACGACGAAGAGGTCGATTCGATCGGAGGCTGGATGTTTAAGGAGCTTGAAGGCAATCCGCAGCCAGGACAGAGAGTCGAACTTGGCCGAAATATATTTGAAGTTGCCGAAGCTGAACGTCTGCGTATTACCCGTGTCAATATCCATAAGTCGCATGAAGAATCGGACGAAGGTAACCAAAAAATCGGGGATGAAGACGAACGGGGCGAGGATTGATCCGGATTCGTTTTACGGGAGAGAGGATGAGGCTGAACATGCAAAATCCAACAGGAATGTACAAGCCTGAAGCGATGATTTTCGATATGGACGGTACATTGTTCCAGACGGAAACTGCACTGCTTCCGGCCTATCACAAGATGTTCGATGTGCTGCGCGCGGAGGGCTTATACACAGGCGATACACCGCCGGAACGCTTGATTCTGGGCAGCCTTGGGATGCTGCTCGAAGAGATCTGGCAGATCGTGATTCCGGAAACTGATGACCATGTTCGCAGCAGAGCAAATGAGCTGCTGCTGGAGCTTCAGCTGGAAGTGCTGAAGGGTGGAGAAGGACTTCTCTATCCCGACGTCAAAGAGACACTGGAGCAGCTTCAAGAGCGCGGCGTCCGTCTATTTGTTGCCAGCAACGGTCTTGAAGATTACGTCAAAGGCGTATCGGCAGCTCTCGGTATCGCACCGCTGTTTGAAGCCCAGTACAGTGCGGGCGAGTATCAGACCGCAACCAAAGTGCTGCTGGTAGAGATGCTGCTTAAAAAATACAATGTGAAAAGCGCCTGGATGGTTGGGGATCGGTCGTCGGATGTGCAGGCCGGCCGCGGTAACAACTTAAGTGTAGTCGGCTGCGCCTACGCCGAATTTGGAGCCAATCAGGAACTTGAAGATGCGGACGTACAAATTACGAAATTTGCTGAGCTGCTCGAACTGTATGACAATGCGCCTTCCAATTAGAAAAAGATTCAAATAAAAGCGGGGGAAAGCCCCAAAAGGAGATCTACTACCTATGACGAACATTTACGATAAGGCTCACGACCTCGCAAAGTCGCTCCAGGAAAGCCAAGAAGTGCAGGATATTACGGCCGCACTGAAACTGATCGAAGTCGACACGGAGAGCAAACGCATGCTGGACGATTTCCGTACACGCCAAATGAACATTCAACAGCGAATGATGAGCGGAGACATGCCTCCACAGGAAGAAATGGAACAGATGGAGAAATTGTTTGAAGTGCTCAGCCTGAACTTGAATATCCGTCGTCTGTTCGATGCTGAACAGCGCTTGAGCGTAATTATTCAGGACGTGAACAAGATCATTTCCGACAGCTTGGCGAATATGTACGACCCGCGCTAATTGCAGCATAAATAAGAAATCCCTGAACACCTATTCATGAAACGAGGTCTCGGTTTCCCTTGGGAATACCGGGGCTTTTTGCTTTTTCCTCAGGGTGGTGAACAATTTTCAATACGGATATTTATGTTATAATAGTGAAACAGCATAATACAGATTTCTGGAGAGGAGTACAACAGTTGGAAGGGCATGAGCAAACCGTGACGAAGCACGAGCAGCTGCTGCAGCATATCGAGCAGCTGAAGGTCGGCACCAAGATCTCCGTCCGCAAACTGGCCAAGGAAATGGGCGTCAGTGAAGGAACGGCCTATCGTGCTGTCAAAGAAGCCGAAACGCTCGGCATCGTGATTACGAAAGAGCGGATCGGAACCGTCCGTGTAGAAAAGAAGCCGCGTAATATCACGGATCAACTGACCTTTGCAGACGTTGTCGATATTGTAGAAGGACATGTACTCGGAGGCAATGAAGGGCTGTCCATCACGCTGCACAAATATGTGATTGGGGCTATGAAAGTCGATGCAATGGCACGTTACATCGACACAGGCAGCCTGCTGATTGTAGGCAACCGTGAGAATGCGCATTCGCTTGCTATTGAACATGGAGCGGGCGTGCTGATTACCGGCGGGTTCGGAACGAGCCGCGAAGTCAAAAGTCTTGCGGACCGCCTTGGCCTGCCCATTATATCCTCGCGTCACGATACATTTACGGTCGCATCAATGATTAACCGGGCGATTTTCGATCGACTGATCAAGAAAAAAATCATGTTGGTGGAAGATCTGATCGGTCTGAAGCCGAAGCCGTACTCCTTGAAAACTACCAGTACTCAAGAAGATTTTCGGCGCATATCGGAGCGTACCGGAGCGACAAGTTTCCCTGTAACCGATGAATGGAACCGGGTGCTTGGTATCGTCAGCCGCAGGGATATTGAGAATCTCGAATCTGGCCAGACGATCGAACGGGCGATGGTACGCAGTCCCGTAACGGCAGGTATGCTGACTTCGCTGGCCTCCGCGGCGCAGATTATGACTTGGGAAGGAATCGATTTTCTTCCGGTTGTCGATCGCAATCGCAAACTGGCGGGCGTGCTGACACGGCGCGAAGTTCTGCAGGCTATGCGCGACGCACGCGAGCAGAGCAGCCTGGGCGAGACATTCGATCATCTGATATGGAACGGTTTTGCCGAAGAGAGAGATGAAGAAGGTCGACTCTTTTTTCACGGATTTATTACACCCCAGATGGCGACCGATCTTGGCACGATATCGGAAGGCGTGATGACATCCGTCATGATCCAGGCCGCACTGCGCATGGCGAAGGACTACAGCGGCAACGATTATGTCGTTGACAATATGAGTACGTATTTTATTCGTCCGGTTCAGATCGAGGATGCGGTGACAGTCATGCCGCTCGTATTGGAACTTGGACGCCGGATCTGCCGGTTGGAAATTGCGATTTCGCACCAGGACCAGACGGTATCCAAAGCGATCATGACGCTGCATTCGATCGAAAACGGCTAACATTGAACGGAAAAGGGGGAGCGTCCGCATGAACGATTTTGTCCATCTGCATGTACACAGCGAATACAGTCTGCTCGACGGAGCGGCGAGGATCAAGGAACTGGTAGGGCGTGCGGCCGAGCTCGGTATGAAATCGCTCGCGCTGACCGACCATGGCGTCATGTATGGCGCCATTCCGTTTTACAAAGCATGCCGGGCCGCCGGCATCAAGCCGATTCTCGGCTTTGAGGCTTATTATACGTCGGGCTCACGGCACGACAGGGCCAATCGCAAAGATCAGCCGATCTATCATTTGCTGCTGCTGGCGAAAAACGAGACCGGATACCGCAATCTAATGAAAATGTGTTCGGCCGGTCATTTGGAAGGATTTCATTACAAGCCCCGAATCGATCGTGAGGTTCTGAAGCAGTACAGCGAAGGGATTGTGTGTACCAGTGCTTGCATCGGGGGGGAGATCCCACAGCACTTTCTGAATGGACGACCGGAAGAAGCTAAAGCTGCCGCACTGCGGTACAAAGAGATTTTTGGAGAAAACTTCTACATCGAGCTGCAGGATCATGGAATTGCAGAGCAGAAGAAAGTAAACCCGATGCTGATCGCGTTGGCGGAAGAAATCGGCGTAGAGCTGATTGTCACCAACGATTCGCATTATTTGGCCGAACCGGACGCCGAAGTTCAAGATGTACTGATCTGCATCGGTACCGGCAAGACGGTAGAGGATGAAGAACGTTTGCGCATCCCTACTCGTCAGTTGTACCTGAAAAGCGGCGCAGAGATGGCGAAGTTGTTCCCTCATCTGCCTAAAGCACTGGAAAACACGGCTAAAATTGCGGAGCAGTGTCAGCTGGAAATTGAACTTGGCCGCTCGATTTTGCCTGAGTATCAGCCGCTGCCGGAAGGCAAATCGCCGCAGGAATTTCTAATCGATCTCTGCAGCGAAGGGCTTCGGCACCGTTACGGCAGCATGCCCCAATGGGATGAGCCGGAGTACCGGGCCAAGCTGGATCAACGATTGGAATATGAGCTGGGCGTTATCGGCACGATGGGCTTTTCCGATTACTTTCTGATTGTGTGGGACTTTATCCGTTATGCGCATGAACAAAAAATTGTCACGGGACCCGGACGGGGCTCGTCGGCAGGCAGTCTTGTCGCTTACACGCTCGGCATTACCGATGTCGACCCGATCAAGTACAATTTGCTGTTCGAACGCTTCCTGAATCCTGCGCGAATTACGATGCCCGATATTGATATCGATTTTAGTGACGAACGTCGTGACGAGGTAATTGCTTATGTGACGGACAAATATGGTTCTGATCGCGTTGCACAGATCATCACATTCGGAACATTGGCTGCCCGTGCTGCTGTACGCGACGTAGGACGTGTGCTTGCGCTGCCTTACAGCGATGTCGACAGAACGGCCAAGCTGATTCCTGTACAGGTCGGTATGACGATTGATCGGGCGCTGTCCCAGAATACCGCGCTGCGCGAGCGGGTTGATGCATCGCCCGATACGAAAAAGCTGATCGACATGGCCCGGAGAGTCGAAGGAATGCCGCGTCACGCCTCGACACATGCTGCCGGGGTCGTAATTGCACGAGGCCCACTGACAGATTATGTTCCGCTGCAGGAAGGCGGAGAGAAGACCGCGCTGACGCAGTACCCGATGGAAAGTCTGGAATCCGTTGGACTGCTTAAGATGGACTTCCTCGGCCTGCGTACACTGTCGATCATCGAGCGCTGCCAGAACTGGATTGCAGAGCGTACCGGGGCGGCAGTTGATTTCAAAAAAGTTTCCGACAACGATCCGGGGACGTATGAACTGCTCGGGCGCGGAGATACGACAGGTGTCTTTCAGCTGGAATCTCCAGGCATACGCCGGGTGATGAAAGAAATGAAACCTTCGGTCATTGAAGATATCATTTCCGTTGTCGCTCTGTATCGTCCGGGTCCGATGGAATTCATTCCGAATTATATTCAAGTTAAACACGGAGCGGTAACGGCCGAATATCCGCACGAAGATCTGCGGCCGATTCTGGAAGACACGCACGGCATTATCGTGTACCAGGAACAGATTATGCAGATCGCCTCCACGATGGCCGGATTTTCACTCGGGGAAGCGGATTTGCTGCGGCGCGCCGTATCGAAGAAGAAGCGGGAGACGCTGGATCAGGAACGCGAGCACTTTGTCCGCGGCAGTCTGGGTCAGCATTACAGCGAGGAAGATGCCAACAAGGTATACGACATGATTGTTCGTTTCGCCGATTATGGATTCCCTCGTGCTCACGCTGCGGCTTACGGTGTGTTGGCGTTCCAGACCGCCTATCTTAAGGCGCATTATCCGGTCGAATTTATGGCGTCGATGCTTGCGGCGGTTACCGGCAACCATCGCAAGGTAGCCGAATATGTCGTGGAGACCCGACGGATGAATATTCCGGTACTGCCGCCGGACGTGAACAAGAGCGGCATGCTGTTTACACCTTCGGAAGAAAACGGAATACCGAGCCTGAGATTTGGACTGGCTGCAATCAAAAATGTCGGGACCAATGCGATTCGCAATTTGATGGAAGAACGTGCGAAGCAGCCTTTCGAAAGTTTGCTCGACTTCTGCAGACGGGTCGATCCGAAGACATGCAACCGCCGTGTGATCGAGGCGCTGATTCAAGCCGGCGCATTCGATTCGCTGCCGGGACACCGTGCGCAGCAGCTTGCCATGCTGGACGAAGCGCTTGATGCCGCCGCCAAGTGGCGCAAGGAACGCGAAGATTTTCAGATCCAGATGTTCGACTTTATCGAGACGCCGAACTGGGAGATCGAATATCCTGATGTACGTGAGTATACAGGAACGGAGCAGCTTGATCTGGAACGCGAACTGCTGGGTTTGTATTTGTCCGGGCATCCGTTGGACGATTACGAGCGGACGCTGGATGAGACCGGGGCCCAGAAGCTGATGGAGCTGGGCGAGGCTCCCGATGAAAGTCACACTGTAACGGCGGGGATGGTCGTCAGCCTCAAAACGATTACGACCAAGCAGGGTAAGGCAATGGCCTTCGCCGAGATCGAAGATCAGATCGAGCGCTGCGAACTCGTGCTGTTCCCCGAAGTGTGGAAGCGGAGCCAGGAAGCGATGCTGCCGGGCGCTCTGATTGCACTGCGAGCGAAGGTGCAGCAGCAGGACGAAGGGTTCAAGCTCCTTGCCGACACGGTACTGCCGCTTGGCGAAGAAGCCGTGCGCGGTCTTCTCGCCCGCAGCGAAGCACGCGGTGCCGCTCAAAGTCAGGGCCGTCCTGCCCGAACTTCCCGCAGTACAGCAAACGCCGCTTCGGCAGACGCAGTCAAGCCTTCAGAGAAAGGCGGACGGACTCATTCATCCGTCTCGGAGGCTCCGCCTGGAGCTTCCGGCAGTGCAGCCTCTGCTGCGGTAAGGCCGGATGTGCCGACGCAGCGCGTCTTCATCAAGATTGCGGAAGGCCGCCGGAATCCAGAGCTGCTCGAAGCGCTTAAAGCTATGCTGCAGAATCATCCTGGACCCATGCCGACGCTTCTTTTCTATGAAGACACCCAGAAGCTGATTGCTCTGAGCGACGCTTACCGAATTCAGCCTTCTCCGGAATTGTTTGCACAAATGGAAGGGCTGCTCGGCAGCGGAACGGTCCGCGTGAAATAAGATTTGTTCGCTGTTGATATTTGTAGAGCCGGCGCGTCTTGTACAGGCATGCCGGCTTTGCTCTTTCGTCCGTTCTACGGTGCCCAGACCGATTCTGTTGCTAAAAAAAACAGCCTTATGGTATCATTAAGCCATTATGCGGGGATACGGGTTCATTCGGGCAGTCGACAAGGGGGACATATTTGTTCATGTGGACGGTGATTTATATCGCCTCTACCGCTAAAAAGGCGGAGAAGCTCAGTAGCAGGCTGACCGACGAAGGATTTCTTGTCAAAATCCGTCCCGTCAACATGTCCAAACAGCAGTTCGAGATTTTGGTCCCTTCCGGCGAGCTTGAAGAAATTCAAGAGGTGCTGAATTTTATTTTGCATCCCTAAAAGCTGCCGGTTCCGGCCGGGATCAAGCGCGAGAGTGAGCACGGTGTCAAGATCGACCTTCAAGGCGAGGCCCGCCAAATAACGGCTGAAGAGGTGTAGTGGTGTTCAAGGATTTATTTCAGAAAAAGAGAAAGTACGCAACCCTTCCTCCCGACCGTAGTGCCGGTAGCGGCGAAGCGGAGACGCAGCAGCGTCCAAAGCGGGAGATACCGGAAGGGCTTATGAATAAATGCAGCAAATGCGGCACTATCCAGTACAGCAAGGAACTGGAGAAAAATTTGAAAGTATGTCCTTCCTGCGGTCATCATATGCGGCTGAACGCCATGGAGCGCATAGCAATGACTCTGGATGAAGGCAGCTTCGTTGAGCATGACAACGATGTTGTTTCGATCGATCCTCTCGAATTCCCGGGCTATGCCGGTAAACTCGAAGAGCAGAAGCTGAAATCGGGATTGAATGAAGCGGTCGTTACCGGCGAAGGTGCTATTAATGGTCAGCCTGTCGCAGTTGCGGTCATGAGCTTCGACTTTTTCAGCGGAAGTATGGGATCGGCAGTCGGCGAAAAAATCACACGGATTATCGAACACGCCGGAGAATATGGTTTGCCGCTCATCATTTTCTCAACTTCGGGCGGAGCACGTATGCAGGAAAGTATCCTCAGCTTGATGCAGATGGCTAAGACGAGTGCTGCTTTGGGGCAGTTTGCGGAAAAAGGCGGACTGTATCTGTCGGTTATCACCGATCCTACGATGGGCGGAGTGTCAGCCAGTTTCGCTATGCTTGGAGATATCATCATCGCGGAACCGAAAGCCGCATTCGGCTTCGCCGGTCGCATTGTCATCGAGCAGACGATTCGTCAGAAGCTGCCCGACGACTTCCAGACAGCTGAATTCAATATGCAGCATGGACAGCTGGATTTGGTCGTGCATCGCAAAGAAATGAAAGCAATGCTGGGCAAATTGATCGGCATGCACAGTAAAAAGGAGGGGCTCTAAACGAATGGCAGGGGAATTGACGTTTGAACAGCCTCTTGTAGAGCTGCGCAAGAAGATCGACGAGCTTAAGCAGTTCGGACAGGAAAAAGGGATTGATTTCAGTGACGAAATCTCCCGGCTGGAGGAGCGCTATGCGCAGCTTCAGCATGAAATTTATACGAATGTAACACCGGCCCAGAAAATGCATTTGGCACGTCACCATCAGCGTCCGACGACGCTTGATCTGATTCCTTATGTGTTCACGGATTTCATTGAACTGCACGGAGATCGGCTGTTCGGTGACGATATGGCGGTTGTAGGCGGCCTAGCGCGTTTCCGCGGTACGCCGGTCACGGTTATCGGTCATCAGAGAGGCAAGGACACGAAGGATAATATCGCCCGTTTCTTCGGTAGTCCCCATCCTGAGGGATTCCGGAAAGCGCTGCGGTTGATGCAGCAGGCGGAGAAATTCGGCCGTCCGATTATTACGTTTATTGATACTAAAGGCGCCTATCCCGGCAATACGGCGGAGGAGCGGGGTCAATCCGAAGCGATTGCACGCAATCTGCGCGATATGGCGATGCTTAAAGTACCGGTAATCTGTGTCGTAATCGGCGAAGGAGGCAGCGGAGGCGCTCTTGCGCTCGGCGTAGGCAATCGCGTTCTGATGCTGGAAAATGCGATTTATGCGGCAATTTCGCCGAACGGAGCGGCCTCTATTTTGTGGAAGGATGCTTCCAAGGCGGATCAGGCGGCAGAAGCGATGAGAATTACCGCTTCAGACCTGCTGGAGATGAAAGTAATCGAAGACATTGTGCCGGAACCGCGGGGCGGAGCGCATCGTGATTACGAAGCGACGGGATTGGCGATTCATGAATCGTTGGCTCGCCATCTGGATGAATTGGCATTACTGGACGAGCAGGGTCTGATTAATGACCGTTACGAGAAATTCCGTAAGATCGGACAGTATGCTTCCGGACGGATTTTACCGAATTCCTGAGCAATTTTTACTTTTAAAACCTATACAAAATCGCGTTTTTAGTGTAGATTTAATTGTTGGTGAGGATTTTATGACCATCCGCAAACCGACTTCCGAACGCGAATCACAGAGAGGTCGGGGCACTGCGCACCGGTCTCTTTTTTCATGTCCGGGGCAGATCGATGGCAATAAATTTTCCGTTTGTAGAAAGAAGCAGCAAAACAGACAGAGAGTCTCCTTAAGAGACCCAAACAGAGATCGTCAGAGATCATAAAACGGAGGAACCCAAATGCGCAAAACGAAAATCGTATGTACGATCGGACCGGCAAGCGAATCGCTGGAAAACACAAAGAAATTGATTATGGCGGGCATGAACGTCGCTCGAATGAACTTCTCCCACGGTGATTTCGAAGAGCACGGCAACCGCATTAAAAATATCCGTCAGGCGTGCCAAGAACTCGGCAAGAGCGTTGCTCTGCTGTTGGACACCAAAGGGCCGGAAATCCGCACAGGCAAAATTGCGGTCGAGCCGCTTGATCTGGTAGAAGGCGAAAGCATTACGCTGACGACGGAAGAAATCGCTGGCGACAAAAATCGTCTGTCCGTATCTTACCAAGATCTGCCGAATGACGTATCGGTTGGTTCCACAATTCTGATCGATGACGGCCTGATTGGCCTGACGGTTACGGAAGTGGAAGGTACGGAAATCAAGTGCAGCATCGTTAACGGCGGACAAATCAAAAGCCGTAAAGGCGTGAACGTACCGGGCGTAAGCATTTCGCTGCCAGGTATTACGGAAAAGGATACAAACGATATCGTATTTGGTATTGAACAAGGCGTTGACTTTATCGCCGCTTCGTTCGTCCGCAAAGCGAGCGATGTGCTGGAAATTCGCGAGCTGCTGAAAAAGCACAACGCAGAGCACATTCAGATCATTTCCAAAATCGAAAACCAGGAAGGCGTCGACAACCTGGATGAAATTCTGGAAGTATCCGACGGCCTGATGGTTGCCCGCGGCGACCTGGGCGTTGAAATTCCGGCGGAAGAAGTTCCTCTGGTTCAAAAGCAGATGATCGAGAAGTGCAACCGTGCCGGCAAACCGGTTATCACGGCAACACAAATGCTCGATTCCATGCAGCGCAATCCACGCCCGACTCGCGCTGAAGCGAGCGACGTGGCTAATGCGATCCTTGACGGAACAGACGCAATCATGCTGTCCGGCGAAACAGCTGCCGGCAAGTACCCAATGGAATCGGTACAAACGATGTCCCGTATCGCGGAGAAAGCGGAGTCTGCAATGGCTAACCGCGAGATCCTGAAAAAACAAAGCGAAGCGCAGCAAAAATCCGTTACCGAGTCGATCAGCCAATCGGTTGCTCACGCGGCATGGAACCTGGACGTCAAGGCGATCGTGACTTCGACGCAGTCGGGTACAACAGCGCGTATGATCTCCAAGTACCGTCCAATCGCTCCAATCATCGCGGTAACGACACAGGAGCAAACGCTGCGTCGTCTGGCTCTCGCATGGGGTGTCATTCCGGTCAAAGGCGAAGTTGCCGAAACGACAGACGAACTGTTCGAAAGCGCCCTACAGGGTGCGAAGAAATCCGGTCTGGTTGAAGACGGAGACCTGGTTGTCATTACGGCAGGCGTGCCTCTCGGCCGCTCCGGATCCACAAACTTGATCAAGGTTGATCACATTCACTAAGCTTTCTTTTGAAAAGCTTTATGCCTCAGCGGCCGGTTCCATCCTTGAGATGGAACCGGCCGCTTTTTCATGCGTATAATCTTCTATGCGAAGCATTATCGCTTGCGATGGATGAGTCGTTCGCGACTCAATCTCCAAGGTCGCCGTGAAGGCGGCTTTTTCCTTGTCTCGCTTTTCCGAGTATGGCAGGATTGGAAATCGGGGGTCCGTTTCGTATACAATAAATAGACAGGCTTAAAGACGCAGGACAAAGGAATGAGGCGTTCTGTCGATATAATGAGGAGTGGAAGGCATGGTCGATATGAAAGCGAAAGAATCCCTAACAAAGGGACACTGGTTTCGTACCGGATTGAAAGTGCGTTACCAGGAGACCGACAAAATGGCTGTCGTTTATCACGCCAATTACTTGAACTGGTTTGAGATCGGACGGACGGAGATGATTCGGGGGATGGGATTTTCGTACAGGGAGATCGAAGAACAGGGCATATACCTACCAGTGCTTGAAGTTCGATCACGTTTTGTCAATCCTGCCCGTTACGATGACCGGATATGGATTTATACACGTATCAGCGGATTTTCGCCACTGCGCCTTGAGTATGAATACGAAGTCCGCCGCTGCGAAGATGAGGAAGAATGGAGTACCGAGACTGCGGAATTTGGAAATGAAGAGCGTCCGGGTACCCTGCTTAATACAGGCAGCACCGAGCATGTCTGGCTCAGTTCCGATTGGAAGCCGATTCGATTGAGCAAAGCGGCGCCGGATTTGTACGGGGCGCTCGCAAACCGGCTTGCTGCAGGAGCGGCCGACGAACAAGGGGGAACCATGAATGAAAAATAAAATGTCGCTGCTGTTTATTCTCGCTGTAATTATTGAAGCTGCGGCTTTCGTTTGGCTGATCGATACTTTCGGATTTTTTAAGACAATTGTTCTAACGCTGGCTACGACGGTAATCGGCATCGCAATGGTACAATTTGAGGGAAGAAAAGCGATGAACGATCTTAAAATGCTCGCCGAAAGCGGACAGCCGCCCGGCCGCAAACTGGTTGACGGCGTATGCATCATGGCTGGGGGGGCCATCCTGATTGCCCCTGGTCTTATCACCGATCTTATCGGAATTTCGCTTGTTTTCCCGCTGACCCGACCTCTTTATCATCGTGCAGCCATGCGTTGGATCGAGAAACGCATGAAGAAAGGAAATATTACGTTTTACCGTCGTTAATTTTTGTTTTTCTACAGCCGTCTGCCCCGAGCAGACGGCTTTTAACGTTTTCCAAAACTTGCAAACGCTTGCTCTCTCCTGTAACATATATCATTGTAAGGGGTTGCAAGAATCGCTTATCGCTGCGATAAAACAATTTGATTCCCGTTAAGTGTGCAGAAACGTTCAAAAAATTGACAAAATCCGGTATGATGACAATGAAGTGACGTTACATGCCTTGTTGTTTTTGAACAGGATGCCGGAATCAGGAACCAAGCCGTTTGCCGGCCGTTAAAAACGGTTACAAAAACTTGGGGTGTGTTTTCGAGTCCGTATGGTGGGCGACGCAGGGGAGTGAAAACATACCATGCACCCCCAAAAGTTAACGCCTGCATTTATCCGTTCCATTCACAAAGGAGAGATGTACGATGACAGCGACTAAAGGTCTGGAAGGCATTGTAGCCGCAACTTCCTCGATCAGTTCGATCGTGGACGGTGTGCTTACATACCGGGGGTATAACATCGACGATCTGGCCGCCAACGCCTCGTTTGATGAAGTGGCTTATCTGCTCTGGCACGGCATGCTGCCGAATGAAGAACAGTTGGAGAAGCTGCGGAGCAACCTGCAGCGTTATGCAGCGGTTCCGCCTCAGCTGCTCGAGCAGATGAAGCTGTATCCAAAGGATATGAACATGATGGCTGCGCTGCGTACGGCGGTATCCGCTCTTGCACTCTATGATGCGGACTCCGATGATATGAGCCGCGAAGCGAATGTGACCAAAGCCGAGCGTCTTCAGGCGCAGCTGCCGACTCTGGTTGCCGCACTGTCGCGTATTTCCGAGGGTCAGGAGCCGATTGCTCCAAAAGATGGCCTCGGCCTAACCGAGAATTTCCTCTACATGATGAGCGGTGAGATGCCGGAACAGACGGCGATCGAGGCATTGGACAAGGCGCTTGTCCTGCACGCCGATCATGAGCTGAACGCTTCGACATTCGCTTCCCGTGTTACAGTAGCTACGCTTTCGGATATTTATTCCGGCGTAACTTCTGCAATCGGCGCTTTGAAGGGACCGCTGCACGGCGGCGCCAACGAAGCAGTTATGCGTATGCTGGAGGAAATCGAGACTCCTGATAAGGTAGAAACGTACATTCAGGACAAGCTGAACAATAAAGTCAAGATCATGGGCTTTGGACATCGGGTCTACAAAAACGGTGATCCGCGTGCAAAGCATTTGATGGAAATGTCCCGTCGTCTCGGCGAAATGAACGGCGATTCTTCGCTCTACGAAATGTCGGTCAAGATCGAAGAACTGGTAACTTCCCAAAAAGGATTGAAGCCTAATGTAGACTTCTACTCCGCTTCTGTCTATACGATGCTGGGCATTCCGCGCAAACTGTTCACACCAATCTTTGCGATCAGCCGCGTATCGGGATGGACCGCACATATTTTGGAGCAGTACGAAGATAATCGTCTGATCCGCCCGCGTGCCGAGTATGTAGGCGAGCTGGACCTGACGTACGTGCCTCTCAAACAGCGTTAAGATTAGGATAGCAAAAAGAACCGCCCGGCAGCTTTGCAGGCGACGGGCGGTTTTATTTTGGCCAAAGAGATTTGTATCGGTATAAAATCTGGCTCTTATGGGCTACAATAGAAAAGACTGCGGGTTTTAGTGCGTTTAAAACGTGCCTGGCCCGAACTTCATCACCACTTCAAAGGAGGAATTCCATTCATGTCTACTTTTGAAAAATTCACTGCACCGACCGAGGGAGAAAAAATTCAGATCGAAGAAGGCGGTAACCTGCTCGTTCCGAATAATCCGGTTATCCCGTTCATCGAAGGCGACGGCACAGGGCGTGACATCTGGAAAGCTTCCAAGCGTGTGCTTGACGCAGCTGTAGAGAAAGCTTACGGCGGCGAGAAAAAAATTGCCTGGTATGAAGTGTTTGCAGGCGAGAAAGCATTCAATACATACGGAGAATGGCTGCCGGCCGATACGCTGACGGCTATCCGTGAATATACTGTAGCGATCAAAGGACCTTTGACGACGCCAATCGGCGGCGGAATTCGTTCCCTGAACGTAGCACTTCGTCAGGAGCTGGATTTGTACGTATGTCTGCGTCCGGTACGCTACTTTGCCGGCGTACCTTCGCCAGTGAAGCGTCCTGAACTGGTTGATATGGTTATTTTCCGTGAGAATACGGAAGATATCTATGCAGGCATCGAATACCAGGAAGGCAGCGAAGAAGTCAAGAAAGTGCTGGAATTCCTGAAAAACGAAATGGGCGTCAACAAAATTCGTTTCCCGGAAACGTCGGGAATCGGTATCAAGCCGGTGTCGGAAGAAGGCTCCAAGCGTCTGGTTCGCGCGGCAGTTCAGTATGCCGTTGACCACGGCCGCAAGAGCGTAACGCTCGTACACAAAGGCAATATCATGAAGTTCACCGAAGGCGCGTTCAAAAACTGGGGTTATGAAGTGGCTGAAGCGGAATTCGGAGATAAAGTCTTCACATGGGCACAATATGACCAGATCAAGGAGCAGGACGGTACAGATGCGGCAAATGCAGCGCAGAAGGCTGCCGAAGAAGCCGGAAAAATCATCGTAAAAGATGCAATTGCCGACATCGCTCTGCAGCAGGTACTGACTCGTCCAACAGACTTCGACGTGATCGCGACGCTGAACCTGAACGGCGACTACCTGTCCGACGCTCTGGCTGCACAGGTAGGCGGCATCGGTATTGCACCTGGCGCCAACATCAACTATGTAACGGGTCACGCCATTTTCGAAGCGACGCACGGTACAGCTCCGAAATATGCGGACAAAGACGTTGTAAACCCGGGTTCGGTTATTCTCTCGGGCGTTATGATGCTGGAACATCTGGGCTGGCAGGAAGCCGCTCAACTGATCTATAACGGACTGGAAGCGTCGATCAACAACAAAACAGTCACTTACGACTTTGCCCGCCTTATGGAAGGTGCAACAGAAGTGAAGTGCTCGGAGTTCGCCGACGAAGTCATCCGCAACATGAAATAATAGCGTTTGACACGCGGACGGAAAGTAGCCGGCAACGGCCCGCTTTTCCGTCCGCTATTTTTTTGGCTTGATCCTAAAATAGATTTCACCAGGGAGGTATCATCCTTATGACCATCGTACGCAAAAAGATTACGATTGTCGGTGCAGGCTTTACAGGCGCTACCGCTGCGTTAATGATTGCGCAAAAAGAACTCGGAGACGTCGTACTGCTTGATATCCCACAACTCGAAAATCCGACAAAAGGCAAAGCGCTCGATATGCTGGAAGCTTCTCCTGTTCAAGGATTTGATGCGCGCATTACAGGAACATCGGATTACGAGGAAGCCCGAAATTCTGATCTGGTTATTATTACGGCAGGCGTTGCACGTAAACCTGGTATGAGCCGCGACGATCTGGTCAGCACAAACGCGGGCATTGTCTGCTCCGTCTGCGAGCGGATCAAAGAAGTTGCTCCCGAGACGACAGTGCTTGTCCTCAGCAATCCGGTCGATGCAATGACGTATGCGGCTTACCAGACGCTCGGATTTCCGAAAAATCGGGTAATCGGGCAGTCGGGCGTTCTCGATACGGCCAGATACTGCACGTTCATTGCCGAAGAGCTGAACGTGTCGGTCGAAGATGTAAGAGGTTTTGTACTGGGCGGCCACGGGGACGATATGGTTCCTCTCGTGCGTTACTCCAGTGTCGGCGGCATCCCCATCGAAACATTGATTCCAAAAGAACGAATCGCAGAGATTGTGCAGCGTACTCGTGTCGGCGGCGGAGAGATTGTCAATCTGCTCGGCAGCGGCAGTGCCTATTATGCGCCTGCTGCTTCGCTGGCTCAGATGGCCGAAGCGATTCTTAAGGATAAAAAGCGTGTGCTTCCGGTAATTGCGCTGTTGGAAGGAGAGTACGGTTACCATGACCTCTTCTTGGGCATACCGGCTGTGTTGGGAGGAAGCGGCATCGAGCGGATTTTCGAACTTGAATTGACGGACGAGGAGAAGTCGGCATTGGACAAGTCGGCCGATTCGGTACGCGGAGTTATCTCTGTAGTGGCTGCGGGAATGAATTGATATCTGCGCAGGACGCAAAGATGACTCGGGAACAGATGCTTTAAAAGGCTCTGTATACCCGTGTAAGCGAGGCAATTTGTATGGCATGACCAAATGGGCGTCCGCTTCGGCTTTAGTGCCGTAAAACGGGCGCTTTATCATGCCGTTTATATCGCTGACATTAAACGCAGAATGCGGTAAAATGATGCAGAAAGTCCGGTTCGGAAAGTGTCGGGACTTAATAAGAAAAAGAAATTGTTAAGGAGGAGAAGAGATGGATCGATTTATTTTGTTTCTGCACGTGCTAGGAGCCGTAGCCATGGGATTTTATCTGCTGGCCCCGCTAATTGTCGCACAGCTAAGCCGCCTGGAAGGCGAAGCGAAGAAGGGCGTTTTGTCCGTAATGCGCTCGTTGAATACATACGCACAGTTCGGTCTGGTGCTGGAGCTGCTGACAGGTGTATACCTGTTTCTGCAGGGGGACTACTCCACTCTGTGGATCGTGCTGACCTTCGTATTGTTTTTGCTGATCGGTGCATTCGGCGGCATGATGGGCGGTCCGCTGCGCCGGGCACTTAACGGAATCCAGGAACGTCGCGATATTTCTTCGGAATTGAGAAAGCTTCAAGTGTTCAGCACAATGGTCTGCGTATCGTTCGTTGCCATTTTGTTCGTGATGATGTTCCACCGTTGGTTCGCTTAATTTAAATATTGCAGTTTGGCTCCTTTAGCAGAGTGGTAATGAGGATTCGTAAGGACACTCATTTTGCGAAAGGAGCTGTTTTCATGTCTGCAAATGAAGGGAAAATTCAGACGCCACCGGCGCAGCAGCAGAAGCAGGACTCGCACGGCAAAGAAACTGAGATGACACCGCAGCCAATCGTAATTAACGAACACTACAAAGCCGCAGGTAAACTTACCGGAATGACAGCAATTATTACCGGAGGCGACAGCGGTATCGGCCGCTCGGTCGCTGTGCATTACGCCAGAGAGGGAGCCGATGTGGCAATTGTGTATCTGAAAGGACACGAAGATGCCGAGGAAACGAAGAAAATGGTGGAGGCCGAAGGCAGAAGCTGCCTACTGCTGTCCGGCGATATTGGCGACGAAATGTTCGCTCAAGAGGCGATCCGGCGCACAATGGATAAATTCGGGAAGCTCGACATCATCGTTAATAATGCCGCCGAGCAGCATCCTCAGTCGTCAATCGAGGACATTACAGCGGAGCAGTTGGAACGAACGTTTCGGACCAATATTTTTGCCATGTTTTACTTGACCAAGGCAGCGCTCCCGCATCTCAAAGAAGGCTCGTCGATCATCAACACGACATCGATAAATGCTTATCGGGGCAACGCCGGCCTGCTTGATTACTCGTCTACCAAAGGTGCGATCGTCAGCTTCACCCGCTCGCTGTCAATGAACCTCGCGGAGCAAAAAATCCGGGTCAACGGCGTAGCGCCGGGACCGATCTGGACACCGCTCATTCCATCAACGTATCCGGCTGAAGAAGTGAAGTCGTTTGGCGGAAATCAGCCGCTCGGACGAGTTGGTCAACCGGCAGATTTAGGCCCGGCATACGTTTATCTCGCTTCGACAGATTCTTCCTATGTCACGGGGCAGGTTATTCACGTTAACGGCGGCGAAGTCATCAACGGTTAGGAAGTCGGTAAATCGGGAAGACTTGGCTTATTGTGTCTATTTTGGTATTTGATGTTTGGTGTTCGGATAACTGTGGTAATTATGGAACGGAAGCTAAAGACAGCCGAAGACCAACACGAAGGGAGTTTTCAGAGATGCCAACCAACGAACAGCAAGCCAACGAAATGAAACCGAAAAGTCCGCCTGCCCAGCAGCTTGAAGGACATGGTACCGAATCGGAAATGACGCCGAGACCGGAATATATTTCTCCAACTTATAAAGCCGCGGGCAAGCTTCAAGGTATGACCGCCCTGATTACCGGAGGAGACAGTGGGATCGGCCGCTCCGTAGCTGTACACTACGCCAAAGAAGGCGCCGATGTCGCAATTTTGTACTTCAGTGAACACGGGGATGCGGAGGAGACTAAGCGTCTTGTTGAAGCCGAAGGCAGGCAGTGTCTGCTTCTGGTAGGCGATGTGGGCGACGAGTCGTTCGCACAGGAATCGGTCAAGCGCGTAATTGACAAGTTCGGCAAACTCGATATTCTTGTTAATAACGCTGCCGAGCAGCATCCGAAAGAGTCGCTGACCGACATCACGGCAGAGCAGCTGGAGAGAACGTTCCGCACGAATATTTTCGGAATGTTCTTCATGAGCAAAGCGGCACTGCCTCATTTGAAAGAAGGCTCTTCCATCATCAATACAACGTCGATTACGGCTTATCGGGGCAGCCCGGAACTGCTGGACTATTCGTCCACTAAAGGTGCAATCACAAGCTTCACCCGTTCCCTGTCGATGAGCTTGGCAGAGAAAAAGATTCGGGTCAACGGCGTAGCGCCGGGACCGATCTGGACACCGCTGATTCCGGCAACATTCCCGGAAGAAAAGGTCGAAACATTTGGCGAGAGTCAGCCAATGGGCCGGATGGGACAGCCATCGGAACTGGGACCGGCTTACGTGTACCTGGCTTCGCCGGACGCTTCCTACGTAACGGGACAGATTATTCACGTCAACGGCGGCGAAGTCGTCAACGGCTAATTAAAAGCCGCTTTTATAGATGAAATCGGAGAGAGGCCAATATAAGCCAAAGGCCGATTTTCCTAAGGACAATAAGAAAAAACCGTTCCCACATCGCGTTATGCGATGACGGAACGGTTTTTTCATGCTTTGCTTTGTCTTGTCTTATCTTACTTTGTTTAATCTTGCTTTTTTATTTGCAGTGCTTTGTTAGGTTTTAATCAGAAGCCGGAAAGCTCAGCGAATCAGCGGATCTCTGGACGTTGAGCTTCTTCGCCGATCTGTGCAGACAGTTCATCGAGTGTCATTTCGAATGCAGGCGCGAGGTGTTTAAGGAAATACTCGACTTCCGGCATAGCCGACTCGGCCAATTTTTCTTCGGTCTGCAGTTTGGCAACGGCGAATTCCCGGTTGCCAGCTGCAACTTCCCAGGCACATTTAAGGTAAGCATCGATTCGATCTGCAGCTTTGACGTACGCATGAAGCTGTCGGTCTTCCTCATTCGGCTCAGTCGTACCGATCAGCGGAGCATAGACGGCTTGAAGGGGTTCCGGAACCATTGCAGTCAGACGCTGCGCGCCCATCTGCTCAATCAGTCGGAAGTTGGACAGCAGCGCCTCGTTATGGTGCTTGACAGGCGTAGGAATATCGCCTGTGAATACTTCGGGAGCATCATGAAACAGAGCCAATGCTGCAGCCCGATCGGCATTCAGCGACTTGCCGTACAGTTCATTGCCGATTGTACAGAGCAGATGGGAGAGCAGCGATACATGATAGGAATGTTCAGCTACATTTTCGGTCATCGTACTGCGCATCAGGCTCCAACGCTTAATATGTTTAAGACGATATAAATAAGCGGAAAATGGATAAGTAGTCAATTGCGGCACCCTTTCTTTTGCGGCTTTCTCGACTTTCGGTCTTCAAACTTTGTGGTAAGATAAGAAGACACGTTATCCATTATAGCAGGATTGAAAGGAAGGGGCGCAAGTGAAAGTTGCAGCATGGAAGCGTGAGGGCAGCACTGCATGAAGAAAAAAGCTCTGGCGTTCAGCAGCTGGGTGGATCGGGGCATGTTCTGGATTACACCGCTAATGCTCGTGCTGGGCTTGGTTTTCTCCAAGCCGTTTCTTCCATGGGTACCTGCTATTCCGTATTTGTTCGCCTATATCACTTTCGTAATGGGGGTCGGCTGCGGCCGGGAACATCTGAGACAGGTATTCGCACGGCCTATGCCCATTGTGCTGACTTTGGTACTCAGCCACCTGGTTGCACCGCTGGCTGCGTTCGGAATTGGCAGTGTACTGTTTGGCGCTTCCTCAGCGTATACGGTCGGTCTGGTACTATTCACTATTATTCCGCTCGGCGTCTCATCTGTACTCTGGATCGAGCTGTCGGGAGGCAGTCTTGCGCTCGGATTGGCTATGGTGCTGCTCGATTCTGCGCTCAGTCCTATTGTCGTTCCCGGATTGATCCAACTGTTCTTCGGTGCGGAGCTTACGTTCGATACACTTCATCTGATGCGCGACCTGCTGCTGATGGTTGTTGTACCGACTGCGCTGGGTGTCATCATTTATGAACGTTCCGGCGGCAAATTCAAGCAGAAGGCCGGACCGGTGCTGCTGCCCATTTCCAAAATTTTTTTCATGCTTGTCATTGTGCTGAATGCGGCCGGTATCGCTCCCTATGCTTACGAGCTGCGCGGAGATCTCGCTGCGGTGATTCCGTCCGTGCTGTTTTTGGTTGCATTTGGCTATGTGCTTGGATATTGTGCGCCCCTGCTGCTCAAGCGGCGTACGCCCGAGCTGGCGGTGACGATTTCGTTTGCGGCGGGGATGCGCAACAATTCACTGGGGCTCGTGCTTGCGCTGGGTTACTTTTCGCCGCAGGCCGCCGTTCCGGTTGTGCTGGCCATTTTGGTCCAACAGCCGCTTGCTACACTGCATCAACTGCTATTACGCAAGTTTAAACCGTATCCGTCGAAGGAGAGCCTGCATTCATGAAACCTTTTCGTTCCCGCTTAACTTTGATTTTGCTGCTTTTGGTCGGTATTTCGGTATTGGCTGCAGGCCTGACGATGGCCAAGGTATTCCGGGATTCGCACATTGCTTCACTGGAAGATTATATGGCTAGGGAAATCAGTCTATTGGAGGAACTGCTGGATCTTCCGGCCGCTCCCGAAGCGGATGATAACCTTCCATCCGTATTCGTGGCCGAAGCCAAGCGTCTTGGAGAGCTTACGGACTCGCGTGTTACTTTTATAGCGCGAGATGGACGAGTACTCGGCGATTCGCTGAGCGATCCGGCTTGGATGGACAATCATCTGCAACGCGAGGAGATTCGGACATCGAGTCCGGGTAACCCTGGACATGTGGTGCGATACAGCGACACCCTCGGCCACAACATGCTGTATGTAGCAGCTCCTATTGTTTCCGATGAAGGCTTCGATGGTTATCTCCGTTTGTCGATGAGTTTGGATATTGTTGGAGAGGGCCTGCAGCGAGGTTGGATCATCATGGGAAGTGCACTCGTTATACTTTTCCTGTTTGCAGCCCTAGTCAGCTATCGATTGGCGGCAGGGTTAACCCGTCCGATTGAACATATTATGGATACCGCCAATCGAATTTCAAAGCTTGATTACGACGCAAGAGTAGGGGCCATGCGCCGGGACGAAATCGGTCAGCTTGGCGCTTCGATTGATAATATGGCCGACAGTCTTCAGGCACAGATGCATACGATACGTGATAATGAAAGTTTGCTGCAAAATGTATTGGATAATATGACCGGCGGTATTCTGATGATTGACGTGGATGAAAATATTGGTCTGGTCAATCGTCAGGCCGAGCGTATGCTCGGTATCCGTGCCGATCGAGTCGTCGGACGCACCTATCTTGAACTCAAGCGCTTCTATGAGCTGACACGCTTCATTGAAGAAGGGCTGCAGCGGAAAGCTCGAATGCACGACGAGCTGACGCTGTTCGTACCGGAAGAAAAGCTGATCTCGCTGGACGGCGTTCCAATGACAGTGGCGCATGACGAGTCCTACCATGGCATGCTGTTCCTATTTCAGGATGTATCGGATATCAGGCGGCTGGAACGGATGCGGAGCGAATTTGTCGCAAACGTTTCGCACGAGCTTAAAACGCCGGTCGCTGCCGTTCAGGGTTTTGCAGAGACGCTGCTGGCCGGCGGAGTGAAGGACGAGGATACGGCACGCTCTTTCCTTAAAATTATTTATGATGAGGGCAATCGGTTGAACCGGCTGATCGGAGATATCCTTGATTTATCAAAGATCGAGTCGCGCCGTATCCAGCTTGATTATGCGCCGGTTCATGTACTGACATTGTTCCAGTCGGTCGGCAATGTACTTGAGGGCACGGCAGAATATAAGCGTATCGAAATTCGTATCGATGTACCGGAGGAACTCTTTATCGAAGCGGATGAAGACCGATTGCGGCAAATTTTTATTAACCTGGTCGCCAATGGAATAAGTTATACGCCGGAAGGCGGAAGAATTGTAATTAAAGCTGAAGAGTTTACGGATGAGGAGTATGAAGACGAACGTATCCGGTTCAGCGTATCCGACAACGGCATCGGCATTCCGAAAAAAGATCTGCCGCGCATTTTTGAACGCTTTTATCGGGTGGACAAGGCGCGTTCGCGCAGCTCGGGCGGAACTGGACTGGGACTGTCGATCGTCAAGCATCTGGTCGAACTTCATCGTGGAACCATTTCGGTCGAAAGCGAGCTTGGTATCGGAAGTACCTTTATTGTAGAACTGCCGATCCTACAGGAAAATCCTTAAATTTTTACACAGAGTTAACAATGCCGTGATATGCTGATGAAGGTCAAAACAAGGCGTATGCGCAACCAGGCCGTTGATCATCCGAAAATTGTAAAATTAAGGATGAACGGCTTGCGATTGATGCAAAACGCCGGAGGCAAATGAAATGGGGGATCGAGCCAATGGCTAGGAAACTGCTCGTCATCGAAGACGAGCCGACGCTGTCCCGGTTGATTTCTTATAACCTGTCCCAGGATGGCTACGAGGTCGTACTCGAAGAGCACGGAACAGGTGGGTACGAAAGGGCGCGCAGGGAAGCATTCGATCTGATCCTGCTCGACCTGATGCTGCCCGGCATGAGCGGAATCGAAATTCTGGAGAAGCTTCGCGGATCCGGTGTTAAGACGCCAATTGTCATTCTGACAGCCAAAAATGCGGAAGAAGACATTGTGCTCGGACTGAAGCTCGGCGCTGACGATTACATTACAAAGCCGTTCGGCGTTTCGGAAATGTTGGCACGTGTCGGCGCAGTTATTCGCCGAACATCGGGCGAAGAGACGGAATATGCGGTACCGGCCGCATCCGAATCGAAAATCAGCCTGGGTGCGCTGACCATTTATCCGGATAAATACGAAGTAACGCTCGGTCAACAGGCGATCAACTTGAGACCAAAAGAATTTGAAGTTCTGTTGTACCTGGCACGTAAGCCGGGCGTTGTTATGACACGAGACGATTTGATGAATGCTGTATGGGGATTTGATTATATCGGCGGACAGCGCACCGTAGACGTACATGTAAGTTCTTTGCGGAAAAAACTTGAACTTGATCCCGGATCGGTACATATCGACTCGATTCGCGGCGTCGGCTATAAACTTGTTGTAGCTCAGGCCAAAGTAGACTCCAGACCGTCCCTTTAAGGGAAGGTTGGAGTCTTTTTTTGCGTCTTTTTACCTAATCTTAACCCGGCGTTGATGTAAAGAGAACGAGAAAACTATATAATGAAAGAAAAAATGATGGGGGAGAACCATTAATGCCGGAAGCTGGGATCATGGAGAAAGAAGAGATAGGTCTAAAGTTTCGATTGGAGCAAGTTACATCCGAAGTTTTATCCGCTTCTTTCGATAACGGCGTCAGTCTGACAGAAACAGTGCAGCACTTGGAAGCACAAGAAGAGGGAGAACTTACATATGCAGAGTCCGAGGGGAACCCTTTAGACCCGGTATTGGCGGATTATATGCGGCAGGCTCCGGTGATCGGCCCCGAGATGAGCTGTTTTGAGGCGCTCCAGGTATTTAAGCGGGAACCGGGCGCTCCCTGCGTGGTGGTCTGCTCTGCTGCCGGTGAGCCTATGCTGCTTCTTATGCGCGATGCCTTCTATCGTAAGCTTACCGGACGTTTTGCACCTGAGCTGTTCTATGACCGTCCGGTTGCGGAAGCGGCTGGAATGCCTCCGCTCCTGGCTGAAGCTTCCATGTGTCCCGGCGAACTGCTTGATGTTGCTTTGGCAAGGGATGACGAATCGTTTGCGGACTGCGTCGTGCTGACACGCGGCGGAGTTTATGAAGGTGTGCTTACTGTAAGAGATATGATTCGCCTGTCGCGAGATCTGCAGGAGCAGGCCGCGCAGGAGCGCCAGAATCAGATCGCAGGAAGCCGGCATATGCTTGGACGAGTGGCCGGATCGCTGTCGGAGATTCACGGTGCCGCAGGCAGCGTTGTGAATGAAGCGGAGCGGATGAGCCGCCGGACAGAGGATGGACGCAGAGCGCTTGCTGATGCGGAACGCGCATTCGCAGAAGCTTCGGAAGCGATCGCCGGCCAGCGCAGCTCAATCGGCAGTATGCTGTCCTGCGCCAAAGAGATCGCCGAAGCAACCGGTTCTATTCGCGGTATTGCCGGTACCAGTTCGCTGCTGGCATTAAACGCCTCAATTGAGGCTGCGCGCGCAGGCGAAGCTGGACGGGGATTTGCCGTAGTTGCCGGTGAAGTACGTGCATTGGCCGAATCGACTCGGCTGCTGTCAGATGAAATCGGCAGTCTGCTGGATCGTATGAACCTGCTCAGCATGGGAGCTGCTAACGGCATGGAAGAAGCCGAGAAGCGCATACGCGGAGCTGCTAAACAGATGGAAGCCGCTGATGGGGAATTCCGGGAAGTCTCAGGATCGGCGCGCAGTTCCGAAGAGGGAGGGCGCTTTACATTTGGTTTGACACAAAGTGCATTGCAGGAGATTGAAGTGGTTAGACAGGCGTTGGAGCGTTCATTGGGCGGCAGATAACAAAGTAAGCCGTATTTTCAATGAATTTTACTCTGCGTTTACAATTCTTCTTAATGTCCTTAACATTCCAAAGATAAACTGGCTTGAGGAGAACCGCGAAGGAGACTCAGAAGAATGGAACCGATTATCCGTACCGAAAACTTGGATCTGTATTACGAGCAATTTCATGCACTTAAAAGCGTCAACCTGGATATTCCCGAAAAAGCGGCAACTGCCTTTATCGGTCCTTCGGGCTGCGGCAAGTCGACGCTCCTCCGGACACTGAACCGGATGAACGATCAGATTGCCGGAACCCGGATTGAAGGACTGGTGTCCCTCGGCGGCGCTGACATTTACGATAAGAATATGGAAGTGGAATCGCTGCGCAAACGTGTAGGCATGGTATTCCAGCAGCCGAATCCTTTTCCAAAATCCATTTACGAGAACGTAGCCTACGGACCGCGTCTTCAAGGGATCAAGAAGAAGTCCGAATTGGATGAGATTGTTGAAGAAAGTTTGAAACAAGCAGCACTGTGGGACGAAGTCAAAGACTTCCAGAAACGCTCGGCTTTGGGCTTGTCCGGCGGTCAGCAGCAGCGTCTGTGCATCGCACGCGCGCTTGCCGTAAAGCCTGACGTTCTGCTGATGGACGAATCCACTTCGGCGCTTGACCCAATTTCAACAGCTAAGATTGAAGAACTGATTCGTCAAATTAAAAATCGTTATACTATTGTTATGGTTACACACAATATGCATCAAGCGGCTCGGGTTTCTGATAAGACCGTCTTTTTCCTGAATGGCGAGGTCATTGAAGCGGCGGAAACAAAAACCTTATTCTCCACGCCGGAAGATTCGCGCACGGAAGATTACATTTCCGGCCGGTTTGGGTAAAGAACATATAATAAGGTAAGGAGGTTGTTGCGATATGGCCCGCAGAACAGACTTTGACGAGGGATTGAATCAGCTTCGTGAACTGCTAATCAGAATGGGTACACATGTGGACGGAGCGTTAAAAGAAGCTGTTGAATCGCTCAAAAATTCCGATCTGGCAAAGGCTGAAGAAGTCAATCGCCGGGATGCCGAGTTAAACGCGATGGAAGAAGAAATTTTGGAACTCGGTTCGCAGCTTATCATTACGCAGCAGCCCGTTGCAAAAGACCTTCGCCGAATTATTGTAGCGTTTAAAATCTCAAGCGATTTGGAACGGATGGGCGACCTGGCTCGTGATATCGCTAGAGTAACAATTCGTATGGACGGACAACCTTTAGTGAAGCCGTTAATTGACATTCCTCATATGGCGAGCATTGCTTCCACGATGATCTCGGAATCGATTCGTTCGTATATGGATGAAAATACCGACCTTGCTTACAAAATGGCAAAAGATGATGACGAAGTCGATGAGCTGTATAGCGCTATGCTGCGCGAACTGTACACGCTGCTGCTCGACAAACCGGAATCCGCGCCTCAAATGATGCTGCTCCAAATGGTCGGTCGCTACATTGAACGGATTGCTGACCATGCGACCAATATCGGTGAAAATGTTGTCTTTCTCGTAACCGGCCGCCGGCCGGACCTTAATTCGTAATTTTTAACACGATTCGTATTGATGCCCGCTTTCCGGTGCTCCCTGCCGGCAGAGCGGGTTTTTCGTTTGGGATTTATTGAAGCCTATACCTGAATGGTCCTGGCCGCTGGGCTGAGGATTTTCGCTGGCGGTTATTACGTCGGCTGCAGGGGCTGCCTATTGATAGTCAGGCTCGGATTGTTAAAAGCAAAGACTGTAAGAGCATATGAGAGGGGCGGCTTTGTCCCGGTTTTACTGCCGGTCTTTCGCAAACGCGGGGTTCGGCTTTTGCTGCGTTTAATGATATGATGGAATTACGAAGATTACACCTACGGAGGTTGCGCATGGACAAATTAATGATGATCGACGGCAACAATTTGATCTACCGGGCTTTCTACGGTATTACTGCTCCGCTGCAGACGGCCGATGGGCGGCCGACCAATGCGGTATACGGTTTTATGCTGATGCTGCTTCGGCTGCTCCAGGACGAGAAACCAACACATATTCTGGTTACGTTCGATGCGGGTAAGACGACATTTCGACACGAGACGTTCGGCGAATACAAAGCGGGACGTCAGAAGACACCGCCAGAGCTCAGCTCGCAGTTCCCTCTGTTGAAAGAACTGATCGAGGCCCTCGGCATTAAGCAGTACGAACTGACAAATTATGAAGCGGACGATATTATGGGTACGCTTGCGAAGCGGGCGGACAGCGAGAAGTGCGAAACGGTCATTGTGAGCGGCGATCAAGACGTACTGCAGCTTGCTTCGGAATACGTAAGAATCAATCTGCTCAAAGGCAAAGGAGTTGGCGATGTGCTGCCTCATGGGCCTGAGCAGATTAAAGAGCGTTTTGGTCTGACACCGGAGCAGATCATCGATCTTAAAGGGCTGATGGGCGACTCGTCCGATAACATTCCTGGTGTGCCGGGAGTCGGAGAGAAGACGGCACTGAAACTGCTGCACGAATACGGCAGCGTTGAAAATCTGCTTGCAAATACCGACAAATTGAAAGGCAAGCAGAAAGAGCGGATCGAAGAGAACGCGGAAAGCGCGAGAATGAGCAAAAAGCTGGCGACTATTTTCTGTGATGTGCCGCTGCCAATCGAGTGGAATGAGCTGGCCTATGCCGGTGCGGATCGCGAAGCGGCGGTACCTGTTCTGCGCAAGCTGCAGTTCAACTCGCTGATCGAAAAAATTCCTTATGCGGACGGAGGCGAAGGTGCGGAAGCAAATGACGATCCTTTTGCAGAGCCTGCTTCGAAAGCCGCCGAGCGCCCATCACTCGACGTACGCATTGCGGACGAAGAATCGCTTGGCGAACTGGCAGAATTCCTGCCGAATGTGGAAGTGATCCATGCCGAAACACACGGCGACAACCCTCATCATGCCGAACTGGTCGGACTGATGCTGCACGGGGGAGAGCGTTACTATTACGTGTCCTTCGACCTGCTCAAATCTCCGAAAGCTTCGCCGGTACTGGACTGGCTGGAAGATCCTGCGGCGTCGAAAAGCGGCTACGACCTGCACCGGCTTGATCTGGTGCTGCATTGGCATGGTATCCGATTTGCAGGTGCGGCGTTTGATTCCCAGCTTGCGGCGTATTTGATTGATCCGACGGAGACCGCGACAAATGTCAGCGGACTGGCGGTCAAATACGAACTTCCGGCGCTAACTGAAGACGATGAAGTTTACGGACGCGGGGCCAAGTTCACTTGGCCGGACGCGGAGACGTTGGCTGCACACTCGGCACGCAAAGCGGAAGCGATTGAAGCGATTATTCCTAAGCAGCGGGAGCTGCTGGAAAGTTTTGAAATGAACCGATTGTTCTTCGAACTGGAGATGCCGCTGTCACGTATTCTTGCGGATATGGAGAAGCAGGGCATCGCGGTCAATCCGGACGATCTGGAAGCATTGGGCGGAGAGTTCGAGATTGAAATCAAGCGGCTGCAGTCCGAGATCTACGAACATGCCGGTATGGAATTCAATATCAATTCGACGCGTCAGCTCGGCGAGATTCTGTTCGACAAGCTGGGGCTTCCGGTGAAAAAGAAAACCAAAACCGGCTATTCGACCGATGCGAAGGTGCTGGAAGAATTGGCACCTTATCACGAAATTGTACGGGTGATTTTGCAGTACCGCCAGCTGTCCAAGCTGCAGTCGACTTATATCGACGGCCTGCTGAAAGAAATTCGTCCGGAGACGGGTAAGGTCCATACGTATTATCGTCAAGCGCTTACCGCGACCGGACGTCTCAGCAGCCAGTATCCGAATTTGCAAAATATTCCGATCCGGTTGGAAGAAGGCCGTAAAATTCGCAAAGCGTTTGTGCCATCAGAACCGGGCTGGACCATTCTGGCAGCGGACTATTCACAGGTCGAACTGCGGGTTCTGGCACACATCTCGGATGATGAGCGATTAAAAGATGCCTTCCTGAACGATATGGATATTCATACGAAAACGGCGATGGACGTATTCGGTGTAACGAAAGATCAAGTAGACTCGAATATGCGCCGCTCGGCCAAAGCTGTTAACTTCGGCATTGTATACGGAATCAGTGATTACGGATTGTCGCAAAATCTTGGGATTACGCGGAAGCAGGCTGCAGAATTCATTGAGCAGTATTTTGCCGTATTCAAGGGCGTACAACAGTATATGCACGATATCGTGGAAGAAGCGAAAAAGGACGGTTACGTCAAAACGCTGCTGGAACGCAGACGTTATCTGCCGGATATCCATAACCGGAATTTCGCTCAGCGCTCATTTGCGGAACGTACGGCTATGAATACACCGATACAAGGTACCGCCGCGGACATTATCAAGCTGGCGATGGTTCAGGTGGATGCCGTACTTCGCGAGCGCGGACTGAAAAGCCGTATGCTGCTCCAAGTACATGACGAACTGGTTTTCGAGGTTCCGGAAGACGAGCTGGAGCTGATGAAAAAGCTTCTGCCGGAAACAATGGAAGGTGCACTGAAGCTGTCCGTGCCACTGAAAGCGGATGTCAGCTTCGGCAGCAACTGGTACGAGGCCAAATAAAATTAAATTAAAAGCAAAATTAAAGCAAATTCAAATCAGAGAACGTCTCAGAATCAGTCCGCGAAGACACTTCGCCGATCAACGGGAGAATATCTTCGCGGGGTCATACAGGAAAGGTGATAAAGCATGCCGGAATTACCTGAAGTCGAAACCGTCAAACGGACGCTAAATATGCTGGTCGCCGGCAAAAAAATCGAGCGAGTGACCGTGTCTCTGCCCCGGATCGTACGGCGGCCCGAAGATCCTGCATTATTCGCTGCGCTGCTGGAAGGCCAGACAATCCGTAATATCGAACGCAGCGGCAAATTTCTGCGCATCAATCTTGACGGGTGGGTCATCGTATCCCATCTGCGGATGGAAGGGCGTTACGGAGTGTATGATGCCGCAGATCCGGTCGAAAAGCATACTCATGTCATCTTCCATTTTAATGACGGTACGGAACTGCGATATCGCGATGTCCGGCAGTTCGGAACGATGGATTTGCTGCCTATAGGCGAGGAATTTATGGGTGCGCCGCTGCATAAGCTGGGGTTGGAGCCTTTGGCACCGGAGTTTACTGCAGCAGCACTGGGTGCGAAGCTGGCAGGGAAGAAGAATCGGATCAAGACTGTGCTGCTTAACCAGGAAGTGGTCGCCGGAATCGGGAATATTTATGTGGACGAGACATTGTTTCGTGCGGGACTGCATCCTGAGCGTGCAGCCGGAAGCCTGAATGCGGAAGAACTGAAAAAGCTGCACCGCTGCATTGTGGATATTTTGACCGAAGCGGTAGCGGCTGGAGGTTCTTCGGTTAAATCCTATGTGAACGGCCAAGGGGAATCAGGATCTTTCCAAGATCAGCATCGCATTTACGGACGTAAAGGACAGCCGTGTCACAACTGTGGGACGCCGGTGGAGCGCATTGTAGTCGGCGGTAGAGGGACGCATTATTGTCCGGAATGTCAGAAGCCGAATGAAGGAGGAATCCGAGCATGAGAATCGGACTCACTGGAGGCATTGCAACCGGCAAGAGTACAGTCTCGCGCCTGCTCGAAGCCGAAGGCGTACGGATCGTTGATGCCGATGTGATCGCACGCAACGTTATGAACCCGGGACAGCCGCTGTTGGAAGCTGTCGCCAAGCGTTTCGGACCGGAATTTCTGCTGCCGGAAGGCGGACTGGACCGTCGCCGAATGGCGGAGCATATCTTTAATCGACCGGAGGAGCGCGAGGCGCTGAATGCGATTGTACATCCTGCAATCCGGGCCGAAATCCGTCGACAGGTAGAAGCTTGGGAAGCGGCAAGCCCGAACGTGATCGTCGCCGCAGACATTCCTCTGCTGTACGAGTCGGGGCTGGAAGAGCTGTACGAGAAGATCGTCGTGGTCTATGTTCCTCAAGAAGTGCAGCGATCCCGATTAATGCTGCGAGACAAGCTGTCGCCGGAACAAGCGGACAGCCGGCTGAACTCCCAGCTTGATATCGAAGAGAAGAAGCACAGAGCCGATTATGTGATCGACAACAGCGGTTCCATGGAAGACACGAAACGTCAAGTGGAAGAACTGTTGGAAAAACTGAGGTCGCGATGAGAATGGTGAAGAAACGATTTGTTCTCCCTCTATTTCTGCTTATGCTGATTGCACTCTTTTTCAGCAGCGGCTGGATGGCCTGGGTTTATCCGATCGGTTACAAGGAAGAGATTCGGAAACAATCCGATTCCTACAATATCGACCCCTTCCTGATCGCTTCGATTATTCGGGTGGAAACCAATTTTAAGTCGAGTAAGGAATCCCGTGTCGGTGCAATGGGGGTCATGCAGCTGATGCCGGATACGGCAGATTGGGCGATTGAGCAGGGAAAGCTCCCCGAAGCGACCCATGACCGTATCAAACACGAGCCTGCAACCAATATTGAAATCGGAACCTGGTATTTGCGCAATTTGTCGAATCAATTTGGCGACAACAGTCTGGAAGTTATTGCTGCTTACAACGCCGGACCGGGTAACGTCAAAAAATGGTTGAAAGAAGGAACTTGGGACGGAACGCTGGAAAATGTGCGGGATATCCCGATTGGGGAGACCCGGCACTATATACAGCGGGTCGTTTACTATTATAATCAGTATACAAAGGTTTACGAGACATTTTGAACCGGACGGAGGCGGCCCGGTATATTCCGAGCCGCCGGTAGAAAGGAAGTGAAGACATTTGAAATGTCCTTATTGCGATTACAGCGGTACAAGGGTACTGGATTCAAGACCGGCCAATGAGAACAAATCGATCCGAAGAAGACGCGAATGCGAAAGCTGCGGCCGAAGATTTACGACGTTCGAGATGGTGGAAGAAACTCCGCTGATTGTCATCAAGAAAGATGGCAGCCGCGAAGAATTCAGCCGTGATAAGATTTTGCGCGGTCTGATCCGTGCCTGCGAGAAACGTCCGGTATCGATCGACCAATTGGAAACGATCGTTTCCAGAGTCGAGCGTTCGCTGCGCAATACCGCAGTAGCGGAGATCGAGAGCCGCAGTATCGGCGAGCAGGTCATGCAGGAGTTGTATCCGGTAGATGAAGTTGCTTATGTACGCTTTGCTTCAGTGTACCGGCAGTTCAAAGATATCAATATGTTTATGAAAGAGCTGAAGACGCTGCTGTCCAAAGACGGCGGGTTGGAAGGCTAATTAGACTTGAGTATTTGATTTTTGGCGAGGGCGTTTGTTTCCTAACTGGGGGAACAAACGCCTTTTTTGCATGCTGGCAGAAGGCGGATCGGAATGGGCTGCTTTTGTTTGGTATTTTTTTGAAATTGAAGGTTTACAACTTTTAAGTGTTAGTGTACTATTTAAGTATAACACTAGTACATGAAAATGGAGGGTGAACAAATGAATGCAGCGCAATCAAACAAAATGAGTCAATCAAACCAATCAAACCAATCGAATCAACCTAGGCAAGTTGGCGGAGCAGAACCGGTACTTCGGCTTCAGAATGTAACCAAACGAATCGGAAGAAAAACGATCGTGGACAAGTTATCGTTCGACGTACATACCGGTGAGATTGTTGGTCTTTTGGGACCCAATGGAGCGGGTAAGACAACGGCAATTCGTATGATGACCGGACTGATCGGGATTAGCGAAGGCGACGTACAGATCGCAGGAAGAAGCATTCAGAAGCATTTCAAGGAAGCGATTGTCCATGTAGGCGGAATCATTGAAAATCCGGAATTTTATCCGTATATGAGCGGCTACGATAATCTGAAGCAGGCGGCGCGAATGACTGATTCGGTCACCGAGCAGCGGATTATGGAAGTAATCACGCTGCTCGGTTTGCAGGAAGCTCTGCATAAGAAAGTCAAAGCCTATTCGCTTGGCATGCGGCAGCGTCTCGGTATTGCGCAGGCGCTGCTCGACCGGCCTAAGCTGCTGATTCTGGATGAGCCAACCAACGGTCTTGATCCGGCAGGCATTCGCGAAATGCGGGATTATCTGAAAAAGATTGCACAGGCGGAAGGAATGGCTATTTTGGTCTCCAGTCACCTGCTGTCTGAAGTTGAGCAGATGTGCACTCGAGTCGTCGTGATCCAAAACGGACGTTTCGTTACGGAGCAGCATATCGGCGAACAAGGAAGAGTGGGAGCACTGCCGGAACTGCAGATTCGAGTAGACAAGCTGGAGACGGCAAGACAGGTACTTGAAGCGCTGGAGACGGTTCAGGTAACGGAAGTCCGTGAGTCGAAGTCGGAGTTGATCTGCCAGACGGAAGATCGTGAAGTGCCGGCTCTGATCGATGCTCTACGTCATGCCGATGTAGCCGTGTACCGGATCTCCGAGACGAAGAAGACGTTGGAAGACGAATTCCTGCAGTGGACGGGAGGTAACCAAATTGCGTAATATGACGAGATTGATTCAGAACGAATGGCTGAAGCTGACGAAAAAAAGAAGCTTCTGGATACCGCCGCTTATGTTAGCTGTGATTGGAGCTGGGGTCACGTTCATGCTGTACAAATTTTCAACGAATGTGGCGGAGATGGATTCAGTCACCGTTTATCTGGCGGGCATGTTAAATGCTTCAGGACTGGGCCAATTTGTCGCTATTTTATCGATCATTGGAACAGCCGGCATGATCGCTCAAGAATATGCACAGGGGACCATCAAATTTCTGCTGATCCGCTCCCGCAGTCGGGGTCAAATTTTCGTATCCAAATATATAGTGGCGGTCTTTTATACGCTGATGATGACTTTGATAGCAGGAGCTGCACTTTATGTATCAGGCGGAATTGCATTCGGCTTTGGAGGAACGGCAGCGGAATGGTTGAATGTGCTGCAGCAGGGGGCATACGGATTTGTATACGCGCTGGTATATGTGACGTTGACCTTTATGGTCGGTGCACTGACTCGTTCGACCGGCGTAGCGATCGGGATAGGACTGGCAAGTACTATGTTTAGCGGAATTGTGATTTTCAGAGAATTTTATAAGTATGTATTGTTTCCAAATGCGGACTTGTCCGTTTACGGAACAATGGGACCTCCGATTCCAGGCATGACGGTTGGGTTCTCGCTGATCGTATTAGCTGCATACATGGCGCTGTTTATAGCGGCAGGGTATACTGTGTTCAGACGCCGGGACGTGGCTTGATGAAGCCGGGTGGCAGCAGCATGAAAGGAATACATTCGAATTCGATCGTATCCGACCGTGCGGCCTGTACGCGAACCGGCATGCGGAAAGGTGTGAACGTCAGACGTGACTATCGAATTCAATAATAATCTGCCGATTTATCTTCAGATTATGAACTATATCAAACTGCAAATCGTGACCGGCAAATTGGGACCCGGAGAGAAAATTCCTTCGGTACGCGAGCTGGCTTCCGAGCTGAAGATCAATCCGAACACGATTCAGCGAACGTTTCAAGAGCTCGAGCGTGAAGGGGTGGCAGAGAGCCGCCGGGGTCTGGGGCGGTTCGTAACAAGCGAGGATGAGAAGATCATGAGTATCAAAAAAGAGATGGCTTCCGAACTGCTTGAGCGTTTTATCGGCGGTATGCGGGAGCTGGGATTTGATGGTGACAATATCGTAAAAATCGTGGCGGAGTCTGTAGAAGACGGTAAGCGCGAACCGGGAGGCAGTCATAGTGGAACAACTGCTTGAATTCGAAACGGTGAGCAAGAAATTTGGCAGCAAAGCCGCACTGCAGGGCATTTCCCTATCAGTGAACCCCGGCCGGATCGTCGGGCTGCTCGGCAGTAACGGCAGCGGTAAATCGACGCTGATGCGGATTGCGGCCGGCCTTATTCGGCCCGACTCCGGTAAAGTACGGGTGTTGGGAGATGAACCGGGGGTACAGTCCAAAGCTCGTGTATCGTTTATGCCCGACAAGCCGCAGTTTGAGTCATGGATGACGGTGGGAGAGGCGCTGAATTTTCAGAAAGATTTCTTCCCCGACTTTGATCCAGACAAATCAAAACGGATGCTTGATTTTATGAAGCTCTCCAGAAAAGACAAAACGTCTTCATTGTCCAAAGGCATGCAGGAGCGTCTGCAGCTGACACTTGCGCTGTCACGCCGGGCTTCTCTGTATCTGCTGGATGAGCCGATCGGAGGGGTTGATCCGGTTGCGCGCGATCACATTCTCGATGCGTTGGTGGAGTTCTACGAAGAGGACAGCAGCGTTATCGTCTCGACGCATCTTATTGCGGATATTGAGCGAATATTCGACGAAGTGCTGATGATCAAGGACGGAAGTCTGGTACTACGGGAAGATGTGGAACGGATCCGTCTGACCTCGGGAAAAAGCGTGGATCAATTGTTCAAAGAGGTGTATGCCGAATGCTGAGACTGCTCAAATATGATTTGAAGCGAGATATGTATGTGCTGCTGGGAGGCACGATCGCACTGCTGTTAGGGCTGCTCGTAATCGAACTCGGAACAAAAAGCATCACCACAAGTGTGACTGCAAAAGCTGTATTAAGCTTTATGATGTATACGTTTTTTGGAATTTTAATTCTAATCGCGACCTGCAGGGGCTTTCAGGCAAATATTTGTTCCATTGGCCGCCGGCTCGTTCCGCTGGGCAGCATTCATTATATAGGAGCTGCTTTGCTTTACGGAGTACTGCTCAATGCCGTATTGTTGGCAATTGCGGGACTGCAGGTGTTGTATTATGATTCCGTTGGCATTCTGGAGGAACTTTGGCGACTGGGGGCTTTTACGGTGAATTGGAATTCATCGATTCCGCTGCCGCTTGGCGCCTTGTTGATCATTCTCTGGGCCACCCTGTTTCTGCTGACGCTGCTGCTGTTGGTTATGGCGTTGACAGAAAGCATAAAATTCAAAGGCCGCATTCTGATCGCTCTAGCGGTGATTGTCCTGCTCAGCAGCCTGATCTCTTGGGCAGAGAATCATTTTTTTGGTGGTCTGAGCAGCCAGGCGCTAACCGGGTTCCGTATTGAAGATCAATCGCAGATGATCTTACCGTCGCAAAGTTTCAGAACAGGCCTGCTGAGATTCATATTCAAACTTGTCGTCGGGGCAGTGTTCATATGGCTGACAGTCAAGCTGATCGATAACCGTGTAAAGGTTGATTGAGCGGCTAAGGTAAGAGGAGAGGAGATTGAAATGAAAAAAATCGGTCTAATCGGAGGCATGAGCTGGGAATCTTCCGCAGAATATTATCGGCTGATCAACGAAGAGGTTAAGCAAAAACGGGGAGGACTGCATTCAGCAGAGTGTATCCTGTACAGTGTGGATTTTGCAGAGATCGAACGCTTCCAAGCAGAAGGGGATTGGGAATCCGCAGGCCGCAAGCTTGGAGCGGCTGCTTCTTCGCTGGAGCGGGCAGGGGCGGACTTTATCGTACTCTGTACCAACACCATGCACAAAGTGGCGGAAGCGATCGAAGCGGAAGCGGATATTCCGCTGCTGCATATCGCTGACGTTACTGCGGAAGCGGTACGTGCGGCTGGCCTGCAGACAGTAGGACTGCTTGGCACGCGGTATACGATGGAGCAGGATTTTTACCGCTCTGCGGTCGAAGCTCATGGGATTGATGTACTGACGCCGGATGAAGGGCAGCGTGCTGAAGTCAACCGGATCATTTACGAAGAGTTATGCTTGGGTGAGATTCGGGAAAGTTCGCGAGACTATTACGCAGAAACGATACGCGGTCTTATGAAGCAGGGAGCGGAAGGGATCATTTTCGGCTGTACGGAGATTGGACTGCTGATCGGGCCGCAGGATTCTCAGGTCCCTGTTTTCGATACGACTAAGCTGCATGCGAAGGCTTCCGTACATAAAGCGCTGGATCTGCCGAATCTTTAAATAGGTAGCAAAAATAAAAAAAGAGACTTTCAGAAGATTTCGATTCTGAAAGTCTCTTTTTGTGTTAATCGTAAGAGATACAAGGAATGAAATAAAAAAACATATTATCCAGTTGATTTTCAACAGAAAATATGTTACACTAATAGCTGTCCGTAATTTAGTTGTTTATAAACAAATATATTAAAATCATAGCACGGATTGATTTTATTGTCAAATAATTTTTGGTACGAATTACTAAAGAATCAACCCTTAATTTACTAAAAAATCAAATCTTATGACTAAAGAATTAAACCTTAATTTTGTTAGGAAGGGGAAACTATATATGGATCGAAACCTGGAAACCGAATCCGCTCAGATTCCGGAAGAGGCCGTTCTAACCGGTGCGGGAAGCGACGACTCCGTACGGATGTACCTGAAGGAGATCGGGCGCACGCCCCTTCTGTCCGCCACTGAAGAAATCTCCCTTGCCGAGCGTATCGTGCAGGGTGACGAAGAAGCAAAACGGAGATTGGCTGAGGCCAACCTGCGTCTCGTTGTCAGTATTGCCAGACGTTATGTAGGCCGGGGCATGATGCTGCTCGACCTGATTCAAGAGGGCAATATGGGTCTGATCAAGGCCGTCGAGAAATTCGACCATACGAAGGGCTTCAAATTTAGTACGTATGCGACATGGTGGATTCGTCAAGCGATCACCCGTGCACTGGCTGACCAAGCCAGAACGATCCGCATTCCGGTGCACATGGTCGAAACCATGAATAAATTCATGCGCGTATCCCGTCAGATGCTGCAGGAACTTGGACGCGAACCATCGGTTGAAGAATTGGCCAAAGCTATGGAAATGACCGAAGAAAAGATCCGCGACATCATGAAAATTGCTCAAGATCCGGTTTCGATTGAGACACCAATCGGCGACGAGCAGGATTCCAAGCTGGGCGATTTTATCGAAGATAAAGAAGCGATCGCACCTTCGAAGTTTGCAGAAGCAGGTCTGCTGCGCGAACAGCTCGAAGAAGTACTCGACACGCTCACTGAGCGCGAAGAAAACGTACTGCGTCTGCGCTTTGGACTTGAAGACGGCCGTGCCCGCACGCTCGAAGAAGTCGGCAAAGAGTTCGGCGTTACACGCGAACGTATTCGTCAGATCGAAGCGAAAGCACTGCGCAAGCTGAGACACCCTAGCCGCAGCAAGATCCTCAAGGGTTACCTGGAGTAGGATCTGCATGAAATACACAGAAGACCCGCATCTCTACGGAGAAGCGGGTCTTTTTGTGTGAAAGAAACGAATATCGCCTCGGTTTCACTTGAATTACATGTATCATACATATAGCGCTAACCTACAATATCCGAAGCTTTTTCCCGTCGCCAGCGGAAAATCAGTGTACCGGAGATGACGAGCATTAGTCCTCCATACAGCAGAGGCTGAGTAAGGCGATCATAGTTTATGGTGGTTAGATCGGTAATCAGCGGTTGTCTGCCCCAATAGACGAAGACGACGACAAGCATAGCTAAGCTGCCGATGATCGCCATATAGTTCGGTACGACACTGGATAGCAAAGCGGTGACCAGCACAGCGAGCAGACAAACGATATAGACGGCGGCGATTGTCAGCATAATATATTGAATAAAGGTCAGATCGAACCAAGAGACCGGCCAAAAGTTCAAATAAGAATGCAATTTTATGTGATAAAAGACGTCGATATTTTTTTGTGAAAACAAAACGGCCAATACGGCAAGTTGTACGCTGAGGACCAAAAAAGCCGAACACAGTGCCGCCGCGATCTTTTTGCCGAATAAACGTCTGCCTGTCGCTGAAGCATATTGAAGCTGGATCAAGCCGTTGTGTCGATCTCTAAGAAACAGCGGCACGGTAATCAACAGGACGCTGACCAGCGCAAGCAGAGAAGAGTACTGGAGAACATCCAGATAATAACGGACTGCTGTATCGCTTTGTATGGAAGTCATTGATCCGTCGTCGATTCGCCGCTGCACGGTTTCCAATACGGCAGGGGAGGATTCAAGGGCTCGCCACTGAATCAACTCCGCTTCTCCTCCTCCTTCATAAGCTTCGATCATCCATTCTCTAGATTGGAGTTCCCAGAATAAACTTCCCAAAGTATTCGGGTCGCTTGATAAGGAAAAGTCGATATGTTCATCAAGTTCGCTAAAAGGATTTTCTCCTGCCCGGGTTTGATACTGTTCATAGTTATGAAATCCGTATTTCGCGAACTCCGGATCTCCGGCAATACGTTCGTCGGCTACGAGCTTTCTCTGTTCATACTCAGCTTTAAAAACTTGAAATTCCTCTGCATCCATCCGACTGCCGAACCGCTCGACCATCTTAAGCTGAATGTCATAGGTATCCATACTTGGCCTTCCGTTCGGAAAATGTTGAAAATAAAAGCCGAGGTACATCCAATAAAAAAGCAGGTTGAACGCCAGCAGTAAAATCAGCGTTCCCGGACGGAAGATATGCCTTATCTCGTGTAAAATCACTCTCATAACCAAGCCTCCCCTCTACAGATTTTGCCTGCCAAACCTTTTTAAACCCAGCAGTACCGCAAAGCCTATCATCCCGCTCCAGACACTCAGTGTGATCCATTCTTTGCCTTCATACAGCAGCGTCCCTGCGCCCATAAACAATCCATGCGGATTGAGGATCAGATAAAACGGCGTGAACATGCTGTAGATCCAAAATGAAGCATCTCTCGGTACGATCGAAGGCAGCATCACGAACAGTCCGTAACACAGCGCAAATCCTGCAAATACATAGTAGCTGTTTTTCAAAAACCCAGATAATACGAACGACAGCGCTGCAAAGATCAGTTGAACTACCGCAATAAGTACGAGCGCGGACAGCAGATACGTGCGCACGGTCAGAGGGGTCCAGGTCAGATAAGGGAAGTCCAGTTCCATATTGAAGTAGCTGCTGATCGGTGCGTTCCACAGGCCTCCGTAATCGTAAATACCGAAAAAGATGAGTAGGGTGACAGCGCACAGTCCGGCAGTCAGCAGAAAAGAGGCGGACAGCGAAGCCAGCAGTTTGTCAGCCGCTGTCCGCCTGCCGCGCCGAGTCGCATATACAACGGCAGCGGTACGCTGTTCGAACTCGTATTTGGCGATCGTGCCAGTGACGAGTACGGTAAGCAGCAGACTTTCGAAGATCAGGAATCCGAGCATCGTTTTAAACAGTAGGCTGTGCATTTTGTACATAGGCCCCGGAAAAAATAGCGCTCCATGATCGCCGCTTGAGACGATTTCTTCGGTCCGTTCATCCAGTTTTGCGTACTGTTCCCGAATGACATCCGCCGCTGACCCGCTGAGACCGAATTTACCGATTTGGAATTCGGCGTAGTTCTGCACATCGAGATTACGGTAAAAAGCTTCGGTATCGGGTGTCACAGCATACCACTCCATGACGGCTGTGAGGTAAAACTCGTCCAGCTCCTCCTCCGTATAGGGAACGCCAAAGCCATTATTTTGCGGATTCGAGTCAGGCAGCACGGTAGTCGGGTTAGACAACACTGAGGGATGGGACGGCGGCACTGTGGACGGGTCAGGAGGCAGGGCGTCAGTTGAGTCAGTCGGATCGCTCGCAGTGGAACCGGCCGCTTTTCCTGATTGGGCCGCCCAAAAATCCGCAGCATGCTCATACGTAACCCCTTCTTTTTCCACAGCAATCTCGTTTAAATGTTCCATACCGCTCCGGTAGTCTGCTTGCAGCTGAGTGTACCCGGGCTCTTCCGTACGGATGCCGTATTTTTCCGCAATTCCGCTCAGCATCTTGATTTCACCGCGCAGCGGGAAAGCATTGGCAGTAAGCATAACGAAAACGTTCAGCAGCAGAAAAGCCGCACACAGAGCCGGTACGACAGGTCCCCGCAGACTTTTGCGCAGCTCGTATCCGATCAATCGCAGCCAGAGGGGGATTCGGCTCCTTGAAGTAGGAAATGAATCTGTTAATCCGTTCATTTCGCCGGCTCCTTGTCTTCCTGTTCCTGCCCGTCCCGGTAAGTGTAGATGAACAGATCCTCCAGATTGGGCATGACCGGCGTCCAACCTGGCATGGCTTCGCCTTCGTGCAGGAAACGGATTTTGAGCCGTGATGATTCCTGCTTCTCGGACAGTGACAAATAGCGTGAACGGAAGGTTTCCGCTTCGTCATGCTCGACGTACGTTTCGAACACCCGGCCTTCGATTCGGCGGCACAGATGGTCTACCGTATCTTTGTAAAGAATCCGTTGGTCTTTGATCATGATGACCTCGCCGGCGATCGGCTCCACATCCGACACAATATGCGTGGACAGAATGACGATCCGGTCACGGGCCAGCGAAGTCAGCAGATTACGGAATCTCACCCGTTCTTTGGGATCAAGACCCGCAGTTGGCTCGTCGAGAATCAGAATCTTCGGGTCGTTCAGCATCGCTTGGGCAATCCCGACGCGCTGGATCATACCGCCGGAAAACTTTTTCATCTTTTTGCCTGCGACGTCTTCCAGTGCGACCAATTTCAGCAGCTCGGCGATCCTGGGGGATGCTTCCGCCTGGGACATGCCTTTGAGCGCGGCGATGTAAGTCAGATACTTTTGCGGCGAATCGTTTTTGTAGTAGCCGAACTGCTGGGGCAGATAGCCAAGCAGATTACGGTAGCGGGCGTCCATCGCCGTGATATTTTCGCCGTTATACGTAATTTCGCCTTCCGACGGAAACAGCAGCGTGGCCAGCATCTTGATCAGTGTCGTTTTGCCTGCTCCGTTGGGAGCGAGCAGTCCGTAGACGCCGTTCGCAAATTCAAGATCAATGCTCCGCAGAGCTTGGAAGCTGCCGAAATTTTTGCTTACCTGATGAACGTTTAGCATGAAAAATGTCCTCCTTGACGCTGCAGATCGGCGAGCCGGCGCAGATTTTTCAGGAAAAAGAAAGCGAACAGGGCACCGAGCGGCAGGTAGAGATAAAAGGGAATAGAGTCAGGCGAGAAAAAAGAACCGCTCTCGTTCGGTCCAAGCAGCAGGATACATAATGCCGCATAACTTGAGCCGAGGACAATCCGCATCATATTCGAACGCACCCGCAGCAGCACGTACAGAAAAAGCGATGCGAACAGCAGAAGCGAAGCGGCAGACAGGGTCAGCGCAAGTGGCAGGTTGAAAGTACCGGTATCCAGCCGAAGCCGCAGGAAGATCAGTACACCGGAGTTGATCAGCAGCGCGGCCGCACCAAACACCAGCATGCGCAGCGAAGCGATCTGTTGTCCGCTGTACGTACAGCTCATTTCCACTTCATGTATGGGATCCTGCATACGGCGTACGAAGAACAGCAGCGACAGGGCCAGGTACACAAGCGGCGACAGCATGAAGATAAAAGCGTAAGCGCGCTCTGCGGCGAAGGAAGGTTGGTCGGCCGCCGCTAATGCAGTCAATATACCGAGCGAGATGAACAGCAGCAGCGTGAACAAAATCTCGGTCCAGTCCCGGAACAGATGACGGAAGCCGAGCTGCTTGTACATGCGCCATAGAAAGACCGGGAAAGATTCATTCGGAGCAAGCGCCGTATCAACAATCTGCCGTATCTGCGCTGCGATGACGTCTTCTTCCGGTGGATCGATAGGGAAATGATTCTTGTTCATGATCGGTCGCCTCCAAGTTCGTGTTGGATTTTGCGAATCAAGGCATAATATTTGGATTTGACGGTGGATTCGGAAAGCTTCAGCAGTCCGGCGATCTCTGAAAACGTACAATCGGCGAAAAATTTCAAACGGAAAATAAGCTGTGCGGTCGGCTCCAGTCTCTGAGCGGCGTCCAGTACCTGCTGCGCTTCGTCGCGTCGTTCGACCTCAAGCGTAAAGTCGATCCCGTCGCTCCAATCTTCAGCAATCGGCGGAGATTGACCGGCATATCGGTAATGCGCCGATCTGTAGTGGTCGACGATTCGATTGCTCGCGATCCGATACAGCCAGGTGCGAAAAGAAGCGCGGGAACCGTCAAAGCCGCGGAGCGACTGGAGCGCAGAGATGAAAACCTCCTGTGTAAGGTCCAGCGCAAGCTCCGGGTTTGAGGTCTGCTTGCGGACAAAGCCGTAGATTTCACGATAATATCGGTCCACGAGAGCGTTGGCCGCCTTTTTGTCCGACTTGTGCTGTATTTGGCGAATCCATTTGATTTCCTCGTCCATGGCGTCCCTCGCTTTCCCTACACATCAATGTCTATGTTCTTATACATATGCGGAATGGTATGCAAAATAGTTTGAACCGGATAAAACTTTTTGTACAGTTCGCTCGGACTGCGCAAAACTGCCCGACCGGCGTTGGCGTCGGTCGGGCAGAAGAAAGGTCAAGCGGCACCTTACAGTCATAAGCTCCGGATCTGTCGGGTACGTATCTCCAGTTATTTGTTTATCTGCGCACCTACCTACCTGTCTGCTTAACTGTCTGTTTGTCTGTCACCGTTCTCGATGTTTATTCAACAGTCAGAATCCGTGGCGAAGTCTTGGCTACGATGCGTGAGGACAACCAGCAGCCGGCGGCGGAAGCTGCGGTACTGAACAGCACGGCGGCAACGGTACCGGGAAGACTGACGGCGAGCGGGAGCTCCTGCAGACCGTAGTTAGAGAGAACGCGGTTCAACAGCAGCGGAAGCAGATAGATTCCGCCGATGGCTCCAACGGTTGCACCGGCTGCTGAGACAAATATGATCCCCAGCGTGACCGATCGCCGAATACGGAGCGAAGATAGGCCTATGGATTTGTAGATGCCGTAGGTTCGGCTGTTCTTGCGAACTTGAATGCGGCAGACGCTGTAGACAATCAGGCAGGTAACGGTCAGGAAGAGGATGCCCATCATACCGAGCGGAAGCAGCAGAGAACGGACGGCTTCTCCGAACACCGCATCGATCAGAGAAGCCTGTGAAGCGGCCGACAAGGCACCGGGATAAGCGGTATTCCATTCCTTGGCGACTTCTTCCGCATCTGCTGAATCCTGAAGGGATACGAAGGCAGTGCGCTCTGTCAGGTTCGTCTGGACACCCGAATCCGAGGGCATATTCATGACCAGCCGAGCCGAATTCGACATATTGGCGACCGACTGATAAATTCCCGTAATCGTAAATGTACGTTTCTCTCCCCGAATGTAGAGGTCAACGAGATCGCCGATCGTACGTCCGGCAAATTGGGCAGCATTCAGGCCGAGTGCGACTTCATCCGAAGTTCGGGGGTTACGGCCGGTTAGCACTTCATAACCCAATGAGTCGTAGCTGCCATCAAGCAGACCCAGATAGACGTTCATGGAAGTGCCGGCAGCCGAAGGTTCATCACTTTTAAGCAGACCGGATGCGCCGGTATACCAGCCGTATTCGGCAATGCGCGGATCGTTATCCAGACGTTCGGCAAAGTCGCTGCGGGCAAGAAGAGGTTCGTTAATGATTGTTACCGAGATGTCGGTAGCATCGTAGCCCCATTGACCGGCATTTTGGCCGGTCGCCAAAATGCTGGACAGCAGCAGAACACCGAAGACCAATACGGAAGACGATACCAAGGCGATCAATCCGGTAAACAAGGAAGCCCTGCGGCTTCCGGTACTACTTCTGGCTGCGATGACCAGATCAACAGGGAAATGTCCGAGACCGATTCCGCCTTTATGATTTCCTTGGGTGCTTCGGCCGCTGTCTGCTTCTGCCATCCCGTAGCGAATAGCTTGAGCAGGCAAAATGTGACGGGCCCTGCTGGCATATAGGGCAGCGCATAGAAGGACAAACAGCACAAGCAGTATTCCGGTCAGTATCAGCCATCCGGTGCCGTGCAGCATAAGAGGAACGTCGCCGGTTCGCAGGACCGACAAGGTATTTTCAAGGATGGCTGCAGCCGGGAAGCGGCTGAGCAGCAGCCCGATCCCGATGGCAGGAATACCTAACAATCCGTATTGAAGCACATAAGGTGCCGTAATACCGGTTATCGTCAGTCCCATGGAGCGCAGTACGCCGATCGTTCGGTAATTGGTCAGAAGCGCGTCGGCTACGGTGAATCCGATGGTCGCTAACGCAATAGCAGCCATCACGGTGCCGAGAAAGATCATGACGAAGCCGATAATTCGGTTCAAGATCAGATAGAAAGCCGAAATTTCCGTAAAATCGGTTCTTGTCTCCAGATATGGGGAATTCAGCGCCTGCTCGAAGCGGGTCCAATATTCGGCTTGTTTGGCGTAATCGTCGAAACGAAGTCCCATCATATAACGATCGCCGCCTTCGACGGCAGCCAGGTGCTTCCGGTAATCGCCGTCATTCATCCAAATGCGGGCGCTTGTGCTGAAGGGAGAGCCGTATGGGACGTCTACGACGACTGCAGACACTCGAAGTTCGAAGTAGCCGCCGGGCGCCTGGAAGCCGATCGTATCGCCTTCACCGATTCCGCTTGAAGCAGCCAGCGAAGTAGGGATCCAGACCGTGCCCGGAGTCGGTATGCGTTCCGGAGAAGTCTCTCCAGCGAATAACAGTTCATCTACACCGAACGGAAGCTCCGGCGTATTCATCATGTAGAGATAGAGATTGGGAAGGGACTCGTTATTGTAAGTAAGTCCGGACAGGCTTTTGTAGGGCAGCAACTTTGATACCTGTACGCCGGACTGTTCTTCCCACCAGCGGTATACAAAGGCAGGATCGTGAAGGCCTTGATCCAGCGTCAGAATTTGTTGGGAACCGTTTGTTTTGCGGTGAGCGTCTTCGAATAAATTTTCCGTATTCAGCAGAACGGTCAGTGCGGTTCCGAGCAGCAGGGCGGAGAGAAGCAGAAGCAGCGCGGTTAACAGATTTTGCAGCTTCTTGCGCCGCAGCATGGATAACGTCAAGATCCAAACGGTATGCATGGCATTCACTCCTTCCCTGTGACGAAGGCAAAGATCATTTCCTCGCGCTGCGCGGTATTCGCCTCGGGGAATTCGCCGAAGTCCAGCTCGCCGCCGATACGCCCATCGCGGATCAAGATCAGACGATCCGCCCGGGCAGCGGCTTTGATATCGTGAGTCACCATGACAATAGATTGTCCGCGGCGGTTGTATTCGCTCAAAATGTCGAGAACCGCAGCGCCATGCTCGTAGTTGAGGCTGCCTGTCGGTTCGTCGGCAAACAGCAGATCAGGCGAATGAATAAGCGCACGGGCGATCGCCGCACGCTGCTGCTGGCCGCCCGATACCTGGGAGGGGAGTCGGCGCCGGAGATTTCCGATCTCCATTTCGTCCATCAGCTCGGCAGCTCTTTTTTGAACTGTCGATTTGCCGAGGCCCGCGATATACCCCGGCAGTGCGATGTTCTCGAACAGGTTCAGATCCGGTACCAGATTGATGCTCTGGTAGATATAGCCGATTTTCCGGGAACGGAAAGCGGCCATCTGTTTTTCTTTGTACCGGTCAATGCGTTCTCCGCCAAAATGAATCTCGCCCGAAGTCTGCTCATCCATGCCGCTTAGCACATAGAGCAGGGTGGACTTGCCGGAACCGGAGTCGCCCATAATAACGGTGAATTCGCCCTGCCGGATGTCCAGGGATACATTGCGGACAGCATGGAACTGCTCACCGCCGGAGTTATACGTTTTGCACAAGTTGACGGCTTTCAAAATAACGGATGGGTTCAAAGGAGTGTCCTCTCTTTCCTGTCGAATGAAGATCTAAGAGGAGTATAGCCGCCGAATCTTACAGGACCCGGCTCCAATTCTTAATAAAGTCTTACAGTGCTCTTCGAGCAGACGGAAAGGGCTCCCGAATTATGGCTGGGTAATGTTCCAGAATCTTATCCCAGCGGAATCGTAAAGCGGAATACCGTTTCACGGTCCGGCATACTCCGAAAAGTGATCCCTCCGCCATGCGCTTCTACAATCTGTTTGCAGATGGCAAGCCCAAGCCCACTGCCGGGATCGGAAGTGGAAGAGTGATACGGCTTGGTAGTGCTTCCTCTGAAGTAGCGCTCGAATACGAACGGCATATCTTCGGGACGTATGCCGCTGCCGCTGTCTCTCAGCGATACCTGCAAATAACCGGGTATCTCTTCGAACGACATTCCGATCACATCTCCGGGTTGTGTATGTTTGAGAGCGTTGGCCAAAAGATTGAACACAACCTGCTCAACTCGGAAAGCGTCGGCTTGGATCAGTAGATTCGGCGGTTCGGTCGGACCGCCAAATATTCGGCCGCTTGCGGCAGTACGATGGGCGACCGTTTGCAGCATCGGACCGAATACGTCGCGGCTGTACTGCTCGCGAGGTTCGACAGAAATCTGCCCCAGTTCCTTCAAGGCGTGCAGCAGCAGGTCATCAATCAGCCGTGTCATTTTCTCCGCATGCGTGTTCATGACGTTTATGTATTCGATCATTTTGTCTTTGCTTGGGCAAAGCCCGGTAAGTATGGCTTCCATGTAAGCCCGAATTGTAGTCAGCGGAGTCTTTAGATCGTGGGAAATGCCGGAAACCAATTCTTTCTGTGCCTGTTCCTGACGATCACGGCGCTCGTTCAGCTCCCGGATCTGCAGTCTCATCTGGTCAAACGAAGCGTACAGCGTGCCGATTTCGTCCCCGTGTCCGTATTCGGCGGATTGAGAGTAATCGCCTTTTACAATTTGACCGGCATGCAGCTGAAGCTGCTCCAACGGATCTATAATCCGGTGTCGGAGTGTGCGGAGGTTCAGCAGAAGCAGCGCGCAGGCCGCCAACAGACAGAGGACCAGCGCCGCCAGCAGGTAGGAAGGGAAGGAAGCCGCAGGCGGGAGAACGTCTTCGGCACGAAGCGTGAAGACCGCATGGCCAACCAGAGCTCCGCTGTCCGATACGACAGGAAAAGCGACCGTATGGTGTCCCGGGTCCGTCTTCAATGCATGAAGATCGTAATGCAGATCGTGCTTGAGATCGAAGGGACTTCCGCTCGGCTGTTTGTCTGACGTGTCGAAGCGGACAAAGCCGTCTGTTCCCACGTAGACCAGCTCGGCGCCTGCTTCTCTGCTCAGCCTGCCGATCTGATCCGGAATCCCTTCTTCGCCTGCACCGGATTCCAGTTTTTCCAACTCGTGCAGAATCGGACCGGTCAGTACACGTGCGCGGTTGACGGTTGTCCTAGCGTCTGTACGATTCGATTCGCCGACAGCCAGAAGCAGCCAGACGCCCAAGGCCAGAGCGCTCAGGAGCAGCAGAATGACAGCCAGGGTCCTGCGGCGGAATGTCGACTGTAAGCTCACGGCCGTTCCCTCCCTAGAGCGAGCTCGCCGCCTCTGCCATCGAATTTATAACCGACACCCCAGACGGTTTTTAGATAAGTGGGATTGGAGGGATCGATTTCGATCTTCTCGCGGATACGCCGAACGTAGACCGTCACCGTTCCTTCGTCGCCATAAGAGTCATAGCCCCAGACTGCGTCGAGCAGCTGGGACTTGGAGAAGACCTGCCCCGGATGGAGGGCGAGGAAATGCAGCAGTTCGAATTCGCGGGCGGAAAAAGAGATTTCTTGTTCCTGGAGTTCAACCTGATATGCTTTTTTGTCGATGACCAGTGTGCCAAAAGAAAGAACGTCTTCCGGCTTGGAATCCGTACGAAGTCGGCTGTCCGGCGTCAGCATCTCGGTGCGGCGCAGATGCGCTCCGATCCGTGCGGTCAATTCGCCGAAAGAGAACGGCTTCGTCATATAATCGTCGGCCCCGAAGCCGAGTCCCAGAATTTTGTCCGTTTCGCCGCCGCGTGCGCTCAGAATCAGGATCGGTACGATCGAGTCTGTGCGAATCTGCCGGCACAATTCGATTCCGTCGATATCGGGCAGCGTCAGATCGAGCACAATCAGGTGAGGCTTCCAGCTTCGTGCAAGTTCCAGCCCGCCCCGGCCCGTTTCGCCTGTACGAACCTCATAGCCGCTTAACATCAATACATCGTTCATGATCTTGGCCATGTCGGTCTCATCTTCGATAATCAGAATGCGTTTGGTTTCGTTCATGTACGTACTCCCGTATTCGTAATTGCTATCCCTTTGCGGAAGGCAGGCACCAGCTTATATTCTTAATCTATATCTCTAACTTATATCTTTAAGTAGAACAGCAAAGCGGATATCTGTAAACGGAAATATGACAAAAAAACCGGTCTCTGTCTGAAAGAGTGCCGGAATTTATTTGTCTGCCCGCTTGACCAGATCCGCAAACGAGGCTTTGGCCGCGTCCGCCAATTTTGCAGGAGCGAGAACCATCTGCATACCGATTTTGCCCGCGCTTACGGCAATCTGCTCCAACGATTCGCCGGCCGCATTGATGAACGTCGGAAAATGCTTTTTCATCCCGATCGGCGAGCAGCCGCCGCGGACATATCCGGTCCACTTCTGCAGATCCTTCAGCGGCAGCATTTCGATTTTCTTTTCTCCCGCTGCCCGGGCCGCCTTTTTTAGATCCAGTTCTTCTCCAACGGGAATGACAAACACGAATCCGTTCTGACCGGCATGGGCGACCAGCGTCTTGAATACCGTTTCCGGTGCCAGACCAATCTTTTCCGCGACCGCACTGCCATGGATTTGCCCGTCCTCGTTATCGTAGTGCAGAATTTCGTAGGCGATGCCAAGATCTTCAAGCATGCGCATTGCATTCGTTTTGTGTGCTTTTGGAGCTGACATGAAATACCTCCTAATTCTATTGAGGTGTATATCGGATTATGTCTGTATTCGAAAATACGCAGTTCAACAATAAGGGCAATTCAATAATAAGTTAAGGGCAATTCAATAATAATTAATGAACGAAAATATCATACAATCTTTTCGTGCTTCTGCCACATTCTAAAGTTGTAAGCCAAATAAATTCCGGAGATCACAGCATACACTACAGTAAAAGTGATAGCGCTCCCTACGGGCAAGAAGGCAGAATTGTAGGATATCATAAACAAGATGATCAGCACGATCGGGAAAAGGATCAGATCTCTGATCATTCTTCTTCTATAATTCAATTTATAATAGAGAAATTGAAAACCTTTATCCGTTTTGTTTTTGCCTTTAAAGAAAAAAACTAAAGCAATATTAACAAGGAGAACGGCGAGTAAAATGATAATCAAAACAGGTTGAGGCATCTTCTTCCTCCTTTTATAATGTCATTTTTATATCCTTATTTTAGCATGATTTTCTTTATTCTAAAATTTCTCATACAATATGCCTGCAAAATACATTAGAGGACTGAGTAAAGAAGGTCGTTTCTTGACACGATATATTGAACAATGCTATAACAGAAATTGAATTAGCACTCCGCAGTATCGAGTGCTAACAACGAAGCGAGTGAGTTTTCACCCCGCACAACCAATAACAGTTTTGACCAATCGGAGGGAGAATCACGCATGGAAAAGAAGCAGTTCCAGGCCGAATCCAAACGCCTGCTCGAAATGATGATCAACTCCATTTATACGCAGAAGGAGATCTTCCTGCGCGAGCTGATCTCGAACTCGAGCGATGCTATCGACAAAATCTACTACCGGGCACTGACCGATGATAATCTGACGTTCGATCCGGATAACTACTACATTAAAGTGTCCGTCGACAAAGGGAATCGTACGCTTACGCTTACAGATACCGGTATCGGCATGACACGGGAAGAACTGGAGAACAATCTCGGCGTCATCGCCAAGAGCGGATCGCTTGCTTTCAAAAAGGAAAACGAAGCCAAAGACGGCCACGACATTATCGGGCAGTTCGGCGTCGGTTTCTACTCGGCATTCATGGTCGCAGACCGCGTTACCGTGACAAGCCGTGCCTTGGGCGAAGAATTGGCCTACCGCTGGGAATCCGACGGAGCCGACGGTTACATCATTGAGCCGGCGGAGAAAGCCGAAGTAGGTACGGAAATTGTTCTGAACATCAAGAACAATACGGAAGAAGAAAGCTACGACGAATTCCTCGAGGACTATCGTCTGCGCTCGATCATCAAGAAATACTCCGACTTTATCCGCTATCCGATCAAGATGGATACGACGGTTCGTACACCGAAAGAAGGCGCCGAAGGCGAATTCGACGAGCGGGTTGAAGAAGAGCAGGTCAACAGCATGGTGCCGATCTGGCGCAAAAACAAAAGCGAACTGACCGATGCGGACTACGAGAACTTTTATGCCGAGAAGCACTACGGATTCGACAAGCCGCTTTCTCATGTGCATATCAACGCCGATGGCGCGGTCGTATACCGTTCGATTCTGTTCATTCCGGAAACGCCGCCGTTCGACTTCTATTCCCGTGAATACGAAAAAGGACTGGAGCTGTACGCAAACGGCGTGCTGATCATGAACAAATGCGCCGACCTGCTTCCGGATTACTTCAGCTTTGTCAAAGGTATGGTCGATTCCGAAAGTCTGTCGCTGAACATCTCCCGCGAGATGCTCCAGCATGACCGTCAGCTCAAGATGATCGCGAAAAATATCGAGAGCAAGATCAAGAGCCAGCTTAAGTCCATGCAAAAAGACGACCGTGAGAAGTACGACAAGTTCTTCGAAGCATTCGGCCGTCAGCTGAAGTACGGCGTGTACAGCGATTACGGCACGCACAAAGACGCGCTGCAGGATCTGCTCATGTTCTACTCTTCGACAGAGAAAAAACTGGTTACGCTGGACGAATACGTTTCCCGCATGCCGGAAGAGCAGAAGTACATCTACTACGCGGCGGGCGCTTCGCACACGCGGATCGAGAAGCTGCCGCAGACCGAGATGGTGGCGGACAAAGGCTACGAGATCCTGTACTTCACCGACGATATCGACGAATTCGCGGTGAAAATGCTGATGAGCTACAAAGAGAAGGAATTCCGTTCCGTATCTTCGGGCGATCTGGGCATCGAAGAGAGCGAAGAAGACAAGCAGGACGAGACGGAAACCGAAGGCAGCAAGGAGCTGTTCGAGTACATGAAGGAGCGTTTGTCCGGCAAAGTATCGAACGTTCGCGCATCCAAGCGTCTGCGTTCGCATCCGGTCTGCCTGAGCACTGACGGCGAAGTCTCAATTGAGATGGAGAAAATCCTCAGCATGATGCCGGATAATCCGAATGTCAAAGCGGAAAAAGTGCTGGAAGTGAACGTGAACCACGACGTATTTGCTTCGCTGAAAGCTTCGTTCGAAGGCGACAAGTCCAAGCTGGATCTGTACACGGATCTGCTGTACAACCAAGCGCTGTTGATCGAAGGACTGCCGATCGAAGATCCGGTGGAGTTTACGAATATGATGTGTAAAGTAATGGTGTGATGGAAAAGGCCCTCTTCGGAGGGCTTTTTTGTCGAGAAAGTCCTATTCGCTTTAGAAGCTTGAATGCTATAAGAGAAATTCGTTCCGGTCGCGTGTTGAAATTGAGAAAAATGATTAAACTTTAGTGGAGTTTTCTCAATTTCAAAGGCGAACGCTGGCGCTCCTTCACCAAATTTCTCCCTCCGCCTATTCGCTTCGCTTTGAATTAGATTTTCTCGACATGCTAAGCTCTCTGAAGAGGGCTTTTTTATTTTGGGGAGGAGAAGTGTATAGTAAAAAGCATCTATAAAGATAAAAAACAAAATGGAATGGAAAAATCGGCAGGGAGTGAGAAAACATGGAAGAAGATTGGCACGAGATCTCAGAGGAAACAAAAGAACGACTGGAGAAGACATACGCACTCACAAGACCGGAAACAAATTCGCTGGAACAATCAAAATCCCGGAAAGTGTCCCGGGACCGGAAAGTGTCCCGGGAAATGTATCGGAATCGGGAAGCCGGAGCTGCTGTTGTAGGAAAGCCCGGTCGCAGGTCCTCTATTCACGGTCAAACCATCAAGCTTTAGGTCCAAAGCCTTTCGGCCGCGAGAGGCTTTTTTTGCTTCTTTCAATCCCCTATACTGGAAGCAACTGAGAAAGTATGCGAAGAACAGGAGGGAATCCGAATGAGTCTGATGAGACAGGCGGTGCTGGGGCCGCGAGAATCCCGGATGGTCAGCTCACATTTGTCGGCGGCACAGAGACTGATCGATTATTATTTGCTGCCGGTGGAGAAAGAATATTCGAGCTTCCGCAAGCAGATGATTCATCTGGAACGATATGCGGGCGAAGTCGGGTTCGAGCGTGCGGCGGGAAGATTGCGCATAGCCGACTACGGGCTGAGCGGACTGTCGCTGTTGGTCCTGCTGGCTGTTTTCGGAACGGCGGGACTTGATCTCGTCTGGCCTGCACTCGGTGTGCATGAAGCGGTTCTTAACGGGATCACAGGAAACTTGGAAGCGGTTCTGCTTGCAACAGCGGCACTGCTGATGCTGTTTGTAGCGCTGATGGGAGTCCGCCGTTCACTGCAGAACGAACTGGATCATCATCTGGTTCTGCTGTGGCAGCGTGTGCTGGAAGTCGTGAATCCGGCGCTGGATATGCCGGCGGGATCGCCGTATGAGCTGTCCGAAGCGTTGAACGAATGGATGAACCGCCAAACGACCAGAGATGAACAGGCGTATACGGATTCCTTTTTCTGATTATACAGGTCCTGGTTATACATAACAGGCAGGAGGTATACCGGAACCTTGGGTGTGCCAACTGCCATTTCATGCGAAACGACCAACGGTTTTCGTCCGGTAAACTACCGGCGAAAGCCGTTTTTGTGATAGCTGCACGATAGATTTTTATGCAAATCATAATGCGAACACGATGCAAACAGGAGTTCCTTCTGATACACTGGGACTCATACCCTATGCAATGGAGGAAGCGCATTGAGAGAACGAACGGCCGAGGCGGAATGGAACGAACGGATGATCAAGTCGTTATGCGGCACAAGCAGCTACCGGAAAGGAGAAACGTTGTTCCGGGCAGGAAAAGTGAAGCTGCATCGGCTTCAAGGAGAAGGGCCGGGTGCATACGAAGCTTATGTGCGCGATAGAGATGTTCTGCACGTAATTCTGCATTTTGGAAACGATGACGCAGTGGCGGCTGAATGTCCGTGTTCGGCCGGCTTTGAATTTGATCAGTATTGCAAACATACGGCTGCAGCGCTGCTGCAGCTGCTCCATTTAAGGCGGGAAGGTCTGCTGTCTTCCCTTTCCGCAGGCGATACGGAACTGTCCGATCTATCGGATGAGGAATCCCGATATGCAGCGGAAATGAATGACGGGATAGAGGAGAAAGGTACAATTAAAAACCGCTCGGGGAAAAATGCTTCTGCAGGTGGAGGCCGTCCCGAAGATCGTCTCGTCGGCCGGGTCATGGATTTGTTCCGTCAACAGCCCAGAGCGCTTGCGGGTTCGCGTTCAATCTTCGAATCGCGCCGTGAACTGACAGCAGAATTCCTAATCTCGCCTTATTCGGACGGCCCGCGCAGAGGGCTGCTTGGCATTGAGATTCGGGTCGGTTACGAACGGACTTATTCGGTGCCGGATATCCGGGAATTTCTGAACAGATTTGAGCGTGGCGAAGCCTATTCGTTCTCCCGTCACTTCCGGTATGACCCGGCCGGCGACTGCTTCGGCCCGCGCGACGACGCTGTGATGCTGCGTTTGGCGGAAATCCGGCGCAGCGAGAAAATGCAGCGGGCTTCCGCAGGCGCGCTGTATACGGGCGAGATCGGCGATCCGCCGTCGCTGCCGCTGCCGCCGCATGCTTGGGAGGGGATTGCCCCGCTGTTGGAAGCGGCTCCGAAAGCGGCAATCCGCAGCGGAGGACGAACATATCCCGGAATCGGAATTTCTCAAGATCCGATCCCGCTTCGGTTCGAGTTTGAACGTACAGCGGCAGGCGGGCTGCGTATGCGGGTTAGAGGCATGGCTGAAACGAATGTACTTGAATCCTATGGACTGACACTTCATGACGGTACATTCTACCGTCTTGCCGCCGCAGAAGCACGCAGATTGGCCGAATTAAGACAGATTTTGCTTGCGGAAGAAGAGGGAGGCGAAGTTCTCGGTGAGACGGTACATATTCCCGAAGCACAGATTGGTTCGTTTATGGAACGAGTAGTACCCGGCTTGATGAAGCTGGGAGACGTTTTTTTCGCGGAAAGTGTATCGGATCAAATTGTACAGATTCCGCTGCGGGCCAGCGTTTATCTGGATCGGGTGAACGACCGGATGCTGGCTGGACTGGAGTTTCAGTACGGGGATATTGTAATCAATCCGCTCGAACGAAACTCGGAGCGGCGAGGCGAAAGCCGCATCCTGATTCGGGAAGGCGGCAAGGAGCTTCGCATTTTGGAGATTATGGAGGAAGCCGGCTTCACGAGAACGGAAAGCGGCTACTACATGCAGGAAGAGGAGCGGGAATTTGCTTTTCTGCACGGCATTGTGCCCCATCTGGAGAAGATGGCCAAGGTCTACGCGACGACTTCCGTCAAGGAACGCGTCATTCGTGTCAGTCCGCCGCCCAAAATTTCGGCACAATTTGACGAACGGTCCAACTGGCTGGAGTTCCGCTTCGTTATTGACGGGATTCCCGAAGCGGAGATCCGTGAGGTAATTGCGGCCCTGCAGGACAAGCGCAAGTATTATCGGCTGCGCAGTGGTGCGCTGCTTCCGCTGGAGACGCAGGCATTCCGAACGCTGGTAGACTTTCTGAACGGAAACCGACCTTTTCTTTCCGAAGAAGACTCGGCCTCTTTCCGCCTGCCGGTAGCGGAAGGTCTGCATATGCTGCAGGATGTCCATTCCGGAATAGACGGCCTAATGAGGCCTGATCGGGGGCTGCGACGTCTTCTGGACAGTCTGCGCAGTCCGGATCTGCTTGATTTTCCGGTGCCGGAGCCGATGCTTCCGGTGCTGCGCGACTATCAGCAGACCGGCTACCGCTGGTTGAAGACGCTGGCCCATTACCGGCTTGGCGGCGTACTCGCCGACGATATGGGTCTCGGCAAGACAATCCAAAGTATCGCCTATCTGATGTCAGTGCTGCCGGAGATTCGGCAGAGCGGACGTCCGGCATTAGTCGTCGCGCCCGCCTCGCTGCTGTACAACTGGCGCAGCGAGCTGGAGCGATTTGCTCCGCAGATTTGTGCTGCCGTGGCCGACGGAACGAATAGTGAACGCGAAGCCGTACTGAATAGAGCGAAGGGTACCGACGTTCTAATTGTTTCGTATCCGCTGCTGCGCCGGGATCTGCCGCTGTACGAGCGTATGGAACTGCATACGCTCGTACTTGACGAAGCGCAGGCGATCAAGAATCCCGATACTCAGACGGCCCGGGCAGTCAAAGCGCTTCGCGCCGGTTTCCGGTTCGCACTGACCGGTACGCCGATCGAAAATTCGCTGGAGGAGCTGCGTTCCATATTCGATGCCGTGCTGCCGGGATTGTATCCCGGACGCCGCAAGTTTGCGGAACTGACACGCGAAGCGGTAGCCAAAAGATCGCGTCCGTTTCTGCTGCGCCGCCTAAAGAGCGATGTGCTGGGCGAGCTGCCTGCGAAAATTGAATCGCTGCATGTGACAGAGCTGCTGCCCGAGCAGAAGAAGTTGTACGCCGCCCACTTGGCGAAGCTGCGCTACGAAACGCTGAAGCATTTGGATAACAGCGAAGAGCTGGGGCGCAGCCGTATTCAGTTTCTGGCCGGGTTAACCCGTCTGCGACAGATCTGCTGTCATCCATCGCTTTTTGTGGAAGATTACAATGGACGATCGGCCAAATTCGAGCAGCTGCTGGAGACTCTGGAAGAATGCCGACGTTCCGGTCGGCGGGTGCTTGTATTTTCGCAGTTTACCGAAATGCTGGGTCTGATCGGCCGAGAACTTGGCTATCGGGAGATGCCGTTTTTCTATCTGGACGGCAGTACGCCGGCGAGAGAACGGCTTGAACGGTGCGAACGATTCAACGATGGAGAGAAAAACGTATTTCTGATCTCGCTTAAAGCAGGCGGTACGGGTCTCAATCTGACTGGTGCCGACACGGTCATTCTGTACGATCTCTGGTGGAATCCGGCAGTGGAACGTCAGGCCGAAGACCGGGCACATCGCATGGGCCAGACCAAGGTTGTACAGGTTATTCGTCTTGTGGCCAAAGGCACCGTAGAAGAGAAAATGCATGAGCTGCAGCGGAAAAAGAATGCGCTGATCGACGAAGTGATTCGGCCGGGGGAAGAAAGCGTGATGTCATTGACGAACGAAGACATTTTGGAGCTGCTTGGACCGGAGTGAAGGAATTGCAGGCGATAGCAGAGAGGGCTGCCTGCAACAACCAATCTGACAATATGCAAAAAGGACGACATCTTGTGGATGTCGTCCTTTTTGTCCGTTTTTCATGTTGATATTTTGCATGCTTGGATGAACGCATTAAACTTTGAAACGTTCAATCGACGTCTGAAGATCCTGAGCCAGCTTGCTGAGGTAAGCGGACGAACCGGTTACTTCTTGTACGGAAGCGAGCTGTTCTTCGGCTGCGGCCGCTACGCTTTGAGTCATTTCCTTGGTGCCGCCTGCGATAGATGCGGACGATTCGACAGTTGCCAGTACCTGCTCGGAGCTTGCCGACATCTGTTCGGTGACGGCGGATACTTCATGCAGCTGTACGGACAGATTCCGAGTACTGCTCATAATACCGTCGAACACACGGGATACATCGCCCATGACTACCTTTCCGTTTTCCGCTTGGGAGCGGCTGATTTCCATGCTCTGGAAGGCGATCTGTGTCTCGGTCTGAATCTGATGGATCAATCCCGATACGTTAGCCGAAGATTCCTGCGTCTGTTCAGCCAGCTTTTTGACTTCGGCTGCAACTACGGCGAATCCACGCCCTTCCTCGCCGGCACGGGCCGCTTCGATTGCAGCGTTAAGCGACAGCAGACTTGTCTGATCGGCAATGGCTTTGATCGTATCGGTAATGTCGCCAATGCTGGCGGATTTGGCGTTAAGCGAAGTAACAACGTCCGCAAGATTGCTGATGGATAGGTGGATCTGTTCCATCTCGCGAATCGCTTCATCAAGCTTACCGTGACCTTTGATTACATTGGATTCCGAATCTTGGGAATCCGAAGCCAATTCGGTTGCAGATTCGGCAATACGTTGAATTCCGACATTCATCTCTTCGATTGTACGGCTCATTTCGACCGCTCCGCGTGCTTGAGAATCCGTGCCTTCGCTAATTTCCTGAATTTGTGTTGAGATATGCTCTGTCGCCTGCGCGCTTTGCTCGGAGCTTGCGAGCAGCTGCTCGGAACTTGCGGCTAATGTAGCGGCATTTTCCGAAATCTGCTTGACCAGGGAGCCGAGTGATTCGACCATCTTGTTATAAGAGTTTGTCAGGGCACCAGTCTCGTCTTTGTACAAATAGGTTCCTTGGCCTGTGAAGTCGCCTTCTGCAGCCTGCTGCATTAAGGTTTGCAGCTTTCCGATCGGGCGAGTAATGGAACGAGTAATAAATATGGACAGCAGACCCAGCAGAAGTGCGGCGACGATAACGCAGACAATGCTCGCCGTTTTAGAAGCGGCACCGGCTGCCATATTTTCATGGTGGCTGACTTTGGCGTCAGCTTCGACCAGATCGGCCATCTCTACAAGCATGCCTTCGATTTTGTTTTTCTGCGGCTCCAGCTCGTTAACATAAACCGAATACGCTTCGACATTTTCATTTTGCATAGCCAAGTCGATTACTTTATATTCCAATTCCAACAGAAGCTTTCTCGAATCGCTGATCCGGTTGTACACTTCCTGTTCGGCAGCATTCATTGGCAGGTCACCGTAGGCGTTCAACAAAGCCGAATTTTGGTCGGAAGTTTCTTTAAAATTCTGCTGCAGCTCCGCATTTTTTGCTGTGTCTTTTGTCAGCATCAACTGCAAAATGTCATTCATGATTCGATTGAAGTTGGTTGCAACTTCATTGATCGTTTTGACTTTCATAAGATTTTCTTCGTACATGTCTTGGGAGTTGGAAGTCATCTGTCCAACACTGACGTAACTGACCGACCCTATAGTTAACAGGAATACAACAGCTATTGTATTCAGTATCAACAATTTGGACCGTAACTTGAAATTTTTAAAACTTTTCATTCTTAATCACTCTCCGTTATCGAGAAATAAGTAGCTGAGACAGTTCGGATAACTTGGCTGTTTCCGTTCGTCACTTGTATTGTTTTTATCGGCAAGATTCGACACAAAGTTAGAAGGCTGGATAGGAAGAACCTCTTATATTCGATACAGTAGAGAGACCCTTTTTCGGAAGACGTTTTCAAAAAAGAGGCGCCAGAAGGGCGCCACCGCATTTAAATTTTTAAAATACGCTTCGTACAAGACCTTCGCCGACCCGCATGGCCTCCTCGGTTCAGTTCGGCAGGTTCGTATGCCAACACAAAAAAGCTGCCCCGCCTTTTATGGAGGGACAGCTTCTTTTGCTTTCTAATGAGAATAACTGCTTTCTAAATGAAAACAATTCTATAGGGTTAAGCCCGTACGACACGAATTTGATCTTCCGATACTTCAACTGTAATGCTTGTCACGTCTTCATCGTCCAGAAGCAGATCCGTGATGCCGTCTTCTACATGTTGTTGAATCATTCGGCGCAGCGGACGGGCACCGAATGCCGGATCATATCCCAGCGCAGCCAGCTTGCTTTTGGCCTCATCCGATACTTGGAGCGAGATGCCGCGTGCCGACAGGTTGCCCGATACTTCAGCCAGCATATTGTCGACGATCGTGACCAGATCCTCTTCTTTGAGCGAAGCGAACGGCACGATACCGTCGAAGCGGTTCAGGAATTCGGGACGGAAATGACTGCCAAGCGAATCGAGAATGGAGCGTGTTTGTTCCGCTTTGCCTGCCGCAGCGAAACCGACGGTAGCTTTCTTTTCGGTGGTGCCGGCATTGGAAGTCATAATGATGACCGTATCTTTGAAGCTGACCTTGCGGCCTTGGCTGTCGGTCAGTCGGCCGTCATCCAGAACTTGAAGGAACATATGTTGAACATCAGGATGCGCTTTTTCGATCTCGTCAAGCAGAATGATGCTGTACGGATTGCGGCGTACTTTTTCCGTCAGCTGACCGGCTTCTTCGTGACCGACATAGCCGGGAGGAGAGCCAATCAGTTTGGAGACGGAATGCCGTTCCATGTATTCGCTCATATCAAGACGGATCATCGATTCGCTGCTGCCGAACAGTTCGTCGGCCAGAGCTTTGGACAATTCGGTCTTGCCGACGCCGGTCGGTCCGACGAACAGGAACGAGGCGATCGGCTTGGAGTCGCTGCGCAGACCGGCGCGTCCACGGCGAACCGCTTTGGACACTTTATCGACGGCTTCGCTTTGACCAATCACGCGGCCTGCAAGACGTGCAGCCAAATTTTTCATCTTGCCGCGTTCGTCCGCCTGCAGCTTGCCGACCGGAATGCCGGTTTTGCGTTCGATGATACTCTGGATGTCTTCCACACCTACTTGGAGCATATCCGCATCGGCCGATTCGCCGTTCAAGCGCTTCATCAGGCTGACTTCTTCATCACGCAGCTTGGCAGCACGTTCATAGTCTTCCTCGCGGGCTGCTGCGTCTTTTTCGACTTTGATCTGCTCCAAACGGATACGGATTTCATCAGCACCGCCGGTTGAAGCGCGAAGATTCAATTTGGCGCCGGCTTCATCAAGCAGGTCGATCGCTTTGTCGGGCAGGAAGCGATCCTGAATATAGCGGCTCGACAAGCGTACGCATGCTTCGAGTGTTTCGTCCGAATAACGTACACCGTGGAACTGTTCGTATTTCGCGCGCAGTCCTTTCAGAATTTCGATGGCTTCTTCAAGACTCGGCTCGTCAACCATAACCGGTTGGAAGCGGCGTTCAAGCGCGGCGTCTTTCTCGATCTGCCGGTACTCTTTGAGCGTCGTGGCGCCGATCACCTGTAGTTCGCCGCGAGCCAGCATCGGTTTCAAGATATTTCCGGCATCCATAGAACCTTCTGCGGAACCTGCACCGACGAGCAGATGGATTTCGTCGAAGAACAGCAGAACGTTTTTGCGCTGTTCCAATTCGGCAATCAGCTGCTTGATCTTCTCTTCAAATTGACCGCGAATCCCTGTACCTGCGACGAGAGAAGCGATATCCAGCGAGTAAACTTCTTTATTCAGCAGTTTTGCGGGTACAGTGCCTTCCGTAATACGCAGTGCAAGCCCTTCGGCGATTGCGGTTTTGCCGACGCCGGGTTCGCCGATCAGTACAGGATTGTTTTTATTGCGGCGGTTCAAAATTTCAATGACACGGTCGATCTCTTCGTCGCGTCCAATCACATTGTCGATTCTGCCGTCTCTCGCAGCGTCGTTCAGATTCCGGCCGAGCTGATCGAGCAGTCCGCCGCCGCGTCTTCCGTTTTGAGTCTTAGCACCGGACGGCTGCTGTGCAGCCCCAGAATTCGGTTGATCGGATTGCATGAAGCCGCGGAACAGATCTTCTAACGGGGATTGGCCGGTAGGGCCGAAGCCTGCCGTAAACGGTACACCGCCGCTTACTTTCGTATAACAGTCTTCGCAGAGAAACATCTTTTCTGATTTATTATTAAGCGTGAGGCTCAGACCTACGGTTGCTTGATTGTGGTTGCAATGTTGACAGCGCATGAAGGCATGCCCCTTTCAGTTTGGTTTTAGTATAAATTGATTTGGATATGGTTTGAATTCGACTATAGGTTTACTTTAGAAGGATTGATTTATATTGACTTTAACTTTGACTTTCTTTGACCTTATTATACCGCATTAAAAATAGGAGTCAATAGTTTTCGGTTATTTTTAGTAAGTTTATTGTAAAAGGTGGTGAATGTAAATTCATTTGCCGGATTAGCTTGACCTTAGGTCTGACCTAACCTTTATAGTAAATAAATCGGATAAGAAAATGAGCGAAAGGAGATAGAGAATGAGCGACTTCTTGAGCATCAGCGAATTTGCCGGAATGATGGGCGTATCCGTACATCAAATTCGGTATTTTGAAGAAAAAGGGCTGCTGCAGCCTTCTTATATCGAACCTAACGGGTATCGCCGCTACGGTGTGGATGAAATGTACCGCCTGGCTCATATTTTGCTGCTGCGGCAGTTGAATGTTCCGGTAGCGGAAACCGGCCGGGCAATTGACCGGTACGGAGCGGATGAATGCGAATCGCTGCTCCGGCATTCTTTGGATAAGGTACGGGAAGAAATCGGCCGACTGCAGCGATTGGAGCATTTTACGGCGGAACTGCTGGAAGAAAGAAAGAGGAAAAGAGGCTCTCAAGTCAAGGGAGAACTGCAGCGCCGCCCTTCTCGTTATTTGAGACGTTGGGTCAAGCTGGAACAAAGTGCAGCCGGTCCGACGGCAAGATCGTTGTTTGAAGCTTTGCAGCGTCCGGGAAACATGTTCGAGACCGATTTGTTTTATGTGCGAGACGGGGGGGAGACCGCTCTGTATTTTGAGATAGATTCCGGTGAACCGGGAAAGACAGGGGATCTGCTGCTTGAAGAAGGGCTCTACTGGTGTGAACATTTTGCATCTGCGGAAGATGAGGAAACAGAGCGGCGTATCGAAGAAGCATGCCGGCAGGTGGCAGACCGATTCGGATTTGAAGCGGAACTTCTTGTCTTGAGGGAAAAATCTTATTTGTCGCTGTTCGACGGAGAAGCTGTACGACTTGAACTCGAGATTCGGATAGGCGATCTGCCGGAGTCGGAGGGTAGGGGCGACTACTAAGCACAAGGAGAAATTCAAAAATGAGCAAAAAATTCAAAAAAGGCGGGCTGATCGCAGGAGGGGCAATTTTGCTTCTTCTATCGGCGCTGATTGTCTTATTTTTGGCGCAAAATACATATCGCATGGAAGAAAGGGAAGTGGTGATCGAGACCCCGGAAGGAGTGCTGACCGGTACGCTGGCTCTGCCGCAAGCATCGGATAGGCCAGTCGGACTTATTGTATTCGTCCATGGCGATGGGCCGACAAACTCAACGTATGACGATGCTTACAAGCCGCTGTGGGAAGCTTTTGCCCTGGAAGGGTACGCTTCGCTATCGCTGGATAAGCGCGGCGTCGGGGGCTCGGAGGGGAATTGGCTGGAGCAGGATATGGAAGACCGTGCACGGGACACGAAGCTTGCCATCGAATGGGCGCGTTCGCAGCCGGAAATCGATTCGTCGCGAATCGGTCTCTGGGGTGCGAGCCAAGCCGGCTGGGTCATTCCGAAAATCGTGAGAGACGAGCGGGATTTGGCATTCAGTATCCTTGTGGCGCCGGCAGTGAACTGGATCGAGCAGGGACTATACAACACCCGCCGGGAAATGGAGCAGAACGGGGCTTCGACGGAAGAAATGGCGGCGGCCGAGCAGAAGGATCTCAAGGTGCTGGATCTGCTTCGGCGAGGAAGTTCTTATAAGGATTATCTTCGCGAAGCTTCCCCAGCGGAAGGAAAAGTGATGTCGGAAGATCGTTGGACGTTTGTTTCAAAAAATTTCAAGTCGGATTCCAGAGAAGAGCTGCACGCATTCAATCATCCTGTTCATCTTGTGCTGGCTGGACGGGATCTGAACGTCGATTCCGACGATACCGAAGCGGTTTATCGTGCAAAAATCCCTGCAAGGCTGCTGAGCGTGACCCGACTGCCAGATGCCGATCATTCGATGCTCAAACAAAGTGCAGCCCGATCGGAGATGCGGACGGTGATCACCGCAGTCTTCCTGCCAAGGCAGCTGTTCGACGAAGGATATTTGAGTGACATGCGGCAGTTCTTGCGTACAATGGAAGCAAGAAAGCGATGAAGAAAGGAGCATGAAGATGAAGGATCCAAGCAGTGAGCCGTTCAGACGCGTCAGCGTCGTTCATGTATTCCTGATTTGGGAAGGGAAAATTGTGCTGCTTAAACGGCAGCATACCGGTCATCAAGACGGCCGATACGGACTGCCTTCCGGGAAGATAGAAGCGGGAGAAAGGGCCGATCAAGCGGCGCTGCGCGAAGTGTACGAGGAATGCGGGATCGTAATCGACCCCACAGACCTACGTATGACCGGCATTATGCAGATCGGCGCGGCGGAAAAGGGAGCAGACGAACGGATCGATTTCTTTTTTGAAACAGAACGCTGGAGAGGAGAGATCATCAACCGCGAACCGGACAAGTGCGAAGAGCTGCGCTGGTTCCCGTTTGATCAGCTGCCTGCAGAGACCATTCCGTTCGTTCGGGTAGCCTGGAACAATGCACGTCAAGGCAAATGGTACGGAAGCTTTGGCTTTTAAGTAGTCGATCCGGGTATGATCGAACGTACAAAAGATACATAAATAAGCCGACCGCTTTTCCTTATGGAAAAGCGGTCGGCTTTGATTGGATGGATTAAGAACTTTTGGACTCCGGCGGCAGCTTGAACTGCTTCCTCATGATGTGCAGACGCTCGGTGACTTCTTTTCCCGGCAGCGGACGTGCAATCAGATAGCCTTGAGCTTCGTTACAGCCGGCATCTTCGAGGAATTTAAACTGCTGCGCCGTCTCGACGCCTTCAGCAAGCACTTCGATATTGAGGCCATGTGCCAAATTGATAATGGCGCACACCATATTATCGGCATCTTCATCCTGCTGTCGAACAGAGCTGATAAAGCTGCGATCGATCTTCAGCAGAGAAGGTTTGAAATTTTTTAAGTATTTTAATGAAGAGTAGCCGCTGCCGAAGTCGTCGATTGCGATCTGAATGCCGATCTTTCTCAATCGATCAAGCTTGCTTACAACTTTGGGGATATCATTTACGGCAAACGTTTCGGTAATTTCTAGAACGAGTTTGCCAGGATCGATACCGGTCGAGTGAATAATATGTGCAATACGCTCTACAATCTCATCGTGCTGAAGCTGGTAAGCCGAGATGTTTACGCTCATACGCAGACTTCCGTAACCGGCATGCTCCCAATCCCGCTGCTGCATACAAGCCTGCCGTAGCACCCATTCCCCGATAGACTGGATATCGCCTGTCTCTTCTGCAATCGGAATAAAATCTGCCGGTGAAATAAACCCTTTTACAGGATGATTCCACCGCAGTAGCGCCTCTACTCCTTCTACCTTATTCGTTCCCATCTGCACCTGAAGCTGATAATGCAGCGACAGTTCGTTTCGTTTCAAGATATCTTTCAAATCGTTCTCGATTTCCATACGGTGTTCGAGAGTAGTGCCAATCGAAGAATCGAAAAAGACCGCTTTATGATCGTTGTTTTTCTTTGATTGATACATGGCCGCATCTGCGTTTTTCAATAATTCATTGATGGAGAGTCCGTTATCCGGATAAAGGGATACGCCGATACTGGTCGATACGTGCAGGGAATGTTCTTCAATCTGCATCGGTTTTTTCAAGCTATCATCGATGGCCTGAACGACCCGGTGAATAGTTTGTCTGAAAGGAACCAGAATAACAAACTCGTCTCCGCCAAGCCTCGCCAGAAGGCAGTCGTCCGGCAGCTTCCGGGTGAACCTCCGCGCGGCTTCCTGCAGCATTTGATCGCCAATGGCATGTCCAAGCGTATCGTTTACATATTTGAATCGGTTGAAGTCCATAAAGACAATGGCGAATTTCGTATGTTCTTTCGTCTCCGCTTGTTCGATGGCCTGTTGAAGCTGCATATTGAACATCCGGCGGTTCGGCAGTCCGGTGAGTTCGTCATGGTTGGCGGCATAATCACTGACTTTTAGATACTTGCCCAATCGGTTCAGCAGTTCTTCATTTTCGGTAAGTGTCAGAACCTGACGAACAGTAACCAGAAGAATGCCGATCATGCAGCACATTACAATGACATTGAAGTAAGGCAGCTGCAGCAGCATAACAATCATAAGGGTGACCAGACTGACATATGGCAGCAGACGTCTCGTCCAGTTTCCTCCATGTTCGCATTTTTTTTGCCGTACTATATTTTTGGGCTGTGCAGGATCCAGCGACTGGATGCCGGCAAGTGCCATCATCATTAACGACATACTCCACAGCGGATCAATAAAGCTTCCGACCTCATAAGCATCGTTGGAGACTAGGTACAGATAAATCGAATCTCCGACAACAAAAAGCAGAATGGAAGCAAACAGCATATACTGCGTTTTTTCTGTCAACGTCCGATGTTCCGACAGCATCAACAGCATCAGTAGGAACAGAAAGCTTAAGTCTTGGATTGGATAACTCACATTAATAATCATAAAAATCAAATTTCCGGTGGCTGCCGCCTGGGCGTAGAGAGGCTGAATCAAAACAAGCCAACTCAAAGCGATCATGGTCATCATGAATATGGAGGCGTCAAGCAGCAGCCGTACAGCGCCCAGTCCTTTGAGCTGTCGATAATTTAGGAAGAGGAGAGCCGCACATATAAGAATGCCCTCTGCAAACCATAAATAATCGGGGGGAGCGGGTGTTGCAAGTTCGTAAGTGGGGCTTACGGCAGCCCAGATCCAGAAGAACATGGCCAGCATATAAGCCAGACTGCTGAACATGAGCAGCAGCCAGAATGTTCGAATGGAAGACGAAGTTTTGCGGGAGACAAACCAGAGGATGACTGATGCTGCCGCAGCCGGAATTGTGTTGAGCAGATTGCCCATCCAAGCCATGACAGAGTCATTATTCCGAAAAGCTGCCAACAAAATGTAATAAATAATCAAATAAACAAGGGTTGCCAGATAGAACGAACGATGATGTCTATACATACACTTACCTCCGACTCCATTAACTCTCTCATACAAAAGTCCTGTCGTACAAAAATACTATATAACTATATATCGTCCTTTATTTCGTGAATTGAATGGTTGGTTGATAGAAATTGATTGAAAGTTTATCGACAATGGTGGATCGTGAATGATTTTTAATGAATTGACAAAAAACCTTTATTTACCTTGTTCAGATAGATAAAGGTTTTTGATGTTGGTGAAAGTCGGAACTGTATAAGTTATATGCATGGAGTCAAGCTTATTGAGTAGATTTATTCGCCTCGTTCTTCAAGCGTTTCGCCGTTGCTCGCGATGACCTGCTTATACCAGTAGAAGCTGTCTTTGCGGGAGCGGTTCAGCGTGCCCTTGCCTTCGTTGTCTTTGTCGACATGGATGAAGCCGTAGCGCTTCTTCATCTCGCCTGTGCCTGCGCTGACCAGATCGATACAGCCCCAAGGCGTGTAACCGATCAGATCGACACCGTCGATGACTGCTTCCTTCATGGTCTTGATATGTTCGCGCAGATACTCGATCCGGTAGTCGTCATGAATGGAACCGTCCGGCTGGACTTCGTCGACCGCGCCGAGCCCGTTCTCGACAACCATCATTGGAATGCGATAGCGGTTGTAAATATTGTTCAGCGCCCAGCGCAGTCCCTGCGGATCGATCTGCCATTCCCAAGCGCTTGCCTTAAGATACGGATTTTTGAGACCCATCGACATATTGCCGCCGATCTTCTCCTGCTCCGGATCCGCACTGACGCAGACGGAAGAGTAATAGCTAAATGTATAATAGTCGACCGTGCCTTCGCGCAGAATCTGCTCGTCGCCTTCTTCAATATGCAGATCGATGCCTTTTTCCGCAAAATAACGTTTGGCGAACCCCGGATATTCTCCGCGAACCTGCACATCACCGCACAGGAAGTTGCTTAGGTTATCTTTCTGCTGGGCGAGCAGTACATCGACAGGGTTGCTGGTAAGTGGATAGGAGCAGAGATAAGCGATCATGCAGCCGATTTTGAAATCCGGATCAATGGAATGTCCCAGCTTAACCGCTTTGGCACTGGCGACGAACTGATGATGCAGCGCCTGATAGCGGGCCTGCTCGGTGCTGGCGTTCGGATTGGTCAGTTCAAGCCCGCCTTCCGGCAGCATAGCACCAGCCAGGAAGGTGCCCATCGGCATCGTCAGAATATTGATTTCGTTGAATGTAAGCCAATACTTAACGACGCCTTTGTAACGTTTAAACAGCGTCTCGCAGTAGTTGACATAGAAATCGACAAGACGGCGGTCTGACCAGCCATTGTATTTCTGCGTCAGACCAAATGGAGCTTCATAGTGAGAGATCGTAACGAGCGGCTCGATATTATGCTTTTTCAACTCGGCAAATATGCGATCGTAAAATTTCAATCCTTCTTCGTTCGGCTCGGCATCATCTCCATTTGGGAAAATCCGGCTCCAGGCAATGGAAAGGCGGAACACTTTGAAACCCATTTCGCCGAATAGAGCAATGTCTTCGGCATAGCGGTGGTAGAAGTCGACGGCTTCGTGACTCGGATAGTTTTCGTTTTCTAGCAGCTCGGGGGTAATGCGGCGGGCTACAGTATGTGTACCGGCCGTCATCATATCGGAAGTGCTGAGACCTTTGCCGTCTTCATTATATCCGCCTTCAAGCTGGTTGGCAGCGGTAGCGCCTCCCCATAGAAATCCTTCGGGAAAACCTGTCGGAATCTTATACATGTATATTTCCTCCTCATAAGTAGGGGCGGGGAAGCATGCGCCGCATATGCGGTGCTCTTCCCGATCGCCCGTATTGTTTGCTGGATCGAATTTAGATGACGACTGTCAGCAGACCATCGTTATAGCCGATGTCTTTCTTTTCCGTCTCAATGACATCCAGATAATTGCCTGTATTCGAGATAATAATCGGAGTTGTCAGAATATAGCCTTCCTTGCGAATTGCGTCCATGTCGAATTCCATCAGCAGATCGCCTTTTTGAATGGTATCGCCCTGTTTGACTTTAGGCGTGAAGTACTTGCCTTTGAGTTTGACGGTATCCTGTCCGACATGGATCAGGATTTCGACGCCAGTGTCGCTCGTGATGCCAATGGCATGTCCCGAAGAGAAAAGGGAAGTCAGCACACCGTTGACCGGCGAGTATACTTTGCCTTCGATTGGTTCAATTGCAACGCCTTTACCCATTGCGCCGGTGGAGAATGCTTCGTCTTTGATTGTAGACAACGCGATGACATTGCCTTTCATCGGGCTGCCTACCGTTTCCTGCTTGATGACGGAATCGTCTTTCTTAACAGGCGTATTGTCGCTCGTTACGACATCGTCTTTGAACATGAACAGGGTGATGATTAAGCCAAGCACAAAGCTGACACTGATACCGATGATGGCACCCAGGAAGCCGTTATCAATGCCGTTCGGTCCAATGTAGGACGGGATGCCGAAAATGCCGAGGCCGCCGATGCGGTAGCCCTGCGTGCCCATCGCGCCGATGATCGCGCCGCCGACTGCGCCGGCAATACAGCTGATGATAAACGGTTTTTTGCGCGGCAGAGTAATACCGTAAATTGCAGGTTCAGTGACACCAAAGATACCGGAGATGAAGGCAGGAACCGACAGCGACTTGAGCTTTTTGTTTCTTGTTTTCAGCAGGATGGCCAGTACGACGCCTGTTTGGGCGAAGGAAGCTCCGAACATGCCGGCCAGAACCGGGTCTTTGCCCAGAATCGTCAAGTTGTTGATGGCGATTGGAACGAATCCCCAGTGGAGACCGAAGATAACGAAGACCTGCCAGAAAGCGCCCATGATAATGCCTGCGGCAATAGGGCTGAAGTTATAAACAGCGAGCGTACCATTGCCGATCAGCGTGCCAGCCCAGGTAGCGATAGGACCGATAAAGATAAATGTCAGCGGTACAATGACGAGCAGCGTGCAGAAAGGAACCAGGAATGTTCTGACTACGCTTGGAATCGTTCTCTTGAAGAAAGCTTCAATCTTGGAACCGACATAAGCGGCGATGATGATCGGAATAACGCTGGACGAGTAAGTCATCAGGATAACCGGTATGCCCAGGAACGTAATGTAGACCGGCGATTCGAATAACGTTCCGCCGAATAACGTATACAGCGGTGCTGCACCGGACGACGTGATGCCTGCGATGCTCGGATAGACAAGCGAAGCGCCTATTGCCATGCCGATAAAGTGATTGCCGCCGAATTTCTTCGATGCCGTGAAGCCCAGGAAGATCGGGAAGAAGTAGAAGAGGCAGTCGCCGATCGCGTTGAGAATCTGGTAGGTGCCCGATGCTTCAGTCAGCCAGCCCAGTGTCAGGAACAGGGCATTGAAACCTTTGATCATACCGGTTGCGGCCAGTACGCCGAGTGTCGGTGCGAATACGCCGGAGATCATGTCGACGAATCGGCTGAACAGGCTCACTTTTTCGCCGGAACCCGAATCGGAAGAATTGGATTCGGAAGTGAATCCGCCTGCGGCGTTTACTTCTGCGTAAACGTCAGATACATGGTTTCCGATTACGACTTGATACTGTCCACCGCTTTTAACCACCGTGACTACGCCGTCCATATTTTTCAATACGTCAGTATTGGCTTTGTTTTCGTCTTTCAATCTGAACCGGAGTCTGGTGACGCAGTGTTCAAGACTGTTAACGTTGTCTCTGCCCCCTACGTTTTGGATAATATCTTTTGCCAATTGTTCGTATTTTCCCATTGTTCTCGCTCCTTTGCGCAAGTAATGATTAGGAAGAACTTTATAAAAAAAAGGCGAGACCAAGGAAGCGCGCGTCCCGGGGGAACATGCTTCCTGTTGGTCTCGCCTGCATTACCAGTCACGATCCGTCATTTTATGAAATTGAGTTGGATGAAGAGATTCAAAGTTTTGAATACGCTTACTGAATACGCTTGCTTTTTGTTAGGGAGGACTCCCTGGCTAAGGGGCGGCTTCCCGGGTGACACGATGGATGTGCAGTGTCAGATACAGCTTTTCTTCGTCGGGCAGTTCGGTCTGCAGGTACGTTTCGACCTTAAGCATACATCCGTAAGCTTTTTTGTACTTCGATTTGACCTGCTGGAGAAGAAAGTCGTCTTCAAGCTCACTGCGCCTTGGTCTGCCAATCCGCTGGAAGAAGAATCTCAAATGCGTGACAAAGCGTTCGTAGCTGATTGAATTCTCGTCCGGCGATGTTCCGTAAGTGTACTTGATAATGTTCAAGATGTCGCGGATCTTTTCCGTCTGGGCGGTTATATTTCCCGTCCGGCGGGAAGAATGGTCGATCTGCGCGTTAATCAGATGCAGGGCGACATTCGCCGCTTCGTCCTCCGGAAGTTTTTTGCCAAGTGAGTCTTCAATAAACTCCAGCGCTTTTTTTCCAATCCCAAACTCTTTCGGATAGATGCGCCGGATTTCCCAAATCAACGGGTTGGTCGTTATAATGCCTTCGTCAAACAGATTCAGCGCGTTGTTCATGTGATCGGTCAGCGTTACATAAATGTAATCGCTCAAGGGAACATCCAGCATGTTTTTGCCGTATTCGATGATGTCGTAGCACAAGGAGATGTACTCGGGCGGCACATCTTCCAGCAGAAGCTTGAATTTTTCCGAAGCATCTTTCTGCTGCAAAACGAAGATTTTCTCAACCAGATCCTGCTCGACAGGTTCTCCGACTTTTTTCTTAAATGCGATGCCTCGACCCATCACGACGAATTCACTTTTGCCGACGTCACTGGCGATGATGGCGTTGTTGTTGAATATTTTTGCGATAATCATCTGCCGCCCTCCTTATCCTGCGAAATCATGAAGCGGGCAATGTAAAGACTTTACACCCGAAACCCTGAGATGAAAAAAGACTGTGACGAAAAAAGGCAAAACCCAGCACATATACAGCTTGCACATGTGGTGGGTTTTGCCTTCTTCAGTAACAATCCCAAGGTCATCATAGCAGGTCGAAAATCATTTGGCAAGGAAAAAGTATGCGCTTTCTTTTTATATTTTCACGAACACGTTTTCGAATAAACCAATAATTTCATTGTTCCATCAACCGCCGCAATTTGGCTTCCGTCGTTGTCTCGGGAGCGGGTGTATAAATGCTGAAGCGAAGGTCATCTTTTCCGTACACGCTAAGGGAAGTTAACTCATAGACCATCTTCCCTGCTTTGGCATGGCGGAATTCTAGATGTACCTCGGGAGCATAGCTGACCTGCCCGTGTTCCCACATGGCCTTGAATTCCGGATAGGCGGCGGTCATTTCTGCCAGAAACTGCTCGTACCATTCGTCACCGACGTAGCGTCCATAATAAGAGCGAAACATGGACAGAAATCCGTTGGCGAACTGCTCCCAATTGACGGCCAAGCGTCGAAATTCACGCCGGCTGAACAGCAGACGGATCATATTGCGTTCGTCGGTGGGGATACGCTCAAAGTCCAGAAAGACATGGCGGGCCGCTTCGTTCCAGCCGACAATATTGCACATGCGGTCGGATACGATGGTAGGACAATGCTCAAGTCCCGTAATGATCTTCTGCAGCGCCGGACTGATCTTGAGCGTTTCCGTTTCTGCGTGATGAATGGCAGAACCGTCTTCCAGCGCAAGCGAATACAAATATTTGCGTTCGTCGGCGTTCATGCGAAGTGCGCTTGCGACACAGTCGAGCACTGATTGCGAAGCCTGGATGTCGCGGCCTTGTTCCAGCCAGGTGTACCAGGTTGTGCTTACGCCTGCCAACTGAGCGACTTCTTCCCGGCGCAGTCCCGGCGTCCTGCGTCTTGTTCCTACGGGAAACCCGACGGTTTCCGGCGCAATTTTGGCACGCTGACTTTTGAGAAAGGCGGAAAGGGCTTGTAATTTAGCAGTAGAATTCACGATAAACCCTCCTATTCAGACATCGATACACTTTAAATAGCAGTTTTTATACCCGTATAAACGGTAACTTGTACTAGGATATTTCCCATGCCATTATAGCGGTACGAAAAGCAAACGACAAGGAACCGAAAGGGGAAGTTATATATGGACAAAGAAAGGGTCGTTATTACGGGAATGGGCGTCGTATCGCCGCTGGGCATTGAGGTAGAAACATTCTGGTTGCGCTTGGTCCGGGGCGAATCGGGCATAGGACTGATCGAGTCGTTCGATACGGACAGTCATAAGGCGAAGATTGCGGGCGAGGTGCGAGACTTTGATCCCGCTGCGCTGCTGGGAGTGAAAGAAGCCCGGAAGATGGATCGGTTCTGCCAATTCGCATTGGCTGCGGCGGAGCAGGCCGTTCTGCAGTCGGGCTTGAATCTCGAAGAAACGAATCGTGAGCGAATGGGCGTGTACGTAGGATCGGGAACAGGCGGAATTGGCACGCTTATGAAACAGGCAGAGACTCTTTCGACCAGAGGACCTTCGCGGATCAGTCCCCTGCTTGTTCCTACGATGATTACGAACATGGCTGCGGCAATGATCAGTATCCGCTACGGCGCACACGGTCCTTCGATGGCTCCGGTTACTGCCTGCTCGATCGGCAACACGGCAATTGGCGAAGCCTTTTTCTATATTCAGGCGGGACGTTCGGACGTGATGATCGTAGGTGGGACAGAGGCCGCACTGAGCGACATTGCGCTGGCGAGTTTCTCGAACGCAACGGCGCTGTCGACACGAAATGACGAACCGCAAAAAGCGAGCCGGCCGTTCGACGCGGCCCGGGATGGGTTTGTCATGGCGGAAGGGGCCGGTATTTTGATTCTGGAGTCACTTAGTCACGCGCGTAACAGGGGAGCCGTTATCTTAAGCGAAGTGATCGGATACGGAGCAAGCTCGGATGCATATCATATGGTAGCGACGCCGGAAGACGGGAGTGGAGCGGCACGCGCAATGCGGACGGCGCTGAAGGAAGCGGGATTATCGCCTGCGGAGGTTGATGTAATCAGTGCGCATGCAACGAGTACAGTGCTTGGCGATCGCTCGGAGACGGCCGCGATCAAATCCGTTTTCGGCGAAGATGCCTACCGCATTCCGGTAACGGCAAACAAATCGATGACGGGGCATATGCTGGGCGCTTCGGGAGCGGTAGAAGCGATTGCACTGGTTAAAATGCTGCAGACAGGCCTTGTTCCGCCAACGATCAATTTGGAACAAGCTGACCCGCTGTGCGATTTGGACTACACGGCGGGCGAAGCGAGACGGACAGAACCAGGGATCGGGATTTCAAATTCGTTCGGGTTCGGCGGGCATAACTCGGCGATCGTGTTGAAGAAATATGGAGGGTAAACCAAGTTCTTATAGCGCGGCTGCTCTCTTCACCGTATCTACCGCAAAAAAGCTGTAATGAACAGGCATGAGCAGGTTAACTTATACACAATTTTAGTTCAAAATCCAAAAATGAAACGTCACCACAATCTGTGGTGACGTTTCATGCCTAACTTTACGATTTAAACTTTTCTCTTTGATCCAACTCGGTGTGGAACTTTCTGAACCACTCCTTCGCAAAGCCATGCATCTGAATACCGTAATCCAGCGTTGCAAGCTGATACGTTAGTACCTTTTGATGTGATTCAGGGACCTCTGATTCCCGTATATTGTCTTTTAGCTGCTTTAAACCTATTTCGACCTCTTCGACTTTATTTATAACGTCCTGAACGACTGTTTTCCGTCGCTCAACATCTTCAACCAGTCCTAGAAAAAACAACTTCGACAATGCCGTTACCTCTAAACGTGCGGTTGAAACTTCGGACTCCATCCACTCATGGAACGCCTTCTTTCCCTCCTCCGTGATCATATATACTTTTTTATTCCGTCCCTTGTCTACCATTTCCTCAAACTCCACGAATCCTTGTCCAACAAGCTTCTTCAATGCGCTTTGCAAACTACCGTAGCTCGCACTATAGAATAAAGCGATTCCCTGCTCAAATGCTTTATTGATCTCGTACAATGTTTGGTTTCTCAACATTAGTAATCCAAGCACAACATATTCCATTTTTTTCTTCCTCCATATTGCATATTTTCAGAGCCTATACTACTATTAGTGATATAACTTATAGTAGTATAATTTAATTTGAAATTCAAGGAGGCAGTCATGTACATTTTCATAATTATATCTATTATTGTAGTATTCGCTTTGCTGTATTTCATTTTGTCCAGAAGTTCCAGAAAACTCTTAACCTCCGAAGAGGCGAAGGCAAAGCTCGACGACTATTTCACCAAGTTTCTCCTCAAATCCGGAAATCAAACTTCCATCCAGATCGCTGTGAACAGCAGGACATTCGACTACCGTTTCGCCAATGGATACATTACCGCTGACAACAACAAACCCGTCTCCATCGATCAACCTTTTCACACGGCCAGCATTGGAAAAGTGTTTACCGCTGTATTAATCATGAAGTTATTCGAAAGAGACATGCTTACCCTTGATGACCCTATTGTCAATTTTCTGGGTGAAGTTGAATTGGAAGGCCTATTTGTTTGTGACAACATTGATTATTCGAAACAAGTGACGATCAGGCAGCTGCTTGGGCACACATCAGGCATCGCAGATTATTTTGAGAGCAGTACGGTCAATTCGCAAAAAATTACCGACCTTATCATCTCCCAGCCCAATACATTCTGGACACCAAAAGCATTAATCGATTTTACCAGACACCATCAAAAAGCGGTTGCCGCGCCGGGAACAAGATTTTATTACTCGGATACCGGCTACATCTTACTCGGCCTTATCATCGAATCCGTAACTGGCATATCCTATGGTGAAAATCTACAGCATGAATTATTCGAGCCTCTTCAGATGGAAGATTCGTATCTCATGTTTTACACGGAACCGAAACGGCAGCCAAAAAAATCAATTCAAGATATCTGGTTGAACGGTATTGAAATAAGCCGGTTTCAGAGCTTAAGCTGCGATTGGTCTGGCGGCGGTACTGTGACAACACTCGAAGATTTACTGCGTTTTCAGAAGGCTTTGCGCTCCGGACAGATTATCCATCCATCATCGTTAAAGGAACTTGATACATTCGATAGTAAATTCCGAACTGGCCTTCGATACGGACTTGGGATGATGGAAGTGCGTTTCGAGGAATTTTTCTTTATGCTGCGCGGGCTTCCCAAACTTCGGGGACATATCGGTATCCTTGCCACACATATGTTTAGTGACTCATCCGAGGATACATCGATTGTAATGAATTTCGGATCTACTTCCTCTATGGTAAAAAGCTTCCGTGCACTTATCGAAGTGACAAACACCCTTAGCCGTATTCGAGAGCATTAAGCCATGTCCGAATCCCGATTAAACGTGCTGCGAAACTAAATCGACGTACAGATCGCTAAGTAGATTCAGACGCTGTGCTCGTCCGCCTTCAGCTCCTTGGGTGCGGACTGAACGATGCGGGATGCTCCCCTTGTTTGGTAGTCCATGCGCAGTCCATAACAAAAAGCACCAATCCTATGTGGATTGGTGCTTCTTCGTTATGGAGCCTAGGGGGATCGAACCCCTGACCTCATCGCTGCCAGCGATGCGCTCTCCCAGCTGAGCTAAGGCCCCTTGCTTAATTACTCACAAGAAATAATATATCATAGTCAAATTTCTCGGTCAATAGGTTTTTTTCTTGGCAGAACTACTGGATAAACCGGTTTCGGTCTGTCAAAATAACTGTATAGATTGGGTAAAGCTTTTAGACCCAGAATCATTATAGATAAAAAGAGGAGACTTTTAATGGCACAATTCGATCATTTGTCCGCTTTGCTGAAATCGTTCACGGATACGGGACCAGCGGGAGGCGCCTGCATGATCTCGAAGAACGGAGAGGTCGTTTACGAACAATATTTCGGTCAGGCAAATCGGGAAAAAGGCATCGAAGTCGGGCCTGACACCGTATTTCGTCTGTATTCAATGACCAAAGTTATCGTTTGCACGGCAGCCATGATCCTGTTCGAGCGAGGAAAGTTTCTGCTGAATGAACCGCTCCATATGTATTTGCCGGAGTTCAAAGATGTGCAGAAAACAGTTACAGACCCGAATGGACAAGTACATACGGAACCGGTAGAAAATCCGATCCTGATCCGTCATGCGTTTGGCATGATGACCGGTCATCCTTATCCATACGGAGAATCACTCTCTGCCAGGGAGATCACGCGGCTGAGAAAGGAACTGAGCGAGCAGACAGGGGGGCGCTACACGCTGCGGGACGAGATCCGGGCGACAGCGAAGGCACCGCTCATGTTCGAACCGGGTACTCGGTGGTTGTATGGCTATGGACATGATCTGGTGGCCGGCTTGATCGAAGTCATTTCGGGAAAAAGCATCGGCCAATTTCTTCAGGACGAGATTTTCGGGCCGCTTGGGATGACCGATACCGGCTACCGCTATCGTGACGATATTGAGGAGCGTATGGCCGTCATGTACGAGCGTGCCGAAGACGGAACGCTGACGCCGGCATCGGAAGAGATGGATGCGCTCCACCGCCCTGATGCACTGCTGGAATTGGGCGGACAAGGGTTATACGCCACGACTCGAGATTATCTGAAATTTGCAAGTATGCTGGCTGCCGGGGGAACATGGAATGGCGTGCGTATTCTGGGACGAAATACGATCGATCTGATGCGGACCAATCATCTGGATGACGCGCAAATGAAAGACTTTACCGGTTCCTATACGGCAGGTTACGGTTACGGACTTGGGGTACGAGCGCTGGTCGACCGTGCAGCCGGCGGCAGCAGCAGCCCGCTCGGCGAATTCGGCTGGACGGGGATGGCAGGTACCTGGACTTCGATTTCACCGGAGACTGAGACGGCCATTGTCTACATGCATCAAATGCTGCCGAACATGGAAGAGCATTATCATCTGCGCGTTCGGGCTGCGGCTTATGGAGCGCTGTAAGGCAGCTTTTCACTTTTATCGAACCTTAAGTTCTTTTTCAGCTCCTTTTCAGGTAAGCGGCTTAATATGTAATCAATCCCCTCTAATCATAGAGATTGACCCCGGCGAAGCCACCTCGCCGGGGTCCTTTTTATATAAAAAAGGCCGTGTAGAGCTATTGATCGCTCTATCCGGCCTTTTTCATATTCTCATTGCATAATCTTTATTGAATCCTCGGCGGCATGGCCGGAGGTTCGTTTTTCTTGAGTTTGGATGTCTTGCCTTCGGGCTCAAGCGGCACTTCCAAAATATCGAGCAGGAAGATGAAGATTGGTACGCCGACAATCAAGCCCCATACGCCGAGGAAATGCTCACCCAAGAGCAGAATAAGGAAAGTGAAGAAAATCGGCAGATGCGTTTTGTTTGACATGAATTTCGGATTGAGAATGTAAGCTTCGAATGCGTGCAGGACGACGATCATAATCAAAACGTACAAAATCATCTGCAATCCGCCAATATTGAATGCGATAGCGCACAGCGGAATCAACGAAACGACAACGCCCATAACCGGCACGAGTCCGAGCAGGAAGATCATCAATCCCAGCGCAATCAGATTCGGGAAGCCAAAGATCCACAGGAACACGAGCGACAGCAGCGCGTTAGTCAATGCGATCATGAACTGGACTTCAAGTACTTTGCCGAATGAAGAAATGAACTTGCGGCCGAAGTATTCCAGTTCTGTGAAGAAGTAAGCGGCTTTGCTGTAGCGGAACTTGGACATCAACGAAGCTACTTTATCTTTTTCAAGGTTGAAGAACAAGCTCAGAATGAAGGCAATCAGCAGATGCAGGCTCAACTTGCCGATATCTGTCAGCGTATGCACTAGGAAATCAATGCTTCCTTGAACATAGCTTGCGATATCGAATTCCTTGATCGAATCCATGATGTATCGGGTGAACGCGTTATCCGGAACAACCAGGGTAGATAGATTGTTATAGAACGAAATGACCTGAGTAATCAGCTGCTGAATTTCAAAAATAAAGACAGGCAGATAGCGATAGATGCCGAACCCTAGTGCAAATACTAACAGAGCATAAATTAAAACGAGCACAAGCTTGCTGTTCAATTTAATGCGATCAGTACCTCTGCGAATAAAAAGATGCAAGCGGTTCATCAAGTAGGTCAGAATAAAAGTGATGAGCAGCAGGTTCAGCATACTTTTCAGTGAAATTAGCAGGACAACGGCCAAAATCAGCGCCAGCGCTCTGCGAACTCCCGGCATTAGAAAAAACTCTTTGAGGGCCTTCATAAAATCGTGGTTCTCTCCTTCGGAATCAGACTTTTCGGTGCCCTGCGGCAGCGGTGTCGGACGAATAAGATTGAAGTTCGATTCGGCATGCTCTGCAGGATCAAACACAAAGTGAGCAAGCTAAAGTCGAAATGTTCAATCAGGTCAGTGCACCGGAGGGACATTTTGCATGAGGTCTACAAGTAATAGTTTAGAGTCTCAAGGGGGATAAAAGCAAGGTCGCAAAAGCTACAATACTGTTGCAACCTGCAAAACCAGAGACCGATTGACGAAAGCTGGTGCTTTGCTTCTATAATAAAAAAATGATCAATGTTAATCATTTGGGAAAAGGCGAAATAAGACTCGGTATAGAGAGGAAGGGATCATAATGGCTCAAACTAATCAAACATGCCGAAGCTGCAGCGACGAATTTGCTGTAAACGAGCGGCAGATGGAGAGACTGTTGGCTTCGCCGGCATTTGCTCCTGAACTTCGAGTACCGGTAGAAGATTATGAAGCGCGGCTGCAGGCCTGCCAAGAATGTCCGAAGTTCCAGGGAGGTACAACATGCATGCTCTGTGGATGCCTTGTCCCGGTTATCGCTCATTTGAAAAGTAAAAGTTGTCCATACCCTGGGGGCAGCCGATGGGCCGACAAAAAGCCGTTAATCCTTTAAAAGGGTTGACGGCTTTTCATACACGAACTCGAATGTTCGATTAGGGCATACGCGCCGTAAGTTAAAGAACTTTTTTGTGATAACGCATCTATATTTCACTACCCTCTTGTATATAGATGAAGCGATTGAAGCGGTCTTTATTGCCTTTTTTGAAGCGAAAAGAACGGCATAGGCAGATTATTGAACGAGAATACGCGGCAGGTATGATCGTTCATGGCATCCACTGTGCACAATAAGCAAATGTGCAAAATAAACGAACTGACGTCGATCAAATATCGTCGTCAGTTCGTTTATTAACGTGCTTGTGATTGAGCTTAGAATAATATTTGGTTCAATAAATACCGGTAAGTTTCTTAGGAAGCCGATCGCATCTCCTGCCCTGCTTTCTGCTGCTCGCTTTCTGATAGCTTGCGTACGCGGTGATCTCCGGTCATTTCCGCTGTTGATTTGCCCATTGCGAACTTGATGCCTTGACGTTCCAACTCCGTTTTGAGCATAGCGGAAGCCTGACTGTCCAGCTGACGTTCCATCAGATCATTCATCAAGTGCACGACCGCAACGTCCACGCCGAGACCTACAAGACCTTTGGCCGCTTCCAGACCGAGCAGCCCGCCGCCGATAACTGCCGCCGTTCTATACTGTTTGGCTGCTTCGAGCATCTGGCTGCAGTCTGCAATATCGCGGAAACCTACGACGCCTTCGCGGTCGCTGCCCGGAATCGGGAGCATCAACGAATTCGAACCTGTAGCAATCACCAGTTTGTCGTAGCTTTCGGTATGACCATGGTCTGTCATAACCTTTTTGTTTGCCGTATCGATCTTTGTAACTGTCGTACCGGTGTACAACATAATGCCATTATCCGTATACCAACTCCAGTCGTTCAATACAATGTCTTTAAGCGTTTTGCTGCCTTCGAGTACGTAGGAGAGCATGATGCGATTGTAATTGGGGTGCGGCTCGCTGCCGAATACGGTAATGTCGAAACGATCCGTTAATTTCAGGATTTGTTCCAGCGTATTAATGCCAGCCATACCGTTGCCGATTACGATTTGAAGGGGTGAAATTTTCTTCTTTATGTTATTTACTGCTTATTTCCAAGCCGAAATATCGGTCAATATGAAGTTTGGCTTGCATTTTAACGAAGCGGGAATTAAGATTTACTTGTACGTACAAATAAGTTGGAAGTGAGTCTGCCTTTCAACAAAATATGTACAATTAATCGACATCGCTGCTTTGTGTTTTGTAGAATAAGAAACGGAACTTTTAGATTATCTTTGCAAGAACAAGTTTAGATACAGGCTACTATCAAAATGGAAACGCTCTCTTTTTGCTTTGAACCGGCAGCAGTACTTACACACTCTCAAGTCAGTCGAGGAAGCCGATGAGCAGTTGGATAAAGACGAGAAGATTCCTTACAAAGAGGTGTGAATGACAATGGGCAAGCGGCTTCCCAAATATATCGTATTGAAAAATGAACTGCTGAGTTGGATGGAAACCGGCAGACTATCTCCCGGCAGTCAAGTACCATCGGAGAACGAAATCGCCGAACAGTTTTCACTCAGCCGTCAAACCGTTCGTCAGGCTTTCTCAGAGCTTGAGCGGCAGGGGCTGCTGGAGCGTGTACAGGGTAAAGGAACTTTTGTGCGCAGTGCGGGCATTCGAGAGGAAGCGCCTCAGCCCAGGACGATCGGTATCGTCACGACGTACATTTCCGACTACATTTTTCCTCATATCGTAAGAGGGGCGGAAGCCGAGCTGCGAAGCCGTGGTTACCGGCTTCTGCTGGCTAGCACGGATAATGATAAGGAAAAGGAGATGGAGTGTCTGCGTCTCATGCTGAGTGAACCGCTCAGCGGTTTGATTATCGAGCCGACGAAGAGTGCCGAAGGCAATCCCAATCTGCCTTTCTACCTATCGATGCAGATGAAAAACCTTCCTTTCCTAATGATTAACGAACGTTACCGCGAACTGGAAGTACCCTGCCTGAAAGTGGACGATGAACTTGGCGGCCTGACGGCGGCGCGTTATTTGATTGCGCAGGGACATCGCCGGATTGCCGGCTTTTTCAAGACAGACGACCTTCAGGGCGTCAATCGTCTGCGCGGCTTCATGCATGCACACCGGGAAGCGGGCATTATGCTCTCGCCGGAACATGTGGTCACATATGCAACCGGGCAGAAGAGCGAACTGCCGGCGAAAAAAGTGCGGGAGCTGCTCGCATCTGCGGATCGTCCAACGGCATTGGTTGCCTATAACGACGAGCTGGCCGTCCCTCTGATGAGCATAGCTCGAGAACTGGGTCTGTCTGTTCCCGGCGATCTGTCTGTAGTCGGCTTCGACGATTCCGCGTTGGCTCTGGCCGCAGGTGTGCCGCTGACCACGCTCACGCATCCCAAAGAGAAAATGGGACGGGAAGCCGCGCGCAAACTGATAGCCATGATCGAAGGCGGGCCTTCGGATCCGAACCAACAATCGGGCGATATCCTGTATGTGCCGGAATTGATTGAACGCGACTCGGCAGTAGAACCGAAGAAGGCATAAGGAACAAGAACGTCTATTACGGTCAGAGCAGACGAGGAGGAATATAGCATGGCTAAATATACGATCGGGGTCGATTACGACACCCAGTCGGGACGCGCGGTGCTGGTCGAATTGTCCAGCGGACGCGAAGTAGCCGGCCACGTTACACCTTACCCGCATCACGTGATTGACGAGCGGCTGCCGGAATCGGGCGCGAGGTTGGAGCATGACTGGGCGCTTCAGCATCCGGGCGATTATCTGGAAGTGCTGCGCCGCTCCGTTCCGGCTGTGCTGAAGAAGTCAGGCATCGACCCATCGGACGTAGTCGGGATCGGGATCGACTTTACGGCCTGTACAATGCTGCCGGTTGACGAGAAGGGCGAACCCCTCTGCTTCGATCCTGCGCTCAAGAAGGAGCCGCACAGCTGGGTCAAGCTGTGGAAGCATCATGCCGCGCAGCATGAAGCCAACGAAATCAATCGAATCGCGGAAGAACGCGGAGAAAACTTCTTGATGCGCTATGGCGGCAAGATCTCGTCGGAATGGATGATTGCGAAGATCTGGCAGGTTCTCGACGAGGCTCCGGACATCTACGACCGTACCGATTTGTTCCTTGAGGCAACGGATTGGGTCATTTCGAAAATGGCGGGCAGAATGGTACGCAACAGCTGTGCAGCCGGGTACAAAGCGATCTGGCACAAGCAGGACGGCTATCCTTCCACAGAATACTTCAAGGCTCTGCATCCGCGTCTGGAGGATCTGACTGACACCAAGCTGCGCGGCGAAGTCGTTCCGCTGGGCACAAGAGTAGGGGGCCTGACCGAAGAAATGGCGCAGATCACCGGCCTTAGAGCCGGTACGGCCGTGGCGGCAGGCAATGTCGACGCGCATGCGGCTGTGCCTGCCGTCGGCGTTGTAACGCCCGGCAAGTTGGTAATGGCGATGGGAACGTCGATCTGCCATATGCTGCTTGGTACGGAAGAGAAGCCGGTCGAAGGGATGTGCGGGGTTGTCGAGGACGGCATCATTCCGGGATTGTACGGTTACGAAGCCGGTCAGTCGGCGGTTGGCGATATTTTCGAATGGTATGTCGAAAAAGCGGTACCGTTCCACGTCAAAAAGCAGGCTGACGAAGAAGGCATCGAGGTTCATGCTTGGCTTGAACGCGAAGCATCCAAATACAAACCGGGCGAAACGGGTCTGCTGGCGCTTGATTGGTGGAACGGAAATCGCTCCGTACTTGTGGACACGGATCTGACGGGCTTGATGCTCGGTATGACCCTGCTGACCAAGCCGGAAGAAATTTATCGTACGCTGCTGGAAGCGACGGCGTTCGGCACACGGAAAATTATCGAAGCGTTCCATAACAGCGGCGTTCCGGTAGATGCGCTCTATGCCTGCGGTGGACTGCCACAGAAAAATGCGCTGCTTATGCAGATCTATGCCGATGTAACCAACCGCGAAATTTTTGTGGCGGAGTCCAAGCAGACGCCTGCGCTCGGAGCGGCGATGTTTGCTGCCGTGGCTGCGGGAGCGGAAGCCGGCGGTTATGACAATATCTTCGATGCCGCCGGGAAAATGGCCCGGATAAAAGAAGTGTCGTATAAGCCGATTCCGGAAAATGTTGAAGTATATGAGAAACTGTTCGCGGAATATGAAAAGCTGCACGAATACTTCGGGCGCGGCGGGAACGACGTAATGAAGCGCTTGAAGAGCATCAAGAAATCGGCCGGACGCACCGAGGACGATGTCAAGGTGACGCCGGGCATGCAGCTCTAGCGGCCGATGACTCCCGACCAGACCGCTGTCCAAGGACTTAACTGCCAATGGACAAACCGCCGTTTGGCACAAACTGCTGAATATTCTTGCCAAAAGGGCTTGCACACTGCCTGCTAACCGTGTTATATTATTCGGGCAGGGCAAATGCCCGGTATATAATAGGCGGTCGTGGCGGAATTGGCAGACGCGCACGGTTCAGGTCCGTGTGGTAGCAATACCGTGGAGGTTCGAGTCCTCTCGACCGCATTATAGGCAAGATCAAAGAAGCTCCCAGCATGCTGGGAGCTTCTTTTTTACGTGCAACAACCTCATTGAATTTTTTGGAGACTTTTCAATATATAAGTTTCCTGCACCGCTCAGACTCAGCTTTTTGACTTGGCATTGAAAAGACTTCTTGTTTCTGAAAGCCGCTATTCTGGTAAAGAGGAAAGGAAGAGGGCCGGCAGCCGGTTCGATACCGAAGCGGAATCCGATCCGCAAAATCTGTCTCGGTATATGCAGGATAAGAAGCCGCGAAGGAGGACTTTCCATGGATGCAAAAAGCAATCAAAACAGCAATGAAAACAACAATCGAAACAGCAGCAGAGATAGCAATAGCAAACCGGAAGGCTTTATTCGCGTAAGAGGTGCCAATGAACATAATCTGCAAAACGTTGATCTCGACGTTCCGCGCGATGCTCTGGTTGTATTTACCGGGGTTTCGGGTTCGGGTAAGTCATCGCTCGCCTTTGGGACGCTCTATGCCGAAGCGCAGCGCCGTTATCTCGAATCTGTCGCTCCCTACGCTCGTCGACTGATTCAGCAGGCGGGTACGCCTCAAGTGGAGAGCATCGAAGGACTGCCGCCTGCAGTCGGTCTCCAGCAGCAGCGGGGCGTGCCGCAGGAGCGTTCGACAGTCGGCAGCCTGACAACTATTTCCAATGTGCTGCGTATGCTGTATGCCCGCGCCGGCGATTACCCGGAAGGACAATCGGTGCTGTATGCGGAAGACTTCTCGCCGAATACGCCGCAGGGAGCTTGTCCCGAATGCCAGGGGTTGGGAAGAGTCTACGATGCGACAGAAGCTTCAATGGTGCCCGATCCCAGCTTAAGCATCCGGCAGCGTGCGATCGCTTCCTGGCCGGGAGCTTGGCACGGTCAGAATTTGCGCGATATTCTGATTTCGCTCGGTTACGATGTGGATCGGCCGTGGAAGGACCTGCCGCAGCAGGACAGGGAGTGGATCCTGTTTACCGACGAACGGCCTTCGGTTCCCGTACACCCGGGGCTGAGCCATAAGGAAATTGAAGAAGCGATCGCTGCCGGCCGTCGACCGGACTATATGGGCAATTATATGGGCGCACGCCGTCTTCTGCTGCAGACTTACGCTTCCGCAGAAGATGCCGGCAGAAGACGGCGTCTGGAGCCGTATCTGGTCGTCCATTCCTGCCCGCTCTGCAGGGGCAAACGACTGAAGCCTGAAGCGCTGTCCGTCACGTTCGCCGGATTCGATATTGCAGATTTGTTCCGGATGCCGGCCGCTTCCCTCAAAGAAACGCTGGAAAACGCCGTTATGCCCGAACGGGAACGTCAAGGAGGACGGGAAGCGGAGAAGGCGCTGATTGCCCGCCGTCTCGTAGGAGACGTCACAGGACGCTTGGAGCGGTTGACCGATATTGGAATCGGCCATTTGTCGCTTGACCGCCCGGCGCCTACGCTGTCTTCAGGTGAACTTCAGCGGCTGCGGCTGGCTTCTCAACTGATCTCCAAACTGTTCGGCGTCGTTTATGTACTGGACGAGCCGTCGGCCGGCCTGCATCCCGCGGACGGCGAAGCACTGCTGGATGCGCTGGCGGCGCTGCGCGATGCCGGGAACTCCGTCTTTGTCGTCGAACATAATGTCGATGTGATGCGGGAAGCGGAATGGTTGGTCGATATTGGTCCGGAAGCGGGAGAGCGGGGAGGTCGTGTGCTGTACAGCGGCCCGCCGCAAGGATTGACGGACGTTGCGGAGTCCGTAACGAAAAATTATTTGTTCGGGCCGGAAACAGGACTTCTGCGCGAACGCAGAGAAGCGGACGGATGGCTGACCCTGACAGACGTCACATTCAACAATTTGAACGGATTGGACACCGCTTTTCCGCTGGGCTGCCTGACTGCCGTAACCGGAGTGTCCGGTTCAGGGAAATCAAGTCTCGTTTCGCATGTCCTGCCTGCGCTGCTTGCCCCTCATCTGGGAAGCCTGCCAGCGGAACCGGAAGAAGAGTCCGACAATGCCGAACCTGCCGAGATGACAGGACGTGCCGGCGGCGACTTAGCCTCTTTGCGCCGGATGGTTCGAATTGATCAGAAACCGATCGGACGGACACCGCGATCGAATTTGGCGACCTACACCGGTCTGTTCGATCATGTACGCCGGCTGTTCGCGGATACGCCCCTTGCCCGTGAGCGGGGATACAAAGCGGGACGGTTTTCTTTTAATGTAGCGTCGGGCCGCTGTCCGGTCTGCGAAGGCCAAGGATTCGTCCAGGTCGAGCTGATGTTTCTGTCGAGCCTTTACGTCCCCTGCGCTGAATGCGGAGGAACGCGTTACAATGCGGAGACACTGGAAGTGACTTGGAATGATCGGTCGATCGCGGACATACTGGCGCTCAATGTGGAAGATGCCGCGGAAGTATTCCGGGAACAGGCTTCCATTGCCAGAACATTGTCCGTTTTGCTGGACTTGGGATTGGGTTACCTGAAACTTGGACAGCCGGCGACCGAATTGTCGGGCGGCGAGTCGCAGCGAATCAAGCTGGCTGCGGAACTGCAGCGGATGCAGCGCGGCCGTACACTCTATCTGCTGGACGAGCCAACCAACGGACTGCATCCAATCGATGCCGATCGGCTGCTCCGTCATCTGGATGCCCTGGTGCGGGCGGGACACACAGTTGTCATGGTGGAACACGATATGCGGATGGCCGCCCAGGCCGACTGGGTAATCGATCTGGGACCGGGTGCAGCACGTCAAGGGGGGCAAATTGTTGCAGCCGGTACGCCGGAGGAAGTAGCTGCCGTCCCGGAGAGCCGCAGCGCCGCTTATTTGGCCCGTTATCTGGTTGGGGTGGAGATATCGGAAACTTAAGAAAGGCATCGTTTTGACCTGCCATTCGCAAGCCTATGATACAAGTTAGCTGCTCTGGGGTAATAGGATAAGGTGAAGACGGTGAAGCTTTCCGGATTTGAGGAGAACTATTCATCGCCGAATTGTCCAATTCCAAGGAGGTCGATTGATTATGAGTAAAGCACTGACAGCTGAAAAAAGAACCGCTTTTAAAAGTTCAGATATTAAAAGTCTTCGCCAGAGCGGTCGCGTTCCGGCAGTCGTATATGGCAAAAATTCCGAAGGCATTCCGGTACACGTCGATGCCAAAGATCTGATGCGTCACGTGCAGCTCGGGGGTGCGGATATCTTCTCTCTGGATGTATCCGACGGCTCGCCGATGCAGGTCATGATCAAAGATATTCAACGGTTGAATGGACGAATCATTCACGCCGATTTCGTGAAGATCGACAAAAACACGGCGGTACGTGCGACGATCGCAATTGATTATCAAGGCGAAGCCAAAGGGTCCAAGGAAGGCGGGATTTTCCAGGTTCAGGCGACTGAACTTGAAGTCGAAGCGCTCCCGAACGATCTGCCGTCCTCGCTGGAAATCGACATCTCGAACATGGAGATCGGCGACAAATTGACGGCCGGCGATATCAAGCTGTCCGACAAAGTTAAACTGATTTCTTCGGAAGAAGAAATTTTGGCTTCTGTCGTTCTGCCGCAGGTAACTGCAGAAGATACGGACGACAATACATCCGGAGAGCCGGAAGTGGCTCCGGAACTTGTTGGAGACGAAGGAAAAAGCGAGTAACAAGATTTGGGAAAGGCTCAAAGCCTGTTGATCTTTATATAGCAAAGCCGTCTTCCTTAGGGAGGCGGCTTTTTGCGCAGCCTGCCGCAGAACTTTCAAGAAGTTGCCCTTCGCAAGTTTGGCTGCAAACGCTCTCCTTGTGATATAGTTTCTTTGTGAGCTTTTTTCTGAGGCGTACTCAGCCCATATTCTGCATCGGGAGATGAGAAAATATGATCAAACACATCGTCTTTATCAAATTGCAAAATCGTTCGCCTGAAAGCTTGGCGGAAGCGGCCGACGTGCTGCGCAGCATGGACGGTAAGATCGAACAGCTCAAGTCGCTGGAAATCGGTGCCGATATTTTGCGCTCGGAGCGTTCTTACGACATCGCGCTGACGGCGACAGTCGAGACTTTGGATGATCTGCAGGCGTACCAGATACATCCAGTGCATCAGAAGATTATTGAATACATCAACAGTGTGAAGGAAGTATCCTACGCGGTTGACTACGAAATCTAAAGATCCGTCAGGGCTGCGAAGTCGGCATGCAAAGCGTTGAATGAACGGCCTGTCGGCATTGTGACAGCAAGGACGAGAGATACGGGAGGAACCGACATTGTATTACGTGAACCGGGAACAGATTGAGAAACGCCTGCTGTCGCTGCCGCAAACGATCGAAGCGATGCGTTTGGTTGCAGCAGATTGGGAAGGTACACTGCTGCAGGGACTGGCGCAGGAACGTGCTCTGCATCTGGCGTTGGAAGCGGTCACCGACATCGGCAGCTACCTGATCGACGGCTTTATTATGCGCGACGCGGGCAGCTACGAAGACATCGTCGAGATTATTCACGGAGAAAAGGTGATCGACGATGAGCTGCGCAGCACGATGCTGCGGCTGGTCAGGCTGCGCCGCCCGCTGGTGCAGGATTATTACGAGTGGGATCGGAAGACGCTTCATCCGTTGACGATGGAGCTGCCCGCTGCACTCGAACGGTTTGCAGACCGGGTAAACCGGTACTTGCTCAGCGAACTCGGCGAAAGCCGTCCGCATTGAGCGAACAGACCGGATAGACACGGAGGAGGAAGCGGACATGACTGATTCGTTAGGGGAACAACCTAGAGAAGGCAAGAAAATGAAACCGGGATTTCTTCCGGTTTATGCAGTCGAGCTGCTGTTCCGGGAGGAGCCGGAGCTTGACGTTTCAAGCATTTTGAACAAGATTCACGAGCGCATTCGGAAGACTGCAATCAATACGGGGCCTTTTCGGGAACCGGAACGGGTCGAGAACGAAGCACTGCGCCGCAAGGAGACGACGGGCAGCGACCGATTCGAGCTGGCGGCTGTTTTTTACCATGGCGATTACACGGTAGCTTTTACAGATGCGGAAGTTCCGGCACAAACGAGACTTTTCCATCCAAGAGAAATCCGTGAGGATTTGAAATGGGACGGCGTACTACAGCAGAGCTGGAAATGGGAAGGCGGCGAGGAGCGGCTGAACGAATACCGTTATGCTGTCACTCTATGCGATTGGTACGCGGCCATGCTGCCATTTCAGCGCCGAATCGAGATGTTCCATTCTGTGCTGGCAAGTGTGATCGAGACGACAGGCTGCGATGCGGTTTACTGGCAGCCGAGCGGTCAGTTGATCGACGCTGGTGCTTTCATAAGCGCTTACCCGAATGAGCCGCTGTACGGGGCGCTGAATGTCCGTGTATATCAGATGCAGCAGCAGGACGAAGTGCTTGTCGATACGCTCGGGCTGACTGCAATCGGCGTACCGGACGTACAATGCCGGGTCACGGAGCTTACGCCGGACCGGGTTATTCCGATGATCTACGGCGCGTCATATTATTTGTACGGCAATGGTGGAGAGGTCGAAAATGGACAGCTGCTCGGCGGCGCGGGACTGCGATGGCGCTGCGAGCGTCAGCCTTCCGTATTGGGACCGGAGCGTACAGTCATCGATCTGAATCCCGGCCATCCGTATTATGCGGGCACACAGACGGTCGACCCGGTCGGTTACGAGAAAGATGACGATCCCGGAGATTCAGCCGGCTGGTCGAACGAAGAAGACCCAGGCTCCGGCTACCGGCTGCGCGAGGAGGACGGAACGGAGTTCCGCTCCGAGCGGGAATATCGGATGCGGGAACATGGACAGAAGTCCGAACATGGCGAAGCGAACAATAAGGCGCCTGACGAAGGGTAATCGATAAAGAAGAGTAATCCATAAAGAAGAATAACCGACTGCGTCTTTCTTCAAAAGCGGCTTGCGGCACGATTGCTGCTTCGTTAAAATAGTGGTTAGGCTTAAATTCAATCCCAATCCGCTGCGGGCAGCATGTCCGCGCGGATATTGGGAAAACGATAGGAAAGAAGCGTGTACTCGTGCAGCAAGCTATTGCGATAATGGATTCGGGGGTTGGCGGTTTGACTGTGGCGCGAGAGGTGATGCGCCAACTGCCGAGAGAGCAGATCATCTATTTTGGGGATACGGCGCGTACGCCTTACGGACCGCGCGATCTTCAGGAAGTTCGCGCATTTACGGAGCAGATCGTCGATTATATGATGACGTTCAATCCCAAAATGATCGTCATCGCCTGCAACACGGCGACCGCTGCGGCACTTGATACGATCACTGCAAAAGTCGATATTCCGGTTGTCGGCGTTATCCATCCGGGAGCCCGTGCCGCGATCAGCAAAGCAAACCAGGGAATTATCGGCGTGATCGGAACAAAGGGAACAGTGGACAGCGGAGCCTATGCTCACGCGCTAAAGCAGATTTCTCCTTATGTCAATGTCGTAAGCCGGGCTTGCCCTCCGTTTGTACCGCTGGTCGAACAAGGACATTTCAGCGGGCGGGCAACCTACGAGATCGTCAAGAACGAACTGCTTCCGCTGCGCGCGCTCCCGCTCGACTGCTTGATCTTGGGCTGCACACACTACCCATTCCTGTCGGATACGATTCAGCGGGTGATGGGACCGTCGGTGAAGCTGATCAATTCGGCCGAAGAAACCGCACGCGAAGTCAGTACCATTTTGTATGAAAAAGGACAGCTGGAAAGCGGCGATACGGTTCCTGAACATCGGTTTCTGCACAGCGGACAATCCGACATGTTCGAGAAAATCGCACAAAAATGGCTGGCCGAGTATATTGCAAGAACCAAAGCGATCTGGCAGGTGGCGTCTTTCTAGACGCGGACCTGCCGCTTCGATTTGTCGGCGTATAACTATTCCATTACGAGCCGCAGCCGATGCTGCAGGCGGGAGGAGTCTGTCATGAAAGTCAAAATTACGCGCAACGCTGCGAAAAAACTGCTGGAAGAACTAAACAAGGAAGAAAATAAGGATATGAAGCTGCGGGTATTCGTTACGCATTCCCACGGCGATCATGCTCATTACGGCATGGATCTGGACCAGCAGAAGGAAGGCGACGAACTCGTCTCGACAGACAAAGAAATCGACGTTCTGGTAGACGCAAGCGAGCCGATGCTCGACGGAGTGAAGATCGACTATCTGTACAGTGCCCAGGAAGAAGGCTTTGTCATTACGAATCCTCTGAAAGGCAATCACGGCGACCACTAAGATTTGCCGAAGAAGAAGGGAATCATCATGGCTAACGATATTCGTGTCTGCGATAAATGCAAACATACCCGTATGAAAACGATTGTGCCCAAGCTGCAGAAAATGGCGCCCGATGCTGAGATCAAGATCGGATGCAAGTCTTACTGCGGTCCCTGCGCCAAGCGGGCCTTCGTATTCATTAACGGACGATATGTCAGCGCTCCGACGGAAGCCGAAGTGCTGGAGAAAATTGCGCCTTTTATCAAGAAATCGTAAGCGGTACGGCGAAAGTCGAGAAGCCGCCTGACCAACAGCAAAACCCCGAGATCCGGTCGACCGGATTTCGGGGTTTTCTATTGAGAGTCCGGTAGAAAAGGCTCTCGTTCTCAGTTCTGCTGCAGCACCGGAATCAAATCGCGGGTGATGATATCGTCGGAGATCGCCAATCGATTGACCGCTTCCGCATAACCGGCTCTGGCTTTGTTCACATCCGTTTGCTGTCCGGTGGCAAGGTCGTAGCAGATGCCGTTCTCAAATACTCCGTCAGCCGAAGGCGTGTAGTAGATCGTTCCATCGGTAAACGCGCCGCTGCGCAGGACAACCAGTCGATTCTTGTCCGCACTGCGATCCAGCAGATTGCTCCCCATGAAGAAGTAATCGGCGGTGTCTATCCCAAGGAGGGGTAGCAGCGTTGGCATCAGATCCAGCTGTCCGCCGGGATTCTCGTAAGTTCCGGCCATTGCTCCGTCCGGCAGATGAATAAGCAGCGGCACCTGAGCCATCATCCGTTCATAGTCAAATGCGGATACTTCCCCTCCGAGCAGTCTGCTTACGGCCGCCGATTCGTTCAGCGAGTAATCGTGGTCTCCGTAGAAGACGAAGATTGTCTTTTCCCACAGTCCATCTTCTTTCAAGCGGTTCACCATGTCGCCGAGTGCGGAGTCCAGGTAATGCATGGATTGCAGATAATTGCCGAATGTGGAATCCTGGAACTCGCCGAGATCGATCCGATCTTCTTCCTCCAGATTCAAGTTATACGGGTGATGGCTGGAGAGCGTAATCAGGAACGAATAAAAAGGCTGCGAGGTCTGTTCCATAAAGCCGACCGATTGATTCAGAAACGACCGATCACCGAGCGACCAGCCGAGCCGTTCATCGATCTCAAAATCATGTTCGGCATAAAAACGGTCATAACCCATCTCTTTGTACATGCGGTTCCGGTTCCAGAAACTGCCGTCATAGGCATGATACGCATTGGCTGCGTAACCTTGCTGCTTCAAGATGGACGGCATCGTATGGAAGACATTTTCGGCGTGCCGGATAAAGACCGATCCCGAAGGGAGCGGATGCAGCGAAGCATTGGCGCTGAAATCGGCATCTGACGTGCGTCCTTGACCGGTTTGATGATAGAAGTTGTCGAAATACAAGCTGTCTTCCATCAGTTTGTCGAGATTAGGTGTAAGAGACTGACCGTTCAACTTCTTCCCAACAAAAAAGTTCATGAACGCTTCGCCTTGAACGACGATGATGTTGCTGTCCTTGTAACGGCCGAACAGGGCATCGGTACCGGAAGTCTTGGATTCCCGTTCCGCAAACCACTGTCTGATCTCATCGATCCGTTCGCTGGGCAGTTCCCGACCTTTACCAATCGCCGTCTGCGCATACTGATAAGCATCAATGGCATGAAAAGCAAGCAGTCCCGTGACATTGTACATCGACATGTTCCACCAGTTGTTCTCCAGCAGATTTTTGGCCCAGGTCTGGGAAGCATGACGAATAGGAAAAACGGCGGCCGATAAGCCCAGCGTCAATACAAGCAGTCCGGCGGCAAAACGGCGAAGCAGCCGTCTGCTGCGTCTGCCCACTGCAGATGAAGCTGCGGCAGAAGCAGGCAGCGGTCCGTATCTGTAGGAGGAACGTCCTTCAATTTCAAAGCTGTCGTCAAAGCTGCCGTGTGAAGCCGAAGAAGCCAACCGTTTCACCGCGCTTCGTCGTCTCCAGCTCCACAGGCCGGCGGCTAACATGAGCGGCCAATCGGCGAACAGCCATAGATCCTGCCAACGCAGCAGTTCGGCGATGCTTCCTCCCAGCGATTCCATTTGTCCGGCCTGAAGCAGTACGGGCACCGTAATAAAGTCGCCAAAATAGCGGAAGTAAATCAGATCCGCAAAGATCAGTCCCGTGATTAGCAGATGGAGGCCGGCCAACGCCGGAAGCTGTCCTCCTGACGGCAGCCAGAAAATCCAGAACGACAGAGCCAGCAGACTGCCTATGGCAATCAGAACATTGGCGGCATCCATCGTAATGTAAGGTAGCTGAAGATTGGAATGGAGCAGCCGAAGCTTTCCTAGGGTCGATAAAATGAAAAGCGCATACAAGGCAAGGGTGAGCAGAAAGCCCGGCTGGAGGCCGGGCTTGGACGAAGATGGATTCAAATGGAATAGACGCAAAGGTTCAACCTCCTAACGGCGCGGAGGCAGCGGTCCCAGGAACTGCAGGAACTGACACTCGATGCGTCCGTTGAACAGCTTACGGCGCTTATCGGCACGTTTGCCGAAGTTCTGCTCGAAATTGGCTGTTGGCGTAATCGCGAAGAATGACCAGTCCGGCAGATCGAGCGCAGCACGTCCGAGCTGGCGGATCATTTTCTCAACTTCTTCTTCCTCGCTCAGACGCTCGCCGTAAGGAGGATTGGTAATGACGCAGCCGAACTTGCCTTCCGGCTTGAAGCGTGCGACCGGCTGTACGGTAAAGTTGATTACGCCGTCAAGTCCTGCACGTTTGGCCGATCCTCTGGCGATCTCGATCGCTTCCGGATCAACGTCGCTTCCGCCGATCTGCAGCGGGATATCGTCGCGCACGGCGTCGAACGCTTCCTCGCGCGCCTGGCTCCAGAGTTCCTCGGGTACGAATTCCCAACGTTCGGAAGGGAAGCTGCGGCGCAGCCCTGGTGCGATATTCCAAGCGATCATGGCTGCTTCAATAGGCAGCGTGCCGGAACCGCAGAACGGGTCATAGAACGGACGGTGAGGGCCCCAGCGGCTGAGCAGAATCAGCGCAGCGGCCATCGTTTCCTTGAGCGGCGCTTCGACAGTCGTTTTGCGGTAGCCGCGTTTGTGCAGCGAGGGCCCTGTCGTATCCAGCGTAATCGTCGCGATATCGCTCAGAAGCGAGACTTCGAGTGTATAGCGAGGACCGTCTTCGTCGAACCATTCGGTTCCGTACGATTCTTTCATTTTTTCGACGACCGCTTTTTTGACGATGGATTGGCAGGCCGGCACGCTGGACAGCTGCGATTTGTACGAGCGTCCGTTAACCGGGAATTCACCGTACTCCGGAATGTAGCCTGCCCAGTCGACGGCTTTGACGCCCTGGAACAGCTCTTCAAATGTTACTGCCGGGAATTCGGCCATCTTGATCAGCACCCGATCGGCAGTACGCAGCCACAGATTAGTGCGGCAAATATCGGCAGGCGTACCGGTAAAGGTAACGCGGCCATTGTCCGTTTTGGCGTCGGCATAGCCGAGGTCTTTCAATTCGCGTGCGACAACTGCTTCAATACCCATTGGGCAGGTAGCGATCAGTGTCAGTTTTTCTGGAATTCTCATTAAGTTCAGCTCCGTTTAAAAGTAAAAATGATAGATCCTCACAGCTCGAAAAAGCAATCAATGCCAGATTCGCCGCTTGTGAAGGATACAAGAAAATTGTACAATCGTGAAATAGAGATTTGGCGGAAGCCGAGCGGTTTCCCGACGCGGCAGGCGTGACGGGAAAATTTGCGCGTCCAATGCTCAATCTAGTATAGGTGAACGGTGTTGCGGTTACAATATATTAAGAGTCATCCGACAAATAAGGTTGAGTAGAACAAGATTGAAGTGAATCAGGTTCAAGCGAAAACGGAGAGTGGAAAATGATGAACGTTCAACAAACGGATGCTGCGGCAGCCGAAGCTTATATGGAAAGTCTGGCAAATGAAGACGAGCTGCTGCTCAAGATCAAGAGAGTCATTCGCGAATCGGGCATGCCCGAAGTATCGGTAGCTGCAGGTTACGGCAAAATGCTGACCCTGCTGACTCAATTGAGCGGAGCCAAGCATATTTTGGAAATTGGGGCGCTCGGCGGTTACAGCGGTGTATGTATGGCGCGGGGAATGGCTGAAGGTGGCACATTGACTTCGCTCGAGCTGAAACCCGAGTATGCCGAAGTGGCAGCCCGTCATCTGGAAGAAGCCGGTTTCGGCGGTCAGGTGCGTTATCTGGTTGGCCCGGCGACAGAAGGATTGGAGATTCTAAAAGCGGAAGGGCGTAAATTCGACTTCTTCTTTATCGATGCGGACAAGTTAAATTATTTGAATTATTTGGACGCGGCGCTGGAGATGGCAGAGCCGGGGGCGCTGATCGTGGCGGATAATTTGCTGCTTCGCGGCCGCACGCTGAATAGAGAACGCAACGGTCCGGCAATCCTGACGGTAAGAGAGTTTAACCGCCGGATGTCCGAGGACCCTAGACTGATCGGTACGCTTCTGCCTGCCTATGACGGTCTGGCTATCGCAATGGTGAAGAAAGCGTGAATGTTAAATGAGAAAGTGCCGGAATCGGTTTTCAAAACGCCGGTTGGGGTGGATAATAGATTAGGTGGAAAACGTCAAGGAATCGTCGCAAAGTAGCCTTGTGACAAATGGTTCAAAGGCGCATAATGAAAGTTGACTGTATTTTCGGGCGCATTTTCACCCCCGTCGGCCTGCTCGGCCGATCCGCGTATGCGCCGCAGGGATTGACATAACCCGGTATTGGAGGACCCAACCGACATGACTTATAACGATCGTTTTATCCGGGCCTGTTACGGTCAGGAATTGGATCGTCTGCCTGTATGGTATATGCGGCAGGCCGGCAGGTACGATCCGGAATATCGCAAGATCAAAGAAAAATATTCGCTGCTTGAAATTTGCCGGCAGCCCGACCTTGCGGCGGAAGTAACACTGATGCCGGTGCGCAAGCTGGGCGTTGACGCTGCCATTTTGTATTCCGACATTATGAATCCGGTCGCGTCGATCGGTATCGATTTTGATATTGTGAAGGATATCGGTCCCGTCATCGACAATCCGATCCGCAGCATGGCCGATGTGGAGCGGCTGCGTCCAATCGACGTGGAAGGCGATCTGGGCCATGTACTGGAGACTATTCGGATTCTGGACCGCGAACTGGACAGACCGCTGATCACATTTGCCGGAGCTCCGTTTACGATCGCCAGCTATTTGATCGAAGGACGGCCGTCCAAAACCTATATTCGTACCAAAACGATGATGTACAGTGAACCGGCGACCTGGTTTGCTCTGATGGACAAGCTGGGCGACATGGTGATCACTTATCTGCGTGCTCATGTGCAGAACGGCGGCAAAGCGTTCCAGGTGTTCGACAGCTGGGTAGGCGCACTGTCGCCGCAGGATTTCTCGCATTACGTACTGCCGACGATCAAACGGATTTTCGATGAACTGTCGGCTATGCCGGAAATGAAAAACATTCCGAAAATTTACTTCCCGGGCGTGAGCTCGGGCGAGCTGCTGCCGACACTTCGCGGGCTGCAGGCCAACGTAATCGGATTGGATTGGCGCGTATCGGTTGCGGAAGGCCGCAGACGGCTGGGACCGAACTATGCGGTGCAGGGCAATCTCGATCCGTTCCTGTTGACGGCCCCTCAGGAAATGATTCACAAGAGAGCGGCGGAAATCATCGACGAAGGCGTGCAGAATCCGGGGTTCATTTTCAACCTGGGTCACGGGCTGTTCCCGGAAGCGTCGCTCGACAAACTGCGTATCCTGACAGAATTCGTTCACGAATATTCGGAGCGTGCACTGTCACGCGCAGCGGCGCAGGGCTAAATTCCGCAGCTTGAAATGCAATGAATCGGTGTATAAACCCGGAAGTTTGCCATTTGGAACGGAGACGGGGGACGCCCGGCGTTCTGCCGTCTTCCGCTATGCCAAGAGAGGGGATATGAAGTTGAAGAAGAAAATCGGAGTACTTGTCATGTCTTACGGAACCCCGAAAAGTCTGGACGATGTCGAAGCCTACTATACACACATTCGCAGAGGCAGACCGCCCGAGCCGGAACAGCTCAAAGAATTGAAAGACCGTTACGAAGCGATTGTGGGCGGCGTATTTCCACTGCGCGAAAACACCGACCGTCAGGTCGAACACATGCAGGCTGAACTGAACAAGTTCGATCTGCCGGATGTGGAATTCGTCTGCTATCAGGGCTTGAAGCACAGCGATCCGTTTATCGAAGACGGGGTGCAGAACATGGCAGCGGACGGTATTACGGATGCTATTGGGATCGTACTGGCTCCGCATTACTCGATCATGAGCGTCGGCAGCTATATCAAACGCGCCAAAGCGACAGCGGAAGAATCCGGTATGAACATTCGTTTTATCGAAAGCTACCATCTGCATCCGAAACTGATCGAAGCGTTTGCGAACCGGGTATCGGCCAAGCTGGATCTGTTTGTTGAGACCGGCGCGCAGCGCGACGACGTTAAGGTTCTGTTCAGTGCGCACAGCCTGCCGGAAAAAATTCTGGCCATGGGCGATCCATACCGCGACCAGCTGCTCGAAACGTCGCGTGCCGTTGCGGAAAAAGCCGGCGTAACCAATTGGCAGTTCACTTGGCAGAGCGCGGGACGCACGTCGGAGCCTTGGCTCGGTCCGGACGTACTGGAGACGATGAAAGAACTGTCCGAGCAGGACGTCCGTTATATGCTCGTTTCGCCGCTGGGCTTCGTATCGGATCATCTGGAAGTACTGTACGATCTGGATATCGAAGCTCAAGAAGTGGCCGAAGAGCTGGACGTCCGCGTGATGCGGATCGACTCCCTCAATACGGACCCGCTTTACATGCAGACGCTGGCCGACTGCGTGGTTACCGAATGCCGCAAAGGGGCGCTGCTTCATGGCTGAACAGCGTAGAGTCGTCATTATCGGCGGGGGCCTGACCGGCCTCAGCGCCGCTTTCTACACCCGGAATTTTCTGAAAGACGCAGGCTTTGAGCCTGTGGTCACTGTACTGGAAAAAGGGCACTCATGGGGCGGTAAGATCGAGACTTTGCATAAAGACGGTTTCGTTATCGAAAAAGGGCCGGATTCGTTTCTGGCCCGCAAGACGGCGATGGTCGACCTGGCAAAAGAACTCGAGATCGATCATGATCTGGTGACGACCAATCCGGAAGCCAAAAAAACGTACCTGCTGCACAAGGGCAAGCTTCACGAAATGCCTGCGGGGCTCGTACTTGGCATTCCGACGCAGCTCAAGCCTTTTTTGTCGAGCAAGCTCGTCTCTCCGGCGGGCAAACTGCGTGCGCTGATGGATTACGTGCTGCCTCCAAAGCGCAGCGAGGAAGACGAGTCGCTGGGACACTTTATCGAGCGCAGACTGGGGCATGAAGTTCTGGAAAATGTAACGGAGCCGCTGCTTGCAGGCATTTACGCGGGGGATACCCGTCATCTCAGTCTTCAGTCGACATTTCCGCAATTTGGAGCAGTCGAACGCGAGCACGGCAGTTTGATCCGGGGCATGATGAACGGCCGCAAGCCGGTCGAGACGCATACCGGCACCAAAAAAAGTACGTTCTTGACCTTCCGGCAGGGTCTGCAAAGCCTGGTGCATGCCCTGGTGAACGAACTGTCGGGCACGGTCGATCTGCGTTCCGAAACGGCGGCGGCTTCGATACGGAAACAGCCGGAAGGCGGATATGCGCTTGAACTGGAAGACGGGAGTATGCTTGCAGCCGATTCGATTATTATAACGACGCCGACATTTGCGGCTTCGAAGCTGCTCTCGCCGCACGTAAATACGCAGCCGCTTGATTCGATCAATTACGTATCGGTCGCCAACGTCGTGCTGGCATTCGACAAGCGGGACGTCAAGACGACGTTCGACGGTTCAGGATTCCTCGTTCCGCGCAAGGAAGGGCGAACCATTACGGCTTGTACCTGGACGTCTGCGAAATGGCTGCATACCAGTGCCGACGACAAGGTGCTGATGCGCTGCTATGTAGGCCGTGCAGGCGAGCAGGAAGCGCTGAAGTTGGACGACGCCGGACTGGTGGAATTAGTCCGCAAAGATATTTTCGAACTGATGGGCATCGATGCACAGCCGCTGTTCACCGAAGTAACCCGTCTGAACCATTCCATGCCGCAGTACCCGGTGGGGCATCTGCAGCAGATTGCCGGTCTGCGCCGACAGTTGGCCGAAGAGATGCCGGGCGTCTATATTGCGGGAGCCGGCTACGACGGTGTGGGCCTGCCGGACTGTATCCGCCAAGCGAAAGAGATTTCCGCGAAGCTCGCTGCCGCGCCTGCAGCGGCAAAGTCAGTGGGTTAAGCGAACCTTTTCGGAGGCAGCTGCAGTCCGATACCTGCCGGAAAAAGGTTCAACATGCCGTGAGCCGCTATGCAGGGAGCCGTTTTGTCATCGGAAGATGACGGAGCGGCTTTTTTGTATGATCACAGGTGCGGAGCGGAGGAGGAGAGAGGGCGCTAACGCTATTTTGTCGACTCTCCTTCTATTTGTGCCGGATAACCTGCTATAATAGGGAATAGTTTTCACAGCCACTTGATGTTTCTGGAATCAAGCGAACGAGCCGAAGGAGATTTTGAATTTTGAACCATTCATCCCGTTCGAGAAGCACTCGAACCGCGAAAGCCCGGGTACGCAAACGCCGGGTGTTATTGATTGTCAATCTGACGATGCTGATGTTGATCGTCACAGGCGGAGCATTGATTTATGCACGCGAACAAGCCGTACGCGAGGCGCGTACAGCGGACGCCCTGCGCGCGTCCGCAGCGCAAACGGAGGCTCTGCTGGCATCCGTTGGTGAACCGTCGGACATGGGATTGTCAGACGGTGATGCGATGAACGTAGCATCGTTGGACAGCGCTGGCAGCAAAGCGGCGGACGTCGAGCCATCGGACATCGAAGTGACGGATGCTGAACCGCCAAGTGTCGACTCGCCGTACGACGAATCGTCGGCCGACCGGGCGCCGACCGGCCTTGAACAGCCGTCCGCCTCGGGAGCGGCGGACGCGGAAGACTCCGCAGGCAGCGATGCAGCCGGCGGGGAAGAGCCTTCCGGCGCGGCTGCGCAGCCGGAAGAACCAGCCGCGGCCGGCGATGCGGCCGAGGCAGCGCCGCAGGGCGGCGAAGAGGCGGATTCCGCTGCGGCGAATCCGCCTCTGACCGCCGGCGCCTCCATAGGCGCGGCCTCTCCAGCGGCTGCAAGCGCCGCCGTGCCGGCCGCCCCTGCGGGCGACGGCGAGCCGGAGAGCGAAGCTTCCGGCGGGGAAGCCGCTTCTGGCAGCGATGCAGCCGACAAGCAGGCTCCGGCCGCTTCTATAGGAGCGGCCCCGGCGGCCAAGCAGCCGGCAGCAGCTTCGCCTGGCACCGGAGCAAAAGGTGCGGTCGTCAATCTGACTTTTGCAGGGGACGTGATCTTCTCCGGAAAAGTGCAGTCGCTGCTGGATCAGCAGGGCTACGACTATCCCTATACTTATGTGCAGGACCGGTTTAGAAGCGACGACTTGACGGTTATTAATCTTGAAACGCCGGTTACGGCGCTGACTACGAAGGGTGCGGAGAAGACATATGTGTTCAAGTCTCCTCCGAAAGCTCTGGGACCGCTCAATAATGCAGGAGTCGATGTCGTGAACCTGGCGAACAATCATACGCTGGACCAGGGAATTGACGGTCTGATCGATACGATAAAAAATTTGGATAAAGCCGGAATCGCTCATGTGGGAGCCGGCAAGGATGCTGCCGCCGCTTATGCGCCGGTATATGTGGAGCGCAAAGGCGTGAAGATCGCGATTATCGGCGTCAGCCGAGTGCTGCCCGAGACCAGTTGGGCAGCTGGTAAGAATCATCCCGGAGCGGCGAGCGCCTACGATCCGGAAGCGGCAGCCCGTGCTGTAGAGCAGGCGAAGCGGAACGCCGACGTCGTCGTGGCGATCGTCCATTGGGGCAAAGAACGGGTAGACATGCCCGACAGCAACCAGACAGGGCTGGCGCATCGGATGATCGATGCCGGAGCCGATCTGATTATCGGCGGTCATGCCCATGTGCTGCAGGGCTTTGAGCAGTACAAAGGAAAATGGATCGCCTATGGAACGGGGAACTTCATCTTCACCCGTTCGGCGACCGCGAAAACATGGGAGACCGGCGTATTCCAAGCCGAATGCAGCAAGAACGGCGATTGTTCGCTGAAGCTTGTGCCGCATTGGGCCGAAGTAGGCCGCCCTGTACCAATGGAAAAAGCCGACGCGCAGAAGCTGCTGCAGCGTATTCAAAGCCTGTCGCCCGGCGTGAAGATCGACTCGGATGGCCGAGTGCGCGCAGGCGGATGAGCGATAGCCTATACTTTCCATTGACCGAAAGTTCAGATTCAAATAGATTTGGTCGAAGTCGAAGTCGAAGTCGAAGTCGAAGTCGAAGTCGAAGTCGAAGTCGAAGTCGAAGTCGAAGTCGAAGTCGAAGTCGAAGTCGAAGTCGAAATTAGGATAGGATTAGATTTACGACTTCGCCTTAAAGCTTTCAAACTTTCAAGTCAAGTTCATCGTCTCTGGGAGATGAAATCATGTTGAATAACCGCTGCGTGGCGCACCGTGGTTTTTCCGGCGCCGCGCCCGAAAATACACTGGCGGCAATCCGGCTGGCCATGAAAATGCCGGAAGTCGAATGGATCGAGATCGACGTTCAGCTGTCGAGCGACGGCGTACCGGTTTTGATTCACGACTTTACGCTGGGGCGCACGACAAACGGCAGGGGAGCGGTGCGGGAGCATACGCTTCACAAACTGCAGAGCCTGGATGCCGGACGCTGGAAGTCGCGTATATTTTCCGGTGAATCGATCCCTACATTGGAGCAGGTTCTGAGTGAGGTCCGTGGACGCCTGAAGATCAATATCGAATTGAAAACGACTGCCGAGTGGCATGCCGGGCTGGCATCCGCAGCAGCGGAAGCGGTCCGGATGCAGGGAATGGAAAATGAAGTGATCTTCACTTCGTTTGAACCGCTGGCGCTGCTTGAAGCGCGGGATGCGGCACCCGAGATTCGGCGGGGACTGATTATCGATTCGCGTCCGGCCGATTTGTCTGCCAGACTTGAGGAATACGGCTGCACCCTGCTGTCGATCGGTCACAGCCGGGTCGATACCGCATTTGTTCGCTCGACCATTGAGCAGGGTATCGATATGATGGTCTGGACGGTCGACAACCTGCGCCGGATGCGCGAACTGGGCTCCATGCATCCGGAGCTGATGATCTGTACCAATCGGCCGGATCGCTGGCTGCTGGCGAAGAAGCTGCCCGCTGTCCGCGAGCGCTCCTTTTGGCGGCGCTGGCTGGGCTTTTGAAGCATTGGAGAAGACTGCAAATCCGTTTTTCCTATTACAGCAATCAATCGGCAGTCAGGGATTTGCGGAGTGTGCGGCTATACGACATGTGACTATATGAAAACGAAGGTGGTATTTGCGATGATAGCTGTAACGAATGTGTACTGCGTAGGGCGCAACTACAAGAAGCACGCCGAAGAACTTGGCAATGACGTGCCGTCGGAACCGATGATTTTCCTCAAGCCTTCCCATGCGGTCTGCGCAATGAATGACGGTACGGTCAATCTGCCGCAGAACAGCGGCGAGATCCATTACGAAGCGGAGCTTGTGCTGCATATCGGCCGGGCTTACGAGCCGGGCATCAAGGTCGAAGATATCGTCGGATCGGTTGCGCTGGGCATCGACTTCACGCTGCGCGATGTGCAGTCGAAGATCAAGGCGAAGGGCCATCCGTGGACAGCGGCCAAAGGCTTCCGAAACTCCGCTCCGCTCACTCAGGAAAGCAAATTCCCGGGTTTTGAAGCGTTGAACGAAGGCTGGTTCTCGCTGCGCAAGAACGGTGAGACCGTGCAGCGCGGCAATATCCGGAATATGATCTTCGATCTGCAGACATTGGTTGATTATATTGGCGAACATTACGGTCTTGGCGAAGGAGATCTGATCTATACGGGTACACCGGAAGGCGTTGGACCAACGCAGGCCGGAGACGTGCTGGAATTATATTGGAATGAAGAAAAGTGGGGCGGCTGCACCGTCGGCTAGACGGGCGCTGCCGCTGCGCGGGAGGCGTGTCATCAAGTGGATTGGATTATCGGATTAATCGGCGCCTGCCTCGTGGCGGGCGCCGCCTATGCCAAGCGGTCGCTCTCAGCATCCGGAGCGATCGCGGCTGTCGTTATGGGTACGATCTATTACGGAGCGGGCGACATCTTCTGGTTTGGTCTGCTGCTGCTCTTTTTTATCACTTCGAGCGTGCTGTCCAAAGTGAAACAGGCAGAGAAGCGGCAGGCGGAACAGATGTACGAGAAATCGGGACGCCGGGACGCTGTACAGGTTATGGCCAACGGCGGGATCGGCATGCTGCTGTGTCTAGGTAATTATTTTTGGCCTTCGCCAATCTGGTTCGGAGCCTTTGTCGGCGTAATGGCAACGGTAACGGCCGACACATGGGCGACAGAGTGGGGCAGCCTCAGCCGTAAGCTTCCGCGTTCGATCGTAACCTGGAAGCCGCTTCCGGCGGGAACGTCCGGCGGGGTGTCGATGCGCGGCAGCGCGGCTGCAGTCGTGGGCGCAGGGATGATCGGTACGGCGGCTGCGGTGCTGCTGCTGTGGACCAATAACGGACCGGATTGGCCGCTGTGGGCGTGGATTCCGGCAGGAGCGCTGGGCGGAACGCTCGGTGCATTTGTCGACTCGTATCTGGGCGCAACCGTACAGGTCATGTACCGCTGTCCGAAATGCGGCAAGAGCGTGGAGAGCCGAATGCACTGCGGAGTCTCGACCGTACGTTATCGCGGCTGGTCGTTTATGAATAACGATGCGGTTAATCTGCTGTCTTCGGCGGCAGGAGGAGCGTTGGCGCTCGCGGTCATGATTTTGGCAGGGAGGTGGTTCGGATGAGCGGAGCTCAGCGCGAGAAACATGAATCGATTCTGGACGCGGCTTTTGAGGTGTTTGGCAAAAAAGGATTCTATGACACGAAAATTTCCGATATCACCGAACATGCCGGAATCGCCAAGGGTACGATGTATTTGTATTTTAAAAGCAAGGAAGAACTGTTTGCGGCCGTAACAAGACGGGACTGGGAAACTTTCCTGCGGGAGCTGAACTACCAGATCAAACATGCGGACGGTCTGCGGGACAAACTGCAAAAGGTAGCGAAGCATCATCTGGAATATTATTACGAACGCAAAGCACATACCAAGCTCTTTTTCCATGCTCCCAACAACGATCCCGAACTGATGCAGATGATGCACGGATTTTTGACTCGCTATATGGCGGCAGTTCGAGAGGTGCTGGAAGAATCGGGCATGTCTGATCCGGACTTTTACGCGAAAGCTTATATCGGCATGCTGGACCGTTTGAAGATGGACATTTTGTTTGAAGGCGATTTTACACGCGAGGCGCTGGAGAAGCGGGTGCAGCAGACGGTGCGGCTGTTCCTTCAGGGCATCGAAAAGGAATTGAGCGAATAAGCGCGGCCCGAAATCCCGTATTCCGGAAGCCGGCTTTGAATGTCCGGGCTTCCGCGGGCTGCGGGGGACCGGACTTTTTGATAGGCATCGCGACGCAGTAGACTGGTGAAGTATAAAGTGCTGCGACTGACGAAGGGGGAATTACGGCAATGAATATCATGACCGTTGAAAAAGTGTCGAAAAGTTATGGAGAAAAGGTGCTGTTCGACGAAGCATCGTTTGGTATGGAAGATCAGGATAAGATCGGTCTGGTCGGCGTAAACGGCACAGGTAAATCGACTTTTCTCAAAATCATCGCAGGGCTTGAGCAGCCGGATTCCGGACAGGTCGTCAAAAGTGGTGGGGTTCGTGTCCGCTATATGGATCAGAACCCGGATTTCGATCCAGAACTGACCGTTCTGCAGCAGCTGCTGCACGGCGAGGGCGAAGAATTGGAAGCTGCTCGGGCTTACAGCGAAGCGACCTTGAAGTTTGAGACAGATCCCAACTCCGAAGTCTTCCAGCAGCTGCTGATGGATACGGGACAAGAGCTCGACCGTCTGAACGCATGGAGCCTCGAAAGCGAAGCCAAAAGCGTGCTGTCGAAGCTGGGACTCGATATTTTCGATGCGAAGATGGGCTCGCTTTCGGGCGGTCAGCGCAAGCGCGTCGCGCTGGCAGCTGCACTCGTGCAGCCATCCGAACTGCTGATCCTCGATGAGCCGACCAACCATATTGACTCGGAATCCGTAGCATGGCTGGAAACGTATCTGAAAAAGCGCCGGGGCGCGCTGCTTATGGTGACCCACGATCGCTACTTCCTTGACCGTGTAGCAGACGTCATGCTAGAACTGGATTACGGCAAAATGCACCGCTATACGGCGAACTATTCCCGTTTCCTGGAGTTGAAAGCAGAACGCGAAGAACGCGAATCGGCGACCGAAGATAAACGACGGAATTTGCTGCGCAAAGAGCTGGCCTGGATTCGCCGCGGAGCCAAAGCCCGTACGACTAAGCAGAAAGCGCGTATCGACCGTTTCGAACAGCTGCAGGATGACAAGCCGCAGCAGAAAAACGACAATCTGGAAATGGCGAGTATGTCTACACGCTTGGGCCGCAAAGTGCTCGAAATCGATCATATCAGCAAATCGCTGGCAGGACGCCTGCTGATCGACGATCTGCATTATATGACCGTTCCCGGTGACCGGATTGGCATCGTGGGTCCGAACGGACGCGGTAAGTCAACGCTGTTGAACTTGATCGCAGGCGATCTGGAGCCGGACAGCGGTCAGATCGACCAAGGCTCGACTGTGCGTATTGGCTACTTCCGCCAAGAACCGGCAGAGATGGACCCAGCTATGCGGGCGATCGATTATATCAAAGAAGCTGCAGAGACGGTGAAAACAGACGAAGGCACCGTAACCGCATCGCAGATGCTGGAACGTTTCCTGTTCACACCGACCGCGCAGTGGACGCCGATCGGTAAGCTGTCCGGCGGCGAACGCCGTCGTCTGTACCTGCTGCGGATTCTGATCACGGCACCGAACGTTCTGCTGCTGGACGAGCCGACCAACGACTTGGATATCCAGACGCTGACGGTGCTTGAGGATTACCTTGACGATTTCCCTGGCGTGATGATTACCGTATCTCACGATCGCTACTTCCTGGACCGGGTATGTGACAAGCTGTTTGCATTCGAAGGCGGCGGCAAAGTGGCGATCCATGCCGGCAACTACAGCGAATATATGGAGCGTACCGGCGGTGGTTCGTTGAAAGACGGCATGTCATCGAGCGGCAAAGGAGGTCTGGCGACTTCGGCCGATATGGACGCGGTCCAAACCCCGGCTCCTGCAGCCCCGGCAACAGCGAGTGCTCCGGCAGCTTCGACTCCGGGCAAGAAGGTCAAATTCACATTTAACGAACAGCGCGAATACGATACCATTGATGCTTCAATTGAAGCGGCCGAAAAGAAAATCGCAGACCTCGCTGTGCAGATGGAACGTTCCGCCAGCGATTCGGCCAAACTTCAAGAGCTGATGGAACAGCATAAGGCTGCGGAAGAGAAGCTGGAAGAACTCATGGAACGTTGGGCTTATCTGAATGAACTGGCGGAGCAGATCGAGCAGAGTAAGTAACTGGTCAAGAATGATGGCGATGAGCTGTATGTACAGGTTCAATGCTGCATAGATTTAATGAAAAAGTCTCAGGATGATTACTCATCTTGAGACTTTTTTTGTGCAAAGTTCGGTATCTAAAATCCATATTCCCATATTTTCCAGTAGATGATAAACTGAGAAGGCAAGCAGCTTCAGGAATAACGGTGATATTGTGGAATTTACGAAGTTCGGGAATATCGCAGAGTGAAGGGATTTACGAAGTTCGTAAATAAGACGTTAAATGAAATCGGATAAAACATAAAACTGTTGAAAGGGATGACTAGTATGGCATATAGAAATCAGCATTATGTACCACAAGCTTATTTGAAAGCTTGGACAGATTCGAATGATAAATTGTATGTTTTGAATAAAAACAAATCAATCCATAAACATTCCAAAACTGATAGTATCCTTTATAGCCCAAATCTGTATACACGGACTGTAAGGGATGAATTGATTCTTACACCTGAAGATATTGAAAGTATTTTTGGAAAGCTTAAAGACTATATTATTAAAATTAATGGAGTAATTATTGACGACATTAATGAGTATGCCAATCAATACGCTTTTTTTGATAAGTGGGAAATCTTTAATAAGGACGAGACCTTGGCAAGAAAGAAACAAATCAAACATGAAATTGATACAGTTAGAATTACTACAACAGAACATAGATGGGATCAAATTGAAAATAGATGGAATGAACTAAAAGAAAAAATTGAAAAATTTATTTTCGAGAAGAAAGAAACTTTAAGTAGTAATGATCTGAATCAGCTTCATAATTTTATAGTAGCTCAAAAATGGAGAACACCGAAATCTATTCAATATTATAGAGATATGATTAGCGAAGAGATTGAACGTAATGAGGTTCAATTTGTCGAACAATATGGTGAAATATCAGAGGAAGCAATAGACCAATTTGCTTTGGCTTATTTCAAAAAAAAATTAATGGGATATCAAGATAAAGATGAAAAAAGCCATATTATCAAAGAGATTGAATTAGCAGGACAATATACTATAGTTTTTTATGTTACAGAAAGTGAGAATTATTTCTACACTTCTGATAATCCGGTGTTCACTCTGATTGATGCAGAATTTCATAACTCGATGTTTAACGGTATGTACTTTCCTGTAACACCACGTATATTATGTGCTATTTGTAAGGGTGATCCGAACGAAATCATAGTTGGGACAATGGGAATTGAATTACTTGAAGAATTTAATGAATTGATCATTAAAAACTCTCAAAATTATTTTATTTCTCTATTAGAAATAGAACAAAATAATATGTAAGTATTTCAGGAAGAATCCGACATCATTTAACATAATATTCACGCTGTGGACATACGTCCTTGGTCCGGCATTCGCCGGACACCCAGCATGCGCTGGGTCGTGAATACAGGAACGTTATAGGAAATACAGTAAAAAGGAGACTTTGATGGTATCAAACAAATATTTTACTAAAGATATACTTAGAGAAGCGAATAACGCTGCTATTCGAGAAAAACGAAACAAAGCGATTAAAAAAGAAGCAATTGAGGAATTGGGGGAAGAAGATGTTTTTCCAATAATATTTAAAATTTATCATAATACTACTGATGAAATTCGTGTTATGATCCGCATTGGCGAATTTTCTCCACTTCTTGATATGTCTCAATTGAGGTATGATTCGCTACCAACTTTCATAAGTAATAAAAATGGAGAGTTAATCTTAGAAGAAGAAGAATCCTTTTTAGCTAGAAGACCTTATCCAAACAAACGCGAATGGCAAGAAGTTAGTATTTTGAAGCCACTTAGAAGGCAAAATCCATTTAGAAACAAAATTCTAGAATTATATAATAATCAATGTGCAATCTGTAATATAACCAATTCTACTGTTTTAAGAGCTGCTCATATTTGGCCTGTTTCTGATGGTGGGAAGGAAGAGGTTCAAAATGGAATATGTTTGTGCGTTATACATGAAGTGGCGTATGACGCTAATCTTTTTGAAATAACTGATGAAGGCTACATTATTTTAAATACAGATGATGATTTGAAAATTGATTATTTTAAAATTCGCCCTCCTTTAGAAAAAGATGCATATCCATCAGCATTTAATATTATTAAAAGAAAAGAATATTTCGATAAGAAAAAGAAATAGAAAATTCAGAGAGCTAATTGTACTTCCTATAACATATATTCACGCTGCGGACATCCGTCCTTGGCCCGGCATTCGCCGGACACTCAGCATACGCTGAGTCGTGAATACAGGAACGTTATAGGAAATCAGCAAAACAGAAGGTAATCAATAAAACTAAAGGAGAGTTTAACTTTATGAAAGAGTGTTCTTACTGTGGTAATCAAGCTCCAAGCTTTACAAAAGAACATATTATTCCTTCAGGTCTAATAGAAATGTATCCAGATCAGGATGTGACTTTTAATACTACAACTACCCAAAGTAGAATGTATAAAGACAACCAAGGACAATCTATCAAGGACGTATGTGCTAACTGTAATAATAACTTGCTCGGTAAACTAGACGCTTATGGAGTACGATTGATTCGACAATATTTTTTGGAGAAGTATAACGAGGATTCAATTATTAATATGGAATATGATTACCATCTCCTTCAACGATGGTTATTAAAAATAATTTATAATTCGATACGAAGTTCTGGAATTGAAAGTGATTGGTTTAATGATGAAATTCAATATATTATCTCAGATGAAATTCAAGATAGGTTCCCCCCGGTCTCGATATTTGGAGGTATTCACGTCGACATGACAGCTTTTGGAGAAGATAAAGCGCTGCTTACAAGCCCACTTAGCTCTTATCAACCACTGTATGTTCTTCATTCTCCTTCAATATTAATCAATGGTATTCAATTTAATCGAAAACGTGGGAGATCAATTACTCATGATAAAATGAAAATTCGTCGTGCCGATCATGTTGTTACTATAAGATTTGCTTCTGCTATGTTTTTAGTTGTTTTATGGAATAAAGATACATTTCCAAGTGCAATTGAAAAATTCAATTCAGAATTTGAAGCTGATTACCCATATGTGTTGATTAAACAGAATCAAAATAATGTTGTCTTACAAAGGGCTATAGATAGTGTTAGCTGTTTGAAACCAGGAATAATTCAGAGTAAGAAGGCGATGATTGAAGCGGATGAAGATATTAGAATGACATTAAGTGGAAGAAGTATATCCGAGACGCAACAGGAATGGAATCAAAGTTGGTCACAAGAAGATCAACAAAAAGGCAGAGTCTTAATTGATAATTTGCTTTTTCCTGATAATAAAAGTGTACAAAAAAATATGAAGAATTGTTCGGAAAAAGAACAGATGAGTAAAAACATTAAAAACTAAGATTTAAAAGTATTTCAATGAAGTTGCTGACATCCTATAACATAATATTCACGCTACGGACATTCGTCCTTGGTCCGGCATACGCCGGACACCCGACATGCGTCGGGTCGTGAATACAGGAACGTTATCCGAAATCACTGAAAACCTTGAAGACATATGAAAATCATATAAATTAGGAGAAGATATTTTGAATCAGCCGTTATTCGAGAACTTTTTGGTTGTTGCCAAGAAATTAAATGACAAATTCGGAATAAGTCCCTTACTCTATGGATCACTAGGACTAGAAATATTAACAGGCAAAGCTATTCATCCTAAAGATATCGATTTACTAATTCCTTTAGAATTTATTCGAGAAAGATGGGGAGAACTTAGAAGTGAACTTGAAGATCAAGGATATAAATTGATAGATGCTAATGAGCATGAATTTAGTAATGGTCACCACAAAATAGGGTTTTCTTTTATTGAGGACTTAGAGAAATACGCAGGCATAAAAATAAATGAAATCGAACAAAGAAACTATAAAGGCATAAAATACAGGTTGTTAAATCTTATACAATATCACCGGGTCTACAGTAGATCCGTAAAAGATGGATATCGAATACATACAAGAAATAAGAAAGATGCGAAGAAAATCGAATTAATTGAAGAAATATTGAAAGAAGTTGAATGATTAATCGAAGAAGTCAGTGACATCAGATAACATAATATTCACGCTGCGGACATTCGTCCTGGGTCCGGCATTCGCCGGACACCCGACATACGTCGGGTCGTGAATACAGGAACGTTATCTGAAAGATTGGAAAACCAATTGAAAGATGTGAATGTTATGAATGACTCTATTGAAGAGAGGCTATTTATTCAGAAATACGAAGTTGTAAGTAAATATATGAAAGAATTTAATTTTAATATGGGTGAGTCGGAAGTATATCAATCTAAATTAAATGAGATAACTCATTTGATAACATCAAATAAGATTAATATAAATGACTTGACTCAAGAAATCATTCAACTAATTAAAGCTCAAAATAAAGAAATAAATGCTGTTGATATAAAGGGAGTCCGAACAGTTGCGAAGAAAATATTTTATGAATGTAATGCTGTTGGAGGGATAAGTTCAAGTGTAGTAATGATTAAATTAGAAGAAAATGAAATAATAATAAGCTACAAATTTGGACCTGATGAATTCAAGACCGGATTGATTGAACTAAATAAAATAACTGAATTTATAAAGATAGAAGATGTTTTGGAAGATCCTCATTCTAAAAGATATGCAGAGCATGCGGGAAGGAGATTGGCGAAGCTATGGAAAGAGAAATCAGATTTTCCGGAAAAAATAATAATAACTCCTGGTTGGTAGTAAATTGAGAATACCAACATAATATTCACGCTGCGGACATTCGTCCTTGATCCGGCGTTCGCCGGATACTCGACATACGTCGAGTCGTGATTACAGGAACGTTAAAGGAAATCAGCGTAAGAAATTAAAAGCTAAGTTAATCCTTTACCGAATAGAATGACGGATTAACAGTAATTACAATCTCACAAAATATTAACGCTTATTTGATAAGGGGGAGGATTAAAAGTGAAATTTTTATATTTAGCAACAGTAGCCTTTTTAATATTTTTAATCGTTGGTTGTTCACAGCAACAAACATTTGAGGGTTTTTTTCATAAAAAGATGGAGCAAATGCATATGGGCGAAAAAGATTATTCCTACGAGCTTGTTTATAAGGAATTTAATGTGGTACATCAAGATGATGCGGTGGCAGTTTTTAAAGAAAATAATAAATATGGAGATCAAATATTTATAGCTTATTTTGAGAAACAAGATAATCAATGGAGTTGGAAACAATCAAGCGGGGCTGAATGGAATTCCCCAGTGAAATGGTCTTCAATGAATCAAACACCTTTTATATATTCAGGTACAATAAGTGGAAATTCAATTAGTGAAGTATATGCAGGGAATGAACCTGCTGAAATTATTGAGGTTGAAGAGGATAAGAAGTTTTGGTATGCAATTAGTCCCATTGAAGATGTGAAAGTAATGGTGGTAAAAGAAGATGGTACTAAAGAAATCATTGAAGAAATTAATTATAAAGAATTATCAAGTGAATAATTTCAATAAGTGGTTTACTTAAGAGCAAGCGATAGGATAAGGATGAGTTGGAAATATAGTTAGAAGATGATTCTCAAAGCATTGAATAAACGAAAATAAAATTATCAGAACTGAATATATAAAATGTAGAAGAATTAAGTGATTTGGGAATGAATTATTGCATAAAGATTGAATAGAATTAGTGGGTTAATTCATAGAAGATGCTGACATCCTATGACATAATATTCACGCATCGGACATTCGTCCTCGGTCTGGCATTCGCTGGACACCCAGCATGCGCTGAGTCGTGAATACAGGAACGTTAACTAAAATTCCGGTGCGATTGAATTGTAAGGGAAATAGGGGGATCAATAATGCCGTGGCCAATGGTTCACTTCGCAATATCTCAACAATTATATTCAGGGAGCCCGACACCAAACCTATTATTAGGAAGCATTGCACCTGATGCAGTACATATTAGAGGAGATGTTACAAGAGAAGAAAAAGGTTTGACTCATCTTGTACATGAAGGTAGATTGGCCCAAAAAAAACAGATATTTGAGAAGCTCGAAGAATACCTACAGATGCAATCAGAACCAGAATGGATTGATTTTATAGTGGGTTACTTTACTCATATTTATACGGATTTAAGATGGACAGAAACGTTATATACTGATTTCGAGAAAGTCTATAAAGGAGATCACATTAGAGAAGCTTATAAGAATGAAGTAAGCCAAATTGAATTTGAACTTCAAAAATCCATGAATAATATTTTGGACATGAAGAAGCAGTTAGTACTAGCGAAAGGATATTCGATCTATCCTTTCGTAACGGAAGATGAAGTCAAACAATATAGAGATCTTAAATTGATATGGTTAAATGAGCCAAACAATGAGCCGAAAATACAAAACATTTATTTTACTACAGATAAAGTGAAACAGTTCATTTTAGAAACAACAAAAGAAGTAAAAGAGAATTTAAGAGAAAACAATATTGAGTATTTCAAAGAAGGCCGGAACATCAGTTAACAATATATTCACGCTGCGGACATTCGTCCTTGGCCCGGCATGCGCGGGACACTCAGCATACGCTAGGTCGTAAATACAGGAACATTAAGTGAAATTCCAGTGAGAGTTGTAGGCTTGCGAAATGGTATAATATAACCATCAAAAAGAGGAGGGACAATGATGAAATGGCAAGAAGTACAACAGATTTTTCCGAATCAATTTGTGAAATTCGAAGTTCTTCATTCTGAAGAAACAGACAATCAAGAGATCATTGATGATGTGGCCGTAATTGGCCCGATCAGTGATGAAGAAGCAACTCGCGAATTATTGAACAGCAGAGACAAAACCCTCGTTTATCATACTTCCAAAGATCAAATCGTTGTGAAGGTGCGGAACAATATAGGATTAAGGAGAAGTCTTTAAATGAATATTGAATATCGAGACGGACTGTTATTTACGGAAATAACAGTCCATTTTAATAAGCAAAAGAAAGTGATATCGAATATCGTGATCGATACCGGAGCCAGCCATACCTTGATCTCACAAGATGAAGTGGATGAAATCGGGGTACAAGTGAGTATGGAAGATGAAATCATAACCAGCTATGGGATTGGAGGCAAAGAGCATGCATTTAGTAAGAAAATCGAGGGTATACAGGTAGGGGATTTCATTTTAAAAGATGTATACATAGATTTCACTTCATTTAAATATCACAACATAAACGGACTTTTGGGGCTTGATGTACTGACTGAAGGAGAATTTAATATTGATCTAAAGGCATTTAAATTACTTCGTTCATAAGAGATAAAGAACATAAGAAATTGAGTGAGTGATTTGATGAAGACTGGAACATCACTTAACAATATATTCACGCTGCGGACATTCGTCCTGGAGCCAGTATACGCCGGACACCCAGCATGCGCTGGGCCATAAATACAGAAACGTTATCTGAAACCAGTGAAAAGAAAGGAAGTAAACTTGAACATGAATAAGAGATATGAAATTAAAGCGCCTAAATCTAGCTATGTCCAAATATTCGGTGCTATTTTATCTGCTATTTTACTGTTACTAATCGTTCAAAAAGATGATTTTTTATCTGTATTTTTTGTCGTTATCTTATTCTTAGCTAGTCTAATACAAGTAGTTATGCTGCTGAAAGGGAATTTAAGGAAAAATAACGAGCTAGAAATTACAGAACACACAATTAAGATTAATCATACTGAAGTACCTATACAGAAAATCGAGAAGGTTATTATACAAGGTTATTTTGCACAGAGTATCGGTATTAAGCTATCCGGAAGAAAATTAGTTAAAATGAATTTGCATTTTAGATTCAAAAATAATGAAGAGAATAACGTAGAAGAATTAAAACAGTGGGCAAGTATGAACAGCATTGAAGTAACTAATGGGAAGATCTATAGGTGGATATAGCCAGCATGAAAGTAACTCAGGATGAAGGGGTATCACATAACATCATATTTACGCTGCGGGCATACGTCCTTAGCTCGGTATCCGCCACTACCCCGACATATATCAGGTTGTGAATACAGGAACATTATTAGAACTTCTGCACCATCCTAATAGTATAGGAAGGAGTTTTACAAATGTTTTATATCAAGGAAGTCAAACAAGAAGACGCTGAAATCTATTGGAAGTTACGGTTGGAAGCATTAAAAACGAACCCAGAAGCATTTGGAGCATCATACGAAGATTCCATCCATACTCCGATATCTGAAGTCACAAAGAGGATAAAAAATGAGAGTGACAATTATATATTGATGGCTTTCACAGAAAGTGACCAAGCTGCTGGAATGATCGGATTCAGAAGAGAACAAGGGATCAAACTCAGACATAAAGGAATGATCTGGGGAGTTTATGTCTCATCGGAACATCGGGGCAAGGGAATTGCTGCAGAACTATTAAAGGAAGTCATACATAGAGGAAAAGATTTAGAAGGCTTGAAACAAATAAACCTGTGCGTTGTGACTACAAACCAAGCGGCAGTAGATCTTTATAAGAAGTTAGGATTTAAAACGTATGGAATAGAGAAAAATGCTCTAGAGTATAAAGGTCAAGGATATGACGAGGAGTTAATGGCTTATTTTTATAAGTAAACCAATTGGAGGAAATCTTTTATGACTAACCATAAGGAAGTTTATAATGACCGATCCTACTCATACGAAGACATGATTAGTCGGCAGCCTGATTTAACGGAAGTTATCAAAGAAATAAAGCCTTTTAAAGGACTCGATGTATTGGATCTAGGAGCAGGCTCCGGCAGGCTTTCTAGTTTTATTGCTCCAGAAGCGAAATCATTAGTGTGTACGGATATATCTCAGTCTATGCTGGATCTTTTGAATGAAAAATTAACGAACCAAAACACTACTGTAAATTGGACTACACTAGCAGCGGATCATCGAGAACTTCCTATAGAAGATGCATCTGTTGATCTAGTGATTTCTGGATGGAGTATCAGCTACTTAACGAATTCTGGTCAGGAAGATGGAAATAAGAACCTGGAGATCATTCTAAAAGAGATCAAAAGAGTTTTAAAGCCGAATGGATCAATTATTATTTTGGAAACGCTAGGGACAGGAACAGAAACACCAAATCCCCCGGAATTTTTGAAGGAATACTATTCGCTTCTTGAACATAAATATGATTTTTCACATCGTTGGATCAGAACAGACTATGAATTTTCTAATACATCGGAAGCTAAGGAAAATACAGAATTTTTCTTTGGAGCTGAGCTGGCAAGAAAAATAGATGAGAATCAATGGTCAACAGTTCCGGAATGCGCAGGGATATGGTGGAAACATCTGTGAGGGAATCGAAAATGGCCTAACAGCGACTAACCTTTAAACCAATAAAAAGGAAGGGATAAGCTCATATGATTACTCTTGAGTATTTTGAACCGGCCGACTTTAATCAGCTTATGGAATGGATGGAAGATGAAGCTTTCTTGCTCCAATGGTCCGGACCTCAATTCAAGTATCCTCTAACTTCGGACCAATTGCTTGATTATGTACATGATGCAAACGATAAGATCACCTCAAGTAGATTCATCTATAAAGCGGTGGAAGAAGAGACAGGCCAATTTGTGGGACATATATCTCTTGGAAACGTGGATAGATATAATCGATCGGCACGAATCGGCAAAGTACTGCTTGGTCGAGACCATAGAGGTAAAGGCTACGGGCGGCAGATGATCAATAGTGTGCTGCATATCGGATTTGAAGAGTTTAACTTACACCGAATTAGCCTGGGAGTATTTGATTTCAACACCTCAGCGGTCAATTGTTATGAAGGCGCAGGATTCGTAAGAGAGGGATTGATTAGAGATGCCAGAAGATATCAAGATACTTATTGGAATCTGATTGAAATGAGCATTTTGGAAGAGGAATGGAGAAGCGGGAAAGGGTGAAGTGATTTCATGACCATCATAAGCATGGAAGGCGCAAGCGCTGCAGGGAAAACGACCACGTCGGCTGCGTTCGCGCTCCGAAATGACGCTTTTCATATTCTCGAAGTCGACTCTTTGTGGGAGAAGCCGGAACAGGAATATCCGGAGTGGTTCTTCGAGCGCCAACTGGATCGATGGAGATTGGCCGTTGAAAAAGAACAAGAACAGCAGGTTATCGTCGATATCGATTTGTTTCAGCCTTTCTGGTATAACTGGGCATTTGATTTCACTCTCTTCAATGGACAAACATTGGCATTCGTCGAAGAGTTTTATAGACCTTTAATCAGCGAACAGAAACTGGGCTTTCCGGACAAGTATTTTATTCTTTACGCCCCGGAAAATCGATTAAGGGAAAGAAAAGCAGGCGACTCCACACGTTTACGAAGAGGGTTCGAGTTAAATCTGACGTTTATCGAACCGCAGAAGAGGTACTTCCAAGAGCTGAACGAATACTGCCCAGGATTGGTGACATTTATCGAGTCGGTCAGTATTGAAGAAAATGTGCGCCGAATCGAAAGCGAGCTGCCAAACGTTCGAAGCGGTCATCGTTATTCGATGGAACTATTCGATTTTATGGTGAACTGGCTGAAAAATAATCGAGCAGCAGAACTTTTGTGATCGCTTACCTAACTCAAAGGGAGAGAATCGTATGTCGTTTTCGTTTGAGGTCATTCAAGAACGAGTGGATCGGGTTGCTGTTCAAGTTATTGCTGGAGGCGGCGTAGTTCCAGCAATCAGCATTGGAGCGCCTGCAGCGGAAGACCAAGTTGAAGAAGTAGAACGCCAATTGGGTATGAAACTGCCGCTCAGCTTCAGACAGGTGCTTCTCCAATGCTCTGGCGAATTTGATTTGCGCTGGTTTCTTGACGAAGATACCGAACTCCCTTCTCCGTATCAGGGAATATTCTGTGGAATTTTGCAGTGGAGTCTTACCAGTCTCCTGGAAATCGACGAAGCAAAGGATTTTTGGGTTGAAGGAAATTTCTCAGATCCAAGCGACGAGTACGATAAGGTCTGGCATAACAAACTGGCATTTATGGAGGTTGGTAACGGCGATTATCTAGCGTTCGATTTGCTTGAGAGCGATAATCCCGTTGTATACTTGAGTCATGCCGATGGGCAGGGACATGGTTACACGCTTGGACGAAACTTCATTGACTTTCTGGAACGCACATCAAAAATAGGGTTTGTAGGTCCTGAAGATTGGCAGTGGCGGATTTTCGTTGATTCTAAGCACAGCGGATTGAACCCGGAAGGCACTGCTGCTGCCCAGTTTCGGAAGCTGATGGGATTCGAACTTTGAAACGCTGAACGAATACTGCCCGGGATTGGTAACATTTATCGAGTCGGTCAGTATCGAAGAAAATGTATGCCAAATCGAAATTGAGCTGGTATACGTTTGAAGCGGTCATCATTATTCGGTGAAACTATTCGATTTTATAGTGAACTGGCTGAAAAATAATAGCAGCGGCCATCCCTACGGAGGTATTTCATGAAATATATATTTACCAAGGAATGGTACAACGAAATGCAGGTATCTGGAAGTTTAGTGTTCCCGGAATCTAAAGAGGATTGGGAAGAGCAGATCGCATTTTATAAATCTGAAGGTATGGATTACGAGGAATTAGCTAAGACAAACTTGGAGTATATCAAAGAGGATTTGTTGAAATTTTTGCCCGAAAAGATTCATCCTTACATACATGATGAAACGTTAAAGAGTCAATTCCCATCCCCTGAGCTGAGAAAGATGGTTGAAGAATGGCAAAGTGAATATCTGGAACGAAGTAGGATTAAGGCGAATGAATATCGAAAGTACTATGAATCCATTACAGATATCCTTCCTAAAAATGCCGTTTTATTAATGGAAGAATACTTACATGATGCCAACATATTATCTTTCGATAAGCCTGGAAATGATCAATTTGTCATGATATTGGATCGTGGATACGGGGATTCGGGTCAGATCCAATTAACGTTTCTAGGTGTAAAGACGTTGGATCTATCAGAAATCGAGATAGGAAGCAGTTGGATTTATAGCGAGATTTATGCTGAAGATGAGGGGTACGAACTTCATGTTTTGTTTGACAGTCCTCTTGGAGAAATGACGATTCGTGCCGCGGATGTACAAATCAGAGAGCTGTCCACAAATGAAGGAGATCTCTTAAATGAAGCGTACCCTTTTTAAGACAGGAATGCTGCTTGCTCTAACCGCAGCGTTGTTTACCGCCGGCTGCTCCAAACCAGATAACGAACCGTTTGAGTCTATTACTACCTCAATCCGAGTCACGGAGAAAGGTCAATCGGACGATCTCGCAGAAAAATGGATCATTGCCGCTAATTCAAACAATAATGGACTCGGTGATGTACGTATTGAAGTCGAGAATGAAATGGTATGGAATCTGATCGAGGTGAACCGGGAGTATTTTGTCGCTTATCAAGGCTCGAAGCAAAAGGGTTATGTGCTGGGACAGATCGAACAGGTCGAAGAATGAAATGGATAAAATAAAATAAATTCGGAGGTATTTCAATGAATCAGCGTTTTCGGATTACAAGATCCATGCAGGAAAATAATACGGAGCCGGCGATCTCTTTGGAGGAGTGCCAACAATATTTTGCATCCAAACCCGACTTTGTGTATTCCAATGTTTGGACGGTGCAAGGACCGGAAAGCCGTATGGCGATCGACGGGGATTTTTTCATATGGAAGCGTGGGGACTTAGAAACTCCTTTTCGGCTTTATCAGGGTGATCTATATGCAGCCGTTTCGGACGAAGCCGTAGTTCCCAAGATGATCGAAATTGCCACTGACCTGCAAGCAGACATCACGGAAGGTTAAAAAGGATCAAGACTGATCGCTTCCATAAAAAATAAGCGTACGACAAAAGAGAATCAGCGTACGGCCAAAAACCTTCACCACCGCTATGCGCGGAGTGAAGGTTTTTTTATAACGCATTCTTACCCATTGAAATGAGTTTCATTCTTCCGCCGACACCGCAATCATCTGCACAACCATCCGCCCGTCACCGGTTAGCAGAATCTCGTCGGCATTCATCTGCGATGAACCGTCTCCATCGAGGAAGATGCCTTCACGGCCTTCGCCAGGGACACTATCCAGCAGAGCCGCTCGGAAATCGGTTGCCGTGCTCAAGGTCGGCGTGACGACCAGCCAGAGCTGCCCGGCATTGTTATAGACGAGCGCAGAGCGCATCCGTGGTTCGTCGGCATAAGGAAGGTGTTGGTCGATGCTGATAGTCTGCCAGTTTTCTTCATCCGACAGCTTCAGGCTTACTCCGCCTTGAGCCCAGTAATGGCTGCGATTCCTTACCTTGATTTCATCCGCTGAAGAGACCGTCTGTACGGAAAACTTCCGCTGCTTCCCGTCCCAGACCAGTGTGCCGCGGGCGTATTTGACGTTGGACCAGCCGGAACCGTAGTCGCTGCGTTTCCCGGCTGTAGGTTCGTCGTTCTGAACGGCGATCGACAGCAGCGAATTTTCATAGAAAAATCCGCCGTTGATACCGTAGGCATGAATCTCCTGCAGCGGCAGCCGATCTGCCCGAAGCACGATATCATCGGGAGAAACGGACATCATATGCAGTTCCGGCTGACCTGGCTTTTCCGCTTCCAGATACGTATAGCGCTTGGGCAGATCTTCGAACATTTCGGCCGGTTTGAAAGGGGAGAAGAGCAGCCAGAAAGCGGAAGCGCAGACGGCAAGCAGGAGGATGAATAGTCCGACGGTCAGACGTCTGCGGTGAAGATTTCGATTAGACTGCTTGGTCAAGCGCTACACCCCATTTCTGTTCTCGGCTTTCGGCAAACTTGGCGGAGGCTTTTTTTCATCTTTTTAGGCTAATTTGATTCTGAAGAGATTCCAAACGTTCTATAGTTCTATATCTTTATTCGCCTCGGACATAAGCGCACAGCAGCCGCGCTGTGCCGATGACGGCACGGGTATGCGTCCGCTCCATGGAGTGCGAAGCATGTACGCCAGGACCGATCAGCGCCGCTCGGATATTGCTGCCTCCGCGCAGTGCGGCCGAAGCATCGGAACCGTAGAACGGATAGATGTCTACCGCGTAATCGATTCCCTGCGCTTGGCACAGTTCAATGAGTTTGCCGGTCATATGATAATCGTATGGACCGGACGAGTCTTTGGCGCAGATCGAGACGTCGGTTTCTTTGCATGTCAGATCTTCGCCCATACAGCCCATGTCCACCGCGATCATCTCGGCAATATCCGATGGGATATAAGCGGTACCGTGGCCGACTTCTTCATAATTGGAGATGAGAATCTTAACCGGACGTTTCGGCTTCCAGCCTTCGCGCTTGGCCGATTCCAGCAGGCCGAATAGGGCGGCAACGCTCGCTTTGTCATCCAGATGGCGGGACTTGATGTAGCCGCTTTCGGTTATTACCGCACGGGCGTCGAACGAAATGTAGTCGCCGGTCATAATGCCGAGACCTTCCACATCTTCGCGGGAAGCGACCAGTTCATCGATCCGGACTTCCATATGTTCTTCGGAGCGTTTGAAGTCGCGGGCATCGGCGTAGACGTGCACGGAAGGATGCTGGGTCAGGATCGTCCCGGTGTAGGTTTGGCCGCCGCGGGTATGAATGATGCAGTATTCGTTCTCGATACTGGACATGGCGAAGCCGCCCAGCGAAGTGATCTTCAGCGTGCCCTGCGGTGTGATAGAGCGGACCATCGCGCCGAGCGTATCCACATGGCCGCTCAGGCCGACGGTATACGAATCTTCTTCGCCTTCCATGCTGATGATCGCGCCGCCTTTTTCGTTGAACGTTACCGGAAAGCCGAGCGATTCGGCTTCTTCGCGGATCAGATCGATAATATGATGCGTGTAGCCGGTTGGGCTCGGAGTGTCGAGCAGTTTTTTGAGCAGAGTTACAACGTAGTTCTCATCGATATGTACAGTCATGTTTAATTCCTCCCGGATAAATGAATAAATGAACGGCCTTCAAGAAGAAAACCGCACCCTCAAAGCGAGGTCGCGGTTTTTCTCGAACGCTTTTTTGATCAAACAACATTGTGTTACTTGTCCGCACGGAACCCTCGTGAATCGCGTGTTCGATCCAGATCGTCCGAGATCGGTTCAAGCGGCGCAGAGTCCGCGGATACCGTCGGCTCATCGTAAGCCGGCGGTGTACCGACGGACGATACGGAAGACTGATTGCGCAGCTGCTCGTTCTCCAGGCGCAATTTCTTCAGTTCGCGCTGCGTCTGGAACAAACGGTAGATGCCGAACAGACCGACAATCAGACCACCGAACAGTGCGCTGCTCAGAATCAGCAGAACGAGTGGTACATCGGCATAGCCGAACAGGAAATTCACTTCTACTGGGTTCACGTTGATAACCGCGAAGATCGCTGTAATCAAGGCGAAGACGAGCATCAAAATCAAAGACCATTGAACTTTCATATCCATTTGCCCCTTTCCCTTAAAGGCTTCATAAGCATCATTGTCCGATTGACGGTTGTTTGACGCAGAGCCTTGAATGGGACATTAATTGGCCAGCTGTTCCATTTGCTCGATCAGCGCTTCGAAGACGCTCATCGCTTCGCGGACCGGTTCCGGAGAAGACATGTCTACGCCGGCCTGCTTCAGGATATTGATCGAGAAGTCGCTGCCGCCGCTTTTCAGGAAACCGAGATAGCGTTCAACAGCCGGTGCGCCTTCATCGAGAATCTGCTTGGAGAAGCTTGTCGCGGCGGAGAATCCAGTCGCATATTTGTAAACGTAGAAGCTGTTGTAGAAGTGCGGAATACGCGCCCATTCCATCTCGATATCGCGGTCTACGACCATATCCGGTCCATGGTACTGAACGTTCAGGTCATAGTAGATGTTCGAGAGATCTTGAGGCGTAAGCGATTCTCCGGCTTCGGTGCGCGCATGAACGATCTTCTCGAACTCGGCGAACATCGTCTGGCGGAATACGGTTGTCCGGAACTGATCCGCGTAATACGTTAGCAGATACATTTTTTCTTTATTGTCGGTGGCTTTTTTGAGCAGGTAATCCATCAGCAGCGCTTCGTTGGTCGTCGAAGCGACTTCCGCGAGGAAAATGGTATACTGTGCATCGCGGTATTTCTGATTTTCGTCGGAATAGTACGAGTGCAGCGCGTGGCCCATTTCGTGCGCCAGCGTGAACATGCTGTTCAGGTTGTCCTTGTGGTTGAGCAGTACGTAAGGGTGTACGCCGTAAGCGCCGGAAGAATAAGCGCCCGTCCGCTTGCCTTCGTTCTCATAAACGTCGATCCAGCCGCTCTTGAAGCTGTCGTCCAGTACTTTTAAGTAATCTTCGCCGAGCGGCTGAAGCCCTTCGGCTACAATCTTTTTCGCTTCATCGTAAGTAATGTCCATCTTGAACTCTTCCACAAGAGGAGCGAACAGATCATACATATGCAGTTCGTCCACGCCCATCAGCTTCTTGCGCAAACGCATGTAGCGGTGAAGGATTGGGAGACTTTCATGGATAGCGTCCAGCAGGTTGTCATAGACGGATACCGGGATGTTGTCGCCGTAAAGTTTCATTTCCAGTACCGACGGATATTTGCGGGCGCGAGCATAGAAAATGTTCTTGTTCACGTTGGCGGTCAGCGACGCGCCGATCGTGTTCTTCAGCTTGGCGTACGTTGCATAGATCGTCTGGAAGGCCTGGCGGCGTACTTCGACGTTCGGGTTCTCCAGGAACTGAATGTAACTGCCGTGCGTCAGTTCGACTTCGTTGCCGTTCTCGTCCTTAATGTTCGGGAACTTAAGGTCGGCGTTGTTGAGCATACCGAAAATGTTCTGCGGCGCCTGGGCCAGATTTCCGACCTGGGCGAGCAGCGCTTCTTCGGCCTGCGTCAGCACATGCGCTTTTTCACGCTTCATTTCCTGCAGCGTGAACCGGTAATCTTTCAGCGATTCCGCTTCGATCAGCTGATCCAGCTGGGCATCGTCGAGAGACAGAATTTCGGGCGTGATAAAAGACATCGCTTCGCCGGCTTCGACCAGCAGCTTGCGTCCTTTTTGCGTCAGCGCCTGGTAAGTCGGGTTGGCGGTGTCCTGGTCATGATACAGATGCGTATAGACGTACAGCTGCTCCAGCTTGAGGGATACTTCGTCCTCGAACCGGAAGCAGGCGCCGATACTTTCTTCGTCGCTCAGCTTGCCGCGGAACTCTTCGAACTTTTTCAGCTGTCCTTTGACTTCGTCATAAACGTTGTCCCAGGACTCTTGATCCGCAAACAGGTCGGTCAGTTTCCATTGATGTTCGGAAGCCACTTCGCTTCGCTTGGGTAGGGTTTTGGGCATTGTGCTCATTCTCAGGACCTCCTTAAGGTTGTTCGGCTGTGCCGGTTGGGATGATCGCCGAAGAAGATTCGGCTCAGGAGCCCATAGTGAAAAGCGTATAGGCGGTCATAATGAAGGTAAGCAGCAGCATAAGAGCGACAGCGATCGCAAGACCTCGCTTCAGCTTCTGCGGGATCGTATCCTTATAAAAAACAACGACGCCGCCGAGCAGCAGCGTCAGGACGATCAGGATGGCGAGGTTGGTCGTATCGTTCATCCTTTATACCTTCTTGAGCGCATCCATGATGCTCTGCCACTCTTCATCGGTGCCGTCGAATTTCTCCTTATTGAAACGGGACTTGGCCCATTCCATCATCTCAGGCCGGCTGATAAACGTGTGCGAATCTTCGCCCCACTGGTCGGAAATTTCGCGCAGCACAAGCTGACGCCCGTGAACCTCGACCGTCATCATGTTCCAACTGTCTCTTTTGTAAATCGTGTGCTTTTTAATCATGGTTGCCATTCCTCGTTTCACATTGTTTCTTAAGTAAAATCATAACCCACGCGCCCCGGCAAAAGCAACGCCTCAGCCCATTTCAAGTTTTCAATTGCCAAAGGTTTTTTATTGCAGTATAATAATTATATTCATCATAGATGGTGATATTTTTAGGAGGTTGTTCATTTGAAAGGTACAGTTAAATGGTTTAACGCAGAAAAAGGTTACGGTTTCCTTTCCGTAGAAGGCGGAGAAGACGTATTCGTTCACTTCTCGGCAATCCAAGGCGACGGATTCAAGACTCTTGACGAAGGTCAAGAAGTTGAGTTCGAAATCACCGACGGTAACCGTGGACCACAAGCAGCTAACGTAATCAAACTGTAAGAATTTTTTTCTTACCTGATTTGATAACATAGCAAACCCAAGGCACAGCTCCTCCCCAGGAACTGTGCCTTTTTGCATGTCTTTTGTTTTTATGCCGATTTGTTCATCCGGGGTTCGCGTCCCATGCGGCGTACGACAAGGAAGATGATGATCGCTTCTGCGAGAAGGCCGAGCGACTGCGCCAATGCGCCGACCATCCCGTTCCAGTGCGGAACAAGTGCAACCAGCAGGAACAGCACCGCGATCGTGCAGCCCGCATTGGCCAATTGGGAGCGGAACATGACTTTGGTCTGTCCGTCCAGCAAAATCAATCCGTTGCCGTAATCAAGCCAGGGCATAACGAGCGGGTACAGGATAAAAGCCTGCAGCGTGCGAAGACTTTCTTCGAGCAGCCGACCTTCCACGTTCATCACTTGTCCGAATACCCAATAGCCGAGCGGCGTATAAGCGATTGACGCGACGAGGACAGCAGGGATAAAGCCGATTGCCAGCGAGAACTTGCGCACAAGCACAGGATCAATCCGGTAGTAATTGAGTACAATCTGATGAATATACATAAAAAAGCTGAGCATCAGCTGCATAAGGCTGGCTGCCACGGCAAAGGAGGAGATGGCGAGCGCCACACCGTCCGTTCTGCCGAGCATGATGTTCAGTGCAGGGCCGATAAACATGGCGACGAGTGCGGAATACAGCAGCGGCTTATAGAAACGGAATACATCGCCGCGCGTCTCGACTGAATGACCTTCCTTTTTGGCGGGCAGTCTTCGGGCAATATTTCGACCTTCAAAAAAACTCACCGCAGCTTCGATCACCATGCCGGCAAGGAAAATCACAGCACCGACGATTCCGCTGGTTACACCGTGAATGTTTACAAAATACAAGGACAGCAAATACATGCCCGCCAAGCGGATAATCATACCGATCGTCAGCCATTTGGTCCGGTTATGGGTAATGATGATGCCTTGATAAATATTGCGAATTACCGAAAAAACGCTGACAAACATCAGAACGCCGTAGACGGCAAGTACGCTTGGCAGCAGCTGACGATCTACGCCGAATACCAGCCCGAAGATGCCGCGTCCGATAGGAGTGTAGACGATTAATACCCCGATCAGCATGACGCAGACCAAAAACACGTAAGTCACGAATGTTAACGCCCGAAAAGAAAGCTTGTCTCGGACGAGTGCCGAACAGGTTTGCCTCAGCAGTGTGGACGGACGTTCCGTAATGGCGAGCAGGCTGCCAGCCAGCGCATAACTGGCGATAACCGTTTCCGGCGAGGCGGCAGAAGCTAGCGTACGGTTAATAATGACATGGGACAGCGTAACGAGCGAAGCGGACAGACCCAGCGGAATGAAGAACATGAGCAGCCGCTTCCAGGATAAGGGAACATCGGACATGAGGAACTCCTTTCGTGAAAAAGTTATCCGGACAGAGCCGAATTCGAAAAAAAACGGAATACTTTTGAGTATAGCATGACTGGAAACGCTTGCAATTCTGAGGGAGAGAAAGTTTGGTGAAATAGGACATTTTGGGACGGGAAAGGCGAAGGAATAGGCATCAAACAGGATGATATGCCGAATTTTGCGGAAAAAAAGCCAAAAAAGAGTTTGAATATGATGAAGGTTATTTGTACAAAGCGGGACTGCATATTATAATGGGAATGAATTTAGGGAGACTCATGACTTGTACTTGGAGGTACGCTTTGAACCGACTCAGAACCGCTTATACTGTTCCCGAAGACCCGGTCAGCCTGATGCGGTGCGTGTACAAAATCGTCCTGCCGGGGGTCAAAGAATCGCTCGGAGGCTGGAGAGACCGTGCCGGAACCATTCCCGATCCCGAGCTTCGAACCCAGGCACTGGCGAGCATCGCTGATAAAGAGTTCCATTGTCAGGGAGGCTCGGTATACGCAGCAATCAATTTGGACAAAAAAGATGTACTTATTCCGCTGATCGTGGCGCTTCAGACCATCAGCGACTATCTCGACAATTTGTGCGACCGAAGCACATCGCTGGACCCGAAAGATTTTCGTCTCTTACATAAGTCTATGCTGGACGCGGTGGACCCGTCCGCACAGCCGGAAAATTATTATCGGTTCCGTGATGAACAGGACGACGGGGGATATTTGAATGCCCTGGTCACTGTTTGTCAAGAGAACATCCGCCAGCTGCCCGGTTACGTCCATGCTCAGCCTTATGTACGTCGTCTCGTCGGTCTGTACGGTGACCTGCAGGTCTATAAGCATATTGCCCCCGAACTTCGCGAGCCGTCGCTGACGGCCTGGAGAGCGGAGAACGCCGACCTTGCGCCCGACTTGTACTGGAACGAGTTCGCCGCGGCAACCGGATCGACGCTCGGCATGTTCATGCTGTTCGCCGGTGCGAGCCGTGAAGATTTCGACGAGCAGGCGGCGCGATCCGTATACGAAGCTTACTTCCCTTACGTCTGCGGACTTCATATTATGCTCGATTATTTGATCGATCAGGAAGAAGACCGTATCGGAGGCGACCTGAATTTCTGCAATTACTACGAGAGCGGGGAAGCCATGCTGGGACGCGTTGAAGAAATTGTGAACGGTGCACGCCGCGACGTGGCCGGGCTTCCGCATGCCGCTTTCCACCGAATGATTATTGAAGGATTGCTCGCTTTGTATCTGTCCGATCCGAAGGTCAGCGAGCAGAGAGACGTGCGAACCGTGTCTAAACGATTGATGAAGAAAAGTCCGTTAACGCGTCTGTTTTTCTTCGTCAACAGTATATGGATCCGCAAACATAGGCAGCACTAACAAGGAGGAAGCAACATGTCAGCAGTGAAAAAAATTGCAGTATTAACCAGCGGCGGAGATTCCCAAGGAATGAATGCCGCGCTTCGCGCCGTTGTGCGCAGCGCGCTTTACCACGGAATCGAAATTTTCGGAATCCAGCGGGGGTATCAGGGCCTGCTTAACAACGATATTTTCTCGATGGACCTGCGCAGCGTCGGCGACATTATCCAGCGCGGAGGTACTGTGCTCCAATCCGCTCGCTGCAAAGAGTTCTATACGGAAGAGGGACAGCGCAAAGGAGCCGAGATTCTGCGCAATTACGGAATCGAAGGTCTTGTAGTTATCGGCGGCGACGGTTCGTATCAAGGCGCGAATAAGCTGAGCAAGCTCGGCATCAATACAATGGGTCTGCCGGGCACGATCGATAATGATATTTCGTTTACCGACTATACGATTGGTTTCGATACTGCTGTAGGCGTTGTCGTTGACGCAATCAACAAGCTTCGGGATACGATGTCTTCGCACGAACGGGCTTCCGTCGTTGAAGTTATGGGTCGTCACTGCGGCGACATTGCGCTGCATGCAGGTCTTGCTTCGGGCGCCGAGACGATTCTCGTACCGGAAGTACCATACGATCTGGGCGAAGTTGCTCAGCGCATGACGCACAACTTCGCAATGGGCAAACGCCACAGTATTATCGTGGTAGCCGAAGGCGCAGGCAAAGGCGACGATATCGCAAGCGAGCTGGCGAGACATTCCAGTCAGATCGATGCGCGCGTTACCGTACTGGGCCATATCCAGCGCGGCGGCACACCGACTCCGTTCGACCGCAATCTGGCCAGCCGTCTGGGCGATTTTGCTGTTCGCTCGCTGATCCGCGGCGAGAGCGACAAAGCATGCGGTATTATCAAGGGCGAACTGGTACTGACGGATATCGATAAAGTCGTCAACACCAAGAACAAGTTCGATAACGAAATGTACGAATTGGCGCTGCGTCTTTCGCAGTAAACGGATGTCTGTATAGGCGTTGGAAGCGGCAAAGGGATAACCTCCGTGCCGGAAAGGCAGCTTGTCTGCTCTTTTCGGTACGGAGGTTTATTTAGGTTTGCAGATCGGGTAAGAGCAGACATGGAGATTATTTCGAGGATTCGTTTCAAGGGTTTATTTCAAGAGTTCGTTTTAAAAAAGTTAAATTGTTCCAAAGAAAGGAGGCGTGCGGATGATTACAATCGGATTGACCGGATGGGGCGATCACGATTCCATCTATACGACAAAAGAAGCGGCGAAGCAGAAGCTGACTACTTACGGCAAGCTGTTTGGAACCGTCGAGGTGGACAGTATGTTTTATGCGGTGCAGTCCAAGCGGAACATGGAAAAATGGACGACGGAAACGCCGGGGGATTTTCGTTTTGTCATCAAAGCGTTCCAAGGGATGACTGGGCATTCACGCGGCAAAATTCCGTTTGAAAGTGAAGACGAAATGTATGAAGCTTTTCGTCTGTCGATCGGCACGATGCAGCAGGCGAATAAGCTGAAGGCGGTGCTGTTTCAATTCCCGCCCTGGTTCGACTGTACACGCGAGAATGTGGCGAAGCTGCGCGAGATTCGCGCACGAATGGATGATGTCCCGTGTGCATTGGAGTTTCGGCACCAGAGCTGGTTTCAGCCGGTGATGCGGGAGCGTACGCTGAAGTTTATGCGGCAGGAGCGCTGGATTCACAGTGTATGCGACGAGCCTCAGGCGGGAGTCGGTTCGGTGCCGATCGTTGAAGAAGTGACCGACGATGAATTGACGATTGTACGCATGCATGGACGAAATACAGCCGGCTGGCAGTCTGCCAATCAGCCGAATTGGCGGGAAGTACGCTATCTGTACCGCTACAATACACAGGAGCTGGAGGAATGGGCGGAACGACTGCGGCGTTTGGAGAAGCAGTCGAAAGAGGTGTATGTCGTCTTCAACAATAATTCCGGCGGAGACGCTGCGGATAACGCGCGAGAGCTGATGGCCATTCTCGGTCAGGATGTACCGAAGCTTCCCGGAGAAGATGAACCGCAGCAGCTTGATTTATTCGAATTCTAGTCATCTGTAGTCATCCAAGCCAAAAAGGTTGTTCCCGTTATCTATTTCAGGGGAACAACCTTTTATCTACACTTGGATCGCGTTAGGGTCGGGAGGACGAACGGCATGCAGACGCTGGACCTTGAGCAGCCGGAGCAGCAGAAGCGCCGCTCCGACGGCCAACCCGGCAATCAGGCCCAACCAGTAGCCGAACGGGCCGAAAGATGTATAGACGGCCAGCACGTAGCCGACAGGGAGTCCAATTCCCCAGTAAGCGATCAGCGTGATGAAAAATGCCGGTGTCACATCTTTATAGCCGCGCAGCGCTCCCTGAATAGGCGTAGCAAGCGCATCAGACAGCTGGAAGAAGATCGCATAGACGAGGAATTGAATGATGAGCGCTGTTACGGCCGGATCGTTCGAATAGATCAGGGCCACTTTGTCTCCGAACAGCACCAGAAGGGCGGCGGTAACGAGCGCCATTCCTATAGCGGAACCGATGCCGATAAAAGCGTACTGCCTGGCGTCTTTATTGCGACCTGCCCCCGCTTCGTAACCGACGAGAATGGTCAGCGCCATGCAGATCGCCAGCGGAATCATATACAGTGTGGAAGCAAAGTTGATCGCGGCGGAATGTGCGGCGACCGCATTTGTTCCAAAGCGGTTCATCAACAGTGTCACGGCGGCGAAGATGGACGTTTCGAAAAAAGTCGCAAAGCCGATCGGAATACCAAGCTGCAGCAGTTCTTTCTGCTTCGCCCAAGAGATCCGATGCCATTTGCGGAAAAAACCGAAGCTTGCAAAAGGCTCGGCCCGGTGCATGACAGCCAAGGCGATCAGAAAGATCACCCAATAGGTGACAGCACTTGCAATGCCGGCACCTACGCCGCCCAGCTCGGGGAAGCCGAACTTGCCGAAGATCAGCAAATAATTGAGCAGCAGCTGTACAGGCAGCGAACACAGTGTGATGGCCATTGATACGCGGGTCTGGCCTAAGGAATCGATACAGCCGCGCAGTACGGTGTAGCCGAATAAGGGAACAATGCCGAAAGCCAGACAGATTAGAAATTTATAAGCGGTATCCGCAACTTCGGCTTCCGCATTCATGAATTCGATCGCTGGACGCAGCAGCATAGCGCCAAGCAGCAGCACGGCAGCCGAGAACAGCAGCGACAGCAGAAGTCCCTGGAATACATTAAAGCGGACATCGCGTTCCCGGCCGCCTCCCACAAGCTGGGAGACAATCGGCATGATGCCGTTCAATACGCCGTTAAGGCCGGTCTGGATCGGAATCCATAGACTGACGCCGATCGATACACCGGCTTGTGCGGCCGGACTAACGTGACCGGTCATGCTCGTATCGAAGAATGCCATGGCGGACAGCGTAATCTGCGTTACGAAGATCGGTAGGAATACGATAAGAAACTGGGCGATTTTTTGTTTGAATGATGAAGTGGGCTGCATGCTCTTGACAGGTCCTTTCAGTATGGCGGCAGCTCGTATGGACGCAGGCAAAAACCCGGCCTTGAAGGCCGGGTTGTCGCCGTACATTTGCCATGCGCGATATCGCCGTTTGTATGAAATAAGAGAGACGGCTTAAATCTATCAGTCCTTAGGACCGTAGTTGGCGTCCTTGGTGTAGCGGTTGGAAGCATTCCAGAGCAGATACTCCTCCACACCCATATCGGCCATTGCTTTGATCTGGGCATCCACTTCGGCTTTGCCGTACTTCGTATAGTGGCCGCTGCCCAACCAGCTGGCAGTGAAGTCCTGAATCCATGGACGTACGATCGGACGCTGCGATTCGTCTTCGATCTCATCCAGCTTCTTGAAAGTGTCTTCCATGGAGCCTTTGATCGTTACATAAGGCTCTCTGTCCGGATCTTTGGCACCGAACCAGCCGGTCGAGTAATGACTCGGGTAGACCATAGGTGCGATAACATCGACGTTTTCCGAAATTTTCGTGAAGTCTTGTCCGATTCCTTCTGCAGCTGGTACGGATGCCGCATAGCCAAAAATGTCGACCGATACGCGAACGCCGAGCGGAGCCAGTTCTTTGCGCGCGTACTGCACGAATTCGGAAACGGCTTGGGTACGCGTTTTGTCGGTTTTTTCGTAAATGAGCTTGTCGGCGCGGTTTTCGAAACCTTCCGCGAAGCGAACATAGTCGAACTGGATTTCCTTGAAGCCTTTGGCCGCCGCTTCTTTTGCAATGTCGACGTTATAATCCCAGACTTCCTTGCTGTACGGATTGACGAAAGCGTCGCCTTTTCCGTTTTTCCATACGCTGCCGTCCGAGTTGGTGAAGGACAGCTCCGGATGGTTCTCTGCCAGAATCGTATCCTTAAATACAACGATACGAGCGATCGGATAAACATTGTGATCTTTAAGCTTCTTCATCAGTTCATCGATATCCGGAATAAACTTTTGGGAAGTGCCCATTTTCAGCAAATCTTTGTTTTCCGTTTTGTACGTTATGTACCCCAAGTCGTCCTTGACGTCGATAACCATGGAATTGAGGCCGGTATTGTCAAGCAGATCCAGCAGTTCGCTCATTCGAGCGCCGCCTGCACTATAGGCCGTTACATAAATGCCCTTAACGGTCGGGGCATCCGGCTGCGGATCAATCTTGAGCGGCGGATTGTCCGCGTCGATCACTACACTGTCTTTCTGAGCAGTCAGGGCACTCAGGTTCCACGCCGATTGAACGGCTGTGTTGATCGGGTTGGTACTTACCTGCGCAGGTTGTACGCTTTCCGGATTGGAAGCGCCGATTGTCAAAGCCAGCAGGCTCCATAAGATGTCCATTTTTTTCTCTCCCTTGTCTGTACGTGATTCTTGGTTGGAATGTCTTTTCCAGTATAGCCTTTTTGTGTCGGTCGTGGAGTGAATTTGTAACAAATTTCTAATTGTTCCGGCAAGTTGGCATACTTTGAGTCTTTAACCGCCATGCAGACGAACGAATCCGATTTTTGCTAAAACCGTTCATCATATGTAGGGCCGCCCCTTCTCGAAAGAAGAGCGCGGCCTTATGAAGAAGCTTTTGAAGAGATTCAAACGGACTGCAATGCGAATCATATGAAATCTCTAGTGCAAAATCTCTTTGGCGCAAAATCTTTTTAGTGCAAAATTTCCGGTGACTGATGTTCCAAAATGCTGTGGTGAATAATGTCGAGCGCGTCTTCGGCTTCAAGAATACCCAGGCCGTCGCGAAGGACGATCACGGAATCAAGCTCCTGCTGCTTCAAAAAAGAAAGCATGTCGGGGTACCATTTCATCACGATTTGCTCAAGTTTTACGGCTTCCATTTCCATAGTCGTCACCCTTTCTTTTCCGGAATCGTGCGTCATTGTCTGACTCGAATACCTTAGAAAAGCGAACCATGCGTGCCTATGAACCTGAAGCGTGAAGCTTGCCTAACCGGGACTCCGGGGAGCCCCGGAAGCGGTACGGACTCATTATAACATACCCCTACCCGGAATTCGATTTTACCTTGTCAATATTATAACGAGCGCTTTCGGAACGAACCCATTACGCCTACCGTTTCGACAATGTTGACGAACGCCCGCGGATCGGCTTCTTTAATAATACGCTTGAGCTCGGCCAGTTCGTACATGGTCGTAACGGTCATCAATACATCCTTTTTCGAGTGGGAAAAGGCGCCTTCGGCCGAAATGCGGGTAATACCGCGCTCGATCTGAAGCAGACGGGCGAGTAGGGCATCCGTATCGTCGGTAATGATGAACAGGGTAACTTTTACATGACCGACGTGAATTCCATCCATCACTTTGCCTGTAATATAGATGGATACCATCGACAGCAGTGCGAGGTTCCAATCCCCTTGAAGATAACCCATCACGAAGATGACCAATCCGTTAAGGGCTACCGTAACGGTGCCGACAGGGAAGTCCCGGTAGCGGGTAACAATAGAACCCAGAATATCGAAGCCGCCGCTTGATCCGCCGACACGGAACGAGATGCCCGCTCCGACACCGACCAGAACGCCTCCGAAAACGGAAGAAATAATCGGATCGCTTGCCACCATGCTTTCCGGAACAAGCGCGATCATAATCGTTGTAGCGGCAACCGAGATGATGCTCAGTAAACTAAAACGCCGTCCGAGCAGGAACCAGCCTGCAATCAGGAGTGGCACATTATAAACAAAATACATGACGCTGACCGAGACCGGGGTAAAGTAGGCGGTAAGCATGGAAAGTCCCGATACGCCGCCGCTGAGCAGTTGATGCGGAATCAAAAACAAATTGAAGCCGGCCGCGATTAATAAGGCACCGATGACCGTTGTAATAACATGACCCATTCGAATAAACAAACCCACCACTCCTGAAAAATAAAATGAAAAAACGAAAACAAAATGAAAACTATGAAAAAATGTGACAAAGTCTTGAAGGTTTACTAGCTTTTCGATAGCCGCTTATGGTATAATGATTTAGATGTTCTTGAGTAGATCTTTCTCGTTTCCGTAACCGTCAACGACTGAACGGAAGAATCACGAGTAAAAGGATAAACGGTATATAATAAGGCTTCGGCTTTTCGGCTTCGGCTTTGAAGAAGCTCCTCCCTTGTCCAAGTGGTGCGGAAAACTTGGTGTCATTAGCATATGAGGAACCCTTCGGTTATCGATCGGTTGCGGCTACTTAAGAATACAGAATACGAAAGTGGCTTGTCCACAGGTAAAGTGGCGATCCGCTTACAATAAAGGAGCATGAATCTATTGGCAAATTTTGTAGACTTCGATTTGGAACCAAAAGTATTGCAGGCAATTACAGAGATGGGCTTTGAAGAAGCGACTCCGATCCAGTCGCAGGCGATTCCAATCGCCTTGTCCGGAAGCGACATGATCGGTCAAGCACAGACAGGTACAGGTAAAACGGCTGCATTTGGTATTCCGATGATCAGCAAGATCGCTCGTGAAGAAGAGAAGATCTCCGCTCTTATCATGGCACCAACACGCGAACTGGCTATCCAGGTTGCCGATGAAATCGAGAAGCTGGCACGCTTCAAGGGACTGCGTTCCCTGGCAATCTACGGCGGTCAAGATATCGTTCGTCAGATCCGCGCATTGAAGAGAAAGCCGCAGATCATTATCGGTACGCCGGGACGTCTGCTTGACCACATCAACCGTAAAACAATCAAGCTCGACGATGTGCACACAGTCGTGCTGGATGAAGCGGACGAAATGCTGGATATGGGCTTCATGGAAGACATTCAGTCCATCCTGAAGCTGGTTCCGGAAGAACGCCAAACACTGCTGTTCTCGGCAACGATGCCTGCCAACATCAAGCGTTTGGCTGAGCAGTTCCTGCGCAACCCGCAGCACGTATCGGTTATTCCAAAACAAATCAGCGCACCGCTGATCGAGCAGGCTTACGTTGAAGTGCCTGAGCGTCAGAAGTTTGAAGCTCTGACACGTCTGCTTGACATGGAATCCCCTGAGCTGGCAATTCTGTTCGGACGTACGAAGCGCCGGGTAGACGAACTGGCTGGAGCCCTGCAAAAACGCGGTTACTCGGCTGACGGCCTTCACGGTGACCTTTCGCAGAACCAGCGCGATGCCGTTATGCGCAAATTCCGCGACGGCAGCATCGACGTACTGGTTGCGACGGACGTAGCAGCACGCGGTCTCGACGTATCGGGCGTTACGCACGTAATCAACTTCGACCTGCCGCAGGATCCGGAAAGCTACGTTCACCGAATCGGCCGTACAGGTCGTGCCGGCAAAGAAGGTAAAGCTTGGTCCTTCGTAACGCCGCGCGAACTTGATCATTTGAACTTCATCGAGCGTGTGACACGTCACAAAATCGCTCGCAAGCCGCTTCCTACAATGAGCGAAGCGATCGAAGGCAAACAGCGCATTCTGGCTGAGCGCCTGCTTGAAGTAGTACAGGACGGCGAACTGAACGAATACAAAGGTATCGCAATTCAACTGCTTGAGCAGTATGATTCCGTTAACCTGCTGTCTGCAGCAATGAAGCTGATGACCGGCGAGAAGAAGGATGCCAAGGTCGAGCTGACACCTGAGGATCCGGTTAGAGTAAAACGTCGCAGCAGCGGCGGTTACAAGGGCGGAAGCCGTAGTTCGACTGGCGGCTATAAAGGCGCAAGCAGCGGCGGTTACAAAGGCGGCTACAAAGGCGGAAGCAGCCGCAGTGGCTACCAGGGCAGCGGAAGCCGTACTGGCGGAACAGGCGGTTACAAAGGTTCGAAAGAAGGCGGCTACCAGGGACGCGGAGGAAAATCTTCGTACCAGGGAGATCGTCCAAGCACGAACCGCGACAATCAAGAAGGTTAATTTCTGAACGGACTTAAGGCGGCGCAGCGATGCGCCGTCTTTTTTGTGCAGAGGAAGAATAAGAGGGAGCGATATTCGTTTCGCCGCCCTTTTGTCAAAGGCTGGTTTTTGCTCGCTGGAATCGGTATAATTGAATATCATACGGCATATGGTGTGTGATCATGCACCCCACTGGCGATTATGCGATTTTTCGAGGAGGAATACCTGTTGGAATTTAGGGGGCTTACGGGAGGCATATACCGCTTGACCGAGTGGATTATGCGTCTCTCGGGAACGAATCTGCTTTGGGTGCTGTGTTCGGCGCCGTTCTTGTTCATTCTGTATCTGCGGCTGGCCATCGATCCGCAGTACGTCAATGAAGCATTGACGCTGAATTGGGCGCTCGGTATTCTGGCACCGGTTACATTATTCCCGGCTACATCAGCGTTGTTTACTGTTGTACGCAAATGGGTGATGGGAGATCCGGATGTCAAAATTATGCGCACGTTCTTTAGAGGTTACAAGGAGAACTATAAGCAAAGCTTGGTTGGCGGACTTTTCTACACGGTATTGTTTGTCGTCATGTACGTCGATATTACCGTTTATATGGTCCAATTCCCCAATTTGCAGCTCTTCGGTATCTTGATGCTAATTCTGATGATTCTTCTGTTCGTCTCGCTGTTTAACTTCTTCTCCATGGTTGCTCATTATCATATGAAGATCGGCGGCATTTTAAAAAATGCAATTCTGCTGACACTGCTGCGTCCGTTCCGAGTGTTTTCGACGCTGATCGGAGCGATCGCAATTCTCTATATTGGATGGCAGATGCCGGTATTGTACGTAATTTGTGCCGTGAGTGTAATGGCTTGGTTCGCTTTCTTTAATTTCTATGCGACATTCCTGAAAATGCAGGAGCAGGCGAAAAAGCGGGAAGAAGCTCAAAATTCCGATGAAGAGTCGGAACTCATTGAGCTTGGCAAAGAGAAAAAAGAAAAGTGAAGATTCCTTTGTAAAAAAACCTGGATGGAGTTTACATTAGCTGTCGCAAGCGCTATAATAACTCTACATCCTGCGATGTACGTTTCGGTTTTTCGTTGTTTTGAACCAATGAATGAGTCTCGGGAGACCTAAATCGAACGCCGCAATGAAAAGCCCTGTCTATATGACATGGGGACTTCAAAGCCCGTTTTGCGGTCACCCACCTGCGATAGCAGGTTCGAGACAATGTTACCGGACGGCAGAGCGGGATTCCCTTTTATGATCCATATACGAGGGGGCAGGCTGAAGAGCCATTGTTCCCAAACGTGATAAAACGTCCCTGCACCGAAGAAGTTATCGGAGCAAGGACGTTTTTGCTGTGTTTTTCTTTTGTTCTTAATCGAACAATGATAAACTAGAAGTAGATCGGCGGGTAACGTTAAAGGAGGAAAGATCTTGTCGTTTAAACGTACATTGGTCGGGATCATTCGCAGTCAGGAAGGCACAAGTGACCGCGCGACCGACCCAAACATGAAAACGAGATACTACAGCCTTTCCAGAGAAAGAGCTTGGGAAGAAGTCAGCACGACGTTGAAGAAAATTCCCGGGTACAAGGTGCTGCACGAAGTGGCTGGCGTAGGCGAGATCACATTAGAGAAACGGACAAAGTTTGGACGAACGATGGATATTACCGTTTCTGTTTTGGCTGTTAGTCCAGTCAAAAGCGCAGTCGATATTTATTCGGCTTCTCGAGGATCGCTGGGCGATCTAGGCGCGAATTATCGGAATATTATAAGCTTGTTCGCTATTCTCGACAAAAAGCTGGCCGCTCACAAAACGACAAACTAGACGTTTTGTAAAATCTTATGTAAGCGCACCCGCCCTGCGGATTTCCCGCCGGGGGTGCGCTTTTTTTCATAATATACGATGGGAAAATGAAGTACAGCCTACAGCAAAGCTTTGACTGCGGCGATCGCCTGCTCGTAATTCGGATGCTCGCTCATTTCCTGCAGATATTCCACGTAAGATATGCGGTCGTTTTTGTCGAGCACGAAAATGGCGCGCATATCAAGCTGAAGCTCGTCAATCAGGACACCATATGCTTCGCCAAAGGAGCGGCTTTTGTAATCGGACAATGTGACCACTTGATCAACACCCGCTGCTCCGCACCAACGGGCTTGAGCGAAAGGAAGGTCGACGCTGACGGTCAGGATAACAACGCGCTCGCCCAAATCGGCGGCTTCTGTATTGAAACGACGTGTCTGCGCATCGCAGGTGCCTGTATCCAGGGATGGAACGACGCTGATCAGTTTGATCTTCCCGGAAAAATCGGATAGGGAAGCTTCGTCCAATAGAGTACGATTGAGTTTGAAATCCGGTGCTTGATCGCCTACTTTGAGCTCGGGGCCTACCAGGGTGATCGGATTGCCTTTGAACGTAGCGATACCGGTTCTTTGTTGTGTCATTGCGAATGACCTCCTCATATTTTCTTGCGGGAAATCAGAGAGTTTGGATTTTCCCGCGCTGTTTCATTATAATGTTTCTTATGGGGGTTCTTCAAATGAATGTATCGTTCAAAGGATTAAAAGTAAGAGAACGATACAAGTTGATCCCTGCCGTAGAATTGCCAGCAAACAAAGAGAACAATGGAAAAGGGGAAAATCATGATTTTTGTAAGGTACGAAAAATGGAATCAGTACCTGAAGTTCTATCCGATTACGGCGTTGATTGTGCTGATCAACGTAATTATGTTTATCGTTCTGGCGATAAATGGCGCTTATAGTCAAGGTGCTTCAGGAGCCATATTGCTGGAGTACGGAGCGCTTTCCAATGTAACGGGAGTACCCGGAATCGAAAATGTAGATTCGCCTTGGCGCTATCTGACTTCAGTTTTCCTGCATGGAAATTTTGGGCATCTATTATTCAACTGCTTCGCTCTTCTTGTATTCCTTCCGCCGCTTGAGCGTCTGCTGGGACATATTCGTTATGCCGTGTTGTATCTGGTAAGCGGAATTATCGCAAATGTCATCAGTTTGGGTGCGTATAATCGTATGAGTGAGTTTTTCATCTCCGTAGGGGCTTCGGGAGCAATCTATGGCGGTTATGGAGCTTTTCTGTACATGGCGCTGTTTCAACGCAACAAGATGGATAAGGGATCCAGACAGACTGTTTATGTCCTGCTTGTTATGGGCTTGATTTTGAGTTTTGCAACTCCGGATGTGAATATATGGGCACATTTTGGTGGAGCAGTTGCCGGCTTTTTCCTATACGGATTAATGATGCGGCTTCCACTGGGCAGAAAGATTGGTTAATGAGTAAGAGAATTGAGCAGGTAAGAGAACTGATTGGAAAAAAGCCGATCCCTTTAGGGATCGGCTTTTTTTGTAACACAATATGTCAGTTATTGTGAGCTGATTGCTTAAAAGGCCAATCAGGAAGTGGGGTCATATCGGCCAATTCAACACGATTACGGCCGTTCTTTTTGGCACGATACAGCGGTTTGTCGACTTCGGAGAAGAGGAAATTCAGATATTCTTTCATATTTTCACCGATCTGTACGTGATGGAGATCTTGAATAGACAGAACTCCCACACTGACAGTCACACTTATCGGCTCGACAAGCTGTTCCAAATGGACCATATTGCTTTCAACGGCATAGCGGACCTGTTCGGCAATTTTTTTCGCGGTTTTGTTATTCGTATATGGCAGATACAGCATAAATTCTTCGCCTCCGTAACGGGCCAAGATGTCTGTGCTGCGTATACACTGCTTGACGGCTTGTGCTGTACGGTACAGCACTTCGTCTCCTGCAACATGGCCGTAACGATCGTTGATCGTTTTAAAAAAGTCGATGTCAAACAGAATTAACGAAAAAGGGAGACGCTGTTCTGCAGTGGCATTAAGCTCCTGAGACAACCTCTGGGTTAAGTAATAACGGTTGTAACAATGAGTTAGACTGTCTGTCAATGCCAGCTCTTCGAGTCGGCGGTTCGCAAGAGAAAGGTCAAGACGGGTGCGATCAAGTGATCGATTTTGCTCATGAAGAAGTTCGTTCTGTCGGTTCAGTTCCTGTACCAGACTCCGTTCTTGTGTAACGTCCCGGAAAATAAAAATGTGTCCAAGAGGAATGCGCTTGGCATCGAAAATAGGTGAGGTTTGCAAAATAAAGTGCAGGTTTCTTTGCTCGGAAAAGAGCTCAATCTCGGATAAATCGGTTTCTCGAAGCTTGTATTGTGCGATGAAATGTTGAAGATTGTCTCCGGTCCGAACAGAAGACAGTAAAGTCTCGATATCGAAAGTATCGCCTACTTCAATGTCAACAAATAGATGAAGAGCCCGGTTGGTTTCGATTACCGATTCCTCTTCGTCCAATACGAGAATACCGTGTGGAATTGTATTGATAATATCTTCATGCGCAATGGTTACCAGATCGAATACTTTGTATCTTGTAATAACAAATACGAAGAATAAATCTGTGATGAACATACCGAGTGAAGTTAAGCCGGGAATGATAGGCAAGAAATCTTGTAGGACAACGTTGAGAATAACGTCGGTTCCTGCAAAAGCCACGAGGACGCAGATACCCCAGAGGACGATCCGGATTTGCTTTTTGAGACTCCTGGAAGATGCGGGCGATCGGAGCGTACGGAGCAGAACGACGAGGGAACTCAGGAAATATCCTGTTAGTACGATTAGGGTAATCCAAAATAGTGGTCCGTAAGTACGGTTGATATAGTTATCTGCTGCCGGACTGGCAAATGAGTGAAGCGGATTAATCATAACGCAGATTGAAACGAGTAAGGCGGGAGTGAATAACAATCCGACAGATTTGCGGTTCAGCCGCTTTGTGTTTCCTGCCAGAAACAGCGTGAATAACAGCCATCCGCTTGCCAGCATCAGGGAAGAAGCGAAGGATAGTGAAACGAAGAAAAATTGAACCTCGAGATCCTGTACCACATGAGTGGCGAACTGGCACAATGGCCAGAGCATGATGAAGAAGTGGAAGATGAAATAAACCTTATGCAAATTGGTGATCCGTACAGTAAAAAAAATGTAGATAAACAGGACGGACAACAGGGTGAGTAAACATAGATCGTACCACATGGATAGGCTCACAAACTTTCTCCTTTATGTATGAAAACTTCGATCAGCTTCAGCTTTTTGAAGTAAGTAGGAAGTAGATGTATAGTACCATAAAAGTAGGCGAGTTAGCCAATATTTCTTGTGCACACGACAATTTTTAGGGCTGAAGACTCAGGGGTACGGACAAGTGTCTGAATGCACTAAAAAACCGGCACGGGCTAAGCCCATGCCGGTTTTGAGAAACATATGCCTGCGAATTGGATCGAACCTCACACCGATTTTCGATTTAGTCACGGCTGTTGAAGATTCCGATCAGACGAATCAATTCAAGCAGTGAGACAAGGGCAGCGGCTACATAAGTAAGTGCAGCTGCGTTCAGCACTTTGCCGACTCCGCGCTCTTCTTCATTCGTTACATAACCTTCGGACACCATGATGTCGCGAGCCCGGTTGCTGGCATTGAACTCAACTGGCAGTGTGATCAACTGGAACAGTACGGTAACGGCGAAGAATAGGATACCTACACCGATCAGGCCTGTTGCGCTGAAGAGGAAGCCGCCGAGAATGAGAAACGGAGCGACACCGGATGCAAAATTAACGACCGGGAAAATTCTGTGACGCAGCGACAGCATCGGATAAGCTTCCTTGTGCTGGATGGCGTGCCCGATTTCGTGGCAGGCGACCGAGACGGAGGAGATGCTGTTACCATAATAAACGTCTTCCGAAAGAGCCACCGTACGATTAATCGGGTTGTAATGGTCAGACAGCATACCCGGTACCGAAATGATTTGAACGTCATGCAGTCCGTGCGTATCAAGCATATGACGAGCGGCTTGGTAACCCGTAATACCGCTGTTTACCTGAACTTCGCGCCATTTGTTGTAAGTGCCTTTAACACGAAACTGTGCCCAGATCGTCAAAATAAAAGCTGGAATGATCAGGATATACATTAATACGTTAAAACTCATATTCGTTTCCCTCCATTTGTAGTGAAAACCTTACATCATAGGATTCTGTCCGAGCAGCAGCTTTATGGCTTCCATGCAGGCAATGCCTTGAGGGACGAGCTGCGAGAACGTTTTTTTCGCCTGTGCCGGATCAAGATCCTGCAGCAGAGGCTGAAGCTCCTTTAACTCTTTCTCAACTTGAGCCAGATGAGTTTCCAGCGCTGTGAGCTTTTCTGAAACGCGTTCGTCTCCAGTTGCTTCGCTCCATTTGTCGAGCCGCTCCCGGATTTCTTCCAAGGTAAACTTTTCGTTCTTCAATTCATGAATACGTTTCAGACGGAGCAAAGTTTCAGGTCCGTATAACCGGTAATTGGTCATCGAACGATCCTGCGGCCGAATTAGCCCCAGTTTGGTGTAATAGTCGATGGTTCGCTCACTGGTACCTGCAGCTTTGGCCAGTTCACCGATCCGGAACAACTTCGTATCCCCCATCGCTGTCTCACCCTTTCTATAAGAAATAACAAAAGTAAGCTGGTGTAAAAAGTTGGTATTGACAAATTCAATTATATCCAATTTAAAGCATACAGTCAAACGTCACGGTTTATCTTCAGGTTATCTTTAGAGATGTTTTTACGGGTCAAGTATTATTCTCTGATGCAGAGCCGAATAGGTGAATAAAAAAGGTGTAAAATAAATTTGTTTTTTTACAAAAATGCACTTGTCAGCTTTCTTGCCACAGTTTATAATGACACCAAGAGTTTCACATAGTGTTAGATAAAATTACATGAAGAGGGTGTGGGGAATTTGAAAAAGAAGTGGTGTGCAGCAGTTGGAGCCTTAACAGCAGTGTCGGCATTTCCGGTAAGTACATATGCGGCGGAGGCTGCAAGTACAGAGACATTAACTAATGGCATCAATATGGCTTTCGTATTTATTGCGGCTGTACTTGTTATTTTGATGCAGGCTGGGTTTGCACTGCTGGAGGCCGGGTCTGTTCGAATGAAGAATGCTGGTCACGTAGCAGGCAAGACCATTCTGTCGTTCGGTGTAGCCAGCATTGCTTTCTGGGCACTTGGCTTTGGCTTTGGTTTCGGTAACGGCAACGGCTTCTTCGGTTACGAAGGATTTTTCTTCGGAGGAGACGAAGCAGCCGCTTCCTTCAATTCCGTCAACGGCTTCGGCCTTCCGGTTTCGCTGATGTTCCTGTTCCACCTTGCCTTTGCAGGCGTGTCCCTTGCGATTGCCGGCGGAGGACTAGCGGAACGCGCAAAACTGAGTGTATACATCGTATTCGGTGCGCTGTTCACAATCGTCATTTATCCGGTTATTGCACACTGGGTATGGGGCGGCGGCTGGCTCGGTGAGTTGGGGATGCAGGATTTCGCAGGTTCGACGGTCGTTCACTTAACCGGGGCAACAGCGGCTCTGGTCGCCACAATTATGCTCAAACCTCGTCTGGGTAAATACAATAAAGACGGAAAACCAAACAGTATTCTTGGACATAACCAGGTTCTATCGGTACTCGGCGTTATTATCTTGTGGGTAGGTTGGTTCGGCTTCAACCCGGGCAGCGCCTTGACGGTTGAGGACGGATTCTTCGCTTACGTTGCCCTGACAACGAACATTGCAGCTGCGGCTGGCGGTGTAGCGGCGCTTCTGATCTCTTGGATGGTCTTCGGCAAAGCTGATATTCCAAGCATGCTGAACGGCGTGCTGGCAGCGCTTGTTGCCATTACAGGTTCGTGTGCATTCGTTGCTCCGTGGGCAGCAGTCGTTATCGGTCTGGTGGCCGGCGTATTGACTTTCTTCACAGCGCAATGGTTTGAAAGAGCTGGTGTGGATGATCCGGTCTTCGCATTTTCCGTACACGGCGTTGCAGGTATCTGGGGTGCGCTCTGCACAGGATTCTTCGCACTGCCTTCCCTGTCTGTGGACGCAGGTCTTGGCCAAGCAGGATTGTTCTACGGTGGCGGGCTGCACCAGTTGGGCGTTCAGGCGCTGGGTGTAATCGGTACACTGGCATTCGTTGCGGTCGTAACGTTCATCATTTTCTACGTCATGAAAGTTACGATGGGCATCCGTGTAACTGAGGAAGAAGAAATGATGGGTCTGGATATCAGTGAGCACGGCAGCTACGGCTATCCGGAGCAAATGAAAATGGCGGGCGACACGACGTTTCATGGTCCAACCAATCCCGAATCGGGCGGAAAACGTACTTCAGTCAACGCATAATCGATTCGCTATTCAAAATGTTTGTCAGTCCGAATAATCTGGAAACAGAAAATGGTCGGGCCGCAGGTACGATGTTCCGTGGCCATGCAGGCCGTGAAGGGAAAAAGGGGGGATCGGGTGAAACCGACAAATTCGTATACGGACCAATTACTCGCATTCCGCGAAAATTTATCGCAGATCCGTTCCCCCGAAGCGCTCCGAGAAAAGCGGATCGTCATGCAGCGAGAATTGCTGAAAGCGGCTGTCGGACGGAAAGCTGCCGACTTGAACGAAGCGATTAATAGTATGCATGACTTATTGATGAAAAGTGCGGTCGAATTGTGCGAGCGTGAGATGGGGGAGGCGGGCTTCGGTCCGCCTCCCGTCTCTTACGCTTTCGTCGTATTCGGCAGTGCCGGACGGCGTGAGCAGACACTCTGGAGCGATCAGGATAACGGACTGATTTTGTCGGATGAGAAACATGAAGACAAAGAAGTCTATTTTGCTGAATTTGGCCGTCGATTGACCGATATTCTGCAGACGGCCGGGTATGAGAAGTGCGAAGGGAAAGTCATGTGTTCGGAACCGAGATGGCGTCAGACTTCTTCTGACTGGGCATTGCAGCTTAAATCGTGGCAGAGTGATCTCAGTTGGGAACCGGTAAGATATTTGATTATTGCTTCGGATCTGCGTCTGATCGCAGGGAACGAAGATCTTGCACAAGAATGGAAACGAAACTTCTACGGGGGACTGCGCGGCAATGCAGAACTGCATGCCGCTATTCTTCGCAATACGGTCCGCCATAAGAAGACGCTGAATGTGCTTGGGCAGGTAGTGACCGAACGTTTTGGGGACCACGCCGGAGACTTTGATGTAAAGTACGGAATGTATATTCCTCTGGTTAACGCAGTCCGTTTTATGGCGCTTCAGCATGATGTGGAAGAGTCGTCGACGCTGCGCAGACTGCAGCGGCTGATCCAATTCGAGGCAGGTTCGCTGCCGCTGCTGGAACCGACCTATGAAGCCTTTCTGACGGCGCTTCGGCTGCGAAACATGACGGCGGTATCCGATCGAGGAGGCCTGCTGCAAAGTGCCGGTTATCTGCCGAATGAAGAGCTAAAGAAAAAGGAGCAGTTCTATGAACTGCGCGAGAGCCTGATTCTGGTGCGCAAACTGCATCGTGTGCTTCAGCGTCAGCTCAGATTCGCGGAAAGGAGACGAGCATGAAAGAGCCAGCTGGGTCGAGAAGCGGATTCTGGAATATGCTGCGCAGCGGAGGAGTGCCTTCCGCAGTAGCTTCGGTATTCGGCGGACCAAGCGCCCATCAGATGGCATTCATCCGCTCGCTCAGCCGCGAGCAGCGTAGACCGGAAGCGCTCATTACTCCGTTGAATGAGCTGGAAACCGTGGTATTCGATCTGGAAACAACAGGTTTTAACTGTCAGAAAGGCGATGAAATTTTGTCGTTCGGAGCGGTTAAAATGAAGGGAGAACAGGTACTGGAAGACGAAACGTTCTATACGCTTGTCAATCCGCGCATCGATATTCCTTCGCATATCACGGACTTGACGGGCATCACACCGGCCATGGTAGCGGATGCGCCGCCGCTGATCGAAGCGCTGCATGACTTTATGGCTTTTATCGGCCATTCGGTGCTGGTTGCTCACGCCAGTGCGCATGACAAAGCTTTTCTTAATACGGCGCTCTGGAGAACATCAAAAGTACGTCTTACGCATCGTGTGATCGATACGATGATGATTGCCAAGCTGCTTCATCCCTCTAGGCAGGGTTATGGATTGGACGAACTGCTGCAGGAAGAAGGCATTCAAATTGTAGGACGTCACCATGCGTTGGAAGACTCGCTGATGACCGCAAAGCTATGGGCCGGTTACATGAATCGGGTTCGGGAGAATGAGATTTCTACGCTGGGAGACTTGTATGCTCATCTTGGCAGCACATAACCGGAATTGAAACGAAGACAGACAAAAAGCCGGGAATCGAATCATGCTGCGGAGCTTTAAGCTCCGTTACATAATCGATTCCCGGCAGGCTGCATCGCTGAAGAGCAGCAGTGCGGCGGGTTTGGCGCTACGGTGCGTACCGCTGTTCTATGCCGGTACGCATGCCGCCCGCTGCAACTATTCGGTTTCCGAGTGAAATGTTTTACGATTGGGAACCGATTGTAAGACCTTGTTCGATCTCGCAGACTCTGAATGGAGCGAATGCCGAGCGAAGAACCGAATTCCAGGCAGGGACCGGTACTTTTTGAAAAAGCGGCATGTCGTTCCCCCAAAGTCTGCAACCCATGTTTACCCCTCTCAAACTGGGCTTTCCGCTGTAGCGGGAAGCCGCTTTTTTTGTTTGAGAACTTTTTACTAAGATTTTTGAGAAGATATTTTGTTTACGGGCTGTTTATTTACCGGTTAATGATTGAGCAGACCTTGACGCGGTTCCATGAGAGCGACGGCTTTAACTGGTTCCTGGCCGAGCAGAGCATAACGCATACTGTCGACAAGCGCTTCCCAACTCGCTTCGATTACGTTGCCGGATACACCGACCGTGCTCCAAGCACTTTTGGCATCACGAGATTCAATCAGCACACGGACCTTGGAGGCGGTCGCTTCTTTGTCATCCAATACGCGCACTTTGTAATCGCTCAGATGCATATCGGTAAGCTGTGGATAATGCTGCAGAAGCGCTTTGCGCAGCGCATTGTCGAGCGCATTGACCGGACCGTTGCCTTCACCGGCCGTATAGAGGCTTTCGCCGCCAATTCGCAGTTTGACAAAAGCTTCGGAGATAACCGGTTTTCCGGCAGACTTCTCCACCAGCATTTTGAACGATTCAAAAGTAAATAATTCCTGTACTTCACCGCTTGCTTCGCGAAGAAGGAGTTCAAGCGAAGCGTCGGCCCCTTCGAATTGATAGCCGCGGTGTTCCAGATCCTTGATTCGCCCAATCGTTTCGGATGCCTGCGGGCTTTTTGGATCCAGTTCGATGCCGAGTTCCTGCGCTTTGGACACCAGATTGCTCTGACCAGCCAATTCGGAGACGAGCACCCGCTGTTTATTGCCGACAAGTTCCGGAGCGATATGCTCATAGGTGCGGGAATCGCGCAGAATGGCTGAGACATGAATGCCTCCCTTGTGAGCGAAGGCTGCGCTGCCGACATAGGACTGACCGGCCGGCATATGCACATTGGCGATTTCGCTTACATAACGAGCCGTCTGGGCGAGCAGTGCCAGCTTTTCTTCCGGCAGACAGTGAAGGCCCATCTTAAGCTGGAGATTTGGAAGAACCGAACACAGATTGGCATTACCGCAGCGTTCGCCGTATCCGTTGATTGTGCCCTGCACCTGCAGAGCGCCCGCCGATACCGCACTGAGCGAATTGGCCACCGCCAGCTCGCAGTCATTGTGCGTATGAATACCGAAGCGTGCCGCCGGCATTTCTTCAACCAGCGCAGATACCGTATCTCCGATTTCGTTAGGCATTGTCCCTCCGTTGGTGTCGCACAGAACGAGCCAATCCGCGCCCGATTCCGAAGCGGTAAGCAGCACCAATTTGGCGTATTCGGGATTGTGCTTGTAACCGTCGAAAAAGTGCTCCGCATCAAAGATGACTTCCAACCCGCGTTGCTTCAGAAAGCGAATCGAATCTCCGATCATCGCCAGATTCTCTTCAAGAGTCGTTTGTAGAGCCGTATACACGTGGAAGTCCCACGACTTGCCGACAAGTGTTGCCGCCTGCGCACCGGAGTCCGCGATTCGCTGCAGATTCTCATCGTCTTCGGCGGAAGCGCCTTTGCGCCGAGTGCTGCCGAAGGCCGTAATCTTGGCTTTGAGATCCAGCTCCTGAACTCGACGGAAAAATTCGACGTCTTTGCCGTTGCTGCCCGGATTGCCCCCTTCGATATAATGTACGCCGAGCTCGTCCAGCTTGACGGCAATCTTCAGCTTGTCGTCGGCCGACAGGCTGATGCCTTCCCCCTGTGTTCCGTCTCTTAATGTCGTATCGAAAATGGTAATGGACCGTGTCATGGAACTGCTCCCTTCCGTCCGTATTAATTGTCGATTATAGCATGAACGCTTTAAACCGGTATAGTGGGCAGAGAGACATTTTTACGGTAAAATAGGGAAACAAATGTTTGGCGAGCGGAAATGCGAGAATAAGAAAGGAGGCGCGGGCGATGAGCGAAGATACATCCAGTTACTACCCGGCTAAGGGGCGGGTCATTTTGCATGTCGATATGAACGCTTTCTACTGCTCGGTGCATGAAGCGGAGAACCCTGAATTATACCGTGGGAAAATGACGGCTGTAGCCGGGGACAGCGAGAAGCGCCGCGGAATTGTAGTGACCAGTTCCTATCCCGCAAGGCGTAAAGGCGTGCGTACCGGTATGACAGTCAATCAGGCGCTTCGATTATGTCCTTCGCTCATTTTGATCAAGCCGGACTTCCAAATTTACCGCGCTTATTCAAGAGCTTTCCGCGAAATTCTCTATGGCTATACGCCGCAGATCGAAGCAACATCCATCGACGAGTGTTATATGGATATTACCGGCTCCAAGCAGTTCGGTACGCCGCTGGAAATTGCGGAGGAGATCCAGAGGCGCATCCAGAGCGAACTGTCGCTGCCCTGTTCGATCGGCGTGGCGCCGAACAAGCTGCTGGCAAAGATGGCATCCGATATGAAAAAACCGAACGGGATTTCCGTGCTGCGTATCCGGGATCTCCCGCTGACGTTATGGGGCAGGCCGTGCGGCGAATTGTTCGGAGTGGGAGCCAAAACGGCGGAGAAGTTGAACCGACTGGGCATTCGTACAATTGGCGAGCTGGCACAGACCGACGAAAAAAGACTGCAGGCCGCATTTGGTGTATTCGGTGCCTGGATGAAACGCGCGGCTAACGGACAGGACCGTTCGGAGGTGCAGGCGGTACCCGAACCGAGCAAATCGGTCGGTCATACGACGACGCTGCCTTACGACGTGACCGAATCAGGGGATGCACTGCGCGTGCTGCTCAATCTTAGCGATCAAGTGGCACGCCGCATGCGCAGGCAGCACCTCATCGCAGGCGCGGTACAGATTACGATTCGAACCCCCGAGATGAAGACCATTACAAGATCGAAAACGCTGGATACTCCGACAGAAGCGGCAGACGATATCTACCGCGAAGCGAAGGCGCTCTATTTGCGGCATTGGAGCGAAGGCAGACCGGTTCGACTGCTCGGCGTTGCTGCCCAAAGTCTGACAGACAAAAGTATGGCGGCAATCCAGCTCGACTTGTTCGATTACGAACAGCAGCCGAAAAAGGAAAAGCTTACCGAAATTATGGACAAGCTGCGCGACAAATTTGGAGAAGATGCGCTGATGACGGCAGGAATGCTGGAAGATGATGGGACAAAACGGTTGAAAGCGGGACGTACGCCAGGGGTTTCTTTTCATGGCGAACGAAACGATAAGAAAGAAAATGGGCAAGAAAACGGATGAAAATGAAACGCAGCAAACATTGAAATCAAAAAAGGTTTATATTATAGTTAGAGGGATGAAGACTCCGGCGTAAGAGACTTCTTGATAAAAAATCGGTACAACCGATAGAGAGTATATAGGAGGGAATACACATGGCTAAATATACATGGGTTGACAAAGATACCTGCATTGCATGCGGCGCGTGCGGCGCGACCGCTCCCGACATTTATGATTACGATGATGAAGGCTTGGCCGAAGTTATTTTTGACGGCGACAGCAACCATGGCGTCAAAGCCATTCCGGAAGATATGCATGAAGATATGATCGATGCATGCGACGGATGTCCGACCGACTCGATCATGATCGCGGACGAACCGTTTAACAAAGAAGGCTGATTCGACTCGCAAGCGCCGAATACAGGGCAGACCCGGGGTAAAGCGTCTCTCTCCTGAACATACAGGCGGGAGGCGCTTTTTTTGCGAAGCAGATGTGTGCAGGCGTATTTTTCCGGCAAAGGAGCGAAGGGTGATGACCCGTTTTCCCCATTTGAAGCAGTATGTGCGCGAGCATCCGGACAATAAGATGGCTTGGTATTTGCTTGGCAAAGAGTACGAAGCGGACGGTCAGGAGGGCAAGGCGAATTACTGCTTCAACAAAGCGCAGGGAGTCTATGAGGCTTACGAGCATGCGCACGTACCGGAGGATATTCTGGCCGAATACGAAACAAAACTGCACGAGGCGGCGATAAAAAGACAGCAGCTTGCAAAAAGGCGGCGGAATTGGCTGCTTCTGGCTGTACTGCTGCTTCTGGCCGGCTTTCGTTACGCGGAGGCTCCGGGTATAGAAGCGTCAAGGGTGTCCGCAAAGTCCGATGTACCGCTTGCCGGCGATCCGGTTGTTCCGTCTATCGTTTTTACGGCGGCCGAAAAAGACAAACCTGCATCCATAGGAACCGCAGCGGCAGCTTATTTGCAGGACGGGCGCAGAACCTCGGCTTTCGTGCTGGGTATGGAACGCCGAGGCAAATGGCTGCTCTGGAACAAAGAGCTGCCGGTCATTGCGGAGATCGAGCCTGGAGAAGAGGCTGGAGAGAGCTTGATCCGCAGCTTCGATCCGCTGACGTGCGACTGTGAAGCGGATACTTCAGGTGCACAGCGTAAAGCCGCACGATCTTGGACCAACGAGCAGGAGAGTCTTGCGGCTCTGTCTTCCGCTATCGTCCACTATCGGAAGAACGAGGGAAAGCTGCCTGAGAGTCTGTCGGAACTGAACCGACCGTTCCCGAGCAATGTACTGTCGGGCTCTACGCCGGTCATGGGAAAAGCGTTCAAGACCATGAATGGCGTATTGAAGCGTAAAGCCTACGGACAGGAAGTGCCGTCTCTATCCGAAGGAGGGCGGCCGATCTCCGCGGCCACGCTGGGCGGCAGCCCGTACCTGGCCGATCCGCTGGAAATTATCGTCGACCGAAGCCGACATCGGCTGGCTGTGGTAAGCGGAAATATACTGCTGCGAAACTATGAGGTAGGATTAGGCGGAAGCAGAACACCGACAGGTACCTATGCAATTAGCGATAAAGTAGTTAATCCGAACGGAAAACCGAATGGAGAATTCGGCAGCCGCGGCATGCAGTTGTCGAATACCGACTACGCCATTCATGGAACGGACGAACCGGAAAGTATCGGAGGCGACGAGTCGCTTGGGTGCGTGCGGATGAATAAGGAAGATATCGAAGAGCTGTTCGACCTGGTGCCGGCCGGCACCCAAGTAACGCTGACGGATAATGTGCTGCCAGAGGAAACGCTCATGCCGAAGCAGAGATTTCAATCGGAGCAGCGTCAAGATCAAACGAATAACAAAAAAATATATAAGTGGCTGAATTAATGTGAAAGCCCGGCCTTTGGCGGATAAGCCGAAGGCCGGGCTAAGCCGTGAAGAGGGCTTCAAGAAATTCAGAAACAACTAAAGCTGTGACCATACGATCAGTACACTGACTGCAAGAATGAATAGGGCGATGCTGCCGCCGATCCAGAGAGCGGCCTTGCGATTGACTTGTTCCTTTTTCTGTTGAAGAACGGGTGGTTTGCGTTTTGCGGCCATTTTTATCTTCTCCTTTAATCGATCGGTATGTTTTTATTGTAAAACGCTTTTCGCCGGATTGTAAGGGGGTTCGTTCCGCAGACAGCAATCAAGTGCGAAAACGAAATCCGAAACGCTTTCTTTTTAACCGTGTTCCGGGTAAAATTAAATAGGTGAAAAGAGAAGAATGGGAGTGAACCGCTTGCTGTATGAACGCCTTGCCAAACCGTTGTTATTTCGGGTGGATCCCGAAAAAGCCCATCATCTCGTCATTGACGGTATGCGTCGGGCAGCCGAAACGCCCGGGGGATTGACGCTGCTGAAAAGCCTGTACGGAACCCCAAGAGACGAAGCACTGTCTTTGGAAGTGGCGGGAATGTCCTTTCCTTCGCCAGTCGGACTGGCCGCAGGGCTGGACAAGAATGCCGAGGCGGTACCGGGCTTTTCCTCGGTCGGTTTCGGCTTTATGGAAGTCGGGACAGTCACTCCGGTCAGTCAGCCAGGCAATGAACAGCCACGGTTATTCCGTCTTCCGTCCGATCAGGCACTGATCAATCGTATGGGCTTCAATAATAAGGGTGCCGAAGATATGGCAGGCCGTCTTGCGAGTCTCAAGGAGCGTCCGGTACCGATCGGCGTCAATATCGGCAAGAATAAGATAACTCCCAATGAGGAGGCTCATCTCGATTATGAGCGCTGTATTCGGGTATTGTACCCGTATGCGGACTTCTTCATTGTCAATATCAGTTCGCCGAACACCCCGGATTTGCGGCGGCTGCAGCATGGCGACGAGCTGCGTACGCTTCTGTCTGCGGTAAGGGCTGAATTGAAGCATCAGGCGGGCGAGGGAGCCTCCAAACCGGTATTTGTCAAAATTGCGCCCGATCTGGATGACGGCGAACTTGAAGAAACGGTTGATGCTATTGAATCGAGCGGCGTATCGGGTCTGATTGCGACCAATACAACATTGTCCCGAGAAGGACTCACTCATCGTAACCGCGGTGAAGCTGGTGGACTTAGCGGCCGCCCGTTAACTGGCCGTTCAACCGAGATCGTCCGCCGGGTTTATTCACAGACAGCAGGGCGGCTTCCGATTGTCGGCAGCGGAGGCATTTTTACGCCGGAGGATGCATATGCCAAGATCCGCGCAGGAGCAAGTCTGGTCGAGATCTATACGGCAATGATTTATAAAGGGCCGGAGATCAACCGCCAGCTGCATGCGGGTCTCAAACGGCTGATGCAAACAGACGGGTTCACTCATATTGCCCAAGCGGTCGGCGCCGACCATCGCTGAAAGAGTGAAGGAAGACGAGGAGGCACATAGGATGGATAGTAGAAACTGGGAAAACTTTTTGCTTCCATATGAACAGGCGGTCGAAGAACTGAAAGTCAAGTTCAAAACGATGCGGTCCGAATTGAAAAAGCGCGAGGAGTATGCGCCAATCGAGTTCGTCACGGGACGGGTCAAGCGGATCTCCAGCATTTTGGAGAAAGCCGAACGGCTGGACGTGCCAATGGACAATTTGGAAGAAGGAATCGAAGACATCGCCGGCATCCGCATCATGTGTCAGTTTGTCGAAGACATTCGCCGGGTTGCGGAATATATTCGGTCCAGGAAAGATTTGACGGTCCTGTACGAAAAAGATTACATCACGAATTACAAGGAAAGCGGCTATCGCAGCTTCCATATGATTATTCGTTATCCAATTCAAACGGCGCTGGAGCATAAAGTCGTACTGGCCGAAATTCAGATCAGGACCCTTGCAATGAACTTTTGGGCGACGATCGAGCACTCGCTGAATTACAAATATCGCGGCGGCCTGCCGGGCGATATGAGACTACGTCTGCAGAAGTCGGCACAGGCGGCTTCGGTGCTCGACAGCGAAATGTCGAGCATCCGCGAAGAAATTCTGGCTGCTCAGAAGACATTTGAGGACGACGCAAATATTGTATCGACCATGCTTAAGACCATCAATCGGCTCTATTCGTATCATCTTGTTGCGGAAGCGATCAGCTATCAGGAGCAGTTCAATCAGCTGTTCCTGAATCGCGACTTCGACAGTATGAAGGACATGCTGGCGGAGATCAAAGCCATCATGGCTGCCAAACATGTGGAAGAACCGGAAGATGAACATTGAGCCGAAGCTTGTGGCGTTTCTAGTCTATTTCAATCGAGATCGCGACTACTTCGAGTGCCATGAAGTGCTCGAAGAACTATGGTTGGAACGCGGCCGTGATCCGCTGTATTCCGGGCTGCTGCAGATCGCCGTGGCGCTGTACCATTTTCGCAACGGCAGCGTAACGCATGCTTACAACAAGATCGAGGGAGCCCGCAAAATGATGCGAAGCGCCGTACGCAAACTGTCGGATTATCCGCCCGATGCGCTCGGCATCCGATTGGATCGGCTGACGGAGCATGCCCGTGAATATATGTCGCGTCTGGATCGTTACGAACAGGAACCCTTTGATTTTTATCCGCTGGAAATCGAGATTACGGATCCGAAGCTGAAGCAGCGAGTGGATCGGGCATTCGATGAGATCGAGCCGAACGTACCGCAGCGTACCGGGTACGCCCGCGGTCCCAAAGCCAAGCCGGAAGAAGCGGGAGAAATGCTCGGTGAACAGGAATCGTAAACGCGAATAGACGAATGGCAGACGGAACAGATTGAACCGCAAAAGATTGATATGATATCAGGCCCGCTCCGCCGGGCCGCGGCGAGCAGCCGCGAGGCGGGGCGGGCTGTTTCATGCCTGCAATTCGGCCGGTCTTGGCAGTCGGCTTCGTCAGGCAAAGAAAAACTGGAGGAATTCAACATGAGTATTCAGCTTCCGCCATTGTTCGAGTCGCGTATGCAGCGCTGGCTCGGCGGCGAATATGAAAATTTCATCGCCAGCTATGAGCGATCCCGGTATGCTGGGATCCGTGTCAATACGCTGAAAATCGGACTGGAAGACTTTGCAGCGATCAGCCCGTTCGAGTTAAAGCCGATTCCATGGTGCGAAACGGGCTTCTATGTCGACGAGAACGAACGGCCGGGCAAGCACCCTTACTATCACACCGGCCTTTATTATATTCAGGAACCGAGTGCGATGGAGCCGGTGGAAGCGCTGCGTCCCGAACCTGGCGACCGGGTGCTGGATCTATGTGCCGCTCCGGGCGGGAAGTCGACGCAGATTGCCGCTAAGCTGGGCGGCCGAGGTGTGTTGGTTACCAACGACATCAGCGCAGAACGGACCAAGGCATTGGCCAAAAACATTGAAATGAGCGGAGTGCGCAATGCTGTTGTGCTGAACGAAACGCCGGAGCGAATCGCAGAGAAATTCCCGGCTTACTTCGACAAGATCTTAGTCGACGCTCCCTGCTCCGGTGAAGGAATGTTCCGCAAAGATCCAGACGCAGTTCGTCAATGGGAAAAGCATTCAGTGGAAGTATGCACCGTCATGCAGCGGGATATTCTTGACACGGTAGCCTCGATGCTCGCACCGGGGGGACGTATTGTTTATTCGACATGTACGTTTGCACCGGAAGAGAACGAAGCGATGATTGCGCTGTTCCTGGCGCGCCACCCGGACTTTGTTGTCGGCGAGCTGCCGCACTCGCCGCTGTTTGCTCCGGGCCGGCCGGAGTGGGTGGCCGGCCTTGTGGAGAGCGGCGGCGGGCTGTCGCCGCTGCTGCATGAAGCGGCTGAAGGCGAAGAGCCGCTCCTATCGCGGCCGGAGCCGCTTGCGCAGACGGCGCGGGCGGCGCGCATTTGGCCGCATCTCGCCGAAGGCGAGGGGCATTTCGTGTGCGTGCTGGAGCACACGGGAGAGAGGGCGGCGCGTGATGAAGCCGCCGCCGGCTCCGCACCCGGCCCGGTCATCGGGGCCGGGGAATCCCTGCCCGCCGCGGAAGCCGGCGGGCGGCAGGGCGGCGGCCCGAAAGCAGGGGGCCGCCGGGAAGGCCGCGGTGCCGCATTGCCGCGCCGCGAGGATAAGTCCGCGCGCCAGGCTCGCGGACGGAACAAGGACGCTTACATCCGCGAGGAGGCGTCCGAAGACACCGTGCGCCGTGCATGCCTACAGTTTCTCGCGGCGCACGTAACCGTGCCGATCTACGGCACCCTGCTGATCTCGGGCGACTATGCGTACGCCTGTCCGGTAGAGCCGCATCGGCTGCACGGACTGAAAGTTCGCCGCTCCGGCTTCCAGCTCGGCATGGTCAAATCCGGCGGCCGATTCGTGCCGTCGAATGCTTTGGCCGCTGCACTGCTGCCGAGCGAATCGGCACGGACGCTCGATCTGTCCTCCGCACAGCAGGAGGCGGTCTCGTACTTGAAAGGCGAGACGCTGACACTTGACGCGGAAAGGATTCGATGCGCCGAAGGGACGGACGCCAAAGGCTACGTGCTTGTCTCGATCGACGGATACTCCGCCGGTTGGGGCAAGTGGGCTGCAGGCGTATTGAAGAACGAATATCCGGCAGGATGGAGATGGAACGGATGACCAATGAATCGGGCAAGAAAATCGGCAAGAAACTGCGTTTGGACAAAATACTGTCTCACCTCGGGTTGGCTACACGAAGCGAGAGCAAAAAGCTGGTCAAGCAGGGCCGAATTACGGTTGACGGCACGATTATTAAAGACAGCGGTCTTCAGGTCGATCCGGAAGTTTCGGCAATCGAACTCGACGGTCAGCCGGTTCGATATCGCGAATTCGTCTATCTGATGCTGAATAAACCGCAGGATGTGATTTCCGCAACCGAAGATCGGCACGACCGTACGGTTATCGATCTGCTCGACGCCGAATATCTGGCATTCGAACCGTTCCCGGTCGGACGTCTGGACAAAGATACGGAAGGGCTGCTGCTGCTGACGAACGACGGCAAGCTTGCGCACGAGCTGCTGTCGCCGCGCAAGCACGTTCCGAAGACTTACGAAGCTATCGTATTCGGCGCGGTGGACGAAGCCGACGGCGCAGCGTTCAAGGCCGGCGTGGAACTCGATGACGGCTACAAGACGATGCCGGCAGAACTCGAGATTATACGCCGCTATGAACAGGACGGAGCTCCTCATTCCGACATTCGGTTGACGATTATGGAAGGTAAGTTCCATCAGGTTAAGCGTATGTTCGAAGCGGTCGGCAAAAAGGTCGTATTCCTCAAACGCGTATCGATGGGACCGCTCCCGCTCGATCCCGAACTGTCTCCCGGAGAGTACCGGGAGCTGGATGAGGAAGAACTGAGGTTGCTTCGAGGCGAATAGACCTTCGGAGCCAGCAGCCGTGCGTCTGCCTTTGAAGCAAACAGCCTGGTGCCTAATATCTGGCTTCCTTAACAATTGCCTATCTATCGGTTAAGTAGTTTAAGTGGAAAACTTCTGTCGATTAAGCCGTCCGGGTAAGCTTCCGGGCGGTTTTTATCGTCTTTGCCAGCCAGCTTGCCCTTTACCTACAGCCCCTTGTGGGCTATCATCAGTAGAAAGAACGATTGACGCACGGAAGGGGAGACTGGCTGTGAGATTGCTTCAAGCGTTATTTTTTCCGCCCGAACAGCCGGGGGGTGTATCGTCAATGATTCCTTATCTACAGGAAAAATTTGCATCAGACCGTTGGGAAATGGAACTGTTTTCGCTGCCCAAGCGGATTCGAGGCAAAGGACGTGAAGAAGTCGTATTCGAGACATTCGATTGGACCCAATACGGGGACAGTCCGGTTGTACAGAAATACATGCAGACCTACCGGGATTATTTATGGTGGACCCGCTTAAGGGTGCAGAAACCTTACGATCTGATCCATGCGCATCATCCAATTGCCGCTCTGGCCATGAAGACCGTATTCCCGGATACCCCGGTGCTGCAGACGATTCACTCCAGCTATGAACGGGAGCTGATTCTAAATGGCAGGATCGAGGAAGGGGGAGCGGAACATCGCTTCTTCCTTTCCATCTATCGGGAGTTGGAAGCGAAGACGGATCAGCTGATTACGGTATCCGAAGCGTTCCGCCGATATATGAGCCCGTATATTGACCATCCCGATCGTATCCGCATCATGCCGAACGGCTACGACGAGCGCCGCTTCAAGCCGGTGCCGCATGAGAATGAGATTCCGCAGCTGATGTGTGTCTGCCGCCTCGTTCCGGCCAAAGGCCTGGATGTGCTGCTTAAGGCCTGCTCGCTGCTCAAAGAGAGAAATGTTCCGTATGTGCTGCATTTGATCGGAGACGGTCCTTCACGACAAGAATTGGAAGACATGGCACAGAAGCTCGGGGTTTACGACGATACTATTTTCTACGGATACACGCTTCACCCGGAGGAATTTATGCCGTTTTTCGATATTTTTGTACTCCCGTCTCGTGCCGAGGCTTTCGGATCGGTATTTGCGGAAGCCGCGCTTTGCTGCCTTGCGCTTGTCGGGACAAGCGTAGGCGGCGTGCCGGAACAGATTGAACATGGAGTAAACGGGCTGCTTGTACCTCCCGATGATCCGGCAGCATTGGCGGATGCGCTCGAGCAGGTAATCGGCGATCCTGCATACCGTTATGAGTTGGCCCGTACGGCTTGTGAAAAAGCCAAGTCGCAGTATTCGCTCAATCGCGTAGCGATCGAGTTGAAGCGGCTTTATCTCAGTTATGAAGATCGAAATCGTCGGAGCGTATAAGCGTAGACGAGAAGAATCCCGATCTTCCCAAGCCGTGTTACCTTGAAAAAAGACAATCAAAATGCTATTTTTACGAAAAGCGCGAAAGTGAATCTGGAGGGTTGATCATATGGAAGAATTAAAAGAGCGAATCAAGCGCGAAGGCGTCGTTGCTTCGCAGCAGGTGCTGAAACTGGACGCCATCTTGAATCATCAGGTCGATCCGGCGCTGACGATGGAAATGGGACGCGAATTCGCTGCACGCTTTAAAGCCGACGGTGTGACAAAAGTGGTAACCGTCGAGTCTTCCGGCATTCCGGTTGCTTTTGCCGTAGCGCTTGAACTCGGTGTGCCGATGATCTTTGCCCGCCGAAAAAAGACGCTTCTTGCCGACCCTGATTCTTACGTAGAACGTGTTCCTTCTTTTACAAAAGGAATCGTGACCGATTTAATGCTTCCCAAACGGTTTATTAAAAAGGAAGACAGAGTACTGCTGATCGACGATATTATCGCCAATGGCGACGCCGCTCGCGGACTCGTCAAAATCATTCATTCTTCCGAAGCGACATTGGTCGGTACGGGGATCGTCGTCGAAAAATGCTTCCAATCCGGCGCGCAGAGTCTGCGGGACCAGGGAATTCGTCTGGAATCGCTGGTTCGTATTCAGTCGCTGGGGGAAGACGGGATCGTATTTGCAGATTGAAGAAAGTTAAACCAAGAGCTGTATTTCCCGCTTTACCCCTCCGGCAATGTTACGTATAATATCTTTTAAGTAGGGAGAGGAGGAAGAAGAACATGAGCGATCAAGTAGTAAATGCCGAATTTTTCATCAAAAAAGTCAATGAAGCTAAGGTGCATTTCGAACGTGCTCTAGATTGCAAGCATACGGAATTTGATGACCTTTATCCCTATATGATTGAACACCCTCAGTTTTTCTGGTATAAACGCTATGTCGCATGGTCCGAACTTCTTACACTTGCCGATCTGTGCGAAGAGCTGTCTTTCCCATGGAGAGATGAGTTCACGACGCAGCAGGTCGAATATATCGAACAGCGTGTTATGTCGGCCAAGGTACTCGACTTCTGGTTTGAAAATACGGATTCGAAGGAACACGCCCAGCGCTAACGAACCTTCCGTTCGGGAGATTATACTGTACGGCTTCTTAGACCGGCCCGTTCGCGTTTACGCGCGCGGGCTTTTTTTAATGACGGAATAATGACATCTAAGGGAAAGAAGGAAGAAGATCATGATCAGTGACGAACAGCTTAATGCCTATCGACTGTCAGGGGAAAAAGTTCGGGTCGTACGAGACGGATTGAAAGAAAATGATGTTCGGGGAATTGTGGTAGCTTGGGACGATACACATGTTCTTATCCGGCGGCCTAATCGCAACGTTGTGAAGCTGGACCGGAACTATATCATTCAACCGTCCAAGGAAGAGAGGATTGATCCGACGACCGAAGTTCCTGAGTGGGGAGCGGAGTCGGGGAATAGTGACTCTCTTAAGGAAGAGGATTAATCCGAGAAAGATCTTAATGCAGCGGTTATGACATTTCGAATAAATATGCGAGAAAAGAAGAAGGCCTCTCTATCATCTATTCGTTCAAATAAAGCCCGCCTGGTCCGGAGATTCTGGACCAAGGCGGGCTTTATCGAATGCATATGCAGAAAATTTATATATCATTCCTAACTGCCGATTGCATACTGGGGAAAGGCATGCAACTGGCAGCCGGGAGAGGGGGGTTAGGCAAAAGTGCCGGTAGAATAAGAACGAGAATTCTTCTTGCCGCCGGTTCCGATCGAAGAAGAACGCTGATGATAACCGCGAACAGGCGGAGCTGCTTGGCGACCGGAATCGGTAACGACAGGAGCAACTTGAACACCCATGTAAGCGCGCATTCGTAAATCAGCTTCTCGGTGAAACGGTTCGCTATCGATATGAAGAGTACCGTGAAGACCGCGGCAGAGATAATCGGTATCTACACCATTTTCGCCGTGATTCACTTCACAGATCCGAATGTTGCGTTTCTTAAATTCACGCCGGATACCCGATAAAAGTACGGCGGCGCAGCTTGAAGCGCTTCGGATCATTTCAGTATATAAAGGTGAAGTTTGCATCGGCGCGTCGGACTCCAGTCGCTTAGCGTCGGTATCAAATACTTTAAGGATATGCGTTAGAAGTAAGTAACTTTTAATTAACGAAAGTTCGTCTCGGGTCGTCTGTACAGCGGTCATGCTCTTCACCACCTCATAGGAACTTGTGTTCTGTTCTTATTATAAACGAACACATGTACGCTTGCAAGCGTAAAGAGACTTTTTATAAAAAAATATTGACGAGTTTTATGGTGGCGTGATATGATCTATCTTGTCGCTGTAATAAATGGCGATTGTAAATGAGCGGTCGTGGCGGAATTGGCAGACGCGCACGGTTCAGGTCCGTGTGGGCTAACCCCCGTGGAGGTTCGAGTCCTCTCGACCGCATCTGTAAGGAAAGACCCGTATTGGCGCTTCGGCACCCGTTACGGGTCTTTTTTTGTGTTTTGACGTAAAGAATGAAAATTCGCCATCTTACGTTTGCCTGTTTGTCGTATAATGAAGAAAGTTAAAATTCAAGTCAAGTCTTGGAGGGCACAATGAGCGAGCACATCATGGAATTGAATCAGTTGGTCAGTGTGTCCGCCGGAGGACATATTTTATACCTGTATGACAATGCGGATGTCTATGTGGATAATGTATCCGCTTATTTGATTTCAGGTGTGCAGAGCGGAGATCTGGTCATTTTGATCGAACGCAGTGAGTGGATCGAGCAGATTCGCAGCCATGCGCTTCAGACGTTGAGTAAGGAAGAAATCGAACGAATCGTGTACGTGGAAGCGGAGCAATTTTACAGTGTTCACGAGAGCTTTCAGTATGAAAAAATCGTCGAGCATTTCGAGGCATTGACCGAGCCCTATCGAAATTGTTCGCACAGGATCAGAACTTGGGCTCACGTTACTTGGAAAAGCGAAGAAGGCGTCGAAAAAGAGTTGGAAAAATTCAAAGAGTTGGCTTCTCGGACTGTAGAAGATTTTCGGATGCTTTCGGTATGCGCTTATGAGGGCCGTTCGATCAGTGCGTCGCTCCAAATCAAAATGCTGCGTGTGTACGACTATGTTATGACCGACGATCAAATCAGCAGTACGGGCCTAACGGGTCAAAGCAGGGGAGCCGTGTTTCCATCGCTGTCGGAACAGCGGAAAATGGACGAGTGGAGTTCCAATCTTCGACTGGAGCTCGAAGCGGCGGCACGGCATTTGGAAAGTATTATCGCCAATCAGCTCGATCCGGTCGTCCTTTTTGACGAAGAGGGAAGGGTTGTACGGCTTAATGCGGCTTTCGAACGGGTTTTTGGCTGGCTAACGGATGAGCTGGTTGGTATAGGCGAGGAAGAGCTCAAAGTACGAATCGGACTGAATGATGTTCAGGGGCACCCTGTTTCACAGTACGAACAGATTCCGACACCCGACTCTGGTAAGTTGGGAGAGAGTATTAAAAGCTTCGAGGCGGCGGCCCGTACACGCGGCGGAGATCCGCTCGATCTGCTGCTGACCGGATTTGCACTCGGAAATGAAGACCGTCCGGCAGGCTACGCGGTCATCTACCGTGATATTACCGATTTCCGAAATTCGGAGAGAAGACTTCAAGAGTCGGTGGAACGATATACGTCGCTCAAGAAGCATAATCACGACGCAGTGTTTTCTATCGATCGGGACTGGCGCGTCATCAATACCAATCCTGCGGCTCAGAATCTGACCGGTCTGACAACCGATAAGATGATCGGCCGCCGTTTTACCGATTGGGTAGCGGAAGGTGATATGCAGGATATTGTTTCTACGGCCAATGGCGAAGAAGAAAGTGCTTCCTCGTCTCTCCTGATTCGTCATATTGACGGCCGGGAAGTTGAGGTGTTGACTTCTACAGCTCCAATTATGATCGGAGGAGAGAATGTAGGCTGCTACATTCTGGCCAAAGATATTACCGAGCATAAGCGGCTGCTGATCGAAAAGCAGGCAGCAGAGGAACGAAATCGGGCTAAAAGTGAATTTCTGGCAGTGATGAGTCATGAAATCCGTACGCCAATGAACGGGGTCATTACGCTGACACAGCTGCTTTTGGAAACGGAAGGGCTGAGTGACGAGCAGCGCGAATATGTAGAAGTCATCCAACGAAGTGGAAATTCTCTGCTGGATATTATCAATGACATTCTGGATTTCTCCAAGATTGAAGCGGGGAAAGTCGAGCTGCAGGTAGAGCCAATGAATTTGCGTGAAGATGTAGCACGTTCTTTTGATATTTTGCTGGCGGATTCGCGTTCGAAAAAACTGGAGCTGGGTTTGTCTGTAGCTCCGCACGTTCCTGATATTGTAATAGCCGATTCGAATAAGCTGCGTCAAATACTCGTGAATCTAGTGGGTAATGCGATCAAATACACGGAAAAAGGCGGCGTATTCGTCTCGATCACCAGCGAAGACGGAGCGTCCGAAGGGCATATTCGCTTGGCGTTTCGGATCCAAGACACCGGTCTGGGAATTCCTGAGGAACAAACTGCACATTTATTCGATCCATTTTATCAGTTGGATAATTTTATGACGCGCAAGTCTCAAGGAAGCGGATTGGGACTTGCAATTACCAAAAAGCTGATCGAACTCATGAACGGAACGATTCAAGTCGAATCCAAGCCTGGAAAAGGTTCCGTATTCCGATTCTTAATCGAAGTGCAGCTTCCGGAGTTTACGAAGAAGAACGGCGAGAAAGAGGAGTATACTCAGCGGCCGATCGAAATTCCGGTTTTACCGCCAGTCTTGCCGACGATCGAAACTTCGGGCTTATCGACGATCGAGACTCCGGCGACGTCCGGAACTTTGGTTACACCGTCAACTCCAATTTCCGTTCCGCTGCGAATTTTGATTGCCGAAGACAATAAGGTCAATCAGCTTGTCATGGAGCGTCTGCTTCGAAAGCTGGGCTACATAGGCGATCTGGCCGAGGACGGGTTAGAGGCGCTGAAGGTTGCTGCCGAATCCCGCTATGATGTCATTCTCATGGATGTCAGAATGCCGAAAATGGATGGATTTGAGGCAACACGCCGGATCAGGGAACAGCCGCAAACATACGGTCATCCTTATATCATCGCGGTTACCGCTAATGCAATGCGAGGTGACCGCGAACGCTGTCTGGAAGCCGGAATGGACGAATACATGAACAAACCTATTGATGTGAAGAGGCTGGAGAAGCTGCTCTCGAACACGGAGAAGTGTATTCGGCATTTTGCGAAAAATAATGGTAAGATAAAAGGCGAATCGCAAAGCCCGATAGAGGGAAAGGATCAATAAGGAGGCAGGGATAGATGATCGATTGGCAAAAAGAAGCGGAATCGCGGCGTGAGGATTTGCTGCAAGACTTGAATGGCCTGCTTCGTATCCAGAGCGTCAAAGACCCGGTTACCGCATCCAAAGGACGTCCAATGGGACTTGCAATCAGCGAGGCTCTCGACTATATGCTGGAGCTTTCGGAGAATATGGGGCTGAACGTCGAAAACGTGGACGGTTATGCTGGCTACGCTCAGTACGGTACTCATGACCCGGTGACGACGGTCGGCATTTTGGGACATCTTGATGTGGTTCCCGCAACAGGAAACTGGATGAGTCCGCCTTTTGAACCGACAATCCGCGAAGGCCGCTTGTACGCTCGGGGAGCGATCGACGATAAAGGTCCGACAATTGCCGCCCTATACGGACTGAAGATTGTGATGGATCTGGGGCTTCCACTCACTAAGAATGTCCGGATGATCTTCGGTACGGACGAAGAAAGCGGAATGAGCTGCATGCAGTATTATGCGGAGAAGGAAGGCATGCCGACGGTCGGATTCGCGCCAGACGCGGAATTCCCGATGATCTATGCGGAAAAAGGCCAATTCAATCCGACTCTGGTTCCGAAGCGCGCTCCAGTAGAAACCAAATCGCTTCTGAAACTGGAGTCGTTCGAATCCGGCCTGCGGATCAATATGGTGCCGGAACGTGCACATGCGGTAGTCAGCGGCGATATCCGTCCGCTGGTCGAAGAATTTGAAGATTTCTGCCGCAAGCACCGTGTTAAAGGAGAAGCCGAAATCAATGCGGGAGAAGCGATGTTTACCCTGATCGGTGTGTCGGCTCACGGTTCGGAACCTTCGCAGGGCGTCAATGCCGGCACAATGTTGGCTCTGTTCCTGGAGGATGCTTCTCTGCAGCCGGAAGGCAAATCTTTCGTTAAGCTGTTGAACGCCATGCATGAGGATTTTCATGGCGAAAATTTAGGCATTGCCTGCAGTGATGATGTGACGGGAGCGTTGACGGTCAATCCCGGTATTATGCGTTTTGGAATGGGAGAAGAGGAGACGCTGATCCAATTCACGGCCCGCTGTCCGGTAAATGCAGATTACGGTTGGATCAAAGCTCAGCTTGAAGAGTCGGTAGACGGTTTCGATTTCCGGATTTCGGATGTGCGGGAAACAAGTTCGCATTATGTGGCAAAAGATGAGCCGGTGATCAAGGCGCTGCAGACCGCCTATCAGGAAGTGACGGGCGATGAACCTACCCTGCTGACTACAGGTGGAGCAACTTATGCTAAATTCATGGCAAAAGGCGTTGCATTCGGAGCCTGCTTCCCAGGCAAAGAAATGACAGCTCATCAAGCGAATGAATATATCGAAATCGATGATTTGCTCAAGGCGACTGCCATCTATGCACGGGCAATCTACGAACTGGCCAAATAAGATGAAGCACGCCATATTATATACAGAAAGAAGAGATTAACCGATGTCTCAGGATGTACAAGTTACCCGTGGCCACTATGTAGAAAGCAGTCATAAAATTCACGCGGCAGTCGTGGACCATGCCGGTCGTTTGCTGTACAGCGTAGGGGATCCCAATCGTCTTACTTTTCCCCGTTCGTCGATGAAACCTTTCCAAACAGTACCTTTGATTGAGTCCGGTGCCGCCGACGCTTATGGCTACGGCGATGCCGAGATTTCCCTAAGCTGCGCGTCGCACAGCGGAGAGCCGATTCATCGGACAACGGTATTGGATGTTCTATCCCGTGCGAATTTGTCTGAAGATGCCCTACAGTGCGGGACTCATATTCCGCGCGACGGCAAGAGCTACCGGGAACTGATCCGCGAAGGTCGCGAGCTGACACCCGTGTTCAGCAACTGTTCCGGCAAGCATTCGGGGATGCTGCTGACAGCAGTGCATCTGCATGAGGATACGGAAACGTATCGAGAAATCGAACATCCACATCAGCAGCGCATTTTATCGGTTATTTCCGATATATGCGATATTTCGCCGGAAGAGATCGGCATCGGCGTGGACGGGTGCGGAGTACCGGTGCACAGGCTTCCGCTGCTGAACGCGGCACTAGGCTTTGCCCGTCTGGCCAAGCCGGAAGGCACGGTATCTTCAGAGCGAGCGGAAGCGCTGAATCGTATACGTACGGGCATGACGAACCGTCCGGAAATGGTAGCGGGCAGGAAGCGCTTTGACACGGATTTGATGAGCGTTTTCGGCAGCAATCTGGTCTCAAAAGTCGGTGCCGAAGGCATACAATGCATCGGTGTAGCCGACCGGGGAATCGGGATTGCGATTAAGGTAGAAGACGGCAGCGAACGCGCAACCTCCGTTGCGGCCATGGAAATCTTGAAGCAGCTTGGCATCGGAACGGCAGAACAGTTCTCGGAACTGGCAGATTATGTACATGCGCCGGTATTGAACGCTCGTCAAGAGCGGATCGGCGAGATCAGACCGAACTTTGAGCTCCAGGCTTCTGCGGAGTAAACGATCGGATGCGGCATATCGTGCTGTGATTCGGGAATCATTGAACAAGTAGAGGAGCGGAACACCCATGACTCAGGAACAACAAGGCTTTGCGCAAAATGCAGGCGAAAACAAGATCGAAAAAGCGACGTTTGCCGGCGGATGCTTCTGGTGCATGGTAACGCCTTTTGAAGAACTGCCGGGAATCCATGGAATCGTATCGGGGTATATGGGCGGTACAGTGGAGAACCCAACATACGAGCAGGTCAAGACGGGTACAACAGGACATTACGAAGTCGTGCAGATTACGTTCGAACCGGATGTTTTTCCGTATGAGCGGCTGCTTGAACTGTACTGGCCGCAGACAGACCCGACAGATGGCGAAGGTCAGTTCCAAGATCGCGGAAGTCAGTATAAGCCGGCTATCTTCTTCCATAACGAAGAGCAGCAGCAGGCGGCGCTTGCATCCCGTCAGGAGTTGGAGAACAGCGGACGCTTCGACAAGCCGATCGTAACGGAAATTATTCCGGCACAGGAATTCTATGAAGCCGAAGATTACCACCAGGATTATCATAAGAAAAATCCGAAGCACTATAAGGAAGACCGGCAGCAGTCGGGACGCGACGAGTTTATTGAGTCCAACTGGTAACGGAAGCAGGAGATCAAGAGCGGAATGATCAAGCATTTTGAAATAGCATAATGAAATAAGCGTAATGAAATAAGCATATAGAAAGGGCGGACCCACTGGGCCCGCCCTTTCTATATGCTTCCGTTTACTTCCGTGACTTCGAAAAAATTACAGCATTTTTTCGATCTCGTTCTTGATCCGCTCGGACTGCGTGCCGAACACAATCTGAACCGCACCCTGACCAAGCCTCATCACGCCAGAAGCACCAAGTCTTTTGAGTGCTGCGTCGTCCACCGCTTTGTCGTCGCCGACGACCAGCCGCAGCCGGGTAACGCAGGCATCGATATCGACAATATTGGCAGCACCGCCGACATGCTCCAGAATCTGGGCAGAACGGCTCGACGAATCCGAACTTGTCTTTTGAACGTTAGCAGTGGCGTTTCCGGCAAGAACATTTCCGGCAGCAGCGTTTCCGCCGGATACTTCGCCGACTGCTTCAAAATCATCTTCGCGTCCCGGCGTTTGCAGATTGAATTTTTGAATAATGAAGCGGAACAGGACATAATAGACCGCAAAAAAGACCAGTCCTACCGGAAGCAGAAGCCACGCATTATTCGACAGTTTCATATTAACGAGATAATCGATCAACCCTGCGGAAAATCCAAAACCCAGACGAACGTCCAGAACATACATAATCAGTCCTGAAAGACCGGTCAGTACAGCATGTACGACATATAGTACAGGCGCGACGAACATGAATGAAAATTCGAGAGGTTCAGTGATGCCGGTAAGGAAAGAGGCGACCGCTGCGCTGATAAAGATCGAAGCAACTGCTTTGCGATTTTTCGGTTTTGCCGTATGAATGAACGCAAGTGCTGCGCCTGGAAGAGCAAACATCATAATTGGGAAGAATCCGGTCATAAACATGCCTGCCGTCGGATCTCCGGCGAAGAACCGTGTCAGATCGCCGTGTACAACTTCGCCAGCGGCGTTCGTAAAGTCCCCGATCTGAAACCAGGCGATCGAATTGAGAACATGGTGCAGGCCGATCGGAACGAGCAGCCGATTGGCTGTGCCAAATGCGAAGGCGCCGAATTCGCCAAGGCCCACGACCCAGTTGCCGAATACGCTGATCACGTCTTGAACCGGACTCCAGATCATTCCGATCAGAACGGACAGCACAATGGTGGAAGCGGCCGTAATAATCGGCACAAAGCGTTTGCCAGCGAAGAAACCGAGCCATTCCGGCATCTTAACATTATGATATCGCTTGTAGAGGAAAGCGGCCCAACCGCCAGCAAAGATGCCGCCCAGTACGCCCATATTCAGCACAACATCGTCCCCGATAAAAGGCATTTGCCCAGGCAGCGCTTCGAGAATACTGCTGAGGATCAGGTACGCAATCAAAGCGGATAAGGCGGCAACGGCATCACCCGCGAATCCGATCGCTACGCCAATAGCAAAGATCAGCGGCAGGCTGCCGAATATAGTACCTGCGCCTACGTTTAGAAACGGAGCGACATATTGATTTAGAAAGCCTCCGATTGTGCTGCCGAGCGGAATATCTTTTTCGTAATCGAGAAGACCAAGTCCCTGCAGAATAGCCGCTGCAGGAAGCGTGGCGACCGGAAGCATCAACGACCGGCCAAGCTTTTGCAAAAATCCTAACATAGTGATCACCCTTCATATGTAAAATGGTTGAAGCCGTTAAGAAGTTGGAACCTATTTGGAAGCGCTTATCAATCGATGCAGATGATAGCCAGAAATCCGATCCTTTTGCTAATCACGATGAATTCTTCGCTGCTTTGTTCTCCCTGGGCCATGACGACGCTGCTGCCGATTACCCGCTGCACACAAAAATCTTCTGTCGTTTTCGTCATGCTGCTTGCTCCTTTCCAAGTCCGAGCTGCAAAAAGCAAAAAAGGCCAAGAAACTTCCCTTCATGAGTGAGAAGTTCTTGGCTCATGCCCTTGCGGTAACACGCCGATTGGTTTATTCAAATGTGAAAAAGAGGTTTATTGCATTTATAATAAAAGGAACAGGCGGAGGTCGTCAATTACTTTATGAAAAAAATTATCACAATAACAAGAGGAAGTATGAAAATTTATTTGTTTGAATAAAAGAATCTGATTGAATATATCGTCTGAATGGGAATAACTTCGCATTCATCATAAAGCACTTACGAAAAGAAATAGGAAAGAGCGGGCTTACCGTGTTGTACAATAGCGGATAAGATAGAGGTATAAAGGGATTTTATAAATGCGGCTCTTCCGGAGCCGGAATCGAAGAGATGGGAATGCCAAGAGCCTTCACTTCATTTTACATACAAAGGGGAATTCATATGCTGATTCCGGATAACGGACAAACAATGGAGCGGCTGAAAGGTTTTATCTGCAAATGGGCGGGTCCCGCCAAGCCGGAATACGGAATCCGGCAGGAAGATATTCCGGGCGATCTTCCCGCCGTGCTGAAGGACTTCTATGCTTTTGCGGGCAGATGGCCGAATCCTTCATTCGCTTCAAGCGATTATCCGACCGAATTTCGTCCGAAATTGTTCGGAGCGCAGGATCTTTTATTGGAACCGGAGGGACAGAAACGGGATAACGGACGAGCGGCTTTTCTACTGGAAAATCAAGGGAGCTGGACCTGCCAGGTCGATGTCGGTCGTGACGATTCTCCAGTCTATAGCGACGCTGCGCGTTTATGGGACGACCGTTTGGAAGGCAGCGAAGTTGTCTGTTCGTCGCTACCACATTTTTTGACCACGTTTTGTCTGCAAGAACTGGTATTCGGAAGCCGTCATTTTGGGAAACTGGATGGGGGGCTTGATCCGGCCGCTTTTCGAGATACACTGCATCCGATTTGGTTGGACGGTTATTATGTCTTCAAAGAGCCTTCCCATTCCTTCTATCTGTGCGGCGACAATTTGCTGATTATGGATTATTATTCGGATGTATGGTATGGAAGTCTTCATGAAAGCGCGCTGTCATTGATTGCCGATCCAGGTATGGTCAAGCCAATTGAACCTTAATCGTTAATTATATGATCGGCAGACTATAATCATCGAATGCCGGCCCGGAGCGTACAATACGGCGCCCGGGCTTTTTGCTATAAATTTGTATCGGCTGTGAGTGAAACGACTTAGGAAATATATAGGAAGGTCTCGACTTTAGAGGGAATTTCGGGCATAGTCAAGACAATCGGGAACGACTTTACCGACAAGGAGGCCTCGGACGCATGGTGGTCATCAAGCTGCACACGGAAAAACCGGTTTCTCCGCTTCAATTGCTCAAGCTCTATCAGGATGCTGATTGGTGGCCAAATCGGACCAAAGACGGTATTCGCAAGCTGCTTGCACACGGGGTGGTAGTAGGTGCCTGGGAAGACAAAAGATTGGTCGGCTTCTGCCGGGCGGTGTCGGACGGCGTATATCGAGCTTATGTCGAAGATGTCGTTGTATTAGAGACGTACCGCGGACAGGGAATCGGCCGCCAGATGATGGACAAAATGATGAAGGAATTAAGCGAGATTGAAGTTGTCAGCCTGTTCTGTTCATCGAAGCTGACCGAATATTATCAAGAAAACGGATTTCAGGCGACCCGTCAGGTCGTTATGCATCGAAACAAATGATGGTTCGATTATAGACTGGAGCAGTTCGCATCTTACATATCCAATGTAGACGGTTTGCGATGCGGAGATTGAGTGTCGGATGATTCTGGCTGCTGCTGCGCGTCTGATTGAGCTCATTCCAGATGTTGAAAAGGAAAAGCTGCTCCGGTTGATTAGAAGGCGCTTGTCTACATTGAACGAACTTTACCGAAAATACGAAGAGGTAAGGAGAAATGAAAAATGACCGAGATCTACAACGGGATAAGCGTTCGATCGGCATCGCTGCCGGATTTGGAGCGGTTGGTGCCGCTGTTCGATGCATACCGAGTGTTTTACCGACAGCCTTCGGATCCTGAAGGAGCCGCTCGATTCCTATCGGAACGGCTGGGACAGCTTCAATCCGTCGTTCTGTTGGCTGAAGAGCCGGAGTCGGGAGAAGCCGCTGGATTTACGCAGCTGTACCCGACCTTTTCCTCGGTATCCATGAAGCGATCATGGATTCTGAACGATCTGTACGTTAGCGAAAGCTTCCGCGGCCGGAGAGTCGGAGGAATGCTGCTGGATGCGGCCAGACAGCATGCGGAGCTCACTGGAGCAAAAGGCATTGCCCTATCGACGGCTCCGGAAAATGTCACTGCGCAAAAGCTGTACGAAGGTCGGGGATACCGACGGGACGACGAATATTTGAATTACTTTTTAACACTTTAGAATTGGCATTCGCTAACGATGCTGGAGAGAACGCTTTCCTACAGAGAGCGTTCTTTTTGCGTCCAGATCCAGAACAGCAGAGCGAGCGAGCTGACGAACGCACCAAGCAGAGCGACTCCGTTCCAGCCGTATGCGGCATGTATGCGCGTAGACAGAAAAGCGCCCAGTGCACTGCCGAATGAATAAAAGATCATATAGACGCCGGTTAATCGTCCGCGCGCTGCAGGCAGTGCGGCGAACAGCAGACTTTGATTAGTCACATGAACCGCTTGAACCGCGAAGTCAAGCAGCAGAATACCCACAACCAGCAGCGCAAGCGAATAGTGGAGCATGCCTATTGGAAGCCAGGAAACAAGCAGCAGAACTAAAGCAGTTCTAGTCATAGGCTTTCCTAATCCGCGATCGGCCAAACGTCCGGCGCCTACGGCACCTAAAGCTCCGGCGGCTCCCGCTAATCCAAAGAGGCCAATCACTGTAGGAGACAAAGAAAGCGGAGGTTCGCCGAGCTCAAGGGCCAGCGGCGTCCATAGTATTCCGAAGGCAGTGAAAATAAAAAGAGCAAGTGCTGCGCGAATGCGCAGAAGACGTTCTGTCACAAACAAGCGCAGTAAAGACTTGAGCATTTGTCCATAGGCAATAGGTGGTTTATGAGCAGTATCGCGAGGCAGCACAGACAATAGAGAGAGCGTAACGGCAAATGTCAGGGCTGAAGAAACCAGGTAGACGGCACGCCAACCGGCAAGATCGCTGACAATGCCAGCAAATGTGCGGGCCAAAAGTATCCCAATCACAACGCCGCTGGTCACTATGCCTACAACCTGTCCGCGCTGCGTTTCTGGAGCAAGTGCCGAAGCAAAGTTGACCAGCACTTGGGTAACGACGGCCATCAAGCCGACAGCAGCAAGAGCGGCGAGCAGTACGGCGTAACTCTTGGCGAATCCGACTGCAAGAAGAGCGGCGGCAATCGACAGCAGTTGTGTGGAGATCATGCGGCGTCGGCTCAAGAAATCACCAAGCGGTACGATGAGCAGCAGACCTATTGCATAGAAAAGTTGAACAACGGCAATGATCGTTCCGACAACGGAATAGGAAATGGAAAATTCTTTTGCCAACTGCCCCAACAGCGGCTGGGTATAGTAGATGTTAGCAACGGCCAAGCCGCAGGCAAAAGCGAAAAGCAGCGATACATGCAGAGACCAAGACTTGGATGAAGGCAGTGGACTCATAAAAAATCCTCCTAAATTTCATTTTGTACCGATCGGTATGTAATGTGCGCCTGCTCAATATAACGGCTCCTTTTGCCTCTTGTCAATCTTTTGCTAATCAAAAAGAAGTCAATTATACTGGTCGGTATAATAAGAAAATATCAGCTCGAAGATTTTTGGAGGAGGAATAGGGTGAGAACACGCGCTTTTGACGAAGAACAGGCGCTTGACGCCGCTATGAGGGTGTTTTGGGAAAAAGGATATCAGGCATCTTCCCTAAGTGACTTGACCGATAGAATGAATATTCGCAAGCCAAGTCTCTACGCAGCTTTCGGAGATAAACGAGAGCTGTTTGACAGAGCGCTCGATCGCTATATGCGGAAGCATGCGATTTATATGCAGCAGTTGTTGGATCGAGAGTCGAAAGTCATTCCGGCGTTTGAAGGACTGCTGCTTGATCTGGCTGCCGGAGGATGCGCTGGAGATCCGGCGCTCGGCTGTCTGATCGTGCTGACGATTGACGAGCTGGCTCCAAGTGAACCGGAATGGACAGCAAAAGCACGGGAACATCAGCTGTGTCTGGCCGGATTGTTCCGTGATAAAATTGCAGGCGGACTTGTATCGGGTGAGCTTGCGCCAGGACAAAATGCTGAAGCATTAGGCAATGCCCTGCTGACATCAGTGATCGGGTTGACAATTATGCTTAAAACGATGCCCGATGCCACTTTTATTGAAACGACAATTGCTTCGATACTGACAATGTTCCAACAAGGGCAATCCTAACGACGATCTCTCTTTTCCGTAACATTTTCTTCTGCAAAGCGTTTATAATAAATATAACATTCCTTATTTTTGAAAAAACGGGAGGTGCAGCCGTTGGAAATCCAAATCAGAATTATCGGGTACAAAGTGTCGGCTCCGGTGCGACTGCTGCAGGATGCGGGGTACAAGCAGCCTTTATGTTAATGCTCACTTACCAACATTATGAAACTGGGCAGACCGGTACTGTAATGAGTTCGATCAGTGTCTGGGTTACGCTGGCTTGGGGTTTGTTCATGACAATTGTTGCATTATCTGCAATCCGGCAGATGTTCAGACCCGCTTACACGCTTCAGATGGAGAAGGACAGCATAGCGCTGCGCAAACGGGAACTGAAGGCTGGAAAAATCAAACGAATTTATGTATCGGAAGAAGAGGATCCGGCAATCGGCATTAAGCCAAGAGGATTGTGGTTCGTGCTGAACGATTGTGCTTTTAAATTTGAAGGTGAAGCAGGAAGCGACTCCCAGCTGCGAGAGCTGATCCGCTGGGCCGGTGAGCATCAAATTCCGGTTATTCGAAAACAAGCGGCCCGCTGGATGTAACAGTCTGCAGCAAGAAAGGGATGCCCTAAGGCATCCCTATTTTTCACAGGCGATGAAATCTCTGTCCCGGTCTTTGCTTTTATTCGCTTTGTACAATTCCGCGGACACAAACGGTTTGTATTTGGTTTTGCCGCCTTTGTTTTTCACGCCTGCCGATTTTGCGACGCCGCCTTTGTAATCTTTGTTCAATTCCGTACAGTTCTTGTACTTCTTGGGTGCTGCGTGAGCGGTCTCTTGGGAGACAGGAAGCGCCACAGCAAGCAGCAGGACGAAGCTTAATCCGTAAGTCAGGCCTTTTCTCATCATCAATTCCTCCGATTGTTCAAGTGATCGCTGCAGATCAAAAAAGACCCCAGCGGCATCCTTTATTGATATCGGGCGGAAGGACGATAAATTTAAGCGGAAGGACTTTCTTTGATCCCAAGATCATAGACTAAGAGCTGGGCAGTAAGTGATGCGATGATCAGTCATATGGATGTGCAAGCTGAATTTTGAACGGAGGTTTGTAGAATGAAGAAGCAGGATGAGGGCTTTTTTGAAAAGGAAGAATGGGGTGGGCGCATCATGCTTCTATATATCCGGTACGCCTGTTTGTGGGTGATGCGGCGTTTATCGGCGGACAAACGACGTTACGATAGTCGGTTGAAGCGTCTACAAAGCGTTCTGGATGATGCGAAAAAAATTCGGATGCAGGATAAATGGGTTCGTTCGTGAGGAGAGGACACTCTTGGTGCGAATCAGCGAAGAAATAGTCATTCGAGCGCCGATCGGAATCTGCTTCGACGCCGCACGGAATATCGGACTGCATCCCCAAACGGTCTGGCCGTCTACGAGAGAACGGGCGCTGCCCAGCGGGAGAACGGAAGGACTGATCGAAAAAGGAGAGACGGTCGTGTTCGAAGCGATTCATTTCGGTGTGCGTCAACAATTGGTTTCGGTCGTGGAAGAAATGGACAAACCGCATGTTTTCGTGGATCGGATGCATAAGGGCGCTTTTCGGCATATGATGCACCGGCATGAATTTGAGGAAACGGCAGAGGGAACCTTAGTGCGGGACATTCTGGAATTCGGCTCTCCTCTGGGACCGATTGGGCAGGTATTCGATGCTCTTGTGCTGAAGCGATATATGCGATCATTCATCCTGTATCGGCAGCGCAAAATGAAAAATTTAATTGAAAATGTACACCCATAGAAGACAACAGTCCTGTGAGGACGAAGTTTCATAGGGATCCAACAAAGAATTTTTGAATGAAAATACAAAAAAAGACTGTCATCCGATGTCCGTTTCGAGGTATGATTGGTAAAAAAATCGCTTGGGGGCTTACGATGAACTACATCAGCACAAGAGGTCAAGTTGAACCGAAGGGCTTTATCGACACGGTCCTGATGGGATTGGGCGAAGACGGAGGATTGATGGTGCCGGAAACCATTCCGTCCGTGTCCGCCGAGACGCTGAACAAATGGAAAGGTTTGGAGTTCCGCGAGCTGTTTATCGAAATTTTCTCGCTATATGCGAATGGAGAAATTCCGGAAAATGATTTGAAAGAGCTCGTGGATGCCAGTTATGCTTCTTTCCGCGATCCTGAAGTTACACCGGTCCGCAAACTGAACGATTCCCTGTATATTTTGGAATTGTTCCACGGACCGACTTTCGCGTTTAAAGATGTGGCGCTGCAGTTTATGGGCGAATTCTACTCGTATGTGTCAAAGACGCGCGGCGAGATCATTCATATCCTTGGCGCAACATCCGGCGATACGGGTGCGGCAGCGATCCAGGGCGTACGCGGCAAAGAAGGCATTAAGATCTGCATTCTGCATCCGCATGAGAAAGTCAGCAAAGTGCAGGAACTGCAGATGACGACCGTGAACGACAAGAACGTACTAAACCTGTCGGTCAAAGGCAATTTCGACGACTGCCAGCGTATTATCAAGGAGCTGTTCTCCGATCTTTCGTTCAAGGGCGAACATCATCTGCGGGCGATTAACTCGATCAACTTTGTCCGCATTCTGGCACAGACCGTGTATTACTTCTATGCATACTTCCGCGTAAGCGATCAGCTTGGCAGCGACGCCGCTTCCAAAAAGATCAACGTCAGCGTGCCGTCCGGCAACTTCGGCAACATCTTCTCGGGCTTCCTGGCGAAAAAGATGGGTCTGCCAATCAACAAGCTGATTATTGCAACGAACGAAAACAACATTTTGGAGCGCTTTGTACAAACAGGCGAATATCGTCCGGGCGAATTCCGCAAAACGCATAGTCCATCGATGGATATCCAGGTGGCGAGCAACTTCGAGCGCTATCTCTATTATCTGCTGGACGAAGATTCCGCCAAAGTGTCCGATTACATGGCTCAGCTTGCAAGCGAAGGCCGAATTTTTGTCGAAGGCGAGCTGCTGGAGCGTGTGCAGAGCGAACTGCATGCACTGGGAGCCAAGAACGAGCAGGGGCTTGAGTTGATACGCAAATACAAGTCGGAGTACGATTATCTGCTTGATCCGCATACAGCGTGCGGCGTTGCGGCTTATGAAGCATTTAACGAAGAAGGCGAAGTAACGGCGGCATTTGCAACGGCGCATCCCGCGAAGTTCGACGAAGCGGTGCGGCTGATCAATATTGTGCAGGAATTCCCGGTACAGATCGCGGAGCTGGTCGCCAAGGACCAATTCCAGACTGTAATTGAAAATGACAAAGCCGAAGTGACGCGTCAGCTCGAAGCGTTCTTTGCAGGTGATACGGTAAGTAAGGCTTAGGGCGTGTCTTCAAAATGCACGCACCCTCATTTTAGGTTAAATCTGAAGTATGGAAACCAATTCTCGATATGAACTTCGTGACGATCAATGGGAACGTCTTGTGCACTTGCTGCCACCGGAGCGAACCGGAAAGAAAGGAAGACCGGCTCACGACAATCGGAACATGGTAAATGCCATGCTTTGGATCAATCGTTCCGGCGCTCCGTGGCGCGATCTGCCTGCCACTTATGGGTCCTGGAAATCGGTCCATACGCGCTTCAGACGCTGGCGGGAACTCGGGATTTTCGAACGAATTTTGGAACAACTGGCGAACGAACCTGACGAAGAAAGTCGGATGATTGATGCGACCCATGTTCGAGTTCACCAACATGCAGCAGGCGCAAAAGGGGGCGCTTCAAGCAGGCAATCGGACGATTCCGAGGCGGACTGACCACAAAAGTTCACGCGATCGTCGATGCGTTGGGCAATCCGCTTCGGTTTCGGCTCACGCCAGGGAATTTCGCCGATTGTACAATCGGTTACGACATGCTGGCATCCATGGATCTGCGTGGACGAATCGTGATTGCCGATCGGGGTTACGATACTGATCGGATTTTAAATCTGCTGCAAGAGCAGCAAGCGACAGCTGTGATTCCAAGCCGACTTCATCGGCGAGTTCAACGAGAAACGGATTGGTGGGTCTACAAAGAGCGCCATTTGGTTGAATGCTTGTTTAATAAGCTGAAAAACTACCGAAGATTAGCGACGCGCTACGATAAGTTGGCCGCTTCGTTCTCCGCTTTTTTATCGTTGGCTGCGATTGTATTATGGTTAGCATGAATTTGAAGACACGCTCTAACGAATATCATTTAAAAGTTTATTCAAAAGTGCTTCCGCCAAGGAAGCACTTTTTTGCATAGGAAATGAACAATCGAGAAACAGTCGGGCACACATGACTCCTGCTGCCCATTGCGGTATGCTAAATATAAATGAAAATGAATCGCGAAGAAGGAGTGTTGAAAATATGAAAAAATTGGCTTGGATCGGAACGGGGTATATGGGCCTGCCGATGTCCCGTAATCTGCTGAAAGCAGGATATTCGGTGAACGTATACAATCGCACAGCAGAAAAAGCCCGGCCGTTGGAACAAGAAGGGGCAGTACTTACCGATTCGCCGCAGGCAGCTGCAGTAGACGCCGAAGTCGTATTTATTATGCTGACGAAAGGGTCGGCTGTGGAAGAAGTACTGGAAGGTGAGAAGGGACTGCTGGCAGGGCTTTCCGCAGGCAAGATTGTCGTCAATATGAGCACCATTGCGCCGGAAGAAGCCCGTCAGTACGCGAATCGCGTAGAAGAAAGGGGTGCTGTCTATGTCGATGCGCCGGTATCCGGTTCGGTCGCTCCGGCAGAAAACGGGCAGCTGGTCATTCTGGCCGGAGGGACAAAGGATGCGGTAGCGCTGTGCGAGCCCTTCTTTGACATTCTTGGCAAAAAGACGATTCACTTTGGCGGGGTTGGCGCAGGAAGTTCGGCCAAACTGTCGATTAATCTGCTTCTCGGCGTTATGGCACAGGGCATCTCGGAGTCGCTGCTGATCGGTGAACGCGCTGGACTGGACCGTGCACAATTGATTGAGATGATCGGCGAATCCGCTGTCAACACACCAATGCTGGCTGGAAAAAAAGACATGTGGATGAACGAACAATTCCCTGCTGCGTTCATGGTCAGCCTGCTGTCCAAGGATCTGGGACTGCTGACGGCGGAAGCGAAGCGTGAAGGGATTCATCTGCCGCTGGCGGAAGCTGCAGACCGGACTTATGCCGATGCCGTACGCAGCGGCAAAGGGGAGCTGGACATGGCGGGCATCTGGCTGGAGCTGAAGGAGCGGAACGAAAGCAGCGGGAAGTAAAAGGCTGCAATATGAAGTGTAAAGCTTAACCGGCGGCCTGCAGGAGTAAAAACGATAAATGCGTTTATCTATAAACTTAGATGAGACGCAACTTGTGCTTCTTTTTTTGCGTTTAGAAGATAACAAAGAACGCTTAAGAAGGAGGAATAGGCAATGCACGCCAAACGGTTCGCACGAAAAAGTCCCAACCAAAGCAAGGCAGGAATTCGCTTATTTTTTGTGCTGTTGATCGCATTGGCAAGCATAGGCACAGGATTGACCGTCAATCCAAAACCAACGTATGCCTGCAGCTGCGCGATCATTGATACGGAGCAGGCGTCCGCCTACGCACATGCGATTTTCTCGGGTACCGTCGTCGATCGGCGTGAGAGTCCGGGTGGATTTGATGGAGCGCGATCAAGTGCCGATCCTGTGTATTATGTTTTTGAAGTCGATAAAGCCTGGAAAGGGGATGCTTACGAAACGACAACTGTTTCGACAGCTATGAGCAGTGCATCCTGTGGTACCGACTTTAAAATGGGCGAAAATTATCTCGTATTTGCGCGTGAAGATGAAGATCGAGGGATACTGACGACAAGCCTTTGCTCCGGCAATGAATGGTACGAATCGGGCATCGAACCGGCTGCTGTGCAGGAGTTGGGTAAGCCGGTTGAACTGCGGGACGGCGTTTCTCCTGGTTCGCCGGAAGAACATGGAGAAGATGTCACTATACCGGCTTACGTATGGTGGACAAGCGGGATTTTGGTGCTGCTGATCGCTGCGCTGGCGTTTGCTCTTTACCGTCGCAGGAGTCGCGTTAAGTGAAAGGGAGCCCTTGAACAAAAAATAAAAGTAGGCGAATGAAAAAGGGATACGGCTGATCAGCCGTATCCCTTTTTGTCAATTTTCATTCCTGTTTCGTTCCTGTCGGATCCTTGCTGCTTAACGCGTCGGCTTTCCGCCGAGCAGTTCGAAAATGATCTTCGCGTTGTCGGTGTTATCGATCAGTCCTCGGAAACGCTCGCTGCTTGGTCCGTAAGCGTAAACCGAAACGTCTTCACCGGTATGGCCGCCAGTCGTCCAGCCGGTAAACGAGCGGGTGTTAAAGATTGCTTCAATCGCGTTATCGATTGTTGTGAGATCTTTGCTCTTCGCCGCTTTTTTCACGGAAGCACGCTCTTCGTTTGTCAGCTTAAGCTTAATATTCTTCTTCAACACACTTTCTACCGATTCGCCCGCCACGATCTTAGCCGCCATGTAATCCGGTGTATGAACGGCCGCCTTGATCGGCGTTACGTCGAAGTTATATTCGCCGTTCGCTCCAAGGCTTAGTCCGCCGGTTGAGTGATCGGCCGTCGCGACGACGAGCGTATTGCCATCTTTTTTCGCAAAATCGATTGCGGCTTGGAACGCGCCTTCGAAGTCTTTCATTTCGCTCATTGCGCCGACGATGTCGTTATCGTGTCCCGCCCAGTCGATCTGACTGCCCTCGACCATAAGGAAGAAACCTTTGTCGTTATCGCTCAGCCGGTCGAGCGCGGCGTTCGTCATTTCTTTTAGCGAAGGCGTGGCGGAGGAACGGTCGATCATTTTGTCGAGGCCGCCGTCTGCAAACAGACCCAGCAGCTGCTGGTCTTTATTGGCCAGCAGACCTTTGCGGTCGGAAACATAACCGAAGCCGGCTTTTTTGAATTCTGCGGTCAAATCGCGGTCTTTTCGTACAAAATTGCTTTTTCCGCCGCCGAGCAGTACGTCAACCTTATGTTGGCCGCCAATCATTTCGTCGAAATAATCGTCCGCGATCGCGTCCATGTTTTTTCGGCTGATGTCATGTGAACCGAAAGCGGCCGGTGTTGCATGTGTGATCTCGGAAGTGGCGACAAGACCGGTAGACATACCGTTTTCTTTGGCCTGCTCCAGAACCGTTTTCACTTCCTTCTGATCGTTATCGACAGCGATTGCCGCGTTGTAAGTCTTGACTGCCGAAGACATGGCTGTCGCCGCCGAAGCAGAGTCGGTAATATTCTGGTGCTCGTCTTCAGGGTACGTCGTTTGTGCGCCGACCAGATACGAGTCAAACACGGTCTTTTCCATCAACGGCGTGGAAGATTTGTCTTTCATGTAGCGATAAGCCGTCATGTAAGAAGGGCCCATGCCATCGCCAATCAGGAAAATAACATTTTTGGCTGTTCCGGATGCCGGAACAGCTGCTGCAGTTGGAGCGTTTGCCGGAGAAGCCGGCTCTGCGGCTCCGCTCAGGGCGGGTGCTACCGCCAGGGTCAAGCCAAGTATGGCGGGGAGTCCTTTTTTAAATAAGCTGTTCATTTCAATTTCCTCCTTAAAATTATGTATCTTTTTCCAACAGATTCATGCTTAATCCATTCTGCTGGCGAAAAATAATAGTTGAACATATGAATAAGTATATATCTTTATCGTAAACTCAAGATCAGTGTTATGTAAAAATTGTGATAAAGTAAAAAGGAGGTGTCGCCTACCTAACTGTCTCAACAAGCAGGCATTTGAGACGAACGACGCTTCCTTTTTAGAACGGAGAAAGGTAGAGTGATAGTAAGGCCCTAGCGGGGCAGAAGAAATGCGCTGGAGATCGGCCGCGTCGAATTGTAGAAATCGGAGGCCGTGCCGATGGGAAAGGTGAGATCAGTATTGACGGTATTCTATTTGATTCGGCATGGAGAGCCGGATTGGCATACGTATAAGCCGCTGCGGCTAAAAGGGAACGGGCGAGATCTGGTGCCGCTCACGGAAGAAGGCGTACGGCAGGTAGAAAGAACTTCGGGCGATTCACGGCTGCGGGAAGCGGAGTTGATTCTCTCTTCGCCGTACACCCGGGCCATGCAAACGGCAGGCATTCTATCAAGGCGGCTGGATCTTGAACTGAAGGTCGAATACGATCTGAGAGAATGGCAGCCGGATCTGACATTCGAGTATGACAGTGAAGAACGGATGCGCGAACTTCGCGATGAATACAGCCGCTGCGGCGGCGTCTATCCAAATGGAGAAACCAAGCTGTGGGAAAGTCGGGAAATGCTTCTGAACCGGCTTGAGAATGTGCTGGAACGTTACTCGGGTTATTCGAAAGTGATAGCTGCTGGGCATGGTACATTGTTTGGCACACTTATTGGCCGAAGTGATATGGCTCACGCGGAGATTGTGGAATACGATACGGAGGCGGGACGAAGATGAGGGGCGATCGCAAACGCCGACATCGGCGGCGCTTTTATGGGCGCAGACGAGCCGCTTATCTAACCGCTGTGGTCATTGTCATGCTGTTGGGTCTTGCTTCGCGGACTTATGGCTTGGAACTGCCCGGATTTCTGGCCGTTCATACGGGAGATGCATTGTGGGCGGCTATGCTCTATCTGCTGTTTCGTCTGCTGCTGCCTGATCGGAGCCTGTTCGTGTGTGCCATAGCTGCATTGGCCTTAAGTTTCACGATCGAATTCAGCCAGCTGTACCGGGCGGATTGGATTAATGAGATTCGTGATTCGACGTTAGGTGCATTGATGCTGGGCCAAGGATTTTTGACTGCGGATTTGGCACGTTATGCAGCCGGAATTGCTGGGGCATTGGCAGTGGATATAACGGTTCTTTCTCTGCTGCGCCGATTAAATCGTCAGAAGTGAAGAACGAACGGGGAATCTTGGATTTGGGAAAGCTTGCAAAAGGGAAGGGGGACGAACGATGAGGAAGACCTTGATCGGCTGTGTATTAACATTGGTCGGCGCATGGATGATCGGATGTATTTTTATCGCAGCCGCGATATTTGTTCCTAACATGTCTACTTGGGAAGGAACTCGGATATGGTATGCCATTTTCGGAGACGGACCTTATGAAGCAGATTTGCAGCAAAGTATGGCGTTGGGACTGCCGTTTGCTGTTGGAATCCTGATATTAGTAATCGGACTGTTGATTTTGGCTGTCGAATACTTCCGTACAGAGAGGGTCGGTGCCGGAATGTCAGCGCCAACCCAGTCTCCTGCCGACGGTGAAGAGACAAAGCGGACGCTTCTTACTGTAGACAAGCCGCTTGCGGCAGGAGCAGAAGACATCCCGACAATGAAAGAGGTTCGCTCTTGAATAGGCCGATTGTCTCAATAGGCGGTGGTCAATTCCAAGCTGTGATCGGCAATAACGTACCCGTTACGCACACGACTTCAGTCATTCCAATCATTCTGGCGGTATGGATACAGTCCTACGTAGAGAAATTCTTCTCGTTCTTCGTTCATGAATCAATCAAAAAATGATTGCTGGCTGCTCCGGTATTGGCTCAAGCCGACGCCCCGAAAGGCGTATCGATTCCCGAAATTCCTGCGCTTGACAAGGAATTTGCGCCGGGGATTTCAGCAAATGAATTCAAGGGATTTGCGAAGCGTCTGAAGCATTCCGGCAATATCAACGAATAATCGGCAATAATACTTTTTGAAAAGACCTGCTTCCCGTTACCGGGAATGCAGGGCTTTTTTAAAAGCGTCCTTCAATCAATTTGGCTGTCTGGACCAGTTCTTCATTATCTTTGGCCGTAATACCGGACAGCAGCATGCTGCCGTCTTCCAAGCCGATTCGGCCGCCGAACCCTTGGAGCATGGCTTCTATGTACATTGACCACATCGTTCTCTCCGAGCCATGAAGTAGAATGGGCAGAGTGCATCCGACCCGCTTCAGCACACGCTGGATTTGCCGAACGGCTGCGGATTCCCGGCCGGAGTCAGGCTCATGGATGCCGACCAATATTCTCAGGCACGCTTCGCAGCCGGGCATAGCCGCAAAACGTTCCGCATCCGCTTCGGAACAGAGACCGGCTTCTACGTCGATTCCTAAAGAAAGCGCTGTCGCAATAATCCATTCGGCATCCGGTTCACGGATATTGATCGAGACGTAATCGGGGAGCACCTTCCAAGACCGCATAAGCTGCATTCTGGCTCCACTGTCAGGTACAATGGATCGAACGGTGGAAATACCGATTGGAATACCGGAGACCCGCTCGCGTACAGCCAGAAGCGTACGTGCAACGTCGATCGCCTCAAGACTTTCGCTGCCTTGTTCGTCGCGAACATGGATATGAAGTTCAGCCGCTCCGGCACGAACCACTTTTTCGGCATCGATCGCGATTTCTTCCGATGTGAATGGGATGGCCGGATGGTCGTTCCGATTTCGAGATCCGTTAAGACAGGCTTGAAGCATTTAGAATTCTCCTTTTTTAAAGCATAAAATCGCTTCCTGGTATATTCCAATTATCGGAAAGTGAGAGCGGTTTCTTTAGAGATAATTAATAATGAATTCCAATTTTATATAACCATATAATTACAAAATTATAAAATTGAAAGTAGGTGTTTGGCCTTATTTCTACGCTTTTTTACCCAACTAAAGTCGTCTTTACTGCTTGCTTTCTAATAAAAAAGGATTCATGTCCGATATTTCTTTTAAAGAGGAAATTTGTAAGTACTTTGGGAGGGTGGTCCATTGCGAATCCATGTAACAGATCTTCAGTACGGCGATAGGTTAAGAGAGGACGCATTTAGTCCAATGGGACTGCACGTGCTGCCGAAAGGTACAGCGGTCAAGGTCGAAGAGACCGACCTGTTGAATCGTCACAGGATCGATTACGTTGAGATTGAGCCCCGCACTTCGCAGACGGGAATGGGTGTACTCAGCGCAGCCATGCAAAGTCATATCGATCTTGCAATTCGTGGTTATCAGTCTATTTTCCTTGAAGCGCTGACCAATGGTGAATTTGAAGAACGATCGGTGGATCTGCAGTTGGAGCCGCTGCTTCAGACGGTGGATGAACATCGCGATATTGTATCTTTGCTGCTTGTATTGGAGCGGGAAGACGTTAGCTTGTATAATCATTCGATGCAGGTTGGCATGCTGTCCTACTATATAGCTACCTGGCTGGGGTACTCGCGCGAAGAATGTTATGCGATTAGCAGGGCTGGTTATCTTCATGATATCGGAAAAAGCAAAGTTTCTCCGGCAATCCGCAATCATGAGGAATATTTAACGGATTACGATAGGCAAGAACTGCGTAAACATACGAAATTCGGTTACGACATTATCCGAAATTCAATGGAAGACGAGATAGCGGCTATGGTCGCTTGGCAGCATCATGAACGCGAGGATGGTTCAGGTTATCCGCTGGGTCTAACCAAGGAGGACATCCACCCTTATTCGCAAATCGTGGCTGTAGCCGATACATATTTAGGGTTGTCAGAAAGCAAAAGAGGACAACCCAAGCGCCCGCTGCTTGATATTTTGCGGGAAGTACATGAATTGGGCTTTGGTAAGTTAAATGAAAGGCCGGTTCAGGCACTTGTCCAGCATTTGATGTCCAATTTGCTCGGCAAAGGTGTACGATTGAACAGCGGAGAGATCGGAACGATTATTCTTAACAACCCTTCAGATATTTTTAAGCCTCTTGTCCAGGTAGGCAATCAATTTTATGATTTGTCGCGGGAGCGGAGTTTAATTGTCGAAGAGGTTTTTATTTGAATAACGTTTGCGGCAAGGTCGATATTCGAGCTCATAAGACCTTGCCGACTTTCAACTAAGGGACTGCCCATTTCGGGAACGGTCCCTTTTGCAGCTTCAAGAGGCAGAAGTTTTTGTATCACTAGTCCGAACATGATCTAAATGCTGGCTATTCCTATAATTTAAAAACAGTACCTGAAAAATTCATGATAGAATCTGCCGATTGAACAAGCTTGGAAAAAGGCCGAAAATGAACATAACCGATAATCTAAAAGCAAACATGGGGGGATAAAGTAGAATGATAGAATTGTTGGTCGTGCGGCATGGCGAGTCGCAGGCGGATCTTGAAGACCGTCATGAAGGCCGGGCGGACTTTGAATTGACGCCGCTCGGCGAACGGCAAGCCGGGCTTGCCGCAGCCTGGATTGCCAAGCGATATCGTCCACATCAGATTTTGGCAAGTCCGCTGAAGAGAGCCGCGCGTACGGCGGAAGCGATCGCCCAGGAATGCAAGCTCATGGTCGCTTATGACGAAGCGTTAATGGAATGGAATAATGGGCTTCTGGCTGGCCTCAAGCGTGAGGAAGCACGGCTGCGTTATCCGCTTCCGCCCTCCGGCAGACAGCCTTACGATACGTTTGCCGATACGGAGTCGGAAATTCAATTTCGTGCACGTGCGGAAGACTTTCTAACGAGACTGCTGTTTGTGCATCGGAACAAGTCCGATCTGCACCGGATTTGTATCGTTTCGCATGGGGGAATGATCAATATGCTGTTTCAAAGTCTGCTGAATCTGCCGTTTCATACCGAACTGTCACTGGCTACCGGGGATACCGGAATTCATCTGTGGCGAATCGAAGGTTCGCGCAAGCGTATTGTGTTTACGAACGCTCAGGAGCATCTGCGCAGTTAAGCATTTATATCTTCTATCAAAACCGCCGCTCGGCGGTTTTTTGCGTTGTACACTACACTTTGCAAAACGTTTCTTCTTAGGCTACGATAAAAAAATCGACGCTTTAAAGGAGGAAAGAAAGTGGCAGCGGTAATTGAATTGAAAAACGTTTCCTGGAGACGTGGGGAACAAACCATTTTGCAGGATATCGAATGGACTGTCGAAGCGGGCCAGCACTGGGCAGTTCTGGGCCTTAACGGCTCAGGAAAGACAAGTATTCTCAACATGATCAATGGCTACATGTGGCCGTCAAGCGGTGAAATCTCTGTGCTCGGCCATAAATTTGGTACGATTGATCTGCGTGAACTGCGTAAATCGATCGGTTGGGTCAGTTCTTCGCTGCAGGAGAAGATTCGTCCAAACGAGCAGGCGCTCGATATCGTTGTCAGCGGCCGTCACGCTTCGATTGGTCTCTATGCACAGATCGAGAGTCAAGACCGACAGAGAGCTGAAGAGCTGATGCAGGATTTAGGGTGTTCACATCTGCTTGGGCGTACTTATCAGACCTGTTCGCAGGGAGAAAAGCAGAAGCTGCTGATTGCCCGTGCACTGATGGCGTCGCCTAAACTGCTGATTTTGGACGAAGCCAGCAACGGATTGGACTTCATTTCTCGGGAAGCGCTGCTGCAGAGCATCAATCGGCTAGCTTCAAGGCCCGATGCACCGACTTTGCTGCTGGTAACGCACCATACAGAAGAAATATCCGCTGTATTTTCGCATTCGCTGCTTATTCGTCGCGGCCGAATATTCGCCAAGGGACGATCGCAAGATGTGCTGCAGGATGAGAATTTGTCCGACTTTTTCGAGATGCCGGTAGGTGTCGATTGGCGCAATGGTCGAGCCTGGCTTTCCGTGCGCTGAGGGAAATCCTTGCTCAATGTGTACGGCCGGTCAGCAGGCAAGGTTACTAAAAAAGTGTTTGTCTCTCGCTCCAGCGGGTAATGATAGGATGTTGAGCAACAATAAATTAGAACACGCTGAGGAGGAAACCAACATGACAGATCAAAACCAAGATCCGAATCAACAAAGTGCCGGCGAAGATACGCTGATGGAAAAAGAAAGAAAAGAAAAAGGCGCAAATGTCGAGACGCAAGCGGACGAATGGGCAAATGACACTTCTCCAAAAGCGGACGGCGACACAGACGGAAAATAATGCTGGCTGTATAGTCAGCCTATTTACAGCACGTCATGCAAAAAACCGATGCCATTGTTAAGGGCATCGGTTTTTTGTATCGGGATTTCAAATTTGCGCACAGAGAGGCCTAAGTTCGTTAGAGATCACCCTGATTCCTCCAGCAGAATCCTTTTTGCCTAATAAACGGAATTTTAGTAGAATGAAGATTGCTGATAGTCCGATAGACCTTTGGCAGGCAACCCACAACAGACGGGAGCGAATACAATGAGCGAATTGATCATGCGCACGGCCGAAATCGACGATATTGCGCAGCTGGCCGAAATGCGTTACGATTCAACGCTGGAGAATCATCCTGAATTGAGAATTACAGATGAACAGAAACGCGATTACACCGATGAAATGCATGAGTTTCTGGAGGAAGTGATCGGTTCGGAGCATTGGGTGCTATGGGTTGCGGAGTACGGAAATGAGATCGTTTCGCATGCCTATCTGGAAGTGGTCCGGAAAGTTCCCTGTCCCGGCCGCATGACCAAGTCTTTTATTTATATGACCAATGTGTATACCCGTCCCAAGCATCGGGGATTGGGCATCGCAAGTCGGCTGACTCAAGTTATTGAAAAATGGTCGAGAGAGCTGGAGCATGACTTTATCTTGGTGTGGCCGGACAAGCGGGGCGAAGCCTTTTATACAAAAAACGGCTATACGATATGTTCGGAGCCGATGGAGCTGAAGCTTTCAAATTAAGCGCAGCCCAAAACTTCGGTATATACTTATCATCGAAAGCACAACCATAGGGTATCGGAAAAAGTCAGTGCGCGGTCATGTCCGCATACTGGCTTTTTCGTTTAATATACGGGATATATTCACATGATAATACAGCGGAAAGAAGGAAAACGAATGGCAGATTCAAGTAAGCAAAAGTTATCTCAGCTGACTGTCAGAAGGGAAACGGACAGTGAAGCTGAACAGCTGTGCGAACTGTTCGGCCAACTTGGATATCCTACAGAACCGACAGCTTTAGCTGCCCGATTGCGTGTGCTGCGTGAACATGGCGATTATGTAACGCTGGTTGCGGAGCAGTCCGACAAGCTGACCGGCGTGATTACGCTGCACAAGGAACAGCCGCTGCTTCACGATCAATCCGAAATTTGGGTAATGGCTCTAGTAGTGTCGGAGAATCATCGGGGAGAAGGAATTGGGGGTAAACTGCTCAAGGAAGCGGAAAAGTGGGCAAGTGAGCTGGGAGCGCTTTATGTCAAGTTGAATAGCGGCAATAGGGATGAACGGCAGGCCGCACATCGTTTCTATCGGAGTCAAGGATATACTGCAGGATCAACAGGATTTTCTAAAAGGATACAAATCGAAAATGCTTAGAAAAGAAGAAAATTTCTACTAAATTCCGAAAATGGTCCATAAATATACAAATTCGCCTGTAAAATGCCTGGAACTCTTTTGCTAATTCTGCGTATTCGCTTTATAATGAAGTAGTAAAGTCAATAAAGGTCAAACAAACTTCAGACAAAGTGCTTCATCGACTAATCGATTTCGAGAGGAGAATGGACGATGTTTGAACAAGGCCCTTTTGGCAGACAGGCAGAAGAGATGATCGAGCAGTTGAAAAAGACGTTGGGGGATACGTTCGGCGAAGACTTTACGGCTTCGGTACGCGAACGTGCCATGTCTTTTCGTACAGATCTTATTGAGGAAGACACGCGTTTTTTGTTGGAGGCCGAGCTTCCTGGATTCCGCAAAGAAGAGATTGACATTGACTACACAGCTTCTTATCTGACGATTCGCGCTGTTCGGCATGAACAGAATCCGGAAAGTGATGAGACACGACGCGTGATACGCAGCGAGCGCCGATATGGAGAATTTGTTCGTCGCTTCTTCATCGAAAATGCCGACCGTGATAAAATCCGTGCATCGCTTAAAGACGGGATTCTTAAGCTGGACATTCCTAAAAAGGAGGTTGCCGGTGGTAAACGCATCTTGATTGAAGGCGAAGACTGATCAGTCGGACAAAGTCCCCATACAAGTAAAAGACACCGGATCATTCTTCCGGTGTCTCTTTTTAATTCTTTCAATAATATTCAACTAAATTCCTTAAGGACGCAGTTTAGAATGGAATATAGCGACCGCTTCGACCAGTGAAGCTCGTGCCTCGCTTAACTGAGCCTGCGAAGAATTTCTGGAAAGTGTCAAAGCTGACTTGTTAACCGCTTTGCGCAGTTCGCCAAATGCGGAGTTTGGATATTGTCCTGAACGAATGCCTTTAGGCAAATCGTACAGCTTGCGGGCTTCGTCCAACTCATTAGCCAGCTGTATCCCTTCGTCAGCAGATATTCCTTCCTGACAGGCATTATAAGCACTTTGTACACAGCGAGTTGCGGCTTCAACAGCCAGCAGGCCGGATGTTCCGTTCAAGAGCTTATCCAACTCGTCGGCCTGAACTTTGAAAGCTTCCACCAGTTTGTCGGAGTTTTCGTCTGAAGAGGCGTTAGCAGCTAGAGCTTCGATCGTTTGGCGCTCAGTGTTCAATTTATTCAGACGATCTGCCCGATCAAAATTCATAGAGTCGTTTAATGCCGCGGCACCCTCTATGTATTTGCGATATTGATCACAGAACTGAGAAACCGTCGAACTTTCATTGTAAACAACCGCTTGAGCTTCTTCGATGATGGCAAACATTTTATCTGCGGCATCTTGTGGATATGTCCCTGGAGTCGTTCCAATCGAATCGTTCAGCATTCGGGCCATTTGAAAAGTCTGGCGTTCGAGAATGGAAGCGTCACGGATATACTCTTCAATGTAAGCGGTAAGAGCGGAATCGAGATTGGCGTAAGCAAGGTTGAGTTCAGCGGGGGAGGACGCAGGATTGAGCAAAAGAATGCGCGCGCTGTCTGAATGTAACTTTATCGCTTGATACCGGGCATTATCCGGATCACTGTAAAAGTCGCTGGAAGCTTGGTTGCAGATGGCGAGCATTTTTACCAACGCAGCTCGTTCTACACTGTTCCAATAAGAGAGATGGGAGGATGAAGCGGTTTGATCAACGGAAGCAGCATGAGCGATTGGTCCGAATGACGGCACGGCCCAGGCTCCTCCAAAAGTTACACTGAAAGCCAGTACGGCGGTTACCCATTTTCCCGTTCCCGGCATTTTGGATCTATTCAAAAAAACTCCTCCTCATATATCTTGATGTCTGCATGCAATTTAGTTCCTGATTTATCTTAAACAAATTCCGCAAACTGAAACCGCTTAATTGAAAAAAAAGAAGAAAATACATATAAGTATTTTTATGTTTCTATAAACAAGTTAAATGAGCCTAATTTAAACTCACAATCATACGTTTACAGATAATTTGAGATGCAACGAATCCTGTCGAATATGCGTAACAAAGGAAAGGAACAAACATAAAAGGAAGGTACACGGCTTGCTTTTCTATAAAAGGAGAGAGATTCGGGTATAGAGAGGTAAGGAAGGCGGGCAGAAGCTCGGTTTATAAGGGGGAGGAAGGTCATGCCGGACAAAAACCATTACCATGTACTCGGGGTCGAAGCAAACGCCTCCCAGTCGGAAATCAAGAAAGCCTATCAAAAACTGGCCAAGCAGTGGCATCCTGACGTGAACAAGACGCAGGGAGCGGAAGAGCGCTTCAAAGAAATTGCCGCCGCCTATGAGGTGATCGGCAGTGAGGATAAGCGCCGCGAATACGATGCTCATCGGCGCCGCTCTGCAGACGGTTTTGGAAGCAGAACTTCTCGGGATCGGCACAGGGAATCGGAATTCGGTTCTCAAGGAAGAGGTTTCGGAAATTCAGGGGGAAGTTTCGACTGGATTAATGATCTGCAGCACGAAGACATTTTTGATATGTTTTTCAACGAACGTGTGGGCGGAATGGGAGGTTTCGGCAGTACGGCAGCTGAAGCGGAGATGCGGGGACCGGCTCAGTCTACGCTTGAGGTAACGCTTGAACAGGCGTATCGTGGAGAGACAGTTCGAATTATGCTTGGAGGCAAAACAATTGGGCTGCGGCTGCCGGAACGATCAAGAAACGGTAATACGATTCGAATGACCGGAAACGGAAGCAACGGATTGGCTTCGGGAGAAGAGCTGCGAATCGTGCTTAACATATTGGAACATCCTGTTTATACGCTGGAAGAGGAGAATCTTGTAGCCGCGCTGCGTATTGCACCGTGGCAGTCGGCACTCGGAGGAAAGGCGCGAATTATGCTGCCCGATGGAGCGGCGGTCAATCTAAACATTCCGCGAGCGATCGCTGCCGGCCGGAGACTTCGCATTCCGCGCCGCGGGCTGCGTCGCGCGGATGGAACTTACGGTGATTTATTTGCCGAGATCGAGATCATAGTGCCGGAACCTACTTCGGCGGAAGAAGAATTGTACCGTCGTTTGGCAAATCTGTCAGGCTTTCAACCGCAGCTAGGAAAGCGGAAGTCCTGAATACTGCCCGGAATCGACATTCGGCAAAATATTATGCAGAGCATCATAGCAAGAGAGCCTAACCTATAGAGTTGGAGGAGAACAAGATGGATTTCAACCGATTGACGCAGAAGCTGGAGGAAGCGATCTCGGCTTCGCAGGCGCTTGCATCATCGAGCGGCCATCAAGAGATCGATACTCCTCACTTATTTCACTCACTGTTGAAGCAGAGCGGAGGGCTGCTGCCGAGACTGCTTCAGCGTCTAGACGTTTCCGAAGCGCGGATACTTTATAAAGTGGATGAACTTCTGAGGCGGAAAGCGCGAGTCAGCGGAGGTGTACAGCCTTATCTTTCAGCAGATATGCTTGCTGTATTGGAACGAGCGCAGAAGGAAGCGGAGCAAATGAGCGACGAGTTTACGGCCGTCGAACATGTCACGCTTGCTTTTGATCAAGATAAACGGGGCGGAATACGAGAACTGTTGCGTGCCGAAGGCATAACACGCGAGAAGCTGCTCGGTGTGTTGAAGGACATTCGCGGCAGCCAGCGGATCACAAGCCGCGAACCGGAAGGGACGTATGAAGTGTTGGAGAAATATGGACGAGACCTTGTCGCTGAAGTACGTGCAGGTCGGATTGATCCGGTTATTGGACGAGATGTCGAAATCCGCCGCGTTATTCGGATCTTATCTCGCAAAACGAAAAATAATCCGGTGCTGATCGGTGAACCTGGAGTCGGCAAGACGGCAATCGTTGAAGGATTGGCGCATCGAATCGTTCGCCGTGATGTGCCGGAAGGGCTGAAGGACCGTACTATTTTCTCGCTCGATATAAGCGCACTCATTGCGGGAGCGAAATACCGGGGCGAATTTGAAGAAAGACTGCAGGCCGTACTTCGCGAAATTAAGGAAGCAAATGGACGAATTATTCTGTTTATTGATGAAGTGCATACCATTGTCGGTGCAGGCAGATCCGAGGGAGCAATGGATGCGGGAAATATGTTGAAACCTATGCTGGCGCGAGGCGAGCTGCACTGTATTGGAGCGACCACTTTGGACGAATATCGGGAGCATGTAGAGAAAGACCCGGCATTGGAACGCCGATTCCAGAAAGTGCTGGTCGGCGAGCCAAGCGTAGAAGATACCATCTCAATCTTGCGCGGTCTCCGAGAGCGATTCGAAGTTCATCATGGGGTCAAGATTTATGACAGTGCTCTAGTGGCAGCCGGTGTGCTGTCCAATCGTTATATTTCCGACCGTTATCTTCCCGACAAGGCAATCGATCTTGTGGACGAGGCTTGTGCGATGATCCGAACCGAAATCGATTCTATGCCTGGAGAGATGGACGAGGTGACCCGCCGAATGATGCAGATGGAGATTGAAGAGGCCGCTCTTCGCAAGGAGACGGACCCGGCCAGCAGAAAACGTCTGGATAATCTCCAGCGCGAGCTGGCCGATCTCAAAGAGCAGCATTTGGTTATGAAAGAACGCTGGGAGCAGGAGAAAGCCGCAATTGAGGGAGCACGTGAACTGCAGCGCCGACTAGAGCAGGCACGCAAAGATTTGGAGCAGGCGCAGGAAGAGTACGATCTGAATAAGTCGGCTGAACTGAGTTACGGTATCATTCCCAATCTGGAACGTGAACTGAAGCAGGTCAAGGAAGCTGCGCAGCATGGACAGGAAGATCGAATGCTGAAAGAAGCGGTAACCGAATCGGAAATTTCGGATATCGTATCCAAATGGACAGGAATTCCGGTCAGTCGTCTTGTTGAAGGCGAGCGGGAAAAGCTGCTGCGTCTAGAAGACATCCTGCGTGAGCGGGTTGTGGGTCAGGATGAAGCGATAAGCCTTGTCACGGATGCTGTACTCAGAGCGCGAGCAGGTATCAAGGACCCAAATCGTCCGATCGGTTCCTTCCTCTTCCTGGGCCCAACGGGCGTCGGTAAAACGGAATTGGCCAAAGCCTTGTCTGCCGTATTGTTCGATCGGGAAGAGAGCAGAATTCGGATCGATATGTCCGAATACATGGAGAAGCACAGCGTGTCGCGTCTGATTGGTGCGCCTCCCGGGTACATCGGCTATGAAGAAGGCGGTCAGCTGACCGAAGCGGTCCGGCGGCAGCCTTACTCCGTCGTTCTGCTTGACGAAGTGGAGAAGGCGCATCCCGATGTTTTCAATATTCTTCTGCAGCTGCTTGATGACGGACGTTTGACTGATTCGCGAGGTCGTAATGTCGATTTTAAAAATACAATTGTAATTATGACTTCAAATATCGGCTCGGCATATCTAAGCGGTGGTATTTCAGAGGGTGGAGTTTCAAATGGCATTTCAGAAGCGGCGCGGGAAAACGTCATGCGTGAGCTTCGCAGTCATTTCCGGCCCGAGTTTCTTAACCGGATCGACGATGTCGTGCTGTTTAAGCCGCTTGGGATGTCCGAGATCGAGCAGATTGTGCTAAAACTGGCCGATGAACTGCGCAGCCGTCTGTCGGAACGCAGAATCGAACTTGAATTGTCCAGACCTGCGGCTCGGTTGATTGCCCGGGAAGGTTTTGATCCCGTCTATGGCGCACGTCCGCTCAAGCGATTTATACAGCGTTCATTGGAGACGAAGGTTGCCCGGGCTCTTATTGCCGGCGAAGTACAGGATGGTGAGCGGCTGCTGGTTGATGAAGAGGACGGCTCGCTGACTATAAAGGTTGGACCCAATTAGAAATGAATGGCTGCTAACCAAACGGGAATATCTGCGCCTTTATTAGGGTTGACGCGGTAGATGCTGTTGAAATAGGGAAGACCTTTGTCCAGCGGGATACTCCGTTCGGATGAGGGTCTTTTTATGTTGTTTCTATAGACTTCCCCTTTGCTCGGCTTCCGGTTTTCGGTACAATAATAGAATAGCGCTGCGGATATGACGCGGCACGACAAGCGGCGAAGGAGATTTGGCATGGATCATACGAACGGTGAAAACACGAAAGAGCTGCGGCAGCAGGACATTTTGCATGCAGCTGCAGCGCTGGCGAAAAGCACGTTGGAGCATGAAGGCAGCGGGCACGATTGGTGGCACATTTACCGGGTGACCGAGCTTGCTAAACATATTGCGGCAGAAGAGGGAGCGGATCTTTTTATTTGTGAGCTGGCCGCACTGCTTCACGATTTGGCGGACGAAAAGCTGGTGGACGACCATGAAGAAGGAATGAAGCAGACAGAGAACTGGATGCTGGAACACGGCGTTACCCGGGAAGAAACCGCTCATGTAATGGAGATCATCTCAACAATGTCATTTCGCGGGGGTACGGGCCTGCCGATGAGTACGCTTGAAGGCAGGATTGTTCAGGATGCGGATCGGATTGATGCATTAGGAGCGATTGGTATAGCCAGAACGTTTGTTTATTCGGGTAAAAAAGGCCGGCCCATGTACGATCCGAGTATCCCGGTTCGTCATCATATGACACCGGAAGAATATCGAAACGGCAAAGACACGGGCATCAATCATTTCCACGAAAAGCTGCTCAAACTGAAAGATCTGATGAATACGCAGGCCGGTCGCAGAATTGCGGAAGATCGACACGTGTTTATGGAACAATTCCTGCAGCGGTTCGAACGGGAATGGAACGGAATAAATGAGATCTAGCGGTATAGATTATAGGATGGTCTTAAGGAGAAGAGAAGGAGAGAAAAGCCATGAGTGTCAAAACACACCCCATTATGCTCGATTTTCCCGATCGGTTCGAAACGGAGCGTCTGTTGATCCGTGCAACCCTTCCCGGTGACGGGGCGGAGTTGAATGCGGCGATTCGTGAAAGCCAGCAGGAATTGTCGCCGTTCCTGCCGTTTGCGCGTATTCTGCCGGAGCCGGAAGAAACGGAGCAGCTTGTGCGCCTCAAACGGCTGCATTTTCTGGAGCGGACCGACATGATGATGCTGATGACCGAACGGGAAACGGGATTAATCCTGGGCGCAAGCGGGCTGCATCGGTTCGACTGGAGGGCACGGCGGTTCGAGATCGGTTACTGGATTCGTACCTCTTACGCAGGAAAAGGACTGGTTACGGAGGCGGTACACGGTCTGACGGATTTTGCCGCCCGATATTTGGAAGCAAACCGGGTCGAAATTCGCTGTGATGACCGAAATAAGCGCAGTGCGGCTGTTGCCGAACGCGCAGGCTTCACTTTGGAGGGTGTTCTGCGAAATTGGAAGCTTGAAGAAGATGATACACTTGTAAATGAAATGATATTTGCGAAAGTTCGCGGCCTTGACTTCTAGTGTTGAAAAATTATAAAAAGTTCGACACCGAGGCAATTCGACATCAAACGGGGGATTACCGATGACTAAAATAGCGATTATATCCGATATTCACGGCAATCTTCCCGCACTGGAAGCGGTGCTCGAAGATATCGAAAGCCGAGGAATTGCGGACATTTACTGTCTGGGAGACCTGGTCGGCAAAGGTCCAAGCTCGGATGTAGTGATCGATCTGATTCGCAAGCACTGCAAATATACAGTACGGGGAAACTGGGATGAATTCACGCCGCAGCCGACAGAATTTCAAACGCTTGCTTGGCACCAGCGTCTCCTAGGAGAAGAACGTCTTAATTATTTGCGTTCGCTTCCTTTCTCGATCGAATTTATGATGAGCGGACGGTACGTCCGGCTGTTCCATGCTTCGCCGCGCAGCGCTTTCGAGCGGGTTCAACCTTGGGACGATTACGAGCGCAAGCTCAGCTTGTTCGAACCTTCCGACCTCAGTCTGGAACCGATCAAAGCGGACGTGGCCGGCTATGGCGATATCCACAACGCTTATATGCAGATTATGGAAGGGCGCATGCTGTTCAATGCCGGCAGCGTAGGCAATCCGCTCGATATGACTCAAGCGTCTTATGCCATTTTGGAAGGTGAACTCGGAGAACGGCGCAAAACGAAATTTGATCTGACGTTTGCACGCGTACCTTACGATATTGCTCTGGCTGTTCGTCAGGCAGTTGAAGCGGAGATGCCTGAGCTGGATGCCTACGTACAGGAACTCCGGACCGGACGCTATCGCGGTCTAAAGAACTAACAGCATGGAAGCTTAAAATTGATTTCTCTTATAGTTAGTTTCAAAAAACCCGTTCTCTCGGATGACAAGCCGAAGAACGGGTTCTTTTCTGGGAGAGCGGGTAATGAACAGAAAGCGGCGGCCGGGCTGCGTTCAAGGTCATCCGAGAAATCTCAAACAAAGAAGGTGTGCATATGGAGACTACGCCAATCGTGAACAAGGAACGTCCAAAAGTCATTTTAACCGGAGCCAGCGGTTATATCGGACAAAACCTGCTGAAAAAGCTAAAGGAAGATTATGATGTTATTGCTCTTTCCCGCCACGGAGACTCGAAAGAAAACGAAGAGCATGTGGAATGGAGAAGCTGCGATTTTTATTCGACGGGCGATGCGCTTGAAGCTCTTCAAGGAGCAGACTATGCATTCTACCTGATTCATTCCATGATGCCGACAGCCAAGCTTACTCAAGGGAATTTTGAAGACATGGATGCGATCTTGGCCGATAATTTTGCTCGTGCGGCACGGAAGAATGGCATTGGTCATATCGTGTACCTGAGCGGAATCGTACCCGAAGATCTTCCGGAAGAAAAATTGTCCCGTCACTTGAGAAGCCGCCTGGAAGTGCAGCGTATTCTCGAATCGTCAGGAGTTCCCGTAACGACAATTCGTGCCGGACTGATCGTAGGCCCGCAGGGTTCATCTTTCCCTATTTTATATAAGCTGGTACAGAGACTGCCGATTATGACGCTTCCAACTTGGACACGGACCGAGACGCATGCCATTGCCCTGGACGATGTCTTGAATGCTCTTAAGAACAGCATCGGCAATGAGGAAGTAAAAGGACGGGCGGTTGATGTAGGCGGCCCCGATGTGATGAGTTATAAAGAAATGCTGCGGCAAATGTCGGAAGTATTGGGAGTGAAGCGTCGGTTTATCGATGTTCCGTTTCTAACTGTGAATTTGTCGAAAATATGGGTCACGCTCATTACCGGATCGACCCGCGAGATGGCGTACCCACTGATCGAAAGTCTAATTCATCCCATGGTGGCGAACCCCGAACGAATGGTGGACGGGATCAGCAACGGACAAACCTCGTTCAAAGAGGCGGCTCAAGCAGCGCTGGATAAAGAACGTCAAGAAAAAGTCGAAGCCGAGCGCAAAAGTCAGGAATCGTCGAAGCCCGAAAAGTCGAAGCCGACGCTAACTGCGACAGCTGTAAAAAAATCCAGTGTCCGTTCGGTTCAACGGGTTACGCTGCCGGAAGGCAAGGATGCGCATTGGGCAGGTCAGTATTATCTCGAATGGTTGGGCAAAGCGCTGGGCCCGTTTATCCGGGTTCATACGGGAGAAGATGGCGTCAGCCGGGTATATATCCGCTTTTTGAGCAGGCCAATCCTTGAATTGAGCTATGATCCTGTCAAAAGCGGTGAAGATCGGGCGGTATATCTGATTACAGGCGGAATGTTTGCGAATGCGAAAGACGCTCATTCCGGCAGGCTGGAGTTTCTGATGATTCCGGAAACGAGCGACTGTGTCGTAGCGATCCACGATTATCTGCCGGCTATGCCTTGGTTCCTGTACAAATATACACAGGCCAAGCTGCATCTGATCGTCATGTACGCTTTCCGCAAGCATCTGGAACACACAAGAACTCTCGGCAGATCGAGTACATCGGAGAAAGCAAGCGGATCGGTCGGCACTCCAGCTTCTGTGGAAGCACAAAGTTAAGCGGACAGGTATTTGCCATAGGTGTACAACATCATTCATATGTACGTCCAATCAAAAGAGCGAACCGTAACGGTTCGCTCTTTTGATGCGTTCGAATATACATAACCAAAGTGAGGCTTTATTTCGAAAAGCGACAAAAATCTTTGCGAATTTTCAAGATTTACGTTATTATTAAATTATAATCATTCTAATTTAAAAAAGCGACTTCGGGTCGGCCGAACTGCGAACAGGCAGCATGTAGAGCTCAAAGGAGGTTCGAAGATATTGGTTATCGTAGAAGAACAGCTCAAATCCATGAAACAGCAGATGATTGCCAAAGGATACAAATCAACCGTTCAGCGCGAAGCGACTATGCGTGTACTGCTTGAACATGAACGCGACCATATGAGTGCGGAAGATGTGTATATGCGGGTTAAGGAACGTTTTCCGGAAATTGGATTAGCTACGGTGTACCGTACGTTGGAACTGTTAACGGAGCTGCATTTGGTCGAAAAAATGAATTTCGGCGATGGGGTAGCCCGTTTCGACTTGCGCAGCGAAGGACACGAACATATGCATCATCATATGATCTGCTCAATCTGCGGAGAAGTCGAAGAAATTCAAGATGACTGGCTGATTGAATTGGAGCAGCGGGTGAAGCGCGAGTACGGATTTAACGTATCGGATCATCGGCTTGATTTTATCGGGACGTTCACATCCTGCAAGCATGGCGATTGTCAGCGTCATGGCGAGACGGCTTGATAGGAAAGAATCGATAAAAGGGAATAAAAGATCGACAAGCCGGAAAGAGGCAGCTTTTAAGCTGTCTCTTTTTGTATGTCAACATTGACAAAACAGATAAGCGTGAATACATTTGTATACATACCTGATGTTGATCCTGTAAGCCGGCGTTTCAAAGCATCCGGTTTAACCAAGGGGGATTCGGAATGTCCGAAGAAAAAGAAAAACGGTTTTTACAAGAAAAAACGATGGATCAGAATGAGTCAAGAAAAACAAAAGAGGGTCGACGTGGACGCGGCGAGGGAGCCCAGACATTCCGGCGCGGACGCGCTCTGCATTTTCTGGAACGGTTGGAGCTGCGCCGTAGTACACTGACCTCACAGTTGAAAGAAGAGTCGCTTGCAAGTATTCATCCTGTAATTGCGGGTGAGCTGAAAGCGGTGGACAGCATCATTCAAGAATTTGTTCAAGTATTTGAGCTGTATGAAAAATCGGAAAGCGATGAACAGCGGAATAACGAACATTGCGACAGCGTTCATAGGAGGAAACGCTAAAAAATCATGGAACGAAGATGTGATATTGTGTTATATTTATTCAAATATCTTCCTTGTATTTGCTCTTTCATTAGCTCCCGAAAAAGCGGGTACAAGAAGCCTTATCATTCCCTGGAAGGTTGTGTCGTCTAAAGAAAAATCTCGCTACGTAAAAAGGAGGATGTACGCATGCAAATCATTACGTGTACGGAAGAGCACCAGGATCGGTTGACGGAAATCTGGATGATGTCGATACGCCGTACGTTGTCTGATTTGGACCCGGGCGACATTCAGTTCTACGCTCGCCTGTTCGGAGAAGAAATTCTCGAGCGGCTGGAGCTGTATGCGGTTCAGAGCCGATTTGGAGGAGAGCTGACCGGATTTATTGCCATGAACGGCTCAAAAGTCGAGCTGCTTGTCGTTCATCCTCATTATCAGGGTCAAGGTGTCGCGGGAATGCTTCTCGATCATGTTGCGCAGCGCGGAGAACTTGCTGTGGAAGTCGGGGATCAGGCGCCTGCAGTTTATGATTTCTATCATCGCTTCGGCTTTGTCGAAACGGGTCGTTCGGAACAGAATCATTCCGGTCGTTCTGGCGCAACTGTACACCTTTTGCGTCCGCAGCTTGAGCAGCATCCAGGAGCTTCCTAATCGTCATGATCGACAATGAGCACGTGCTGCTTCGTGAGATTGCCGCACTTCTGCTGGACGACGAGAGGGATGAAGATACTTTTTTTGCAGGATCGCCAACATGGATTGTGGTAGAAAGCGGAGTCGGTGTCGTTCGTGTTGACGGTACTCTAATCAACCTTTATGCCGGCGCAGCAATTCTTGCCGAATACGGAATGAAAATTGAATTGCGCAGAGCTTCGCCCGAGCATTTGAGACTGTATCGGATCAGCTTTGATCGCTATCGTCTTGCCCTTGAAGGGCGCGGCGAACTTGTGTACCAAGCCGACAATGAAGCACTGCCCTCTGCGGGCCTCGTCCATTCGGGACTGCCGCGGCGGGCTTTTTCTTTGATGCGAGAGCTGGCAGCAGATGAAGGGCGAGACGGACAGACGTCGGAAAAATCGTTGACCCGGCAGAGGCACTGGCTTGAGCTTTTTCAAATGCTGCTTCTGCCTGTACCCGCAGCCAGAGAACAAGTCAAGGAGCCGCCGATTCACCGAATCCTCCGGCGAATCGATACCGAATATGCACAGAAGCTGTCTCGAGAAGAGCTGGCGGAAGATTCCGGCTACCATCCGCATTATTTCTCCAGATTGTTCCGACAGGAAGCCGGAATGAGCTTTTCCGATTATGTACTGCGTGTACGTATAAATAAGGCAAAGGAGCTGCTTATGCTCAGTCGTCTGAGTATGAGTGAGATTGCTGTCCGGGTAGGTTACCCGGACGGATTGTATTTCAGCCGCAAGTTCAAGCAGGCGGAAGGGCTTCATCCGACAGAATTTCGTCGTCGGCCGAAGCGAATAGCAGCGCTGCAGTTCGCTGGTGCACTGCTGGCGATGGGGCTGAAGCCGGCAGTTGTCGAGCGCCGAATATCCGATTACTCCCTGCAGCTTGCGGAAGAATTGGAGAATGCGGTACGGATCGATGAGACCGATTCGGAAGCCATTGAACGGCTGAAACCGGATCTGATTCTGGCGCCGGCGTATCTGAATCGCGAACGGCTGGAGGAACTGCGAGAAATCGCACCGACGATCGTGCATCCATGGCTTGAAGCGGACCCTGTGCGTCAGCTTGAACATCTGGCGGCCAAGCTGGGCCGCTCTGCCGAGGCGTCGGATTGGATCGCCGCCTTCCAGCGCCGCGCAGCCGAGGCGCGAAGCAGGGTTCAGGCCGTTTTCCCTCCGGGTGAAACGGCGGCTTTCTATGAGATTGCTTACGGCAATCTGTACGTGCTCGACCAGGGAGTCCGCGGGGCTTACGTGCTGCACGAAGCACTTGGACTGCGTCCGCCCGAGCGCGTGCACCGGGACGTTATTGTGCCGGGACGTTACAAGCGAATTGCGCCTGAGCGGTTCGCCGAGTATGCGGCGGACCACATGTTCTTTACCGTCTATACCGAAGACGGTGAAGCCGGCAATGAACGGCTGTTTCAGTCGCCGGAATGGTGCCGACTTCCGGCAGTACAGGAAGGCCGAATCTATCGGGTTCCGCTTGAACGATTCTGGTTTAATGACGGAGTTTCGATCGAACGACAGCTGGATTGGATAACAGGGCTGCTATTGGAACGATTATCGGAGCAATCGGCGGCTGATTGACGAATTTTTTCCCAGATGATTGAAGAAAATGGATAGCAAAATTGAGTAAGAAATGAAAAAAAGAACAAGGAAAAGAAAGCGAAACGTCCAATTGGAACGTTTCGCTTTCTTTTTTTCACAAAATATAAAAATATTTTACCGTAGTATAAATTTCCATATTGACAAGATATATAAAGCAGAGTACAGTATAAGCAAGCACAATATGTCGAATAATATCGAATAACGACGATCTTTTGTCGACAACTAACATTTTAATCGAAATGGGGAATTATAGCAATGAAAGCAACAGGTATCGTAAGACGCGTAGATGAACTCGGACGGGTTGTTATCCCAATTGAACTTCGCAGAACAATGGGAATCGACATCAAAGACGGACTGGAAATTTTCGTAGACGGCGAACGCATCATCTTGAGAAAATACGCTCCAACTTGTATCTTCACTGGTGAAGCTGAAGACCTCGTATATTTCAAAGGCAAAATGGTCAGCAAAGCTGCAATCGAAGAATTGATCGAACTGTACCAAAGCTCCGAAGCTAAGTAATTTGATTTCATTTACGCTCTGAGCGTTTATCATAGAGCTCGTCTTACTCCTGTATAAGGAATAAGACGGGCTTTTTTGATAGTGCATTCTTTAATTTTTAAATCAAATGAATGTTAAAATTAGGTGCAAAATGAGGTACAAAATGAGATACAAAAAGAGGCTCTCCGCCTGGAGAGCCTCTTTTTATCATATTCAGCTTTCTTTATCGAAACGTCGGTGCAGCAGCGATCAGTTCTGCTGGACGACATCCAGCGTATACTCGGCGCGGTCGTTCTTCAAAGTCAGACGCTCCTCGTTTTGGCTGTCGACCTGAAGATCATTCAATACAATCTCATAAGTGTCGCCGGGTACGGGAACTTTCTCGCCATCCGCATTGAGAATGCTGCCCGATCCGCGCAGCAGCAGTGCACGTTCCAGATAATCGTCTACAGGATTGTCTTGTGGACGTTCACCGATCTCTTCAAGTTCGAAATGGACAATGTCCGTGTCGTCGTTTTCCTTTTTTTCGATCTTCAGCGTTTGCCCGGCTTTGCCGTTCAACCATTCGGTCAGCGCTTGAATTTGTTTTTCCATGGTCTCCACCCTTTCTTTCGGCGGTGCTTCGCGCATCGCCTGCATACTGTCCATTTACCCCATGGACCGATGCGGCAAACGGGCTTGCCCGCCGACTCTATTTCGACTGCGTGAAGTCAGGAGCACAAAGAGGATTGTACGGACGACGTATTTTAAGCGGAAACGGACGACTTGCTGCTGTTCGAATCACTTCTGGAAGAATATATTTATAACCCTCATTCGGCGTTTTGCTCCGATACCGGTTTGCTGTCGTTCGTAGAACGAAAGCGAAGACGGTAAACGGCATAGGCAGCAATCAGGAATCCCCCATACAGGCCGAGTATAGTCAGCGTTTTCGGCAGATCGGTAAACAAATTCTGGCCTACGAAGGCAAAGACGAGCATTGCCGGAATTTTCCCGAGTGCGGAAGCGGTAACATACACGATCGGCCGAATATTAAGGAAGGCGGGATACAGATTGACCAGCGCATGGGGAACTACCGGAATAAGCCTGGCAGCGAGAATGACGGCAAAAGGATGCTGCTCCATCAGACGCCCCGTGCGCTCAAGGCTTGAAAAACGATTCAACAGTGCACGGCCCTGCTGCTGAAAAAATTGGCGTACAAGGATATACTGCAGCAGCCCGGATGCCGTTACAGCCAGCCAAGCGATCAGTGCACCGACTACCGGTCCATAGAGGAACCCAAGCGAGCCGATGATCAACTTATAGGGCAGAACAGGGAAAAATCCGAACAAAAAAGCAAGGCCAAAACTATAAGAGACAGGCAGAGAAACATTCTCCAGCAGTGCCTGCAATTCATGACGATAGATTAAAATGAAGATCAGAGCGGCGGCGTATAACGTAATCGTGATCCATTTTTTCATGCGGTGTCGCAGCTCCTTTTCAACGGGAGAATGTTATTTCGTTTTCATCCCGTCATCCGATTGTATAACAGGACAATGACGCAAGTCGAGCTTATCGGATACAACTTCCGCCGTTTCATCAGAACGTAAGTCTATCGAATTTTACCTGAAAGTGGAATAAAGGGTATACTTGGTGAATAGGTATTTGACAGCGGATAAAGGTACGGAAAAGAGACAGAGAAAGGTTTTGAAATACAGTTTTAGTTGTCCGCGTAGAGAAGACTATTGAGTGTGGAGGATGTACGATTTGAAAGCTTGTTCGCAGTTCTTGAAGACTCGGATCGAAAACTGCTAAACCTGCTGCACTGCATACAGGCGAAGAGGTGGGTGCGGCGGAATGAGACCGGCTTAGAGAAGAGGAAAGAATGGAAGCATGGATGTATGAAAAGGGAGAGAGATTAAGAAAAGGAGAGAGATCAAAGTGCCTATGAAATCGGAATCCGCATATGGCGGACAAATGCTGCACGGGATATACGGGCAAATGGCCGGTCCGGGCAAGCTGCGGGATCCGCTGTGGAATACGATAATTTCGCCAAGCGATATCGAAACGGAGCTGCTGCGCACCAAGGCGATGCGACGGCTGCATTACGTTCGCCATGCCGGACCGGCGGCGCTGCATACGCAGCATACGTCGACGCGGCTGCAGCATACGCTGGGCGTATTTGCGCTTATTGCCTACCTGGCGCCCGACTGGCCGGAACTGCGGGCCGCTGCGCTGCTGCATGACGTCGGCCACGGACCTTTCAGCCATGCGTTGGAAGGAATCGAAGGCTTCGACCATCATCGGCGATCGGAAGAGGAACTGCATGCAGAGGAGATCCGCCTTATTCTGAAACGCGGACGATTGCATCATGCAAGCGTGCTGGACCTGATTGAGGGAACGACCGCAAGTCCGCTGCGCAACAGCGAAAAGATTCTGCATGCCGACCATCTTGATTCATGGGTACGCAGTGCCGCTTCTTTCGGCATTCTGCCCAAGCCCGCGCCGGATCTGCTGCGCGGCTTCCGGCTTGCCGGTCCGCATTTGGAAGCGGATGCGGACACTGCCGAGCTGACGCTGCGGCTGATTCTCCACGAAGCGCATTACCACGCTTCGCCGGACAACATCGCGCCCGTGACCGTACTCCGGGCGCTGACGCAGCGTTTGATCGACGCCGGCGGCCTGCTCCCCTCGGAGCTCGGAAGCTTGGCCGACGACGAACTGCTGACGCTGCTGCGGCGGCATCCCGTCACCGCGGAAGAGACCGACCGGCTGCTGTACCGGCCGCAGGATCTTATCGTCGTACGCGCCGGCGAACCGGCACCGGAACACGCTTACCGTCATTGCCTGCGCAAATTGTATTTGGCGCTGCCGCTTGTTCAAAATGGGACTGCCTCTGCGTCTCTGCCTTCTTATCCGCAGCTTGATGAATTGCCCGGCCTGCTAGGCGAGTATTTTGTATTTTGGAAGGAGGAAGAAAAATGAATGTTGGCGCGGCAAAGACAAGCAGTCAATCGGCTTGCGAAACCCGGCTGTATTTTATTCGCCATGCCCACTCGGATTACGTACACGGCAGAGAATTGGAACGGGGATTGTCTGCGGAAGGGATGCAGGCGGCCAAAACCGTCCGGCTCAGGCTGGAGGGAGAAGGCATCGGCGTCTTCGTCTCAAGTCCTTACCGTCGAGCCGTCGATACCGTTCGTCCGTTGGCGGAAGCTGCCGGACGCGAGATTATGATCTATGACGATTTGCGGGAACGGCTGGTCACAGGAGTCAGCGATCTAGGACCGGAAGGATTTCTGGAAGCGAAGCGGCTCTGCTACGCGGACCTTCGTTACCGGCCACCGGGAGGGGAGAACAGCGAAGAAGCCCGGAAGCGCGCTTTGTCCGTTATTCACGGATTGCTGCGGCGTTATCCGGGCGAACGTATCGCGATCGGTACACACGGTGACATTTTGACACTGATGCTTGGAGGATGGGACGAACGTTACGGTTTTGATTTCTGGGAGAAGTTATCTATGCCGGACGTGTACTGTGCCCGGTTTGCCGGACAAACGTTTATCGGAGCCGAGCGAATTCCGACAGAGGTTCCGCATTCCAGTACATTTGATTGAAGTGATTAAGATGATTAAGGCCGCATATTTAAGTTGACGAAGCAGCAGTCCCCCACTATACTGGCTCAAACGCAAAGGAGTGAAGAGCCAATGATTTTGGAAGCGGCAATGCTGCAGGTCAAGCCGGACCGTACAGGAAAATTCGAACACGATTTCCGTGAGGCGTCCGACTATATATGTCAGATCTCTGGCTACCTTGGACACGAGCTGCAAAAATGTTTGGAGGATGAACATAAATACCTGCTGCTTGTCCGTTGGGAGACGCTGGAGGATCATACCGAAGGATTCCGCGGATCTCCACAATATTTGGAATGGAAAAGATTACTCCACGATTATTACGAGCCTTTTCCTATAGTCGAGCATTTCACACGCATCTATCCTTGAAGATGTATTCGAGATTCAGAACAAACTCCAGTCCATCCGCTGTGACAATCGTTCGATCAAATGCACGCCAGCGCTGCTGTTGCCTTTGGCATTCAGCGCAGGACCGACGACCCCGATGCCGAGTGCGCCCGGAACAAAAGCCAGAATGCCGCCGGATACGCCGCTTTTGGCAGGAAGTCCTGCTTTAATAGCGAATTCGCCGGAAGCGTTATACATACCGCATGTGATCATGAACGTTTTGGCGATCTGCACATAACGGCGGGGAATCAGATACTCTCCGGTAAGCGGATCGGTACCATCTCCAGCTAGAACCAGAGCCATACGGGCCAGATCCCGGCAGGTGGCTTCAATAGAGCAGTGGCGGAAGTACACGGACAAAATTTCTTCAATATTCCCATCCAATACGCCGTTTTCCACCAGGAAGTAAGCAATGGAGCGATTAAGGTTGCCCGTAGCGAATTCGGACTGGTAGACCGCCTCATTGACTTCAAGCGAACTGCCGCCAGACAAGCGCCGGAAAAAATCGAGAATGCGCGCCGATTTTTCTTCGGGAGTAGCGCCGCGGATCATCGAAGAAATTGTAATGGCACCGGCATTGATCAGCGGGTTGAACGGAATGCCTGGTCGGACGAGTTCCAGCTTCAGCATCGAGTTGAAGTTATCGCCGGTCGGTTCCATGCCGACACGCTCGAATACGGCGCTCTCACCATTATCCATCAGAGCCAGAATAAGGGTAAACACTTTAGAGATGCTTTGCAGGGTAAATGACATACCGCAGTCTCCGGCCAACGCCGAATCGCCCTCTACATCGAGCAGATGTACGCCCAGCGCATCGTGTGGGGCTTTGGACAGTTCGGGAATATAGGAAGCCACTTCTCCGGAAGCGGCTTCTTTGCGGCTGTATTCCAGCCATTCCGGCAGAAATTGACGGACTTCCGCCAGCCGACTTTCTTTGTTGATCATCAGATGCAGCCTCCTTCGCAAGCAGCGGATAAATTTTACGGATGCGTATATGCCGTATGCCGCTTTAACCATCATACCGTTTTGTCTTCCAATTTCAATGCTTGGTCTGCTATCCGTGCGGGGCAAACAATTATCGCTTTCTTCTACGACAGCTGTTCTAAAAATCTGGCCTGCCGGTCTCTCCGAGAGAGACATCTAACATCTAATGTCCGCTTGACTGCCAGATAGGCAAGCAGTTACAATATTATATACGGTTTCGTACAACAATGTTCTCATGATCATACAAAAACGTTCGGAAATGCGATGTGCGCGGCTGCGGACAAAACGCGAGAACGATATGCGAAAAGCGACAAACGGCCCGTTCCAACGTGAACGGGCTTTACTAGGGAGTGGAGACTATGGAGAGACTTCTTGAGGTCAAAGATTTGGCGATTTCATTCAGAACGCGGGCCGGCGAAGTACAGGCGATTCGCGGCGTTAACTTCCATCTGGATAAAGGCGAGACGTTGGCAATTGTCGGCGAATCCGGCTCGGGCAAAAGCGTAACGTCCCAAGCGATCATGAAGCTCGTTCCGGAGCCGCAGGGACAGTACAAGCGCGGCCAGATTCTGTTCGAAGGCCAAGATCTGATTGGGAAAACGCAAAACCAAATGCAAAAAATGCGCGGCAAGGAAATTGGAATGATCTTCCAGGATCCGATGACTTCGCTCAATCCGACGATGAAGGTTGGCAAGCAGATCACCGAAGTGCTCTTCACGCATGAGAAAATTTCTGCAGCGGACGCACGCGCACGCGGCTTGGAGCTGCTGAAGCTGGTCGGTATCCCGAATGCGGACAGACGTTTCAATCAATACCCGCACGAGTTCTCTGGCGGTATGCGTCAGCGTGTCGTGATCGCGATGGCTTTGGCCGCAAATCCGAAGCTTTTGATCGCGGATGAGCCGACAACGGCACTTGACGTAACGATTCAGGCGCAGATTCTCGAACTGATGAAAGAGCTGCAGGCGAAGATTGGCACAGCCATCATCTTTATCACTCACGACCTTGGTGTCGTAGCGAAGATGGCGGATCGCGTTGCCGTTATGTATGCCGGTCAGATTGTTGAAATGGGTACGGCCGAAGAGATCTTCTACGATCCGCGTCACCCGTATACTTGGGGACTGCTGTCCTCGATGCCTGCGCTCGACAGCAACGGCGAACAGAAGCTGACAGCGATTCCTGGAACGCCTCCAGATCTACTGCATCCGCCGGTTGGCGATGCATTTGCTCTGCGCAGCAACTATGCCATGAAGATCGATTTCGAGAAAGAGCCTCCGATGTTCAAAGTGTCGGATACTCACTTCGTGAAATCTTGGCTGCTGCATCCGGAAGCACCTACAGTTCAGCCGCCTGAAGCGGTACTGCGCCGTCAGCGCAAGCTGAGCAATGCCTACGAAAAGCCGGTTCTCGTCGAAGCCTAAGCAAGCGCAGGTCGACATTAAACCGAGAATCATTCATGGAACGACAGAATCGAATTTTCGATTCTGTCGTTTTTTTGTGGAATTTCTTGCTTTTCGACTTAACGATTCCACAGCGATAAATTCCGGAATAAGATATGCATTAAGCTAAGCGGAAGAGGAACGAGGTGCCTTAACGCGGCTGTTCTTCCGCACAAAAAAACCGTACCTGACGTTTCCCGTCACGGTACGGTTTTTTGTGCGGACGTAGATGAGGAAGGCTCAACCTGCCGGCGAAACTTTCATTTGGCGTTTTGAACGAGGCTCCCGGAATTTGAAATAGTACAGCAGGGAGGCCGTCACATAGAGGACACCTGTAATACTGAAAGTAATGGCGTATCCCCAATAATTGCCGTAAGTTGTCACAAGATGAGATTGGACAGGACCCATACTTGCCCATCCAAGCATAAAGGCTGTCTGAGTCAGTGAATTGGCAATGCCCCTTTTGTTGTCCGGAATTCGGTCCACCATAATTGCGGATTGAATCGGATTAGCCGCATTCATTAGAGCCTGGCGGAATAGGAAGGTCACCGAAGCAATGATAGCGACGTTTGTAAATCCGGTCGTGAGCAGGAAAGGGAGCGACAGCATCTGGAAAATGACGACGGCATTGACTGGTCCGACTTTCCTGGAGAGGGAAGGACCGATCAGCATAGAGACGATCGTCATGATCTGACCCAGCGAGATGAGCAGGCTCATTGTCGTCAGCGAGACACCGAAGCGGTTCGTGAAATACAAGTTTAGATAAGGGACGACAAGTCCAGATCCAAGTCCGATCGGAAGCTGGGCGAGTACGAACCAGAAGATGATTCGCGAGCTGCTTTCCGGCTTTTTGGCGGCAGCTTCAGGTTCGGCAGTTTTTGCACTCGGATTTTCGGAAACATGTGTGTTCAATTCGCCGGAAGTCTGATGGTTCGCTGCATCCGGCTTCCGACCAACGGCCGCCGGAGAAGTCTTGGGCGGCTCGGATTGTCTGCGAGCCTCACGAATGAACAGCATCGGTGCAAAAGCCGCGAGAGTGGCAATGCCGCCTGCGAACAGCGTAAAGCGAAGACTCGTTACACGATCGAATCCATTATGCTGCAGAAAATCGGCAAGTACGCCGCCCCCCATGCTGCCCAATACCTGTGCAGCGAGCATTAACGAAGAATACGCACTGAACAGGGCCAGACGTTGGGACTTCTTAACGTTTTCGGCCAAGAACGGGATCGCAAGGACCTGGAAGAAGGCGGCGAATATACCGGAACAGACAGCGAGCACAAGCAGCATAGGTTCCGTTTCGGCGATCGCGCGCAGAGCGAAGACGACCCCGCTGAACAAAGCGCCAATGATCAGCAGCATCTTGCGGCTGAGACGGTCGCCGAAGAGTCCAATCGGAATAAAGATACAAGCTGTCGCAAGCGACTGAATACTGACAACACGGCCGTTCATGGCATCCGTATAGCCAATGCCCTGAATGTAGAGATTGTAGAGAACGGAGAACATGCCGCCGCCGATCTGATACAGCAGATTAGCGGCGAAAAACAGTTTAACGTTGCGCGGCCATCCGGCGATACCGGCCATCAAGCGCCTGAGCGATTCCAATTGCGGCCCCCCTTTTTTACACATAGCTTTTTCATTTTACCAGTTTGTCCGAACATCGGAAAGGAAATGCGTCAATCCAAAAGAGCTTTGCAGCAAGTAAGTGTTTTATCGAATGGGAGGATTGGGAAATTGTTGTCTGTATCGTTTATACTAAGAAGATCTATTGAACGGCAGTTTTGATCGTACATACGGTTCTTATTATTCGAGCTGACAGGTCGGCTTAACGGTTCCTACACCACTTAAGGGGGCATAAGAGATGACAAACGAACAAGAACACTTCGAGACGGAAGAACGGAGCGAACAAGAGCCAGAGTTAACTGCTGAAGATATGCTGGCGTCAGAACGAGATTTCGGTTTTGCTCGGGTATATACGGTGGAACTGAAGTACAAGAAAAAGCCTAATTTTTCGAGAGAAAGATTGTATGAGAAGATGCAGCTGTATACGGGAACGGTTGATCGGCCGGAGGAACAGAAGCTGAAGGACAACTTGGCTGTATGGGAACCGTCGTCCGAGACGGAGACAGATATGCTGCACTTTTTTCATCTGAACTATCCCGTCAAATTTGCGGATGGCGAAATGCCTGCCCAGACCTCCTTGATTCCGACAAAGAACCGTCCGGCTTCCGAATACGAGACGGCGATCCAGCAGGCTTGGCATTGGCCGGAGGCAGGAGCGGTCGTTGAGGAATGTCAATATTCCGTGCGGCTGATTGACATGATGGCTTCGGGGCTGCTGCCGCAGGAAAGGCTTCGGCTTATTACCGGGGCGCTGCGAGCGATGCTGGAGACCGCTCCGTGCGACGCTGTGTATTTCCGGGAAAGCGACAAGCTGCTGGAACCTGGCGATTACCTGACGGCGATCGAAGCCGGCGGAATTTTGTATGGGGCGATGAATGTACGCTTTTTCAACGTGCAGAATACAGATACAGATATGGGCAGTAAACGCAGCGAAATGCTGATGGATACAGTTGGCTTGGCCGCTCTGGGCGTTCCCGATGTGCAGTGTCATTTCTACGACCTGGAGCCGAATGAGGTTGCCGGTCAGCTGACGAATCTGGGATATTATTTGTTCGACTGCGGAGATGTCATCAAGGATGGAGAGACATTCGGGCCGACGGAGAACGTTCGATGGCGCTGCGAGCATCAGTATGCGCTGGCCGCTCCTCACCGCATTGTGCTTGATGTCGATCCGGGACAGCCGCATTATGCGGGAAGACAATCAGCGCCCACTTCCGATTAAACGAAAATCAAACAGGGTATTTTGTTTATATGAAGATGTGAAATTTTTATTTATATAAATACATGAAATTCTTATAAGTGAAATTTTGCATATTTGTTCTGGGTTTGTGTAACGCCTGCAAGCTTTGTATACTGAATAGACAGCTATGACGAACATCTTCCCATGCAGTTGGCGGCAGAAGATGTCGGCTGATTGGGTACAGGAGAGTGACGAATGCGCAAAATTAAAGTGGTTACGGATTCGACTGTCGATTTGAGCGAAGCGGTATTGAAGGAACATGAGATTGAAGTCGTTCCGCTCTCTTTTACAATTGAGGGACAGACGTATATGGATGGGGTTGATATCACGCCCGAATCCTTTATTCAGAAAATGATTCAATCGGCTGAACTGCCCAAAAGTTCGCAGCCCGCGGCCGGCACTTTTGTCGAGCTTTACGATCGCTTGGGCGCGGAAGGCTTCGATGTTATTTCCATCCATATGACCGGCGGCATGAGTGGTACAGTCCGTTCGGCAGCAATGGCAGCGGATATGACAGATACGAATGTGACTGTAATCGATTCCAAATATATTTCCAAAGGACTTTCTTTCCAAGTGCTCGAAGCTGCAGCCATGGCAAAGGAAGGGCGAAGCATGGATGAGATTGTAACCCGGCTGGATGAGATTCGTGCTGCGACAAGGCTGTTTGTAGTCGTGGATACACTGGAGAATTTGGTGAAAGGCGGACGAATCGGCAAAGGCAAAGCATTGATCGGCTCTCTGCTCCACATCAAACCGATCGGTACGCTGAAAGACGGCGAGTTCGGTATCGTAACGAATGCCCGCAGTCATGCCCAAGTCGTCAAGCATCTTGCCCGGCAGTTTGCCGATGACGTAAAGGGACGCACAATCAAGGGAGTTGGCTTGGTACACGCGGAAGGCTTTAAGCTGGCAGAAAACCTTAAGGATAAGATTCATGAGATGACCGGTTATTCACAAGTTGAAATCGCGTATACGACGCCGATCATCAGCACGCATACGGGACCTGGAGCCATCGGCTTTATGTACTATGCGGAATAGATGGCTCATCATAAAAAAGCCGTTCCCTTTTAGGGAACGGCTTTTTTCATTTTAGATAACTGCTCAAATAACTACTTAAATAACTGCACAAGCCGAACCGGCGTTATAGCGTTTTTAAGTATTGAACGAGAGTCAGCAGACCCTTGTCGAAATTCTCCAGATTGAAGTGTTCGTTCGGAGCGTGCAGATTCTCGTCGGGCAGGCCGAATCCCATCAGGACAACCGGAGCGCTCAGTACGCGAGAGAATGCTTCAATAATTGGAATAGAGCCGCCGTCCTTGGTAAACAGGGCACGAACGCCGTATACCGCTTCGTAGGCATCCGCCGCTTTTTGCAGGAAAGGATGGGACGGATCGATATTGAACGCAAACGCTTTTTCACCGGGAACAATCGTGATCTTGGCACCGACCGGCGTATGAGCGTGCAGATGACGTTCGATCTTGTTCAGAATATCCTGCGGGTCTTGATTCGCCACAAGGCGGCAGGTGATTTTGGCGTGCGCTTCTTTCGGGATCACCGTCTTGGTGCCTTCGCCCTGAAATCCTCCGTATACGCCGTTCAATTCGAGCGTCGGGCGTACGCCGGTGCGTTCCAGGAATGAGAACCCCTCTTCGCCAAACAGGGCATCAAGGCCCAGGTCGCTTCTCAGCTTGCCTTCGTCGTACTGCATCTTCTCCAGCTCGCTGCGTAGTTCCTCGGTCAGCGGAAGAACGTCGTCATAGAATCCGTCGACAAGCACACGGCCGGTTTTTTCGTCATGCAGCGAATTCAGCAGGCTGACCATGCCATGCAGAGCATTTGGCACGCCGCCGCCAAATGAACCGGAGTGCAGATCGGTATTAGCCGTATTCAGCGTGACTTCAAGCGAGCACAATCCGCGCAGACCGGTGCTGATCGCCGGCTTGCCGCGTTCGAGCAGCGAGGTGTCCGAGATCAGGACGGCGTCGGCCGCGAGTGCATCCGCATTGGCATTCAGAAATTCTACTAGATTCGGGCTGGATACTTCTTCCTCGCCTTCGATGCAAAGTTTAACGTTCACAGGAAGCCTGCCTTCCTGTTGAAGAACGGCTTCGATCGCTTTCACGTGCAGGAATACTTGACCTTTGTCATCTGTCGATCCGCGTGCATACAGTTTGCCGTCCCGCTCGGTCGGTTCGAACGGCGGGGTGTCCCACAAGTTCAGTGGGTCGACTGGCTGTACGTCATAATGACCGTAGATCAGCAGGGTCGGTGCGCCTTCCGCATGCAGGTAGTCGGCTGTCAGGATCGGATGTCCGTCTGTTTCGTTCAGCTTTACATTTTCAAGTCCGGCACGGACCAGTGCATCTTTCAGCCATTCTGCCGCTCGGCGAACATCGCCCTTATGCTCGGACAGCGCTGAGATACTTGGAATGGACAGCCACTCTTTCAGTTCGCTGATATGCTTGTCACGGTTCTGTTCAAAATAAGTCTGGTAGTTGTTCATCGAATTAAAAAGAAGCCTCCTTGTACAATCGTCTCGGGGCTTATTGTACTACAAAAAAACGCATACCGGAAAGGTATGCGTCATGTGCGTGTCAGCGTATCGCTTCGTAAAGAAGCAAACAGCCGCTTATTGATGCAGCGAAAAATTGATCGTACCGATCATCGTACCGCTGCGGGCAAAAGTCAGCTCGTAAATGCCCGGTTCCCAATCCACGTTTTCCAAATCCATGCGGATGACCTCGGTACTGTCGTTTTCTTCAATCTGCTGCTGTTGAATGACTTTGCCCGTACTCTCGGAAATAACGGACATAATCGCCGTCTGATTCTTGGTTATGTCCGTATCCGGGTAGTGGGCAAAGGCATAGATCGGTTTGGTCCGGCTGAATGATTTTCCGTTATCCGTAACGCCTGTGCTGTCCGCATTCAATGTCTGTCCCATCTCCAGTCCAAACGGATTTTCCTGCGGGTTCGCTCTTGCGATAACAAGAAAAATAATGAGCGCGACTATGGCGATTACTGCGACAACACCTGCGGCAATGCCGATCGCTTTTTTTTGACGGGTATTCATTTGGGGGTTCCTCCTCGAAAATTCACTCCGTTATTCAGTATACGCCAATTGGGCTTCCTGCCGCAAAAAAAGGAAAAAGAGCCTGTCCCTTAGCCTTGGGCAGACTCATAAATGAAAAACGCCAACTGAGCGCTTCTGCGGATAGCGATAACAACGTGTCAGCCGATTCTGCGACGGCTTCTTCTGCGAAGCAGATAAACCTGATCGCGCATGGAAAGATGGAAGCGAATGCTGTTCATCAACTCCGGATTGTCCTCCCGTTCGACTTCTCGGATGCGCTGCTCTTTGACGGGATCGGAACTGAGTAAAAACTCGGTCATCCACAAAGCATAATTCGGTCTGCCTGTCATAACGGTCCCTCCTCGAAATTTGGGGTGAGGTGTGGTAGGTCTTGATATCATTATACGCTTCCCACGCAAAAAAAGATGAATCCTGGATTAAATTTATTCGCTGTCTGACTTCTTTTTTTGTTTTACTCGGAAGCCGGAATCTGCATGATGTCGTCAAGCGCTTTTTCTATCTCTTTGGCGTTATAAGCTGTGAACTGTCCATTTGCTGAACCGACGTATATCGTTTGCCCGTCGTTGTTGAGTATCCCGTTTCGGATCAAGCGGCCGTTGTTCTCGTTGTATGTGACGGAAAATCCGTCGATTCGGCGCAGCAGTTCACCTGTCCCTTTGTCGAAAGAGAGCAGGTCTGGACCGTACGGCAGAAGCAGATAATCGCCGATTTGCATAAAGCTTCCCGCCTGAACGGGTCCCCGAAGCTCGCTCAGAGCGAATTCCGAAGTCTCCGTTGTCCAGATCGGCTGTCCATTCTCCAGTGACAATGCCGCGGGAATGCCGTTCATCAATACATACAGCCGATCTTCGCCGAGCAGCGTACGTTCGGCACGTCCGGGTATCGTCCACAGTTCCCGGTCTTCTTTTGCATTGTAAAGAATGGTCTCAAACAACGAACCAGACTCGTAATTTGAAGCGTTGACTGCGCGTCGGATCAGCAGGTAATCGCCGCCCAGCGCATCGATCTGTTCGTTGAAACGTTTTGGATAACGGCCCAAAATTTCTCCGCTGGACGTGTTCAGCCGCACCCAATCGCCGCCGAGCGTGACCCAGCGTGTTCCGTCGTTCTTGACGAACAGGTCTGCTCGTTCGCTTGCAAGGTAATCGGAAGTCAAATAGGGACTTGGCTGTGTATATTCGTCCGCTTTCAAGCTCCAGGCGGCTTGACCGGTACGATGATCAAGCGCCTGAATCCAGCGTCCCTGCTGGATCAGAACGTACGGATCATCCGAACCCTGGTTCAGTACCGTATACGGGTCGGTAAATTCTTTGCTCCAGCGAACGATGCCCGAGCGCTGGGACATCGCGGTCAGTATTCCTTTTTCGTTCTCACTCGGCTGAGTGCTGAGCAGGAGAGACGTTCCGGCCGCTGCCATGCGTAGAGAGAGAGCCTGCTCGGCTTCGCCGGCTTTGCGGCTCCAACGCAGTGCACCGTCGCTTAAGCGCACGCTTCGCAGCATAGGAGGATGGCCTTCCTGCGAAGCGGTTCCGGTAAGTACGAGTGCCGAATTTTTGTTAATTCCGATCAATACGCCCAGTGCTCCATAACCGGTATCCAAGCTCCAAAGCCGCTCTCCGTTCGAACGGTCCAGCGCATAGATGCTGCTCTTCGGTTGATTACTGCCGATATAAGCGTTGTCTTCCTGCACAAGCAGCACATCGTCTGCTGCCGCCAGTAAATACTGGGCATCGAGAGACGACTGAGATTGCCAAAGCGGCTTGGGCGAGACGGAGAGAGCAGGGGGAAGAGTACGGAAATCGTATTGGAACGTGTAGGGGGGTTGACTCGAATTGACACCCACCTGCGCCGCTTCCGCCGTCGGCAAAATCCAGTTCCATCCACTCAGCCTGCCTGCTGCATCGAACGAAATCGTCAGTTGAGCGTCGCTTCGCTCATATCGCCACAGTTCGCCGCGTTCCTTCTCTTCGCCTTCTGCCGAAGAAGTCTCGAAATGAGGGAGAGGCGTGCGCGAATAAGGCTCGCCAAGCAGCTGGAGCACCCGCTCCTCCGCCGTTCCAGTATGCAGTGTCGTTTCGGTCAGACTGCGGACCATATCCGTCGGAACAGTAGAATCGGCCGAGAGCAGACCGGACGGCTGCTGTTGGGTGCTCTGCACCTTTGCAGCTTGGACCCACAACAGGGCCGGACGAACGACGGACCCATTTTCATAACCTGGTTCCGTCTGCAGGGATATGCCGTACCAGTCGCCGTAACGGATGGCGGAGAGGGCACCGACCGGGGCATAAGCAGCCGGCCAGGACAGCTCGCTATCCGGGAACAGATGCAGTCTGGCATCGGGACGCAGCTGAACAATAACCGGATTTGATTTCTTAGTCTCGGCCGCTTGGGCTTCGGTATACCAACCGGGTACGTAAGCCTTCTCGCCGAAAGGTGTTCGTACTTCAAGCAGTTCTCCCGTACGGCCTGTTACATTAAGCGGGACGCCGGCTTTTTCGTAATAACTGACACCGAGTGAGGCGCTGTTGTTCTCCACAGGTATTTTTTTGAAATAAGGAACGGGCAGCTGAGACATCGTCGTCTTTAAATCTGTCAAAGCGGGACTCTCCTGCTGCGGAATAAGCGCTGCCGAATAAGCGGGTGTCGCCGCGGCAGGCAGCAGAATCAATGGCAGACAGAGAGCAGCACCGATCCGGACTACAGCATAACGCTCCCGTTTTGAACGACGCAGTTCGCGTTTATGTTTAAGTGCCGCAGTGCGCGGCTTCTCTATAGATGTATATTTCATAATGACCTCCTGATTTGGACAAAATTCGGCTGCATGCCGCAGTCTCTGCGGGAAGCCGGCCGAAGCAAGGAATAATGGAAATACTCCCTCTTTTCATTATACCAATTCCATTCTTTTAGACGCTTTAGAAGTGGAAAAAGTTTACCCAAAATCGGAGAAGACTGAAAAATGTCCGGCCTGGGCTATTCGTAGTTTGCATGAGAGCTATAGTATAATAAAAAAAAACGAGCGAAGGCGGCGTAAATGTTTCCTTTGCCGATAAGGGGTGGAGCCGATGAATAAGCAAATACACAGGGGCTCGGTCCTCCCCGCTGGACAAAAAGTCGACGGTTTGCACGCTGTGCTTGCCGGAACTTCCAGCAGGTATCCGCCTGTCGTGTTCGAGCACGGCTGCGGGGTATCCTCCGAAGTATGGACGCTGGTCTATCCGGAGATCGCAAAACTGACACAGACGCTCGTCTACGACCGGGCAGGGTACGGTTTTAGCGATCCGGGCCCTCTGCCGAGAACGAGCGACCGCTGTGTAGAAGATCTGCGACGTCTCGTCGAACATTTGGGTATCGTTCGCCCTTTTATTCTGGTCGGCCATTCGCTCGGCGGTTTTTATGCTCGTCTGTATGCGGAGCGGTATCCGGAAGATGTGGCAGCACTGGTGCTGATCGATGCTTCGCATGAGGACGAAATCCGAGGTCTTTTTCCGATTCCGTATCTTAAGCGTCAGAGACTTAGCGTTCGTCTATACGGTCTTGCCAAGCATGTGGCCCGTACAGGATTGCTGCCCTGGCTGGCGGAGCGCCGCTGGATTCCCGGCTTCGGCAAATTTGCAGCCAAGCTGCCGGAACAAGCCGAGAATGCCATATGGACGAGTGTGTTCAGGGCCAACAGCCTGGAAGCGGCCGAGAGCGAGTATAACTGCTTTGTCGGCGAGACGGGCAGCGTACCAAGGTCGCGCTTTGCACGGCTTCCGCTGGCCGTTATCAAGGCGGGCATTTACCGACCTGCCGGATCGCCCAAACCGACGATCCGGCAGGAGGTTGAACGGACGCTGTACAGCACGGCACTCAAGATGCAGCAGCTGTCGGAAAAAAGCCGATTAATCGAAGTTGAAGGCAGCGGCCATCATGTTCAGGTAGATAAGCCAGGCACGGTAATCGGCATCGTGAAGCGGCTGCTTGAACTGACACGTGCAGAAAATAACTCATCCTCCTGTACGAACGGAGGTTAACAATGAATAAACTCAGATCGCTTCAATATCCTTGGAAACTGTACATTTGGCTGACGCTTCTGCTGCTTACCCTGCTGGACCTCGCTGTACTGCTGGATATCCGCAGCGGTGCAGGCGTTCGTCAGTACCGCTTTATGCTTTGGAATTATTTTCTCGCTTGGATACCTGCAGCGGCGGCCATAGGGCTTGACGTGGTCTTCATCGGTCGGCAGGGAGCGATTCGCCGAATACTGCTTGCCGGAATAGGACTGCTGTGGCTGTTCTTTTATCCGAACGCATCCTATCTGCTGACGGACCTGCTCCATGTATTCCGGAACTATGCGTTCGATCCGCGGCAGCGCTTTTGGGGTGATATCGGATTCTGGCATCATCTGCTTCCGATGCTGTTGGCGGCATTAATCGGTCTGCTGATCGCTTCTGCAGCGCTTTATTCAGTGCACCGATTGGTTTCCCGTGCTTACGGACAAGTCGTCGGTACGGCATTTGCCGTAATTGTACTGCTGCTCTCAAGCTTTGGTGTTTACATGGGGCGCTTTATCCGCTGGAACAGTTGGGACGTTGTATCCGATCCGCTGATGCTCATTCAGGACATGGCAGCACTAATGAGCGATCCAGCTTGGATGAGGCATTTGATCCTGTTCGGTGGAGGGATGTTTGTACTGCAGGGAGGCATATATGCCGTACTCTATCTGTTTACAAAATTAAATTCGGGAGAAAATCATCATGAACGCTGAGGCACGGACTAGGCTCCAACTCGTATTCGATGTTGGCGGCGTATTGGCGGATAATCTGGATCATTTTTGGAGCGGATTGGCGCAGGAAGAGGCGATCGATAGAACCTTTTTGCGAGCTCAATACAAAAAAGAGATCGGTTCCGGATTGTGGCAGGGAACGATTGTGGAAGACGAGTTTTGGAACTGGCTGAGAGAAGTCTGCCCGAATGTACCGAGCGTCAGAGCAAAAGAACTGTTGAAGCAGACACTAATTCCGCTGCCGGCGCTTGGCAGGTTGGAAGGTTGGAGTGAGCGCGCGGACATTCATATTTTGAGTAATCATGTGGCATCATGGATCATGCCGCTGTTGGAAGGGCAGGAAGACCGTATCAGCAGTATAACCGTATCCAGCGAAGCCGGGTTCCATAAGCCGGACATTCGATTGTTTAGGGTCGCGTCGCTGCATCTGATGGGATCGGAAATCTGTTTCGTCGACGATAAGGAAGATAATTTGGAGACCGCCCGAATGATGGGTTGGGATACGCTTTTGGCCGATCCTGAAGGAAAGTGGATACAGGAGGTCGAAGACAGACTGAAGGTGTACGAATAATCGAACAGCCCGAACGTCCGAATCCAAACTCTTGACCGGGTGCTAATATTGTAAAAGTCGTCAAAACCTTTTGCCGTTTCCGCAAGTCTAATCCGCAGAATACTTGTTAAGCTGATTATGCGAAGAGGAGTGACGGAATGTTCGATTTTGTATCCGGAATTATTATGCTGGTCATAGGTTTTGATTTTGCTTACGATATGGTTAGTCGGGGCAGATCGCCAATTACGGGAAGTATTCTCGGAATTAAGGTGCCGATACGTTTACTGCAGGCGGTTGTGTCGCTGTTAATGATGGCGGGAGGCATCTATCTGCTGTTAAGATAAGAGTTTGGCTTAAATGAACTTTGATGGAGGGAATACAATGAACCTGCAAGAATGGGTGAATGCCGCGCTGCGCGCTGATATTGGGGAGGAAGAGGTTCAGCAGGCGCTATGGGCACTGTCGAACACCCCGCTGCTGTACGATGACGGGAAGACGATTGCGGTCGAAGACTATATGAAAGGGCTGGAAAGCCAGCCGTCCGCCGGTGAGCAGGAAGCGTTGGACGAACTGTTCGGAACTGCAGTGCTGCTGTGTCGGCGGTATGCCGAACCGGCAGACTATGACCGTATGCAGGATGTGCTGAGCTTACAGTTTGATCTGTGGGCACGGGGCGTACTGCGGTTGGAGGACTGGATGGCCTGGCTTTTGGGAGCGACAGAAGGGTCGGTCGAACTGCCTGCTTACGATTTCGATGAAGTGTTGGGCAGTGCACCGGAAGATTTTATGATTCAAGATTTCCACGACGAGCTAAATTTTCGACTGGAAGATGCTCCGGAGGACGAATGGGCGCTGTCGCATCTTGACGAATTGTATCGCCGTGTTGGCGTTACCGGAAAAGCATAAAATTGTGGATAAAGGTTGACGGTACGCTTTAAAGTGGATATTATAAGTTGCAACGGGAGACGAGCCGACAACGGCTTGTCTCCCGTTTTCTTTTGTTAAGCAATTTTCGATAGGCGAAGATAAGTCTTTTTCGTCGAAATAAGGCAGTACATATTCCATTATTTGACTTGACAATGATAATCTTTATCAATTAGGATATAGAAATGATGGAGCGCAGCTTTTCCGACTTGCAGCAGAAGGGCAAAAATCGAACGTGAACGAAGGAGGCGGCAAATATGTTTGTCGTGATGAGAACGATTACGGTAAAAGAAGGAACTTCAGGACTTGTGGTCGAACGATTTTCCCAACCGGGAATTGTAGAAGAGCAGCCTGGGTTTGTCGATATTCAAGTGCTTGTGAAAGAAGTACGGCGCGGTGAAGAGGAAGTCGTTGTGCAGATTCGCTGGGAATCCAAAGAAGCATGGAAAAACTGGGAGAAGAGCGACGCGCACATCCAAGGTCATCGCAACAGCCGCGGACAACAGCCGCCGGATCACGTATTATCCACTTCGCATGCAGCCTACGAGCTCAAAACGCTTAAACTGCCGCGCAATGCGGAAAATCGTGTCTAAAAACTGAATCCTATGTACGTAACCCGATGATACAAATTCATGGACGACCGTCCTCCTCCAGGAGGACATTTTTTTGTTAAAAAGGCTTGTTTTACACATAAATGCAAGGATGATTCCCTCTAATTTCCTTCAAAAACAAATCATTTGCGCGTATAATCAAGCACAATCTATGAATCTAAGGTCATGCACAAATTTGGGCCGAGTACGGAACATTTCAAAGCGGAAGGGAGTGAAATAGGTGAATGGTATAGGCGACATGAACGGTACGAACGGCGGTGAAAAATCGGAAGTTGGCGCTGCAGAACTGTTGGGGAGAAAAATTGCCCCACTGGGGGAAATCATCGAAGCCTGGCCGCTGCATGGCGGGACATCCTGCGACCGGAAATACAAAGTTCATTTCTATGGTTACGATGGCGCTTATCTGCTGCGTTTGTTCAGTGAAGCCTCTGTCGCGCGCAAGCGGACGGAGTTTGAAGCACTGCACCGAATTCAGGCCATACCTGTAAATTGTTCGCGGCCGATCGCTATTGGACTGTGGGAGCCGGAAGGCATTCACTTTCTGCTGGTTTCTTATATCGAAGGTGAAGATGCCGGGCAGGCACTTCTGTCTTCCTCCAAGCCTCAGCAGTTGAGAATCGGGATGCAGGCCGGCGAAGCGTTAAGAAGAATTGCAAGCTATGAGGCTCCCGAAGAGGCGGAGAAATGGTCGGATGACTATGGCAGGAAGATTGCCGGAAAGTTGGCTCGACTCGAAACCGAAAGCATATCGTTCGAAGGATTCGAAGCGATCGCATCAAGAATTTGTTCGAGAGAAATTTTGCTGGAAAACCGGCCGACCGTTTTTCAACACGGCAATTTTCAGCCGGCGAACCTAATTGTACAAAACGGCAGACTCGCAGGAGTTGTCGGCTTTGAGCGTTTTGGTTGGGGAGACCCCATATACGAATTTTCCGGCTTAGGGCTCGGCGGACGCGAAATCAGTACATTATTTTGTACCGGACAGATTTTGGGCTATCATGGAGGCCAGGAACCGGAGCCTTATTTCTGGGAACTGTATGCCTTCTATGCCGCTTCAGGTGCCGTTTCTCTGCTGGTCGAGACACTGGATCGTTTCCCTGAGCGTCTGCCTCAGGCCATCTCCCTTGTTGAACGTCTTGCTGCCGATCATGACGGTTTCAGCCGGGATCAGCCTTCGTGGTTCGCAGCTCTCTGAATTAACTCTAAATTCGTCAGGCGGATCATTGAACAGACGGCTTGAAGGTATAAAGATTACGGAATAACGACGTGCTTCTATGGTGCAACTATATAGCTGCATGATGTACAGCGGCAGGGCCGGCAGAAATTGCCGGTGGGCTGCTTTCGTTTGGGATTTAACACCGACTACGGTATACTTAATTTATATCGCTCAGTCAACCGAGCCACCGGCGATCGCCGGGAAATAAGCCGCATCCGCGGAAGGCGCGGCTTGGAGCACGTCTTCGGAATGGGTATGTAGGGAAGATGCGCCAGAGTGCGTTAACCGTTTGGGATCACGGCAAATGACGATCAGGAGGAATATACATGACGCAAGATCAGAAAATGTTCGTTTTCGTTGGTTCGTATGCAGAATCGACGTCAAGCGGCGTATACACTTACGAGTTCAATGAAAAAGAAGAAACGCTCAGCCTGCTGGATCAGACTTCAGGATTGAAAAATCCGACATTCTTGAATGTGGATACGGACAATCGGCGTATTTACGCAATCGGTGAAACAGAACCGGCCGATGGCGATAAAAGCGGTGAAGTCATGATGATTTATTTTGACGAAAACGGTACGTTGACCCGATTTAACCGAACAAACACAACGCCGAAGACAACCTGCCACGTACAGCGCGATTCGGATAACCGCTTCCTCGTTGTATCAAGCTATCATGGCGGCATGGTCGGACTCGTGTCGCTTAAGGAAAACGGTCATATCGGCGAGCTGCTTGATGTGCAGACCCATCAGGGTACGGACGGAGCTTCGTCTCATGTGCATTCTGCATTCTTCAGCCCGGACGAGAAATTCCTGCTCGTTCAAGATCTTGGTCTCGATCTGATTCGCACGTATTCGATTGACCATGCAGCCGGTAAGTTGATCGCTCACGGCGATACCCATACGGCGAAAGGTGCTGGGCCTCGTCACCTTGCTTTCCATCCCGGCGGCCAATTCGCTTTTGTCATCAACGAGCTGAATTCGACGATCGCTTCGTATCGCTATAATGCCGAAGACGGATCGCTAAGCGAGATCGAAGTTGTACCGACGCTTCCGGCCGATTATACGGGCGAAAACGGCTGTTCCGAGATCGCATTGTCGGCAGACGGACGTTTCGTGTACGGCGCCAATCGCGGCCACGACAGCATCGTCGTCTATGCCTTTGACGAAGCGACCGGTCAATTAACCCTCGTACAGCATATTTCGTCCGAGGGCGGTCATCCTCGTCACTTTGCCCTTACGCCAAGCGGCAGCCACCTGCTCGCGGCCAATCGTGACTCGGATAACATTGCGGTATTCACTGTCGATAAAGACACCGGACGTTTGACATTTACCGGTAATACGGTCAGTGTGTCGAAACCGGTATGTGTACGACCTTATTACATGTAAAGACTTGTATTCCGAATATAACTAACCGTCGTCCGTATATGCTTAAGTCGAGCGGTTCTTCCGATTTAGTGGAAGAACCGCTTTTTTTACGAGAACCGGAGAACAAGTTGGCAAAAAAGATAAGTATTATGATACGCTGGATAAGATTTGAGTTTTAAGCGTTTCGCTGTGGGGCGAATAGGAGAGGAGAACGGAAGAGATGAACGACTTGCCGGCCCAGGCGCCGGATTGGGCACAAATTATTAGCGAGCTTCGTTCTTCGGTCACCATTACGGATGCTCTGCATCCGGAACAGCCGCTGATCTTCGTTAACAACTATTTTCTGGAATTGACCGGTTATTCTCGCGAGGAGGTACTTGGACACAACTGCCGTTTTCTGCAAGGTCCAGATACGCGAAACGAGACAACTCGTGAGATCCGCAAACGTCTGTCACAGTGTCTCCCGGTAAGGACAGAAATTTTGAATTACCGACGTGACGGAAGTCCATTCTGGAATGAGTTGAATATTGATCCGGTCTTTGACGCTGAAGGTCGCTGCATTTTGTTCGTCGGCTTACAGTACGATGTGACCGACCGCAAGCTGCTGGAAGAGGAGGCGGCCCGCACGGCCCAAGCTGCCGATCAGCAAAACCGTGGGCTGATCGAATTTGTAGGAAAACTCAACCACGAGTTAAGGAACAATCTAAACGGAATGCTGGGTCTGATGGATATTGTATTGATGGACGAAAGCCTGCCGGAAGATGTGCGGGAACATTTGGAACTTGCGAAAGGCAATGGGGACACGATGCTTACCATCGCCAATGATACGCTGGATCTGGCTCGTGCCGTTGATGGTCATATAAAGCTGGAGCGGATCGGATTCAACTTGAGACAAATGTTGGATTCGATTTTGCATACACATCGTCTGCGCGCCGATAAGAAGAATCTGAAGTTTTATCTGGAAATTGAAGGGAACTTGCCGCAGCGAATTTTCGGCGATCCTCATCGTCTTCGACAGGTGCTCGACAACTTGCTCGGGAATGCGTTGAAATTCACAAATGATGGAAGTGTGACGCTGACTGTTGAAGAGCTGAGGAGAGAAGTCGAACGTGGGGAGCGGCTGATCCGCTTCTCGGTAGAGGATACCGGAATAGGTATTCCGGCGGAACATATCGACGGTTTGTTCGAAGCATTCAGCCAGACGGACGTTTCGCATACACGATTGTATGGAGGCTCCGGGTTGGGACTCAAGATTTGCAAAGAACTTGTCACGCTAATGGGTGGGGAAATATCTGTGGAAAGCCGCGAAGGCGAAGGCAGTATGTTTTGCGCCGATATTCCGTTTTCGCAGACAGATGAGCGGGGCCTGCCGGTTTAAATATTGGTCTGCGGCTTTTTGTTTCAGCAAATAGATTGGCAAACAGGCAAACAGCCCGTCCCTACATTGAATGAGGGCGGGCTTATTTGAATTGAACGATTTTGTTTTTAGAACACTGCTTACGAATGTTTTCGTTCGACAAAACGTTCGAGCTGATCGTATAAGCCTTCGCTTCGCAAAATATCGGCCTGCCTGGAACCGATCAGATCAAAATGAGGATAACGTTCGCGGTGATGAATATAAGCAGGGTCGAGCCCATGATCAAGACACCAGCGTGACAAACGATTGAGGTCGGAACAGCCAACCTTCGTTACCGATGTGATGCCCGGAAAGCGGGGATCCAGCCAAAAATGAGTCAGATAAGCGATTTCGCCGCGATTTACGGAAGCTTTCCAGCACATAAGCTCCTGTCTGTCGATGCCGAATGCCATAGAATCCCCTCTTTTCTTCAAAACGTTCTCTAATTATAACAGTGTCGGCTGCCCATGGGCCACCTGATAAACAGTCGGAGCCGAGCAGGTTAATAGGGTTGTCCGTAAGGGGTTTAACGCGTAAACTGGAAGAAGATTAATGATAGCGCATTCAATAGATGGGGTCGCTGACTGCAGCGGCAAACATGGAGCGGCACTAGAGCCGGGAAGGGGACAAAAAGAGATGCAGGAAAATCGAGTAGACGTCGTGACACTCGGAGAAAGCATGATTTTGTTTCAATCGTATAACCAAGGGGCGCTGCAGTACGAGCCTTTATTCACCAAATCGCTGGCAGGCGCGGAATCAAATGTAGCGATCGGATTATCGAGACTGGGCAAAAAGGTGCGTTGGGTAGGACGGCTCGGCAGCGATCCGTTCGGCGATCTGGTGCTGACGACACTGGCAGGGCAAGGGGTCGACGTGTCTCACGCGGTTCGTGATCCGGAAGCGCCGACGGCTGTTTATTTTAAGGACTTCAAGCGTTACGGCGACCCGGCAGTCTACTATTATCGGAAGGGCTCTGCCGCAAGTCGGTTATCTCCGGATATGATCGATGAATCCTGGTTAGAGGACGCCGGTCACCTGCACGTAACAGGCATTACACCGGCTCTTGGCGAGCATACGGCGCCCGCTGTGCGGAAGTTGATGGAGTTGGCCCGGGAAAAAGGATTGACAGTTTCGTTCGATCCCAATTTGCGCCGCAAGTTGTGGAGCGAAGAGACGGCACGGGAAACGCTGCTCTCGCTTATTCCGCTCTGCGACATTTTTATGCCGGGCGATGAAGAAGCGGAATTCTTGCTCGGTCATCGGGATATTGAAGCGTATGGCCAAGCATTTCTGAAGATGGGGCCAAAAATTGTGGCAATGAAGCTTGGGGCGGAAGGCTCGATCGGATTTACGGAAAAGGCTTCTGTACGTGCAGAACCTTTTAAGGTGGATCGATTGATTGATACGGTTGGAGCAGGAGATGCATTCGCTTCGGGGCTGCTCTCTGTACTGCTCGAGCATCGGGAACAGTTGACGGAAGGTCTTGGCGAAGAAGTGCTGCACGAAGCGCTGCATCGGGCCAACCTGCTCGGTTCAATGGCTACTCAGTTTAAGGGTGACTGGGAAGGGCTGCCGACATTGGCCGAAGTGCGCGGTGTGCTTGACGGTGAGAAGCATATAACCCGCTAAATAGGGCCAGGAGTTTCTCAGGTCAGAGGGGTTTTATTCAGAATGCGATTCGTTTATGCTGATAAAGCGTACCGGTGTAAATAGTTTGGACATTTGCACGCGGTACACGAATTTGGTCGGACGAAGAGGAGGGCTTACATAATGACACAGAATGTACTGGTGCTGGGAGGCACACGCTTTTTCGGCAGACATTTGGTAGAAAAATTGCTTGAAGCCGGTCATTCGGTGACGATCGCCACACGCGGAAATACAGAGGACCCGTTTGGCGAACAGGTAAATCGTATCAAGGTAGACCGCACGGACGAGACTGCATTGTCTGTGGCTGTCCAAGGAAAAAATTGGGATGTTGTCTACGATAACATCTGCTATACCGCTGATGAAGCACGTGCGGCAATCCGTGTATTCACCGGTAAAGTGGGTCATTATGTGCTTACATCCACTCTGGCTGTGTACGGCGTGGGTTCTGCCGATAGGAAGGAAGAAGAAGTGGATACGACCGCACTCGAAATAGCGCCAAGTCCGGTCGGTCAAGTTTCCTATGGAGAAGGAAAAATCCAGGCGGAAGCTGTATTTTTCCGCGAAGCGCCTTTCCCGGCGGCAGCGGCACGTTTTCCGATTGTACTCGGTCCCAACGATTATACGAAACGGCTGCATTTCCATGTGGAGCGTATCAAAAATGGCGTTTCATTCGTCATGCCCAATACGGAAGCCAGAATCTGTTTTATCCATGAAGAAGAAGCGGCGGATTTTTTGAAGTGGCTTGGCGAAACGGGACAGAGTGGGGCGTTCAATGCCGCTTCGGACGGCAAGCCGAAGCTGCGCGAACTGTTTGCCATGATTGATCGGGAAACGGGCGGTTCTACAATCGTCCTACCGGAAGGACCGGAGGGCGAAGCTTCGCCGTTTGGCATCGAGGACGATTGGGCAATGGATACAACACGTGCTGCCAAAGCTGGTTTTGTTTTCCGCCGTTTAGACGACTGGATGCCGGAATTGATCGAACATTTGGCGCGCGGCTAAAACCGTATTCTGGGTGTTCAGAATACGGTTTTAATAGAAATTATACAAAAACGGCTTTCCCGAAATGTTCTTCAGGGAAAGCCGTTTTTTTGTTAATCAGATATTAGGACTCCATTCGGCTCGACATTGCAGTCACCGGAGCGGCAGCAGCTACGCCTCCCGCAGCAGCCCATGTTGTACGCCATCTAAGATGCATGAAGACCAACAGGCCGAGTGCGAGCAGGACAATTCCACTGAGGCAGATAAATCCTGGCGTATAACTGCCTGTAGTTTGATACAGTTTGCCAAGCAGCATAGGGAGCGCGAATCCGCCCAAGCCGCCGGCAGCTCCAACAATGCCGGTCATTAATCCCAGTTCGCTGGCGAAGCGTTGTGGAACAAGTTGGAATACAGCTCCGTTACCGGCGCCCAAGCACATCATGCCGGCAAATAGGATCGAGACGACAGCCACAAGGGGTGGCATGGAAGCGACAAGGGCAAGCATAACTCCCGCGCCGCAGAAGAGAATTGTCAGCATTCGGATTCCGCCGAATCGATCGGACAGATAACCGCCGAGGGGACGGAAGAAGCTGCCCGCAATAACGCAGAGGGTCGTGAAGTCGGCTGCCCTTACCGCGGATAGACCGTACTGCGCATTGAAGAAAATAGTCAAATAATTGGAAAGGCCGACAAATCCGCCAAAGGTTACGGCGTAGAACATGCAGAATACCCAGGCATCGCCCTGACGCAGTACCGATGCATAATGAGACAGCTTTTTGGGTGCAGGGCGGTGCGGACTGTTGCGGGCAAAGATCGTAAAGATAATGAAGACGATGGCAATCGGGATGATAGCCAATCCGAACACAACTTCCCAACTGCCGAAGTGCTGCGCGATCCGGTTAGCGAACAGTGTGGACAATACGGTGCCGCTGTTGCCCGCTCCAGCGATGCCCATAGCCAATCCTTGATGTTCTTTCGGATACCATTGGCCAGCTAGCGGCAGTGCAGCAGCAAAAGAAGCGCCGGCTACACCAAGAAGAAGAGCGACAACGTAGAGCTGATCAAGAGAATGGACGAACTTCCATCCGATAACCAACGGAACCAAAGTGGCCAACATTCCGATCTGACCGGTCAGCTTGGGACCTATGTAGTCGGTAAGCGCGCCAAGTACCAAGCGGAGAATTGAACCCCCCAGTATGGGCAGAGCGACAAGCTGAGCTTTTTGCAGCGGATCCATCGGATAATCGGCTGCGATGATAACGGCCAGCGGTCCGATCATTACCCATACCATGAAGCTCATGTCAAAGTACAAAAAAGAACTGAACAACGTTGGGGTATGCCCGCTTTTCCAAAAACTTTTTCTCTCTGTCTCCATCATCTCTCATCTCCTCACAAATGGTCTAAGGTTGTCAAAAATCCGAAAAGGCCGCAGTTCGTCCTTAGAAATAAGAACGAACCGCGGCCTCGTTGCCGGATTGGGACTGCACATCATTGTGCGGCCTTTGATTAAGCAAAGTATAAAAATTTAAGTGCCCTATGTCAATATAATTGACTTAAAAATTTTTATTTCTGAAAAATAAAGCTGTTCATCAGCATTTCAATGAAATTTATGTTATATAATCTGACGTAATTGTTGACTTTGAAACGATAATCCCCTAATCTGTGATTAGTCACGCGGTACAATGGAGTACCGCTTTGCATCGGCAATGAAGCCTACACTTCTTTCTTATGGAAAGAGGGTAGGCTTTTTATGTCCGAATTTCCCTGAATACGAACTTTTACCAAGGAGAGGGGATGAAGTATGGTCGCGCCTAAAGCCAGACTGGTTGTAATCGGAAACGGAATGGCCGGGATTCGCTGTATTGAAGAAATTTTGAAGTTAAGTCCCGATCGTTTCGAGATTACAGTGATCGGGGACGAACGGCATCCCAACTACAATCGCATCCTGCTCTCGAAAGTGCTGCAGGGCAATGCTTCCTTTGATGAGATCGTGCTTAATCCTTATGAATGGTACCGGGAGCACGGCATTACTTTGTATACCGGAGAACGGGCAATTCGTATTCAAACCGGCGAACGGCAAGAAATCGAGACAGCTTCGGGATTGCATATAAGCTGGGATTATCTAATTATCGCGACAGGCTCATCTGCCTTTGTTCCTCCGATTCCGGGAACAGACAAAAAGGGCGTCATTTCCTTTCGAAATCTAGAAGATTGTTCGGCGATGATTCAAGCTTCTGAAACATGCAGTCGGGCTGTCGTAATCGGAGGCGGACTTCTCGGACTGGAAGCCGCTCGGGGACTGTTGAATCTTGGTTTGGAAACGGAAGTTATTCATAACGCATCCTATTTAATGAATCGTCAGCTTGATGAAACGGCGGCGAAACAGCTTCAGCGGGAGTTGGAGAGGCAGGGGATGAATTTTCGATTAAACACGATCACTGAAAGTATTACCGGCATAGGCCGTGCAAAAGGTCTTCTTTTTTCGGATGGAAACCGAATCAAAGCAGATCTGGTTGTTCTTGCAGTAGGGATTCAGCCGAACGCAGCACTTGCCGCAGCCAGCGGTATCCATATTAACCGCGGGATTTTGGTCGACGATCACCTTCAAACGAGTATGCCCGGCGTTTACGCAATCGGCGAATGCGCCGAACATCGGGGGATCGCCTATGGTCTCGTGGCTCCGCTGTATGAACAAGCCAAAGTATTGGCACACCGGTTGTGCGAAGTGCCCACTGAACCGTATAGAGGATCTACTGTATATTCGCAGTTAAAGGTATCGGGCATTGATGTGTTCTCGGCAGGCGAAATTCGCGAAGGCGAAGCTGATGTTGCGCAGCGGATGGAAGACGGTATCCGTGGCGTTTACCGCAAAGTGACGATGAAGGAAGGAAGAATTGTTGGCGCGATCTTATACGGAGATACTGCCGAATCCGGAGCGCTTTTGAAGCTGATCCGGCAGAGAGCTTTTGTGGCGGCGCTGTCTTCGGAGTCGAGCGGACGGAACAGTGCGGAAGAGGCTGCTGCTGCGCTCCCTGAAGCGGAAACGGTTTGTGCTTGCAATAGTGTGAGCAAAGCGGCGATTATGCGGGCTGTAACGGCAGACGGCCTCACGGCAGTCGATGAAGTAAAGCGCGCTACCGGTGCTTCAGGTTCCTGCGGCGGCTGCCGACCAATGGTTACGGCTCTTGTCGAATATGCAAAATCCGGAAGAGCCTTGTCAAAAGCGCCTGCGGAAGAGCCTGCCGAGGAAGCGGTATGCGGATGCGTGCCTGTCGGAAGAGCCGAATTCAAAGCCGCAGTTAAGGCAGCTGCCGCGTTCGTTCCGCAGACATCTTCATTTGCGAAAGAAACAAGCAAATCTTTGCCGTCTATTTCGTTGACGCCTGAAGTGAATTGGGAAGGAGGATGCGAGATCTGCCGTCCGGCGGTCCTCTATTATCTGTACGGTCAGCGGGGAGAGAGAATGGATGGCGGATGTGAAGACAAAGCAGCGCCAATTTATGGAGTGACCGTTCACTTGTCTTCAGCAGCTAAGCCTTCAACCGTACCGGAAAGTGAGACGTACAGCATTGGGGAGAAATGGTCCGAACGCTGGCGGGCGATCGAGCTCCCGGGTCCCGTTGAAGCAGCATTGTCTGCCGGCTCCGCCTATCCTTCGGGTGTGCTGGTTCGGGATATCGGGCTGCGGCGATGTCCGGTAGGCTGGGAACTGTATGCCGGCGGACATGCTGAATATCCGGTTCGTCAGGGAGAACTGATCGGCGTGGCCGGTAGTCCGGAAGAAGCAGCTGTGCTCGGCGAAGCCTTACTGCAAATGTACCGTGAAGAGGCCTTTTACGAAGAGGCGCTCTGGGAGTGGTTCGGACGCGCAGGTCTGCGCAACATTCGTGAAGTTCTGCTTGATCCGGTGCGTAGAGATGAACTTTCCGGACGCTTCAATCGGGAACGATATGCCGGAACGGAAAGCGGAATGGCAGATCGTTTCGAAGTTCTTGGTATAACGGAGCAGGAAGAGGAAAGAGACTTTGAGTCCACTGCGAATTAATCAATCGACGAAGGAGGAACAAATATGTCCAGCAGCTTACTTGGCAGACCGTCCGGAATTAGTGAACCTTTCGGAGGGCGGACGCAGTGTCCTTTTTGCAGCGTACAGTGCAAGATTCGATTGAGCGAGGAAGGAGTGCCGGGAGAAAAGGTAACAATTCGCGCGCAGGGGGACGACAATGCGGCTTCTGAAGGCCGCCTCTGCGTGAAAGGACAGAACGCGCACCAGCATGCGTTAAGCAGAGAAAGACTGCTGCATCCGCTGATTCGCCGAGACGGACAGCTTATTCGGGCAAGTTGGGAGGAAGCGATGCAGGCAGTGACTGATCTTTTTAAGTCGACTGCACAGCGTTATGGTCCCGATGCAGCAGGGGTGTACGGAGGAGGATCGTTATCTAATGAGTCGGCTTATTTGCTCGGTAAGTTCGCTCGCTTGGCTCTGGGAACCCGATATATCGATTATAACGGCCGTTTCTGTATGTCCGCTGCGGCCTCTGCCGGAAGTAAGACATTCGGTGTCGACCGCGGTTTGACTTTCCGGCTGTCGGATATTCCGCAGGCAGAGTGCATTATATTGGCAGGCACGAACTTAGCAGACTGTCAGCCAACCCTTATGCCTTACTTCAACCGTGCCAGGGAAAACGGTGCATCGATTATTGTGATCGATCCCCGGGCTACGGCAACGGCTGCTGCTTCCGATCTCCATCTTCCGATCCGTCCGGGAACGGATGCAGCGCTCGCTGCAGGTATGCTGAAAGTGTTAATTGAAGAAGGGCTGATCGACGAAAAATTCATCAATGAAAGAACGCGAGGGTTCGAAGAGATCAGGGAACGCGCTCTCGGACAAATGCCGCTGTCACAGACCGCCGAATTTTGCGGAGTTCGCGAAGATCTGATTCGGCGTGCGGCTATCATGTACGGCCGTGCTCATACCGGAATGATTATGACGGCAAGAGGGGTCGAACAGCAGACGGACGGACATCTTGCGGTACGAGAATTCCTGAATTTGGTTCTGGCCACCGGCAAGATCGGACGCGAAGGATGCGGGTACGGGGCGATTACCGGGCAGGGCAACGGACAAGGAGGTCGTGAACATGGTCAGAAAGCCGACCAACTGCCGGGCTACCGTTCCATTACGGATCAAGCCGACCGTGCTTATGTCGCTTCTGTCTGGGGAGTGGAACCGGAGAGGATACCGGGAGCAGGAGTCTCGGCTTACGAAATGATGGAACTTATTCATCGTAGAGAGATTCGGACGTTGTTTGTTATGGGATCGAATCCGGTCGTATCCAATCCGAATGTCTCTATGGTCGAAGAAGGGCTGAGGAAGCTCGACGGATTGATTGTTGCAGATATGTTCTTGTCCGAGACAGCGGAAATGGCCGATATCGTACTGCCGGTAACTTCATATATGGAAAACGCAGGGACACTGACAAATCTGGAAGGCAGAGTACTGCTGCGGGAAGCGGCGCGTCCGTCGGTAGGCGAATCCCGTCATGACTGGGCAATTTTATGCGAAGTGGCAGAAAGGTTGGGACGCGGATCAGAGTTTCCTTTCCAGTCCGTTGAAGAGATCTTCGATGAGCTTCGATTGGCCAGCAGGGGAGGCCGTGCCGACTATTACGGCATTACGTACGAACGGCTGCGCAGGGAAGAAGGGGTCTATTGGCCCTGCGGCGAAGACAGAGACGGCGGAAGCGGCCTGATGTTCGAACAGTCTTTCGCCCATGCGGATGGACTGGCGGTATTCTCTGCTCCTCCGCTGGTTGAAACAAGCGACAAAGCGATTTCTGCAGCTTACCCGCTAATTCTGACAAATGGACGGGTACTTGCCCATTACTTGACGGGTGTACAGACGCATCGGAGTCCTACGCTCGAAGCCCGAGAGGTCGCAACCTTTCTCGAGATCCATCCGTCTGCCGCAAAGCGTATACGAGCGAGAGACGGAGAATGGGTGCAGATCGACTCGGAAGCCGGTTCTTTTTATGCACGCTGCCGGATTACGGAAAAAATTAGGGAGGATACAGTATTCGCTCCCATGCACTGGGGCGGCCAACAGAACGTTAATCAGGCGACGCTGCCCGGGTTGGATCCGATTTGCAAAATGCCTGGCTTCAAAACGACTCCGGTCCGCGTGAGTTCTTACAGGGGGACGCCAAAAAAAGAAGCTCTTCCGCGCTTAGAGGCCGGTTCGGTATTTCCTGTGTAGGCCGAGCGAAATGGGCAGGCCAAATAAAGCGCCGCTGTCATGCAGTTATTCTGCAGGACAGCGGCGCTTTGTGCGTTTCTGAGCGATTGAAGAAATGATTTTGGTGAGATTATTCAGACCGCTGCAGTCGGACGCCGCATCATCTGGTTCAATACTTCAGACAGTACAAGGCCGGCGGCAATAGCGCCCGCGATCATCAACGTTTGCGCGCCGGTATGCAGCGCTTCGTCATAGCGGTTTTCGACAAACAGCCGCATCGCGTTGTAAGCCATTCCGCCGGGAACGAGCGGAATAACGCCCGCTACGCTGAAGATGATGACCGGAGTCCGGTAAAACTTCGCGCACAGCTGACACAAGATGCCGACAAGCAGCGAAGCGGCCAGAGTCGCTGGCGCTTCGCCGATCTCCTCGCGAATAGAGACATACAGCACCCAGCCCAGCATACCGACGAGACCGCATTGCAGCAGCGACTTTTTCGGCGCGTTGAAGAGGATGACAAATGCAGCTGCAGCGAAGAAGCTGGTTAGAAAGTGAGCCCACATAGACGTTGTCCTCCTCGGTGTAGGTTATTGAGCAAATGAAATTAAGGGAAAAAGAGCAGTGCAACGGCGATGCCCGCTCCGATCGCAAAAGCGGTCAGGCAGGCATCGGCGCCTTTGGAAATGCCGGACACAAGATGGCCGGCCATCAGATCGCGGATCGCGTTCGTAATGAGCAGCCCGGGTACGAGAGGCATAACCGAACCGACCGCGATCCGGTCGAACTCCCGTCCCAAGCCGGCCCAAATAAACAGAAGGCCAAGCAGGCCGACCAGCAGCGCAGCCGAGAATTCGGCGAAGAATTTGACCTGTACAATCCGGTGCAGGTAGACCGAGGCAGCGAAGCCGGCGCCTCCGGCTGCAAAAGCGGCCGGAAAGTCGCTCCAAATGCCGCCGAACATAATAAGGAAGCAGGCACTTGTCAGAGCCGCTGCCAGAACCTGAGTAGGCAATTTATAATGAAACGCAGTCGTTTCGGCTTCGATCAGCAGCGCTTTAGCTTCGTGTGCTGACAGCTCGCCGCTCACAATCCGTCGGGAAATCGCATTGACAACGGCAATCTTGTCTAAATCGGTTGTACGTTCTTCAATCCGGATCAGCTTGGCCGGCTGCTCACCGCTGGTCGAGAAGATCAGGGCGGTCGGCGTGACATAGCTGTGGCTCTCCGTCAGACCGAAGGCGGCAGCGATCCGTCCCATTGTATCCTCGACCCGATAAGTCTCGGCGCCGCTTTGCAGCATGATTTTCCCGGCCAACAAGCACACCTCGATCGTTTCATAAATGGAAGTTTTCTGCTCCAAAACGCTCGTTCTCCTTCATTTGTTCATTAGTCAGTCAGCTCGTAAAAAGCTTCATTCTTACACGCTGTGAAAGCTGCGGCAACTCATTGTAACACAACTGAAATCTGTTTTTCAGCTTGTCTTAAGCTTTAACGTTTAATCTATTTATACAACCCCCTTTGAAACATATATGAATGGACCGCAGGCGCGAAAAGCGCGGCGGTCTCTTTTTTGTTGTACAGACTTTGCTCAGACCGCTGCAGCGGGTATACTTAAACATCGAGTGTTTAAAATAAAGCTTTGCACGTAGGTCTTTTCTGCTTTCAAGCTGCCGGCCTACCAATGCGCATTGCTTAGTGTCATTCCCGAAACGGTTAATATCGGAGAAAGGCAGGACAGAAGGGAACCCCCGGAGTGCGGATATCCGACTGTCTGAACAAAGGAGGAATCGGCGTGAATTTCGGCGCACGTATGCTGAAAACGGGGATCGCGGTAACCCTGGCTCTATATCTGACTATGCTGCTCAACCTGACGCCGCCCGTCATTGCCGCCATTGCGGCCATTTTTGCCATGCAGCCTACCATCTACAAATCGTGGACGTATTTCTTAGATCAGATGCTGACCAATACGCTTGGTGCAGTGATTGCGGTAAGCTCGGGCCGTCTGCTGTCCAACGAACCGATTGCGGTCGGCTTAACCTGTATCGTTGTCATTATGATTTGTCTCAAAATAAAACGCGCGGATACCATCGGCCTGACGCTTGTTACGGTTATCTCGGTCATGGAAGCATCCGGGCAGTGGGATTTTGCGCTCAACCGCTTCCTGCTTAACGTCGTCGGCATTTTTGCCGCCTTTATCGTTAATGTAGCGGTACTGCCTCCCAATCCGCGTGGACAGTTTCTCGGCCAGATTCAGTCAACGTTCAGCCAGCTGTCACTGCTGATGCGAACTGCGGTGTCCGACGAGATCAAAGAGAGCGTATTTCGGGATCAGCAGAAGGAATTGGACGGCTCGATTCAATCGCTGACGGAAAAATACAGTCTGCTTGAAGAGGATCAACATAAGCGTCAGCGACCTTCGTATACGGAAAGCCGGCATCTCGTTGTCTACAAGCAGATGCTGCATACGCTGCGCAAAGGAAGCGAAGTGGTAGAAGCTGTAGAGGAGCATTATTTCCCGGCTTCTCGAACCCTGATGCTGGATCAACTATTCGACCAGCAGTTGGAGTACATGGTCAAGTATCATGAACATGTGCTGCTGAAATTCGAAGGTAAGCTGAAACCCGACGATCTTCCATGGCAAAATCTTGATGAAGAAAATGAAAAGTTTGCCCGCACGATGCAGGAATATATGCAGCAGCAGGAAGGCAGTACGATGCGGCTCTCGATCGTTACGGCCGAGATTCACGCGTATAGCTATCAGCTTGAACGACTTAATCGCCTGGTGGAACATTATGACAGCGAGCGCGATGGTAAAAAGCCGTGGAGCTACTGGCTGAATCCTAAAAATTGGCACGGCAGATAAAGGGCTGGGCAATCGAAAATTTCAGGAACCTTCCGCAACTTCGTTTATGTCAAAAAGCCAAGGGTAATAATAAAAGATGAATTTATCCCTGTTTAACAAAAAGGAGGAGTTTGCAATGACGAAAGAGCAAATGCGCGAATGTATCGATGAATGCTTGAAATGCATGGAAGTGTGCAACAACTGCTACGATGCCTGTCTGCAGGAAGAAGACGTAGCGATGATGCGCGATTGTATCCGTCTTGACCGGATGTGCGCAGACATGTGCGAATTTGCGGCCAGAGCCATGACGCAAAACAGCCCGTATGCAGCACAAATTTGCGCACTGTGCGCGCAAATCTGCGAAGACTGCGGCAATGAATGCGCCAAGCATGATATGGAGCACTGTCAGCGCTGCGCAGAGCAGTGCAAGCGCTGTGCCGAAGTATGCCGTAAAATGGCCGCGTAAATCGATATCCGAACGTGAAGAAAGGGAAGGAGGACCGGATGTCCGGATCTCCTTCCCTTTCTCTATGGTCGGAATCGCCAGGGGTATAGTAAAATAACTCAAAAAGACCTTACCGCGAAAGATTGATTTCGTGAACTTGCAGGCGTACAATCTAATTCTGTCATCATTTCGAAAAAGGTTATAATTTACATTTAACTAATAAAATATAAGATTATAAAATGAACAATGTGAACAGCGGAGAAGGGGATGGAACTATGGAAATTACGGATCTCGAATGGAAACGGGAGCAGGAGCGTGTTGACGACGTCACAAAGAAGATCAACCGTCGTATCAGCGGACTGGAAGCCCAGGTCGGCGAGATGCGCGGAGATGTCGTAGGGCTCCGCAAAGAGTTTTGGGACGAGGTCACGATGAACTTCGCCGAGCCGGACGATCTGGGCGAAACATCGACCAGTATGCGTCAGCAGTCGCAGGTACTGGCAGAGCGCGAATTTGGCCATAAAAGAGCATTTTCCCAGCTGGGCAAGCTGCGCAGGCTGAAGAACTCGCCGTATTTCGGCCGGATTGACTTTCGCGAGGAGGGAGAGGCTTCGGCCGATCCCATCTATCTCGGCATCGCTTCGCTGCAAGACGACAACGATCAGGATTTCCTGATTTATGACTGGCGTGCTCCAATTTCAAGTCTGTATTACGACGGTTCGCCGGGAAGTGTCTCATACCGTACGCCTGGAGGCAGCGTGGAAGGCGAAATGGAATTGAAGCGACAGTATGTTATTCGCGATGCAAAGATCCGGGTGATGTTCGACACTGGCATGACGATCGGCGACGAGCTGCTGCAGGAAGTGCTCAGCCAGAGCGCTGACGACAAGATGAAGAGCATTGTCTCGACGATTCAGCGCGAGCAGAATGCGATCATCCGCAATGAGCAGAGTCGTCTGCTTGTCGTACAGGGTGCGGCCGGCAGCGGAAAGACCTCGGCCGCGCTGCAGCGTGTCGCGTATCTGCTGTATCGATATCGCGATACACTGAGTGCAGATCAGCTCGTACTGTTCTCGCCGAATTCGTTGTTTAACAGCTATGTCTCCACGGTACTGCCGGAGTTGGGCGAAGAAAATATGCTGCAGACGACATTCCAGGCTTATCTGGAACGCCGAATTGGCCGTGAATTTGAATTGGAAGACGCCTTTGATCAATTGGAATATCTGCTCCAAGGGGATGTGTCGGAAGATGGCGATTACGAAGCGCGGCTGGCCGGTATTCGTTATAAGTCTTCGCTGGATTATCTGGAAGTCATTCGCGCATATCGGGAGCATCTGTCGGAGCGGGATATGATGTTCCGACCGATTCGATTCCAGGGACATGAGATCGTCTCGGCCGCAGACATGCAGCGCAAATTCTACGAGTTCGACCCTTCCATTAAGATTCCAAGCCGGATCGAGCAGATGGGCAAATGGCTGCTAAAGGAAGTCAGCGAATACGGCAAAAGCCAGCGCGATGAGGAATGGGTGGATGATCAGATTCAACTGCTTGATTCCAGCGCGCTGCACAAAGCGTACAATCAGATGCGCCGCAATCAAAAAGGTGCGGCGGATACTTTCGACGACTTCGACCAGCAGCGTGAAGCAGCAGCTCGTATGATTGTGAATGATTGGCTGAAGCCGGTGCGCAAATGGATCAAGCGTCAGCGCTTTGTCGATGTCAAAGGCATGTACCGCCGATTGTATAAGGACGAGACGTTGTTTAGACAGCTGTCCGGCGGCCGTCCTCTTCCGGCGATGTGGCATGAATTTGCACGTCTTACGATCGACCGTATGGCCAAGTCGGAGCTGATGTTCGAAGATGCCACACCACTGCTGCTGCTGCGCGAACTGCTGCAAGGGTTTATCACCAACACGGCAATTCGGCACATGATCGTCGATGAAGTGCAGGACTATACGCCATTCCAACTTGAATTTCTCAAACGCCTCTTTCCGCGTGCTCGCATGACAGCGCTTGGCGATCTTAACCAAGCGATCTATGGTCATGATTCGGCATTGGATGATTACGATCCGCTGCTGAATCTGTACGGTCGCGAAGAAAGCATGGTACTGCGGCTGACTCGCAGCTATCGTTCGACACGGGAGATCACGGAATTCACAAAAGCGATGCTGCTGGAAGGCGAGATGATTGTTCCGTTCACCCGAACCGGGGAGAAGCCGGTGCTGCGCCGATTTGCCAAAGAAGCCCAGGCGGAGATGGAGGAGGCAGTTGCTTCAGATATTGAGAAGCTGCGCGATCAGGGATTGGATTATACGGCGATCATTTGTAAGACGCAGAGCGAATGCAATGAGCTGCACAAGCGCTTGAAGAACCGACTGGATACAAGGTTGATTACCAAAAACACACCGGCGTTCGAGAAAGGGACAGTAATCGTGCCCGCCTACCTGGCCAAAGGCGTCGAGTTTGACGCGGCACTATTGTACAATGCTTCGGCCGAGCGGTATTCGCGCGAATCGGAGCGGAAGCTGTTCTATACAGCATGTACACGTGCCATGCACGTACTGCATTTGTATACACTGGGAGAAGAGAGCCGGTTCATTGGCGATGTGAAGCAGGAATTGTATGACGTAAGATAATCGACGGAGTCTGCGAACTGTATCGTTCTGTATCGTTCAATGCTTCATAATGTATTCCAAATGTATTCCAAAAAAGTGCAGCACTAAAAAAGCTCCTACAGGGAAGCAGGCGTTTGTGAGTTCGCCTGTCTACTTTGTAGGAGCTTTCTTAAAACTAAGGGAACTATTAATTAAGTGACCTCTATTTGATCTTGAACTGCTCGATTCTACTTGATCTTGAACTGCTCGATTTTACTTGATCTTAAACTGCTCAATCAGATGCTGAAGCTCCTGCACCATAGAGCTTAAGGATTGGGCGGAAGAAGAGACTTCTTCCATTGAAGCCTGCTGCTGTTCGCCGGCTGCGGCGACATTATGAGTGGCGTCTGAAGCTTGTCCCGAAATACGGGCGAGATCTTCCATTGTGGCGCTTATTTGTTGAGAACTGGCAGCCATTTGTTCGGAAACTGTGGTAACTTCAAGAATTTGGTTCACAATTTGCCGGATTTCCTTGACGATTTCGGTGAAAGCTTGTCCTGCGTTTTCTACAAGAAGCGTTCCAGAATGGACGGCTTTCGTTCCGTTTTCGACCGATAGTACCGCAGCTTCCGTTTCTCCCTGCATTTCTTCGATAATTTCCCGGACTTTTTGAGCGGAATTATTAGATTTCTCAGCGAGTTTACCGATTTCGGCGGCAACTACCGCAAATCCTTTGCCATGTTCTCCAGCGCGTGCTGCTTCGATTCCCGCGTTTAGAGACAGCAGATTGGTTTGCGTACTGATTCCGCTGATTACATTGATAATATTGCCGATATCGCTCGAACGATTTCTAAGCTGCTCCATATGCGTAGAAGTAACCGATACAGAACGATTGGCTTCATTCATTTCACGAACAGCCTGCTGAATAGTTTTATTCCCTTGCTCCGCCTGCTGCGAGGTCTGCTGCGATGCATCGTGTAAAAGGGATGAGGATTCCGAAATTCGCTGAATGCCGATCGCCAGTTCCTCAAGTGAGGCTGCACTTTCTTGAGTGCCCAGAAGCTGTTTGCTGGCACCGGTCGCTACGTTTTGAATAGTTTCGGCAATATCTTCAGCTGCTGCATTGGTCTGTTCTGCACTTGCTGTCAATTGTTCCGCAGTTGAAGCGACGTGCAGGGAATGTTCGGTAATTGTACCTATCATTTTATTCAACAGATCGCTTGTATGATTTAAATTTTCCGCCATCCTGCCGAATTCGTCCTGCGTTCTTACTGGAATGGAGTATGTGAAATCCCCCTGCGACAGATGTTCAGCCATCGAATTGACACGCTTCGTATGAGCAGTCAAGTTGCGAGCGTACAGCAGGATGACAGTCACGATCAAAGCTATGCCAATGACAAGAAACAGCAGCGCCTGCAGCAGCATAGCGTTTACTTTTTCTTTGAGTTCCTGATCTGGTAAAGCCAGAGCGATAATCCAGCCCGTTTGTTCCAGTTTCGAGAAGTACACATGGACAGGCCCATCGGAAGAAGAATAAGCGGCGCTGCCTGTTCCATCTTGTAGAATTGTGTTTGTCAATGCGGCCAACTCCGGGTCCTGCGCCTCCTGGAGTTTAACTTTCATAATCTTGTCGGTGTCGGGACCTGCCAAATAAGTGCCGTCCTGATCCAGCATAAATGCCCAGCCGCTGTTTCCTACCTGGGTTTCCGAGACAATGTTCTGCACGGTATTCAAATTGATGTCTCCGGTTGCTACACCAACAAATTTCTCCTGATCGTCATACATGGGGACGGATGCGGTAACCATCGTGGATTGGGTCGTTTCATCATAAAAAGGAGCGGTGTACCGAATCTCTTTTTGACCTGCTGCGATCTGATACCAAGCTTGAGCCGGATAATTGTAAGCGGGATCGCTGTAATCATGGGTCACGGTGACTTGATTTTGATTGCGGAATGCATATGAAGAAAAGAACTGCGTATCGCTTCTGTACATATTCGGCTCGAAATAAACACCTACACCAAATGTATCTTTGTTGATATTCAGCGAATCTTGGAGCAGCGCATCATAATCGTCCAGACTCAATTTGCTGTAATGACCCTGAACGGATGCAGCTAACGTTTCCGGCACTCTGCCGTGAGAAACAATCCGGTTCTGAATATTTTGATAGGTATTTCCGAGCTGCTGATTCATGCTGTTCTCCGTCTGTTCGAGCAGCAAATCATGCGATCTTAAAATAACGGCAGCAGTTACACCTATAACGATCACCAACAAAACTGGCATAATAAGAAGCAGTAATTTGGCTCTAATACTTTTTAATCTCACTATACAGCTCCTTTCCCAAATAAATGGTCTTTGCTTTCATATCGACAAGTTTCGACAATTAGTTTAGGGGAAAGCTTATTTTTTTATGGTGTTAGGATTCGGCTGGCATGGATGCTCCTTCAATCAGCCGCTTGCGGTACTGCGAAGGTGTGCATCCTTGATGCTGTTTGAACACCGAGATGAAATAACTTAAGCTGTCGAATCCGACTTCCATGGCAATTTCGACAATCTTGTGACCGCTGGTTTCCAGCAAACGGCAGGCCTGCTGGGTACGGTAGCGGTTAATATAGTCGACAGGGCTTTTATGCGCCATACTTTTGAAAAATCGGCAGAAATGTCCCTCGCTCATGCCGAGCAGTCTCGCAAGATCGCCAAGCTTGATGAGGGAGGCGTAATGCTCGTGAATATAACCCAATACCGTCTTGAGCCGTTCGACCTTTTCGCGGTCGGCACTCGGGACGGCAGGCGCATTTTCACGCATATGTCCCTGCAGCAGTGCGAAAATTTGAAGCAGCCGTGCTTTTGTCATCAGTTCGAATGCCGGAACTGACTGCTCGTTATCAGAAATAACCGCTTCGATCAGCTTTAGAATTTCGCGTTCCCACTCTTCATGTCCGGTGAGATGCGACGGAGGGAGCGTCTTTTTTTGTAGCAGAGGCTCGATAAACTTCTCCTGAAGCGCATCATAGCTGCGGCTCAGCAGAAATTCCGCTCCGAATACGATCGCGGAGAATGCGCAGGGCTCGTCTCCGACCCGATAGCCCGCGTGAAGTTCTCCGCCATGCACGAACATCGCTTCGCCTGCGGACACCTCATAATATTCTGTGCCAATCTGGAATTTGATTTTCCCTCGTGTAACAAGAGTGAACTCCCATTCTTCATGCCAATGGCAGTCCATGATGGTGGTATAGTCGAGGTCTTCCATAACGTAGGAACTAACCGGATACATCGGATTGCCGTGAATACGTTGTTCTTTTAATAGTGCTCGGTCCATAGTAAGCTCCTTTGTCAAAAGCGACGAAGCGCCAATTTGTATGAAATCGTTTCCAAATAGTGGGGCATAAACAAGGACAGGAGGAAATAAACATCAAAATACTGATACTTTGTATCAAAATAACGGAAGAAATTCAGTTAAAAGATCAATATCATTATAAATGAAGAAAGCGCTAAATGTGAAGCGCTTATCAGGTTAAGGCTGCAGAGGTTCGTTTCAAATTCTGCGGCGCTTCCATAACTTCCAAGGAGGCTATTATTAATGAAATTTACCGATGGATATTGGATGACGCGAGAAGGATATCATATGCAAAACCCGGTGGACATCCGCGACGTCGTTCAAAAAGGCGATTCGTTGACTGTATATGCGGCAACGAAAAGAGTTGAAAAGAAAGGCGATACGCTCAACGCGACGCTGCTTAAGTCAACATTCAGCTCCCCGATGCCGAATGTGATCCGCGTCCGCCTGAACCGTCACGCCGGAGGCGTAAAGAAATCTCCTGAATTCGAACTGTACGAGTTCGAGACGAACGTACAGATGACTAATAATGACGAAGAGATCGCACTTCAAAGCGGTGAGCTGCGTGTCAGCATCAAGAAAAATACCGGTTACGCAACCGAGTTCCATTACGGCGATCGCCGCATTACGGGCAGTGCGTTCAAACGCGCCGCTCATATCGAAGCCAAAGCCGAAGGCAAAACGTATTTCCGTGAACAGCTCGATCTGGGCATGGGCGAGTACGTCTATGGTCTGGGCGAGCGCTTCACTCCGTTCGTGAAAAACGGCCAAGTCGTCGATATCTGGAACGAAGACGGCGGTACAAGCAGCGAGCAGGCTTACAAGAACATCCCGTTCTACCTGTCGAACAAAGGTTACGGCGTCTTCGTCAATCATCCGGAGAAAGTCTCGTTTGAGATCGCGTCTGAGAATGTATCGAAAGTGCAGTTTAGCGTAGAAGGCGAAACGTTGGAATACTTCATCATTGGCGGCGAAACGCCAAAAGATGTACTCGATAATTACACCAAACTGACCGGAAAACCGGCACTGCCGCCGGCCTGGACGTTCGGTCTGTGGCTGACGACTTCGTTCACGACGGATTACGACGAAGCGACGGTTAACCATTTTGTCGACGGTATGAGCGAACGCGATCTGCCGCTGTCCGTATTCCACTTTGACTGCTTCTGGATGAAAGAATACCAGTGGACGGACTTCGAGTGGGACAAAGACGTCTTCCCGGACCCAGCGGGTCTGCTGAAGCGACTGAAGGAAAAAGGACTGAAAATCTGCGTATGGATCAACCCGTATATCGCGGAAAAATCCGTCCTGTTTGACGAAGGAATGGAAAACGGTTATCTGCTGAAGCGCGCGGACGGAAGCGTCTGGCAGTGGGACATGTGGCAGGCGGGCATGGGTCTCGTCGATTTCACGAATCCGGCAGCCGTCGAATGGTACAAAGGCAAACTGTCCGAACTCGTCGATCAGGGCGTAGACAGTTTCAAAACGGACTTCGGCGAAAGAATTCCGACGGATGTTGTCTATTATGACGGTTCCGACCCGGTCAAAATGCACAACTATTATACATTCCTATACAACAAAGCGGTATTTGAAGTGCTGGAAGAAAAGCTCGGCAAAAACGAAGCGGCGCTGTTCGCCCGTTCCGCAACGGTCGGCGGTCAGCAGTTCCCGGTTCACTGGGGCGGCGATTGCTCGTCGAACTACGAGTCGATGGCGGAAAGTCTGCGCGGCGGACTGTCGCTCGGCGTATCCGGTTTCAGCTTCTGGTCCCACGATATCTCGGGCTTTGAAATGACGGCTCCGGCCGACGTGTACAAGCGTTGGGTACAATTCGGCCTGCTGTCTTCGCATAGCCGTCTGCACGGCAACGAATCGTACCGGGTACCTTGGTTGTTCGACGAAGAAGCGGTGGACGTGCTGCGCAAGTTTACGAAGCTCAAAAACTCACTCATGCCGTATCTGTTCAACCAGGCGGCGGAATCGGCTGCCCGTGGCATTCCGATGATGCGTCCGATGTTCCTGGAGTTCCCGGAAGATCCGACCTGCGGACCGCTTGATCTGCAGTACATGTTCGGCGATTCGATTCTCGTAGCACCGATCTTCAATGAGCAGGGCGATGTAACTTACTATCTGCCTGCAGGCAGATGGAGTGGTCTGCTGGACGGCCAAGTGAAAGAAGGCGGACGCTGGTACAGCGAGAATTACGACTTCATGAGCCTGCCGGTCTTTGTCAGAGAAGGCACGCTGCTGGCCGTCGGTTCCGACGACAGCAAGCCGGACTACGATTACGCGGACGGCGTCACGCTGCACCTGTTCCATTTGGAAGACGGCAAGACGGCTTCCGCGAACATCGTGGGCATCGATGCGCAGCAGCAGTTGGAAGCTTCGGCCGTACGGAGCGGAAACGAAATCAAGATCAGTGTTTCCGGAAGCACCGAAAATGTCAAAATCGTACTGCGCGGCATCAGTGAAGCCGCGGGTGTGGAAGGCGCTTCGCAGGAAGCGGGCGAACAGGGTCTTGTACTGACGCCTGCCGGGGGCAGTGTGACGGTTACTCTGTAAATAGAACGAATGCCAAGGGTAAGACCGCTTTCCAACGGGAAGCGGTCTTACCCTACTTTCATATCTGCATCGCAAAAATGATAACGCTTTAATTGAAGGAGGGAAAAGAAATGACGGAATTATATTTGGATCATACTCGAGCGCTGGAAGAAAGGATTCGCGACTTGGTATCGCGCTTTACGCTGGAAGAAAAGCTGTCGCTGCTGCCCACCCGGCCGGCGGCAGTGGATCGTCTCGGTGTACCCATGTACCGCATCGGCGGAGAGGCAGCGCATGGTGTGGCCTGGAAAGGTGTCGCAACCGTGTTTCCACAGCCGATCGGCTTGTCTTCCACCTGGAACAAAGAGCTGCTGCGCGAGATCGGTTCTGTGATTGGAGACGAAGCGCGCAGCTATTATAAGAGCGAACCTGAGATGCATGGATTGACACTGTGGGCGCCAACGGTCGATATGGAGCGCAATCCGCTCTGGGGACGTACGGAAGAGGCTTACGGGGAAGATCCGCATTTGGCGGGCAAGCTGGCAGCAAATCTTGTGCGCGGCATGCAGGGCGAACATCATTTTTATTTGAAGATGGTCGCAACGCTCAAACACTTTTTCGCCAATAATAATGAAGTCGGGCGGTTGGACGGCTCATCGAGTGTAACACCGCGAAATATGAGGGAATATTATCTTGAAGCATTCCGTATTCCGTTTGAAGAAGGCGGGGCACTGTCGATGATGACCGCTTATAATTCGATCAATGGTACGCCGGCAATCGAAAGTCCTTACGTCCAGCGCTTTGTGAAGGACGAATGGAAAATGGACGGCTTTATCGTCTGTGACGGAGGCGACTTGTCGCAGACGGTCAATTTTCACAAGTATCACGAGTCGCATGCCGAGTCGGTGGCGGGAGCGCTGCTTGCCGGGGTGGACAGTCTAACGGACGAACCCGAACTTGTCATTCAGGCAGCTCGAGAAGCATTGGAACGCCGCTTGATTGGTGAGGAAGAAATTGATCGTGCACTGGTCAATATTTTCCGCATCCGCTTCCGGCTTGGTCAGTTCGATCCGGAAGAAATCAATCCGTATGCCGCAATCCCGGAATCGGTCCTCTGCGCTCCGGAGCATGCCGTGCTGGCGAAAAGAGCGGCTGTCGAATCCGTTGTGCTGCTCAAAAACGACGGATTGCTTCCGCTGCGCAGCGCGGACTTATCGAGCGCAGCCGTTGTCGGACCGACGGCTGACGCAGTCTGGACAGATTGGTACAGCGGCACACTGCCGTACCGCATATCGATTCTGGATGGCGTCCGTGTGAGGCTGGATGCCGGGTTCCGCGCCGAGCCCGGTACGGACAATGACTTGGCACGGCGTGCTGCCGCAGCGACTACCGTGAGGGAAGCGAATGAAGCGGCGGCGGATACGGACGAAGCGGTACGCTGGATGACAGCAAGGGCAAGGCGGATGGTTGCAGCGGAAGGAGAAAGCAGCGGAACCGCTGTGCATTATGCGGAAGGCAGCGATACAATCCGGCTGCACGACGCTGAGGACGGAGGTGTACTGTTCGTACAGGCGAATGCAGGCGGTCTATTGGAACTGAAAGACACGGAGGAGACAAAGGAATCTTCGGAACACGGCGAAGACAGCATGGAGGCAGCCGAAAAGAACGATGTATGGAATACGGACGCCAACGGAACTTCGCTCTTGGAGCTGACCCGTTGGGGGTGGGGACAGCATACCCTGCGCGCCCATGCCAACGGCAGATTCGTCAGCGCTCAGGATGCTCAACCTCTCGCTGCTTCCGCTTCACAAGTCGGCGGTTGGTTTGTGAAAGAACTGTTGGATCTCAAAGAAGGACGTAACGGAGAAATAACGTTGAGTCAGTGGAACGACGCAGCGATCGGTTGGAGCGAAACCTCACGGGGAGTAAATTCGGAAAGCTCGCATGAGCAAGGTCCGCGTACACTGCGCGCTCTAATTGCCGGTAACGAAGACACTGCGGCGAAGCTGCGTCTGGAGACCGTGAAGGACGGAATTGCGGAAGCCGCCGAGGCTGCGCGTCTCAGCGACGTCGCGATCGTCTGCGTCGGCAGCAATCCTTATATCAACGGGAAAGAAGAGATCGACCGGCCTTCGCTTGCGCTGCCGCCGCAGCAGGAGAAGTTGATCCGGGCTGTTCACGCGGCCAATCCGAATACGGTAGTCGTGATTGTAGGAAGTTATCCGTTTGCACTGGGAGAGATTGCCGAGAAGGTTCCGGCAATTGTGTACACCGCCCATGGCGGCCAAGAGATGGGCGCTGCGATTGCCGACGTGCTGTTCGGCGAAACCTCGCCTGCGGGACGGCTCAGTATGACTTGGTATCGTTCGGAAGAAGACCTGGCTTCCATATTGAATTACGATATCATCAAAAGCGGACAAACCTATCAATACTTCGAAGGCGAGACACTGTATCCATTCGGACACGGACTAGGCTACACGGAGTTTCGATACGGCAATCCAAAGTTGAACGGAAAATCATTCGGTCCGGAAGATATCGTCGAAGTGAAGATCGATATTGCGAATATAGGCAAAATGGATGCAGATGAAGTGCCGCAGCTGTATGCAAGGGCAGAACATTCGAGAGTTAAGCGTCCTCTGAAACATCTCAAGGGATTCGAACGCATCTTCATTCCGGCCGGCAAGACCCAAACGGTGACATTCAAGCTTCCGGTATGCGAATTAGCCTTTTGGGACGTGACGAGGGATAAATTCTGCGTGGAATCTGGCTCCTATACGCTGCTGATCGGCTCGTCGTCTGGCGATATCCGTGCACAAACGTTGATAACGGTACAGGGGGAAGAGGTTCCTCCGCGCAATCTTTACAAGATGACACGTGCCGAAAATTTTGACGATTATGAGAATATTCGGATCGACGAAGGCGAGCATGGACAGACGTCAGCAAGGCCCGACGACCTTACGCGGCCGGGAGAAATGATCTTTCATGATGTCCATCTTGCTGAGGGAATTGGAGGCTTCAAGCTGAGGGTATGTAATACAGGAACCGCCGGCCGGATTGAACTGCGTCTGGGCGGAAATGCGGATGGGATCGTGCTCGGCACCGGAGATATTCCGGGGGCAAAGGCAGGAGATTGGAGTACGCTTCATATTGAGCGTTTGGCCAGCGCTGCGCTTTCTTCGGAGCCAATCGAACTGCGTATCCTGCTGTTCGGTTCGATTATTCTGGGAAGCTTGGTCCTAGTTCCGGAGGAAGAGTAGGATTTGTATGACAGAATCATCAGCCACAGAAACGCTTGACAGTCAAGAAACCGCCTCTTATGGTCAAGAGGCGGCTTCTTGAGGTGCTGAATTTAAGACGTCAGTAATTTATCGTACAGGAAGCAAGGAAACGAACCTAACCTGTGGAACGGAGCGATTAAGCATGGCAGTAAAAGTCATTACGGATTCTATCAAAAGTATAAGTGTCTGGATGGGAATCTCGATTCACGTATGGATTGTGGCGGAGGAAGACGGAGTGACGTTAGTTGATACCGGCCTATCCTTTATGACCAGTTCCATCCTGAAAGAGATTGATCGAATGAACGCCGGCCCACTGAAACGGATACTGCTGACGCACGGTCATTCCGATCATGTAGGTGGTCTCAAAAAGTTGCTGCGCACCCATGATGTTCCCGTCTATATGCATGCCAAAGAGATCCCCTATGCGGAAGGAGATCTGGCTTATCCCGGCAAAGAGCGAGCTTACGCACATGTGGAAAAAGGATTATTGCAGCCGCTGCCTGTAACTGCAGGGAAAAACGGAGAATTGGCTGCAATCGGCGCATTGATCCCCTATTTTACGCCAGGACATTCGCCGGGACATACCGTCTACTACCACGATAAAGAACGGGTGCTGCTGGCCGGCGATATGCTGAATGCCAAAAGCGGCCGGATTATTCCTGCCAGATTTACTCCAGATCCTGAAATGGCAATGCGCAGCGGTTCAGATATCCTTCGTCGGCTGGATCCCGAGCGGATGGAAGTTTGCCACGGCGGCACAGTGTTCCGACCTGCAGGACAGCTGGACGATCTGGAAGAAGGATTGAAACAGGCTCGTGAAGCAGAAGCAAGACTGCAGGCCCGCAAAGATTCGAAAAAGCGTCGGCACTGAGCTGAACGCTTTTTCATTTGCACAGTGAACCCGGCTGATTGCGTCTTGTATGCAAACTGCGAATAGCGAATAGGTTCTCTGTTTGAACTTTTTGAGAAGATCAAAACGGTTCAGTGACATTCGGCTCTTCTACAGAACTTCCATCTCCAGAACTTCCGTCTTCGTAGCGCTCCGCGTTGCGTTCGATTTTACGGAATGCTTCAAGCAGCAGCTCAAGCTGTTCGGGTGTAAAATCTTCAATCATGGCTTCGTTATGATGACGTTCAATGACCGACGTCTCCTCCGTAATTTGACGGCCTTTGTCGGTCGGGAAAATCAGATAGGCACGGCGATCCGCATGGTCGCTGCTGCGCATAATCAGCCCCTTGCGGTGCAGCACATTAAGGATACGGGTAACGGTCGGCTGATCCTTTACCGTACGTTCGGCAATCTCTTTTTGGTTCATGCCTTCTTTGAAGCAAATACAGCACATGACGGACCACTGCTCAGGGGTCAAATCATAATCTTTGAGCCGAGCGGCAAGACGGTTGCTGACTTTGCGGTAGATCACACCCAATTGAAACCCGATCGAATCTTGCGGTTGAGACAAGGGGAGCCCTCCTCTAAAGCGGCCGTTTTCTGCCTTAGAAGGCCGGCCTGCTTGTTCTGACTTTGCTGCTTGCTCAGGCAAGTATACGAAGTTCAGAAAGCGGTGTCAAATGTCTAATGGACGAAAAATTGGATTTCGAAAAAGTGCGCATTCTCTTCTTATTCGAAAGAAGAACGCGCACTTTTTCAATGTGAATTTTAAGTCGTTCGGTTCGATTTCTCCAACCTATGCTGGTCTGCGGAAATGGTTTCGGGCAGAAGAGGGGCTAAGGGGAATGTTAAGATAATCAGAGTGCCTTTACCCGGTTTGGAGTCTACGGTAATCGTTCCCTTGTGTGCGGTTACGACGGCGTAGGCGATGCTCATGCCAAGACCGGCACCGTCGACTCCTTCGTCGGTGTTGGTTCCCCGATAATAGCGGTCGAACAGGCGCGACTTCGTTTCCTCGTCCATGCCGCTGCCGTTGTCTCGAACTTCAATGACCGCTTCATTCCCGCATTTCCTCACACACAATACGATTTCCGTACCGGAATCGTTATGTTTGACAGCGTTTGAGATCAGGTTGTCGAGCAGTCTTTGGAACCATTTGGAGTTTGCGAGAATAATGACAGGCGTCTGATTTTCTTCAAAATCAAAGACAGCATTGTGCAGCGAGGCATCGTTGACGTAACGCAGCACCGTCCGCCGAACGAATTCATTTAGTTCGAGCGGTTCCAGATTTTCGCCCGGCGTATGGTTCTTGAGCTCAAATGTAAGCGAGAAATCCTGCAGCAGCTCCAGCATGTAACCACTTTTTTCCCGGATGACGCCGCCCATATTCCGCAGCTCTTCGTTGCTCCATTGAAACTGCCCGCTCTCCAGCAGATGACCGTAACCCTGTACCGCTGCCAGTGGTGTGCGCAGATCATGTGAGATGCCGGCCATCCATTCTTCACGGGACTGCTCCAGACGCAGACGTTCGTTACGCGCACGGGCGAGTTCGTCCGCCATATCGGAGAATCCGGCAATTACCTCGCGATACAGCTTGTAACGAGCGCGGAAACGTCCGTTTTTGCGAAAAATTTTTCGGCGCTCCTTCTCCGTGAAGACCTGCTCGTATTCGCCACGGCCCATACGTTCGAAGCCGCGCATGAACAGGAGTAAAGGACCTCCGTACCGGTAACCATGCCAAGCGGATACACCGAAGGTCAGCAGCAGAATGGAACCGCCGACAATGCTCGAAACGATAATAAGCGTTCGGAACATCGGCTGATTCGCTGTTTGGGTATTCGGTTTAGGCCATTCCAGCAGCCAAGTATACTCGGAAAAGGGATCGTAATAGTAAGCGAGTTCCGTATCTGATTTGCCCGGGGCGTTGCGAAGCTTGATCAGATCCAATGCGCCGTATGCTTCAAGATTCGTATCGCTCCCGATACTCTGTATGGTACGCCCCTTATTATCGAGCACCCGAAGCGAGGCACCCAGATTAGAGGCTTGATTCCCGAGCAAAGTCTGAACGGAAACGGGAATTTGTCCGCCTTCCGCATATTCGTTGAACCATTCGCGGAGCATTTCTCCATTGACGTCTTCCCGCCCGAGAAGATAGAAGATTCGAATGCCGGCTAGGTCTTCATAAAAGGTTGCGAGCCGATGTTTGTTCAAGCGTCCGGTGTCATTGATGAGCAGCAGCTGGGAGGATGTATAGCGGCCGGGAATCTCTTCCGGGACGTTAGAGGCGTAGATGACTTCTCCTTGATCGTTGACAATCTGCAGCCAATATTCCAGTTCGACGAGCTGTTCCGGCCAAAAAGACGGAATTTCGACGCTGTTGTCATTCACGATTGCTTCTGTAGAAAGCGACTCTAGAATGCCGGCCGGAGAGCTGCTGCGCAGCTGTTCGTTGCCAAGGTAATGGAGGATGGCGAACAAACAGACGAAAATGGTCAAAATTACGGACAGCCACGTCATAAGAAATTGGATTGTAAAATGAAGGCCGAGCCTTCGCGCAATTCGAACCCTCTTAATCTTGGCCTGTTTCTTCATGTCCGGTCGCCTTCTACCAGCTTATAGCCAAGTCCCCGGACTGTCAGCAAATAGCGCGGAGAACCCGGATCACATTCGATACGCTCGCGGATTTTTCGAATATGGACCGTCACTGTATTATCATCGCCGAATCCGTTGAACCCCCAGACTGATTCGTACAGCTGCGACTTCGAAAAAACGATATTCGGATGGCGGCATAAAAACAGCAGCAGTTGATAAGCCTGTGCGGGACAAGGGACGGGATGTCCATTTACCAGCAACTCGCCCGCTCCTTCATCGAGAATAAAACCGCCAAAATCATAACGCTGTCTCGAACTTTCTTCGACTGCCATTGGGGGGCTAGATATATGCTGCTCGGGCAATGAGCGTCGCAGCCGCGCATTGATCCGGGCCGCAATCTCAAGCGGATTGAACGGCTTGGTGACGTAATCGTCACCGCCGACCGCAAAGCCGGTCAGCCGATCCAGATCGGTTGTCCGCGCCGTCAGGTAAATCAGATGCGCATCTGTCAGAGCACGAATCTGAGGACCCAGTTCAAAGCCGGTTCGATCAGGCAGCATCACATCCAGCAGGATGACGTCCGCACCGTGTTCCCGCAGCAGAGCCATACCTTCCGCAGCGGAACCCGCCGTATCGATATGTTTGAAGCCTTCCTTCCGCAGCACGATCTCGATCATCTGTACGATCGCTTTTTCGTCGTCCACGATCAGAATTCTGGCTTGATTCATTGCTGTATTCCTCCTTATGTACATTTGTTGCTTTCAATAGTGTATCAGAGAAACCTTAACGGAAGTTAAACAGTCACAGATCCCTTTTTCCCATTGTTAAGCAAACGTTAAGAGAGGCTTTAACGTCTCTTTAGAGAGTGTGGTTATGCTGAAGGTAGAGGTGATGAAAGTGAACAAATCGACAAAACGGGTTCAATTGATCGATGGATTGAGAGGGTTCAGCCTAGCAGGTATCATTCTAGCCAACATGTTGATCTTTCAGTACGGGATACTTGGGGAAAGCGAGCCGAAGCTGTTTGGTATCGAAGGAGCAGACTTGGCGTTTCATTCTTTTCTATTTATTGCGGTAGTGGGCAGTTTTATGCCGATCTTCGCTTACATGTTCGGCTTCGGCATAGTCAAACTGTCGGACAGCCTGCAGGCGCGTGACTTGCGGCCCAAATGTCATCTGGCCCGGCGTTTTCTGCTGTTGATCGGCATCGGAATGCTGCACGCGACGTTTCTGTGGGAAGGCGATATTTTGACGTTTTATGGAGCAACCGGCTTTTTCCTACTGCTGTTTCTGAACCGCAAGCCGAAGACGCTGCTGGTCTGGTCTGTGCTGCTGTTGACCGTCATGGGAGCAATCGGTATGGTGCCGGTCAATCTGGAGGAGTCTACTGCGGAGTCTTCATCCCATACACGCAGCTACATTATGCAGAGCCGGGATGTCTATGGCAGCGGAACTTACTTGGAAATCATGAACTTCCGCAATCATGCAGCGATGTTCAGTGAAGAAGAAAGCAGCGTAATGCTTGTTGGAATTCTATTTGCGCCCATTTTGATTGCGCCGATGTTTCTTCTGGGAATGAGAGCCGCAAAAAGAGGCACATTCGATAATCCGCAGACGATGCACAGAACCTATGCGCAGCGAGCTGCAATCTTTATTGCACTCGGCTTGATTCTGAAAGCTTTCAGCGTACTGGCACCTCGCTTTTTCACAGGGACGCTGCCGGGCCTCGGTCTAGGCGATCTTCTCGGAGGGACGCTGCTTGCGCTTGGTTATATTTACGCTTTTGCACTGCTTTACACAACTGTTCGGCGGTTCTCTCTGCTGCAAAACTTCGAGGCGGTAGGCAAACTGTCGCTGACCAATTACCTATTGCAAACGGTGATCTGTACAACAATCTTTTATGGGTACGGGTTAGGGCTGTTTGGTCGGGCTGGTGTGTTTGTCGGAGCCGTTATTGTATTGGCCGTTTATGCGGTTCAGCTGTGGCTCAGCCCGCTGTATTTAAAAAGGTTCAAAACAGGGCCGGTTGAGAAAGTGCTGCGTATCTGGACTTACCTGTCTTGGAAAGGCCAGCCGAGAAAGCCGAGGAAAGATTTGACGCTGCCGGAGGAGAGAGGTCAAGCTTCGTAAGTATTAGAAGAAAGACGCTTTTGATTCGGTGAACATAAAGAAGCCCGCTCCTTGAGGAGCGGGCTTCTTTACGTCGGACAGCTATTTGGTTTAAATCAGCAGCTTCTTACTTGGTGTTAGCTTCTTCTTTGACTGCTTCCGCGGCCTGTGGAACGCTTTCCCAGTCTTTCAGGAACTGCTCGATACCTTTGTCGGTCAGTGGGTGTCCCCACAGCTTCGGCAGAATGGAACCCGGGATGGTCGCGATATGCGCACCTGCGAGCGCTGCCTGCTGAACATGGCCGATATTGCGGATGCTGGCTGCGATAATCTCGGATTTGAGGCCGTGAATATCGAGCATGCTGCGTAGATCGCTGATCAGCTGCATACCTTCCAGACCGATGTCGTCAAGGCGTCCAATGAACGGGCTGATAAATGTGGCACCCGCCTTGGCAGCCATAAGACCTTGCGCGGCCGAGAAGATCAGCGTTACGTTGGTCTTAATACCTTTTTGCGTCAGCTGATGGCAGGCGTATAGACCCTCTTCCGTCATCGGCAGCTTGATGACTACGTTCGGGGCCCACTGCGAGATCTCCATAGCTTCTTCGAGCATTTCATCGCCTTTGAGCGATACGACCTCCGCACTAACGGGACCGGGAACGATTGCCGTGATTTCCTTGATGACGTCCTTGAACTGGCGGCCTTCTTTTGCGATAAGCGAAGGGTTCGTCGTTACGCCATCCACCAAACCCAAGCGGACAATCCGCTTGATTTCTTCCAGATTACCGGTGTCCAAGAAAAATTTCACGTCAATTCCTCCTCGTGTAAATTGGGAATTCTTTAGGATGCCGAAAGGCATCGAAATTCCCCTACCCAATTTTTTCCCCATTTTAAGCAATTTTGACGCATTATTTTTACGCATGATGCTTGTAAGCTTGAACCTAACCGTCAAAACTCGATATAATGTAAGGCAGTCGAGCCTGCGGATGTCGGTTTTCAGGGCCGAATGGCAAGCAGGCAAACTTTGAAGATAAGGGGAAAAGGGATGAGCAAAAACAAAAAGCCGGCACCGAAAAAGGGTAAGCCGCAAAATGCTGCGAAAAACACGGGGGGAGCTCCGAGACCGAAGCCGCAGAACCAAAATGCATCGGCTTCCCAATGGACGTCGGGATCGAAGCGCAAGAAGAGCAATCTGGGCGTCATCGCTTTGGGCTTTGTCGGCCTTGTTGTGGTGCTGATGGTGCTGATTTATGTACTGACCAAAGCAGGGGAAACCCAGCCGACCGATTCGGCACAGACGACGGAATCGGTTGTATTGACCAATTACGATGCATCCAATCAGCCGACACTGGGCAATCCGGATTCGAATGTCAAGATTGTGGAGTTTGGCGATTATAAATGCCCGGACTGCAAGATCTGGTCGGAAACGGTACTGCCTGAACTGCAGACCAAATACCTCGATACAAATGAGGCTTCGTTCCAGTTTGCGGACTATCCATTCTTGGCCGCCGATTCCACACTTCTGGCTCTGGGCGGACAATCGCTGTACGAACAAAATCCGGACTATTTCTGGCCTTACTACAAAGCCGTATACGCGAACCAGGATACGACTAAGGTGAAGGAAAACTGGATCACGGAAGATTACATTGTTGATCTGGTGAAGGAAAGCGTGCCGGATGCCGATATTGAGAAGTTCACGAAAGATCTGAAAAACAAAACGTACCAGGCTGACGTCGACGCCGACGTCAAAGCTGGAAACGACAGCAAAATCACGGGTACGCCGACAATCTTTGTTAACGGCGAGAAAGTCGATAATCCGACGCTTGCAAACGTAGAAGCGGCGGTCGAAGCAGCTAAAGCGAAATAATTGAATATTCGAAACTTTTGAGCAAAACTACCAGCCAGCTTACCGAACTCCTTCGGTTCGCTGGCCGGTAGTTTTTTTGCGGAAAAAGAAACTTGATCGTTCCTGACTGCGTTCCTTAATTAAGCAAGCATCTTATGAAGTGAGTATATAAGGGCAAGGAGGAAGAGATATGGAACAAGATCCTTTTAATGAGGGCGAGTTTATCGAAGATGTTAATGGAGATATCGTGCATGTCGTTCCCGAGGAAGCCGGGATTATGAGCGAGATTTCTGGTTTTTTTGACGGTGCGCCGCTGTGGTTTGTCATTCCTTTTCTCGTTATCATGCTGCTGGTTGTATCTGTCTTTGTGTTGGGTATTGGCTCTACCATCATCAAATCAATGAGAGAAAAAAGAAACAACAACGCGGCAGGCGTTTCGACGCTGCCGGCGCGTGTATTCGGCAAGCGTACCGAAATGCAGGGCGGCGGAGAGTTTCGGGTCAGAACAGTTTATCATGTGGCTTTTGAACTGGAAACCGGAGAGCGGAAAGAATTCGAAGTATCCGGCGAACAGTACGGAATTATAGGCGAAGATGATCGGGGAATGCTGACATTCAAAGGGACCCGATTCGAACAGTTTGATCGCAATCTGGTGTCCTAATCTTGTCCATAGATGAGACTGCCGCTGCAGCAGGACCACATTCGGGTAAGGTTTACGTTAGAATCCGATTTGGGAGGTTATCATCTATGGAGAGCATGATAAACGGGACAGCGGTCAAAATCGTTCGCGGAGATATCACTCGTTATGAAACGGACGCTATCGTCAATGCGGCCAATTCGTCGCTGCTTGGCGGCGGCGGTGTAGACGGTGCGATTCATCGAGCTGGCGGTCCCGCCATTCTGGCAGAATGCCACAAGATCCGAGATCGACAGGGCGGCTGCGATACGGGGGATGCGGTGGTCACGACAGCTGGACGGCTTCCGGCGAAAATTGTTGTACACACAGTTGGACCTGTATACCGGGGCGGCCAGGATCGGGAAGAAGAACTGTTGAAAAGCTGCTACCTTCGTTCGATTGAAGAGGCTTGTGCAGCAGGGGCGCAGCGAATCGCTTTCCCGAATATTTCTACGGGTATTTACGGCTATCCGAAGGAAGCGGCGGCGAAAGCGGCTTTGTCAGCTGTACTTGACCTGCTGCGAACGTCGACTAATGGAAATGATGAAGTGTGTCCGCAAGAAGTCGCTTTTGTTTGTTATGATGAAGAAAATGAACGAATATACCGGCAGCTCCTGGAGCAAGAAAGTTGAGGACCGATAAAGGAGATGCAGAGAGGAAGGATGGCAATGACTCATGCGATTGAAGCGCGAATTCAAGAGTTGGAGCGGTATAATCCCTGTCTGACCGCACCGGCGGATCTTGATGAATTTTGGGAAAAGACATTGGCCGATTACTCGAATAAGCCGTTGAATGGAACGAGAGAGCTTGTTCATACTCCGATGAGCGGAATGAATGTGTATCGGACGACTTACGAGGGAGCGGATGATACGCCGCTGCATGCCTGGTATTTGACTCCCAAGTCATCAAATGAAGAACAATTTCCCTGTGTGGTCCACTACCACGGATACGGAGGCAGCAAAGGGATGCCGGAGCATTTTGCCCATTACATCCTGATGGGATTTGCTGTGCTGTCCATTGATATACGCGGTCAGAGTGGAGATACGGGAACTCGGTTGGAGCAACCTTATGGCGCAGTCAAAGGCTGGCTGACACCAGGGATTTTGGACCGTGAGACCGCTTATTATCGAGCGATTACATTGGATGCGATCCGTGCGGCGGAATGGGCGTCAGCGCAGCCAGAAAGCGATCCGAACCGTATTTTTCTCATTGGCGGAAGTCAGGGAGGGGGTCTTGCGCTGATCGTCTCCGCACTAAGCTCTGTACCGAAAGCCGCAGTCGCACATATTCCAAACATGTGTCATATGGATTTCGGGATTCTGAATTCCAACAGCTCGCTGTCCGAAGCGGCGGAATTCGTCAGCAAGCATCCGGAACATTTGAATTCGGTCCTGCATACGCTGAGTTATTTTGATAACTTGAATCTCGCGCCGCGGATCAAGATTCCGATTATGATATCATGCGGACTCAAAGATCCGTGCTGTATGCCGGAGACGGTATATGCGGCATACAACCGGATTGCTTCGGAAAAAGAAATGAAGGTGTACCCGTTCGATGGACATTGGGTATCAGATGGACAAAATCGTTTGGCGATGGAGTTTTTGGCCCGTCACGCAGCATTCTCAACGTCTTAAAAATAAGCATTTCGCAATGCTATCTCATTAACATAAAAAAAGCTTACAGAAATCAGCGGCGTAAGCCCGCGATCTTTGTAAGCTTTTTTATATAACATAAGCAGAATAGTTTATTTTAATCACCTACTTTACTTTTGTAACCATTTGGATTAAGATAAACACATCGAAATATTACTCATGAAAAACAAATAATGATATAAGGAATGAGGAGGTTCAACCCATGACTCACTATCGGATTCATCCCGATGCACATATGGGACGTGTACAGTTGAAAGTCAGCCAAATCGAACGTTCAATCCGTTTTTACCACGATGTAATTGGACTGACGTTGATCGCGCAGACGGAAAAGACGGCCGAATTCGGCGTAAAAGGCAGCGGTGTGCTGCTCGGTATTGAAGAAGTTGCGAATGCACAGGTTATGCAGCAGCAGAGCGTAACCGGTCTGTACCATTTTGCAATCCTGCTGCCAGACCGCGCATCACTCGGTACAGTACTGCGCCATCTGGCGGAGAGTGGGATGAGTATCGGTCAAGGCGATCACCTGGTCAGCGAAGCTTTTTACCTGAATGATCCGGATGGCAATGGTATCGAAATTTATGCGGACCGTCCGCGCTCACAGTGGCAAAAAGATGCGAACGGCGAATATATCATGGGAACCGATCCGGTTGACGTGGACTCGCTGCTGCAGCTGGCGGGCGTGTGGAATGGACTGCCGGCAGGAACGGTCATCGGACACGTTCATCTGCACGTCGGCAATTTGCCGGCAGCTCGCAAATTTTACGTAGACGGACTTGGCTTTGATGTGGTGCTGCATTTCGGCGGAAGTGCGCTGTTCGTCTCGGCGGGCGGTTACCATCACCATATGGGGCTGAACACGTGGGCAGGCGTCGGCGCTCCCGCTGCTCCCGCGAATGCGGTCGGTCTGAGTTACTTCACGATCGAATACCCGAATGCGGAAGAATGCAGCAGAGCGGCTGCTGCACTGCAAGCGGCTGGTATAGAAGTGACGGATACGCCTGAAGGTCCTTCCGTGCTTGATCCGTTCGGCAACCGTGCCGTTCTGCGAGTTTCCTAAGAATAGAAGTTGACGGTCTTCCCGGAGGGAGGCCGTTTTCTTTGTGTATAGGCTGCTGTATAATTTGAACAAACACGCTAAATGGCAGTGTTGACAGCCAGCAAGCAGCCGGCAGTTAACAACCGATAGCCGACAACTAACAGCTGACAGCCAACGGCCATGCGAGATGCCTGCCGCGAGAACGGAAAGGAAGCCGATAAACATGAAACCAATTTTTACAAATGATTGGGCGGATATCCTGCATCCTGAAATGCAGAAGCCTTATTATCTGGAACTGCGGCGCAAATTGGCAGATGAATACCGGAGCCATACTGTATATCCGGACATGTATCGGATCTTCAGCGCTTTTCATTTGACGTCTTTCGCCGATACGCGGGTCGTCATACTGGGGCAAGATCCGTATCACGGACCGAACCAGGCGCACGGTCTCAGTTTTTCGGTGCAGCCCGGAAGGCATGTGCCACCCTCGTTGGAAAACATTTATCGCGAACTGCATGACGATCTGGACTGTCCGCCGGTGCGTCACGGTTTTCTCGAACATTGGGCGAAGCAGGGCGTTCTGCTGCTTAACCATGTACTGACGGTGCGAAAAGGGCTTGCGGCTTCACATCAGGGGCTCGGCTGGGAGATGTTCACGAATGCGGCGATCGCGGCGATTAACGAGAGAGAGACTCCGACAGTATTTATTCTCTGGGGACGCAGCGCGCAGGAAAAAGGTTCATTTATTGACGAAAGCCGGCACCTGGTCATCAAGTCGGCGCATCCGAGTCCGCGTTCGGTGGACCGAGGTTTTTTCGGCAGCCGGCCGTTCTCGCGTACGAACGATTTTCTGCGAGCCAAAGGACTGCCTGAAATCGACTGGTGCCTGCCCGCCGTCGTGGAAGCATTGAAGGAAGAAGGGGAAACGAAAACATGAAAAATTACCGATACATTCTGTTTGACGCGGATGACACACTGCTTGATTTTCGACGCTGTGAGCGGGAAGCACTAGCCAGCTCGCTGAGTGAAGCCGACTTGAACTTGGACTTGGCGGACTGCCTGACCCAGTACACGGCTATCAACCGGGCACTGTGGCTCGATTTCGAGCAGAACAAGGTCACGCAGGCACAGCTGCGCAGCGAACGCTTCCGGCGGTTGTTCGTGGAGCTCGGCATTGAGGGAGACTCTGAATCTTTCGGGGCTATTTATTTGAGGCATTTTGCTGCTGGCTCGTTCTTAACGCCGGACGCGCTGGCGATATGCGATGCGCTGAAGCCGTCGTACGATCTCTCGATCATTACGAACGGTGTCAGCGACGTACAGTTCTCGCGTATTTCAGGCTCGGAGCTGAAAGATCACTTCGATCATATCATCGTCTCGGACGATGCGGGGTTCGCCAAGCCCGCACCAGAAATTTTCGATTATGCGCTGCGAAAAATCGGCTGCGTCGACAAATCCGAAGTGCTGATTGTCGGCGATTCGCTGTCCTCGGACATTCGGGGAGGCCATAATTACGGCATCGACACCTGTTGGTACAATCCGGAGCTTTTGGAGAATGGCAGCGGGATCACGCCGACTTACGAAATTGAGAAGCTGACCGAACTGCTCGAGCTGCTTCCGCTGGGATCGCGTCGGGACATCACAAATGCAGCGAGTTTGCCGAGCTCGATGTAAAAGCCTTAAAAAAAGACGGAGTGTCCTACAGACGCTCCGTCAGGCTGTCGAGAAAGTCCAATGTACCGAACAGCCGCAGAGGCTGCAAAGGAAATTCGTTACGGTCGCGTGTTGAAATCGGGAAAAGGATTAGATTTTATTGGAATTTTCCCGATTTCAAAGGCGAACGCTATCGCTCCTTCACTGAATTCCCTTCTCCGCTCCCAGACTTTTCGTAAGATTGTACTTTCTCGACACGTTGACGGAGTGTCCCACGGACGCTCCATCTTTTATGCGGCTGCCGCACGTCTTTTCAAACCTTCTTTTTAAAGCTTTGATCGTATGCAGTCCGTTAATCGTTCAATATCCGATAATGATGCTGCGCCAGGATCTTGAATTCGAGCGCTTCGTACAGCCGTACTGCTGGCAGATTATCCTGTAAAACTTGAAGATACATATCCCGAGCGCCATGTTCGACAGCCCAGCCGGACAGTTCTGCCATTAGGCGAAATGCCAATCCGCGCCGCCGAAATTTCGATGCGACAGCTATACTGCTGACATAAGCGCAGCCGTCCTGTAGAACAGAAGCTCCTATTGCTGCAGTTTCTCCTGCGATTCGCAGCCTGACGAACGTTTTTTCAGGGCCAGCCGCGTTGAAGATGGCGGCGTACCCCGGACCCTTTTCAAGAGGGAAGCCTTCAAGCTCCAGAAAGTCTTCCAGCCAATCGGGGTTTGCTGATCGAGTGCCAACCTCGACTTGCTGCTGCCATGCGGTTTCCGGCTGTTCACCTTCAATCAAACGTCCGGAAGATAGCTTCCGGATAAGCGCAGCCGACCCGTTCATCAGAAAGCAGGCATCGCGAAACGTATATCTGGCCTTTTCCAGCACTGCGTCCAGATCTTCCGGAGATGTATCGCTCACATAGAAGCAGGGAGCAATACCGTGTCGTTCGGCAAAATCTTCCGCATGACTCAGCCATCCTCCTTCAACATCCGGATAAGGCGCTCCGGTCCAGATGCTGTTGGCCCGCTTACTGATTCCGTTTGACGCGCGCATTAGCCAGCCGCCCAGCGGCTGACGGACTCTCGGCGGCCATGCTTCGATCGCCAACCGTTCCAGGGATTGCGCTTGTTCCAGATGCGGCCCGTTTTGTTCGACTTTCGTCATTCGCATTCTTCCTTCCCGGCAGGTAATGGTTCCGATTATAGCAAGGCGGTTGTGCCGGGACAATCGTCATTCCGCTTTCTGTAAAAAATGTTGGGCAGAAAGCTATCTTTTTGACTCTTGAAAACGCTACAATTAAAATTGAAGTGTGACTATTTTGTGATCATGACGAAGGAGGAGACGGATTTTGGATTACCGCATCGAAAAAGATACGCTTGGAGAAATGAAGGTGCCCTCAGATAAAATGTGGGGCGCACAGACGCAGCGAAGCAAAGAGAACTTTCCGATCGGCCAGGAGAAGATGCCTTCCGAAGTCATCCGTGCTTTTGCGATCCTGAAAAAATCCGCTGCACTTGCCAATCGCGACCTTGGTAAGCTGTCCGAAGCTAGAGCCGGTGCAATTGCCCAGGCAGCTGACGAGATTCTTGAAGGACTGCTTGACGATCACTTCCCGCTCGTTGTCTGGCAGACGGGCAGCGGCACACAGTCCAACATGAACGTCAATGAAGTTATCGCCTATCGCGGCAATCAGCTGCTTGAGGAAAAGGGGACAACTGAAGAACGGCTGCATCCGAACGATCATGTCAATATGTCCCAGAGCTCAAACGATACGTTCCCTACTGCGCTTCACGTAGCGGGAGTCATGGCTGTCGAAGACAAACTGCTGCCTGCGATCTCCGTACTCAAGGCAACGTTCGACGAGAAGACGGAAGCGTTCAAGGATGTCATCAAGATCGGACGCACGCATCTGCAGGACGCGACTCCCCTCACGCTCGGTCAGGAGATCAGCGGCTGGTCCGCGATGCTGGAGAAGAGCGGCTACATGATCAAGGAGAGCGTGCAGCAGATGAAAGAGCTTGCGATCGGCGGAACAGCGGTCGGAACCGGCATCAACGCGCATCCGGAATTCGGTGACCGAGTAGCCGAGTATATCTCGCAGTTCACGCAGGCCAAATTCACATCCGCGAAAAACAAATTCCATGCGCTGACGAGCCATGATGAAACGGTCTACACCCATGGCGCGATCAAAGCTCTTGCAGCCGACCTCATGAAGATTGCCAACGACGTGCGCTGGCTGGCAAGCGGACCGCGCAGCGGTCTCGGAGAGCTGACGATTCCGGCCAACGAACCGGGCAGCTCGATCATGCCGGGTAAGGTCAATCCGACCCAGCCGGAAGCCATCACTATGGTGGTCGCCCAAGTATTCGGCAATGATACAACAATCGGGTTCGCCGCAAGTCAGGGCAATTTTGAGCTGAATGTGTTCAAGCCGGTATTGATTTATAACTTCCTGCAGTCCGTCAATCTGCTGGCAGATTCGATTATTGCTTTCAATGACAAGTGCGCGGTAGGCATTGAAGCCAATCTCGATAAAATCGGACATAACCTGCGCAACTCGCTGATGCTGGTTACGTCGCTGAACCCGCACATCGGATACGAAAATGCGGCCAAGATCGCGAAGAAAGCGCATGAGGAAGGAACATCGCTTAAGGAAGCGGCGCTGGCGACAGGTCTGTTGACCGAAGAAGAATTCGATCGCTATGTCGATCCGAGCAAAATGATCTGAGTCGAATAGAATCATCCAAGTCGAAATGACATGATCCAAGCTAAAATAGATGGAGCCGAAAGGAGCCGCTCTGCCACAGCCAAGCTGTGCAGAAGCCCTTTTTGATTACAATCGACAAGTATCATCCGGAGGGGAAGAAACCATGACTGAACACGCTACGAGTGAAGCTGAATTGGAATCTATGCGTTATCCGATCGGGCGTCCGAATGACGCGCTTGAATCGGATGAAGAGAAGCGCGAAGAGTGGATTGAACATATTCGACGTCTACCGGACCGGCTGGAAGACGCGATCGAAGGTTTGAGCGAGGAACAGCTGGATACGCCATACCGACCAGGAGGTTGGAGTGTGAAGCAGGTTGTCCACCACTTGGCCGACAGCCATATGAACGCTTATATTCGTCTTAAGCTTGCGCTGAGCGAAGACGGTCCGACGATCAAGCCTTATGAAGAAGCGGTGTGGGCGGAACAGCCCGACACGAAGCTGGCCGTCGGTGCTTCGCTGATGATTCTGCGCGGGCTGCATGTACGCTGGGCATTCCTGCTGGAGTCTTTGACGCCGGAGCAGTGGCAGAAGACTTTCTATCACCCGGAGTCCCGGGAATGGAATCGTCTCGATACGCAGACATCGCATTATGCTTGGCATGGACAGCATCATACGTCTCAGATTGCTGCTCTGCGGGAACGCTCGGGTTGGGAGTAAGAGATCGGCTGGAATTATGAAGACTTCAAGTCTCGCTGCGGCGGAGCTTGAAGTCTTTTTATTTATGGGCTTTTTTTGAAAAGAAAGAATATTGAACAAGGCTGCGACCCAAGCATCCGGGTTTGAGAATATTAAGAAAAAGATTGTTTTACGAAAACCAATTGCCTAAAATAAACAAGGAAGACTTTTCAAAAAAATGTCGAATCGGGACGGAGTGGTGGAAATGAATACGAAGAAACTGGCCGCCGAACGGGCGGTAGAAGCAATAGAAGACGGTATGACAGTTGGTCTTGGCACAGGATCGACGGCCTATTATGCGATCGAAAAGTTGGGCGAGCGGGTAAAGGAAGGGCTGAATATCCGCGCTGTCGCTACATCAAAACGCTCGGAGGAGCAGGCGCGAGGTCTGGGTATCTCCATTGTGCCTTTTGCGGAAGTGGGGCAGATCGATATTACGATCGACGGTGCGGACGAAGTGGATCGCAGCCTGCAGCTGATCAAGGGCGGTGGCGGAGCGCTGCTGCGCGAGAAGATTGTGGCGGCACGAAGCGACAAAATGTTCGTGATCGTCGGGGAAGACAAGCTTGTCGATACGCTCGGCGCTTTTCCTTTACCGGTGGAGATTATTCCTTTTGCCCATGAGTGGACTCTGGATGCGCTGAAAGCGCTGCAATTGAACCCGGAGCTGCGTATGGAAAACGGAGAGCTGTACATAACGGATAATGGCAACTATATTGCGGACTGCCGCTCGATATCGATTCCCGATCCGGCTTCGCTTCATGCGCAGCTCAATGCGATTCCTGGTGTGGTCGAAAATGGACTGTTCGTCGATATGGCACATACGGTCATCGTCGGCCGTGAAGACGGAAGTATCGATACGATAATTCGTTCTTCCCTGGCAGATTCCGAGTAATTTTATCGTTCGGCGATCCCTTTTTGCAGATGGGCCTGCTCCTAAAATCTCAACGAGATTGCGGCGTAAGGGGAGGCAAACCACAGTCCGCTCAGTACGAGGTAACTACCTTGTAAAGTTGCGCATCTCTTCTCGGTATGGGAAGATGTAGCCGAGGCACAGCTGAATCGGCAGCGACAAAATGAACGGGGGAGGGATGCGCAAATGACTAAGACAGCGGAGAGAAATTGGTTTTTCCGCTCCCCAAGCGGGCAATTGTTATGACATTATGGACCGAAGAGACTTTGTTCGCGGGGATTGAACAGCTCGCGCTTGAAGTGACGGAAGAGCAGTACAAAATTCAACCGGATCTGATGGATCGATACGGGCGGCCCGGATTTGAAAAATCCCGCAGGGATACCGTCTATACATTGAATTATTTGGCGGAGGGCGTAATGATGGACAGCCCTTCGCTGTTTGTGCATTATATCGGCTGGCTGAAGCAGCTTTTGGCCGGTTACGGGCTTACCGACATTGATATTCGAATGAAACTTGAACTTATTCTCGGACGGGTGCGTGCGGGGAAACGAAACGAACAGGTGGAGCGAACGATTCGGATTCTGGAAATGGGCATTTTGCGAACTGAGCAGCCAGCTGAAGTTCCGTCCTTTATTTCCGAAGATCATCATCTGGGCCGGGAATCCCGAAGCTACCTGGACGCGCTGCTGAGAAATGACCGCCTTGGTGCTTATGCTTTGGTGGACAGCTTGTTTGAGCGTGGAGAAATTATCAGGAACATTTATCGGTATGTGTTCCAATCCTCGCAGTATGAAGTAGGCCGGTTGTGGCAGACCCAGCAGATCAGTGTTGCGGACGAACATTACTGTACAGCGGTTACGCAGAGCGCTATGTCGCGCCTGTATACACAATGGATTGGTGGGGAACGTCCAAAAACAGGTGGTGTGCTCGTGTCGGCCTGCGTTGGAGGAGAATTGCACGAGATCGGTTTGCGAATGCTTACCGACGTGTTCGAGATGGAAGGCTGGGATACGCACTACCTGGGCGCGAATGCCGACGAGGAAAAGCTTGCGGAAATGGTTGTACGTAGAGGTGCAGATCTGGTTGCGCTGTCGGCTACAATGACTTTTCACGTGCATTTGATGAAAAAGCTGATCGGCCATCTGCGTGCGGACAAGCGTTTGGAAAATGTGAAAATTATGGTGGGAGGATTGCCTTTTAACCTTGATCCTTCATTGTGGAGTCGCGTCGGCGCGGATGGATATGCGCCTGATGCCGAAAGCGCGCTGCATGAAGCGGAGCGAATGATGCGGGAACGCATACGCGAAAGCAGACCTGAAGAAACGGGTCGGCGTCTGGAAGTGAGGGGAGGGCATCAATTTGGAAGTTGATTTACAGCGCGAGATTGAACGTATGAGTTCCGTTATTGAAGAACTGAATGACCGAATTGTACGCGGACAAGTACAAGAGGAACGGATTTTGAATGAGTTTTCATCCATGAACAACGAAATGGTGACGCTCCAGCGCGAGCTGGCCAAAAGTAATGCGAAACTGGAAGAAGCGGTACATGAAGCGAAAAGAGCGAACGAAGCGAAAAATTATTTCCTGGCGATGATCAGTCATGAGTTTCGCACGCCGATGAATGGTATTCTGGGTATGACCGAGCTGCTGCGCGGAAGTGTGCTTACCGAAGAACAGCGGACCTGGACAGGGCTGGTCGAAGAATCAGCTTCATCGCTGCTGGGAATGGTCAACGACTTGTTGGATCTCTCGAAAAGTGAAGCGGGAGCGCTGGATATTGAAGAAAAGCCTTTTGATCTGCGAGAAGTCGTTACGCATGCCGTACAGCTGCTTCAACCGCGGGCGAAAGGCAAAGGGAACATGGTCGAATGCGAAATCGACGATTCGATTGCCCAAGCGCTCAGCGGCGATCCGACACGTATCCGGCAAATATTAATCAATTTAATCAACAATGCCAATACGTTTACCGAAAACGGTAAAATTCGTATATCCGTACATCCCGGGGCTGCCGGACCGAATATTATGCGTTTTGAAATCAGGGACAGCGGTATCGGAATCTCGCAAGAAGGGATTGAAAAACTGTTCAAGCCGTATTCGCAGACCGAAGCCGGTAAAGCGAAAGAAGGAACCGGGCTTGGCCTTATGATCTGTAAGTCATTGGTTGAATCGATGAAAGGCGAGATCGGCGTATTCAGCCGGGAAGGTGAAGGTTCGAATTTTTGGTTCCAAATCACTCTGCCGCCTGCCGAAGTGCCGGAGAGCGACGGGGCTTCTCTGCGTGCGGTACCCGTCTTCGGAACTCCGGGTATGGAAATTCCGATTTTGGTCGCCGAAGATAACCCCATTAACAGCCAGGTCATTCGCATGCAGCTCAAGAAGCTGGGACTGAATTCCGTAGAGGTCGTCGGCGATGGTCAGGAAGCGGTATCCGCCTTTCTCAGCCGACCGTATGCTGTAATTTTAATGGATAAGCATATGCCGAGCATGGACGGTCCTGAAGCGACGCGCAAAATTCGCGAGATCGAACGCGGAGAGATGCGTCGGCCGATTCCGATCATCGCGCTTACAGGAGATTCCTTGGACAGTGAGCGGGAAGTTTGTCTCCAAGCGGGGATGAACGACTTTCTCGGCAAGCCGGTCAGCATGGATTCATTAGGCTCCATGCTGCAAAAATGGATCTCGAAAAATTCCGAAAAGGCGCTTGATTCACAGGTTATCCGTGAAATTATTGATCTGGACGAAGACGGGGAACCGGAAATTTTCCGCTCTCTGCTGCTTGCCTACGAAGAAGAGACTCCCAAAAAACTGGCTCAACTTGAGATGCTGGTCCTTCAAGGCGACTGCAAACAGGGGATGTATGCGGCTCACGACTTGAAATCCGGCAGTCTGAGTATCGGAATCGATTATTTTGCCAAGCTGCTTGAAACGATCGAGCATGCGCTGCGGGAAGAGCGTACGGAAGAAGCGAGAGATGTGCTGCCCAAGCTGTACGGTGCTTATGAAGCGGCCCGGGAAGAACTGCACCGGTTTGCCTGAATTCAGGCAAACCGGTTGTTTCATCTCATCTATAAAAGTCCAAATCCAAATCTAAATGAAATCATACAGGAGGAAAACATGCTGCAATCCGTTAAAGACCAAGTACGTGAACCAAATATTGCCGGCCTTCTTGAACTGGCCGTGTTTCCCGATCCCGAACATGTAGAACAGGCAATCAAATTTTACGAAGAGAACGATGAAGCTCAACTGCTGACATATGTCGAAGAAGGAGAGAACCTGGGGATCATCGGTTATCGCTCCAGCGGAGAACGGGAAATTACGATTACTCATCTTGCTGTGGAACCGGAGAGCCGGGGGCTCGGCTACGGTCGGGGTATGATTCTTGAGCTGATGGTAAGGGAAAAACCGGAACGCGTCATCGCGGAAACGGACGAAGAAGCGATCGACTTTTATCGGAGCGTCGGGTTTGCCGTCATTGGACTCGGCATCAGTTCGTCGGGACTTGAACGATTCCGCTGTGTATACGACGTGGAGGAAGACGAAGAAGAGTAAGAATAAGGTTGCTGTAAGGCTGTTGAAAGAAAGGCGTGGAAGGCGGAGGATCGGATATGGGAACACTGTTGATTCAAGGCGCTCAAATCGTCACGATGAACGACAAACAGAACGTATTTACCGGAGACCTGCTGATAAAAGACGATCGTATCGTCGGAATTGGCGAAGACTTGTCGAGTGAAGGAGCAGACCGGGTGATCGATGCGCGGGGCAAAGTGCTGCTGCCCGGATTTATTCAGACGCATGTTCATTTGTGTCAGACTCTGTTTCGCGGCCGGGCCGATGACCTGGAACTGCTTGACTGGCTGCAGCAGCGGATATGGCCTCTTGAAGCGGCACATGATGAGGAATCGATCTACTATTCGGCGATGTTGGGCATCGGCGAACTGATCTCCAGCGGTACGACCACTCTGCTTGATATGGAGACGGTGCACCATACTGATTCGGCGTTTCACGCGATAGCGGAGACCGGCATTCGGGCTGTATCCGGCAAAGTCATGATGGATCACGGCATTGAAGTTCCGGCGCCTCTGCAGGAGAAAACAGAACGTTCCTTGGAGGAAAGCGTGCGTCTGCTTGAGAAGTGGAACGGTTATGATAGCGGCCGTATCCAGTATGCGTTCTGTCCGCGATTTGTCGTTTCCTGCACCGAAGAGCTGCTGATTGGGGTCCGCGATCTGTCTGAGCAGTACCAAGTTCGGGTTCATACGCATGCTTCGGAAAACCGGGGAGAGATCGAGGTTGTGGAGCGAGAACGCGGCATGCGCAATATCGTGTATCTCGATCATATCGGTTTGGCCAAGCCCAACCTGATTCTCGCTCATTGCATCTGGCTGGATGAGCAGGAAAAGACCATTATCCGCGAGAGAGGCGTCAAGATGACGCACTGCCCGGGTTCCAATCTAAAGCTGGCTTCAGGTATCGCGGAAGTTCCCGATATGCTGAGTCGCCATGTGCCGGTCGGACTGGGAGCGGACGGCGCACCATGCAATAACAACTTGGATATGTTTCAGGAGATGCGGCTGGCCGCACTGATCCAGAAGCCGATACATGGCCCTACAGCGATGGATGCTCGAACGGTACTGCGTATGGCGACAATGGGCGGCGCGGAAGTACTCGGCATGGAAGAAGAAATCGGCAGCCTGGAAGTTGGCAAAAAAGCGGATCTGGTCCTGCTTGATCTGTATGATTTTCATACGTTCCCTTCTCATGAGGTTGACGTCTATTCCCGAATTGTATATTCCGCAACGCGAGGGAATGTCGATACAGTCATTATTGATGGCAAAATTGTGATGGAAAATCGCGTTGTCCGTACGCTTGATCGCAATATTGTACTGAGGGAAGCGGATCGTTCAATTGCGCGTCTTGTCAAACGTGTTTGAACGTACGAACAAAGCATCAATGTCCAGTTCAGTCCGATAATTCGAAAAAATTTCAGCACGCTATTTCTAATCTCAGTAAAATTTCTTCGTTTGCATAACATCAACAGACTAAGCCTTTTCCTATACGGATTGGGCTTTTTGTGCGTCTGATTTGCAGTTTGACGAAATGTCTGCAGGTTGACAGCTGTAGGAAAAAACTTTATAGTTTCATTGGTGAATAGTTTCATTGGTGAATCATTCGATTATAGAACCATTCGATTGTAGAATCATTTTATGAAAGGGGCGAGTAAAAGATGGAGGAACCGAAAGGCATGCCCAATCCTGTTACAGAAAATGCCAAGCAGCTGATCGATCGCTTTCTGGGATCTTGGATAGCAATTGAACGAGAATTCGGTGCTTTGGTACGCAGTCAGATGCAGGAAGATATGACAAGTGATCAATATTATCTGCTGCAGACGATCATTCAACGGGGTCCCTGCACGTCTTCCGAGCTGGCCGAAGCGTTCAAAGTGGTCAAAAGTTCGATTACGGCGATCGTGACACGTTTGGTCGATCGCGGACTTATCGAACGAACCCGGAGCGAGCAGGATCGCCGTGAAGTGTATTTGACGCTGACCGAACGGGGACGGGACATGGCTGTTCAGGCCGAGCAGCGAATCACCGAGTCGTTCGCAAAATATTTGGAGCATTTTGAAGAGAAGGAAGTCGAGACCGTTCTGGCCGCATTCGACAAACTTGCGATGCTGGTCAAAGAAGATGGAGGCAGTGAGAAAAAATGAGAACGATACTGAAAGCCAGATGGCTGGTATTAGTACTCTGGCTGGCGGCGGCAGTAGGATTGTTTCTGACTGCGCCGTCCATGTCGGATCTGGTGCGTGAAAAGGGCGGTTTTTCCGTACCTGATGGATACACATCGACAGACGCTTCACGAATTTTGAATGAAATGGCCGCTCAGGAAGGCGGATCGCAAGGTACGACCATTGCGCTCGTCTTCCACAATCCCGACGGATTGAGTGCCGAAGAGAAAGAGCAGGCGGAACAAGCTGTTCAAGCGCTTGATCAAAATAAAGAGAGCCTGCATATTACGTCGATTCTCAGCCCGTTCGAACAGAGCGAACTGGAAAGCCAGATGGTTTCGGAAAACGGGCAGACTATTCTTGTCTCATTGAGCGCCGAAATTCCTGAAGGCGAAGTGACCACAGTCCAGAACAGCATCGAGCAGACACTTGATGCTTATCAGGTGGAGCACTATCTGACCGGTGAATCGCTGATCGGCGAGGATACGGTGCGCAGTTCCGAAGAAGGGTTGAAGAAGTCGGAATATATTACGGTCGTCTTCATCCTGCTGATTCTGATTCTCGTATTCCGTTCGATCGTAGCGCCATTGATTCCGCTGCTGACCGTCGGAATCAGTTATATCGTCTCGCAAAGTATTGTGGCTTTCCTTGTAGATCGCTTCGACTTCCCGCTGTCGAACTTCACGCAGATCTTTATGGTTGCGGTCATGTTCGGGATCGGAACGGATTATTGCATTCTGTTGATCAGCCGCTACAAGGAAGAGATTGGACGTCACGAAAGCAAGTGGGACGCGATCATCGAAACTTACCGGACAGCGGGTCGTACAGTAATCGTATCCGGTATTGCGGTATTGGTTGGCTTTGCAGCAATCGGCTTCTCGCAATTCATGCTGTATCGTTCGGCAGTAGCCGTTGCTGTCGGCATTGCAGTGATGCTGCTTGCGATGGTCACGATCGTACCGTTCTTCATGGCGGTATTGGGTCAGAAAATGTTCTGGCCTTCACGTAAAGCGATCGGACACAGCGAAAACAAGCTGTGGGGCTGGGCCGGCAATTTCTCGCTCAAACGTCCTTGGGCTGCCATGCTGATTGTATTGGCCGTAACGCTGCCGTTTCTGCTGACTTCAAGCGGAAAGCTGTCGTTTAACAGCCTGGAAGAGATTCCGCCGAATTATAAATCGGTACAAGGATTCAATATTATCTCGGACAGCTTTGGCGCCGGTCAGGCCATGCCTGCCAAAATCGTGATCAAAAACGATGAAACGATGGACAATGCGGAATACGTTTCGCTGGCGGAACGGATCAGCCGCGAAGTTAGCAAGGTGGCCGGTGTCGATACGGTACGAAGCGCCAGTCGTCCGACTGGCGAAGAAATTCAGGACTTCAGTGTAGCGGATCAGGCCGGAACATTGAAGGAAGGGCTTGGCGAGGCTGGAGAAGGATTGACTCAGATTCAGGACGGACTCGCCGAAGCCAGCCAGCAGTTGAGCGACAATGCGCCGCAGATTCAAGAAGCGGCTTCCGGAGCTGATCAGCTTGTCAGCGGCACGGAAGAGCTTAAGACAGGAATCGGACAGCTCGGAGAGGGCCTCTCACAGATTGAAGAAGGCATTCGTTCCGGAGCTGTCGGTGCAGGCGAACTGCAGGCAGGTCTTCAGCAGATGAAAGCCAGCGCTCAGCAGCTTGCCGACGCCCATGCACAGCTGCTGGCGGGTTATCAGCAGGTTGGCACAGGACTCGGCGCCCTGAACGGCGGAATGTCCCAATTGGGCGATCAACTGACCGCGCTGTCAGGTGCGCTAAGCAGCGTACAGGGAAGATTCGGCAGTCTGGAAAGCAAATTCCCGGCACTGCTGCAGGATGAAGATTACTTGACGATTCGCGGCACGGTCACTCAGACTGGGCAAGGCGCTGCTGCTCTTGCGGATGCTTTCGGCCAGGTGCAGGGACAAGTATCCCAAGTTGCCGCCGGTATCGGTCAAGCCAATCAGGGTTATGCTCAGGCACTGGACGGTCAGAATCAGCTGACAGGCGGTTTTGATCAGTTGATTGCAGGCATTGACCAACTGCAAAGTGGCCTGAATCAAGCGGCGGACGGCCAAGGTCAGATTGTCGGCGAAGTGCCGTCTATTACCGAAGGCTTGGATCAGCTGCAGGACGGTCAGCAGCAGCTGGGCCAAGGATTCAGCGACCTGTCGGATCAGCTCATGCAGCTGACGGACGGACTCGACCAGAGTGTCGACGGACTTAAACAGGTCGGAGACGGTCTGGGTTCGGCTGAGGATTATCTGGGGCAGCTGCAGAACAATTCCGATGCGGAACTTGGCGGATGGTTCATTCCACAGGAGGCGCTCGAGAACGAAGACTTCCAGCAGGTGTTCGATAATTATATGTCGAACGACCGAAAGATCATGACGCTCGACGTTGTATTGTCGGACAATCCGTACAGTACGGAAGCGCTCGCCAATATCGACGATATCCGTGCAGCCGTTGACCGCGCGACACAGGACACGGCGCTGGAACAAGCCGATGTGGCAATCAGCGGCGTAACGAGCACGTTCGCTGATCTACAGACGGTATCCAACTCAGACTACAGTCGTACGGTATATCTCATGATGGGCGGCATTCTGATCATTCTGATCCTGCTGCTGCGCTCCATCGTAATGCCGCTGTACTTGATGCTGTCGCTGTTTGTGACCTACTACGCGGCTATGGGCGTAACGGAAGCGATCTTTGTGGATCTGCTTGGATACTCGGGTATTACGTGGACCACACCGTTCTTTGGTTTCGTTATGCTCATCGCGCTCGGTGTCGATTACAGCATCTTCCTGATGGATCGCTTCAATGAACATCGGGATATGGATCCCAAAGACGCTATCGTGCATGCGATGCGCAATATGGGAACCGTCATTCTGTCGGCTGTGCTGATTCTCAGCGGGACTTTCGCTTCCATGATTCCGTCGGGCGTATTGTCGATGATGCAGATCGCGACTGTCGTTCTGTCGGGACTCGCGATCTATGCGCTGTTCATGCTTCCGTTCTTCGTTCCTGTTATGGTGAAGACGTTTGGGAAAGCGAATTGGTGGCCGTTTGGGATGAGGGAGGAGAAGGAGTAAGGTTAGGTTGGAGGGGCGCTTCGGAGGCGCTCTGGAGCTGCAGGGCCTTCAATCGCTGTTTCAATTGGATTCCCTCGATTAGATGAGAGCAGGGGGAATCCAATTTCAAAGGCGACCACTTCGTTTTTCCGGCTCCTGCAGCTCCTCCGCTCACCGACCGCCGCTTCCATCAACCATTGAAGGACGCAGGTATTCCCTCATCCCTATTTGATGAGGGAGGAATAAAAAGAAGGACTGTTTCCCATGAACTAGGGAAACGGTCCTTCTTTCGATTTCAGGAAAAGAGGCGTGTGCTCTGCACAACGCGAAAAGGCTGAAGAGCAGGCGTGTGCTCTGCACAACGCGAAAAGGCTGAAGAGCAGGCGTGTGCTTAGCAGAACGCGGAAAGGCCGAAGAGCGGGCGTGTGCTCTGCACAACGCGGAAAGCTGAAAGGCGGGCGTGTACGCTGCACAACGCGGAAACCTCTCCCGTAGGGAGGGTCACAGAGCGCTTCGTGCGCTCAGAATATATTTGGCTTCATCTAGCGGATTGATGCCGGTGCGAGGGCGGGATGCTTCGGTACCTTCCGGGGCATCTTGATAGCCTTCGAAGGAAGCGGTCATCATGCCTTTACCGCCGCTAAAAGAACGCAGTTCGGCAGAGTAGTCCATCGAAGTGGCGGCGGGGACAGTGCCTTGGATAACAAAGCGGCCGCTTTCTATAGAAGGCGAAGAGAATTCGGCGCGCATACGGGATAAATCGCTCATGACGCGGCCTGCGTGTTCTTCGGGTACGGAAATACGAAACCGCAGCACGGGCTCCAGCAGTTTGGTTCCTCCGGTAGCCAATCCGTTCATGATGCCCATGGGTGTAGCGATGACAAAATCGAGTGGATGGGTATGCCAGACATGATGCTGTCCGTAGGTCAGAGTGACAACAAGATCGGTCACTTCCCAGCCGTAAAGTCCCTGCTTCAGTGCTTCGGGAACACGGCGTTCGACTTCATTTTGGTAAGCCGGCAGGATATCGTCGGCTCGAGCCAATGAACGGTATACAAGTCCGCTGCCGCGCTCACCCGGTTCGATTTTGAAATGCAGGATCGCCCAGCAGGGCTTAGGTGCAAGGTAAGCAACCCGGCCTTCGCACACTTGAGCAGGCGTTTCTTTGTAGATGACGGATGGAGGACCGAATTCAACGTTCAGACCGAAACGGGATTGCAGGATACTGGCCAACACTTCAAGCTGGATCGCACCCATCATGCGAACATGAAGTTCGCGCTGCTCCGGCAGCCAAGCCAGATCAAGCAAAGGATCTTCGTCGGTCAGTTCCTGCAGTGCTTCGGCAGTACGGGTGTAATCAGCCTCGCTCTCGGGAAGGACTCGCGCCGTCAGCAGCGGGACAGCCATTTCCGGCGTTTTCGGCACGAGAGACGCATCGCCGATGATGTCGCCGATCGCGGCGTCCGGCAGTCCATAGACGGCGGCGATGTCACCGGGCCCAATCTCGCCGGCATCCACTTTTTTAAGGCCGTCGAGCATACGGATTTGTGTAATCTTGCTCTCATTTTCGTGGCCGTCAAGCCGGACAATGTCGCGATTGCGCAGGAAACCACCGTACAGACGAATCCAGGCGGCGCGTCCCATCGAACGTTCACGCTCAACCTTGAATACGATCCCAGCAAGATCCGGTTTGGGCGGTGCGGCGGGGAGGAACGTCAGCACAGCGTCAAGCAGTTCTTCGATACCTAATCCTTTTTGCGAGCAGCCGCAGCAGATCGGATAGAGATGTCCTGCCGCCGTATGCCGGATTAGCAGCTGATTCGTCTCTCTGTCATCCGGAATATCGCCTTCGATATATCGAAGCAGCAGCTCTTCGTCGAATTCGGCCATTTTTTCGGCAGCCGCCGAACGAAAATTTCTTTTTTTCGCTTCAAAAGAAAAGGGCAAGGAAGATGCGTCAGAAGATGATAAACCAGGAGCTGATGAAGCGGAAGAAGTTCCCCCAAGTTCCTTCTCGGAATCCCCACTGTGCAGGGAGGCAGTATCGGCTGGCTTCTGCCAAAGTTCATGCAAGTCGGTAAATAGGCCGTCCTCCGTATAAACGGGATGCTGTACAGGAAGAACCGCAGACGACAGCAATCGTTCGATATCCTCCAGCGTCCGCTCAAATGAAGCACCGATTCGGTCAAGCTTATTAATATAGATGAGCGTAGGGATATTCATCAGTCGGAGCGCCTGCCACAACACTTCGGTCTGGGCCTGAACGCCTTCTGCGGCAGAGATGATTAATACTGCGCCGTCCATTACGCCAAGCGAACGTTCCACTTCAGCGAGAAAGTCGGCATGACCCGGTGTATCGACAAGATTGATCTTATGTCCTTTCCAGGTCAGAGAGGCTGAAGTCGCTTTAACGGAAATGCCCCGTTCTCTTTCCACGTCGAGAGAGTCGGTAGAGGTGGTGCCCGCATCAACGCTGCCAAGTGCACGTATGCTTCCACTGCGGTACAGCATATGTTCAGTAGTTGTCGTTTTACCGGCATCAATATGGGCGAATATGCCGATATTTCGTACGGATTGAGAGTCATTCAACGTAATATCCGCCTCGATTCTGTAAGAAGTAAATAAAGCGATTTCAATTTTCGTTTTTTTGATACTTCGATACCTTGTATGCTATAGGTTTGGTACACAATCACGAATTCGGAATATCAATGAGCAGGTTTCTTGATTATATCATGACCTAGGAAGACAGCTGAAGACAAACGTAAAAAGGCGCCGCTTCACGCCGGAAAATCCAGCTTGAAACGACGCATATGTATGGTTTACGGGCTTACGAATTTCTACTTTTGGGATTTGATCTTGTACGTAAATTCCCAGACAGCCTGGTGGCCCGAATAACGTCCGCGATTTTCAGTAACGATAACTTTTATTTTGACCGTAGTTCCGGAAGAGGAAACAGAAGAGGTCTTGATCGTTTTGTTCGCTTTACCGATATCCGGAATTTTGTCCTGCTCTTCGGCGTAAGCATATAACTTGATGTTTCCCGAAGAAACTTTAACACTGGAACCTTCTCTTACGTTTTTGCCGTTGACCGATCCTTCGGTGTACCAATCGCTGCCGACATGGCTGTTCGATACCAGACGTGCGCTTTGGAAAGTGACGACGTATGTACCCGCGGCAGCTGCCTTTTCAGGTACGTACAAACCGCCCAACACAAGTGTCAGCGCAATCAGCAGGATTCCCGATGCTTTCGTAAACATCCTGTTCATTTCTTTAATCCCCTTTTTTGTTAAATTAATGGAACGCATTTATTGTATATAGAAAACGTTTTCTTGTATAGGGACTTTTATGGAAAATTTGCTCAACATCAATTTTTTTAAGTTATCATTTCTACCGCTCAAGCTGGCGTTTTCTGGGTAAATGGGGTAAGACAGGGCTTGCTCGCCAGTAAGGTGGGAAAACGCTACAAGCGAACAGTGGGGAGGAATGGATAGGTATGGAACGTACTTTTTGGAAAGAAGCGGTTGTGTATCAAATTTATCCGCGCAGCTTCATGGACAGCGACGGAGACGGTGTAGGCGATCTGCGGGGCATTATTATGAAACTGGATTATTTGAAGGAGCTTGGCATAGATGTGGTCTGGCTATCGCCGGTGTACAAATCGCCGAATGACGACAATGGATACGATATCAGCGACTATGAAGACATTATGGATGAATTTGGCACGATGGCGGATTGGGAAGAGCTGCTGGCGGGTCTGCATCAACGCGGAATTAAGCTGATGATGGATCTGGTTGTTAACCATACGTCGGATGAGCATGCCTGGTTTGTGGAATCGGTCCGGAATCCGGATAGCGAATACGGCGATTATTATGTATGGCGCGATGCTGCACCCGATGGCAGTCTGCCGAATAACTGGGAATCTTTTTTCAGTGGACCGGTCTGGGAATACAGTGAGGAACGCGGCCAATATTATCTGCATCTGTTCTCGAAAAAGCAGCCGGATCTCAACTGGGAGAATGAAAAGGTACGTCATGCCGTATACGATATGATGAAGTTTTGGCTGGATAAAGGGGTAGACGGCTTCCGCATGGATGTCATTAATCTGATTTCCAAAGTGGAAGGGCTGCCTTCGAACGGAAACGCTCCGATCGCGGACGGCAGTATGTATTATACCGACGGACCTCGCATCCATGAATTTTTGCAGGAGATGAATCGGGAAGTACTGTCGAAGTATGACATTATGACTGTTGGCGAAATGCCGGGCGTAACAATCGAGGAAGCGAAAAAGTATACGGGCGAGGACCGCGGGGAGCTCCAAATGGTTTTCCAGTTCGAGCATATGCGTCTGGACGGCGGTCCGGGCGGCAAATGGGACATTGTGCCGTGGAAACTGCCGCAGTTCAAGGCTGTTATGCACAAATGGCAGATTGGACTGGCGGAAAAAGGTTGGAACAGCCTCTACCTGAACAATCATGATCAGCCGCGTATGGTGTCGAGATTCGGCAATGACGGCGAGTATCGCGTTCAGTCAGCCAAGCTGCTGGCAACACTGCTGCATACGCTCAAAGGAACGCCTTATGTATATCAGGGCGAAGAGCTTGGCATGACCAACGTCAAGTTTAAAATGATCGACGACTACAAGGATATCGAGAGTTTGAACATGTATCATGATCGCGTAACATATGGCGGTGCCGATCCGGGTACCGTGATGGCGGCGATTCAGACAAGAGGACGCGATAATGCCCGTACGCCGGTGCAGTGGGATGACAGCGATTATGCAGGCTTCACAACGGGAACGCCGTGGATCGGAGTAAATCCAAATTATGTAGAAATTAACGCCAAGCAGCAGCAGAGCGACCCGGATTCCGTCTTCCATTACTACAAAAAGCTGATCGCACTGCGCAAAGAAAATCCGATTATGACTTACGGCGATTATGAGCTGCTGCTGCCGGATCATGAGACGCTGTACATGTATACAAGAACGCTTGAACAAGAAACATGGCTGATCGTGCTCAATTTCTCTACGGAGAAGACAGCGCTTGAATGGCCGCCGAACCTATTGGGGAAAGAAGCCTCGCTTGTGATCGGTAACTACAGCGAAGAGGGTATGGATGAAAAGGAACTGCGACCTTATGAATCCCGGGTATACGCGATAAAGTAAGTTTACAGAGCTGAACAGATCCTACAGCTTACATGCGGAAGTTTGACAAAAAAGCAGGAATATGAAAAATCTTTTATAGCCCCAGCATATATACTTTAAACTAATATTGTATAATTAAGTTCCAAAATCATACAAAGAAACGGTGGGGCTGGAAGAATGTACGGACGTTACGGGAATAATGGAAATAGTGAAGACAGCGGTGAAAGGGGAGACTCCGGAAAAGGAAAGGATGGTCTATTTGGCCGGGAGAACTTTGATGAAAGCCCCGGAAGGAGAAAGGTAACCGACTATCCGGAACGTGAAGGTAGAGGCGGTATGAAAAATGGTCAACCTGCTCCGAGCGGTTTGTCGCCGTGGCTTCGTGTATGGATTCACCCGAGGCAGGTAACAAGGGATTTCCTTTATTCGTCGAATCCGCTGAAAAACGCACTCCTGTTAGCTTTGATTGCCGGTATTTTCAACGCGTTGAACAGTGCTTCCGGTAGAAACGCAGGCGACGATATGTCGGCAGGAGGAATCGCTGTCAGTGTGGTCATCAGCGGGATCGTGGGCGGATTGGCGACCTATTATATCGTATCATGGCTGCTTAGGTTGATCGGCGGCTGGCTGGGCGGAACAGGTTCGACCAAAGACATGCGGGTCGTAAGCGGCCGAATTTACGGCATGCTTGGCATTATGGTCGGATTGCTTTGGATTCCGGAACTGCTGATTGCAGGTATGGAAAACTTCACTTCCCTTACGCCGAATCTGGATGAAAGCGTCGGTCGAAGTATGCTGTATCTGGGCCTGATCATGCTGGAACTCGTGTTCGGAGTCTGGTCGTTCATTGCTATTCTGCATGCGACAGGTGAAGCTCATGGGTTCTCTGCCTGGAAATCGCTGCTTCTGTACGTCATTTTGTTCTTCGCCGTATTGATTGTTGCCTTCGTGCTCATTTTCGTCGTGCTGACTGTGTTTGGCGTTACGTTAGGCGTCTTCGGGATTTGATGCTGCCGCTTGAAGGAGACCGCCCGGCAGATCATAAAGCTGCGTAAAGGCGCGAAAAAGTGGCCAACAGCTCATACAAAGAAGTTCTGTGGAACTGAAAAAACGTCCGCGCATCGACAAACGATGCGCGGACGTTCATTATCTCCACCGTATTTGAATGGTACCCATCCGAAATACCGGGTTTCTCCGCATGATTGCGGAAGCTTCCGTCATTATTTTGCCGGACTCAAGATTTGCACGTCTCGTCCAGCGATCTTGGAGAATCCGCTTAAGGCATTGCCTGTTAACAGGTTAACGTAATCGCCGCTCAGCTCATAGGCCGACTCTTCGGCGTTATGGTTCATCACGAACAAGAACTCTTCGCCGTCTTTGACCCGTTTGGTGACTTCGACGCCTTCGGGGGTGTCCAGCAGCGGTTGAATCCCTTTGTCGGCGCAGAGCTGTTCCAGCAGGCCGTCCAGGAACGACTGCTCTGGATCGGAAGCGACATAGTAAGCTTGTCCTTCACCGAAAGTGTTACGGGTCAATACCGGCATGCCTTTGTAGAAGTCATCACCGTATTCGGCCAATGTCTCGGCACCTTCCGTATGCAGCAGATCGCACAGCATACCGCATTCGTACTCGCCTTTGAGGCTGCCGAATTCGCCGTTCACAACAATTTTGTTGCGCATATCCGGGAACAGCGCATCGATCTCTTCGACCCAGATGCCCAGTAGGTTCCGAAGTTCGCCGGGGTAACCGCCGGTCTTAACTAGATCGGACTCGTCGACGATCCCGCTGAAGAAGGTGGTCAAGAACGTGCCGCCGCCGTTCACAAAGCTTTCCAGCTTGTCGGCAAGGCCGGGCTTGACCATGTACAGTACTGGAGCGACAACAATATCGTATTTACTGAAGTCGGAATCGACGCTGACGATATCGACCGGAACATTGCGATCATAGAACGATTTGTAATATTTGTGGATCTGATCAACATAGTTCAGTGCAACAGTCGGTCCGCTGGACTTCTCGACAGCCCACCAGTTTTCCCAGTCGAACAGAATGCCGACTTTAGACGGAAGACGGGAGTCGAGCAGGCGATCGCCCAAGTCTCCGAGTTCGCGGCCAAGTTCCGATACTTCGCGGAAGACGCGGGTATTTTCATGACCGACGTGTTCGATCACGGCACCGTGATACTTTTCGCAGGCTCCGACCGAGCGGCGAAGCTGGAAGAACATGACTGTGTCTGCACCGTGTGCGACCGCCTGATAGCTCCACAAACGCATAACGCCAGGACGCTTGAGCGAGTTATAAGGCTGCCAGTTCTGTTGACTCGGCGTCTGTTCCATCAGCATGAACGGTTCGCCGTCCTTGAGTCCGCGCATAAGATCATGAGCCATTGCCGTGAAGCTGACCGGTGTTTGCAGACCCGGATAATTGTCCCAAGAAACAATATCCATTTCTTTCGCCCATTTGAAATAATCCAGCTGTTTGAAGAAGCCCATCAGATTGGTCGTGATCACAGCGTTCGGAATATGCTTTTTGATCACCGCGTGTTCCAGCTTGTAGCAGTCCAGCATACTGTCGGAATTGAACCGGGAATAATCGAGCGAGATTCCCTGGAATGTCGAGTTGTTGTCGCCCCAGTGCTCGCTTAAATTGTTCGGCAGAACGATCTCGTCCCAGTCGTAGAATGTATGTCCCCAGAAATTTGTATTCCAAGCGCGGTTCAATGTCTCAATCGTACCGTAGCGCTGCTTCAGCCACACGCGGAACGCTTTCTCGCAGTTCTCGCAGTAGCAGTCGCCGCCGTATTCATTGGATACGTGCCAGACGAGCACCGCCGGATGGTCTTTGTAACGCTCGGCCAGTTTCTCTGCAATCGCTTCCGAATATTTACGGTAGGTAGGACTGTTTGGGCAGGAATTGTGGCGTCCGCCGAATTTACGTTTGCGTCCGTCGGCATCCGTGCGCAGAATGTCCGGATAACGTTTCGCCATCCATGCAGGGTGCGCGGCTGTACTGGTCGCCAGACATACATAGGTGCCGTTCGCATGCAGACCGTCCAGCAGCTCATCGAGCCATTCGAAATTGTAAGTGACTTCATCGGGCTGATTCAGCGCCCAAGCGAATACGTTGATAGTTGCGATATCGATACCCGCCAGTTTGAACATGCGCAGGTCTTCGCGGTGGGTCGCTTCATCCCACTGCTCCGGGTTATAATCGCCACCGTAAAAAATTTTGGGAAGTTTGCTGCTAATCATTACAATCACCTCAACATATAAGAATAATTCTATTTTAATCTACTGAAAATTATTATAAAATATAATAAAAAGGGAACAGCGTATAAAAAAAGAGAAATATTCGATCTGAAGGGGATACGGCAATGAACAGCGCGCATAGACGATATTTCACAGAGCTCAAAGACCTGCCTCTGCCTCTCTACACGGAAAGTATCGGCTACAATCCCGATCAGGAAGTGGTCGCAAGGCCTGACGGGTACAACTGTTACCATTGGCTGCAAACGCTCGGCGGCAGAGGAGAGATTACGATGGGCGGAGCGAAGTATGTGCTGGATAAAGGGACAGGCATTCTGCTGCTGCCCGGTGAAGCTCACGAATACCGACCATTGGAGGAGCGATGGGAAACTTATTATATGACATTCGGGGGCGCACAGGCCGGAGCCATTCTTGGTACATTGGGGCTGCCGGTATCTTCGTACTACACTTGGGATGAAGGAGCGGAATTGAATGGTTTTGTACCTGCCTTACTGAACAGTATAGGCAGTGAGCGGGATTTGTCGGGTCTGAACATATCGGTAGAAGTGTACCGTTTCCTTACTCTGCTCAAAAAGGACGGCCGGGTCAATCGTATGCCATCGCTGTCGAATTCTGTCCGCCGGCTTACACCGGTGCTTGAATTTCTCGATCGTCATTACGCCGATTCGGACGTAGGGCTGGAGGACATGGCAAGACGTGCGGATATTACGCCCCGGCACCTCAATACCTTATTCAAACAGGCATTTGGGATGACTGCTTATGCTTACCTGATTCTTCTGCGGCTGCGCAAAGCCAAAGAAATGATGACGCTGCATCCCCGAATGACGATTAAAGAAGTATCGGGATTGGTCGGCTTTCGCGATGCCAGCCATTTCGTAGCAACATTCCGCAAGCAGGAAGGCGTTACGCCGGAACAGTTTCGGACGCTTCATTGATCCAGCTTATTGAAGCGGCAAAAAGCGAAAATTAAACAACAAAGGAATATGCCGGGCAGATCTCGAATTTCTGAATAGATCCCAATATCGAGCTGAATTTAAGGAGATGGAATAGAATATGAAATTGACTCAAAACGATAAGCTGCTGTTGATCGGCGACTCGGTCACCGATGCCGGACGGGATTATCCGGTCGGTTACAAAAACGGTCTCGGAAACGGTTACCCCGCTCTGGTCGACGCGCTGCTGCGTACCGGCTATCCGGAACTGAACCTGCTGGTGCTCAATACCGGTATCGGAGGCAATACGGTGCGTGATTTGAAAAAACGCTGGCAGAGCGATGTATTGGATTTAAAGCCGGATTGGCTGTCGATCATGATCGGCATCAACGATGTATGGCGTCAGTTTGATACGCCGGAAGCTGTCCAATCTTTCGTGACGTTGGAAGAATACGAAGCAACGCTGCGTGAGCTGCTTGATGCTGTACAGCCGGGGCTCAAAGGCTTGATCTTGGTGACACCTTACTATATGGCCGTACATGAAGATCCAATGCGCTCCTTGATGGATCGCTACGGTGCAGTCATTAAGCGTCTGGCCGGTGACTACGGCGCAGAGTTGGTCAATACCCAGGCGGCATTCGACCGAATGGGGCATCATATGATTCAATCTTCGCTGTCGAACGGGTGGGACCATGTGCATCCGAATACGGCTGGCCACATGTTAATCGCTCGCGGTTTGCTGAATGCGCTTGATTTCGAATGGGATCGGGGCTCACCAATAGGAAATTAACACTCCAGCCTTTAGCAGGGTCTTTGCTTCGCTGCAGGCCTAGGCCGCAAAAATACCAAGAGTGCCAAAGTTGCCAAAAGTGCCAAAAGTGCATGCAAAACTCCTTAAGAAAGTCATATACCGTCCAAATTGGGTAAAGATACGGCGAGAGCCGCGAGACTGCGGCCCGGAAAGCGATCATGAATTCATCATGCGGGAGGAGCAGCGATATGAGTGAACTGAAAGGCATCAAACCGGAGCCGGTCTCCGATTACCGGGCGACACTGGGCGAAGGTCCGGTCTGGCTTGAGGATAAGCGGATACTGATGTGGGTCGATATCGAAGGCAAGCAGCTTCGTTTCTACAATCCGGCGGACGGAAGCGAAGAGGTACATGAGCTGCCCGAAAGAGTAGGCGCAGCAGTTGGACATACGGACGGCAAGATCGTACTGGCTGCAGAAAAAGGGTTTGCTTTCTACGATCTGGACAGCCGTGAACATACGCCGATTCATGATCCGGAGAACCGTGAAGACAATCGCTTCAATGATGGGAAATGCGATGCGGCAGGACGCTTCTGGGCCGGTACAATGAGCCTGGTCGGCAAAGAGAAGCAGGGGGCTTTCTACTGTATGGACGGGGACATGTCCGTGCGGCATATTTTCGGCGAAGTATCCACATCCAACGGCTTGGGCTGGAGCCCCGACGGAACGGTGATGTATTATATCGATACAGGTACGGGAAAAGTTCAGGCTTTTGAGTTTGATGTAGAAAAAGGCGAACTGGGCGCAGAACGCACAGTCGTTTCTTTTGAAAACGAAGAAGGCTTCCCGGACGGCATGGCAGTAGACGCCGATGGCAATCTATGGATTGCGCACTACGGCGGCGGACGCGTCAGCAAATGGGATTCCACAGCCGGATTGAAGCTTGGTGAGATCATGCTGCCTGTCGACAACGTCACCTGCTGCACTTTTGGCGGAGAAGATTACGGCGATTTGTACATTACGACGGCGATTGACGGTTTGTCGGATGAGCAGAAGGCGCAGCAGCCGCTGGCCGGTGCGCTGTTCTGCTGCAGACCGGGACCTAAAGGGCAGCCAGCGCATGTATTTCGTCAGACGGCCGCAGCCAAGTAAAGCGGCGGAAATCAGCAGACTGAAAGTGAAAGGAGAAAGCCGGTGTTGACGAAACATGTCGCTCGGCTCCTGCAAGCCCAACAGTCGATCAGGTTTGATAAATCCATTATTCAACAAGATAACTCTGTGACAATAAGATAACTTTATGACCAATACGATAAGTCCGTATAGGTAAAAGACCGCGGCCGCAGCCTCCGAAAGGAGTGGAGCGGTCTTTTTATATCAGGATGAAGCAGAGAGTGACGGGAGCCCTGACGGGCTTCCCCACTAAAGTTCTTGCCGTTTTCCTCTCCGCCGGGTTGTGTTACGATAAGGAAAGCCGATAGGCAGGCACAGCATGAAAGAACGGGAGGACAACTTAGCGTGAGAGTAGTAGCGGGGGAAGCCAAGGGGAGACCCCTTAAAGCGGTACCGGGCAGCGGAACGCGTCCGACGACCGATAAAGTGAAAGAAGCGATATTCAGTATGATCGGCCCCTTCTTCGACGGAGGACAAGCGCTCGATCTGTTTGCCGGAACGGGCGGACTTGCGATCGAAGCGCTGAGCCGCGGAGCAGAGCGGGCGGTCTTGGTCGACACCGATACCAAAAGCATCGAAGTAATAAAGTCCAATCTTAAAGCAACACGATTCGAAAATCGGGCCGAAGTATACCGCAATGACGCGCAGCGTGCGCTCAAAGCGCTGACGAAGCGTGAGACAGCGTTCGATCTGGTCTTTCTGGATCCGCCTTACCGAATGAAGAACGGGGCGGAGCTGATGCTTCGTATGGAAGAAACCGGTCTGTTGAACGCGGGAGCAACTATCGTTCTGGAATACGAATCTTCATACGAGTATCCGGAAGCGTTCGGTTCATTTGTTCTGCAGCGTAAGGCCGTATACGGTGAGACTGCCGTTTCCATCTACGATTGGAATCCGGAAGAGGGCGAAGAAGACCCACCTACAGAGGAGGACTTGGACGCATAATGGAAAAGGAAAGCAGAATCGAACGTATTGCCGTATATCCGGGAAGCTTTGACCCGGTGACGCTCGGACACATGGACATTATCCGGCGCGCCGCGAGACAGTACGATCGTTTGATTGTGGCGGTTCTCAATAACCTGAGCAAAAAGCCAATGTTTACGGTTGAAGAACGGGCAGAACTGCTGCGGCAGGGAACGGCTGATATGCCGAACGTAGAAGTAGACGTATTCCGCGATCTGCTCGTCAACTATGTGGATCAAAAAAAGGCACAGGTCGTTGTACGGGGGGTTCGCTCGGTAACGGATTTTGAATACGAGCTGCAAATTGCCACGACGAACCGGAAGCTGAATGAAAATGTAGAAACCATTTTTATGATGACCAACCCATTGTACTCGTACCTAAGCTCCAGTGTGGTCAAAGAAATCGCGCAGTTCGACGGTGACGTGAGCGAACTAGTGACGCCCGAAGTTCAGGCGGCGCTAAAGTCGAAGTTGCACGGCAAATAAGATCGCACGACAGATAGCCCATAAAGTCTCGCCCGTAGGCGGCCTCTGCGAGTAGAGGCTGCCTACGGGCGCAAGTACAAGCAAGAGGAGATGAACGACCATTATGCTGCGTTCCACAATTCCGCGGATCCGGACTCTGGCTTATCTGCTCTGTCTCGCCCTGCTGGTGTACGTCGTCGTTTATATGCCGACTTCGTATACGATCGAGCGGCCCGGCAGCGCGGACGAAGTGAAACCGATGGTGCGCGTAGCGGAGGGAGAGATGGAAGAGCGGGGCTCATTCATGATGACAACCGTCTCCGTCACATACGCTAACCTGGCCCTGCTGGGACTCTCGCTGTTGGACGAAAATGCCGATATCGGCAAGCGTATCAAGGATCAAGACGATGACGAGTACCGGATCACGCAGCAGTATTATATGAACTCGTCGCAATCCTCGGCGATTGCGGCCGCTTATCGTGAAGCCGGAGTCAAATTCGGTATTGAGACGGAGTACGTTTTTATTACGACCGTGCCCGATCGTGACCCGCAGCAAAAAGAGTTTATCACCGGAGACAAAATCATTGCAGTGGAAGGCGAGAAAATCTTCACGTTGGAGGGACTGCGCAATTTGCTTGAAAGCCATTCCGTCGGCGATGTCGTGGAAGTATCGATAGAGCGGGCAGGACGGCCGATCGAACAACCCGTAAAACTGGTCGCTATTCTGAACGACGACGGCACGACCCGCCCAGGTTTCGGCGTTTCGACGGGCGAGGTGCTTCGCATCGATCCTGAGAATCCTTCCGATGAAGTCTATTTTACTCAAACTCAGGTAGGAGGCCCTTCGGCGGGATTGATGTTTACGCTGGAGATCTACAACCAGCTGACGCCCGGCGATCTGACCCGCGGTTACCGGATTGCAGGCACCGGAACGATCAAGTCCGACGGAACAGTGGGCGAAATCGGCGGCATTCAGCACAAAGTTGTAGCCGCTGAACGCAGAGGCGCCGACATCTTCTTTGTTCCCGAAGGGAATTTTGCGGTTGCAGAGAAAAAAATGAAAGAAACCGGAGGGTCAATGACGCTTGTTCCTGTGAAAACACTGCAAGATGCATTAGCGTATATCGATAAACTTCCTGTTAATTACGGTTAACCATTATACAAAAAAGAAGAGAATTTATAGATTTTCCCGGTCAGGGAATTAAAATTCAGTGACCGGCGGTGCATAATAGTCGGCATACATTTCCCGGACTTGAGGAGATGGAAAAGCCGAACCGTGAACGGCGGAAGCTTGGATGTCGAGCGTAAGCTGCGGATGGGAACAATCCGCGGCCCGGACGACAACCGGCAGTTTCGCCGTTTTTTTCATGTTTTTGAGCAGTTGGCGGCCTTTCGGCGAAAAGCCGAGCACGCGGAGATACTGCGGTCCGGAGGAGAGGCTTTCGCGGTCAAACATGGGACCGCGATGGTTCAGAAGCGCATGCGCCAGCAGCCGCTGAAGACGGGTGCGCGTATAGCGCTTGGTCTTGATCGCGGCGAGCAGCGCCTCTACGCCCGGTTCGGGCAGGCGCGGCAGCGCGGCCGCGATGCGGTGCTCTAAGCCCTCGGCGGCTTCCGGGACGAGGGCCAGCTCTTCCGGCGCGCGGGTGATGAGCGCGGCCAATAGAGGCTGCGCCAGCGCCTCCCAGCCGTCCGCCAGCATGCGGCCGGCCTGCGCTTCGCGGCGAAGCACGCGCAGCGAGGAGGGAGGCAGGTAAGGGGCGGCCTGTTCAAGGCCGTCCGCCCCGCGCGCGAGAGCCGCGCGCACTGCCGTCGCGCTGGCGATGGCTCCGCCGACGGGCAGGTCGGCATCATGGTAGCCGGCCTGCTCGCGCCGCACGGCGAGCGGCGTGATCCCGCTGGCGAGGCGGCGCAGCGCCAGCACGTAATGCAATCCGAGCGTATCGTTCGGATTGCCCAGCAGGGCGGCGGCCGCGGCGGAATGGCCGCCGTCCTGCCCAGAGGCCGCCTTCGCATAGGCGGCCGGGTAGCTCAGGCCCGCATTCAGGGCCTGACGCAGTGCTTCGCGCATGGCCGGCGATTCGCCGCCCTGCATGCGCGAAGCCAGCTCCTCCAGCGGCGCGATCTCGCCGCTCTCGCTGCCAAAGCACATGCTGTCCACGACTCCGGTCGCATCAAGCAGCGACACAGCGCCGAAAGCGAACCATTCCGCAGGCTGCAGAGCGTATAAAACGGGTAATTCCAGCACAAGATCTACGCCGGCAGCCAAAGCCATTTCGGCGCGGGCGCGCTTGGATAGCAGGGCGGGTTCGCCGCGCTGAGTAAATGGCCCGCTCATAACGGCGACCGAGGCTTCAGCGCCTGAAATTTCGAGCGAGCGCTTCAGGTGCAGCAGATGTCCGTTGTGAAACGGGTTGTATTCGACAATTAAACCGACTGTTTTCATGAAAGAACACGTCTCCTCTCTTAACAAGGAAGAAAATATATGGTAGAATAAACATTCGTCCGGTATTGCCGAGCTCGTTGAATTTTCAAACAGGCTGGTGATTCCGCGGAGGACAAGAGCGGATAACGGAATTCGCGCACACTTCTTCTAGCTTACACGCGTGAAGGCTTCGGCGAAAGGGTGAAACACTCTCTTAAGCCGCGCTGGGCGCCGAAAAGGGCGTAAATGAAAAATACTTGACTGACGGTTGACAAAACGGAAGTAAAGTCGATATAATAACTTTGTTTGTTTGGAGTGATGAATATGCGTCTGCATATGCGCAGAACGATTCAAAACGGCGAACCGGTTCGTTTGGACGGCAGTGTGCCGATTGAACGATCAATCGAAGGTCGCACGGATGTAATCTCCGCTGCTCCTTTCCATGCCGATCTGACGGCTTACCCGACGATGGATGGATTGGTAGAAGTACGCGGAACGCTTTCGGGACATTTGGATATGGTTTGCTCGCGCTGTTTGGAACCCGCCCACATTAAGCTTGATATTCCGTTCGATGAACGGTTTAAGGAGCGTGAAGAGGGCGAGGCCGATCTTGAAGATGATGAGGATATGATCCTCGCGAGTGTGGACGAAGTTCTGCTGACACCGTACTTGGAAGAGTATGTGACGCTGGGCGTGCCCAACTCTCCGCTCTGCAAGAAAGACTGCAAAGGTCTATGCCAGACATGTGGAACCAATCTGAACGAAACGGCCTGCGGATGCGACAATACGGTAATCGACCCCCGGCTTGCCGGACTCAAAGATTTCTTTAAGTAAGTGCTTGTCCCGAAATGAGCGATTATTACGAGAAACGGAGAACCATCCGGCTTTTTCGTTGCATTTCTTTGTTTTGGAATGAGCATGAGCGCACAGCGTTTCAGGCTAAATTCCGGCCTTCGGGCCGGTTGACTTGAATAAGGAGGTGTTAAACATGGCAGTACCTCAACGGAGAACGTCCAAGACACGCCGCGACAAGCGCCGCACGCATTTCAAGCTGGCGGTGCCGGGCATGGTGAAGTGCGAACAATGCGGAGAGCTGAAACTGGCTCACCACGTATGCAAAGTTTGCGGAACTTACAAATCCAGAGAAGTTATTTCCCAATAAGGAACTTATGAGAAGATGAGTGCCGCTTTTGAAGAACGAGTTCCCGTTATTTCGGCAGCTTGAACATCAATTTGGCGGGGCCTGTCGACTCGTAGTCTTTAAAGATTCTCAGGAACAGGCCGGCTAACCGGTCTGTAGAAAGCCTCGCCTTTGGCGGGGCTTTTTCTTATGGAATTTTTACTTTTTTAAACCTACCGAGCGTGTGATTCCTAGGGGTGTTTCTGCTGACCTCTTTCTTTTTTGAAAAGAATGCTTTATACTAGCGGTTAGTACCAGGTTCTAAAAAGTTTTTGCGCCGGTTATACATAATAAGCGCACTTGATTGCGCAGCCCGCGCGAAGTCTTTGATTCAAAGGGGAAGCGGCCCGGAGACGGGCGCGAATATCGGATCCGTACGTTGTTCGGCATGATGGGGGACAACGTACAAACAGCAAGCCTTAATCAGGCGGTTCAGGAACGGCCGGCGCCCTTGCGGACGTCGGCATAAGGAGGAGACCGGCATCGAACGTTTACCAAAACGTCAGCGCCAGCAGAGGCTCGTCGAACTGATCGACGAGAATCCGTTCGTAACCGACCGGGAACTGACCCGCCGTCTCAAAGTCAGCATTCAGACTATTCGTCTCGACCGGATGGAGCTCGGGATTCCTGAGCTCCGCGAGCGAATGAAGCTGATGGCGGAACGGTCGTACGATCAGGTGCGGTCGCTGGCTGCGGAAGAAGTCATCGGCGATATTATCGATCTTCAGCTTGACCGGAGCGGCATTTCGATTTTTGAAATTCGCGAGGAACATGTATTCAGCCGCACGCAGATTGCGCGCGGACATCATATTTTCGCCCAGGCCAATTCGTTGGCTGTTGCAGTCATCAACGATGAGATCGCACTTACCGCTTCTGCGGATCTGCGATTTGTCCGTCCGATCCATCTTGGCGAGAAGTGTATCGCCAAAGCGTATGTGCGGAGCAGTCCGGGCAAGGCGGGCAGAGCCAAAGTCGAAGTGCTGTCTTATGTCGGCGAAGAAATGGTCTTTCAAGGGAATTTCATTATTTACCGATCCGACGACAAGAGCCGGTAACCCGGTCACGAACGCGTTGACCGAGTGAAGTTCCGGGAATTCGGAAGCGTCAAACGAAAACCAAAACTAGAACGAGGTCAACGCACAGGGAGGATTCGGAAATGATTATTGCAATAGACGCCATGGGCGGGGATCATGCACCGGAAAGTGCGGCAGCGGGAGCACTTGCGGCGGCTGCCGAATGGAGCGACATCACCATCAAGCTCGTTGGCGACGAGGTCAAGCTCAAGCCGCTGATTGGCGAGGGCAGGCCAAATCTTGAAATTGTCCATGCAGGCGAAGTTATTTCTGGCGATGACGAGCCGGTCAAGGCTGTTCGCCGCAAGAAAGACGCTTCGATGGTTGTGGCCGGACGTATGGTCAAGGAAGGCGAAGCCGACGCCATGATCTCGGCGGGCAACACTGGTGCATTGATGACGGCTGGACTGCTTGTCGTCGGTCGAATGAACGGCGTGGAGCGTCCGGCATTGGCGCCAATGATTCCATCATTGGACGAGGATGGACGCGGTACGCTTGCACTTGATCTGGGCGCCAACATGGACGCCAAACCCGAGCATCTGGCGCAGTATGCGCTGATGGGCAGCCTCTACCGGGAAAAGGTACACGGTATCGAGCGTCCGCGAGTCGGCCTGCTGAATGTCGGAACGGAGCCGGGCAAAGGCAACGAACTGACGAAAGCGGCGTTTCCGCTGATTTCGGAACTGCCGGTAAATTTTGTCGGCAATGTCGAAGCCCGCGACATTCTGGACGGTGTCTGCGACGTTCTCGTCTGCGATGGCTTTGCCGGCAACATCATGCTTAAATCGCTTGAAGGAACAGCGGGGGCCGTATTCAAGCTGCTCAAGAAAGAACTAACTTCATCATTCAAGGCAAAGATCGGTGCTGCGCTTGTCATGCCCCAACTTCGCGGTCTCAAGTCGAAAATGGATTACAAGGAGCATGGCGGAGCGCCGCTGCTCGGACTTAACGGTCTTGTTATCAAAGCGCACGGATCCTCCGACGCCGAAGCGATCAAGAATGCGGTTCGGCAGACACGTACGGCATTGGAACATCATCTTGTCGAGAGTATTTCGGCAAGTATGGAAAGTGTGAATCAGCAAATCAGCGGGAAGTGAGTGACATAAAGATGAAGAATTTACGGCCGGTCGGCGTGATCGGAACGGGCAAATATGTACCGGAGCGTATCCTGGACAATGCGGAGCTCGAAAAAATGGTGGATACGAACGACGAATGGATTGTCAGTCGCACAGGAATCCGGGAGCGTCATATCGCGGCACCGGAACAAGCGACTTCCGATCTGGCTTACGAAGCGGCGGTTCATGCATTGGAGTCGGCGGGAATGACAGCCGATCAGCTGGATCTGATCATCGTAGCGACAGTTACTCCGGATACGTCTTTCCCTTCGACGGCCTGCATTTTGCAGGACAAGTTGGGTGCCAAGAAAGCGGCGGCATTCGATCTTGGCGCGGCCTGCTCGGGCTTTGTCTACAGCCTTGCGGCCGCAACCGGCTTTATTCAGAACGGAATGTATAACAATGCCCTGGTTATCGGCGCGGACACTCTGTCGCGCATTACCGATTACACCGACCGCAATACCTGCGTACTGTTCGGTGACGGCGCAGGAGCAGTCATTCTCGGCGAAGTACCGGAAGGACGCGGATTCCAGTCATTTGATCTGGGAGCCGAAGGAGCGGGTGGTGGTCTGCTGCAGCAGGCAGCGGGCGGTTCCCGTCTTCCGGCTTCGCAGGAAACGATTGATCAACGTCAGCATTTTATTCAAATGAACGGTCGCGATGTTTTCAAATTCGCAGTGCGGGTTATGGGGACGGCGACCGAAGAAGTGCTGCGTAAAGCGGAGATGACCAAGGAAGACATCGACTTGTTTATTCCGCATCAGGCCAATATCCGAATCATTCAGTCTGCGATGCAGCGTTTGGATCTGTCGGAAGACCGGGTGATGATCAACGTGGACAAGTATGCCAACACGTCGGCAGCTTCGATTCCGCTGGCATTGGTAGAAGCGGTCGAAGAAGGTCGGGTCAAAGAAGGCGATCGGGTGATTATGGTCGGATTCGGCGGCGGTCTGACTTGGGGCGGAGCGGCTCTGATCTGGTAAGCCAGGTCTTGTAAAGGATTAATGTCAACGGAAGGTAGGAGAGTTTGCAATGGGTAAAATTGCATTTGTATTTCCCGGTCAGGGCGCACAGAGCGTAGGCATGGCCCGCGACGTTTACGATGCGCTGCCGGAAGCCAAGTCCCTGTTCGAAACGGCGGATAAAGCGCTCGGATTTGACTTGACGAAGCTGGTCTTCGAAGGCCCTGCTGAAGATCTAAAGCAGACGGCCAATACGCAGCCGGCACTTCTGACGGCTAGTCTGGCTTTGCTGCAGGCCGTAAAGGCAAAAGGGATCGAAGCCGATTACGCGGCCGGCCACAGTCTGGGCGAATACAGTGCGTTGGCGGCAGCTGGCGTACTTTCGTTCGAAGATGCGGTATCGACAGTCCGTGCCCGCGGACAATTCATGGAAGCTGCTGTTCCGGGAGGACGCGGCGCTATGGCGGCGGTTCTCGGTGCGGAACGAACGAAGCTTGCCGAGCTGTGTGCCGAAATTTCGGCATCCGGGACGGTCGTGGAGCCGGCGAACATCAACTGCCCAGGTCAAATCGTCGTATCCGGATCTTCGGAAGGTGTGGAAGCGCTGATTGCCCGTGTCAAAGAAATCGGCGCCAAGCGGGCGATTCCGCTTGAAGTTAGCGGCCCGTTTCACTCTTCGCTGATGAAGGAAGCGGCGGAACAGCTGGGTGAAAAGCTGGCCGGCATAACGTTCAATACCGGTTCCGTACCGGTTGTCGCAAATGTCGGCGCCCGTCCAGTAACCGGTGCGGAAGACATTCGTGAATCCTTGATCAGTCAGGTTTATTCCCCGGTACTGTGGGAAGACAGCGTACAGTGGTTGATCGGAGAAGGTGTCGATACCTTTATCGAGATTGGACCTGGAAATGTATTGAGCGGTCTGATCAAAAAGATTGATAAGTCCGTACGGATTTTTAGTGTGAATAGTTTGGAAAGCGCAGATGCGCTTGCCGAAGCGCTGGCGTAAGCAAAGCCCGGTCCGACCAGAAAAAAAGGTTTCGGGAGAACGAATCAGCTCGAACTTTATGGACCGGAACTTACAATTTGGAATTTATACATTAAAAATTAGAGCTCAAAACTTAGAGATTGAAACTTAGAGAGCGAAACTTACGGATGCGACTTATTTTCAGGACGTTCCCTGCTGCCGCTGTGCAGCAGCAAGAGACGCGCCGAAGAGGAGGTTAACATGGAACAACCAATTAAAGGGCAGAATGCACTTGTAACGGGCGCTTCACGCGGTATTGGCAAAGCGATCGCACTTGAGCTGGGACGCCGCGGCGCCAATGTCGCAGTCAACTATGCGGGCAACGAAGCGGCGGCACTCGAAGTGGTACGTGAGCTGGAAGCGTTGGGCGTCAAAGCGGCTGCCTTCAAAGCGAACGTTGGCAAGAGTGCGGAAGCGGACGAGCTGATCAAAGCGGTATCTGCGGAATTCGGCAGTCTCGACATTCTGATCAACAATGCGGGCATTACCCGCGACAACTTGGTTATGCGTATGAAGGAAGAAGAATTCGACGACGTGATCGAGACAAATCTTAAAGGCGTATTTAACTGCATCAAAGCGGCGTCCCGTTCAATGATGAAGCAGCGCTCGGGAAAAATCGTCAATATCTCGTCGGTTGTAGGTGCGATCGGTAATGCCGGACAGGTTAACTATACGGCTGCCAAAGCCGGTGTAATCGGCATGACGAAATCGTGCGCGCGCGAATTCAGCAGCCGAGGCATCACGGTAAACTGTGTCGCTCCCGGCTTCATCGATACGGACATGACGGATGTACTGTCAGAGGAAATCAAGACGGGGCTGCTGGGCAGTATTCCGCTGAACCGCCTCGGCCGTCCGGAGGAAGTCGCGACGGCCGTTGCTTTTCTGGTTTCGCCTGACGCTTCGTATATGACAGGACAAGTCCTGCATGTCGACGGCGGCATGTATATGTGAACCATTGATGGGAGGGGCTGTCAAACACTTGTTTGCAGTGGCATTTCGCAAACAGTGGCATTTTGGCGGAGCTTCTCGTATAATACCATTTGAAGAGGAGGTGAATCGGATGTCTGATGTACAAGAGCGCGTAACGCGTATCGTTGTGGACCGTCTTGGTGCCGACGAAGCGGAAGTTACGCCGACGGCTTCTTTCAAGGAAGATCTCGGAGCGGACTCGCTCGACGTGGTCGAATTGGTAATGGAGCTTGAAGACGAGTTTGACATGGAAATCTCTGACGAAGACGCAGAGAAGATCACGACCGTAGGTGATGTTGTTAGCTACATACAATCTCATACCTAAGGGCGTTTAAAAGTCCCGCTCCGCGCTTTTTTATAAAAGCCGGCTCGGGACTTCTCCTTCATTATGGAATAAAATAAGAGGCCCCTCATCGGGGATTCGTAAACTATAGAGGTGACCCATATGGAACAGCAGCACAGAGTAGTCGTTACCGGTATGGGAGTCGTGACTTCCCTCGGCAAGGACGTGGAAACGTTTTGGAACAGTTTGCTCGCAGGCAAATCGGGGATCTCGAAAATCGAGAGCTTTGATGTCAGCGAGTATCCGACGCAGATTGCCGCGGAGATTCACGACTTCAATCCGGAAGATTACGTAGAGCGCAAGGAAGCACGTAAGATGGACCGCTATGTGCAGTTCGCCTATGCGGCCTCCACGCAGGCGCTGCAGGACAGCGGCCTGAAGATCGGCGATACGGTCGAAGCGGAACGGATCGGAGTTATTGTCGGTTCGGGTATCGGCGGCCTTGGAACTTGGGAAGACCAGTTCACGACGCTGATGCAAAAAGGACCAAAGCGGGTAAGCCCGTTCTTTATTCCAATGATGATTGCGAATATGGGTTCCGGCGACGTATCGATTAAGCTGGGTGCTAAAGGCCCGAATACGTCGGTCGTAACGGCCTGCGCAACGGGTACGCATTCGATCGGCGATTCCTTCAGGTTGATTGCGCGCGGCGATGCCGATGCAATGATCTGCGGCGGAGCGGAAGCGACAATTCGTCCGACGGGACTGGCAGGTTTCTGTGCAATGCGGGCGATGTCCACACGCAATGAAGAGCCGTCCAAAGCAAGCCGTCCGTTTGATAAAGACCGTGACGGATTTGTTATGGGTGAAGGAGCCGGAGTATTCGTTCTGGAATCTCTGGAACATGCACAGGCCCGTGGTGCGCATATTTATGCGGAAGTGGTTGGTTACGGCTTGAGCGCGGATGCGCATCACATGACTGATCCGGATCCAGACGGCGCGGCGCGATGCATGAAAATGGCGCTGAAAAGTGCCGGACTTCAGTCGGAAGATCTGGACTACATCAATGCGCACGGTACGTCGACGCCGGCCGGCGACAAGTCGGAAACGACGGCAGTCAAAAAAGCGCTCGGCGACCACGCCTACAAAATTGCGGTCAGCTCAACCAAGTCGATGACCGGACACCTGCTCGGCGCGGCCGGCGGAGTGGAAGCGGTCATTTGCGCCCTGTCGTTGGAACATCAAATGCTGGCGCCAACGATCAATATCGACAATCAGGACGAAGCATGCGATCTGGACTATGTGCCGAATACGGCCCGTAAAGCGGACTTGAATGTGGTCATGTCCAACTCGTTCGGGTTCGGAGGCCATAACGCTTCCGTCATTCTCAAAAAATTCGAAGCGTAAGGAGTCGGGGTGTTGAGCGGAGATCTGAAACAACTGCAGCAGAAACTAGGAATCCAATTTGTGGACAAGCCTCTGCTTAAACAGGCTTTTACACATGCGTCGTATGTCAATGAACACCGGTTCAGTCAGCATCATGATAATGAGCGGCTCGAATTTTTGGGCGACGCGGTACTAGAGCTGACGGTGTCGGAATTTCTCTACAACCGTTTTCCCGGTCGCCCGGAAGGAGAGCTGACCAAGCTGCGTGCGGCAATCGTCTGTGAACCTTCGCTGGTCAAGTTCGCTGAAGCACTGAACTTCGGTGCCTATGTCCTACTGGGCAAAGGCGAAGAGCTGACGGGCGGCCGCAGCCGTCCGGCTCTGCTTGCGGACGTGTTTGAATCGTTCGTAGGTGCGCTGTATCTGGACCAGGGGTTGGAAGCGGTAAGAGGTTTCCTCGACCGTTATGTATTCCCTCAGGTCGCATGGGACGGGAAACTGCAAATGAGCGATTTCAAAACGGAACTTCAGGAACTGACCCAGCATCATAACCTCGGCGTACTCGAGTACCGGATTGTGGAAGAGCGCGGTCCGGCGCACGAGCGGGAGTTTGTCTCGGAAGTCTATATGGGCGAACGCAGCTTGGGCCGCGGGATGGGACGTTCCAAGAAGGAAGCCGAGCAGCAGGCCGCGGCTGCGGCACTGGAAACGCTGAAATTGTAGGGCGCGTATGCCACACGCCATGATACAAGTGAAGAGCAAAGAGCGGCCGCAAGCTTTAAGTCGGAATTATCCGAGTATGCCTAGGCCGCTTTTTGCTCTTTTTCGTTGTAGAATCTTGCTTCGCCTGAATCAAGGCTTAGGCCTGTCTGAAACGCACACGGTTCAAGTGCGATTCAGGCGGGCCTAAGCTTACACTTAACCGAAGCAAGCCAGCCAAGCACCAAAACTATAGCCAGCTAAGGATTAACACTATAAGGGGAGGTGAGCACCGGTCATGTATTTGAAAAGGATCGAACTCGCCGGATTCAAATCGTTCGCCGACAAAACGGAAATGGAATTTGTTCGCGGTATTACTGCGGTTGTCGGTCCGAACGGAAGTGGAAAAAGTAACATTTCTGACGGCATTCGCTGGGTACTGGGGGAACAAAGTGCCAAAAGTCTGCGCGGCGGAAAGATGGAAGATATTATTTTTGCAGGCAGCGATGCTCGAAAAGCGGTCAATTACGGCGAAGTATCCCTGACACTCGATAACACCGATCATATGCTTCCGCTTGATTTTTCCGAAGTGACGGTTACAAGACGGGTCCATCGGAGCGGAGACAGCGAATATCTGATCAACCGACAGCCGTGCCGTCTGAAAGACATTACCGAGCTGTTTATGGATACGGGCATCGGCAAAGAAGCCTACTCCATTATCGGACAAGGGCGAATCGAGGAAATTTTGAGCACACGCTCGGAAGACCGCCGTGGTATTTTCGAAGAAGCGTCAGGCATCGTCAAATATAAATCGCGCAAAAAGGAAGCAAACCGTAAGCTGGCCGATACGGAACAGAACCTGCTTCGCATTCATGATCTGGTTACGGAGCTGGAAGATCAGATCGGACCGCTGAAGGCGCAGGCCGAGAAAGCTCAGCGGTATAAAGCGCTGAAGGAAGAGCTGAAAGACAAGGAGATCGCTCTGTTCGTGTATCAGATTGGCGAGATTCATGAAGCTTGGACCGAAGCAAGCGGAAAGCTGGCGGAGCTTGAACGTCAGCGCGAACGTCTGGCCGCAATTGTGGAACAGCATGATCGGACACTGGACAGCGAACGGCAGGCACTGCGTGCGGTGGAAGCTGAGATTGAAGAGCTGCAGGGACGGCTGCTTCGCTACAGCGAACTGTCCGAGAAATCGGAAGGCTATGCGCAGCTCCTTGAGGAGCGCCGCCGCAATTTGGAGCAGTCGCGCGAACAGTTGAAGGAAGCGATCGAGAACGAAGGCGAGCGTTTTGACCAGCGCAAGCAGGAAGGCCTTTTCGTACAAAATAAGCTTGACGCGGCACGTCTGGAACTGGAGCGGCTTCGCAGCGAACTGTCGGCGGAGCAGGCCAAGCTGACGGGCGTAACCGAAGGCGTAAGCCATGAGCAGGAAGAGAAATTAAAAGGCGAATTGCTCGAGCTGATGAACAAGATGGCACAGACCCGCAATGAGATTCGCTACGCCGATCAACAGAGGGAAGGCGTCATGCGGCGCATGAACCGTGTTGATGAAGAATCCGGACGCTGGGAAGCGGAGAAGAAGCGCTTGGAGCAGGAATTAGCCGATCGCCAAGCTGCGCTTCAGCAGGCATCCGCTGATATTGCATCGCTGCGCCGTTCGTATATCGAAGAGAGCGAGAAACTGCATACGCTGCAAAAAAACGTATCCGAAAGCTCGTCTGCCGCACGCAAATGGGAACAAAAGCGCGAAGCGTTGGTATCCCGCCGCGATACGATGCAGGAGATGCAGGAAGATTTCGAAGGTTTTATGGTCGGAGTTAAAGAAGTGCTCAAAGCATCGCGCAGCCTTCAGCTTGAAGGGGTACACGGAGCGGTAGCGGAGTTGATCCGCGTTCCGCAAAAGGTCGAGACCGCGATCGAGACGGCGCTTGGGGCGTCACTTCAGCATGTCGTAATGGAAAATGAAGCCGTGTCGCGAAAAGCGATCGGTTACTTGAAGCAGCGTCAGCTTGGGCGTGCGACTTTCCTGCCGCTGGACGTTATTCGTCCACGGCATATGTCCGAAAGCGATAAGCGTGCGGCCAGCGGCGCCGAAGGCTTTGTCGGGATCGGTGCGGAACTGGTCGAAGCCGATGAGCGGTATGCCGGCATTGTCGGCAGCCTGCTCGGCGGATTGGTCGTTGCCGAAACGTTGGAAGACGCAAATAGGATCGCATCGCGCCTGAATTACCGTTACCGTGTCGTCACACTGGACGGCGACGTTGTCAATGCCGGCGGCTCAATGACAGGCGGCAGCCAGAACCGGCGCGGCGGCAGTCTGCTCGGACGCAAAAGGGCGTTGGAGCAGTTGGAACTCGATATCAAGGAAAGCGAGCGGGAGATCGCGCGTCTGGCTCGCGAGGAACGCGAAAACGGCGAGTTGGCCGAGGCGAGTGAACAGAGATTGTCGGCACTGCGCGAGAAGGGCGACTCCCTGCGTGCGGAAGAACAGCGGCTTGATGGTGAACTGAAGCAGACTGAGCACGGACTTCGACATGTAAACGAGCAGTTTGCGCTGCATGGGGAGGAACGCTCGGGTTATACCGAGGAGCTGGAAAGTGCCGGCGAGAACCGCAAGCTTGCAGAAGAACGTCTGAAGGAATTGGAAGCCGAAGAAACGTCGATCCGCCAAGCGATTGCAGCGGCCGAATTTGCGCGCAAGGCGAGCGAATCGGCCAAGGAAGAACTGCAGGATAAGCTTACGGAGCTGCGGGTTCAGGAAAGTCGCTTGAGTCAAGAGACCGCTTCGCTTGAAGAGCGTCTTGGCCGTCTGGGCGAAGAGACCGGCACGTTCTCCAGCCAACTGGCCGATCGGCGAAAGATGCTGCGCGCCGCGGAAGCGGAACTTGCGGCAAATCGCCGGGACGCCGAGGAGCATGTCCGGGAACTGCGAGAAGCCAAAGAGCTGAAGAGCGGTACGCAGGAACGGCTTGAGGAGAAGCGCGGGGAACGTCTGCAGTGCCAGACCAAGCTTGAAGAGCGCGAGAGCGAGACGCACAAGCAGCGCAGTGAACTGAAGACGGTTGAAGAGCATATTCGGCACACGGAAATTCAGGCCGCGCGTCTGGATGTGGAGCTGGAAAATACGCTGCAGAAGCTGACCGAAGAATATGGGATCGGCTATGAGCTCGCCAAGCAGCGTTACGAGGTACCGGAAGATCCGGAATCAGCACGTCTGGATGTACGGGAAATCAAGCGCAAAATGACGATGCTCGGCGAAGTCAATCTGGGTGCAATCGAAGAATACGAGCGGGTAGGCGAACGTTACGAATTCCTCAGCGAACAGAAAAACGATCTTATGGAAGCGAAAGCTCAGCTGTATCTGGTAATCCGCGAAATGGACGATGAGATGTCAAAGCGCTTCAAAGTGACATTCGACGCAATCCGGCGGCAGTTCGGTGCAGTGTTCTCCAAGCTGTTCGGCGGAGGCCGCGCCGATCTGGTGCTGCTGAATCCGGAAAACCTGCTGGAGACCGGTATCGATATTGTCGCTCAGCCTCCGGGAAAGAAACTGCAAAACCTGCAGCTGCTGTCGGGCGGGGAGCGTGCACTGACGGCAATGGCGCTGCTGTTCGCCATTCTGCACGTCAAACCGGTGCCTTTCTGTGTACTGGATGAAGTAGAAGCGGCGCTTGATGAAGCGAACGTTACCCGTTTTGCCCAATACTTGCGAGAATTTGCAGAGCAGACACAGTTCATCGTTGTAACTCACCGCAAAGGAACGATGGAAGAAGCGGACGTGCTGTACGGCGTAACGATGGAAGAAGGCGGCGTGTCGAAGCTGGTTTCGGTACGATTGGAAGACGAGGAAGTCGGAATTGCCTGAGAATTCACATCTATGACTGGAGGAACTAGAGTATGAGCTTTTTTCGCAAGTTGAAAGAAAGCATTGCGGGTAAAACCGAGACGGTCACCAAACAGTTTAAGGACGGCCTGGAGAAAACACGTAAAGGTTTTGTGGATCGCGTATCGAGCCTGATGGTCCGCCGCCGCAAGATCGACGAAGAATTTTATGAAGAATTGGAAGAGATTCTGATCGGTGCAGACGTAGGCGTCAACACGGTCATGGAATTGATTGACGATCTGCGCGTCGAAGTCAAAAAGCGTCGTTTGAACGATGCGAGCGAGCTGCGTCCGGTATTGTCCGAGAAGCTCGTCGAACTGCTGCGGGGCGAGGAAGACAATTCGATCAAGATGAACCCTGATGGCCCGACCGTCATTCTATTCGTCGGTGTCAATGGAGTCGGAAAAACGACGACAATCGGCAAATTAGCACATAAGTTCAAAAACGAAGGCAAAAAAGTACTGCTTGCGGCCGGTGATACGTTCCGTGCCGGAGCAATTGAGCAGCTTGAAGTATGGGGAACCCGTACAGGCGTCGAGGTAATCAAGCAGGGTTCCGGTTCCGATCCGGCTGCGGTTATGTATGATGCCGTTCAAGCCGCGAAACAGCGCCGTGTAGACGTACTGATCTGCGACACGGCAGGACGTCTGCAGAACAAGACCAACCTGATGGATGAGCTGAACAAAATTTTCCGTGTCATTCAGCGCGAAATTCCGGGCGCACCGCATGAGGTGCTGATGGTACTTGATGCGACGACGGGACAGAACGCATTGAGCCAAGCCAAATTGTTCGGCGAGAAGAGCGGCGTGACCGGCCTTGTGCTGACGAAACTTGACGGAACAGCCAAAGGTGGCATCGTCGTTGCGATCCGTCAGGAATTGAATATTCCGGTGAAGCTGGTCGGTCTCGGCGAAAAGATGGAAGATCTTCAGGAATTCGATTCCGAGCAGTTTGTTCATGCCTTGTTTGCCGGATTGATCGAGGAAGAGTTGGTCGACGAGAACGGAGAGCCGCAGCAGCCCGAATAAGAATCGGCTGCGAGCGCAGCCGAATATGACAGGCAGCCGACAACTGCATATTGCATGCTGTTTCAACTGCCAAGCGAAGGGTCCAAAGTAGTAATGCGCAGAGGAAGCCGGTATAATCGAAATATGATGTTTCTGAAAATGATGCACATCAGATGAAAATGTATCATTTTAAAGAGAAGGAGGAATGCCTCTATGGCTAATACGCATACGTATTCCCGCCGGGAAGAAGTTGCCAATGCGGTTACACACGGAATCGGAGCCGTTCTCAGTATTGTGGCGCTCGTTTTGTTGATTGTTTTTGCGACTGCTAAAGGCAATGCCTGGCATGTTGTAAGTTTTACCGTCTACGGCGTTACGATGCTGCTGCTCTACACGAGTTCGACGCTTGTGCACAGTTTTCCCGAAGGCAAAGTGAAGGACTTTTTCGAGTTCATGGACCATTCTTCAATCTACCTATATATTGCGGGTACCTATACGCCGTTCATGTTGGTAGCGGTTCGTGGAACACTCGGCTGGACACTGTTCGGACTTGTGTGGGGGATTGCGATCGGCGGAGTTGTGTTCAAAGCCTTTTTTGTGAAAAAGTTTCTGTTCATCTCAACGCTGTTCTATCTGCTGATGGGCTGGCTGATCGTGCTTGCCTGGGGTGCGCTGACTCAAGCCATTCCGGCGGAGGGCATTCATCTGCTCGTCGCCGGCGGTCTTATGTATACGGTTGGTACAGTCTTTTACGTATGGCGGGGCTTCCCGTATCACCATGCGATTTGGCATTTGTTCGTTTTGGCGGGAAGTATTCTTCATTTCTTCTGTATTCTGATGTACCTGCTTCCTTAAATCCAAAAGCGAGTTCCAATAGACCGAAAAAGAAGCCGGACGATTCAACCGGCTTCTTTTTCTTACCCGCGAGCGGTTCAATCAAATTAAGGAAGCAGGCTTTGAGGGAGGACGTGTCATCTAAAAGTGCATGTGAAAAGCGGCTTACTCGTACCTGCGAGCCAGAAATCGAAATAAGAAACGGACTTCAGTGGATGACGTTTTTTCCGAAATTGAATTTAAAAATCCGCTGTCTTACCCTCATATCTCTAAAATAAACCGTTTACATTTGATTTATTCTCCCTTATTCTTTAAATAGGATTGTGACTGGTCATGCAGGCAAAACCTGATTGCTGCGGCGTTCCCCTGGGAGATGCTGTGGCGATCAGGTTTTTTTGCGTAAAAGGGGCCCTTACGGAACAATTGTATGACCGGTAAAAAACAAAAAGAGAGGGTGCAGAAGAATGAACAAAGTAAGATGGGGGAAGATGCTGGCTGTATTGAACTTGAGCGCCGTACTGGCTGTAGGAGGCAGCGCACAGGCTTATGCGACGACAGCATCTCAGGGAATGGGGAGTGAGGGCACAGCTGTGCGGCCGGCTGTGGAACAAAACGCACAGTTAAAGCAAAACCAAGCCAGAACGGTCATTACGAACGATGGAGAAGTCGACGACATGAACTCGATGCTGCGTTTTCTGCTTTATGCCAATGAGGTAGACCTGGCAGGCATTGTCCTTACCAGCTCGGTATATCATTATGCAGGGGACTCGGCCAAAAATATCGAGCCCTACCGCTGGACAGGAACACAGTGGCTAACCGATATGATTGATGCCTACGCGCAGGCCTATCCGAATCTGATCAAGCATGCCGACGGTTATCCGACTCCCGATTATTTACGCAGCGTGACGAAAATCGGCAATATCAGCTACAAAGGCGAAATGGAAGAGGTAACGGAAGGCTCGGAATTTTTGAAGGAACTGTTTCTCGACAACGATCCGCGTGATCTCTACGTTCAGACATGGGGCGGTACAAACACGACGGCACGCGCATTGAAATCGATCGAAGAACAATATAAAGGAACGGCGCAGTGGGCGGAAATTCAGAAGAAAGTCAGTGATAAGCTGGTGGTGTACATTATTTTGGACCAGGACGACAGCTACAACGAATATATTGCCAAAAGCTGGCCGGACATCCGCATTCTCAACGACCAATCAAACTTCTGGCACTTCGCCTACGCTTGGCAGTACCATACGCCCGCGGTGAACGATAAACTGCAGGGGAAGTGGAATTTTGAAAACATTGGAAACGGACATGGGCCGCTGCTTGATTTGTACGCGTTAATGGGCGACGGAAAGATGATCGAGGGAGAACTGATCGAAGAGCAGCGCGGAAGCGAAGAGTATTTGGCTGCCAATCCTCAATATAACCGGTACGATTTTATTTCCGAAGGCGATTCTCCGTCCTTCTTCTATCTGATCGATAACGGGCTGCGCAGTATGGAAGACCCAAGTTACGGCGGCTGGGGCGGACGCTTCGGGAAAGTCAACGATACACTGTATCGCAATAATGTGCTGGATTACGACGTATACACTACACGTTATGAAGCCGAATATACGTTGATGCGCTGGTTCGATGATATTCAGAACGATTTTGCTGCAAGAGCGGATTGGGCAATTGCTTCGGAATATTCGGAAGCCAATCATAATCCTGTGCTGAGCATAAAAGAAGGACTGGATATTACGGCATCTCCCGGACAATACGTAACGCTGCATGCAACAGGAAGTGATCCGGACGGCGACAATCTGAGTTATCGCTGGTGGCGTTATCACGAAGCGGATACTTACAACGATTCCCCGGTGGAACCTATGGAAGTTGTGAAGGAAATGGCCGGTGACCTCTTGCTCGGACTTCATCGGGAAAAAGCCGAAGGTGAACATCGCAATAAGATCGGCATGCGGAACGCCGACACGGCTGTCATGAGTTTCCGCGTTCCAAAGGATGCCGAGCGAGGCGATACAATCCACATGATTGCGGAAGTGCAAGACGACGGAGCGCATAATCTTAAGCATTATCAGCGGGTCATTATTACTGTGAAATAGACGGATCGGCATGCAGAAAAACAAATTTTATTAAACCTTAAAGATGTTAAGCACAAACGCTTGACATCTTCTTTTGTTTTCGGTATGATAGGGAACGTTGATTGATGTGTAAAGTGTTTGGCCTTGACGAGAGGGGCGTTCCGGATGAGTCAAGAAAATCGTCTGGAAAAGACGAATCGAATCAACCTGCTGTTCGCTTTCTATGAACGATTGTTGACAGAGAAGCAGCAGACTTTCCTGAAGTATTATTTTCACGACGATTTCTCGCTGGGCGAGATCGCTGCGGAATTCGAAATTAGCCGCCAGGCGGTGTACGAACACATTAAGCGGGCTGAGCAGACGCTGGAGAATTATGAAGCGAAGCTTGAGCTGCTAAAGCGGCACGAAAGCCGATTGCACGAAATTCGCGAACTGGAAGCTCTGTCGGAAAACGACGGACTGCCGGAAGAGACGCGAAGCAAGCTCGGCATGATTGCTGAGAAACTGCAAGCTCTGGAATAGCGAATGGCTTGAAACCTCACAAATTCGATAAATGAATACCGTTCGATATATAATGGTAGAGAATAGAAGCGGAACGGGGGTGAACATATGGCATTTGAAGGATTGACTACCCGCCTGCAGAATGTATTCGGCAAACTGCGGGGCAAAGGGAAAGTATCCGAAGAGGATGTAAACGACGCGATGCGCGAGGTGCGGTTGGCTCTGCTTGAAGCAGACGTCAACTTCAAAGTCGTGAAAGACTTTATCGGCAAGGTGAAGGAGAAGGCACTGGGCAAGGAAGTGACCGAAAGCTTCACGCCGGGCATGGTCATCATCGATATCGTTAACAAAGAATTGACCGACCTGATGGGCGGTACGCAGTCGAAGCTGAACAAAAATACTCGACCGCCTACCGTAGTGATGATGGCGGGTCTGCAGGGTGCGGGTAAAACGACCACCACCGGCAAACTGGCCAAGATGCTGCAGAAGCAGGGCAGCCGCCCACTGCTGATTGCAGGCGACATTTATCGTCCGGCAGCAATCAAGCAGCTCCAGGTTCTTGGCGAGCAGTTGAACGTTCCGGTATTCTCGCTTGGCGATCAGGTGAGTCCGGTGGAGATTGCGCGCCAAGGTCTGCAGATGGCGAAGGACAAGGGTCACGATTACGTGATTATCGATACCGCAGGCCGTCTGCACATCGACGAGCAGCTGATGGATGAGCTGAAGCAGATTCATTCGGAAACGAAGCCGGATGAAGTACTGCTGGTCGTAGATGCCATGACCGGTCAAGACGCTGTCAACGTCGCTCAGAGCTTTAACGAGCAGCTTTCGCTGACCGGCGTTGTGCTGACCAAGCTGGACGGGGATACTCGTGGCGGTGCGGCACTGTCGGTCAAAGCCGTTACCGGCTGTCCAATCAAGTTTATCTCGCTCGGCGAGAAACTGGATGCGCTGGAGCCGTTCCATCCGGAGCGGATGGCGTCGCGAATTCTCGGCATGGGCGATATGCTCTCGTTAATCGAGAAGGCGCAGGCCGGCATCGACGAGAACAAGGCGAAGGAAATGGAGCGCAAAATGCGCAACGCGGAATTCACCTTTGACGACTTCTTGGAGCAGATGGAACAAGTCAAGCAGCTTGGACCGCTCGATCAGATCATGGATATGATCCCGGGCATGAACAAGATGAAACAGAAGACCGACATGAAGGTTGACGACAAGCAGGTCGGTCGAATCGAAGCGATCGTGCACTCGATGACGAGCGTGGAAAAGCAGTCGCCGGACATCATCAACTACAGCCGACGCAAGCGGATTGCCGCAGGAAGCGGTACTTCGCTTGCCGAAGTCAATCGTCTGATCAAGCAATTTGATGAGATGAAGAAGATGATGAAGCAGCTCTCCGGGATGATGGATCCTAAGGGCGGCAAGAACAAAGCGATGAAGCAAATGCAAAAAATGAGCAAGGGAATGAAGTTCCCGTTCCGTTAAGCGGAGAAGGAACATTTTTATAAAGACTGCAGATATCTGAAGTCGTTTATTTCTTGAAGGAGGTGATTTTCGTGGCAACTCGTATTCGTCTGAAGCGCATGGGTGCGCATAAAGCGCCTTTCTATCGTATCGTGGTATCGGACTCCCGTTCCCCGCGTGATGGACGCTTTATCGAAGAGATTGGTTACTACAACCCGGTCGCTGAACCGCAAGTAGTAAGCATCAACGAAGAAAAAGCTCTGGCTTGGCTGCAAACTGGCGCGCAAGCGTCCGATACTGTTCGCAACTTGCTGAGCAAAGCTGGCATCATGAAGAAATTCCATGAAGCTAAACTGCAAAAATAAGACAGTGACTCGGAGGGGTTGACATGGAACAGTTAGTAGCGGTTATCGCAAAAGCTCTGGTCGATCATCCGGAAGACGTCAAGGTCCGTACCGTAGAGAAAGAGTCCTTGGTCGTATACGAACTAACTGTGCATCCTGAAGATGTAGGTAAGATCATTGGGAAGCAGGGGCGTATCGCCAAGGCACTGCGTACGGTCGTGACGTCGGCAGCGGTCAAACTGGACAAGCGGGTTACCGTGGATATCCAGTCTTAAAGGGAAGTTTCGTGCGTTGAATAAGTCTTCTAATCGTTGACATGCTCAACGTACCGATAATTTCCGGTCTTAAAAATATACGAAAAGGGGTTAGGAGATTATTTTCCTAGCCCCTTTTCGTACATGGTCAAGACTTCAGCAGGAGCAGCTTTCTGTAAATATAGATTACAATAAACAGCTAATGATAAGAACGAAAGGACAAGATGCGAATATGAGTATGGAACCTGAATTTTTGAGTGTAGGCAAAATAGCGAATACGCACGGAATAAAGGGAGAACTGAAAATTTTCCCGTTTACCGACTTTCCGGAGATCCGCTTCGCCAAAGGTAAAGAGCTTCTGATGATTTCGCCGGAGGACGGATCGACTTTGAAAGTGAAAATTATTTCCTCACGCGAGCAGAAAAACGTGTATGTGGTGAAATTGGAAGGGTACGACAACATCAATCAGGTAGAGAAATATAAAGGTTGGGATGTAAAGGTACCAAAGGAAGAAGCGGTAGAAGCGGAAGAGAATGCATTCTATTTCCACGAAATTATCGGCTGTAAAGTATTCACTGTAGAAGGCGAAGAATTGGGTACGATTACGGATATTTTAACGCCGGGTGCCAATGATGTATGGGTAGTGAAACGTAAAGGCGGCAAAGACGTGCTGATTCCGTTTATTGAAGATATCGTCAAAGACGTCAATGTGACCGAAAAAACGGTGCGCATCGAAGTTATGGAAGGACTGTTAGACTGATGCGGATTGACGTGCTGACTTTGTTTCCGGAAATGTTCGAGGGTGTGTTCGGCGCCAGCATTCTCGGCAAAGCGAGAGACAAAGGTATTGTACAGCTGTCTGCAGTCAATTTCCGGCAGTATTCCACCAACAAGCACGGGCAGGTTGACGATACGCCATACGGCGGAGGCGGAGGGATGGTACTTAAGCCCGAGCCGATCTTTGCCGCAGTCGAGGATCTGCTGCAGCGCCGAGAGCAGGAAAACGGCGAATATATGCACCGTGAGGGAAATCGTATTGTAGAAACGGAACAGGAAGTGCTGGCAAAGCTGGCTGCCGAATCCGTTTTGGGAAAAGACGATTCACTGTGTGCGGAACAGAGCGGACTTCCTGCAAGCGAGTTGGAAGTCATGGCCGACAGCAGCCCTTCCCGTCCACGTATTGTACTGCTCTGCCCACAAGGTGAGACGTTTACGCAGCGGAAAGCGGAGGAGTTTGCGGCGGAAGATCATCTGATCTTTATCTGCGGTCATTATGAGGGTTACGACGAACGCATTCGTACAGGATTGGTGACGGACGAAATTTCGATTGGGGACTATGTATTGACAGGCGGAGAGCTGCCGGCGATGGTCATGATCGACAGTACGGTCCGGCTGCTGCCCGGCGTGTTGGGGAATGAGAACAGTGCGGTAACGGATTCGTTCAGTACCGGACTGTTGGAATACCCGCATTATACTCGTCCTGTGGAGTTTCGGGGAATGAAAGTGCCGGAGGTTCTCATGTCGGGACATCATGCCAACATCGAGTCGTGGCGACGGAGAGAATCGCTGCGCCGTACGCTGCAGCGTCGTCCGGATCTGTTGGATGCAATGGAACTGAGCAAGCAGGATTTGAAATGGTTGGAAGAATTGAAGCGGGAAGAGCAGCAGCGAGATATTTGATATTCGATTCCATCTGAAATGTTTAAGCGCTGAAGATGAAATCGACTCACAGTTTGCGCATAGGCTGTAATTTCAGCTTTAATTTCATGGGAAGGCCCCGAACGTTTCGCTGAAGCGAAACGTTCGGGGCCTTTATTAGGATTGGCTAATGTTGATGTCGCCGGAACTGAGCTCAATAGACAAGCGATCGGCAGTTAATTTACCGAAGTCGCCCGTGCCGGTCTTTGCGTCCAATCAGAACAAGTACGCAGAGTTCAAGCACGCCTTTTTTAAATTGAGTATTTACGTTCATATGCAGGGGCCTCCTTCAAACTCTTCGGGAACATCATATCACTAGCTACTGAATAATAGAAGGTAGTGATTATCGAATAGATCTTTGTTGTTTTTTTGGAGGAAATGGTAAACTATACGGAAGAGCCGGAGGCGGTAGAATGATACACAAAAAAGAACATCGAGCGGCGTACCGGTATAGGAAATGGAAACGGAGGACTGAATAATGCGAAAAGCTAAATCGAAGAACATGCTGCTCTCGCTGATTGCGCTGACGCTTCTGCTGATGCTGGCTCTGCCGGTGCAGGCAGCAGCTCCGCAAAAGGGCGGAATTGTGACGGATGAGGCCGGGCTGTTCACACAGCGTCAGATTGAACAGCTGGAGCAGAAGCTTGCGGAAGGACCGTATACCGTCTATGTATTGACCGAAAGCGGCTTGAGCGACAGAGAAGCGGCAAGACTGTCTCAGCAGACTTACAGGGACTGGAATTTGGGAAGAAACGAGCTGCTGCTGCTGATTGTGACCGATCCCAATAGTGTCTACCTCGAATTAAACAATCAGTCTCTCGGCAGTGCGCAGCGAATTATCGACCGCGCTTTTGTTCCAGTGGCGGGAAATGACGGCCCGGCTGCAGGAGCACTTGCTGTCGGCGAATATGTCAACGGTATAGGAGGAGCAGGGAGTACAGGCGGAATAGGAGCTTCGTCTTCGAGCGGTCTGTTCTCCAGCAACACTTGGCTCTATGCAGTTCTTGCGCTTGGCGTACTCGCTATCGCGGCCTATGTGCTGTTCAGCATGTTCCGCTCCGGTTCAAGAGTGAAAAAACGGGCGGAGGAGCTGCGGAATCGCCAAAAAGAAACAGCAGCTCTTGTAGATGGAATTATGGTATCGGAGCTGTTCCGCGAGGTGGAGATGGGCTTTGTGCAGGGAGAAACGCTTAAAGAAGCGGAAAGTATCAGTCGTGAAGCGGTAGAGCTGCATCAAGCTGGCGGGGAGCTGGCGTCGCGCCTGGAAGCATTCCATCCCGGAACTTTCGCTTCAGGTTCACAGCGCAGGAAGTTGGATACATTAACCCGGGAAACACAGAGTTGGTCCGAGCGGGTTGAAGCGCTGAATATTCGTTTTGAGGAAGTTTCCGCAAGCTTTGCTGAAGTTCGTCGTCGGGTGAAGGAAGGTAAAGAGCTGGCGGAGGAAACCCGTCAAGCGCTGGAAAAGCTGCGCTCGGATACCGGATACCCGCTTGAGACCATGCAGAGAAGCTATGATAACGCCGCTGCACTGCTGGAGCGGGCGGACAGTCTCGACAATTTTGACGTTATGCAGGCTGCCGCACCGGCGGAGCAGGCTTTTGCTCAATTGACAGAACTTTCTGAAAATGTTCAATGGATGGGCAAATTGGCCGAAGAAGCGGCAGAGTGGCCGGGGAAAATTGTACGGATGGAGCAGGAACTGCGTCCGGTTGTGCAGCGGGAAGGTCTGCTGCTGAGCGAGGAAGATCCGTTTCGGGTACTGAGCGAAGCAGGCGGAGAAACGCAGCGTCTGGAAGCTCTTATTCGTGCAGGCGATGTACCGGCGGCGAAGGAATGTTCGGCGGGGATTGGCGCAAGAATCGATGAAGCGAAAGATATCGTTCGCCGCCGAATCGACAGTCGAACATCATCGGCAGAGTCACTGCGCAACGCCGAAACGCTGCTGCGCGAAATTGAAGAGTTTAAGCCGCGTTATGAACAGGAGTTGACTCAGCTGCGCGGACGCTATGCCGAATCTCATCTTGGAGCGCAGCGAGAACGCCAAGAAGAGATCGAACGTGCCGACAGCGAAATTCGCCGACTGCTGCCGGAGATCCGCTCGGCGTTGAATCCTCAGGTGCAGTATTATAAGGCCGCACGTGAAAAGGCAGATCGAACGGACGAACTTGCAGTTCGCTCGCGGGAGCTGATGTCGGAGGCGCTGGACTATGCCCGTGTACTGGATGCGCAGCAGAGAGCGGCTCAGCAGCGGTTTGAAGGAGCGCGCAGCGTATTTCACCAAGCGGGCGGAACGTATAGGGGTCTTGGTGTGCGCATGGCGGAATATGACCGTGTATTGGACTCGTCGGAGAGGGAAGGCGAAGCGGTCGAATCGGCGCTGCGCAGCGAGCCGATCGATCTGCTGCGTGCAGAGCCGCTGCTGGCAGCTTATGAACGGAAGGCGTCGGACTTCGCGCAGCATATTCGCGATCTTCAGGAGCGGCGCAGCGAAGCTGTGCGTCAATTGGAACAATTGAGCAGCGACTTTTTCAGCCGAGAGCAGATGTATCGACGTCATCTGCAGACGCGCCGCTACACTGGACGTTATAATGAATTTGAAGCGGAAGCTCGGCGGTTGATTTCATCCGGACATTTCGAAGATGCGTTGGCTCAAGCCGCTTACGGACGGCAGGTTCTCGAAGAGATGGAGCGGGATTACCGGCGAGCTGTCCAGAGGGCAAACAATACCCGAGGAGGAGGCGGCTTCGGGGGTGGTTTCGGAGGCGGCTTCGGCGGACCTGGCGGAGGCCGTTCATCCGGCGGATCAAGCTGGGGAGGCGGCCGGTCAAGCGGTTCTTCTTCATGGGGCAAAGGAGGCGGAGGAGGACGTTCGTCCGGTTCTTCGAAATGGTGAGCCTTCTTTCCGATAAACTTTTGGAAATCGACTATACATGAGGACGGGGTCCGAAGTTTTTTATGTGTAAGTATTGCCTTTTTGCATGGATTCATGGTAAAATCAATCCGTTGTGTAATCTTGCGGTCCTCTGCGAATGATGAGGCGGAAAAAGGTTTCCGAAGAAGACGTATGAACGCATGTGTGGAAGGAGGAAATAACATGAATTTGATTCAAGCTCTGACTCAAGAACAACTGCGCACAGATATCCCGAGCTTCCGTCCTGGCGACACTTTGAAAGTGCACGTTAAGGTTATCGAGGGAACTCGCGAGCGTATCCAGTTGTTCGAAGGCGTCGTAATCAAGCGCAAAGGTGGCGGTATCGCCGAAACATTCACAGTTCGTAAGATCTCTTACGGCGTGGGTGTGGAAAGAACTTTCCCGCTGAACTCGCCTAAAATCGACAAAATCGAAGTCGTGCGTTACGGTAAAGTACGTCGCGCGAAACTGTACTACCTGCGTGAACTGCGCGGTAAAGCAGCAAGAATTAAAGAAATTCGTCGTTAATCTTCCCTTATGGGAAAGATTGATGGGCGAAAAATGGGGAGCTTGGAAACAAGCTCCTTTCGTTTTATTCTCAAAATTAAGGATGGGACTCATAAATATGAGCATTTCTCAAAACCGGACGGCCGCACTCGGAATTTCGCACTCGGACGTTTTTGCAAAATGCTGATGTTTGAACATCCATGTAAGGAGAGGGCAAGGTATGGAAGAAAACGTGAACCAATCCGCGGCGGCATCGGAAAACGCGCCTAACAATCCGCAAAACAAAGTGAAAAGCGAAGTGTTCGAGTGGATTAAAGCAATCGTGATTGCGTTGGTACTGGTTTTTGTAATCCGCTGGCTGCTGTTCGCACCTTATATGGTCGACGGGACCTCAATGGAACCGAATTTTCATAATAGCGAGCGCGTGATTGTCAATAAGATCCTCTACGATATCCGTCCACCGAAAAAAGGCGAGGTCATCGTTTTTAAAGTGCCTTCCGAAGATAACAAGGAGTTTATCAAACGCGTAATCGCACTGCCTGGCGACACTGTCAAAGTTGAAGGCGACGTAGTGACCGTCAATGGCGAGGTTATTAGCGAACCTTATATTCAGGATATGATCGACGCTGCGAAAGCGGACGGAGGAACGTATAACAACAATACGAACTTCCCGAACCCAGACTTTCCCGACGGAACCGTTCCTGAAGGCCATGTATTCGCAATGGGAGACAATCGGCCGAACAGCAAAGACAGTCGGATGATCGGTTACGTTCCTTACAGCGATATTACCGGCCGCGCCGATCTGGTCTTCTGGCCGTTCAGCGACATTCATATCGTCAATCATTAATTGCCGTTCGATACGGCAAATGCAAGCATGATCGGCCGGAGCGCGAATGAACGCATCTGGCCGCCGAGAGAGGTGAAACACCGTTATGACAATTCAATGGTTTCCCGGTCATATGACGAGAGCGCGGAGACAGATCGAGGCAAAGCTGAGTCTGATCGACTTGGCGATCGAGCTGCTTGATGCTCGTCTGCCGCTGTCCAGCCGCAACCCGATGATCAGTGATATTTTGAAAGACAAGCCGCGTTTGATTTTGCTCAACAAGTCGGATTTGGCAGATCCTGAAGTTACAAAAAAGTGGATCGAATACTTCCGCGAGGAAGGCCATATCGCTGTCGAGACCGATACACCGGGCGGACGGGGAGTCAAGGATATATCCGTGCAGGCGAAAATGCTGCTGCAGGAAAAAATTGATCGTCAGATCGCCAAAGGAATGAATCCACGGGCGATTCGGGCGTTGATCGTCGGCATTCCCAATGTCGGCAAATCTACGCTGATCAACCGTCTCGCAGGCAAAAGTATTGCCGAAACCGGGGATCGTCCGGGCGTGACGAAGGGCCAGCAGTGGATCAAAGTCGGCAAAGAAATGGAACTGCTCGATACACCAGGTATTCTGTGGCCGAAGTTTGAAGATCAGAACGTAGGCATGAAGCTGGCCGTTACCGGTGCAATTAAGGAAGACGTATTGAATGTCGAAGAAGTCACTTTCTTTGCAGTCAAATACTGCGCCGAACATTACTGGGCTCGTTTGTCGGAACGTTATTCGCTGGGAGAACGCCCGACCGCTTTTGACGATGCGGATGAAATTGTACGTATTATGGAAGAGATCGGACGCAAGCGCGGCTGTCTCATGAGCGGCGGACGCGTGGATCTCCAAAAAGCTTCCATTCTGTTCCTGCGTGAACTTCGTGCAGGGAAAATGGGCCGATTCTCGCTTGAAGAACCGTTCTAAAATGCATAAGCGGGCAAGCTGCATAATGTAAATTCAATATCGATCGAAACAATAAACCGTGCAGGCAGCGCGGTGTAGGATCGCCGAAAAAGTGTGTAGACCGATTGATGACGGATGTTCGTTCAACGAACATGTCCTCCGGTTGATACACGGGCTTCGGCGGTCCTTTTTATATCCATTACACAAAAAAGAGTTGGAAATCGGTTAAACTAGAAAGAAATAGACGGGAAAATTAGGAGAGAATGAAATGCCAAGAACGAAAAAAAGTGTTGAAACGGGGATCAAGTCCAAAAAAGAAAAGGTAGACATCGACCGTCTTCTGCTGGAGAAAGAATTGTGGTCGGAAGGGTTTGAAAAAATTGCCGGTGTCGATGAAGTCGGACGCGGCTGTATGTTCGGCGACGTCGTAGCGGCAGCGGTTATTCTGCCGGCAGGCTTGAAGCTTGAAGGGATCGACGATTCCAAAAAACTGTCGGAGAAAAAGCGCGATGAACTGTACGATATTATTATGAGCGAAGCGATTGCTGTTGGTGTAGGGCGGGTCGACCCGCAAACGATCGATCGGATCAATATCAAGCAGGCGTCGCGTCTGGCGATGAAAATGGCTGTCGAAGCATTAACGGATCAGCCAGATGCCCTGCTGGTGGATGCGGAAACTATTCAGATGGAACTCCCTCAGCGGGCAATTATCAAAGGCGATTCGCTTAGTCAGAGTATTGGAGCGGCTTCGATCATTGCAAAAGTTACGCGGGATCGGTTGTGTACGGGGGACTGGGAACGGGATTATCCCGGTTACGGTATTGCGATCCATAAAGGGTATGGGACGGCTGTTCATCGAGAGCGGATTCTGGAGCTTGGAATCAGCAACATGCACAGACACAGCTTTCTGGTCAAAATGAAGGCGGAATACGAGCAGCTGCGTTAAATTTGAGATGAAGCGGTTGATAAAATACTTGGTAAAGTCATCGAGTAAAGCTGCCGAGTCCTCGCGGCCACAAGAGTCGCAGAGCCTCGCTGTTTTGGAAAAGATTAAAGGGGATTAGGCGGGAAATCATTAAGATTGCTGCTCTCTAAATTGGAGGACATTTGATTCTCTCGCAGAAAAGTTCGTCGAGTTGACTGCCTCTTCTTATTGCCCAGAGCTTTTTTTCCGATATATCGGATAGTGGGTGCTTCCTGAGTGAGGCGAGCATCAAATAAGGAAGAGAGGTGAGCGAGATGAATATCGGTTCGCTGTTCAAAAGTATGATAGGTGAATCCAAGCCTGGAGAAATAAAACAGCTGGATCTGCGTGCAGGGCAGGTGGTCAGAGGTGTTGTTCAATCTGTATCGGACGACGGTAAGGAAGCGGTCGTTCAAATTCAGGGTGTGAAGGTCAGTGCCAAGCTTGAGACGCCGCTGCAGACGGGACAGACCGCTTTTATGCAGGTTCAGCCTGCCACGGAAGACGGTTCAATCGTGATGAAGCCGGTCGCAGCTCCGCCGGGAGCCGCTGCTGCAGGAGCTTCTATGGAGGAGACGCTGAAGCAGGTCGGGCTGCCGGATAATAAGCAGAACAGGGAAATGATTCGCATGATGCAGCAGGCGGAAATTCCTGTAACTCGTGAGCAGACTGCCGAGATTCGCAATCTGTTGGCACAGAAGCCTGCAGCTGTGGATGCACAGCAGTTTATACGATCGATTGGCATTTTGCAGCAGCGGGGACTGCCTGTCACGCCGCAAAGTGTAGCGGGCATGCAGCAGGCGGTGTTTGGTCCTCCTGCCTCGGCGCTGCTGAATAACCTGGAACAGCAGGTTGCGGCTGCGCTTGCTCAGCTTGGTGATAGTGCGGGAGATGAGGCTCATGTACCGGGCCGCATTCCGGGAAATGTGCAGCCGGGAGCGGCTGCAGCGAACGGAGCGCTGCAAAATGGAGGAAGCGCAGGTACGGGGATGGCTGCTGGGCAGACTGCTGCCGGGGTAGGAGGGAATCCTATCGGTGCTGGAACGGCTGGAAACGTGAATACCGGCTCTCCTATATCCGGCAGCTCTGCCGGGGCTCTTGCGGCAGGTGCGTCTGCGGGTGTACTCGCAGACGCGGCGGAAGGCGGGCCGCAGGCACAGGCCCGCCCTGCCGCTCAAGCGGCATCCGGCGCTGTCGGAGGCGCCGGAAACGCGGCCGAACCGGACACCGCGCCGCAGGCGTCCGGTTCGGCGCGGACTGCGGATAGCGCAGCCTCCGCAGCCGCAGTCCGTGCCGGCGCAAATCAAGCGCCGGCGGCAGGCCCGGCGCCGCAGGGCGCGCCGGGGACCGCCGCTCCGCAGGCCGGCGCCTCGGCGTCCGCTTCTTCGGACGCCGTACTGCTGCGCAAGGTGCAGGCGCTGCTGGGCGAGCTGCGCACCGCAGCAGCGGGCAGCACGGGCGCAGCGAGCACGGCGGAGAATCCTTCTGCCGCTGCAGCCGGTCAAGCTGCACAGCAGGCCAAAGGTGCCGATGCCGATCCGTGGGTCGGCCGTCTGCTGAAGATGCTCGGGACGGAGCACGAGCAGCAGACCGCGCGTTCTACATTGTTGAACACCGCGCCTTCGACTTCCAATGCAGCATCTGCTGCGCAGCAGCAGACGGCTCAGACCGTTCAAGCTCAGTCTCAATCACCGCAGCAGGCAGGGTCATCGGCTCAGCCGCAGCAGGCTGCTGCGGCACAAGCGGCAGGTACGGCAGCAGCAAATACCGAGGCGCCTGAGGGATTATCGGCGGCGGTTCGCTCCGCTGCAGACCAGGCACTGCGAGCCCTTCAGGGTGAGGGCGGTCGTCCCGATTCTGCATCATTGGCAGATGATCGGTCAGCTCCGCTGCCTGCTGGGCAGCAGGCAGCAGCCGAAGTTCGCGAAACGTTAAAATCGCTGCTGCTGCAGCTTTCCGCATCCGATTCGCTCCCGGCAGGGCTGAAGGATGCCGCGCAGCAGGCCGTTCAGCAGATGACCGGCCAGCAGCTGCTGCTTAATACGGATCGTACCGCTCCTTTTGCACAAGTTACAATGTTTCTGCCGTTTGTAGGACCGGACGGCAGTCAGACGGCTGCCGTGCAGATTGAATCAAGACGTGGTCCCAAAGGGGAACTTGATGCTTCCAACTGCCGGCTATGGTTTGATCTCGAGATGAAAGCGCTTGGTCGCACCGTCATTGATGTACAGGTTGTGGATCGTAATGTCAGCTTGAACTTCCGCAATGACGAAGAATGGGCAGGACCACTACTTGAAGCGGGCCAAGCTCAGATTGCGGCAGCGCTGGAATCTGCGGGCTATCAGCTGATGGCACTCCGAACCGATACACTGCCGGTACGCAGTACCGAAGCGGCTGCAGACACCAATGCTTCGTTATCGTACACTCCGCCTTCTTACCGGGGAGTTGATGTGAAGATATGAAAAAGAAAGCAAGTACACCGGAGGAGACCATACGTAAGCGAGCGGTCGCGCTGAAATATGCTCCCGAGCAGATGTCTGCGCCTACCATTGTAGCGAAAGGCAGTGGAAACATTGCTGAAGCGATTCTCAATCGCGCTCAAGAAGCAGGCGTCCCGATCCAAGAAGACGCCGCTTTGGTCGAAGTGCTGTCCAAGCTGGATCTGGATCAGCAGATTCCTGCCGAGCTTTATGGTCTCGTTGCCGAGCTGCTGTCATTCGTTTATCGAAGTGATCGTGAAGCAGGAAGGAGACTGAATCAATGAAGGAGTCGGAATATCGAATCTCTGCGGACAGAACAGCAGCTTCGAAGAAAGGCTCCGATTCGAAGCGTCGGATGGTGTCTTCCAAGGATGGACAGATCAATAAAATCATACAGCCGTCTTCCAACTCTGCAGAATGCTCTGCGGCCGGAGGCGGTTCTTCTGTACATAGAATATTTGAAGCCCCTGCTCCTACACGCAAAGATAAAGGCCGCGCTGCTGAAGAAGCGGCTGCCCTATATTTGCAGAGCAAAGGTTGGGAAATTACGGAACGCAATTGGAGCTGTCGCAGCGGGGAACTTGACCTGATTGCTTTCAAAGGTGAAACGATTCTGTTTGTGGAAGTTCGCAGCCGCAGCGGTACAGGATTCGGCCTGCCGGCGGAATCGATTGATAACCGAAAAATGATTAAAGTCAGACGAACTGCCGAGATTTATTTGCAGCGTTTCGGATTATTGGATCGGCATATTCGTTTTGACGTGATCGCGGTCATGCTGGATCGCAATCTTCAGATCCGCTCGCTGGATCATATTGAAGAGGCTTTTTGAGACGTTTGCGAAATTCATTAAGAAGAAAGATGCCGAAAAGACAGGATCTGATGCAGCCCGAATAAGCCTGCGCTCCAAGCGCCAGGCTTATTCGGGCTGCAAATAGGCATAGTTTGTATCTAAATCTATTCCGGCATCCGTCGATCCATCTGTCTGTACTGCAGGGCTTCCGCAATATGTTCCGTCCGAATTTCGTCCGAACCTTCCAGATCCGCAATAGTTAGCGCCAGTTTCAAAATTCGATCGCGAGAACGCATGCTTAAGCCCATAGCGCCGATCGCGTTTTCCAGCATCATCATCGCTTCTTGGCCCGGAGCAGCATATTTGCGGAGCAGAGCGCCGCTCAACTCGCTGTTGCACTGAAGAGACAGTGAACGATAGCGTTCCCTCTGCCGCAGTGAAGCTGCTTCGACCATACTTCGCAGCTCAGCGGAAGAAGCTCCTGGGCTTAGCCGCTCGTTTGGAGCGGGCTGCGGGACCTCTACCTGCATATCGATCCGGTCAAGCAAAGGGCCTGAAATGCGGCTGCGGTAGCGGGCAATCGCAAGCGGAGAGCAGGAGCAGGAGGATTGTCCGTCCTGCTCCCGCCCTCCGCCGCACGGACATGGATTCATGGAACAGGCCAGCATGAAATGCGCGGGAAATGTGAATGCGGCCCGGGCGCGGCTGATTGTGACCGTTCGATCTTCCAGGGGCTGACGAAGAACTTCAAGTGCACCACGTGAAAATTCCGGCAGTTCGTCAAGGAAGAGTACACCGCGATGAGCAAGGCTGACTTCACCGGGACGAGGGATCGATCCGCCTCCTGCCAGACCCGAGGGCGTGATCGTATGGTGAGGCGAACGAAATGGCCTGCGGCGTATCAATCCTTGACGTGCATTCTGTAGTCTTCCTGCCGCACTGAGAATCTTCGTCGTTTCCAGTGCTTCGCTTTCCCCTAGCTCCGGCATAATCCCAGGCAGGCGCTTGATCAGCATCGTTTTACCTGTACCCGGCGGTCCTGCCAACAAAATATTGTGCATGCCTGCTGCTGCAATGGTCAACGCTCGCTTGGCATGCTCCTGCCCCAGGACGTCTGCGTAATCTTCATAGTCTGAAGAATGCCGGTCAACTTCGGATCCTGGCTGACCCGAAATGAATCGAAGGCCTGCTTCATCAAAGGGGTAACACTTCTCTTTGCCGGAGGCAAGCTCCTGTCTGTGAGATTCCGGCACAAGCAGCCGAAGATGCGGCAGCGAGTAAACCTCCAGGCCGTCGACCAATGCCGCTTCGTCCGCACTGCCAGGAGGAATCAGAATAGCGTCAAAACCTTGTCGGCGAGCACAGTCGGCCATAGCCAGTACGCCTGGAACAGGACGAAGCGACCCATCGAGCGATAACTCGCCGACTGCGACAAAACGGCGCCCTTTTGGAAGTTCCAATTGTTCGTCGGTCAGCAGAATGCCCAGTGCAATAGCCAAATCGAGTGAAGAGCCTTCCTTACGTAGATCGGCCGGCGCAAGATTGATCGTAATACGGCGATTGGGAAAGCGAAAGCCGCAGTTCTTGATGGCGGCCTTGACGCGGTCGGTAGCTTCACGAATGGCTGAATCGGGCAGTCCAATGATTGCGGTTTGCGGCAGACCGTTCGTAATATCAACTTCAACTTCTACAATAACGCCGTCCACTCCATACAAGCAGGCGCTATAACTTTTTCCATACATAACAAAAACACCTCTTTTTCGCAAGATAACGGAATGGTTCCGCTTATATCGAAAAAGGGTGCTTCCTCTTTTTTCGGAATATGAGAATTCGATGGAAAATCTATCATTCATTATTAAACCGATAAGTTTGAAAGTCAAGGCCGTGCTATCCAGTATTTTTCCATGAAACCCACTATATGAGCGTTCTTTAAGGAGGTTTTTTACGGAAATTCACAGATAAAGTATTTACAACAATCAAATTTAATGCGATTATGTTTGTAAAGATTCTGGGAAATTTTTTTGGGAAATTCAGTCGTTAAAGAGGGGGAGTACGCAGAATGAGCAAAGTGAACGAATATCCGCAGCTGCAGTTGGAAAACATGCTGTGCTTCTCAATTTACGCCAGCTCGCGCGAAATCACTAAAATGTATCAGCCATACCTGGAAGACTTGGGTGTAACCTACTCGCAGTATTTGGTATTGATTGTATTGTGGGAGCAGGACGAAAGAACGGTTAAAGAATTGGGCGAAGAGCTGTTCCTGGATTCGGGTACGCTGACTCCACTGCTTAAGCGTCTGGAAAATGCAGGTCTTGTCGCACGCAATCGTTCGACGGAAGACGAGCGCAAAGTTTTCATTTCGCTTACGGACAAAGGGCGCGAGCTGCAGGCCAAAGCGGCGCGTATCCCGGAGTGCATGGCAAAAGATCTGAATATGGAAACTTCGGAATTTGTTGAACTGCTCGGTAGATTCCAGAACCTGCTTGCCCGGGCGCATCAGGTCAATGTAACTTCTTCCGGCAAGTAAAGGCGAGCATTTGATCAAGGCATGACTTTGAGTGACAAATAAAACCGGAACCCTCTAAGGGTTCCGGTTTTTGGCATACCGATTTTTAGCATACCGATTCTTAGCTTCACATTTTTTGTCGGAAGAAATAAAAAAGACTGGATAAGTACAATAAACGGTAGAGAAAAATGTCGAAAAAAGTGGAATAGTTCGAATTTTAAGAAAGCGTTTTAAAATTACTTGTCAGTCGTGCTATAATGATTGAGGTTGTACTTTTCTGCCTGGCAACCCGCCTGGTGCGAGCCAATTTGATAGGAGGATTCACACATGAATATCCACGAATATCAAGGCAAAGAAGTTTTGCAGCAGTACGGAGTCTCCGTGCCGCGCGGGAAGGTGGCGTTCAACGTCGAAGAAGCCGTGAATGCGGCCCGCGAACTCGGAAGTCCGGTCGTCGTCGTCAAGGCGCAGATCCATGCGGGCGGACGTGGCAAAGCCGGAGGGGTCAAAATTGCAAAAAGTCTGGATGAAGTGCGGACTTACGCTGAAGAATTGTTCGGTAAGGTACTCGTGACCCATCAGACAGGCCCTGAAGGTAAAGAAATTAAGCGGCTTCTGATCGAAGAAGGCTGCGATATCAAAAAAGAATATTATGTTGGCGTTGTTGTTGACCGGGGTACGGGAAGTGTCGTACTGATGGCCTCGGAAGAAGGCGGTACGGAGATTGAGGAAGTGGCTGCCGCCACTCCGGAAAAGATCTTCCGTGAGGTCGTTGACCCAGCAGTCGGATTGCAGCCGTTCCAAGCGCGTCGTCTGGCGTATGCAATCAACATTCCGAAAGAATTAGTGAACAAAGCGGCTAAGTTCATGATGGCGCTCTACAGCGCATTCGTGGATAAAGACTGCTCGATTGCCGAAATCAATCCGCTTGTTGTTACCGGTGGAGGCGAAGTCATGGCGCTCGATGCCAAACTGAACTTCGATTCCAATTCGCTGTTCCGTCACAAAGATGTTTTGGCGCTTCGCGACCTGGATGAGGAAGACGAAAAAGAAATTGCGGCTTCCAAGTTTGATCTTAGCTATATCGCTCTGGATGGCAACATCGGCTGCATGGTTAACGGTGCAGGTCTGGCGATGGCAACGATGGATATCATCAAGTACTACGGCGGCGAACCCGCGAACTTCCTGGACGTAGGGGGCGGTGCAACAAAGGAAAAGGTGACGGAAGCATTCAAGATCATCCTTTCCGATCCGGAAGTCAAAGGAATTTTCATTAATATCTTTGGCGGAATTATGCGCTGTGACGTTATTGCGGACGGTGTGGTCGAGGCGGCTAAACAGGTCAAACTGGACAAGCCTCTCGTCGTACGTCTTGAAGGAACAAACGTCGATCTCGGCAAAAAGATTTTGAACGAATCGGGACTCAACATCGTATCTGCAGACTCGATGGCCGATGGCGCGCAAAAAATCGTCGAGCTGGTGCGTTAATCAAGTTCGATTTGTTGTGCAGACCGAACAGGCAGCATGGTTAACGTATAGGCAGAATCACCTGAATCACCGCGGCGTCAGTTTCGCAAACCGACTTTAAACGGAGGATGTGGATCGGCATGAGTATTCTGGTTGATAAAAATACAAAAGTGATTACACAGGGCATTACAGGCGAGACAGGTCTTTTCCATACAAAGGGTGCACTGGAGTATGGAACGCAGATGGTAGGCGGCGTGACCCCAGGTAAGGGTGGCACGGAAGTTGAGATCCAACTCGAGAGCGGCAGCAGCGTGAAGCTTCCGGTATTCAATACGGTAAACGAGGCTGTAGCGGCAACGGGTGCTACGGCAAGCGTAATCTACGTGCCGCCAGCATTTGCCGCAGATTCGATTATGGAAGCGGTAGACGCGGAGCTTGACCTTGTTATCTGTATTACGGAAGGCATTCCGGTACTGGACATGGTTAAAGTCAAACGGTACATGGAAGGCAAGAAGACTGTTCTGATCGGACCAAACTGTCCGGGAGTCATTACGCCGGACGAATGCAAAATCGGCATTATGCCGGGTTATATCCATAAAGCGGGCAAAGTAGGCGTCGTATCCCGAAGCGGAACGCTGACCTACGAAGCTGTACATCAACTGACTACACGCGGTATCGGTCAGTCCACGGCAGTCGGTATCGGCGGCGACCCGGTCAAGGGTTCCGAATTTATCGACATCCTGAAGCTTTTCAACGAAGATGAAGGCACACAGGCGGTTGTTATGATCGGTGAAATTGGCGGTACAGCCGAAGAAGAAGCGGCTGAGTGGGTCAAAGCTAATATGACCAAACCAGTTGTCGGTTTTATCGGTGGTGCTACGGCGCCTGAAGGCAAGCGGATGGGACATGCCGGTGCCATTATTTCGGGTGGTAAAGGCACTGCGGCGGAGAAAATTTCCAAGCTCGAAGAGTGCGGAATTCGTGTAGCTCCAACTCCGGCCGAAATGGGTGCAACGCTCGTCTCCGTTCTTGAAGAACGCGGAATTTTGGACACGTTCACAGCGGGTTGATTTTCGGGCCGATTGTCTGTAAATTTATACAAAACGAACGATAATACAGTAAGATGTGCGAACAAGGCAGGCAGCCTTTCTTTCCTCTTGGGAAGAAAGGCTGCTTTTTGCGTTTTTTCGCCATACTGTTGGGAAAATGAAGGGAGAGAATGCTAAATGACCGGACAACGACTGTCAGAAGCGATGTGGCTGCTGGCACTGCATGAAACGAAGGGAATAGGCTGGCTCAGCCTGCAGACGCTGCTCAAGATTGTATCGAATAACGGTATTCCTTATGAAGAACTCTTTCAAATGAAGGAACGGGATTGGAAAGAATACGGAGCAGAATCCAAGTTAGCTGCCGCCGCGGGAAACTTAAATGAAGATCAGACTTGGCAGCGAATTGAATATTTGCGCAGTCAGGGGATTGAACCGGTTACTTTTTTGGACAATGAATATCCTGTTCTAATGAAGGAAACCGTCAAACCACCCTGGGTATTATATACGATCGGCCGCAGGGAATTGTTGAACGATTTCGGAATCGCTATTGTAGGGACACGTGCTCCCACCACTTACGGCCGCGTCATATGCGAAAGGATCGCCGGTTCGCTTGCCGAACGGGGAGTATGTTTAACTAGCGGAATGGCTAGAGGCATCGACGGGGTTTGTCATAGGGAAGCTCTTCGGCGCGGAGGAGCGACTATTGCCGTATTGGGTGCGGGACCGGATGTGATCTATCCTCCTGAACATCGGCAGCTGTACCGTGAAATTGCCGAGCAGGGGCTGATCGTATCGGAATTTCCGCCGGGCACCCGTCCTTCTCCCGGTCTGTTTCCGCTGCGGAATCGAATTATTGCCGGACTTTCCCAAGGTGTGTTGATTGTCGAGGCAGCAGAAAGAAGCGGTTCATTGATCACAGCCGATTGTGCGCTTGACAGCGGCCGAGACGTATTTGCAGTGCCGGGACCTGTTACATCGCCGAAAAGTATGGGAACATTTAAGCTTATCAAAAATGGGGCAAAACCGTGCGCCAGCGCAGAAGACATTTTGGAGGAATATGCGCATCTCTTCATTCCTTCCCCGCAGAGCATCGCAAAAAAAGAGGTACATGAAAAATTGACAAAAGAGGAGCGGAAGATATACGTTATATTGGAGCAAGGGGATGCAAGCATTGACGAACTGCAGCGGAAGACATCTTGGGAGTTTGGACTTTTGCATTCCGTTCTGCTATCGTTGATCATAAAAAGCCAGGTAAAGTCGCTCTCCGGTGCCGTTTATACATGGATAGGAGAACCGCCCCACTGACCCCAAACGACAACGAATTTACATTAATCATGCTAATAATTGAAAATGACGCGGTTCAGGGCAAGGGGCTCGGAAAGCCGCGTCTGCATAACCTGAGAGGAGGACGAACCTATGGCAGATTCGCTCGTTATCGTAGAATCGCCCGCAAAGGCGAAGACGATCGGCAAGTACTTAGGCAGTAAATTTATCGTTAAAGCATCCATGGGACATATTCGGGATCTGCCTAAAAGCCAAATTGGTGTTGAGGTCGAAAATGAATTTAATCCAAAATATATTACGATTCGCGGCAAAGGTTCTATCCTGAAAGAATTGAAAGATGCCAGTAAAAAAGTTAAAAAAGTCTATCTCGCGGCCGACCCGGATCGTGAAGGAGAAGCCATTGCCTGGCATTTGGCGCATGCGCTCGATATCGACAATGTACAGGATTGCCGCGTCGTATTTAACGAGATCACCAAACAAGCGGTTAAGGACGCATTTAAGACCCCTCGGCCAATCAATATGGATTTGGTCAACGCTCAGCAGGCCCGGCGTATTCTTGACCGGCTTGTCGGTTACAAGATCAGTCCGCTGCTTTGGAAAAAAGTGAAAAAGGGTTTGTCCGCTGGACGTGTACAATCGGTAGCCGTGAAACTGATTATTGACCGGGAAAATGAGATTGCCGAATTTGTACCGGAGGAATACTGGAGCATAACGGCCAGGCTCGCTGTCAAAGGCAACGACTTCGAAGCGAAGTTCCATCAGTTGGACGGAGGCAAGAAAGAGCTTCGCAGCGAACAGGATGTTCAGGAAGTGTTGGGTGCTTTAGAAGGAAAGGATTTTGTCGTAGGCGAAGTGAAAGAAAGAGAGCGCCAACGCCATCCATCCCCTCCGTTTACGACAAGCTCACTGCAGCAGGAGGCCGCTCGTAAATTGAATTTCCGCGCAGCTAAGACGATGTCGGTCGCTCAGCAGCTTTATGAAGGTATTGATCTCGGTAAGGAAGGCACGGTCGGTTTGATCACGTATATGCGTACCGATTCCACCCGTGTTGCCGGCAGTGCCCAGGAAGAAGGCAAAGCATTTATCACCGAGCGTTACGGCGAAAAGTTTGTACCTGAGACGCCTCGTCAATATTCCAAAAAATCGGCGGGATCTCAGGATGCGCACGAAGCGGTTCGCCCGACTTCAATCGAGCGGGATCCGGAATCGATGAAAGCGTTTATGAGCCGGGATCAATTTCGTTTGTATAAACTGATCTGGGAACGTTTTGTCGCCAGTCAAATGTCTTCGGCGGTTCTTGATACGCTTTCGGTCGATATTGCGGCAGGCAGTGCGACATTCCGGGCTGTTGGTTCGAAAGTTCGTTTTCAGGGCTTCATGAAAGTCTATGTGGAAGGCAATGATGACGGCAGTGTGGAAGAAGACAAATTTTTGCCGGCGCTTGCCAAGGGTGACAAGCTGGATCGCAAAGAAGTTGAGCCGAAACAGCATTTCACTCAACCGCCTCCGCGCTATACAGAAGCCCGGCTCGTAAAAACGCTTGAAGAGTTGGGAATTGGTCGTCCGAGTACGTATGCCCCAACTTTAGAGACCATTCAAAAACGCGGCTATGTTGCCATCGAAGAGAAGAAGTTCATGCCGACGGAGCTCGGAGAACTGATCAACGAGCAGATGGAGCAGTTCTTCCCCGAAATTCTGGATGCCGAATTCACCGCGCAGATGGAGAAAAACCTTGACCACGTGGAAGAAGGCGAAGAGCAATGGGTACGTGTTCTCCAAGAGTTCTACGGTACGTTTGAGAAGCGCCTTGAGTTCGCTGAAGAAGAAATGAAAGAAATTGAGATTCAAGATGAAGTGTCGGACGAAATATGCGAAAAATGCGGCAAGCCGTTGGTATACAAAATGGGACGTTTTGGCAAGTTTCTGGCTTGCTCAGGCTTCCCGGACTGCCGCAATACACGCCCAATCATCAAAAACATCGGCGTAACTTGTCCGAAATGCAAAGAAGGACATGTAGTCGAACGACGCAGCAAAAAAGGTCGTATCTTTTACGGCTGCGATAAGTATCCGGAGTGCGACTTTGTATCATGGGATCGGCCTTCTGCAAAGCCGTGTCAGGTATGCGGTTCTTTGATGATAGAAAAGCGCAGCAAGCAGGGGACGAAGCTGCAGTGTACGTCATGCGATCATACAGAACTTCTGGAAGACAACGAAGACACGGCAGAAGCTTAACTTAATATAGGGGGAACATGAAGTGAGCATCAATCAAGAATCGAACAACCAGAGAGTAACGGTAATTGGAGCAGGTCTAGCAGGAAGCGAGGCGGCTTGGCAGATTGCCAGCCGCGGCGTACCGGTTACACTTTACGAAATGCGGCCGAAAGTCAAAACGCCGGCCCATCATACTTCTTATTTTGCGGAATTGGTGTGCAGTAACTCGCTGCGGGCGAATGGTTTCACGGGAGCAGTTGGCGTATTGAAAGAAGAAATGCGCCGGCTCGATTCTCTGGTTATCGGCAAAGCCGATGCCAGTTCGGTACCTGCTGGCGGCGCACTCGCTGTCGACCGCGATCTTTTCTCGGGAGGCATCACACAGGCGCTGAAAGAGCATCCGCTTGTCGATGTACGGGAAGAGGAAGTAACAGAAATTCCAGAGGATGGGATTACGGTCATTGCGACTGGCCCGCTAACTTCTCCATCGTTATCGGCGCAGATTAAAGGCTTCATGGGTGAAGAGTATTTTTACTTTTATGATGCGGCTGCACCGATTATTGAAAAAGATTCTATCGATATGGATAAAGTTTATTTGGCTTCCCGTTACGACAAGGGTGAAGCTGCATACTTGAACTGCCCTATGACCGAAGAAGAATTTAATCGCTTCTACGAGGCACTGATTGCAGCGGAAACCGCCGAGCTTAAAGAATTCGAAAAAGAAATTTATTTCGAAGGCTGTATGCCGATTGAAGTGATGATGCGCCGAGGTCGTCAGACGGCTCTGTTCGGTCCGATGAAACCTGTTGGTCTACCGGACCCTCGTACGGGTAAGATTCCTTATGCCGTCGTGCAGCTGCGCCAGGACAACGCGGCAGGTACGCTGTATAACCTGGTCGGTTTCCAGACTCACTTGAAGTGGGGTGAGCAGAAGCGGGTATTCCAGATGATTCCGGGTCTTGAAAACGTAGATATCATTCGCTACGGGGTCATGCACCGCAATACGTTCATCAACTCGCCAAAGCTGCTTGAGCCGACCTATCAGTGCAAAAATCGTCCAAACCTTTTCTTCGCCGGACAAATGACCGGTGTTGAAGGATACGTCGAATCGGCTGCATCCGGCCTGATTGCCGGTATCAATGCAGCACATCTGGCACTGGGACGCGAACCGATTGTATTCCCGGAGGAAACGACTCTCGGCGGTATGGCACGATACATTACGAATGCCGATCCGGAACATTTCCAGCCGATGAATGCCAATTTCGGTTTGCTGCCGAAGCCTGAACAGAAAATTCGCAATAAAAAAGAAAAAAATGAAGCTCTGGCAATGCGCGCGCTCGATAAGCTGGCGTCGTTTACGGAAGAACATTCGCTGAACGCCGTACGCAGCTGATCGCGCCGCAGGAAAAGGAGGATCACAATGGACATCTCGTTTCATGCAACGACTATTTGCGCAGTACGTAAAAACGGTAAAGCCGCAATCGCAGGTGACGGACAAGTAACCATGGGTCAGAACGTCATCATGAAGCAGCATGCCAAAAAGGTCCGCAGATTGTACAGAGGTCAGGTATTGGCCGGTTTTGCAGGCTCTGTCGGCGACGCAATTACTTTGTTCGAAAAGTTTGAAGCCAAGCTTGAAGAGCATCAGGGCAATCTGCAGAGAGCTGCTGTCGAACTGGTAAAAGAATGGCGAACGGATCAAATGCTGCGTAAGCTTGAAGCATTGATGATCGTGATGGACAAAGATGGCATGCTGTTGATTTCGGGCAACGGAGAAATTATTGAACCGGATGACGATATTATCGCTATCGGTTCCGGAGGCAATTTCGCTTTGTCGGCGGCACGTGCTCTTAAGCGTCATGCGGAACTTGAAGCCAAAGAGATTGCACGGGAGTCACTGCAAATCGCTGCTGAGATTTGCGTCTATACGAACGACAACATTATCGTCGAAGAACTTTAACGCCAATTAAGGTATAGGTTCAGCCGTTTAACCGGTTGTGCATATACCATAGAAGTGGAGGTTACGGTCATGAAAAACGAAACCCTGACACCGCGTGAAATCGTAGCGGAATTGGACAAGTATATCGTAGGACAGAAAAAGGCAAAGAGGTCGGTAGCAGTAGCTTTGCGTAATCGCTACCGTCGTAATCTGCTGCCTGAAGAAGTCCGGGACGAAGTGGTGCCGAAAAATATTTTGATGATTGGTCCTACCGGCGTCGGTAAAACGGAAATTGCACGTCGTTTGGCGAAGCTTGTCGGGGCACCGTTTATTAAAGTGGAAGCGACAAAGTTTACGGAAGTTGGCTATGTCGGGCGTGATGTCGAAGCAATGGTTCGGGATTTGGTAGAAACTTCTATCCGCATGGTTAAAGCGGAGCGTACCGAAAAGGTAAAAGACCGTGCGGAAGAAATGGCAAATGAACGCATTGTCGAAATTTTGGTGCCTGCGGCCAAGTCATCGTCTTCTTCGCAGCGGAATCCGTTTGAAATGCTTTTCGGCGGCCAAGGGAAGAGCACACCTGAACCTGAGCCAGAGAAAACCAGTTACGAAGAAGGCAGCCTTAGCGAACGCCGTCGTAAAGTCCGGTTCGATCTGTTAGCCGGCAAGTTGGAAGAGGATGTTATTGAAATCGACGTCGAAGACGCGATGCCGAATATGTTCGATATGCTCGCTGGACAAGGCAATGACCAAATGGGTATGAATATTCAGGAAATGCTCGGAAACTTTATGCCTAAGCGAACTAAGCGTCGTAAACTGCCGATCAGAGAAGCCCGCAAAGCCTTGATTCAGGAGGAAGCTTCAAAGCTGATCGATATGGACGATGTCAATCAGGAAGCGGTGCGCCGTGCCGAGCAGTCCGGTATTATTTTCATCGACGAAATTGATAAGGTTGCCGGGAGCGGAAGAGGACATGGACCCGATGTGTCTCGTGAAGGGGTCCAGAGAGATATTCTTCCTATTGTCGAAGGATCGACAATCGTTACAAAATATGGCCCGGTAAAGACGGATTATATTTTGTTTATTGCAGCCGGTGCTTTCCACGTTTCCAAGCCTTCGGATCTTATTCCCGAACTGCAGGGCAGATTCCCGATTCGGGTTGAGCTGGAAAGTCTCACTTTGGAAGATTTCATTGCTATTTTGACAGAGCCGCAAAATGCATTGACCAAACAGTATATCGATTTGTTGAAAACCGAGAACATTGAAATCGGATTTTCACAAGAAGCTATCTACGAAATTGCAAGCATAGCGGCCTCAGTAAATCAAAATACAGAAAATATCGGTGCGCGTCGACTTCATACCATCCTTGAAAAGCTGCTTGAAGACTTGTCTTTTGAGGCTCCTGAACTGAATTTGGAACAAATGACGATCACACCGGAATATGTGCGTGAGAAACTGTCCGATATTGCCAAAGATCGTGATCTTAGCCAATATATTTTATGACGCAAATCAATTGAATTTTGCTGTAATCGTCGCTTAATGAAGGTTTGAAAAAAAATAAGATAAAGCCCCGTCTTTCTATAACAGAAAGATAGGGCTTTTTTCTCATTGTTTTATAGGCCCAACTCTAAGAAACTTAGTATAGATATTAAGGGGACAGCGACGTGAGTCATGTATGAAGAAGATGCGGTTAAGAAATGCATCTATTTTTAGACAAAACTGTAAAAAAACAATAGTGAAATTGAAATTTCTTATGTATAATCTATAAAACTATAAGGCTTATTAACTAAAGGAGTGGAATCGATGAATATTTTGAACGATGCTGGCTTTAATCGTCTTAGAAGCGCGATCAATGCTTCGAACACAAGACAACAAGTAATTTCCAACAACATTGCGAACGCGGATACGCCGTATTTCAAACGTTCCGAAGTATCCTTTGAGAACTTGCTTCAGTCGGAAATGAACGGTGTAAGTTCGATTAAAGGGCGGATGACAAATCCCCGGCATATCGTAATCGGTTCCGCTTCTATTCCTACTGCAAAAATCAACACAGATAACAGCACGGCAATGAACAACAATATGAACAACGTAGATATTGATAGTGAAATGACAGGCCTTGCTGAAAACCAGCTGCGATATAACACTTACATCGAAGAAGTCAATCATCAAATCAAAATGATGCGTACAGCACTGGGAGGCAATGGTTAATAATGAGAATCAGCAGCGGATTTGACGTAAACGCTTCGGCCTTGACGGCACAACGTCTCCGAATGGATATTATATCGTCCAATATTGCTAATGCCGACACAACAAGAGCTCAAGTTGTAAACGGAGAGGTTCAGCCTTACAGACGTAAAGTTGCAATACTGTCCGAAAACAATCAGACGCCCTTTGCAAAATCGTTGAATGCGGCAATGAATGGGAAAAGTCCGGCAAGCGGCGTGAAGATCACAGGAATTCATGAAGACAGCGAACCGTTCAAGCTGGTCTACAACCCAACTCATCCAGATGCAGACAGAAACGGATACGTTCAAATGCCGAACGTTGACATTGCAAAAGAAATGGTGGACATGATTTCGGCAACACGTTCTTACGAAGCGAATGTAACGGCATTGAATGCAACGAAATCAATGATTTCAAAAGCTCTGCAAATCGGAAAATAAGATTTAGATTCAGTTGGTACGGCTTCGGATAAAATTCAAAGAAATACGGCCGTATAAGCGAGCCGATCAGAAAGGGAGATTGCGATGATTCAAAATCATATGTTCAACCCGGCACAAGTTGCCAACCGTACGATTTCCGGACTTCAAGACAAGTCGATTTCCACACCGCAGGAAACGATGCAGGACTTCGGTCAATATCTGCAAAATGCTTTGCAGGGAGTTGCCGATATGGAGAAAACGGCAGACACAACTGGAAAACAGTTTATGATCGGACAAGCTAACGTAGACGAAGTTATGATTACTGCTGAAAAAGCTCTTCTCGGACTTCAAATGACTTCGCAAGTGCGTAACAAAGTGATCGAAGCTTATCAGGAAGTCATGCGTACACAACTGTAATTTCAAAGTAAATTAAGCATAATGCTGCGTAGTGGGGTGAAATTGTGAACGAAAGACTGACCCGAATGAGGGATTCGCTCTTGGGGTACTGGAACCGACTCAGCAAAACCCAAAAGGCCCTGCTGGTATCGACTGTCGCTATTACACTGCTGACAATCGTGATTCTGACCATGCAGTTTTCAAAAACACAATACGAAGTGGCCTTTAGAGATATGACTAGCGAAGATTCGGCTGCGGCTATGGCTTACTTGGATTCAGCCGGGATTCCTTATCAACTGAGTCCGGATGGCAAGAGTTTGTCTGTGCCAAGTACTAACGCTGCAAAAGTGCGGGTGGATATCGCATCACAAGGCATTATTCAAAATGGATCGATTGGATTCAACAAAATGTTTGGCACGACAACCTCAGCTCTTGGCATGACCGAAAATGAGTTCGATGTGAAATACAAAAGCGCTTTGAGCGGCGAAGTCGAATCATTGCTCAGAATGATGAGCGGTGTTGAGACCGCAAAAGTTTTGGTGAATCTGCCGGAAAGAAGCCTATTTGCAAGTACAGAGGATCAAGAACAAGCTTCGGCATCGGTCGTTATGACATTCAAACCGGGTTTTCGCCCGAGTCAGGAAGTTATTGACGGCTACTTCAATCTCGTAAAGACTTCAGTGCCGAATCTTCCGCTCGATAATATTACAATTACAAGCGATAACACTGAACTGTACGCCTCGAACGCGGGTAACGGTTTTGGAGCAGGTTCCGCAGGGGCGATTCAAGATAACCTGGCTATTCAGCGTAAATATGAAAGTGATATTGAAAAAAGCGTAAAGATGTTTCTCTCAAATATTGTCGGTCCCGACAAAGTCAATGTGCTTGTCGCTTCGAAGTTGAATTTTGACCAGGTAAATACGAATGAACTTCGGTATGAGCCGGTAGATGAAGAAAATATGCGAGGAATCGAAATCAGCGTTCAGGATATACAGGAAAGTTATACGGGCGCTGCAGGTTCAAACAGTGGAGTAGCTGGAACGGGTACAGAGGCTGTGCCTACTTATCCAGGGGATACTGCTGCAGGGCAATCTACTTCGGAGAATTCCAATCGGATTGTCAATTATCAAGTCGACCAAATCACCAGGCAAATTGTTCAAAGCCCTTATATCGTTAGAGATTTAACCATAAACGTGGCAATTGAACCACCTGAGGGCCAAACAACATTGGACGAAGGTACTCGAGAGAATATTGAAGGGATCTTGGCGAACATTATTGGTGCTTCTCTTGCAGATTCCGGTGTCGAGTATACGACCGATGATATCGAAGCGAAAGCACTCGTGTTTTCTTCAGTGGCTGCAGGACAAACGGAAGAAGCCGATACAGGAATTTCCAGAACGCTGTTGTGGAGCATTATTGGAGGACTTGTCGCCCTATTGGGTGTTGCAGCTTTCCTGATTGTGCGAAGAAGACGGAAAAATCGCGAAGAAGAACTGCTCGAAGAAATGGAACTGCCGACACCGGCAGAGATGCCTTCCATCAATCTGGATACAGTCAGCGGAGAAAGTCAGATGCGAAAACAGCTTGAATCACTCGCCAAAAAGAAACCGGATGAGTTCGTCAATCTGCTGCGCACCTGGTTAGCCGACGAATAGGAGTGAAAAAGTGTGGCTAAAGCAAGCGCGCAAACTTTAAGCGGACGGCAGAAAGCGGCCATTCTGTTGATTTCGCTTGGGCCTGAAGTTTCGGCTCAAATATTCAAACATTTACGTGACGAAGAAATCGAGCAGTTGACGCTTGAGATCGCCAATGTACGCAAGGTCGACAGTACCGAGAAAGATACGGTTCTTGCCGAATTCCATCAGATTTGCTTGGCACAGGAGTATATTTCGCAAGGCGGTATCAATTATGCGAAGGATATTCTGCAAAAAGCACTTGGAGAGCAGAAGGCACTTGAAGTCATTAATCGTCTGACAGCTACACTTCAAGTTCGTCCGTTTGACTTTGCACGCAAAGCGGATCCAAGTCAAATTTTGAATTTTATCCAGAACGAAAATCCACAGACGATTGCACTTGTTCTTTCCTACCTAAAATTTGATCAGGCGTCGGTCATTCTGTCCTCGCTTCCTCAGGAAAAACAAGCTGAAGTGGCAAGACGGATTGCGATGATGGATAGCACTTCTCCGGAAGTTATCGCTCAAGTTGAACGTGTGCTGGAGCAAAAACTTTCCTCTACCGTTACTCAAGATTTTGCGACGGCAGGCGGAGTCGAATCTATTGTATCTATTCTCAACGGCGTCGACCGGGGAACGGAACGTACCATACTGGATTCTCTGGAGATTCAAGATCCGGAATTGGCAGAAGAAATCAAAAAGAGAATGTTCGTATTCGAAGATATTGTCAATATTGACGATCGTTCCATTCAGCGGATTATCCGCGATCTGGAAAATGCCGACCTGCAGCTTGCACTTAAAGTTGCCAGTGAGGAAGTACGCGAAGTTGTCTTCAAAAATATGTCCAAGCGTATGGCTGAGACTTTCCGCGAGGAAATGGAATTCATGGGGCCAGTACGGCTGCGTGACGTTGAAGAAGCTCAAACTCGTATTGTAACGATCATCCGTAAGTTGGAAGAGTCGGGTGAGATTATTATCGCACGCGGCGGAGGAGATGATATCATTGTCTAACCTCATTAAGTCTTCGCAATATGTACCCAAGGAAGAGTTTGTGAAGCTCGATCTGCATCGGCATTATGCTGCGAAACAGGAACATTCCGACGAAGATCGCGAACCCGGACTACCGGTTGCAGATCAGCAAACGGTAATGCTTAAGGATGAAATGATTCGCGATGCGCAAGAATTCGCCGAGCTTCAAATCCGGGAAGCCGCCGAACAATCGGAGAGAATGTTGGTCGAAGCGCAGCAGCAGATCGAAATCTGGTGGCAGGAAAGACGCGAACAGGACGAACATCTGGTAGAGGCAATCAAATCTCAAGGGTTCCGCGAAGGATATGAGGAAGGCAAGATTCAAGCGGAAGCAGAAATCTTGATTCGAATGCAGCAGGCAGCCGAAGAATCACAGGCTCTCATTCAGGAAGCGGTTCGGACAAAAGAAGAAATTATTCAAGAAGCCGAACCTTTCCTGGTTGAGCTCAGCTCGGCAATTGCAGAGAAAGTAATCGACCGTAAATTGGGTGATGACGAAGAGTTGACGTTGAGTCTGATTCGTAAAACTTTGCTGCGAAAAAGGGAACAAGGAACGATTGCACTGTGCGTCGCTCCTTCACAATTCTCCTTAATCAATTCTGCGCGTGAAGAGCTTGCTATGTCGATTGATTCCCAGGCGGAATTGCAAATTCTCCCTGATGCTACTGTTCAAGACCGTGGATGCGTAATTCGATCAAACTTTGGAAGCGTCGATGCCAGAATTGATACACAATTGGCAGAGATCAAAAGAGAACTGTTAAGACTTGCCCGTCATGAAGAAGATTCAAATGCTTAATTCGTGAAATGACTGGGAATTCCTCCAAAGACGTACAAATTGGTGGAGGTACTAGTCAATTCTCATTGGAGTAGGAAGTGTAGTAGGGTACGGGGGTTTTTTGAATTCGATAAATAGCACTTTTTAGCCTTAGTGGTTTTTTTATAAGGGTGTAAAATGATGAATATAAAGCAACGACGGTATGGAGGTGAAGGGATGAAAGAAATTTTAGTCGACAAATACTTGGATCAACTGAGGCAGCTTGATCCGGTTCGAGTGAACGGTAAAGTCACACAGGTCATCGGGCTGATGATTGAATCAGAAGGACCAGATACTAGTATTGGCGAAGTTTGCTACATTTATCCTAACAAAACGTCACCTCCGCTTCAGGCCGAAGTTGTCGGATTTCGGGACAATAAAGTACTGCTGATGCCGCTTGGCGAACTGCAGTCAATCGGCCCGGGATGCGACGTTGTCGGCACGGGTAAGCCGCTTACCGTACAGGTCGGATCAGAATTGCTCGGCAAAGTGTTAGATGGACTTGGAAGGCCGCTGGACGGATCGCTGCTTCCGGCACGTATGGCTCATGCATCAACGTTTAATGCGCCGAGCAACCCACTGCAGCGGCCAAGAGTACAAGAACCGATCAGCGTTGGGGTTCGAGCGATTGACGGACTTCTTACAATCGGGAAAGGACAGCGGGTGGGCATCTTCGCCGGCTCGGGTGTCGGGAAAAGTACTTTGATGGGCATGATTGCTCGAAATACTTCAGCGGACATCAACGTTATTGCATTGATTGGAGAACGTGGACGTGAAGTACTCGATTTCATTGAACGGGATCTTGGTCCGGAAGGTTTAGCCCGATCGGTCGTTATCGTGGCTACTTCCGATCAACCCGCACTGGTTCGAATCAAAGGAGCTTTGATTGCAACAAGTATAGCTGAGTATTATCGGGATCGCGGAATGAACGTCATGATGATGATGGATTCGGTTACCCGATATGCAATGGCTCAGCGTGAAGTAGGATTGGCTGTAGGCGAGCCGCCGGCGATGAGAGGTTATACCCCTTCAGTATTCGCAAGCCTTCCGAAACTTTTGGAAAGGGCAGGAACGGGACCAACCGGTTCGATCACCGCTTTCTATACCGTGCTTGTCGACGGAGATGACATGAATGAACCGATTGCCGATGCGGTCCGGGGGATATTGGACGGACACATCGTTTTGAACCGGGGAATTGCTAACCGAGGACATTTTCCAGCGATTGATGTACTGGCAAGTATCAGCCGGGTTATGAAGGACATTTCGCCGGAAATACAAACAGATGCGGCCAACAACTTGAAGCGGCTGCTGTCGGTCTATAAGGAATCTGAAGATCTGATTAACATTGGTGCCTATCAGAGGGGCTCAAGCGCAGAGATCGATGAATCGATCGAGAATATCCAGAGGATCTGGGATTTCACCAAACAAAAGGTAAACGAAAAGACAACGCTGGATGAGTCGATAGAACGTTTAATCCAAGAATTTTCAAGGAGCTGACCTTAAGGAATGTTGAAATTCAACTACTCATTTCAAAAAGTCGTGGATCTGAAAACGAGTGAGAAAAGTCATGCAGAGATGAAACTTTCTTCGGCCATGGGAGAATTGCAGGCTGAGGAACAAACGCTGAGCCAGCTGTTCTCGGACAAAGATTCATTGTTCGACACTCTGCAAAATCAGACTGTAAACGCAGTTTCAGCTGTCCAACTCCAACAAATGCAGGATTATATCAATTACATCGATCAATGCATTCTTCAGAAGCGCCAAGATATTCAAAGTGCTCAAGTAAAAGTCGAAGAAAAGAAAGAACACCTTACAACGAAAATGTTGGATGAAAAGGTATGGCTGCAGGCTCGTGGTAAAGCGTTGGATTCTTTCCAAAAAGAAGAGATGCTGCGTGAGCAAAATACTCTTGACGAAATGGCAACGATTCGTTTTGTCTCTCGCGCCCGTTAAATCACCAGTAGGACAGCAATTGTAGAAGGAGGTCAAGTGCGTGGCAAAAACCGAAACCCAAGCCGATATGGGTTTGGAAGAAGAGTCGGGAAGTAAAGCAGGTCGGATTCTGTTGTTCGCAGTACCCATTCTGTTTGCAGTCGTGCTAGTTGGAGTACTGCTTACTGTGATGAACCCGAATGCGCGAAACACAGTACTGGAAACAGCTAATCAGATTCCGGTTGTCGGATCGCTTCTTCCCAAACCGACTTATACACCAGAGCAGCAGGCACAGCGTAAGGAAGAGCAGCAGGCGGCAAGTGCAGAAGCTACAATCAATCAGCTCAAAACTCAACTCGCACAGAAAAATGCTGAATTAAAAACGACTCAGCAGGCTCAAACTGATACGCAAACTCAGTTAGAAACTTTGCAGAAACAGCTGGAAGAGACTGAAGCTAAGCAGAAGGAAGAAGCAGAAGCGGCAGCTGCTGCAGAGCCAAAAGCTGAAGATAAGCCAAGCGATAAAGTCAAACAGCTGGCTCAAACTTACGGATCCATGAGCGCAAGCAAAGCAGCTCCAATCATACAGACGCTGACAGACGAAGAAATGGCCATGATTCTCAATGCAATGAATACGGAACAGCGTTCTGCAATTCTGCAAAAAATGACGGCCGATAAAGCGGCCAAAGTTTCAATTATGCTTAAAAACGCCGCTTCTGCAGCTCAACTTGAAAAAGCGGCCAACACGGCGCGTGCCGCAGTCAGCAGTTCGGATCAGTCTTCGCAAAAGACTCCTTCCACAAGCGGATCACTTAATCAAGATCAACTGAGTCAAACTTTTTCTTCTATGGATGCTGCCAGCGCGTCAGCACTGCTGACTCAGATGGCTAAGACCAATCAAGCAAAGGTACTGACAATTTTGAAATCGGTAGATGATGCTACACGATCCAACATATTGTCTCAAATGGCAAATACGGATAGTGAAACGGCCGCGTCTTTGGCCAATAAATTAATCGGCGGTTAATTTGGATTGAGGGAGGTGAAAAAACAAAGTGGGAATGACGATTCCGGGAATGACAGTAAGTGCAGCACCCGCTGCCACAAGTAAATCTCCTGTTGGTGCTACAGCGAGCGGAGCAGCTGCTGTATTTGGACAATCCCTTCAATTATTAATGGGAGCTGTAGGAACTGACAGTTCCGGAGGAGAAACAGCTGAGACACCGTCAAATCCTCTTTTGGCGGCGCTTCAGCAGTTGATTGCAGCAGCTGGAGTGTCTTCTGAGGAAGTCCAAAATGGAACTCCAGGCGACAATGTCAAACAGTTGGAAGCTAAATTGGAAGAACTTCTGGGACAGCTTGATGTGATTGACGAACAGCTGCTTGAAAATCCTCAGCTCGTGTCTATGCTGCAAAATTGGGTTCAACAAGCGCAGGTTCTGCTAAATGGACAGCAGAGTGAACCCCAGCTTCAAGAAGGACAACAGCAGTCAGCAAATGCAGTTGAAATGTTGGCTTCCAATCCGTCAACGTTAAAATTTGCGCTTCAGGATATAGTTGCACAATTAGTGGAACTGCAGAAAACCGCACAGACTGCCCCTGAATTGAAAGTGCAGGCTCAGCAGGCGCTGGCGGCGCTTGAACAAACGGTTCAAATGGCCGATGAAAACATAAGCCAAACAGCTGCCAAACAGCCAATACAGCAGGTAGTCCAAACGGAAGTTGTGCAAGATGAAAAACAATTGGCGGCGAAGACATTGGTTAAAGCTGAAGACCAACCGACTATTGCAGCAGCAAAGAATCAGTCCCAACAGTCCGGATCAGGTATGCAGCAGGATAGCGATTCGTCTCAAGAACAACAGCAGGACATCAAACCGCAGGGAACAATTACGGCAGGAGAATTGGCATTGCGGGCAAACGGCTTAACACCGGCCAAACCAGTCGAAGCTGTTCCTGTCAATCAGATGGCTAAAGAAGTAGAGAAACTGGTCGTAGACCGACTTCAGATTTTGCAGAAGCAAGGATTTACGGAAGCCAAGATTACCATGACTCCGGAGCATCTCGGCAAGGTTGATATTCGTATCACTATGCATGCCGGTCAGCTTGTCGCTCACTTCATTACTGAACATGCAGCTGCCAAAGATTTGCTGGAACAGCAAATGGTTCAGCTTCGCGGATCGCTTCAAGGGCAGGGATTGACGGTAGAACGATTGGAAGTTACACAAAGCTCCTCACTGCAGTCGCAGATGGATCATAATGGCGGTCAAGGAGGAAGCGGGCAACAGCAGGGGAAACGTTCGCGTTCGAAAGAAGAAAGTAGCGACGATGCCCGTTTGACAGCCGAGCTTGGCGAAGAACTTGGCGAGTGGTTGAGACAGAAGACGGCCGCGCAATCCGGAAGCTCATTTATAGCAGAAGCTTAACTCAGATAGGAGGTTATCTTTTTGGCAAACAGCTCGGTTTCGACATCAAATATTTGGCCTAATTATTCGGCGCAGAACGTACAAAATGCAGCTGCAAAAACTTCGAAAGATTCTGCAACAATGGGCAAGGAACAATTCCTGACAATTTTGATCGCACAGCTTAAAAACCAGGATCCTCTGGCTCCAATGGACAATTCTCAATTCACTGCCCAGATGGCCCAGTTTTCCTCCTTGGAGCAGCTGATGAACATGTCCACTCAGCTGACGCAAATGAATTCTTCAATGGGCACAGCTTCACAGCTTATCGGTCAAAAAGTTACATGGTACGATTCAGAAACGAGCAACTATTTGACAGGTAATGTCGCTTCCGTTCTTCAAAAAGACGGTAAAATGTTTGCAGCAGTAGGCGATTATTTGGTGCCGACTACCGATATCACAATGGTTGAAGCAGGCGGAGCGGAATCCGGCACTGCGGCGGAAACTCCAACAACATCTCAGGAGGCTGCAGCAGAAGATTCTTCAAGTTCTACAAACGAGCAGACTCAACCAGCTTCGGGACAGGAAGATGTGACGGCCCAATCTTCTCAAAACTCCGCAGAGGAGGCAGCCGGAACAGCTCAGTCCGGTGATAAGGAGGTGTAAAATGAATGACCCGATTCGTGTAGGCCAGTTATATCCGGCTAAAATTCCGCCGGGAACTTCGCGGAATCAAGCGGTCTCTACGCCCGGACGCGAAAATTTTCAGTCCGTACTCGAAGAGAAGCTGCTAAAATTCAGCGGGCATGCTTCAAAGCGGCTTGAGCAGCGAGGCATTGAATTCAATCCCGATCAGCTTCGCAAAATTGAAAGCGCGATTGATAAGGCGGCAGCTAAAGGTTCCAAAGAATCTCTGCTTCTTATGCAGGACATGGCTTTGATTGTAAATGTACGGAATCGTACAGTCGTTACTGCGGTTGACGGCAATTCCATGAAAGACAATGTATTCACTCAAATTGATAGTGCAGTCATTGTTTCCTAGTCTCACCGGCTGGCCCGATAGGAAGCCGAAGTACCGTGGAACGCATGAAGCGGTACAAAATAGCACTTTTAGCTAGGACTTTTTCTGACGAAAGAAAGTACAATGGAATAAGTTAAGTAACATATTGCAGGTAAAAATTAAAAGTGTGCGAAACCATAGGAGGAATCATTTAATGTTGAGATCCATGTATTCGGGCGTGTCGGGTATGAAAGGCTTCCAGACGAAATTGGACGTCATCGGTAACAATATCGCGAACGTAAACACGACCGGCTTCAAGTCTTCCCGCGTAATGTTCAAAGACATTTTGAGTCAGATGTCGGCAGGTGCTACAGCTCCTACAGACGAATCAGGCGGTTCGAATGCCAAGCAGATCGGTTTGGGTGTATCGATCGGATCGATCGATACATTGCACCTGGCTGGCAGCGCAATGACAACGAACAACCCGACAGACCTGCGGATCGATGGAGACGGATTCTTCGCAGTGGCTCTTGAATCCGGTGCCGAACCAGGTAACGTTTTCCTTACCAGAGCGGGAGACTTCCATGTAGATGGAGGGGGCAACTTGGTGAACTCTGATGGACTCTTCGTACTCAATACGGACAGTGAAGCTATTAATATCCCGCAAGGATCGAGTTTTTCTATCGGTAGTGACGGTACAGTATCTATTAGAGACGCTGAAGGAGAAGTAGATGCAGAGAACCGTTTGGCAGTTGTCGTAGTACGGAATCCGGAAGGCTTGGAGAAGGCTGGCGGCAACTTGTATCGTGTAGGGCAAAATGCAATGGGGCCTGAAATTGAGATTACACTTGAGGCAGATGAAGCAAACGCGATGGCGGGCAGCATCGTAGCCGGCCAACTGGAAATGTCGAACGTCGACCTTACGGGCGAATTCACTGAGATGATTACAGCACAGCGCGGTTTCCAAGCAAACTCCAGAATCATTACGACTTCCGATGAAATGCTGCAGGAAGTTGTTAATCTGAAGCGTTAATCGGATAATTAGCGGCGGAAAGGCTAGCTGATCAAATCCGCTTTTCCGTCAGCTTTACGGGAGGGAAACCATGATTCCAGTGACTCGTTTAAACGGATCTCCATTGTGGCTTAATGCGCTGCAGATTGAGACGGTAGAAGAAATGCCTGACACTTACGTTACATTGGTTAACGGCAAACGTATGATCGTGCTTGAGAAAGCCGCAGACGTTGTCAAGCTGATGACCGAATATTATGCCGCTATCGGCCTGCATACCGCTTCGGTGAAAGTGCAGAATACGGGGGAAGAAGAATGAAGAAACTTTTGCCATGGCTTATTACGATGCTTTTGGCGATTACGCTGATCGTTGTAGCCGTGTTCCTGGTACTGGGAAAAGGTGATGAGACGACAGCCGCATCTGCTGAAAAAGAAGCAGCAAAGCAGGAAAAACAGCTGTCTGCTAAAGATATCGTAGCAGTCAGTTCGGATATGACAGGAATCAAAACGAATTTGTCGGACCCTTCCTACATCGTTCAAGTAGATTTCTCTTTCCAGCTTGACAGCGCGAAAACAAAAGCGGAATTTGATACGATTAAGGATATTACTGTCAAACCGATCGTCTTGATGACACTGGCCGACATGGACCCGGAAAGCCTGGGTACGTCGAAAGGCAAAACGCAGCTAAACACAAAGCTTAAAAATCTCATTAACAAGTCGCTGCCGGAAGGCGAAGTTGTGAATGTTAACATCACCAACTTCATCCTGGCAAGTATCTGAACAGCGCAGCTTTGCGGTTCTCCGCGTAAGTTTATGGTCGCGTCCAAGGGCGCGGCCGTGTCTATTGGGAGGGGGTGAAAGGTTTGGTTGATGTATTATCACAAAATGAGATTGACGCTCTATTGGCTGCGCTATCTTCAGGCGAAATGGATGCCGATGAACTCAAAAAAGAAGACACACAGCGTAAAATTCGCTCTTACGATTTTAAAAGGGCTGTACGTTTTTCCAAAGACCATATTCGAAGCCTGACCCGAATTCATGAAAACTTTGCGCGAAATTTAACTACTTATTTCTCTGCTCAGCTTCGTACCTTCGTTCAAATCAGCGTCGTGCAGGTCGAACAGCTGCCTTACGACGAATTCATCCGCTCCATTCCGAAAATGACCGTTCTGAACATTTTCGAAGCGGAGCCGCTGGAAGGCCGAATGGTGCTTGAAGTGCATCCTAATATCGCCTATGCCATGGTGGACCGTATGCTGGGAGGCAGCGGGACGGCTCCACTTAAACCGGGAGCGCTCACCGAGATTGAGACGATGATTATGGAACGGATTTTCAGCAGGGCATTGGAAAATTTGCAAGAAGCTTGGAAGACAGTTTACGACATAACGCCAAGGATGGAAGCGTTGGAAACGAATCCACAGTTTATGCAGATTGTATCGCCCAATGAGACCATCGCACTGATCTCGCTCAGTACAAAAATTGGTGATACAAGCGGGATGATCAACCTGTGTATCCCCCACGTAGTCATCGAGCCTATTATGTCGAAATTGTCGGTACACCATTGGTTCGTATCGCAGAAAAAAGCGCGTGCTCCGGAAGAACTTGAAGCCTTGCGTCAACGGGTAACCCGCGCTGAGCTTCCAGTTATTGCTGAGCTTGGGCAGTCCCAACTGACGATTCGCGAATTTCTCAGTTTGTCTCAGGGAGACGTTATTACGCTAAATAAGGCTACCGAAGAAGGTCTCGCCATTAAAGTTGGAGAAAAACTGAAGTTTATCGGAAGCCCGGGTATGATTAAAGATCGGGTTGCCGTGCAAATCGACGAGATCGTCAACGAAGGAGTTGAAGAATTTGACGAGTAAAGATTATTTGTCCCAGGAAGAGATTGACGCATTGCTGCAGCAGTCTGGATCTGACGATGCAGACGTTCCTTCAGGTGCCGAACAGACCGTTGAGGATTTTCTGACTTCTCTGGAACAGGACGCGCTGGGTGAGATCGGGAATATCACTTTTGGGAGTGCGGCTACCGCATTGTCTACTCTCTTAGGCAGAAAAGTGGATATTACGACACCAAAAGTATCGGTTATTACAAGAAGCAAGTTTGAATCCGAATTTCCAAAGCCGCATGTTGCGGTGCACGTCAATTATGTTGACGGATTCCAGGGTATTAATTCTCTTGTAATCAAGCAAAGAGATGCCCAAATCATCGCCGATCTTATGCTTGGCGGAGAGGGAGATCCGCAGGATGAAGAGCTGAATGAAATCCATATCAGCGCCGTGCAGGAAGCTATGAACCAAATGATGGGCTCCTCCGCGACGTCCATGTCCACCATTTTCAACCGCTTTGTCAACATATCACCGCCGGCTATCGATATTTTGGACGTTAGCAACGGAGACGGAGTCAGTAACCTTCCGGCTGAAGAAACGTTAGTTAAAGTTTCTTTCCGGCTTCTGATCGGTGATCTGATCGATTCGACGATCATGCAGTTAATTACTATTGACTTTGCTAAAAGTATGGTTGGAATGCTTCTTGGAGGATCAGGAGATGAAGCGGAACCGGAGACACCAGCTCCGCAGCAGCCTCAGGCTTCCGCTCCTTCGCAGTCTGCAGCCGAACCGCAAATGCAGCCGCCGGCTCAGCAGGCTCCTTATCAAGACCCTTATGCAGCTTCACCGCAGCAGGGGCAGGGAATGCCACCTTACGGCATGCCGCCTTACGGAATGCCGGGACAGCCGCCGCAAGCTCCATATCCGGGTTATGGGGCACCAGGAGCCCAACCAGAGTATGGTATGCCTTATCCAGGATACGGGCAAATGCCTCCGCAGCAGCAGCCGAATCATTACGGGAATGCTCCTGGCCGCAACGTAAACGTCCAGCCGGTTCAATTCGGCAACCTTCAGAACGGCGGTTACGGTCAGGCGGATGAAAATAATTTGGGATTATTGATGGACATTCCCCTCAAAGTCACCGTAGAATTAGGAAGGACCCGAAAGCAGATTAAAGATATTCTGGAATTGTCCCAGGGATCTATCGTTGAGCTCGACAAGCTGGCGGGCGAACCGGTCGATATTCTGGTCAACAACAAGCTGATCGCCAAAGGTGAAGTCGTTGTCATCGACGAAAACTTTGGTGTTCGTGTCACAGATATTGTCAGCCAGTGGGACCGGATTCAAAACTTACAATAACGCAATCAACAGGGAGGATTTTTAATCAATGGCAAACCGTATTCTTATTGTGGACGATGCAGCTTTCATGCGCATGATGATCAGAGATATTCTTACAAAAAATGGATTCGAGGTTGTGGGCGAGGCACAAGATGGCTCACAAGCGGTAGAGAAATTCAAAGAACTTAAACCAGATCTAATTACAATGGACATCACAATGCCTGAAATGGATGGAATCGCTGCTTTGAAAGAAATTAAAAAACTTGATGCTGGAGCGAAAGTCATTATGTGTTCGGCAATGGGGCAGCAGGCCATGGTTATCGATGCAATCCAAGCAGGTGCCAAAGACTTTATCGTAAAACCGTTCCAATCCGACCGAGTTATCGAAGCGATCAACAAGACGCTCGGCGCGTAAGACGGGAACTTTGCCTATGTTTTTATTGAACGAAGAGCGGCCGAACTTTACGGCGGATACCGGCGTGTATTCCTATCTGGTATGGGTAATCTTCGTCTTGATTGCGATAGTTGCCCTTATCGTTTTTTTGATCCGCTACTTGGGCAAAAAAAACCGGGGCTGGTTCGGTGGCCGCTCTGTCCGTACACTTGGTGGAGTCGGCCTCGGCCAAAATAAATCGCTGCAAATTGTCGAAATCGGCGGCAGCATTTATTTGATCGGCGTCGGCGAGAATATCTCGTTAATCGACAAAATTTCCGGAGCAGAGGAAGTGGAGGAGCTTATTGCGGCACTTGAGCAGGAAACTGCCGGGCCCAATATTGCTTTGCCCGCCTGGGCGGAGAAACTTACATCCAGATTCCGAAGCGGAACAAGCACTCCCGCCGAAGCGGAAGAGCTTGAGTCGTCTTCGTTCCAGCAGCTGTTTGAAAATCGGCTGAAGGAAGCATCGGATCGCCGTCGCAAGGTCGACGATCTGTTGAAAAAAGATGAATCTGCTGACCGATCGAGGGAACCATGAAAAAAAAGTTAACGATTACGTTTGTACTGTTGATTGTATTTGTTTTTATTCATGTTTTGCCGTCCGCGCATGCGACCGGCACGGAGAACCCGATCCCAAATATCGATCTTCAGATAGGCGGCGATTCAGAAGGAGCTCCAGCAACAAGTACGTTATCAGTTCTGCTATTAATTACTGTCATTAGTATTGCGCCGGCTTTGCTGGTTCTGATGACAAGCTTTACCCGTATTGTCATTGTGCTCAGTTTCGTCAGAACGTCGCTCGGTACGCAGCAAATGCCGCCGAATCAGGTGCTCGTGGGACTGGCACTTTTTTTAACGCTTTTTATTATGTCTCCTACGTTGTCAGCAATTAACGATACAGCATTACAGCCTTATGTTCGTGGAGAATTGACACAGATGGAGGCCTTGGATGAAGCGGCCGTGCCAATGAAAGAGTTTATGTTCAAGCATACCCGGGAAAAGGACCTGCTGCTTTTCATGGACTATACCGGAGCGGAACAGCCTGAAAGCTTTGAAGATATTCCTTTGACAGTTCTGGTTCCGGCTTACGCTATAAGCGAGATGAAGACTGCTTTTCAAATGGGTTTTATGATCTATATTCCTTTTCTTGTAATCGATATTGTCGTATCGAGTACGCTTATGGCGATGGGGATGATGATGCTTCCGCCGACCGTCATTTCGCTGCCGTTCAAGATTTTGCTGTTCGTGCTTGTGGATGGTTGGTATCTGGTCGTCAAGTCGCTGCTTCTCAGCTTTGATACCGGCTGAGGCGCTGAAGATCGGATGAATTCGGGAGGGAAACGACATGGATTCAAATTTCATTATCGGTCTTGCAGGCGAAGCCGTGTACGTTGTGTTGAAAGCCAGTGCCCCAATGCTTACTCTGGGGCTTCTAGTTGGCTTGATTGTCAGTGTATTTCAGGCAACGACGCAAATCCAAGAGCAGACGCTCGCCTTCGTACCGAAGATTGTAGCCGTCATGCTATCGGTTTTGATCTTCGGTCCGTGGATTCTTAATACGCTGGTGGACTTTACGTACAACATTTTAAATAACCTGCATTTGTATATTGGGTAAGGCTGGTTCATGATGATTAATGTGATGCAAGCTTTTCCGGTATTTTTACTTATCTTTTGTCGGGTAACGTCCTTTTTCGTAGTAGCACCTTTAATCTCTTCTCGAAACGTACCGAACCGGTTCAAAATCGGTTTGGGGACCATAGTGGCGATTCTGATTTACCTCAGTTATGGGACTAATCAAGAAGCGGCATTTGACGAAGGCTACATTTTATTGGTTGTACGAGAAATTTTGATGGGTTTACTGCTCGGATTTGTCGCTTACATGTTTCTGATTGCCATTCAGCTGGCAGGCGCGGTACTTGATATCCAAATGGGTTTCGGTATGGCAAGCGTGTTTGATCCGACGACAGGAGCGGTTACGCCGTTAACAGGTCAATTCAAGTATATGATCGCAATGTTAATTTTTTTATCGATGAACGGTCATCATAGGCTGCTCGATGCAATTGTATACAGTTATAACTGGGTTCCGCTGGATAACGAATTATTTGTCAGAATTTATGATGGCAGTGTATCCGAGTTTTTTCTTAAGGTACTTGGAATGGTGATGGTGGTAGCGTTCCAGATGGCCGCTCCTATTGTCGTAGCTTTATTTTTAACAGACGTAGGTCTAGGCTTCCTGGCGAAAACGGCTCCGCAGTTCAATATATTTGTTATCGGTATTCCTATTAAAATTCTTGTCGGGCTTACGCTGCTTTTATTGTTAATGCCAAGTCTGACTTATATTTTCGATCATTTATTTTCACTTATGGCCCGATCCATGGAAGAACTATTGGGCACGGTTGGGGAAAGGCCCGGAGCGGGCGATCCATGACGGACAGCGAGAGGTGGCAGGAAGCTTGAAGCTTAGGCATACACTTGACCTCCAGATGTTTGCCGGAGAAAAGACAGAAAAAGCGACGCCGAAAAAACGGGAAGAAAGTCGCAAAAAAGGTCAAGTTGCGAAAAGTCAGGAACTTCCGGCGGCAGCAGTCTTAATTACGGCAATTGCTATTTTGATGATTTTCGGCAGCAATTTCCGGACGGTCATCACTCACCTGTTTACCGATACGTTCAGCAACAGGATGAATATGGACATTACGATTGACAATGTGATGATCATGATGATGCAGTATATGCTTGAAATTTTCAAACTTCTTGCTCCGATCTTTATCGCTGCCGTTTTGATCGCCATTATCGCCAGTTTTGCGCAGTATGGTCTCTTGTTCACAGGAGAAGGGCTCAAAATGAGATTCAGCAAGATGGATCCGATTAAAGGTTTTAAAAATATTTTCTCCATGCGATCAATTGTCGAGATGCTAAAATCGCTGCTTAAAATGACCATTATTGGAGTGCTGGTATATACTACCTTGCGAGGTGAAATTACCACCATTTCGAAAATGCACGCAATGTCTCTTGAAGATACGCTTGATTTTGCGGCTTCGGTTACAATTCTGCTCGGAATTAAGATTGGATCTGCACTGTTGATCCTCGGAGTATTCGATTTTATGTATCAAAAATACGAATTTGAAAAAGGAATTCGAATGTCCAAGCAGGACATTAAAGACGAGTATAAAAAAGCGGAAGGCGATCCGTTGATCAAAGGCAAAATCCGCGAACGACAGCGCAGGATGGCGATGCAGCGGATGATGCAGGACGTACCAACCGCTGATGTCATTATTACGAACCCAACGCATTACGCGGTAGCGCTCAAATATGATGGAAACCAAATGCAGGCTCCGGAAGTTGTAGCGAAAGGCAAAGATTTTGTTGCGCTGCGTATCAGGGAAGTTGCCAAGGAAAATGGCGTTATGATTATGGAAAATAAGCCGCTGGCACGTGCACTGTTTGCTCAGGCCGAAATTGGAGATAATGTTCCTGCCGATCTATTTCAGGCAGTGGCCGAAGTGTTGGCTTACGTATATAGGTTAAAAGGTAAAGTGAAGTAATCGAGCCCGGAAGGAGAAAAGATATGAAGAAAACGGACATAGTAATTCTTGCCGGAGTGTTGGGAATCGTCATGATGATGATCCTGCCGATTCCTACCTGGCTGCTTGACGTCCTGATCGTCATCAATATTGCGGTCGCAATGCTGATCATGCTGCTCGCTATGAGCACCAAAGAAGCACTGCAATTTTCAATTTTCCCGGCGCTGCTTCTGATCACGACATTGTTCCGTTTGTCGCTAAATATTTCGACGACAAAATTGATTTTGGGACAGGCGGATGCCGGATCGGTAGTAAGAACGTTCGGTGAATTTGTTGCGGGCGGCGAAATTGCGATTGGCTTTATCGTTTTCCTCATTCTGATTGCCGTTCAGTTTATCGTTATTGTAAAAGGTTCGGAACGCGTAGCCGAAGTAGGGGCGCGCTTTACGCTCGACGCGATGCCCGGTAAACAGATGAGCATCGACGCCGATCTGAACGCCGGCCTGATTAATGAACAGCAGGCGCGGGAAAGACGTTCCAAAATCGAGCGCGAAGCGGACTTCTACGGCGCAATGGACGGTGCAAGTAAATTCGTCAAAGGCGATGCAATCGCCAGTATTATTCTTCTTATCATTAACTTGGTCGGCGGCTTTATTATCGGTATGACGATTCACGGAATGGAGTTTTCAGACTCTTTGTCGACCTACTCCATTTTAACCATTGGGGATGGTCTGGTCAGTCAAATTCCTGCACTGTTGATTTCTACGGCATCCGGCCTGATTGTAACTCGAGCAACTTCGGAAGGCAATCTGGCGGACGATGTGGTAGGTCAGCTCTTCTCCTTTCCAAAGTTGCTGTACATTGTGGCTATTGCTATCGCTCTGCTTGGTTTCCTGACGCCAATCGAATGGTTCTCGACGCTGCCGCTTTCGATCCTGTTATTCTTTGCGGCGCGCCGCATGCAGACGAATTTGGAGAAAAAGCAAATTTCAGAAGAAATGCAGGAAGAAGAACAACAGATCGAAGAAGTACGCAGTCCAGAAAGTGTCATCAGCCTGCTTCAAGTGGATCCTATTGAATTTGAGTTTGGCTATGGTTTGATTCCGTTAGCTGATATGCAGCAGGGCGGCGACTTGCTGGACAGAATTATCATGATCCGCCGGCAGTGCGCATTGGAATTGGGACTTGTCGTTCCTGTCATTCGGATCCGTGACAACATCCAGCTCAGACCCAATGAATATATTATAAAAATCAAAGGTAATATTGTGGGTCGGGGTGAGCTGCTCCTCAATCATTATCTCGCAATGAGTCCAGGCTTTGATGACGAAAGTATTACCGGCATTGAAACGATGGAACCTGCATTTGGCCTTCCGGCGCTTTGGATTGACGAAGCAACCAAGGAGCGGGCAGAATTGTCGGGTTATACGGTTGTAGATCCGCCTTCTGTCGTCGCAACACATTTGACCGAGCTGGTTAAGCGGCATGCACATGAACTGCTTGGCCGTCAGGAAACAAGAGCGTTGGTTGATAATCTGAAGGAAAACTATCCGGTTCTGGTGGATGATCTTATTCCTTCGACCCTGGCAATTGGCGATGTTCAAAAAGTGTTGGCAAAGCTTCTCAAAGAAAAAATCTCTATCCGCGATATGGTCACCATTTTTGAAACGTTGGCTGATTACGGAACTTATACCAAAGATCCGGACATTCTAACCGAATATGTGCGTCAGGCACTATCCAGACAAATTACTCAGCAGTTTACCCAACAGGGAGAAACCATGCGTGTCATTACTGTCGGTCCAAATTTGGAGAAGAAAATTGCGGAAAGCGTTCAGCAAACGGAACAGGGAAGCTACCTTGCGCTTGATCCGGTATCGACGCAGACCGTTTATCAGAGGTTGACCGAGCAGGTAAACCGCTCCATTCAGTCGGGTCAGCAGCCAATACTGCTTGCCTCACCGACAATACGTATGTACATGCGCCAAATTATTGAGCGTACGATGCAGGATATTCCGGTGCTCTCCTACAGTGAACTTGAACCGAGCGTCGAAATTCAAAGTGTCGGAGTGGTGAACTTATGATCGTAAAACGTTACGTAGTGGAGACCATGATTGAAGCGATGCAAAAAATTCGTACTGATCTTGGATCGGATGCCGTTATTCTAAGTACAAAAGAAATCAAGGTAGGCGGGATATTCGGTTTATTTGGTAAAAAAAAGCTTGAAGTTGTGGCTGCTCTGGAGAGTACAAAAAAGGAACCCGAGCCTGCTCGCCCTACTGCGGAAGCAAATTCGGTGCCCCCTCCGGCAGCTATTCCGCGAAGTGCCGGAGCAGGAGCTTATCAACGGGCAAGCGCTGCCGCTAATTCTTCGAAATCTACAGCAGAATCGACAAAAAACGAGCTCAAAACCGAAAAAAACGTCAAATCTGCGCCATCAGAATCAGGTCTTGAGAACCTATATATAAAACCTGAGGCCCAATCGACCGATAATTGGACTAACGGGATTATTCCGACTGAAGGTTCTTTGGAACAAAGGCCGGGATTTTATGAAGAACCCGTTTCATCTCCTCTTTCCGAACAGCAGCGTCAATTAGAGCGCAGCATCCGCGAACACCGGGAAGAACGGGTACAAGATAAGGAGGGTCGTCTGTACGAAGAGCTGCATCAAATGCGGCTTATGATCGACAAGTTATCTAAAAGTAAAGATGAGTTGGCTCCGCTGCCGGAAAATTTGGAAAAGCTGCTTGAACGCTTGCGGGAACAAAATGTAGAAGAAGAGCTTGTCGAAGAATGGCTGGAAATGGTTAGGGAAGAGCCGGATTTAACGTTTTCCGAATCGTCTGCTGACAAACTTCAAGAGAAAATTCGTACCTTTGCAAAAGAGCGCGAAGGTGGCGGGATTGAAAAAGAAACTCGGATCGTTTATGTTGCCGGTCCTACCGGCGTAGGGAAAACAACGACGATTGCCAAAATGGCTGCCGAGCAAATGTTTAAGCATAAGCGAAAGGTAGGCTTTATCACTTCGGATACCTATCGGATTTCTGCAATCGAGCAGCTTCGAACGTATGCCTCTATTTTGAATGTTCCGCTTGAAGTCGTACAATCGCCGGGAGATTTGCAGCGCGCTTTTCAGAAGCTTGAAAACTGCGATCTGATTCTGATGGATACGGCCGGGCGGAACTACAGAAATGAGCTGCTGGTTTCGGAGCTGCAAGCGTTAATCGCTCCTGTCGAACGCAGCGAAACTTATCTGGTATTGAGTCTAACTTCCAAATATAGGGATATGGCTGAGATTACAGATAATTTCAGCCAGTATAGACTCGACAAAATTATTTTCACCAAAGCTGATGAAACGGGCAGCTTTGGAAGTATTTTCAGTCTTCTGCATCGCTATCCGCTCAAGTATTCTTACATCACGAATGGGCAAAACGTGCCAGATGATCTGCTGCTTCCTGGCGGAGATCTGCTCGCTAGCCTTCTGCTGGGAGAGCAAACGTTATGACTGATCAGGCCGCGGCGCTCAGGGAACTGATTTCTTCTCTTCGCACCGATCCATCGAGGCAGCAGGACTCTTCCGGAACTTCGGGGAAAACGGCCCATGTCGTCGCCGTAACTAGTGGAAAAGGGGGCGTCGGCAAGTCGAACTTTACCTTGAATTTTGCGTTGGAGCTGCAAAAGCTTGGGCAAAAGGTGCTTGTTTTTGATGCCGATATCGGAATGGCAAACATCGACGTTTTGATGGGGGTCCGTTCACGGTATAACCTGTTTCACCTGTTAAAGCGAGAAAAGAGTATAAGCGAGATTATCCAAGTCGGGCCGAATTCGCTGCCTTTTGTTGCAGGAGGTTCAGGCCTGACAGAATTGTTTTCGCTTTCTGAAGAAGATCTGCTGTACTTTACACATCAGATTGAAGAGGTCGCGCAGGATATGGATTATATTCTGTTCGATACCGGAGCTGGGTTGTCGAAAGAAACGATCCGCTTTATTACCGCTTCTGATGAGTCTATTGTCGTCACCACACCGGAGCCGACTTCAATTACCGACGCTTATGCATTGGTCAAGGTTGTTCACGATTTGGAAGAGACAGCTCGCTTTCGTCTGGTTGTTAATCGGGCTTCAAATCGTCGGGAAGCTCAACAGACTGCAGATAAGATTAGACTTGTAGCAGATCAATTTTTGCATTTGGATATTCCTCTTCTCGGTCACATCAGTGACGATTCTCATGTCAGTCAAGCGGTCAAAAAGCAAACGCCTTTCTCGATCCGCTTTCCTAACAGCCAGGCTTCAAAAGATATTCAAGAGCTCGCATTCCGATACACGCAGCGTTCCATGCAGATTCGATCCGATTCACCGAAGGGGATCAAAGGCTTTGTAAGCAGACTATTAAAACGGTGAAATTGATTCTGGAGCAGGACAGGAGTTGAAGTTATGACGCCATACCGGGTGCTTGTGGTCGACGATTCCGCATTTATGCGGAAAATCGTGTCCGACCTGATCGAGAGGGACGTATCGTTTACCGTTGTCGATACGGCAACAAATGGGCGGGAAGCCGTTGAGAAAATCACGAAAATCAAACCAGATATTGTAACAATGGATGTAGAAATGCCCGAGATGAACGGACTTGAATCGTTAAAGCGTATTATGCGCGCTTATCCGCTGCCGGTAATCATGCTGTCGGGTATTAACGAAGAAGGAATGCGCGAGACAATTATGGCTCTTGAAGCGGGAGCATTCGATTTTATTCGTAAACCTTCTGTATCCAGCTCGCAGGACATCCAGGCAGTCGGAGAGACACTGCTTCGCCAACTTCATGCAGCGGTTCACGATTCGACTTGGACCAAAGACAAACCGGCTCTTGCACAGCCTTCGGCGGCATTGATTGAAGAAGCTGCTGGAACGCAAAGTCTTGACGAGACAACCGTGGTTCCACCTGAAGTACGACGGAAGGAAGAACGCTCTACAGAAATGCTGCGGGCCAAAATTGAACCGGCTGCCGCACAGGATGAGCGGACACGTACGGATCGGCTCATAGGGGGAGCAGCCGCGCAGCGAAGCGCATCATCTGTGCCAAAACCAAAAGCGGCAGTGTCTCCGCCGCCTGCGCCTCTTCAGCCGCCGCGTCCTCCGGTTCAAGAAAAATCCGTACGTGAAGAGAAAAAGCAGGAACGACAGGTTCACCCTCGCCCGGCGGCAAAGCCGGTACCGCGGTCAGAACCTCCTGCAGCACCAGTTAAAAAAAATACGGTCGCGCCAGTTCAATCTTTAAAAAGTCAGGTTTCAAAAAATCAGGTCTCAGAACGCAAAACGCCGGAACGTCCGGTTTCACCTCCGCCAAATGTATCCCGTTCGTCAAGCGGAGGAGACACAATCGACCAGATTGTTGCTGTCGGTTGTTCAACTGGAGGGCCGAGAGCGCTGAAAGAGCTGTTGGAAAACATACCTGCTTCGTTTCCAGCGCCGATTGTAATTGTACAGCATATGCCGCCAAAGTTTACCCACTCACTGGCACAGAGACTAAATACGCTGAGCCCGCTTAATGTAGTGGAGGCCGAGCACGGTATGCCGCTGCGTAAAGGAACAGCTTACATTGCGCCTGGCGGTCAGCATTTGCTTGTCAAACGTTCAGGCAGCGGACAATTCGCTATCGAGCTGTCCGACGCTCCGCCGCAAAATGGTCACAAACCTTCAGTGGGAGCCATGTTCGATTCTATACAAGGATATGGTGATATTCGTAGACATGCGGTTATTATGACCGGAATGGGCAGCGATGGAGCTAAAGAAATGAAAAAACTTTACGACTCGGGAATTTCCACTACGATTGCAGAAAGCGAAGAGACCTGCGTGGTTTACGGCATGCCTCGCTCGGCTGCCGAATTAAACTGTGTGATGCACCTGCTTCCGCTGCCGCAAATTGCTACAAAATTAAACCAGGTCGTCAAAACTTAACTGCACTTTAATGGAGGAGGTGTCTCGCAATGGACATGAACCAATATTTATCCATGTTTATTGATGAGTCGAATGATCATCTACAATCGTTAAATGAAAAAATGATGGAGCTGGAAAGCAGTCCTGAGGATATCGGGATTGTACAAGTTATTTTCCGTTCCGCGCATACGTTGAAAGGTATGGCGGCTACAATGGGCTTTGAAGACCTTGCGGCCTTGACTCACCAGATGGAGAACGTTCTTGATCTCGTCCGCAATGACAAGCTGAAAATGCAAAACTTCATTTTCGATACCTTGTTTAAGAGCCTTGATGCGCTGGAAGCAATGGTTCAGGATATTACCCAGGGGGGCGAAGGTAAAGCGGACGTCACTTCAATCGTGGAAGCTCTGCAAGCAATCGTACGAGGCGAAGTGCCGGGCGGGGAGAGCGCATCAGCTGCTTCCTCAGAAACAAAGCCCGCCGCTGCCGGAGCTGTAATGTCCAAAGAACAGGTTCAACTCGACGAATTTCAGCACTCGATTCTCGAACAGTCGCTTGCAGCAGGACATCGGGTACTGTATATCGAAGTTTCTATTCGGGAGGATTGCCAGCTAAAAGCTGCGCGGGCCTATATGGTCTTTGATCTATTGGAACGAAGCGGGGAAGTTGTGAAATCCCATCCGACGGTTCAGGACATTGAGCAAGAGAAATTTGATCGCAGCTTCTCGCTCTATTTCATTACCGAGAAAGAGCCGGAAGAATTGCACGCCATGATTTTGAACCTGTCTGAAATTGAAGATGCCAAATTGACTCCAATCGATTCTGATACGCTGGTACAGCTGACGGAGAAGCAGGAGGAAGTCAAAGCACCTGTAGAGGTTGAAGCTGCTTCGATTGAACCGGCTGCAGCTTCGGCGGACAACACATCCGCTCTTGTAAGCGACAAGGACAAGCAGCCGGCTGCCAAAAAGGTCGTTGCTGCGCCATCCCGTACAATCCGTGTTGATATTGAGCGTTTGGATGTGCTGATGAATCTGTTTAGTGAACTGCTGATTGATCGTGTCCGTTTGGAACAGCTGGCAACGGAAATCAAGAATCAGGAATTAAGCGAATCTGTCGAGCATATGGGCCGCGTCAGCAGTGATCTGCAGAATATCGTAATGAAGCTGCGGATGGTCGCAATCGATACCGTATTCAACCGCTTCCCGCGGATGGTACGCGATCTGGCAAAGTCCTTGGGTAAAAAGCTTGATCTGGTCATTACCGGAGCTGAAACCGAACTTGACCGAACCGTAATTGACGAGATTGGCGATCCGCTGGTCCATCTGCTTCGCAACTCTGTCGATCACGGCATCGAATCAATTGCTGAACGGATTGCAGCAGGTAAGCCGGAAACGGGAACCGTAAACTTGCGGGCTTTCCACAGCGGCAATCATGTCTTTATCGAAATCCAGGATGACGGCAAAGGAATCGACCGTAACAAGATTCTGGCATCGGCGATTAAAAAGGGCGTTGTAACGGAAGATGAATCGCGTTCGATGACGGATGAGCAGGTTTATCAGCTGCTCTTCGCGCCGGGATTCAGTACGGCAGAGAAAATTTCGGACATTTCGGGACGCGGTGTAGGCCTCGATGTCGTAAAGTCCAAGATTTCATCGCTTGGAGGTCACGTCATGGTAACGTCGACGCTTGGCGAGGGAACACTGTTCTCCGTCCAACTGCCATTGACGTTGTCCATTATCTCCGCAATGATGATTCGTCTGGGTTCCGAAAAATATGCGATTCCGCTGTCCTCTATCGTAGAAACCGGCATTATTCGCAAAGAGCAGGTTCGCAGCGTACATGGAAGCAAACTCATTCCGTATCGCGATGCGCATATCCCGCTTATGTCGTTAAGCCGCTTCTTCGACGCTCCGGACTATAACGAAGACGATGAAGAAGAAACAGAAATCGTCGTTATTCGTAAGGGCGATCGCTTGGCTGCTCTAGCTATCGATTCTTTCATCGGCCAAAATGAAATTGTTATCAAAAACCTGGGGAAATACTTACCTCAGGCTCAGGGGATCTCCGGTGCTACAATACTCGGAGACGGTCAAGTCGCTTTGATTCTCGATCCGAACGCACTTATTAAATGATCGGAGCCAAGTTCCTTGGCCGGGTTTAAATCAGCTTCCCAATTGTCATCCATTCTAGAAAATAAGGATGAAAGTGATAAGCGGAATCTAAAATACGGTCAAGGAGTCAGGCTCGATAAAGGGGGATTTTTTATGGCAGAACAAATTAAGGTAATTGTCTTTGCATTGGGTAATGAAGAGTACGGTATCGACGTAGATAAAGTGCGTACGATTGAACGCATGATGCCGATAACCCGCGTACCTAAGACCTACTCATTCATCAAAGGGGTAATTAACCTGCGCGGAGTCGTCATTCCGGTCATCGACCTGAGAGGACGCTTTAACCTGGAAGAAACGGAATATACGGATCAGACCCGGATCATCATTGTCGCTGTAGGCGAAATGGAAGTCGGCTTCATTGTCGATGCGGCCAACGATGTTGTTGACCTGGATCGCGATAATATCGATTCCCCGCCGGAAGTAGTTGGAGGCGTCAAAGCCAAGTATTTGGATGGTGTAGCCAAGGTTGGTGAAGATCGTCTGCTGATTATGCTTAATCTGGCAGAAGTGTTGAGTCGTGGTGAAATGACACACCTCGAGCAGTTAGAGGACTAAGGAATGGAAATCTTTTCGAAACTCGAAGGATTCAAGCTTGACGTATTGAAAGAAGTCGGCAATATTGGAGCGGGACATGCTGCAACTGCACTGTCCCAGCTGCTTAACAAACCGATCGATATGGGTGTTCCAAAAGTGCAGCTTCTTCCCTTTGAAGATATCGCAGAGAAGGTCGGAGGCGCGGAAAAAATTGTGCTGACCGTTTTCTTTAGAGTCGAAGGTGATGCTCCAGGCAATTTGTTTTACATTATGGCACCGGAAGCAGGAAAGTCCCTGCTTCATCGGCTTGGAGGCTTCGAACCGACCGAAGGGTTGGATCTGACCGAAATGGAGCAGTCGGCACTTGGAGAAATCGGCAATATCTTGGCAGGTTCCTATCTGTCTTCATTAGCGGATTTCACTAACTTGTCGATGTCTCCTACCGTTCCGGCGCTTGCACTGGACATGGCAGGGGCTATCCTCAGTTATGGGATGATTCAGTTTGGTGAAATGGGAGACGCTGCACTGCTGATTGACACAACCTTTGTGCAAGGGAACGATGAGGTTGAGGGACAATTTTTCCTCATTCCGGATCCGGAGTCGTTTGATAAAATTTTTACTGCGCTTGGAGTTCCGTTAGATAATGATTGAAGGACAGAATCTGGTAAAAGTCGGTATGGCCGATCTCAACGTTGTCGGGAATTCCGGAATTCTTCGTACAACGGGACTCGGTTCCTGCGTCGGTCTGACGCTGTATGATCCGCAGATCAAAGTAGCGGGTATGGCTCATGTGATGCTTCCTTCATCGGAGATTGCACGTGAAAGCCAAATCAATATTGCTAAGTATGCGGATACCGCACTGCCAGATTTGGTCGACAAAATGATCGGACTTGGAGCGTCTAAACGCCGACTAGTCGCCAAGATGGCTGGAGGCGCACAAATGTTTGCATTCGCCGGGAGTGGAGATACAATGCGTATCGGCCCTCGTAACGTCGAATCATGCAAGGAAATGCTTAAAAAACTTGGCATTTCCCTGCTTGCCGAAGATACGGGAGCAAATTACGGTCGAACCATTGAAATTAGTTCGGACACAGGAATTTTGACCATACGGAGTGTTCAAAAAGGGGTAAAGGAATTGTAGCTGATGAAGGGAACCATACGAGTAAATCTGATATTCGCTTTGATCGGATTTGTTATTACTTTTTTATTTGCGATCCGAACGAATCTCCCCGTGACCAGTTTGATCCGGGGGGGCATCGGAGCGTTAGTCTGGTTTCTTCTAGCCTTTCTTTTTCGCATCGTACTTGGAGCACTCGAGCCGCTGCCTAAAGATAATCCGGTTGGCAATTCTGCGCCGCCGGATAAGGCTTCGGATGATGAGGTGCGCGGTGCCAGACTCGATATGGTAACACCGGATGAGAGCGACGAGCTGAATGATTTATTGAAACCGAATGCGGATAAGACTCGGAATATCGAAGAGCGAACGGTTCAAGAAAACGATTTTCAGCCGCTCAAACCGCCGAAACTAGTATCGATGAAAGATAAGGATGCCGAAGAACTGGCGAAAGCCGTACGTCATCTCACGGAAGATGAAGGAGGGAGATAGCAATGGATGAACGCAAATCCGGTCAGTTGAACCATCTGGATTTATGGATCCGCTGGAAAGAACATGATGATATCGAGGCTAAGAAGAAACTGATCGAGAATCACTTATCCATTGTCGATTACGTCTCTTCGCGGCTTGCGGTTGGGCTCCCGAAAAATGTTTCCAAAGACGATCTGGCAAGCAATGGAGTCATGGGACTGATCGACGCGATTGAGAAATTTGATTATAAAAGAGGTTTACAATTTGAAACGTATGCTTCGTGGCGTGTGCGCGGCGCTATTCTAGACGGGCTGCGGCAGGGTGATTGGGTGCCTCGTTCCGTAAGAGAAAAAGCGAAGAAAATTGAAGAAGCCTATCAAAAGCTTGAACAAGAAAATATGCGCGGTGCTTCGGATAAGGAAATGAGCGAATTTTTGGGTGTATCCGAGAAAGAGTTCCATCAAATGCTTCAGGATGTCTCGGTCATGTCTCTGGTGTCGCTTGAAGATCCAATTCGTGAAGAAGAATCGGAGACCCGTATATCTGTTTTGGTTGACGAAAAAGCAAAAAATCCGGACCATAAAGTAAATGAGTTTTATTTAAAAGAGGCGTTGGCTAAGGGCATTGAAAAACTGACAGATAAAGAGCGGATTGTTGTGTCGCTCCTTTATTATGAAGATCTGTCGCTCAGCGAAATTGCCGAAGTAATGTCCCTTTCGCCTTCCCGGATTTCGCAGCTGCATTCCAAAGCGATCCTACGTTTGCGAGGAGCGTTAGATAAGCAAAAAGGCCTGCTAATGCAGGACCATTAAGCTTAAAGGGAGCTTTTAAGCAGGTTTCGATCTGTCAACAAAGCAAAGTAGAGTTGAAAAGAGGGATTGTCCGTGGTTGAGGAGTTGGCTTTGGATCGGCACCTTGCCGTTTCGTTCGAAGCGTCTAAAATGTCGGCTCATTTGCGTTTTATAAAGCCTGAAGAAGAATTTCAGTGCACTGAAGAGGATCTGAGACGATTTCTGCACGATCAGGAGGTCCGCTTTGGGATTTTGGACGAGCAGATCAGTAAGTTTGTTGCTTCGCCAGAGCATTACTTTTTTGAAGAGATTGAGATAGCTCGAGGTGTACCGGCGATTGATGGGCGAAACGGCCGAATCGAGTTGTTATTTGAACAAAGCGGAGAAGTAAGACCTGCAGAGAAAGAAAACGGCGTAGTCGATTATAAAGAGTTGATGCGTTTGAGCAACGTGAACAAAGGGCAGCTTCTGGCACGACGTTATCCTGCAGAGAACGGTACGCCCGGCAAGTCGGTGACCGGCGAGGAAGTTCCATTTAAACCCGGTAAAGAAGCGCGTTTTAAAGTTGGAAAAAACGTCGTCATGGACGCCAATCATACATCGCTGTATGCGACGATCGAAGGCATGGTCAGCTGCACAGACAATGGAAAAATCAATGTTTTTACTGTCTATGAGGTGCACGGCGATGTAGATTACAGTACGGGTAATGTGGACTTTGTCGGAACTGTAGTCATTCGCGGTAGTGTGCTTCCCGGTTTTCGGGTCAAAGCCGCAGGCGATATTCGGGTGCGCGGAGGCGTTGAGGGTGCCGAGCTGTTTGCAGATGGATCAATCGAAATTTCAGGCGGAATTATCGGTTATCACAAGGGAATTGTTAAAGCTGGAATGAATGTAACGAGTTCCTTTATTCAAGACGGAAACGTTGAGGCTGGCGAAAATGTTGTGGTGTCGCAAAGCATTATGCATTCCGAGGTTAGAGCAGGGAAAAGCGTAGTTTGCAGCGGTACAAAAGGACTGATTGTCGGGGGACATGTCCAAGCTGGCGAAGGAGTTACGGCGCGCACAATCGGCAACACAATGGCAACAGCAACCGCAATTGAAGTAGGCGTTCTGCCGAATCTTCGTAACGAATTGGCGGACCTACATAAAAGACTGCGGGAAATTGCCGACGGTATACAAAAAACGACCCAAGCGCTCGGCCTGTTGGAACAGATGGCACAGGCAGGAAGCCTTGGCGCAGATAAATTGGCACTGCGGGCAAAATTGAGTGTGACAAAACGTCAGCAGGAACAAGAGCGTTTGCAAGTAAAGGAACGGATCATAGAGATCGATCAAGTGCTTGAAGATACGGGGCGGGCCAAAGTTATGGTGAAAGATGCCATTTACGGAGGAGCAAAAATCGCCATTGGACGTTATACAAAGTTTTTGAAAGAAACGGCACATCGGGTATCCTTCCAATATACCGAGGGAGACATCGTGATGACGATTAACCAGTAAATGTCCGCTTAATGTCGGCAAACTTTCTGGTAAATCAAAAAGGCACAGGGGGAACCGATTATGAAAGCGATCGAAGTTCAGTTGGCAGTTCATCGGGCTCCCGAAACGAGTCGTATGCAGCAGGAGCATCTGCAGCGCCCCCTTATCGACCAAGTTCAGCTCACAGAGCAGGCGAATATCGAAGTCGAACGTGCCCGGCATCGAAGTGCTCCTTCTGCAGAAGCATCAGATGCGCATATGCGTAAGGACGGCAAAGAACAGGAGAAGCATCATTCCCATCAGGGAAAAGAGAGCAAAACTCCCGATCAGGAGTCAAACTCTCATTTTGCAGCCGCTCCTCATCCTTACAAAGGAAAACATCTTGATTTGTCATTGTAATGCGTTGACCGGATAAAATGCGACATTTCAGTTCCAATTGGGTCAACGCAATAGAAAGGAAACTGAGATGAACGATGCCTGGCTTTATGTAGTTCTACTCGGTGCCGCAGCCGTCTTATACGCCTTTCTGATTCCGAAAAACAAATCAGGCAAACAATCGGCTTCCGGCAGCGACAGTGTCGTACGCGAAGTGGAACAGACCTTGGAACAGTATATGGTTGAAATGGAAAAAGAAAATGATGACTTAGTCAATCTATTGGTGCAAATTCGTCAAGAGACCGGTGCCAAACAGCTTGCACTGCAGGAACAGCTGGCCGAAATGCGCAGCCGGCTCTCTGAAATGGAGCGCACGTCCGGCAAACATGAAGTGCGTATCGAGCAGCTATCTTCTGTCGAACAGGCAATTCCGGAAGTGCGAACATCTCAAGAGACAGCGAAGCGGCTAAAAAACGAGTTAATTGAGATCGCTGTCGAGCAAGAGCAGCTAGAGCCGGAAGTGGAGCCGGAGGATTCCGTACGCAGCCGCTATTCCCAGCTTTTCGAAATGCATGATCAAGGCAAATCGATTGATGCAATCGCCAAGACTACAGGTATGCAGCGTGGCGAAATTCAATTGATTTTGCGTTTGGCGAAGAGGGAGGATGCGTAGTGCTTAAAAATCGCTCTTTTATGCTTGGTCTTGGTATCGGCATTATTATGGGAGCCCTGCTGCTGCAGCTTATGCTTTTGGCTCAAAGTGGCAGGGAAGGAGTTCCCGGAACTGTGGAGTCACCCGCTAGTGAACAGCAGAACAGCACGCAGGAGGAATCTCCAGGTGCTGTTGAAGACGGTACGACGGATGAGTCGGAAGAGAATCCGGAAGAGCAGAATGAGGCAGTTGAGGAAGAACAGCAGCAGGATACCTCCCCACCTTCAGAGCCGGAAACGGAGCCTGCAAATCCGCCAAATGCCGAAGAAGCTCCAGAGACGGACAAAACTCCGACTGCATCGGAACCTGCTGCCGAAGAAACCAAGTCTCCGCAAGCTCCAAACTCTTCTTCAGCCGACAAGCCTGCTGCGCCGAAAGAGCCGTCAAATGCAGTAACTTCCAATCCGGAAGCTGAAGCACCTAAAGCTCCTGCAACGTCGGAGAATGTGCAGCCGAAGACGTCAAGTGCAGCAGTTTCTGATCAAACAGCTCAAGCCCCTAAAACCCCTGCAAAGCCTTCGCCGTCAAAGGATGTAGAGCCGAAGACATCAAGTGCAGCAGAAACTTCACGAGTTTCGTTCGAGATCGGACGAGGGATGAACCTCAAGTCTGTGTCGCAGGCACTAGAGAGTGCGGGAATTGTTGACGATGCTGTCGCTTTTCAGCGTCAGGCAGCAGAGGCGGGAGTGACAGCTAAGCTGCAGGTTGGCAATTATTCTTTCCAACCCGGTGACTCTTACGAGAAGATCATTGAGAAAATTTCAACACCCAAGTAAGAATGGTACAAATCAAAAAGCTGCAATTCCAAAGCGGAATTTGCAGCTTTTTTCTTTTTCAGTCTTCATTATCAGAATAATCAATGAGCACTTTTTTACAATTTTCACAAAGATAAGCATCAACATAATTGATAGAGAAACGACTTTGTTCAGACAACAAAACTGAATCCTTGTTAAGGCTTGGTTCAACACTCAATTTTGAAACCTTCGGAACCCATGCAAGCCTTGTTCCACTTTGTATATAACCTTTCTTCATTTCTTTATCGCAAATTGGACATTTATTACTGACATTAACACTCATATTACACCTCCTGGGAATTGGTGATAACTTTAGGTGATCTATGAATTGTGAACTGCAAATGTAACTTGAATATACACTTTACTTGTGAAACAATCATTTTGTCATGGTCTCTCGGAACGACTGTACATCCTTATTCATTATTAATACCACGCTTTTTGGCCGAACTAGCACATTTCCAAGGTTTTCTATATTTAAATTTTCTTTCTCCCTTTTCTGAGTACAGCAAGTATGTCTCGTCCATTTCAACAATATCTTCAAAGTTATTCAAAATTAAGAGTTTCCATTCTTATTTTTATGTTCAGATATTTCGTGAAGAACGGTTCCAGTCAAATATGCAAAATAATGCTTGTCTAGGATTGCGAAAGCATAGTATTTATGATAAACTAGACAACGGTGTTAAAACACACGCTGATTAATTCTGCGGAAGGTGCTTCGCCCAGGGCGGAGTCTCCACAGGAAATGATTTCGGCGGAGGGACATCATACAAAAACCATTAGGAGGTGTATGGAGAATGGCAGTTATCTCCATGAAACAGCTTCTCGAAGCTGGCGTACACTTCGGACACCAAACACGTCGTTGGAATCCGAAGATGGATCGTTACATTTTTACAGAAAGAAACGGTATCTACATCATCGACTTGCAAAAGACAGTTAAGAAGGTTGACGAAGCGTATAACTTCGTTAAAAGCCTGGCTGGCGAAGGCGGTACGATCCTGTTTGTAGGTACTAAAAAACAAGCTCAGGATTCCGTGAAAGACGAAGCGGAACGCTGCGGCATGTACTTCATCAACCAGCGTTGGCTCGGCGGTACGCTGACCAACTTCCAAACGATCCAAAAGCGGATCGACCGTTTGAAGAAGCTGGAACTTTGGGAAGAGGACGGCACTTTCGAAGTGCTGCCTAAGAAAGAAGTTATCTTGCTTCGCAAAGAAAAAGATCGTCTGGAGAAATTCCTAGGTGGCATCAAGAACATGAAGAAGCTGCCTAGCGCGCTGTTCATCATCGACCCACGCAAAGAGCGTATCGCGGTTGCTGAAGCACGCAAGCTGAACATTCCGATCGTAGGTATCGTTGATACAAACTGCGATCCGGACGAAATCGACTATGTTATCCCAGGCAACGACGACGCGATCCGTGCCGTTAAATTGCTGACTGGTAAAATGGCTGATGCTGTTATCGAAGCGAACCAAGGCGAACAAACGACTGCATAAGTTTGGCTCTACCGGTAACGGTGCCTAACCATGCAGAGTTGAAAAAAAGAGGGTGGTTGGTGGTGAATAGCCTCTTAACCGCCCTTTTTTTAGGGATAAAGATCCAAAACTAATACTTAATCCTGGAGGGAATCCACAATGGCAGTAAATGCGAGTGCAGTAAAAGAACTTCGTGAAAGAACAGGCGCAGGTATGCTTGATTGCAAAAAAGCGCTTGAAGAAACAAATGGCGATATCGCCAAAGCGGTAGACGTACTGCGTGAAAAAGGCCTGTCTGCAGCAGCAAACAAAGCCGGCCGTGCTGCTACTGAAGGTACAGTTGAATCTTACATCCATGCAGGAGGCCGAATCGGCGTTCTGGTTGAAATCAACTGCGAAACAGACTTCGTTGGTAAAACTGACCAGTTCAAAAACTTTGCACGCGACATCGCTATGCACATCGCTGCTGCAAACCCGCTGTATGTTCGCCGCGAAGAAGTACCGGCTGACGTTATCGAGAAAGAAAAAGAAATTTTGAAAGCTCAAGCATTGAACGAAGGCAAACCAGAAAAGATCGTTGAAAAAATGGTTGAAGGCCGCGTTAACAAGTACTATGAAGAGTACTGCCTGCTGGAGCAATCCTTCGTTAAAGATCCGGACAAGACTATTTCGCAGCTGCTGAACGAAAAAATCAGCACAATTGGCGAAAACATCTCGATCCGTCGTTTTGCACGTTTCGAACTGGGTGAAGGCCTGGAGAAAAAAGTCGACAACTTCGTTGAAGAAGTTATGGCTCAAGTAAAATAATTTTCATCAGTAACTAAAGACAATCACAGCTTCTGTGTAGGGGGGAACACTTGGTGTTCCTTCTTTTTTAACCAGGGTTCTCCTCATACTCAGGCAGCGGAAAAAAGCGGAGGGTAAATTGATGCAGCCTGCATTTAAGCGAGTGGTACTCAAAGTTAGCGGAGAGTCGCTTGCGGGACAGAACGGATTCGGAATCGACGGATTGACTATTGCGGATATCGCCGAACAAATTAAGGAAGTCGTGGAACTGGGCGTGGAAGTTGCGGTCGTTTGCGGCGGCGGGAATATTTGGCGGGGAATCGCCGGCAGCGCCAGCGGAATCGATCGTTCAACTGCAGACTATATGGGAATGCTGGCAACAGTCATGAACTCGTTAGCACTTCAGGACGCATTGGAATCGATCGGTGTGCCAACCCGTGTGCAGACGTCAATCGCCATGCAGCAGATTGCCGAGCCTTACATTCGCCGTAGAGCGATTCGACATCTGGAAAAAGGCCGTGTCGTGATCTTTGCCGCAGGCACGGGCAATCCATTCTTCTCGACCGATACGACTGCTGCGCTGCGCGCTGCGGAAATTGAAGCGGAAGTAATCCTGATGGCTAAAAATAAAGTGGATGGCGTATACTCGGCCGACCCGTTCGTCGACAGTACTGCCGAAAAATTCGAACAGCTCACTTATATGGAAGTGCTGAATCGCAATTTGGGCGTGATGGACTCCACCGCTTCTTCATTGTGCATGGACAACAATATTCCGCTGATTGTATTTGCCATTACCGAAAAAGGCAATATCAAAAGAGTCGTTCTCGGTGAAAAGATCGGAACGATCGTCAAAGGGAGTGTAGATTAATGCCTCAAAGCGTAAAACAAAACGCGGAAGAACGCATGGGCAAAGCCATCCAGTCGCTTCAGCGCGATCTGAGTACGCTGCGCGCCGGACGCGCAGTACCGGCTCTGCTCGACCGAATTCAAGTCGAATATTACGGAGCTCCGACTCCGCTCAATCAGCTTGCGAACATCAATACGCCGGATTCCCGGACACTGATGATTCAACCGTGGGACAAATCGTCGTTAAACGAAATCGAACGCGCTATTCAAAAGTCGGATCTTGGTTTGACGCCGTCCAACGACGGTAACGCGATTCGTCTTGTGATTCCGGCACTGACGGAAGAGCGCCGCGGTGAACTTGTCAAACTGACGAAAAAATTCGGAGAAGAAGGCAAAGTAGCGATTCGAAACATTCGCCGCGATGCCAACGATGACATTAAGAAGAAAGAAAAAGGCGAAATCTCCGAAGACGAATCCCGTGGCCATCAGGAAGATATCCAGAAGCTTACGGATAAATATATCGCGGAAGTCGACAAAGTGATCGCTGCAAAAGAAAAAGAAATTATGGAAGTTTAAGACCCCGCGACCCCTCCGTTCCAGGTGGGGTTGTGTCTTTTTTAGGGACATCCGCGGGAGCTGAAGCATGGAGGAGAAGACATGATAAATCGGTTTCGCTCATGGATCGGTCCTAAAGAGCGCGAGCAGATGTCCGGACCGGCCGAACCGTCGGCGGAGAACGTGCCGCAGCATATCGCCATCATTATGGATGGTAACGGTCGATGGGCCAAGAAACTCGGCATGCCGCGGATTGTCGGTCACCAGAGCGGGATGAAGGCGGTCAAGCGTGCAACAATTGCTGCAGACGAACTGGGAGTCCGCTATTTAACTTTATATGCCTTTTCCACAGAAAATTGGAGCAGGCCCAAAGAAGAAGTCGACTTCCTCATGCGTCTGCCCCAGGAGTTCTTGGCGCTGGAGCTTGAAGAGCTGATTGCTAAAAACGTGCAGGTTCGCATGATGGGCAATATGGAAAATTTGCCTGAACACACATTGAAGGCGATGCGGGAAGCGACCCGTCGTACTCAAGACAATACGGGTCTGGTGCTGAACTTTGCGCTGAACTATGGTGCACGGCGCGAGTTGGTTGAAGGGATAAGAGAAATCGCCAGAAGTGTTGAAGCAGGAAGAATTCGTGCAGAAGACATCGACCAAGAAATGATTTCTGCCCATCTGCAGAGCGGCGACATGCCCGACCCGGATCTTCTGATTCGTACAAGCGGTGAACTTCGCATCAGTAACTTTATGCTGTGGCAGATCGCTTATAGCGAATTGTGGTTTACGGACGCCTATTGGCCGGAGTTCAGTAGAGAACATCTGAGAGAAGCGGTAGCCGAATACCAGCGTCGCACACGCAGGTACGGTGGCTTGAAATAGCGGCGTCGCCCGGACGGAGGATGAGACGGTGAAACAGCGAATTGTAACCGGCGTTGTAGCTGGAGGGTTGTTCTTGGGATTATGCCTTGTCGGCGGGTTATGGTATCCGGCATTGATTATGTTGATGGCGCTTGTCGGCTATTATGAGTTTGCAAAAATGAGCACGGGGGCTCCGTTTCATGCGGAGGCTTGGATCGGTTATGCAGGTGTAGCCTATTTAACTTTTCCCTGGCAGGTATGGGATTTGGAGTTTCCGATCCCTCCTCAGCATGCCATCTGGCTGGTCTTGCTGCTGCTGCTGTGTATGACAGTGCTCACCAAAAACGAAATCAATATCAGGCAGGCATCGCTGCTGCTGCTTGGCGCGGTGTATGTCGGCTTGGGTTTTTATTATATTGCAATTTCCCGGGACACTCCCGATGGGCAAGGGCTATTCTGGACATTCCTTCTGCTGCTGAGCATTTGGGGCAGCGATGCCGGTGCATATTTTGTAGGAAAAGCGTTTGGTAAAAATAAATTATGGCCGGCAATCAGTCCAAATAAGACCATTGAGGGAGCTGTCGGTGGTGTTTTGATTGCTATTCTTATTGCTTTTGGAATTTCACTGGCAGCCCCCGAACTGCTGACTCCACAGCGCGCCATACTGATCGGTTTGGCTTCTTCCGTTATTGGACAGATGGGTGACCTGGTCCAGTCCGCCTATAAGAGAATGTACGGAATTAAAGATTCTGGCAGTATTCTTCCTGGACATGGAGGCATACTTGATCGGTGCGACAGTTGGCTTGCCGTATTCCCTTTCGTACATATACTATTTTTGCTTCCTTACTAGGCCGGAATAGATATACAATGTTAGGTCGATAAAGGGAATGCAAGGGAACGGAAAGGGGAAACCGAAATGATTAAAAAAATAGCACTGCTCGGTTCGACGGGTTCCATTGGTACTCAAACGCTGCAGGTAGCTGCGGAACATCCCGAACGCTTCCGGATTGAAGCTTTGGCAGCTGGCACCAATACTGCGCTGCTTCTGGAGCAAGTCCGACTGTTCAAACCTTCAAAGGTATCGGTAGCGACACGGGAAGCTGCAGAAACGCTTAAGACCGAAGTGCCCGCTGGAACACAAGTTTTTTATGGGGAAGAAGGACTAATCGAAATTGCTGCCGGTACAGATGCTGACACGTTGGTTACAGCCGTGACCGGCAGTATGGGACTACCGGCGACCTTGGCTGCGATTGATGAAGGTAAAACCATTGCTCTGGCGAACAAAGAGACACTTGTAACGGCAGGACACCTCGTGATGAGCCGTGCCGAACGGAAAAACGTATCGATTCTTCCTGTAGACAGCGAGCATTCGGCAATCTTTCAATGTCTAAACGGTGAACCCAAGGATCGTCTGCTTGGCATCACGCTTACCGCTTCGGGCGGTTCGTTTCGTCATTTAAGCCGACAGGAATTGGAGAGTGTTACAGTGGAAGACGCACTCAAACATCCTAACTGGTCCATGGGAGCCAAAATCACGATTGATTCGGCAACAATGGTCAATAAAGGTCTTGAAGTCATCGAAGCACATTGGTTGTTCGGGCTCTCTTACGATAAAATTGGTGTGCTTCTGCATCCCGAAAGTATTATTCATTCATTCGTGGAGTTTGAAGATACAAGCATTATTGCTCAGCTCGGCAATCCCGATATGCGGGTTCCTATCCAATATGCACTGACTTACCCCGATCGCATTCCGCTTCAAGCCAATCGTTTATCGCTTGCCCAGATCGGAAAGCTGAATTTCCGGGAAATGGATTTTGACCGTTTCCCTTGTTTAAGAATGGCTTACGAATGTGGTAAAATAGGTGGTACCGCACCAACCGTATTCAATGCGGCAAACGAGGTCGCTGTAGCACGTTTCTTACGTCGTGAGATTTCGTTTTTGCAGATTGAAGATATACTGGCGCAGGTGGTGGGTCGTCATAAGGCGGAAATGAATCCGGATTTGGAAACGATTCGTGAAGCCGATGCTTGGGCCAGACGAATTGCAGCCGAATGACGGTTGTCGTATTGGATTGTCTGCTTGACTTATTCTGCCGGTCTTCTTCCGGATGGAATTCTTGCTCCGCCTATTTGGGGCTTCACGAACAGGGAGGATCAGACCATATATGATGACACTTCAGATCGTTGTGCTGACCGTATTGATGTTTTTTGTTGTCGTTACGGTGCACGAATGGGGACACTATTATTTTGCCAAACGAGCGGGTATTCTAGTCCGTGAATTTGCGATCGGCTTCGGTCCTAAGCTGTTTTCTTATAAACGAGATGAAACGATGTTCACCCTGCGTATGCTGCCGCTCGGTGGCTATGCGAGAATGGCTGGCGAAGATCCGGAGCTGGACCCGATCCAACCGGGACAAACCATTGCAGTTCGTTTGTCCGATGAAGGAGTCGTCAAGAAAATTTATCTTGACCGTCTGGATACTCGTCGCAATGTAGTCATCGGCGAGATCGAATGGATCGACATTGAAGAGCGGATGCAGCTCCGCCTTAATGTCGATGGCGAAACCCAACATCTTGATGTTGATCGTAAAGCCGATATTGTAACGCGCGGTCAGGAGCTTCAAGTAGCGCCAAAAGATCGACAGTTCCGCAGCAAGAGCGTAGGCAAGCGAGCGCTTGCGATTTTTGCAGGACCGCTGATGAACTTCATTTTGGCTTTCGTTCTGTTCCTGATTTACGTGCAGGTTGCGGGAGTGCCGGACGAAAATGCGGCAGGAGTGAAAGTGGCCGATGTTGTAGCCGGTACACCGGCGGCTTCTGCCGGACTGCAAAAAGGCGATATCGTGCAAACAATAGACGGACAGCCGGTAAGTGGCAGCCTGACCAAAGTAACAGAACTGGTCAATGCCTCCGGCGGCGAAGCGGTGAATATGTCTGTACAGCGAGGCGGCGAAGCGCTGCAAATTCCGGTCACGCCGAAACTGGTTAAGACGGAAGATGGCCGCGAAGTGCTGCAGGTAGGCATTGCGCTGAGTCAGCTCAAACGAAGCGCTTCGTTTACCGAGACTTTCCAGTTTGCGGGGGAATCTTTCAAAAGCGGCAGCACAGCTATTCTTGATGCGCTGCGTCGACTGGTGTTCGAACGTTTCGACATTAATCAGCTGGCCGGCCCAGTCGGTACACTGCAGGCGACGGGACAGATTGCCAGTCAGGGTATCGACCAGATGATTCTGTGGACGGCTTTTGTAAGTATCAACCTCGGTATTTTCAATCTGCTGCCGATTCCGATGCTGGACGGAAGTCGACTGATCTTCCTCGGAATCGAAGCGGTACGAAGACGCCCCATCGATCCGAACAAAGAAGGGATTGTCCACTTTGTCGGCTTCGGACTGATTTTCCTGCTAATGATCGCTGTAACGTATAACGATATTTTGCGCATCATTAACGGATAAAGCAGATTAATCGAAAACCAGTATAATTTCCTCCTCACAAGGGGATTTGCAGTACCGGGCCTGCAGGGCCGGACAACCGGATGATGCAGGCTCGGAATGAAGCTTCCGGCGGCGAGGCGAAGATTACAGCCTGTCGCGGAAGCTCTTCTCTTTTCTAAGACACAAAGGGGGACAGACGATGAGTGAGACGGCGGAGCGCAGGCAGCGGCTTGAGCTGCTGATGAAGCAGGCAGAGATGCCGGCCAGCGCAGCAGACCCTTATTTTAACGACGGATATATCGACCGGGTGGAAATCAGCCGCTCGAACCGTGACTGGAAGATTATAGTTGTCAAAGATTCGCTTGTGCCGGCGCAGGTTTACCGGACGTTTTGTTTGCAGATTCAGGAACGGCTCAAGCACATTGCGAAGATCCGCTTCCTTTTTCAATATACGGGGGAAAATAGGGAAGCCGAAATCGTAAACGAATACTGGAAGCTGTTTATCGAATGGGCGCAGCGTGAAATTCCGTCGGTTAACGGTTGGATGGCAAGAGCTCAGGCGGTAACGGAAGGAACACTGACTACAGTATCATTTGCCGATTCGATGTCCTTGGAGATGGCACGCAAAAGGAACATAGACCGCGCCCTGACCGATTTTTATGAGAAGTATTTCGGGCTTCAGCTGCAGGTCAAATTGAATGTCGGCGAAGGGGAACATGCGGCTCAAGCTGCGAAAGCCGAGTTTGAAGAAATGCGCCGTCGTGAAGAACTTGCTGCGATCGAGAAAATGATGGCCGAGATCGATGCCGAAGTCAGTGCAGGCGAAGGCAGTGACGAAGACGAAAATATCAAATTGCAGATCGGTTACGACATTCGGGACGATGCGGTACCGCTGCAGAATGTTCAAGACGAAGAAAAGAAAGTTACGATTCAGGGGCTTATTTTCGGGTTGGAGAGCAAAGAACTGCGTAATGGCAGTACCTTGTTTACTTATTACCTGACCGATTACAGCGATTCTCTTCAGATGAAGATGTTTGCCAAAAATAAAGAAGATCTTAAAGTGATGAGCCTGCTTGCAAACGGCAAGTGGGTCAAAGCGCGAGGACGCGTCGAATTGGACCGTTTCATGCAGATTCCGGAATTGGTCATGATCCCTTCGGATCTGATGGAAGTCAAATCCCCACCGATACGGATGGACAACGCTTCAGAAAAGAGAGTCGAATTTCACCTGCATACGAAAATGAGTACGATGGACGCCGTCTGCTCAATCGATGAATATGTTAAGCGCGCGGCTAAATGGGGGCATAAAGCCATCGCGGTAACCGACCATGGCGGGGTACAGTGTTATCCGGATGCTGCAAAAGCGGCTAAGAAGAACGGAATTAAAATGATTTACGGACTTGAAGCCAACGTCGTAAACGATTCGGTCGCCGTTGTGGAAAATCCGCGTGATGAAGACTTGAAAACGGCTGAGTATGTGGTATTCGATATTGAAACTACCGGTCTGTCGATTACGCAAAACAAGATCATCGAGATCGCGGCGGTCAAAATGAAAGATGGGCAGGAGACAGGACGATACTCGACATTTGTCGATCCTCATGAGCGGATTCCTTATCACATCCAACAGCTCACAAACATTACCGACGATATGGTACGGGGAGCGCCGGAAATCGACAGCGTTATTCGCGAATTTGTGGAATTTGCGGGAGACGCTGTTCTGGTCGCACATAATGCACGGTTCGATATGGGCTTTATCCAGGCAACATTGAAAGGATTCGATCTCCCAGAACTGACCAATCCTGTACTCGATACATTGGAATTGGCACGTTTGCTGCATCCGTCAATGAAAAACCATCGTCTGAATACGCTGGCCACCAAGTACAAAGTCGCGCTTGAAAGCCATCACCGCGCTATTGACGATACAATTGCGTTGGGCGGCATTCTCAACGGCCTGATCGAAGAAGCAGTCAAGGAACGGAATTTAAAAAATCTCAGCCGCTTGAATGACTTTGTCGGTATGGACTTGTCAAACTCGCGTCCTTTCCACTGCGGCATATATGCGCTTAATGACGTCGGTCGAAAAAACCTATACAAGCTCGTTTCGTTATCGCATACCGAACACTTCAAGCGAGTGCCGTGCATTCCGAAGTCCAAGTTGGAAAAAATGCGGGAAGGCCTGCTGATTCTTTCGGGCTGCGAAAAAGGTGAATTTTTCGAAGCGGTGCTGAACAAAACGGTCGAAGAAGCAGAAGATATCGCGCAGTTTTACGACATTTTGGAAATTCAGCCGCTGACCATGTACATGCATCTGGTAGACAAAGGGTTGGTCGGAAGCGCGGAAGAATTGAAAATCGCAGTCGAAAAAGTATGCAAAATCGGAAACAAATTGAATAAGCCGGTTGTAGCGACAGGGAATGCGCATTATCTTGATCCCCGCGACAAACTTTACAGAGATATTACTATTCATGGTATTACCGGTTTCAGTCCGCTGAAGGACCAGAACAAGCCTGACGCGCATCTGCGTACGACAGAGGAAATGCTTGAAGAGTTCAAATTCTTAGGCGAAGAAAAAGCCAAGGAAGTCGTAGTGACAAATACTTCCGAGTTGGCTGATCGCTTTGAGGAACTCAAGCTGTTCCCTTCGGAACTGTATACTCCCGTAATCGAAGGGGCCGATCAAGAAATTCGCGATACCTGCTACAGTACGGCAAAGGACATGTATGGCGAAGAGCTGCCGGAAGTGATTATTGCACGTCTAGAAAAAGAATTGGAGCCGATCATCAAATACGGTTTCTCCGCCAACTATCTGATTTCCGAACGTTTGGTGAAAAAATCGAACAAAGACGGTTACCTTGTAGGTTCACGGGGATCGGTAGGTTCGTCCGTTGTCGCGATGTTCCTTGGCATTTCCGAGGTGAATCCGCTGCCTCCGCATTATATATGCCGCAATAAAGAATGCAAGCACAGCGAATGGTTCCTTGACGGCAGCGTACGAAGCGGATTTGACCTGCCCAATAAAGAATGTCCAGATTGCGGATCGACGATGTTGGGCGAAGGTCACGATATTCCGTTCGAGACTTTCCTTGGCTTCAAAGGCGACAAGGTTCCCGATATCGATCTTAACTTCTCGGGCGAATATCAGCCGGAAGCGCATAATTTCACTAAAGTTATGTTCGGACCTGACAATGTATTCCGTGCCGGGACGATCGGTACGGTTGCAGAGAAAACGGCGTTCGGATTTGCGAAGAAATATGAGGAAGAACATCAGAAACGCTGGCGCTCTGCCGAACTCAATCGTCTGGCTTCCGGTTGTACGGGCGTTAAACGGAGTACCGGTCAGCACCCGGGCGGTATCGTCGTTCTGCCGGATTATATGGAGATCGAGGACATTACGCCGGTGCAGTACCCGGCCGACGATGTGAATGCGGAGTGGAAGACGACGCATTTCGATTATCACGCTTTTGACGAGAACCTGCTAAAGCTCGATATTCTGGGACACGATGATCCGACCATGATGCGGATGCTGCAGGACCTTACCGGTGTTGATCCGACAACCATTCCGATGAACGATCCGAAAGTAATGAGCATGTTCAACTCGACGGAGGCACTGGGCGTTACTCCAGAGCAGATTCGTACGCCGGTCGCAACTTACGGCGTACCGGAGATGGGAACGAAGTTCGTTCGCCAGATGCTGATTGAAGCAAAACCATCCAGCTTTGCCGATCTGCTGCAGATCTCGGGACTATCGCACGGTACCGGAGTTTGGCTGGGCAACGCCGATCAGTTGATCAAAAACGGTACTTGTAACATCAAGACTGTAATCGGATGTCGTGACGATATTATGCTGTTCCTGATTTATAAGGCCGGCATGGATGCGGGGCTGGCGTTCAAGATTACGGAGAGTGTGCGAAAAGGCAAAGGCTTGTCCCAGGAATGGATTGACGAGATGAAGCGCTGCAAAGTGCCGAACTGGTATATCGATTCCTGCCTGAAAATTCAGTACATGTTCCCGAAAGCTCACGCTGCGGCCTATGTTATCTCGGCTGTGCGGACAGCTTACTTCAAGCTGTATCATCCGATTGAGTATTATGCGACTTACTTCTCGGTTCGTGCAGCAGACTTTGATATCGAACTGTTCTGCCAAGGCTACGAAGCGATCGGGCGCAAAATTGTCGAAATCGAACAGAAAGGTTTCCAAGCGCTGCCGAAAGAAAAAGCGATGCTGCCGATATTGGAGATGGCGCTTGAAATGACGGCCAGAGGCTTCACGTTTAAGTCGATCGACCTGTATCGTTCCGATGCCAACAAATTCATTGTTGACGGCACCAGTCTGCTCTTCCCGTTCGGTGCACTCCCTGGACTCGGAGAGAATGCAGCCCGCAGTGTTGCGGCCGCACGCGAACATGGCGAGTTTCTCTCGATCGAAGATTTCCAACAGAAGTCAAAGGCTTCGAAAACAATCATCGAACTGCTCGGTCAGCTGGGCTGCTTCCGCGGATTACCGGAGAGTAATCAGCTCTCATTGTTCTAATGACGGGCTTGGAACATGGTTTGTAAAGCATCTATACTTGTCACCATAGAGGGATTATGGTATAATTACTAGAGGAAATTGGAGTTTGACACAGTAGGAGATAGACCTTTGCGTAGAGAGTGGGGCAACCCACTCTTTACTTTTGGGCTTAAATCTTCTGCGCCGCCCATGCGGACGGAACCTGACAACGCTTGGAGGGTGAATGCTTGAGCACACCGAAGATCAAAACAACCGTAGAACAGATGATCGAACCTTACCTGGCTGAACATGGATTTGAGCTGGTGGACGTGGAGTACGTTAAAGAAGGCGGAAGCTATTTTTTGCGAATTTACGTAGACAAAGAAGGCGGCATCGACATCGACGACTGCGGGCAAATCAGTGAGTACATGAGCCAGAAGCTGGACGAAAACGACCCGATTGAAGAGGCCTATTTCCTGGAAGTATCGTCTCCTGGAGCCGAACGTCCGCTGAAGAAAGCGGATGATGTTCGCAAAGCGGTCGGTAAAGACGTTTTCGTTACGACTTACGAGCCAATCGGCGGATCGAAGGAATTCGAAGGCAAACTGCTTTCGTTTGAGGGCGACGAGCTTGTAATCGCTATTGGCAAGAAACAGGCGGCAGTGCCTTATGATAAGGTCGCCAGCGCCAGACTGGCCATAATTTTCTAATATAGATAGTCTTGGAAGGGGGAGCGTTGGGCAAATGAGTACGGATTTTATTGAAGCTTTGAATGAGCTGGAGCGTGAAAGGGGGATCAGCAAAGAGGTGCTTTTCGAAGCCATTGAAGCGGCGCTGATCTCTAGTTATAAGCGCAATTTCAATACAGCTCAAAACGTGCGGGTGGATATGAATCGCAATACCGGGGTAATCAAAGTATATGCACGCAAATTGGTTGCGGAGGAAGTCCTTGATCCAAGAACCGAAATTTCGCTCGAAAGTGCACGGGAGATCAACCCTCACCTGCAGATCGACGATATTGCGGAGATTGAAGTGACTCCACGCGACTTTGGCCGTATCGCGGCGCAGACGGCTAAGCAGGTCGTTACGCAGCGTATCCGCGAAGCGGAACGCGGTCTGATCTACAATGCTTTCGTCGACAAGACGGAGGATATTGTAACAGGAACTGTACAGCGTATGGATGCCCGTAACCTGTATGTCGATCTCGGCAAGATTGAAGCGGCTCTGCCGCTTACCGAACTGATGCCGGGTGAAAAGTTCGCGCACAACGAACGGATCAAAGGTTACATTACTAAAGTGGAGAACACGACGAAGGGACCGCAAATTATTTTGTCCCGGACTCATCCAGGCCTTTTGAAGCGTTTGTTCGAACTTGAAGTGCCGGAAATTTTCGACGGTGTCGTCGAAATCAAGTCGGTAGCGCGCGAAGCGGGTTTCCGCTCCAAGATCGCTGTCTTCTCCCGCAATTCGGAAGTCGATCCGGTTGGATCCTGCGTAGGCCCGAAAGGTGTACGCGTCCAAACTATCGTGAATGAGCTTCGCGGTGAAAAGATCGATATCGTAAATTATTCCGAAAGCGTGGAAGAGTATGTGGCGAATGCGCTCAGTCCTTCCAAAGTACTTGAGGTCGAAGTGTTTGAAGCCGAGAAGATGGCTCGTGTTGTCGTGCCTGATTATCAGCTGTCGCTCGCTATCGGCATCAAAGGCCAGAACGCTCGTCTTGCGGCGAAGCTGACAGGATGGAAGATCGATATTAAGAGCGAAGCGCAAGCTGAAGAAGAATTCGGCAGAGAACGTACGTATGACGGCGAAATGCCGCAGGACTCCGTGTCCTTCGATTGAACGTCGGATTCGGAAAAGCGGGGGATCCAGACATGAAAAAGAAAAAGGTTCCGCTGCGCAAATGCGTAGCGAGCCAAGAAATGCTGCCCAAAAAGGAATTGATCAGAGTCGTCCGTACACCGGAAGGCCAAATTGAGATCGATCTTACGGGCAAAAAATCCGGCAGAGGCGCTTACCTGCGCGCGGATGCAGACTGCTTCAGGCTTGCCCAGAAGAACAAGTCGCTTGACCGTGCGCTCAAGCAGCCGGTGCCGGCCGAAATCTATGAACAGCTTGCCCGGGAATTCATTCGGGTGGAACAACAATTCCGTGAACTACAGGAGAGAGAGACAGACGATGAATAATGAGCTTTCGGGACTGGGGCTGGCCATGCGCGCCGGGAAGATGGTTACCGGAGACGAGTTGGTCCTTAGAGCCATCCGGTCGCGTGAAGCCAAGTTAGTCGTCTTGGCCGGCGACGCCTCGTCCAATACCCAAAAAAAGTTTCGCGACAAATGCGGCTCGTACGGCATTCCTCTGCTTGTCGGTTATGACCGTGAGCAGCTCGGCGCCAGTATTGGTAAGCCGGAAAGGCTTGTACTCGCGCTAACCGACCAGGGATTTGCCGACATGATCCGCAGGAAACTGGGGACAACGTCGGAGGTGGAGTATATTGAGTAAACCAGAGAACAAAGTTCGGGTCTATGAATACGCCAAGTCGCTCGACATGAGCAGTAAAGAAATAATTACCATTTTGAAGAAACTCGATGTACCGGTTAATAATCACATGAGTGTGATGGAATCAGAGACAATCGGCAAAGTGGAGCAATTTTTTCAGAAAATCAAGTCGAATGCCTCCAAGCCGGCATCTCCAAGTATTAAGCCGCAATCGAACGGCGATAGTCAACCAAAAAAATTACAAGAAAAGCAGGTAGGTATGGATAATAAAACTCAAACCCCAAATAGTAGTCAGTCGCAAAGTCAAGGCGGTAACCGTCCTCAGGGCAACCGCAGTTCTTCCGTAGGAGGAGGACAAAGTCGTCCGCAAAGCAGCGGCGGCAATCGTCCGCAGCAAAGCGGACAAGGCCAACGCCCAAGCGGCAGCGGTCAGGGTACTCAAAGCGGCACTCGCAGCGCCAGCCAGGGCGGACAGCGTCCTGCAGGAAGTGGCGGAAGCAGCACAGCTAATCGCAGCAGCAGTGGCACTTCGTCTTCGAACAGCAGCTTCGGCGGCAGCCGTACAGGCGGCCAAGGAGGCCAGGGCGGTAATCGTGGTGGCGGAAGCGGCGGCGGTAATCGCAGCGGCCAAGGCGGACGTCCGGGCGGCCGCAGTGGAGGCCAAGGCGGTAAAGGTGGATTCCGTGGAAGCAATAACGGCGGACGCGGAGGCAGAGGCGGTCGCAGTCAACAGCCGCCAAGAGAAAAAATCGATAATACGCCGAAGAAAATTATTGTACGCGGTACAATGACGGTTGGCGAAACGGCCAAACTTCTTCATAAAGATGCTTCCGAAGTAATCAAAAAGCTTATTATGCTTGGCGTAATGGCGACGATCAACCAAGAATTGGATATCGAGACTATCCAATTGCTTGCCGGTGATTTCGGTGTAGAAGTTGAAGTCAAAATCCCGGTCGAAGACGATCGTTTTGAAACGATGGAAGAAGTCGATGACGAAGCCAATCTGAAGACGCGCCCACCGGTTGTAACGATCATGGGTCACGTCGATCATGGTAAAACAACTCTGCTTGATGCTATTCGTTCTACAAATGTAACCGGTGGCGAAGCTGGTGGTATTACCCAACATATCGGCGCTTATCAAGTTGAAATTAACGGTAAGAAAATTTCGTTCCTGGACACTCCGGGTCACGAAGCGTTTACAGCGATGCGTGCCCGCGGTGCGCAAGTTACCGATATGACGATCATTGTAGTCGCAGCAGATGATGGCGTTATGCCTCAGACGGTCGAAGCGGTTAACCATGCAAAAGCGGCTAATCTGCCGATCATTGTAGCGGTTAACAAAATCGACAAGCCGGGCTCTGATCCGGATCGCGTCAAGCAGGAACTGACCGAATATGGTCTGGTACCGGAAGAGTGGGGCGGCGATACGATTTTCGTGAATGTATCTGCCAAACAAAGAATGGGTCTTGAAGATCTGCTCGAGATGATTCTGCTCGTTGCGGAAGTTAACGATTATAAAGCCAATCCGGACAAGCGTGCCCGTGGTACGGTCATCGAGGCCGAATTGGACAAAGGCCGCGGACCGGTAGCTCGGATTCTCGTTCAACATGGTACTTTGAAAGTTGGCGATGCCTTCGTAGCAGGTAACTGCTTTGGCCGCGTACGCGCAATGGTCAACGATAAGGGACGTCGTCTGAAGGAAGCCGGCCCATCGACTCCGGTTGAAATTACGGGTCTGACGGAAGTGCCTCTTGCAGGCGATCCGTTCATGGTATTCGAAGACGAGCGTAAAGCACGTAGCATTGCCGACAAGCGCGCGATCACGCAGCGCGAGTCCGATATGGGAGCAAATACCCGCGTTACACTGGATGACTTGTTCAAGCACATTAAAGACGGCGAGATCAAAGATCTTAACGTAATCATCAAGGGCGACGTGCAGGGTTCTGTCGAAGCGCTTAAAGGATCGCTTGCGAAGATTGAAGTCGAAGGCGTTCGCGTCAAGATCATCCACAGCGGTGCCGGCGCAATCAATGAATCCGATATTATTCTTGCGGCAGCTTCCAATGCTATCGTAATCGGCTTCAACGTTCGTCCGGATAACCAGGCTTCGATTACGGCAGAGCAGGAGAAAGTTGATATTCGTCTGCATCGCGTTATTTACAACGTAATCGAAGAAATCGAACAAGCTATGAAGGGCATGCTCGATCCGGTTTATAAAGAAACGGTTATCGGACAAGCTGAAGTTCGCAGCACGTTCAAGGTCAGCAAAGTCGGCGTAATTGCTGGTTCGATGGTTATTCAGGGTAAAATGGCTCGTAACGCGGAAGCACGCCTGATTCGAGACGGTATCGTTATTTACGAAGGTAAGATCGACTCGCTCAAACGCTTCAAAGACGATGCCAAGGAAGTCGCGCAGGGTTACGAGTGCGGCATTACGCTGGATTACAACGACATCAAAGAAGGCGATATCATCGAGGCATTCGTCATGGAAGCCGTCGAACGCTAAAAGATGGGGTGAAGACAAATGGCTAAGATTAGAGTAGGCCGGGTTGCGGAAGAAATCAAAAAGGAACTCAGTCAGCTGATCCAAAGCGAACTGAAAGATCCCCGGATCGGGTTTGTTACCGTCACCGATGTAGAGGTGACGGGCGACCTGTCCCAAGCAAATGTATACTTGAGTATCTTCGGCGACGATGAGCAGAAAGAAAAGTCGCTTGCAGGTATTTCTAAAGCAACAGGATTCCTGCGCAGCGAGATCGGTAAACGAATCCGCCTTCGGCATACGCCGGAGCTGCTGTTCCATATCGATCAGTCGATTGAATATGGAAGCAAGATCGAAAGCCTGCTTGGGCAGATCAAGACGGACGAACCGGGAAAAGAGAAGCAAAGCAATAAAGGAGACGGCGATGCAGACGTATAAGCAGGATTTAATCGATGCCCGACGATTTATCGAAATGCACGATGACTTCCTGGTTGTGGCGCATGTACAGCCCGACGGAGACGCAGTCAGTTCCACCCTTGCGGTGGGCTGGCTTCTCTCGCGTTTAGGGAAAACCTTCACAATGATCAATGAAGGCCCTATCCCGCCGCGGATGACTTATATGCAGGGAGCCGATCGGATTCTCAATATGAGTTTAACTGAACGTACGCGAACTTACAGTAACGTCATCTGTGTAGACTGTGCAGATTTTCAGCGCGTAGGTCTCGTCTCGGAGTGGATGGATAAGGAATCGAATATGCTGAATATCGACCATCATCCAACCAATAACGGTTATGGCACACAGACGCTCATCAAGTCGGATGCGGCTGCAACAGCGGAGATTTTGTATGACTTGCTGGCAGCGTTCGAAATAGGGTGGGATCGTGACGTTGCAGAAATGCTGTATACCGGTATTTTAACGGATACAGGCGGTTTCCGTTACTCCAGTACGTCGCCCAAAGTAATGCAGATTGCTTCACATCTGCTGGAATTGGGGGTCAATGGTCCGGATCTGGCCGACTCTCTTCTGGAGCAGCTGACCAAACCGCAGTTCGATGTGCTGACGATGGCACTTGGTACACTGCGGATGTCGGACGACGGAAAAGTCGCATGGGTTCATGTGACGCCGGAGCATATGCTTCAAGCAGAAGCTTCCAACGAAGATTTGGAAGGTATCGTCAATTATCCGCGAAATATTCAGGGTGTTGAAGTTGGCGTCCTGTTCAAGGTAATTAACGATAAGGCGGTCAAGGCCAGCATGCGTTCGGCCGGCAGAGTGGATGTAGCAGCGATCGCTGCTGAATTTGGCGGAGGCGGACATGTGCGTGCTGCCGGCTGCCGGCTGGAAGGCTCGCTTGAGGAAGTGACCGAGCTTGTTCTCGAAAGGATCAGACAATCGCTATGAATGATTTTGACGGTGTACTGCCTGTACACAAGCCGGCTGGAATGACGTCCCACGATGTCGTCTCCAAATGCCGCAGGCTGCTGCAAATGAAACGTATCGGTCATACCGGTACGCTGGATCCGTCCGTAACAGGTGTACTTCCGCTTTGTTTGGGGCGGGCCACACGGATGGTCGAGTATTTACAGGAAATGCCGAAAGAATATCGAGCCGTACTTAAGTTCGGGATTTCGACGGATACTGAAGATTTGACCGGAACCGTGATTCAGGAGATGCCAAAGACCGGTATAACGGAGAAACACGTGCGGGGAGTGCTATCAGACTTTATTGGTCCGATTATGCAGACACCGCCTATGTACTCCGCAATCAAAGTCGACGGCAAGCGGCTGTATGAGCTGGCGAGAGAAGGTAAGACAGTTGAACGCAAAGCCCGTGAAGTTGTCATTCATGAACTGGAAATTACAGGTTTTGAGGACGGCGATCAGCCTGAGGTATCGCTGCGCGTATTGTGTTCCAAAGGAACTTATATCCGTACATTGTGTGTTGATCTGGGTGCCAAGCTGGGCGTACCATCGACGATGGCGAAGTTGGAGCGTACATTATCGGCAGGAATCGGAATCGACCGGTGCTTAACCTTTGAAGAAATTGCGGAGAGGGTAGAAGCCGGTACGCTGGAATCAGCTCTGATTCGCGCGGACAAGGCCGCTTTGCATATGCCGGAACATACAGTGGACGAGAGCAGGTTAGAGAACGCGCTGCGTGGGCAGAAACTGGCGGCATGGGCCGTTACGCCTTCCGCAGAAGGTTATGCCGGTCAATTCAGATTATATGCTCCGGATGATCGGTTTATCGGAATATACAGATGGGATGAAGAAGCCGGCAAAGTCGTCCCGGTTAAAGTTTTCCTTCCCTAAGCGTACAGCGAAGGGGGAGGATGGCGGATGTTGAGGACGATGATCCGGCGGAAATGCAGGTGATCGAAAAGTGAAGACGGTAACGCTAACTTATCCTTTAACCGGGAATGAAGATCAAATTCCCGTCCAGCGCCAGATCGTGGCTATCGGACAGTTCGATGGTCTTCATCTCGGGCATGTCAGCGTCATTCAGCATGCAATCGAGTTGGGACGCAGTCAAGGACTGCCGGTTGCGGTGCTGACGTTCTATCCCCATCCGAAGGAAGTTATGGGAAAAGGCGACTACGAAGGTTATCTGACGCCGCTGCGCGACAAGGAGCAAATTCTTGAACAGTTGGGCATCGATTATTTGTACGTAGTCGAATTCACATCGGCATTTTCCAAAGTACTGCCCAGTGATTTTGTAAACGGAATGTTGGTGCCTTTGAAAGTGGCGACAGCTGTAATCGGTTTTGACTTCCGCTTTGGCTTTATGGGGGAAGGTACTCCTGAAGCGATCGGTCCGCTCAGCGGCGGCAGCATTGCGGTCGAGACAATCCCGGCGTTTCTGCTGGACGGAGAAAAAGTCGGAAGTTCGGGAATTCGCATCGCACTCAAAGCTGGTGATGCGGAGAAAGCACAACGATGGCTGGGGCGTCCATACCGGGTACGGGGAACGGTAGTGGGCGGTGATAAGCGTGGGCGCACTATCGGTTTTCCAACAGCGAACGTCGCTCCGTCGGGTCCATACGTGCTGCCGGCGAAGGGTGTATATGCCGTTCGATTCGGTCTAAAGGACGAGATCTTCGAAGGTGTAATGAATGTGGGCGTCAAGCCGACGTTTACCGATGGCAAGGTCAAGCCGACATTTGAAACGCATTTGTTCGATTTCGATCGCAGTATTTACGACGAAAAAGTATGGATGGACTTCGTGCGCTTTATCCGTCCGGAACGTAAATTTTCGGGAATCGACGAACTGGTTGCGCAGATTGCAAAAGATGCTGAAGAAGCGCGGGCAATCTTAAAGGGATGACCATAAATTTCAAGTAAACGAAGAGTTTACTTTTTAGCGAACCTTTGTTATACTGAATTACGTTGCTCACGTTCGCGTAAGCAACTTAACCATGGCTTGGTTGTCGGCTTTCACCAGCCGCTACGAGGCTATCGGCGATTATATAACGAATTAGGAGGTGAATAGGATGGCATTGACTCAAGAACGTAAACAGCAGCTGATTGAAGAGCACAGAACTCACGAGTCCGATACAGGATCTCCGGAAGTTCAAGTCGCTATCCTGACGCAAAACATCCACAATTTGACAGACCACCTGCGTACGCACAAGAAAGACAACCACTCGCGTCGCGGTCTTCTGCAAATGGTCGGACAACGCCGCAGATTGCTGGCTTACCTGAAAAACAAAGACGTTAAGCGCTACGGCGCCCTGATCGAAAAGCTCGGTCTGCGTCGCTAAAACTAAACAGTCTTGCACAAGCAGCCTGGTTGTGAACCGTATGGTCTTTTTTGGAGCCGACGGCAGCAGCCGGGTTGTTTTTGTAACCGTGATTACCCTGAATGTTGTTTAGGGATAAGCATGTGATCTTTATATACTTAAGAATGATCGAAGAACATTCGAGGAGGAATTTCATGGAACAGCAAGTAGAAATGCAGCTGGGGGGACGGACCCTCACGCTGAAGACCGGCCGCTTGGCCAAACAGGCGAACGCGGCAGTTATGGTCCATTACGGCGAAACGGTTGTGCTGTGCACGGTAACCGCATCGACACAGCCAAAGGATCTTGACTTTTTCCCGCTGACTGTTAACTACGAAGAAAGAATGTACGCTGTAGGCAAAATTCCCGGAGGATTTATCAAACGGGAAGGACGCCCAAGCGAAAAAGCGATTCTGTCTTCCCGGTTGACAGACCGCCCGATTCGCCCGCTGTTCCCTGAAGGTTTCCGCAACGACGTTCAAATTCAAAATATCGTCATGAGCGTGGACCAGGACAATGAACCGCAAATCGCCGCGATGATCGGCACATCCGCAGCGCTGAGCATCTCCGATGTACCATTTGACGGACCAATCGGCGGAGTTGCCGTTGGACGTGTAGAAGGTCAGTTCGTCGTAAATCCGACACTTGCCCAGCAGGAAGTCAGCGACCTGTATCTGGTTGTTGCCGGTACGAAAGACGCGATTATGATGGTCGAAGCGGAAGGTAACGAAGTACCGGAAGAAATCATGTTGGAAGCTATTATGTTTGGACATGATGCGGTCAAAGAAATCGTAGCTTCTATTGAACAGCTTGTTGAGAAATCAGGCAAACCGAAAATGGAAGTGAAACTGCATGCCGTTGACGCTGAAGTAAGTGCGGCTGTCCGCGCATTCGTTGGCGATCGTCTGGTAGAAGCAGTACGGATTGCCGAAAAGCATGCTCGTCAGGATGCCATCGATGCGATCAACGAGGAGACCGTTGCGCATTTCGCTGAACAATATCTGGAGACGCCGGACAAAATGGACGACGTTAAAGAAATCCTGCATGATATCGTTAAAGAAGAAGTACGCCGCCTGATTACGCATGACAAAGTGCGTCCGGACGGACGCGGTCTTGCCGAAATTCGTCCGATCAGCTCCGATGTGGCCCTGCTGCCGCGCGTTCACGGTTCGGGTCTGTTTACTCGCGGACAAACGCAGGCGCTCAGCATTTGTACACTCGGCGTACTGGGCGACGCACAGATGCTTGACGGCGTTGCACCGGAAGAAACCAAGCGGTTCATGCACCATTACAACTTCCCGCCGTTCAGCGTAGGCGAAGCCCGTCCGCTGCGAGCACCGGGACGCCGCGAAATCGGGCACGGAGCACTTGGCGAGCGTGCGCTGATGAAGGTTCTTCCTTCGGAAACCGAATTCCCGTATACGATCCGCCTTGTTTCCGAAGTACTGGAATCAAACGGCTCTACATCGCAGGCAAGTATCTGTGCCAGCACGCTGGCTATGATGGACGCAGGCGTACCGCTTAAAGCTCCGGTGGCCGGTGTAGCGATGGGTCTGATCAAAGATGGCGAGCATGTATCTATCCTGTCGGACATCCAGGGCATGGAAGATCACCTTGGCGATATGGACTTTAAGGTTGCGGGAACCAAGGACGGCGTAACCGCAATCCAGATGGATATCAAGATCGACGGCATCAGCCGCGAAATCCTGGCCGAAGCGCTAACGCAGGCTCGTGAAGGACGCCTTCATATCCTTGATCAAATGCTGCAGGCGATTCAAGAACCGAGAACGAAAATGTCGAAATACGCACCGAAGATCATGATCATTAACATCAAGCCGGAGAAGATTCGCGATGTTATCGGAGCGGGCGGTAAGATTATCAATAAGATCATCGAAGAAACCGGCGTCAAGATTGATATCGAGCAGGATGGCCGCGTGTTCATCGCTTCTAACGACGAAGATATGATCAACAAAGCTTCCGAAATCATTCAGGGCATCGTGCGTGAAGTGGTTGTCGGCGAAGTCTACGAAGGTACGGTAAGACGGATCGAGAAGTTTGGCGCATTCGTTGAGCTTTTGCCGGGCAAAGACGGATTGGTGCATATTTCGCAGCTTGCTGCCGAGCGTGTAGCCAAGGTCGAAGACGTCGTAGCGATCGGGGACAAACTGCAGGTGAAAGTTACGGAAATCGACGGTCAAGGACGGGTTAACCTGTCGCATAAAATTTTGTTGACTTCCGAAACGCCGGCAAATTCTTAAGTAGTTGATGATTAAACATATAAAAAAGAGACAGAATTCGCTTCTGGCTCTTTTTTTGTTTGTGTGATAGAAATGACAGCAGCAAATTTTTCAGTGGATGCATGTCCATGTTGTGCGGACTAAGGTTTGAGAGCTTATCCGGTTGAGCATGGACCGGAAATTTGCTAGGATAGAGTCTGCACGTTCATTGAACCGATAGCTATCGGAAGGACGTAGGGGGGAGTAACGCTTTGGAAAAATATACACTGAGCAGCGGCCTGCGGGTGGTGGCCGAGCATATCCCGGGTTCGCGCTCCGTTTCGTTCGGCATCTGGGTGAAAAATGGATCGCGAAACGAAAAAGAAGCCGATAACGGCATTTCGCATTTTATCGAACATATGCTGTTTAAGGGCACAGAGCGGCATGATGCGCGGGATATTGCCGAGCAGTTCGATGCAATTGGAGGCAATGTCAATGCTTTTACTTCAAAAGAGTACACGAGCTATTATGCAAAGGTACTCGATGAACATTTGCCGATCGCAATGGACATTTTGTCCGACATGTTCTTTAACTCCAAGTTTGATCCGGAGGAACTGGCACGGGAGAAAAACGTTATTTTCGAAGAGATTTCAATGTATCTCGATGATCCAGATGATCTCGTACATGATCTGATTGTGGAAGCGGCCTATGAAGGCCATGCGCTGGCCATGCCGATTCTTGGTACGCAGGAGCATTTGGCGGCAATGGCATCCGACGATCTTCGACGTTATATGAACGATCACTATACGGTGGACAATACGATCGTGGCAATTGCCGGCAATCTCGGAGAGAATCTTCGGGAGATGTTGGAAAGTCATTTCGGTTCCTTCAATCGGAAAGGGACCGAATCTCCGATTACTCTGCCGTCCTTCGGGGGCGGACTGGTTTACCGCAAAAAGAAAACCGAACAGAACCATATCTGTTTGGCATTCCAAGGTTTTGGCTATGACGATCCTCGTCAGTACGCGATGGCGCTGCTGAACAATGCGATTGGCGGAGGAATGAGTTCGAAACTGTTCCAAGAAATTCGCGAAAAACGCGGACTCGCGTATTCCGTGTATTCTTACCACAGCGCGCATGCGGACAGCGGCTATTTTACAATTTACGCAGGTGCTGCACCTAAACAAACGTCCGACGTGTTGAAACTGACACAAGAAGTTTTGCATGACGTCCGCACAAATGGACTAACCGAAATGGAGATTCACAAAGGCAAGCAGCAGCTTAAAGGCAGTCTAATCATGGGACTCGAAGGCAGCGGCAGTCGAATGAACCGTTTAGGGAAAAATGAGTTGATGATCGGACGCCATGAGACGATTGATGAGACAATCGCCAAAGTCGAGGCCGTAACGGAAGCTGACGTCCGGCTTGCACTTGATCATTTGTTTGCACAACCGTTCGCAGTCGCGATGGTCGGGAATTCCGATCGTGCGCTAAATGCATTAAGGAGAGATGAACTTGTCCCACCTGGTACAAATTAAACGATTCGCTGGGAATGAAGATTTGGCTCTGCCGCGAAAAATGACGGAACTGGCCGCAGGATACGATCTGCAGGCTGCTGTATTGGAACCGATCGTGCTTGCACCGATGGAACGTGCCCTTGTGCCTACCGGAATAGCTATCGCTATGCCGGGCGGACTTGAAGCACAGATTCGCCCGCGCAGCGGACTGGCATACAAGCATGGCATTACCTGTTTGAATACACCGGGTACCATTGATGCAGACTACCGCGGCGAAATCAAAGTTCTTCTGATCAATTTTGGGCAAGAGCCGTTTACAATTGCTCGAGGAGAGCGGATTGCGCAGATGGTATTCCAAGAGGTACCGGAAACTGTTTTGGCGGAAGTCGAGGAACTTTCCGAGACCGTTCGGGGAGCCGGCGGCTTCGGACATACCGGTAAATAATTCGGACTTTGCGGGAAGCCGAGACGGCTTTGCCGTATGCCCACGGCTTCTTCAATAGTGAAGAAAGCCGTGGGCTTTTTTTGTTTCAAAACCCTGACATCGAAAGTGAACGTCTTGCTTTTTACCCCGATACAAACTATGATATTCACAATGCAAACCTTGATGTTTAGCGATTTTTTCCATATAAAGGAGAGACCCAGATGTCGAATGAAACGTTTAATGTTGCCGTCGTCGGCGCGACCGGTGCGGTCGGTGAACAAATTCTCAGATTGCTTGAAGAGCGCGATTTTCCTGTCAATACCTTGAAATTGTTGTCGTCCGCGAGAAGCGCAGGAACGAAGCTTAAGTTCAAAGGCGTTGACGTTACGGTTGAAGAAGCAACACCCGAGAGTTTTGAAAATGTACAAATTGCATTGTTCAGCGCAGGCGGAGATGTAAGTAAGGCACTTGTGCCGGAAGCCATCAAGCGCGGAACAGTATGTATCGACAATACAAGTGCTTTCCGGATGGATCCGACCGCTCCGCTTGTCGTACCGGAAGTCAATGAAGAGAAAATTTTCGAGCATAACGGCGTTATTGCCAATCCGAACTGCTCGACGATCCAGATGGTCGCTGCACTGAAACCTCTGCAGAAGCGCTACGGACTCAAACGGATCATTGTATCGACTTATCAAGCGGTATCCGGTTCGGGTGCCAAAGCAATCGCTGAGCTGGAACGTCAGACCAAAGCGATCGTAAACGGAGAGCCGGTCAATCCCGACGTGCTGCCTGTTGCCTCGCTGCCGGTAAAGCATCAGATCGCATTTAATGCCGTACCGCAGATCGATAAGTTCATGGACAACGGTTTTACGTATGAAGAAATGAAAATGGTTAACGAGACCAAAAAGATTATGGGTGACGAATCGATTCAGGTTACGGCAACCTGCGTGCGCATTCCGGTCGTCTACGGCCATTCGGAATCCGTCTATGTGGAACTGGGATCGGAATACGATCTTCAAGAAGTGCGTTCGCTGCTGGAACAGGCACCGGGAATTACCGTTGTCGACGATCCGGCCAATCAGGCTTACCCGCTGGCTACCGATGCGGCAGGCAAAAACGACGTATTTGTAGGACGGCTGCGCCGCGACCTCGATTCGCCGACCGGCCTCAATATGTGGATCGTTTCGGACAACTTGCTTAAAGGCGCAGCGTGGAACGCTGTGCAAATTGCAGAAATTATTGCGGCGCGTTTGCGGCAGGCATAACGAAAGGAAGAGACCATGGCTATTCGGGTTCAAAAATTCGGCGGAACGTCGCTGTCTTCGGAAGAAGCGAGAGCGCACGTCGTCCGTCATATCCAGCGTGAGCTGAATTCCGGCTATCAATTGGTAGTCGTTGTTTCCGCTATGGGGCGCAGCGGCGACCCTTATGCTACCGATACACTGCTCGGATGGGCAGGGTCGACAAGCGGCAAGTCGCTGCCGGCCAAAGAGAAAGATTTGCTCATGGGCTGCGGAGAAATCATCTCCGCAGCTACGCTTTGCGGCATTTTACATCAGGAAGGCATTGATGCAACTGTTCTGACGGGAGCACAAGCCGGATTTATGACAGACAGTCACTTCGGCAATGCGCGCATCCTGGAGATGCGCCCGGAGCGGATTTTGCGCGAGCTGCAGGACCACAGCGTTATTATTGTGACCGGTTTCCAAGGGCAGAACGAATACGGAGACCTCACTACGCTTGGAAGAGGTGGCAGCGACACGTCTGCAACGGCGTTAGGCGCCGCGCTGCATGCTGAAATCGTCGATATCTATACAGACGTCAATGGCATCTTGACCGCTGACCCCCGTTTGGTGGAAGATGCCAAACCTCTTGAGGTCGTCAGCTATACCGAAATTTGCAACATGGCCTACCAAGGAGCGAAAGTCATCCATCCGCGTGCTGTGGAAATCGCTATGCAGGCTCAGATTCCGGTTCGCGTACGTTCAACATTTTCCGAAGACGAAGGAACATTGGTTACACATCCGGAAAACTTTGCGGACGTATCGGCCGGCGTAGTAGATCGTTTTGTAACCGGAATTGCATATGTAAGCAACGTAACGCAAATTACGGTTGAACAGCCGGATCCGAGTGGACAGCTGTCGTTGAACGTATTCAAAGCGATGGCAGAAAATGCGATTAGCGTCGACTTTATCAATGTAACTCCGGTTGGCGCAGTGTATACCGTGTTCGACTCCGAAGCGGAACGTGCCCTGACTGCCCTTCGGGATATCGGTTATGAGCCGCGCGCGCTGAGCGGATGCGCCAAAGTGTCCGTCATTGGTGGAGGTATTAATGGCGTTCCCGGCATTATGTCGCACATTGTCGAAGCGCTAACGCTTCAAAATGTACAGATTTTGCAATCGGCGGACTCCAATACGACAATTTGGGTGCTGGTGAAAAAAGAAGATATGGTCAAAGCACTGAAGGCGCTGCATACCCGTTTTGAGCTTCATCTTTAAAAGCTACTAAATGATTAGCCTAAAATGCAGTGAATTGCACAAAGCCACGAAGAAGGAGAGAATGGATAATGGATTTCGGACGACTGATAACCGCCATGGTCACTCCTTTCGACGGGCAGGGGGAAGTGGCATGGGATCAGATTCCTGTGTTGATCGACATGTTGATTGAGCAGCGAACCGAGTCGATCGTCGTATTTGGTACGACGGGAGAGTCGCCTACGCTGACCGATGAAGAGAAAATTCGATTATTGGAAATTGCGGTGCGTCATGCGAACGGCCGCTGCGGCATTATTGCCGGTACCGGCAGCAACGATACCCATCACAGTATTGAGCTGACAAAAGCTGCGGAAAAAGCTGGAGCGGACGGTGTTCTGCTGGTCGTGCCTTATTACAACCGACCGAATCAGGACGGATTGTACGCGCACTTTGCTGCAATTGCGCAGGCAACGTCGCTTCCGGTTATGCTCTATAACGTTCCGAGTCGAACAGCTTCCAATCTTGAAGGAGAAACGACGCTGCGGTTGGCGCAGCTGCCGAATATTGTGGCAGTTAAGGAGTGTGCTCCAGCCGATCAAGTCGCGTATATTGCTTCCCGTGCGCCGGAAGGGTTTCGCGTTTATTCGGGAGACGATGCGGCCTCACTGCCGGCTCTGTCTGTCGGTGCATATGGTATTGTCAGCGTAGCCAGCCATGTCGTAGGAACAAAAATGAGCGAGATGCTTGCCGCTCACGTTAGCGGAAGCGCATCTGAAGCGACGCGTATTTATCATTCGCTGCTGCCTGTATTCAAAGGATTGTTCTCCTGCCCCCATCCAGTGCCGAATCCTGTTGCCGTTAAGTATGCTCTGACGCTGCGCGGTTATCAGGTAGGCGGAGTCCGCCTACCGCTGGTGGATGCGACAGAAGAGGAAAAAACGTATATCGAACGATTTATGGCCGATTTCACCTGATTAAAGGATAAGTGTCCGTTAACGTCTTATAAAGTCAGCAAGCGCCGTTTCTTCCGGGAAACGGCGCTTTTTTCATGTCTAAAAAGCCTCGAAAGCGTGGTTCAAATAAAAGGATAAAGCGAGAAGGCAGGGAATGAGAGGGCTTTCGACTTGTATTTTGGGTTTTCATTCATGTATAATGAACGCAAGTGACTGGGTGCGGGTTATAGAAAAACAACACGAACCATATTTGACGGAGGTTCGTGCATCGGCTTGATCGGATGATATCGAGCGGCTTTTGTGTATAAAAAGCCCTCTCGAATCGTCAACGATGAAAGTCCTTGTTCGAGCTATGCCAAAAACCGGAAAAATAGCAAACGTCCAACTTTTATAGAACAAACACAATACTACATTTTAGGAGGTTTACCTATCTTGGCAAAGAAAAGTAACAACTCAGAAAAGCTGATGATCTTCGCACTTGGCGGCGTCGGCGAAATTGGTAAAAATATGTATGTCGTTCAGTATGATGATGACATTGTTGTCGTGGATGCCGGATTGAAGTTCCCGGAAGAAGATATGCTCGGAATCGATCTTGTCATTCCGGATATCAGCTATCTGACAGAGAACCGCGATAAAGTCCGAGGCATTATTGTCACTCACGGTCACGAAGACCATATCGGCGGACTTCCTTATGTTCTGAAGCATCTGAATGTGCCGTTGTATGCGACGAAGCTGACCCTCGGTCTGATCGAAAACAAGCTGCGTGAAGCAAACCTGCTTGGCGAAACAAAACGTATTCTGATCAACGCAGATTCCGAGCTGAAGCTGGGAAGCACGCTGACAGCAACATTTTTCAAAACAAACCACAGCATCCCGGACTCCGTTGGGGTCTGCATCGATACGCCGGAAGGCAACGTGGTTCATACGGGTGACTTTAAGTTTGATCATACGCCGGTCAACGATCAGTTCGCGGATCTGCAGCGTATGGCTGAAATTGGTCAAAAAGGCGTATTGGCGCTTCTTTCGGATAGTACCAACGCCGAGAAACCTGGCTTTACCCCTTCGGAAAAAAGCGTAGGAATCGTATTGGAAGATATTTTCCGCAAAGCCCGTCAGCGCGTTGTCGTTGCAACTTTCGCTTCCAACGTTCACCGGATTCAGCAGGTTGTCAATGCTGCCGACGCTACCGGCCGGAAAATTGTCGTAGTAGGACGCAGTATGGTTAACGTCGTGTCTATCGCTTCGGAACTGGGTTATCTGGAAATTCCGGAAGGCATGATCATCGAGCCTGAAGAAATCAACCGAATCGGCGCAGACCGCGTTGCCATTTTATGCACAGGCAGCCAGGGCGAGCCGATGTCGGCATTGAGCCGCATGGCACGCTCTACGCATCGTAAAGTGGACATTCTGCCGGGCGATACGGTAATTATCGCCGCAACGCCAGTACCGGGTAACGAAAAATATGTCGGCCGCACGATTGATGCCTTGTTCCGCCTTGGAGCAGAAGTCATCTACAGCGGTTCGAACAAAGGCGTACACGTATCGGGTCACGGTTCCCAGGAAGAGCTGAAGCTGATGCTCAATCTGATGCGTCCAAAGTTCTTTATTCCAATCCACGGTGAATACCGCATGCTGCGCAAGCACGCACAGTTGGGCGAATCCGTTGGCGTTGATCCAGACAATATTTTCCTGGTCGATATCGGTGATGTCGTTGAAATCCATAATGGCGAAGCACGCAAAGCGGGCAAAGTGCCTTCTGGCAACGTTCTGATCGATGGCCTTGGCGTTGGTGACGTTGGCAATATTGTACTGCGAGATCGCAAGCTGCTGTCGCAGGACGGTATTCTGGTTGTTGTAGTTACGCTCAGCAAACAGGATGGACGCATCGTTTCCGGTCCGGATATCATTTCGCGCGGTTTCGTGTACGTACGGGAATCCGAAGGGCTGCTCGATGAAGCGAACCGTGTCGTAACGAGTACGCTGCAGCGCCTGATGAGTGAAAATGTGAATGAATGGGCTTCGCTTAAGTCGGGTGTCAAAGATTCGCTCGGACGCTTCCTGTTCGATCAGACCCGCCGTCGTCCAATGATTCTGCCGATTATTATGGAAGTATAAATATCGTATATTCCGCGGGAATGCTTTACAGCACTGCGAAAATATAGAGATAGCTTAAAAACCTCTTCCCAAACGTTAAAGTGAACGTTTTCGGAAAGAGGTTTTTTGTTGTGGAAGAGAAACGGTAGAGCCTGTTTTCCTCTGCCTTTTGGCGAACTTATGTGCTATTATGGGGAGAGTGTGTCAATGGCAGGGGGGATTAAAAGTGGCACAGAAAAAAGGTGCAGGAACACGAAGCGGGAGCACAGCCCGTTCAGGCGGCGGTCGTACGCCTGCTAAAGGCAAGAAAAAAAAGCAGAGTTCGCTGGCAAGCGCTCTTAAATATGAAATTTACGGTATTGTGCTCATTACGCTGTCTGTCATCGGATTATCCGGCCAGGCTTTTATTGGTCAGCTGCTCTCGGCCGGGTTCGGCTTTGTACTGGGTAAGGCTTATGCAATCATTCCGCTGCTCGGCATATATACGGGCCTGTATTTGATGATCAGACGAGGGATGCCTTATGGGTGGAGTTCGCGCAAATCGGGACTGCTTTTGGTTGCTTTGGCAGGCATACTGATGCTGTCGATCGGCGAGGCGCAGAGTCACCCTGAACTTAAGGGGCAGATGAGCGCAGGCGGCATTCTATCCGCTGTGCAGGGGGACCTTCATCGTTCTTTGATTTCGCCGGATGAAACGATGAGCCGTACAACGCCATTTCTTCGTCCGATCGGCGGCGGTTACTTCGGAGGACTGCTGCTGTCCTTGTTGTTCTTGATGTTTGGTATGTCTGGAGCTAAGCTTGCTTCTGCTGTGCTGCTGATTATTGGGGTTATGCTTGTCACGCAGATGTCTTATGTTGATCTTATGAATTTGATTCGCCGAAGAGCAGGCGAAGCGGCACGCTCGGCAGGAGAACGACTAAAGGAAGAGCGTAAGGCATCCGAGCAGCGCCGGATCGAATCCGAACAGCGTGCCGAGATTCGCGCCCAAGAGAAGGCGGAAGCTGCAGAGCGAAGACGCGCTGCACGGCCGGAAACGGGCGAAGACGAGCAGGAGAAACGCAGTTTGAGCGGGGCTTTGCGTGGGCGACGTCGAACGGCTGTCGAAGAGGTGGAAGAAGAAGCAGCACCGCGAGAAGAATTTAAAGTTACCGGAGTCTACCGCGTGCCGAGCGAGCTTCGTGGTCAGGGTAGCACTGACAATGAAGCGGCAGAGCTTGATGGTTCTCAAGAGAAGGACAATTTATCAGCTCATTCCGACAAAGGCAATGAAGCAATTTCGGACAACAACCGTCATGCGCCGATTATTCGCGATTTCTTCGAACATATTCGCTCGGAAAAGCGGATTGAAGAGGAGCCCGGAAGCGGAGCGGCCCTGTCGACAGACGATGCAGAGGATTTTGAAGAAGCATCCGTCATTTCGTCTGCCAAGCTTGCGGGTTCGGAAGCCGCACGTTTGGCAGTGGACCCAACTTCCGATATAAGCGAGGCTTCACTGCTGCCGGAAGGAGATCCATCTATTCCGGCAGCGGCCGGCGAACTGCTGGAAACTGCCGAAGGCGAGAAGATCAAGCCTCCGCCAAAACCTTACAAGCTTCCGCCGCTGAAGCTGCTGGCGATGCCGAAGGAAGATCCTTCTTCAACCAGCCAAGCGGATTATATGCAAACGGCTCGCAAGCTTGAAACGACGCTGGAAAGTTTCGGTGTTCGGGCGCGTGTATTGGAAGTTGTGCGGGGACCTGCAGTTACCCGATATGAGATTCAGCCCGATGTCGGTGTAAAGGTGAGCCGGGTCGTTGGCCTGACCGATGATATCGCCCTGGCCCTTGCAGCCAAAGATATTCGGATGGAAGCACCGATTCCGGGCAAGTCCGCCATCGGCATTGAAGTACCGAACAATGAAGTATCAATGGTTACAATGCGCGAGGTAATGGATTCGCCTGTGTTCGCTGAAGCACCCTCCAAATTGACGGTTGCTTTCGGCCGGGACATTTCCGGTCAGACGATTGTCGGTAATCTGGCGCGTATGCCCCATTTGCTTGTCGCAGGTGCCACCGGTTCAGGCAAATCGGTCTGTATCAACGGCATTATAGCAAGTATTCTATACAAGGCTAAGCCGGATGAAGTGAAATTTTTGATGGTCGATCCTAAAATGGTTGAGCTCAACGTCTATAACGGTATTCCGCATCTGTTGGCTCCGGTCGTCACGGATCCGCGCCGCGCTTCGCTTGCGCTTAAAAAGATCGTGGTTGAGATGGAAAAACGCTACGAGCTGTTTTCCAAGTCGTCGACTCGAAACATTGAGGGCTACAATACGTTGATGAAGGACAATCCGTCTGCCATTTTGCCGTATATCGTAGTCATCGTCGATGAGTTGGCTGACCTGATGATGGTGGCCGCAGGCGATGTGGAAGATGCGATAGCGCGCCTTGCCCAGATGGCGCGTGCCGCGGGTATCCACTTGATCATTGCTACGCAGCGGCCGTCCGTCGATGTTATTACAGGGGTTATCAAAGCGAACATCCCGTCCCGGATCGCATTCGGCGTTTCGTCGCAGGTCGATTCGCGCACAATTCTGGATATGGGCGGGGCCGAGAAATTGCTTGGGCGAGGAGACATGCTGTTTATGCCAATGGGGGCTTCCAAGCCTGTACGGGTACAGGGAGCTTTCCTCAGCGATAACGAAGTTGAGGAGATTGTCGCTTACTGCAGTGGTCAGGCGGAAGCGCAGTACGATACGGACTTGGTGCCGGAGATCGACGACAACGCCGCTGCACCCGAAGAAGCGATGGACGAGCTGTACGATCAAGCGGTACAAATCGTTGTCGAGGCTAAGCAGGCATCTGTATCGCTGCTGCAGCGGCGCATGCGGGTCGGTTATACACGTGCAGCGCGCCTGGTTGATGCAATGGAAGCTCGTGGCATCGTCGGCCCGTATGAAGGCAGTAAGCCTCGCGAGGTCTTAATCTCCATCGAGCAGCTTCAGGCCAGTCGTGCAGCAAATTCACCCAATTGATGTCTTGAATGTTGGCGAAATGCTCTGTAGAGCTTCAGGTGCCATTTTTTGTTCAACTTTTTATTCAATTTATGTTTGATTTATGTTCAAGAAAATTCCGTCGTTCGCATTTGACGCATCCAGCGTCTTTTGCGGCCGCCGGATTTTTTATGTGCAGGAAGTCTGTGTGTGAATCGTGAGCGGCACTTAAGTTGATTCCCCTCTTGACAGTAGTATAGAATAATTAAGAATGGTTAAAGAGTTAAAGGATACTTATATCGAGCGGAATCCGCCGACAGCCTAAGGAGTGATTAATGATGAGTACTACGGGATTTGAACGGGCAGCGGAAGGACGGATTCGCATTCATGTGCTGCCGACCAAGCGTTTCAAGACGTTTGCCGTTTCTTTATATGCCGGAGCGCCGCTCCATGAAGATACTGTAACGCCGATCGCGCTGACACCTTTTGTATTGCGCCGCGGCAATGCCTCCTATCCGGAGACAATTCTGTTTCGCGAGCGTCTGGAAGAGCTGTATGGAGCCGGCTTCGGATTTGACGTGTACAAGCGAGACGGAGCTCAGATTGTGCAGTTCCGCATGGATACGATCAACGATGCTTTTGTAAACAATGACGAACCGCTGCTTGAGAACTCGCTGGCTTTTTTGGGAGAAACGCTTACCCGGCCTGCGCTTGAGAACGGCGTGTTCAAGAGCAAATTCGTCGATGCCGAACGCGACAACGTACGCAAGAAGCTTGATGCTGTAATCAACAATAAAGTTCGTTATGCCGGTGCACGCTGCGTAGAAGAGATGTTTGCAGGCGAGTCTTATCGTCTGAACGCGCTCGGCAAACGGGAAGCATTGGAGGAGTTGGATGCTTCCGCTCTGCACGACTCCTATCGCAAGTGGCTGTCCGAAGCGTCGCTGGATCTATATGTGGTCGGCGATACGACGCTGGATGAAGTTCGCGGTATTGTACACAAACATTTCGATATCGCCGGACCTGGACATTCGCCGTATGAATATTCGAGAAGCTCCAAGAACGAAGGGGTAGGCAATCCTCATATCGTCACTGAAACAATGGATGTCTCGCAGGGCAAGCTGAACATCGGCTTCAAGACGTCGATCGACTATGTCGATGACCGTTATGCCGCTGCTCTCGTATACAATGGCATACTTGGCGGTTATCCGCATTCGAAATTGTTCCAGAATGTACGCGAAAAAGCGAGTCTGGCTTATTATGCTTCTTCCCAATACGAGCCTCATAAAGCGTTTGGTACCATTCAATCGGGGATTGAGATCGGCAACTATGATCGTGCGCTCGAAATTATTCGCCTGCAGCTCGAAGCGATAAAAGCTGGCGAAATTACCGAAACGGAGCTGAGCCAGACCAAAGCCATGCTCGGCAACGATCTGCGCGAAGTTCGCGATTCCGCTTTCCAGATGATTCATCAGGACTTTGGAGGCAGACTTTCCGGTCGTGTGCGCGCCGTATCCGAATTGATCGAGCAGGTGGAGAGCATGACGCTGGAACAGGTGGCCGAAGCTGCACAAAACTTCCGGCTCGACACCATTTACTTTTTGACGGGAAAAGAGGGGGAATAACGATGGAGCGCATTGTTTACGAACATCTGCAGGAGACACTGTATCACGAGAAGTTGGATAACGGACTAAGTGTCTATGTTCTGCCCAAAGAAGGCTTTCAGAAGACGTATGCGACGTTCTCGACGAACTACGGCTCGGTCGATAACCGTTTCCGCGTCGCAGGGCAGGAAGAACATCGTGTACCCGATGGCATTGCCCACTTTCTGGAACATAAAGTATTCGAAGAACCGGAAGGTGACGTATTTCTGAAATTCTCTTCGCAGGGTGCTTCGTCCAACGCGTTCACGAGCTTTGACCAGACGGTATACCTGTTTTCGGCAACAGAGAACATCGAAGAAAACTTGGAGACACTGGTCAATTTCGTGCAGAATCCCTATTTCACTGATGAAAACGTAGAGAAGGAAAAAGGGATTATCGGTCAAGAAATTCAAATGTATCAGGACAATCCCGATTGGCGCGTCTATTACGGCCTGATCGAAGCGCTGTACAAAGTGCACCCGGTGCATATCGATATTGCAGGAACAATCGAATCGATCAGCGAAATCACGAAGGAGACGCTGTACACCTGCTACAATACGTTTTACCATCCGAGTAATATGCTGCTGTTTGTAGTAGGCGGCGTCGATCCGGAAAAGGTCATCGAGCAGGTAAAAGCCAATCAAGCTACGAAAAATTACGGTCCTCAAGCCGAGATCGAGCGTTTCTTCGATCCGGAACCGGATCAGGTCGCGCAGGAGCGCAAAGAGCTGAATCTGCCGGTATCGCTGCCGAAATGTCTGTTTGGTTTCAAAGAGCCGGCACCTAATGTAAGCGGACCAGAACTAATTAAAATGGACCTGACAACAGAGGTAATGCTGGATTTGCTGCTCGGCAGCAGTACGCCCCTGTACCAGAAGCTGTACGACGAAGCTCTGATTACCGACGGATTTGGCGGAGACTTCCGTGCGACTAGCCAGTATGCATTCTCTGTGATCGGAGGCGACACCCGCGATCCCGATCTGCTGATGGAGCGTATTCGCGAAGAGTCCGAACGGCTGGTCGAGACCGGGTTTGACGAGAAAGCTTTCGAACGGGCGCGCAAGAAAAAAATCGGGAACTATTTGCGGATGCTGAATTCTCCGGAAAATATTGCCCATGAGTTTACCCGCTACAAGTTTGGCGGAGGCGACCTGTTTACGGTGCTGGGCATCTATGAAAATATGACGTTGAACGAAGTCAATGCGCGTCTGCGGGAACATGTTCGCTGGGATCGCCGCGCCGTATCGATCGTACGAGGCGCTTAATGACGGACGGACTTGCTAAAGGACGGCGAAAGCCGTCCGATACTGCCGTTCTCGTTACCGGAGCTTCGGGCGGAATCGGTTCTGCGATTGCTGAACGGTTCGCTGCCGACGGATGCCGGGTGGCTCTGCATTACTCGGCGTCGGAGGCAGCGGTTCATGCGGCGGCTGACCGCTGTGCGTCACTGGGAGCGTCCCAGGTGCTGACGGCGCGCGCAGACGTGCGCAAGCGTGCGGAAGTGCTGCGTATGCGCGACGAACTCAAAGCAGCGGGATTTGTGCCCAATGTGCTTGTTAACAATGCCGGAGCTGCGCATTACGGTATGCTGTGCGACGTAACGGATGAAGAGTGGGATCGTGTGATGGATGTGAATCTAAAAGGAACATTTCTGTGCAGCCAAGCTTTTATGGAAGAAATGGTGTCGCAAAAATACGGACGGATTATTAATATTTCGTCTATATGGGGCTTAACCGGAGCTTCGTGCGAAGTCGTTTATTCCGCAGCAAAAGGAGGAATCAACGCCTTTACCAAGGCGCTTGCCAAAGAACTCGCTTTGTCGGGCGTTTCGGTAAACGCGGTGGCTCCTGGAGCTGTGCGAACAGCGATGCTGGATGCACTGTCTTCCGAGGAGATCGAAGCGATCGCGGAGGAGATTCCGGCCGGTCGTCTGGCCGAACCGAAAGAAATTGCGGAGACGGTCCGTTTTCTGGCGCTACCGGAATCGGGATACATGACCGGACAAATTTTAAGCCCAAATGGCGGATGGGTCACCTAACGAAATCACGTCAGATTTGCGGTTGATGAAAGATGAAGAATCTGTTCCTTGCGTTTAAACGGCATTTTTAATATCATTAGACGAAGGTTAAAGTCCATGAATGTGCCTGAATTCAGGCCTCAAAATCGCGCGGACACGGAAGAGAGATGGATCATGGAAACGAAACAATGGTATATGGAATATCGCATACATAAGAATCGACCGGGTCTGCTGGGAGATATCGCGTCGATTCTAGGCATGCTGGAAGTCAATATTATTACAATTAACGGTGTAGAAGGCCGTACCCGGGGAATGCTGTTGGAAACGACCGATGATGAAAAAATTCAATTGGTTGGTGCCATGCTCAAAAAAGTTGACAGCGTTACGGTAACGGCTCTGCGCCCTCCAAAGCTGGTCGATATTTTGGCTGTACGTCACGGGCGTTATATCGATAGGGATTCGGACGATCGCAAGACGTTTCGCTTTACGCGCGACGAGCTCGGACTGCTGGTTGACTTTTTGGGTGAGCTGTTCAAACGAGAGGGCAATCAGGTGATTGGGCTGCGCGGTATGCCACGGGTCGGCAAAACCGAATCGATTATTGCAGGCAGCGTCTGTGCCATGAAGCATTGGACGTTTGTTTCGTCGACACTGCTGCGCCAGACCGTTCGCAGTCAGATGTCGGAAGACGAATTAAATCCGAACAATGTCTTTATTATTGATGGCATTGTAAGCACGATTCGATCGAATGAAAAGCACTACCAACTGCTCAAAGAAATTATGGCGATGCCGTGTACGAAGGTTATTGAACATCCGGACATCTTTATGCGCGAGTCGGATTACGACTATGCTCAGTTCGACATGATTATTGAACTGCGCAGCACACCGGACGAAGAGATCGTTTACGACACGTTCGCCACGAGTTATACCGACGATATCTAGGAATCTGGGCCGCACCGGCACAAACGGAAGCGGCTTTTGAATACGACAAGGAGGGATCAACGGAATGTCCGATCTGGGGCAGCAGTTAAAAGAAGCCCGTTTGCAAAAAGGGCTGTCACTTGAAGATGTGCAGGAAATGACCAAGATCCGCAAACGTTATTTGGAAGCAATCGAGCAGGGAGACTTTAAAGTCCTGCCAGGAAGTTTTTATGTAAGAGCATTTATTAAAACTTATGCCGAGGCGGTAGGACTTGACCCCGAGGCGCTGCTGCAAAGTCATCCGAAAGACGTACCGGCGGTTGAATCGGAAAGCGTGATGGAACCTGTACTGACCAAACGTTCCTCCCGCACATCCGGAGCAGGATCGGCTGGCGGTGGACGTGGCGAAGGTAGTAAGGGATTGTCAACGGCATTAATGTGGACTTTTCCGATTCTGATTCTGCTGATTGTAGCGATTGTCTGGTTCAACAATCAGAATAAGCAAACTGCAGACAACGGAGCAGAAGAGACTCCGACTACTGCGCAGCAGCCGGCGGATAGTGGAACGGCTGCCAACGATGCGGAATCGACCGACACAACTGGCGGCGGTACACAAACTCCTGGTACAACTCCGCCAGCCGGAACGGAAGAAACAGCCGAAAACGAAGGTGCCGCAAACGAGAGCGAAACAGCGACACCTCCGACCGATACTGGAGCCGAATCGACGGACCCGGCTGGAACCGAATCTGCGGAAGGAACGCAAACCGAAGATCCTGCCACAGAGACAGAAACGGATACAGAAACGGATACAGAAACGGATACAGAAACGGATACAGAAACGGATACAGAAACGGATACAGAAACGGATACAGAAACGGAAAATGGTGAAGAAGCCTCTGGTGAAGAAGCTGGCACCGAAAATACAACAGGTTCGACAATCGTGACACCTGCCGGACAGCAGGGTAAAACTACCGTGTACAATGCTCAACCTGCACCAGGCGATACAGTCAAAGTTACGATCAATGCAAGCGGCTTGAGCTGGTTGGAAGTCTATCGTGGCAGCACAAGCGGAGAGCGGTTGTATTATCAGAATACGCAGGAAGGCGAATCATTGGCGTTCGATCTTGACTCGCAGGGTCTGTACATTAAGGCCGGCTATTCGCCATATACCGATATTCGGATTGACGGACAGCCGATCACCGATGGGAAGGTTACTTCCCGATTCCAGGTTAACCTGGTGAACTAAATCTTTTACCCGGAAAGGAAGAGGAATTGTGGCTTCGGAAAATTCGATGGATATCGTATCCAAAATGGATATGCAGGAATTGAAAAATGCGATCGATCAGGCAGAGCGTGAAATCGCGAGTCGGTTCGATTTTAAAGACAGCAAAACAAGTTTTGAATTGGACAAAGATTCGTTGACAATTATGTCGGACGACGAGTATAAGCTGGGCGCCGTTATCGATGTTCTGCAGTCGAAAATGATCAAACGCGGAGTACCATTCAAAAATTTGGAGTTCGGCAAGATCGAATCCGCTTCGTTGAACACTGTCCGCCAGAAGCTGGGACTCAAATCGGGCATTGAATCGGACAGCTCGAAGAAAATCAATACGCTGATCAGAGACTCCAAGCTGAAAGTGAAGAGTCAGATTCAAGGCGATCAAATTCGTGTTACGTCCAAAAGTCGAGATGATCTTCAAGCTGTGATGAAACTGCTGCGTGAAGCGGATCTGCCGATCGAATTACAGTTTACCAATTTCAAATAAGAGGTTCCGAATATAGATGCCCTTCGTTTCTTTTACGGAAACGAAGGGTATTTTTATGCGGTGGCTGTAAACGGGGAATAAGCGGGCAAGCGTTTTGACACTAAAACTTTCGGATATTATACTTGTAACGTCGTGGCTTCTAACTTTCGGCTTACATTAAAGATTTAAAAAGTTTGAAGGCACAGCAATGTTGAAATGAGAAAATCGGGTTTTTCCCGACTGGAAGGAATGGATGCACAAATGAATCTTCCCAATCGTATTACAGTGAGCCGGATTCTGTTGATTCCGATTATGATGATCTTTCTTCTGGCGGAACTGCCCTTTCTGCCGAAGCCGATCATCTGGTATGGAGTAGAGCTGGACTGGGGGCAGCTTATTGCCTGCATAATTTTTGTTGTTGCGGCGTGTACGGATGGAATCGACGGGTACATCGCGCGCAGCCGCAATCTTGTCACAAGTTTGGGCAAGCTGCTTGACCCTCTTGCAGACAAGCTCTTGGTGTCAGCTGCGTTCATCTCGCTTGTTCAAATGGACAAAATGGCTGCCTGGATGGCAATCGTTATTATCAGCCGAGAATTTGCCGTTACCGGACTTCGCCAAATTGCACTGCTCGAAGGAGCCGTGATGGCAGCCGGAGCAGGCGGTAAGATCAAAACCGTGCTGCAGATCGTTGCAATCGTCCTGCTGCTGCTCAATAACCTTCCGTTCGAGCTCTGGGGCATCCCAGCCGATACGATCTTCGTTTGGGCCGCTGTGATTGTCACCATCTATTCAGGTGTAGATTACTTTATACGTAACCGTCGATTACTGAAACTGTCGAACGCGTAAGCGAGACCCTATTCTTCAAAATTGGAGTGTGACGCATAATGAAAGCCGAAATCATCGCAGTAGGTACCGAACTCTTACTCGGCCAAATTGTAAATACCAATGCTCAGTATTTGTCTCAGGAATTGGCGGCTCTCGGTATCGACGTTTACTTCCAGACCGTAGTCGGAGACAACAAAGAACGTCTTAAGCAGGCGATTCGGCAGGCGCAGGAACGGGCGGATGTGCTTGTCTTCTCGGGAGGCATCGGACCGACTCAAGACGACTTAACGAAAGATGCTATTGCCGAACTTCTAGGTCGAGAGCTCAGAACGGATCGGCCGGCTATGGACAAGCTTACCGAATTTTTCGCAGACCGCGGCGTGGAAATGACAGAGAACAACAAACGTCAAGCGCTAGTTATCGACGGATGTGCCCCTCTCCCCAATGCTACGGGTCTTGCGGTAGGTTTGGCACTAAGTGACGGGGAGCATCATTATATCGTGCTGCCGGGGCCTCCGAGCGAATTGAAGCCGATGTTTGAAAACGAAGCGAAGCCGTGGCTTCTGCATCAAGTACTGACGGAAGAGATGCCTCTTTACTCCCGAATTCTGAAGTTTGCGGGTATCGGTGAATCAACTCTTGAAGACAAGCTGATCGACCTGATTGACGCTCAGACCGATCCTACTATTGCGCCTTATGCAAAAGAAGGGGAAGTCGCGATTCGCTTGTCAACGAAAGCCGCCAATATTCAGGAAGCGAACAACAAATTGACTGCGTTGGAAGTACAGATCCAAAGTCGTCTGCCTGAACACATGTATGCGAGCGAAGACGTACCGATCGAGGACACGATCGTTAAAATGATGGCCGATCTTGGCTTGACTGTAAGTGCTGCGGAGAGCTGCACAGGGGGAATGGTGATGGAGAGTTTGACCACTATTCCCGGCAGCGCATCGATGCTCAAAGGCGGTATCGTATGCTATTCCAACGAGATGAAAGAGAAAATGTTGAACGTGCCGCGTGATTATCTGGAAGGCGAGAATGCTCCGGGCGCCGTCAGCCGCGAAGTGGCCGAAGTATTGGCCGAACAAGTGCGTATGATTGCCGATACGGATTTTGGTTTGTCCGTTACAGGCGTTGCAGGCCCCGGCTATTCGGAGCGTAAGCCCGTAGGGCTTGTCTACATCGGTATTGCAGAACGCGGCGGGGCAACAGAAGTGTTCGAACTGCGCATCAAAGGCAACCGGGATACTGTTCGGAAACGTTCTACAAAGACCCTTTTGTACCGACTGTGGCGGCGATTGGTAGAAGCGGAAAAGCAGCATTAAACTGTGCTATTTGTTTGACCGCAACTGTACATTTTGATATAATAAGAGTACGGAAGAACCGCGGCGATACCTATGACTCGCTCGCGGTTTTTTTGTGGACATGAGGGGTTTTTTTAACAGATTTGACCGTAAAACGGGGGAAAGGCGTTAGGCAGCTGTTCGAAAAAAATACGAATGTATGTTCGAAAAAATGCTTGGCAAACCCGTTGAAAAGCGGTATGATAGATATACAGAAGAGATACAAAACCAATAATATAAAAGGGTGTGGATATATTGTCAGATCGTCGTGCTGCGCTGGATATGGCGCTTCGCCAAATAGAAAAACAATTCGGAAAAGGTTCCATCATGAAGCTCGGAGAATCGACACACATGAACGTCGAAGTCGTGCCTAGCGGCTCGATCGCATTGGACGTCGCTCTCGGCACAGGCGGTATGCCGCGAGGTCGTATTATCGAAATCTACGGACCGGAATCTTCTGGTAAAACGACAGTAGCTCTGCACGCAGTAGCCGAAGTACAAAAAGCTGGCGGACAAGCTGCATTCATCGACGCAGAGCACGCACTTGATCCTAAATATGCTCAGAAGCTCGGCGTTAACGTTGATGAGCTTCTGCTCTCCCAGCCAGATACGGGCGAACAAGGCCTGGAAATCGCTGAAGCCCTTGTACGCAGTGGCGCAGTCGATATCATCGTTGTCGACTCTGTAGCAGCTCTTGTTCCAAAAGCGGAAATTGAAGGCGAGATGGGCGACTCTCACGTCGGCTTGCAGGCTCGTCTGATGTCTCAAGCGCTCCGTAAGCTGTCCGGTGCGATCAGTAAGTCGAATACGATCGCGATCTTCATCAACCAACTTCGCGAAAAAATCGGCGTTATGTTCGGCAATCCGGAAACAACACCGGGTGGACGCGCTCTGAAGTTCTATTCTACTGTACGTCTTGACGTGCGTCGGATTGAATCTATCAAGATGGGTAACGACGTTGTCGGTAACCGTACGCGGATCAAAGTTGTCAAAAATAAGGTAGCTCCTCCGTTTAAACAAGCGGAAGTTGATATCATGTATGGAGAAGGCATCTCCAAAGAAGGAAGCTTGATCGACATGGGGACCGATTTGGACATCGTCGAAAAGAGCGGCGCTTGGTATTCGTATTCGGGAGAGCGTCTCGGTCAAGGCCGTGAAAACGCGAAGCAGTACCTGAAAGAGCACAAAGACATCGCGTTTGCGATTGAATCGAAGATCCGTGAGGCCAGCAACCTGGTAACGGCGGTTGAACCTCCTTCAGAGGCACAAAAGAAAGCCGAAGAACGGGAAGAGCAGGAACTGCTGGAACTTGAATAAGAATGGCTCACAGGCCGTTTAAATAAGTGAAAGAGCTTCGGCCCGTATGCGGCCGGAGCTCTTTCTTTTATGAGCGTGATGAAGCCCACGGTGTGGTGGGCAGAAGAACTGGACGATGCTTGAGGACGGATGAATACTTTATATGAAAAGAGGGATGATATGAGCTTCGGAAGAAAACCGTATGGGAAGTCGCAAGGCGGCAGACGCAGCGGAAGTCAGGATGGGGAAGACGGAGAACAGAAGCGCAGTCGTTCGCGTGAAGAGCAGCTTCACCATCTTTTTGAATTCCCGGAAGAAGAACCGCAGGAGGTTACACTTGTTGAACTGCTGCAGCGTCCTCGTCATTCCTACCGCATTTATTTCGGTCCCCATTATGTAACGGTACATGAATCCACTATGATTCGGTATGGGATGACCAAAGGCAGCTTCTTTAATAAAGATATGGTTCATGAAATTGTCCGTGATAACGAACGACAGATCGCTTATGCACAAGCCATTAATTATTTGAGCTTCAAACCTCGTACCTCCGGAGAGATCGAACAAAAGCTGCTTGAGAAGGAGATTGATCCCGAAGCCGCAGCAGATACGGTTCGTCGTCTGGAGGAAGAGAAACTGGTCGACGATGCCGCGTATGCGCAGGAATGGGCGTACCAGAGGGTGACCGGCCGCAAGAAAGGAAAAGTTTTGGTGAAACAGGAGCTGCGCCGCAAAGGGATCGATCAGGAGCTGATTGACGATGCGTTGGATGCTTTGGATGATGACGACGAGATGCAAAGTGCAGAAGAACTGGCTGCCAAGAAGTGGAGAACGACCAAGGGAGATACGTGGGATCGCAAGCGCAAGACTGCAGCTTTTATTATGCGCCGCGGCTTTTCCAGCGACATTGCACGCAAAGCGGTGGATCGTGTTTTGAGTCATGAAGGAGAAGACTCGGAAGACCTGGGAACGGAATTTGATTGAAGATAAAAGAATGCTCAAGCAAATTTGGCAATAGCTTGACAATAACTTTTGACCAAGACTACAATAAATGAGGAACGTCGGTGGGTAGAAAGCCTTTTTCCTTCCAAAATCGCGCTTTTACATCCCCATGTTCTGCCTAATTGACTCTCCCCCGCTTGTAAAAGTCGGGCTCGGCAGTCGGTGTTTGTTACGCCGCCTTGCCTTATGGGAACGGTCTTGATCGATCCTTGAATGGACGAATGAGGGTATGAAAAACCAATGGCTTCATCCCGAGGAATACCTTGGAGGAAACAACGAGGAGGTGAGCAGAAATGTTAGATTTCTGGGTCGCGATTCTCGTTGCAGTCGCATCATTATTCTTTGGGTTCGTGATCGGATATTTTATTCGCAAATCTCTTGCTGAAGCTAAGATTTCCAGTGCGGAACAAGCTGCGGAACAAATCGTACAAAATGCGAAAAAAGACGCGGAAGCGCTGAAAAAAGAAACGGTTCTGGAAGCGAAGGACGAAGTCCACCGGATCAGAACTGAGGCTGAAAAAGACATTCGTGAACGTCGGAATGAAAATCAACGACTAGAGAGACGATTGTTGCAGAAAGAAGAGTCGCTGGATAAAAAATTGGAATCGCTCGAACGTAAAGAAGAACAAGTGACGAGCAAAGAGAAACGCATTGAAGAGACCAAACAGCAGATTGAAAAGACACTTGCTCAGCAGTTGGAAGAGTTGGAACGCATTTCTAACTTGACCACCGAAGACGCAAGAAGCATCATTTTAAGTAGTGTGGAGCAGGAGACGCGCCACGAAGCTGCACAGATGATGAAAGACATCGAAATGCAGGCTAAGGAAGAAGCGGACCGCAAAGCGAGAGAGATCATTTCGCTCTCGATTCAACGCTGCGCCGCCGACCATGTGGCTGAAACAACGGTGTCCGTTGTCGCTCTGCCGAACGAAGAAATGAAGGGCCGAATAATCGGCCGCGAAGGACGGAATATTCGTGCGCTGGAGACGCTGACGGGGATTGATCTGATCATCGATGACACGCCGGAAGCCGTTATCTTGTCAGGCTTCGATCCGATTCGCCGCGAGATTGCCCGTACTGCGCTCGAGAAGCTCGTTGCAGATGGACGTATTCACCCGGCTCGAATCGAGGAAATGGTGGAGAAATCGCGCAAGGAAGTGGACGAGCGTATTCGCGAATACGGCGAACAGGCGACGTTCGAAGTCGGATCTCACGGACTGCATCCGGATCTGATTAAGATTCTGGGCCGTCTGCGCTTCCGTACAAGCTACGGACAGAACGTACTCAAGCATTCGATGGAAGTGGCTTATTTGGCCGGTCTGATGGCCGGAGAATTGGGTCAGGACGTTACGCTTGCAAGAAGAGCGGGGCTGCTGCATGACATCGGCAAAGCGCTTGATCACGAAGTGGAAGGTTCGCACGTCGAAATCGGCGTCGAATTGGCCAAAAAGTACAAGGAGCATCCGGTTGTTATCAACAGTATTGCTTCTCACCATGGAGATACCGAAGCGACTTCGATTATTGCCATGCTGGTCGGAGCGGCAGATGCTTTGTCCGCGGCAAGACCGGGAGCACGGCGCGAGACGCTGGAGACCTACATTCGCAGACTCGAAAAGCTGGAAGAGATTTCCGAGTCCTTCGAAGGAGTCGAAAAGTCTTTCGCGATCCAAGCGGGACGCGAAGTTCGAGTTATGGTGCAGCCTGATCGAATTGGCGACACCGAAAGCTTTAAATTGGCACGAGATATTACCAAGAAGATCGAAAATGAGCTCGATTATCCGGGGCACATCAAAGTCACCGTTATCCGTGAAACACGGGCGGTCGAATACGCGAAGTAAACCGGGACGCCTTGGGCAAATCGGCTGAATAGCGTAAATCGTATGGAATGCCAAGACAGTAGAGAAACGGCTGCTTTTCCTTCACGGGACGGAGCAGCCGTTTCTTCTTGCTTGTTACAGAAAGGGAGAACAAAATGAAATTGATTTTTATCGGCGATATTGTTGGAAGTCCGGGACGCCGCGCCATCAAAGAAAAACTTTCATACTTAAAATCCAAATATAATCCTCATATCATTATTGCCAATGCTGAAAATTCGGCTTCAGGACGAGGAATTACCCATGCGATTGCCAGACAATTGTTCGAACAGGGGATACACGGGATTACAATGGGCAACCACACTTGGGATAACAAAGAAATATTCGATTTTATTGACGATGAGCCGCGTATGATTCGTCCTGCCAACTTCCCGCCGGGTACGCCGGGCCGCGGTTACACTGTAATTAAAGCGAATGGCAAAGAGTTGGCAATCGTTAATCTGCAGGGACGAACATTCTTGCCAGCAATCGATTGTCCGTTCCGTGCAGCGGATGAGATTGTGGATGAGCTGCGTCAGAATCACAAGTGCATTCTTGTCGATTTCCATGCTGAAGCAACTTCGGAGAAGATTGCTATGGGCTGGCATCTGGACGGACGGGCATCGCTGGTCGTTGGAACACATACGCATGTACAGAGTAACGACGATCGAATTTTGCCAGGCGGAACAGCTTATTTGACTGACGCCGGCATGGTCGGACCGCGCGATGGAATTCTCGGCATGCAGCAGGAAGGCGTTTTGTATCGTTTTAAAACTCAGCTGCCTTCCCGTTTTAATGTGGACGAAGAGGGGAAATGGCATTTTCATGGCGTTTATGTAGACATTGATGAAGAGACGGGACATGCGCGGAAGATTGAAAAGATCCGTCTGATGGAAGACGAATGGCGGATGGAGTAAACGGACGCAAACTTTTGATACAGCCGTAATATTTTGCTATGGCCTCTTAAAAAAGAAGGATTTTACGGAAGTACAGCGAATAGAATAATCGTTCAAACAGCAAATTCTTTGAAAGACTGATCCGCTGCTCGCCATCACTATACACCGTACTACTGTCTATCACTTCTTCCCAGAGGAGGTACCTGCTCATGGATGTATTAAAAGTTTCTGCCAAGTCCAATCCTAATTCCGTTGCCGGCGCGCTTGCAGGCGTACTGCGCGAGCAAGGAGCCGCCGAGCTTCAAGCGATTGGTGCGGGAGCGCTCAACCAAGCGGTTAAAGCAGTAGCCATCGCCCGGGGATTTGTGGCGCCGGGAGGGGTCGATCTGATATGTATTCCGGCCTTTACCGACGTCGTCATCGATGGAGAGGAACGAACAGCAATCAAATTGATTGTGGAGCCGAGATAGTTTTTGCAGCATGCACGCGGGTTATAGCGAAGGGGGTATCTTTCTGCCGAACGGTGGAGAGTATCTCCTTTTTGCAGTGTCTGTTTTTTGATGATCAGTTTTCGATTAACGACTTCTCCCTCACTGACCAACAATCGTATGACTGTTCGGGTATCGTGCTTTTTCTTTTCCCGTGTAAGGTGTATAATGGAGGATGCGCGGGTATTTTATAGAGAATGCCTGATTATCGATCGGCGCAGAAAAGATAGAGAAAAGAAGAGGAGTGACTCGCAAATGAGTAAAATCGTACCTGTTGGCGTGTCCGCACGTCACATCCATCTCACTCAAGAACATGTGGAAACATTGTTCGGACAAGGATACCAACTGACTGAAATGAAGCCTCTGTCGCAGCCTGGACAATTCGCAGCCAATGAAACGGTTGAAGTTGTCGGCTCCAAAGGCACTTTCCCAAAAGTTCGTATTCTGGGCCCGGCTCGTCCTGCAACCCAACTGGAAATTTCGCAGACAGACTCGTTCGCATTGGGCGTAAAAGCTCCGGTTCGCGAATCCGGTAATATTGATGGAACTCCAGGAATTACGCTTAAGGGACCGGCTGGCGAAGTGACGATTGAGGAAGGCGTTATTGTAGCCGCTCGTCATATTCACTTCCACACATCCGATGCCGAAAAGTGGAACATCCAGGACAAGCAGCTGCTGAAAGTTCGTTTCGGCGGCGACCGCGGCGTTGTATTCGAAAATGTTGTAGCACGCGTTTCTGATTCGTTCGCACTCGATATGCATATCGATACCGACGAAGCGAATGCGGTACTGGCAAAAACAGGCGATACAGCTGAAATCATCGATTAAGATCCGTACGGATTTTATCTGCATAATGAAAAAGGAACCGCCCAAGGGCGGTTCCTTTTTTCTTATTACAGCTTTTCTTGTTACAGCGCTGAAGCAGCTCATATTCAATAAGTGAATGTGAATACCAAAGTTGCAGTCCCGTTGTCGGCAGTTCGGTAAGCGTAACGAACTTGCTTCACTACCGTATTGGAGCAGGCTTTCATAATTCGATCCAATTGAGTTTTCGGCGAAAAAGAACCGAAATCGTGAATCAAGGTCAGACTCTCTCTTTGTTTTTCAATAGCGCCGATTACTTTTTGCTGCAGCGAAGCGGTCGTGGAAGTGATTTCTCCGCCGATAGCGGCCAGCATATTACGGTGCTTGGCGCTGCTTTTCGCTTTCTGTGCCAGCTGTGCCCGGTAATCGGAAACGGCAGCCGGAACAGTTTTTTTCGTCCATGTATGATCACGGCTCAGCAGTTCATCGTTGACGAGATAGTAGGCGTACGAAACTTCATTTTTACGGTCCGGAGTCGGGTCGTCCCAAGTCAAGTCAAGATTATACCAGCGGCCGTCTACTTTGACCTTATTCCATGCATGACTTTGTCCGCCGGCTCTTCCTTCGACAATTCGTGTATCGATTCCTGCGAGCGTCAGCATCCGGTAACCAAGAAGCGTATAACCTTGACATACGGTTGTACCTTTGGTCAGACCTTGATAAGCCGAATAGCGGGTCATGGATTCATCGTAAGCGAAGCGTTTGACAATGTAGTCGTGAATGACCTTTACTTTTTCCTCTTGACTCATACCGGGCTTAATAATTTTCTTAAGTGCGGCTTTAGCTTGGGCAGTTACGTATTCCATCTGCTGTTTATTTTCCAAATAAACGGCAGTAAAGCGAACCGAAGCCTGGGAACCTGTAAGAGTGGCCCGTGTATCAATCCGGTCAATTGTATAGCGCGAGTAAGGCTCGGCTTTAGCTGCGGCACTGGCTAGAAGAGCATTTACCCGCGAAAATTGGACTTTAGTCATCTTTAACGTAAATGTCGGCTTCTTTTGTTCAATAGCGGTCGTGATGGATGCAATTACCGACGCGTCGGATGAAGCGGCGACTACAACTTGCGGAGCGATCGGCAGTACGGCGGAAAATCCGATAAGTACTGCAGACAGGTATAAAGCGATACGATTCTTCTTCAACTGGTGTTTCCCCCTGCAAAGTGTATGCGAGCCAGCAAGCGACTCGTGTATGCCTAAGTATAACGTAAAATGACTGCGAGAAGGAAAACAAATGGAATGAAAGAAGGCAGTGTGATATAATTTTCTATCGTACAAGGAATGTCTATACAGCTGCAGCAGAGAAAAAAGATATAAAGTATGAAACGGGTATCGAGAAGGTTGGAAATGAAGACGAGCCTCAAGATCATTTCGATTTAATAGGATGTATGAGGCGCGGAAAGTTTAGTAGAACTGATGATTTATACGGGATGATGCGACAATGATGGGATTTAAGATCATGAAGATAAATAGCCGCAGCAAACGGTTTGAATATATACAAAGAGGAGCGCGAAAATGAATACACAACAGCACGAGGAACCGGGAAATATTCGGGAACACGCAGCAGCCGGCGTTCCCGCAGCAGTTTGGAGCCGGGAAGATATTTTGAACAAGAGTCGAGAATTGGCGGATTTGATCTCTTCCAGTGAAGAAGTACGCGTGTTCCAACAGGCGGAGAGACAAATTCAAGGACATGAACGGATTCAATTCCTTATTTCCGCGATTAAAAAGAAGCAAAAAGAAATTGTAGCATTCGAAGCCATGAAAAATGCAAAAATGGCTGCAATGATTGAAGCGGAAATGCAGGAGTTTCAGGAAGAACTTGATGGAATTCCGATTGTCGGCGATTATCAGCAGGGACAAGTCGAGATCAACGATTTGCTGCAAATGGTCGTTTCGGCCATTCATTCTACCGTATCCGAGAAGATTGCCGTGGAAAAAGGGGCGGATACTCCGCCATCTTCCTGCGGTTAAAGTCGGAAGAAGCGGAAGAAAACGAAAGGCGCGGGCGAATGTTTCCGCGTCTTTTGTCTTTCGGAGCTTGGGATAAATCGTAAGATCGAAGAGGGGCGGGCCTTATGGAACGTGATCAGATCGATGAAACGGAAGAAATCGGCTATGAAGCCTATCCAGAAAGACTGCCGATAGAACTGTTGGAAAAAGGCGATCCGCTCAAGTGGCGAATCGAAACTTATTTACAGGAAGCGGATTGGTGGACACTGCGGGAGAATGGACAGATTGTGACTGCCGTAGGCTGTCTTCGAATGGGCGCGGAAGAAGCGGAAATCGTTAACGCGGCAATTATGAATTGGAAGGACGACAATGTCGAGCAGCTCAGACGGGTCCTTCAGATTGCAGCTGCAGCGATGCGCGATTCTGGTGTTCGCCGTCTGGTTGCTTACACAGGGAATTGGGAGACAAAGCTTGCGAAAGTTTACCAGCGTTCGGGATTTCGTATAATAGCGGTCGAGCCGGATTACTATACAAACAGCCGACTGCAGCCCGTAAAAGGGAACGACCTGCCGAAGCAGGATCGGTTGATGCTCGAATTTCTGACGGAAAATCTCCAAGAAAAAGCTGTTGACTACACCCGGATTTCAGCCGGCAGTTCTGCAGCAGGCCCGATTGTACGCAGGATCGAGCTGCACGACAGCCAGAAGCTGCTTGCGATGAAAAAGCAGCTTGATCGGGAGACGACTTCCATGCTCTATGAGCCCGGAGAACGTCGCATGACTGACGGCGACCAGCTTGAACAAGTTCGAATGCTGCTGCGAAGTTCCAATTCAATGATGTGGGTCGCCGAGTATGAAGGGCAAATCGTCGGTTATTTGGAAGCTACCGGCGGCAAAGTGCGGCGCAATCAGCATACGGTCTATGTAGTCATTGGAATTTTGGAACCCTACACTGGACAGGGACTCGGTCGAACGTTTTTTAGAGAGCTGTTCGATTGGGCAGCAAGACGTCAAATTCTTCGCGCCGAGCTGACCGTTCAAGCGCCTAACCAGCGTGCCTATAGATTGTACCGCTCCATTGGATTCAAGTTGGAAGGGATTATGCGCAGTGCATTAATCATTGAAGGCGAATCGATCGATTTGTATCAGATGGGCTGCGATATGCGTACAATTCATCTAAGGCAGGGTTGACAAATAAACCGAGTGTGTCATAATGATATTATCATATTTGAAACTTGTATAATCGATTTTATTAAATGCTGCGATGGTGATGCCAATGAACGACCAGAATGAACAATCGAATTACGATGTGAAGAAGTACCGGACACCCGATGGGGCACCGGCTGACATCGTAATGTTTACATTGACGAAGAGAGAGCGCAAGACTGTAACTAAGACGCTTCCTCTGCGAGAACTGCGGGTCATGCTGATCCGACGCCGAGCCTGGCCTTTTGCCGGTAAGTGGGCGCTTCCTGGCGGCTTTTCTCGCGATGATGAATCCCTGTACGAAACAGCTATGCGCGAGCTCAAAGAGGAAACGGGCGTCGTAGGGCGGCACTTGGAATATTTGAGCGTATACAGCGACCCGGGACGGGATCCCAGAGGCTGGATTATCTCTCATGCCTTTTTCGCGCTTGTTGAAGAAGAGGTGTTGGAGAAACGCCAGGCCGCCGACGATGCCGGGGAAGTGGGATTGTTCACAATCGAAGAAGCGTTGGAAGAGCTTGATCTCGGTTTCGACCATCGCGATATCATTGCCGACGCTTATCGAAGAATTCAGGAAAAAATGCTGCAGACAACAATTGCACGCAAATTTTTACCGCAGGAATTTACATTGAGTGAATTGTATCAAGTAATCAAAGCGGTTGTTCCGGATTTTGAAGAACCGAATTTTATCCGTAAAATCACTTCGACACGCAGTCGAAAAGGCATTCTTGAGGAAGTTAGGGACGAAAACGGAAATCCGGTCAGTTCGAACCAGTATTCGCAGCGTCCAGCCCAGTTGTACCGGTTTTTGGACAATGTACCTCGTCTGTCGATTTACTCTTAATTTCTTATGCTTAGTTTGATCTGGATAAGACAAGAGGAGGATGTTCGATGAAAGCTCTGATTGTGATTGATTATACGAACGACTTTGTAGACGGTAATCTGCCAGTAGGAGAACCCGGTATTGCAATTGAAGATCGGATTGTCCAATTGACCGAACGTTTCGCTGCAGATGGCGACTATACGGTCATGGCAGTCGATCTTCACGATGAGAATGATGGGTACCACCCGGAAAGCAGTCTGTTCCCGCCGCATAATATCCGCGGAACTGCGGGAAGAGAACTGTATGGGCGGCTTAAAGATGTGTACGAGCAGCATCAAGCGAATATTTATTGGATGGACAAGACAAGATACAGTGCTTTTGCCGGTACGGATCTGGCGATGCGTTTGCGGGCAAGAGGAATCACCGAAGTTCATCTGATCGGCGTTTGCACCGATATTTGTGTTCTGCATACGGCGGTCGACGCCTATAATTTGGGCTTTTCTATCGTCGTGCATGAGGATGCGGTCGCCAGTTTTAATGAGATCGGACACAAATGGGCGTTGGAACACTTCAAAGGCAGTTTGGGAGCGAAGGTCGTATCGGGCTGACAGGGGCAGAGTTATACCTGGGGGACGGAAATTCTAAGGGTGATCGGCCGACCGCATAATTCATGACTCTTATGCGGTCGTACTGGAGGCACCGGATTGAAGGAGGAAACGGTATGGATATGCCCGGAATGGCTTTACATACAGACAAATATCAGATCAACATGATGTATGCTCATTGGATGAACGGTACGCATAAGCGCAAGGCGGTGTTTGAAGCCTACTTCCGCACATTACCGTTCGGCAACGGCTATGCAGTATTTGCAGGGCTCGAACGAATTGTGAATTATGTATCAAACCTTCGATTCCAAGAAGACGATATCCGCTATTTGTCCGAACAGGAAGAACAATATGATTCCCGCTTTCTGGAAGAACTGCGTACGTTCCGTTTCAACGGGACTATGTATTCGATGCGTGAAGGTGCCGTAGTCTTCCCTAATGAACCTCTGATTCGTGTAGAAGGTACAATTTTTGAAGCACAGTTGGTCGAAACGGCGCTGCTGAACTTTATGAATTTCCAGACGTTAATTGCCACAAAAGCAGCTCGAATCAAGCAGGCGGCGGATGGAGATACACTGCTGGAATTCGGTACACGCCGGGCTCAGGAAGCAGATGCTGCCGTATGGGGGGCGCGCGCCGCTTACGTAGCCGGTTTCCATGCCACATCGAATATGATGGCAGGCAAGCGCTTTGGCATCCCGACCAAGGGAACGCATGCCCACTCTTGGGTTCAGAGCTTCGAGAGTGAGCAGGAAGCATTCGACAAATACGCCGAAGTACTGCCCGACGGTTCGACTTTGCTCGTGGATACATTCGATACGCTCAACAGCGGCGTTCCGAATGCTATCCGAACGGCGAAGAAGCTTGAGCAGCGCGGCAAGCGATTGAATTCGATTCGCTTGGATAGTGGAGATCTTGCATACTTGTCAATTGAAGCCCGCAAGATGCTGGATGAAGCGGGGCTGCAGTATGTGAAGATTGTCGCTTCCAACGATCTTGACGAACATACGATTACTGAGCTGAAAACACAGGATGCCCGTATCGATGTTTGGGGAGTGGGCACACAGCTGATCACGGCACATGACCAACCTTCCTTGGGCGGCGTGTACAAGCTGGTAGAGCGCGAAGTGGACGGAGCCATGCAGCCGACAATCAAAATCTCGGCGAATCCGGAAAAAGTAACGACGCCGGGCAAGAAAGACGTTTACCGAATTGTCGATCGCGGAACAGGCAAAGCCGTAGCGGATTATATTTGTTTCCCTGACGAAACGGAACCGAAGGAAGGGCGTCAATTGAAGCTCTTCAACCCGCTGCACACTTATATTCGTCGTTATGTGAAAAATTACGATGCTCACAGCATGCTGACGCCAATCTTCGAAGACGGCCGGCTTGTGTATGAAATGCCTTCGCTGGATGAGATCCGCAGCTATCACGCTTCGCAGTTAAGTTTATTCTGGCCGCAGTATCTGCGTAAGTTGAATCCAGAAATCTACCGTGTCAATATCAGTGAAAAAGCATGGAAGCTCAAACAGGGATTGATTGACCGATACATGGAGGAAATAGAAGCTTCGCCGGAAAGCTGAACTCTTAAAAGTTTTAGAGGGCAGGAACCTTCAAAATAGAAGATAATCGGATAAGAAGAGGAGTCCTTCAATAGGGATTCCTCTTCTTTGCATATTTTGGAATTAGGCTCTGAAATTAGGCTCCGGAATTGTTGTTCCCGACGTATAGTCATGGATCTGTACGTTTCTGGCATTCGGGAATTCATTGGAGTAGGATGAAGAAGAGGCGGCAGTTCTGTATAGTCCGCATAGAAACCGAAGTACGGGAGGAAAAGCATATGACAGAGAAATTTCGTGCCTACTGGTTGGAAGAGTCGGAAGGGGCAGTTACCGGTTCCTTGAAAGAGATTGAAACGGATCATTTACCGCAGGGCGAGGTGCTCATTCGCGTTCATTATTCTGACGTCAATTACAAGGATGGATTAGCCAGTATCAAGGAAGGCCGTGTCGTTCGGGAGTATCCATTCATACCGGGCATCGACCTGGCCGGCGAGGTAATCTCTTCGGAGGACCAACGATTTGCTGTCGGTGACAACGTGCTGTGTACCGGTTACGGACTTGGAGTATCGCATTTCGGTGGTTACAGTGAGCAGGCGAGAGTGCCAGCAGACTGGTTGATCAAGCTGCCAGAAGGATTGACGACGCGCGAAGCGATGGTTCTCGGTACGGCAGGCTTTACAGCCGGTATGTCGGTCGAAGCGATCCTGTCTGCCGGAGTCACACCCGAGAGCGGACCTGTGCTCGTAACCGGCGCTTCGGGGGGCGTCGGTAGTGTCGCTGTCGCTATATTAAGCAAGTTAGGTTTTGAAGTAACAGCAAGCAGCGGAAAGGAACAGGAGTGGGAGCTGCTGAAGAAGCTGGGAGCTGCGCATACCATTTCACGCGAAGAAGCGCAGAATCCGTCCAAAGGACCGCTCGGCAAAAGTCTTTGGGTCGCAATCGTTGATCCCGTCGGAGGAGCGGGAACCGGTGAGCGTCTCAAAGCGATTCGTTATCGCGGTGTGCTGGCACTCTCCGGTCTGACGGGAGGCGGCGACTTCGCAACAAGCGTTCATCCGTTCATTCTGCGCGGCGTAACGCTGGCAGGTATCGATTCTGTAGAATGTCCGCGTCCGCTTCGATTGGATATCTGGAACAAGCTGGCTGGCGAATGGAAGCCGGATGCTGTATTCCAACAGGCGGTACACGAACTGCCGCTCGAGCAGCTTCCTGAAGCGCTTGCCCGTATTTTAAAAGGTAAAGCGGTTGGACGTCAGTTGGTTCGCATATCTGCCGAATAATCCGCAGGAATACGGATACTTCGGTATAAGGCACATAAGCAGATATAAACAGGGAGAACATGCAGAATTCTGCGTGTTCTTCTTTTATGAGGGTTCAATAGGGCCTGTATGCAAACCTATTTCAGCCTAAATCCGAAAGAATCTATTGAAGGTATAAGAGGGCAAAAAATAAGTGCGCCTGTACACTTATTTTTTCCGAATTTTCAACTTTCGCTGAAATAAGTGCTCCCATACACTTCTTTCAGCGTTTTTGAGTTTTTAACTGTATTTTCACGTGAAATAGTTGCACCTGTGCACTTATTATGCGATTTGGTGAGCTTTTGCGAAAAATAATTGCATATAAGCACTTATTGGGCTTTGCGTTGAATCTCATTGATCGGATTTTATTAATCAGATCTTATTATTGGTTTCACATTGCTTGTTTTTCGTTGGTTGTTTTCGTTAGTATTTCTTATTAGTCGCTTTTTAATTTGAAGTATCTTATTCATCGTTTATTATCATTTAGAAGCACCCTATTCATCGTCTCTTATTGGATGCAGCTTATTCATTTTCTTATTGAAGAAGTCCCATTACGGTGTGTACGCGAAGCAATAATGAACTTCGTGTTTCACGTTCAATGTCTTCATTTAAATTGGAAAACCGGAGCTAGGCGTTGAAGAAATCTTCTATTCGAAAAAGTTGAGGATTTTGCGTACACGCTCTGGGTTATACAATTTTTTACTTAGACAACTGTCTTCTATTGTTGCACTTCGTCTTCAGCCGTTGCACTTCGTCTTTTGCTGTAGTAGACTCAAACATCGGACGGTTTGTGCACCGATTGAACGGAAGCACATATCCGACAAGGAGTTATATAAAAATAACAACCGATATAGGAGGTCTACATATGCATACGGAAGTACCGGTATATCTGCTGTCCGGATTTCTCGGCAGCGGGAAGACTACGATGCTGCAGCGGCTCGTGGCTTATTGGCAGGAGAAGGGAATGAAACCGGGTGTCGTCATCAACGAGCTGGGAGATGTTAATCTTGACGGTCTGCTTGTCGAATCGGAAGTTCCGACAGCCGAACTGTTGGACGGCTGCATCTGCTGTACGGTTCGTGAAGATCTTGCAGGAGAATTGGCTATGCTGGTCGAGCGCGATCGACCGGATGTCGTAGTCATAGAAGCGACGGGCGCCGCCAATCCGATCGATCTGCTCGATTCGGCGACGGAAACGGCGATGTATGCCGGCATCAACATTAAAGGTCTGATTACGGTAGCGGATGCCGCTCATCTGTTAGAGATGTACCGGAATCGCGGAGGAAGAACTTATGCGCTCATGCAGGATCAGATCCGCTGCGCTTCGGTCATTGTGTTGAACAAAATGGACAGAGTGAGCAAAGAAGAGGCGGCTGAACTGGAATCGGCAATTTCAGGTTGGAATGCTTACGCACCGATTATCCGTACCGTTCGCTGCGAAACGGATCTTGGCATATTGCTGGATATAGGGTTTTCGCCGGAGCGTCAGGAACAAGAACCTCTGCAGAAGATGCCGTCAGGAGGCTTCGCTATGCTGGGTTCAGGACATGAGCATGTTACTTCCTACACCCATCGCTTCAACCGTCCGGTCGACAGCGAGCGATTCCAAGCGATGATCAAGGATCTTCCGCGTGAAATATATCGGGCAAAGGGACTGCTTACTTTTTCCGATACGGCGAGCCGATTCCTGTTCCAATACGCTTTTCAAGAACTGGATTTCATCAAAGTGACTCCGCAGGGACAGTTGGACGACATAGCTGTCTTTATCGGTGAGCATTTCTCAGCATCGGAACTGTTTGAGAAGCTCACGGAGCTGGAAGCGGACAGCGAACAAGCAGAGGCAGACGAGTAGGCATTCTAAAATGGTTTCAATTTTGTCATCTGTCGGGTAATAGTAAGCATCAGAGGCTAGCAAGCCTTAACTATACACTGGGAGGAAAACAACATGACAAATTTGACCGTGACTACATATAAAGAGTGCATTGATGCCTGCATCCGCTGCATGAACGTCTGCAATGTCAGCTACGTTTCAAGCCTCAAAGGACTCGAGATTTTCGAACTTCGTGAGTGTCTGCGCCTTGATCGTGAATGTGCGGATTTGTGCGGGGTTGCTATTCAAGCCATGACCCGCAACAGTCCTTTCGTGGCCGAGATTTGTGAACTGTGCGCCAAGGCCTGCGATGCATGTGCGGAAGAATGCATGAAGCATCCGCATGAACACTGCCAGGAATGCGTTCGCGTCTGCCAAGAGTGCGCCCGCATCTGCCGCGGTGTGCGGGTAGCCGCTTAATCTGCCACGTCCGCGAAAAGCTTATCGAAGGCCGTCCTTACAGGGCGGTCTTTTTTATGAGAAATTGTATCGCATAACCCATGTTGAACAGCTGGAATGCCTGATTCCACATATAGAGATTGTAGAAGAGCGGTGGGCCCATCGGGCCTCCGTTCCCACTGTCGGTCATCACATAACCTTCCTGAAAAATCTGAATCCGCCGATAAAGCTCGTAACTACGTCAAAAAAGATGACCGGCGAGATCATAGGAAGGGTAATATGACAGAATCGACGGAATGCGAAAGCGCCATCCAGCTTGGCCGATTCGTAGAGCTGTGACGATACACCCTGCAGGCTGGCAAGGTATAACAGCATGCCGACGCTCCACAGCTTCATCATGATGATAGCGGGTTTGGTCCACATTGGATCGCTGAGCCAAGCCGGTCCGGCAATGTCGATCCAGCCGAGCATAGTATTGATCAGACTAGTTGACGGTTTGAACAGCTGAATCCACAGAAAGTAAAAGCCAACATCCGACAGAACGGCAGGCAGATAAGAGATGGTTCGGAAAACTTGCATGCCTGCAATCCTTTCATTGAGCATGTACGGAACCAATTGTCGTCAGCGGTACCATAAGAGCGACGTAATAGAGCGTGTGATACAGAAATTTTTAGAACAAAGGATTGCTCGTGAATATCTGAGTATAGTTGCCGAACCCGATTAGACTATACGGGAGGTTAAACGGCCGGCAAATCGTTGAATCCGTTAAAGTGTTCAAGCTGGCAAAAAAATGATAAGTGTCGAAAATTGTGTAATTCCCGCTTGCTTCAAAATAATTAAAGTCCTATAATAGCGAAAAGATAATCGACAACGTTTATGAACGGGAGAGTATTTGTAAGGGGACAGGCGAGCAGCGAGCCGGGAGGGTGAGAGCCGGCGCCAAACCTTTCGAAGAAACGCACCCGGGAAATGGCGATTCGAATGAACTTCCGCTAGGAGCGGTTGGTTCTGTGTAGATTCGTCCGGTTACGGCGCCGTTACCGCCGCTCGAGAGGTCTGTGCCCGTTTGTTTGCGACGCTGCCGGGCTATAAGAGTGGTACCGCGGGACCGAAAGCTCTCGTCTCTTTATAGAGACGGGAGCTTTTCGTCGTGCTTTTTGTCGTGCTTTTGCAAAAAGATGTGACTGTTGAATAGCTGCAGCTTTATCAAAGGAGGAAACAAGATGATGTTATCGCAAATTGCCGCTGCGCTTGATGCGCTGCTGGAATGGGAACAAGGTACTGCGGAGACTATGATTGAACTTCCGCCTGATCCGAAGCTGGGAGATGCGGCGTTCCCATGCTTCACGCTGGCGAAGACACTGCGAAAGCCGCCGCAGCAGATTGCTGCGGAACTGGCCGAGCGCTTCACGCTCGAAGGCGTAGAAGCATCGGCGGCAGGAGCATACCTGAATTTTCGGCTTGATCGTGCGATTTATGCCGGGCGACTGCTTCAGGAGGCCGAGGGCTCTCCGATTACCGGAACGGGAGAGACGGTCGTTATCGATATGTCTTCGCCAAATATTGCCAAGCCGTTCGGTGTGGGGCATCTGCGCTCGACCGTGATCGGAGCAGCTTTATACCGGATGCATGCCGAAGCCGGCTATAACCCGGTCAGTGTCAACCATCTTGGCGATTGGGGGACCCAGTTCGGCAAGATGATTACGGCCTATAAGCATTGGGGCAGTGAAGAGAAGCTGAAGGATTCGCCGATCCGTGAGTCGCTGAGCCTCTATGTTCGTTTTCATGATGAAGTCGAACAGGATCCTTCACTCGATATCGAAGCCCGCGATTGGTTCCGCCGGCTGGAGAATGGAGATGAAGAAGCGCTGCGGCTCTGGCGCTATTTTGTCGAGGTTAGCCTGACAGAATTCAATCGGATGTACGATCGCCTTGGTGTTCATTTTGACAAAGTATTGGGAGAAAGCTTTTATAATGACAAAATGGGAGCGGTTGTCGACGAGCTGCGTGCCCAAGGTCTGCTGGAAGAAAGCGACGGGGCGCAGGTTGTTCGGTTGGATGATCAAGAGATGCCGCCCTGTCTGATTCTTAAATCCGATGGCACAACGATCTATCCGACCCGCGATCTTGCCACAGCCATGTACCGTCACGATCAGCTAGGAGCAGACAAACTGCTGTATGTGGTAGGGGCGGAGCAGTCTCTGCATTTTCGTCAAGTGTTCGCAGTTCTGCATAAAATGGGCAGAGAGTGGGCAAAACACTGCATGCATATTCCGTTTGGACTGATGAAGTTTGAAGGGAAAAAGATGTCCACCCGCCGGGGGAAAGTCGTTTTTCTGGAGGAAGTATTGGATGAAGCGGTCTCTCGTGCGGCAGCCATTATTGACGAGAAAAACCCTGAGCTTCAAAATCGGAAAGAAGTGGCGGAAGCGGTAGGGATCGGTGCCATCATTTTTGGAGATCTGAAAAACAACCGGATCGGAGAGATCAACTTCTCGCTTGAAGAAGCCGTCCAATTTGAAGGTGAGACGGGACCATATGTGCAGTATACGTATGCCCGAGCTTGCAGTGTACTGCGCAGAGCGGGAGACGATTATAGGGGGAAAGTGCCGATAGAATCCGATGCATTATCCGGTTATGTCTGGGATGAAGCATCGTGGGAACTGCTAAAGCGGCTGTGCGATTATCAAACGGAGCTCAAGCGGGGGCTGCTGCGGTACGAGCCTTCGGTCATCGCCCGTTATGCACTGGATTTAGCCAAACTGTTCAATCGCTTCTATCATTACAATAAAGTGCTGACCGACATGCCGATTGAACGGAAGATCAGATTGCAGATTACGCATTTGACTGCACAGAGACTGCGTTGGGCACTAGGGTTGTTGGGAATCGGAACTCCGGAAGAAATTTAAACAAGAGCTTAAATTTGCAGTTTACTGCAACTTTAAGACAGGCTTTCCCGTCTGAAAGGGTGAGAATAAGAACTTATGAAGAGGTGACTTCCATGAAAAAGACAATAAAAGCTTGTGCAGCTCTTGTTATGGCAGGATCGTTCGCTTTTGCCACATCCGCTTCAGCATTTAGTGATGTAACGGATGCAAGTAATGCCAAAATTGCGGAAGCTCTGCAGCAGCAGGGTGTAATGCAAGGTGTCGGTTCCGACCTTTTTGCTCCACAATCCGATCTGACCAATGCCCAAGCGATTCAGCTGATCGTCAATGCCTTTGACTTGAAGACCGATCCGGGAACCGATGATAAGCCGGTTTCTTCTTTCAATACGGATGCCTGGTATGCTCCGGCTTATGAAGCGGCCCTGGATAACGGAATTGAGACGGTGAAGAAGAGCGATTCCGTGAATGCTAAGATCACGCGCGAAGCATTTGCAAGTCTATTATTAGAAGGCATTAACACGACAGGTCAGTATCCGACAACGAAAATGTACATTGCATTTGAAGACGAAAAAGAATTTACCGATACTCATATGGGCGCGGTACAAACGCTCGGCAATATGCGAATCTTGTCCAGAACCGAAAGCAAATTCCGTCCGCAGGATCCGATTACCCGAATGGAAGCTGCCGAAATGGTATATAATGCTCTTGAGTTCATCAATAACGTCGGAGGCGATAACCAGACCGAAGACGGAACGGGGGCGAACGATTTGAACGTAACGACGAAGACCGAAGCCGACGGACGGATCAAAGCGACGCTGAAAGCTTCGATGCCGAATCCGGGTTATGGACTGAAGATCGAAAACGTAAAGTACGAAAATGGTAAAGCCATTATCGAGTACCGTGTAACGAATCCGGAACCGGGGATGATGTATCCGCAAGTTATTACTGACGTTGAAGTTTCGACTTATTTGACTGAAACTCATACGGAAGTTGCAGCTCAGCCAATTGACGGTTCGACCGGTGGCAGTGATGCCAAACTGCTGCAGTAAGATTAGAGGCAGTAAGATTAGAAAAGTAAGGTTAGAGATGAAAAAAAGAGCGCTCCAATTGGAGCGCTCTTTTTTGTGAGGAAAGTTTGGCCTAAAACGCACTAAATAGGCATAGGGAGAAATTCAATAAAGAAGGAGAAGGAAAGCAGCTTAGTCGCCGCGCACTCCTCCAAAGGCGGGACTGGCTTCAAAACCCGATTCCGGCTTGCCGATTACCGGAGTAATCGAATCGCCGCCGCCCTGCTGCAGTTGGTACATTTGGAAGTAACGTCCGCCGAGTGCCATCAATTCGTCATGGCTGCCGCGTTCCATAATTTCGCCGCGGTGCAGGACGAGAATTTGGTCGGCGCTGCGGATTGTCGACAATCGATGCGCGATTACGAATGTTGTACGGCCTCGTTTGAGTACGTTCAGTGCCGATTGAATCAGTGCTTCGGTCTCTGTATCGATATTGGCAGTCGCCTCGTCGAGAATCAGAATAGCTGGATCGAAAGCAAGAGCTCTGGCGAACGAGATCAACTGCCGCTGTCCAGCTGACAGCGTACTTCCTTTTTCGATGACCGGTTCGTCGAAGCCGCCGGGCAGATCCGCAAGAATTTTGTCCGCACCGACTTCCCGAAGTGCTTCCACGGCACGCTCACGGCTGATCCGCTCGTCGCCCAGACTTACATTCGATACAATCGTGCCGGTGAACAAATAAGGATCCTGCAGCACAATGCCCATATGCTGGCGAATATGCTGCTTGGGCAGATCACGTACGCTTTGGCCGTCGATCATGATCGTACCTTTTTGCGGATCGTAAAAGCGGAACAGTAGGTTGATGATCGAGCTTTTGCCCGAACCCGTATGGCCGACGAGTGCGACTGTCTGACCCTGCGCTGCTTCGAACGAAATATTTTTAAGTACATAATCTTTTTTGTAAGCAAAAGATACATTGTCGAACTTGACGTTACCTTTATAACGAGGCATGCTTCCGTCGGTAACATTCTCTCCTTTTTCGTCCAGCAGCTCGAACACACGGCCGGCCGACACCATCGCGGAATCAAGCGCGGCAAGCTGGTTGACCATACCTGTAATCGGCTGGAACAGGCGGCCGAGAATGTCGACAAATGCGTACAGTGCGCCAAGTGAAATGATGGATGCGGCACCTTCGATCGTCGAAGAGCCGAAATACCAGATCACGACGGTAAAGGCGATGTTGCGCAGTACGTTTACCAGATTATGAGAGGTCAGCGAGTTCAGGTTGAGCATTTTGTTCTGATGCTTCATGTAGTCGCCGTTCAGTTCCTCGAATTCGTCGCGTGTTTGCTTTTCACGACGGAAGACTCGGATGATCGACATCCCCTGGATCGACTCATTGATGATTGCATTCAGCTCGCTGAGACGCGAACGGATAATTGTATTGTATTTGGTCGCCACTTTGCGGTACAGATAAATCCACAGAACGATCAATGGCACGATAAAGAGCGAGACTGCCGCCAAACGCGGATCAAGTATAAACAGCGCAATATAGATGCCGGTAATGTATACAACGCCCGTTGTAAAATTTGACAGTACGGCAATGAATAGATCTTTGACTGCTTCCGTATCGTTGGTAACACGGGAAACGACTTTACCGGCCGGCAGATTATCGAAAAAGTTAACTGGAAGCCGCTGAATATGAGCGTACAGATCCAGACGAAGTTTCTGGATGACGCGGTTGGCCGAAGATTGCAGCCAGTACGTTTTTCCGAATTCCATCACGATCGAAATGGCCAGGAACATGAGGTAGAACAGAATCAACCGCATGATCCCGGGGATTTCCGGTTCATAGAAGCTGAACAGTTCTCCTTTGGACAGCTGACGTGCCGGGTAGGTATCCGTGCCGTCTGCCGTTTGAATAGTCAGTGTGCCGTTTTCGAAGCTGCGGTCGCCTTCCGGAGTTTCGACAGGCTGATCGACAAAGACGAATCCGCGTCCGACCTGCAGAATCCGGACCTCTGCACCATGCGCTTCACCTTCTTCAAAGCGATCGCTCCGCTTGTAATAAGAGTCTTGATAAGCGACAACACCTTCTCCTGCTCTGTCGGTTTCGTAAAACGGATTTTCGATGCCCATCATGTGATCATCGATCATCATTTTGGCGATGAACGGACTGGCCAGTTCAGCTCCGACGCCGATCGCCAGTGCGATAATAGCGGCGATAAATGTGCCTTTGGCCGTCATAGCATACTGGAACAGCCTTCGTGCCGTTTTTTTCTTGGGCACCGAAGGTTGATCTTCGGTGCGTTGAGTATTATTTTCCATGATTGCTGCGTACCTCCTCGGAGGAGAGATTGGATTCGACCTGCTGCCGCTCGTATTGCTCGCGGTACCAGCCGTTTTGCGCAATCAGCTGTGCATGCGTGCCTTCTTCCACAATACGTCCTTTTTCAAGCACGACAATATGATCGGCATGCTCGACGGCAGACAGGCGGTGGGTTGAGATCAGTGTCGTTTTGCCTGCACGTTTCTCTCGAATATTTTGGATGATACGTGCTTCGGTACGCGCATCGACGGCGGATAATGCGTCATCGAGAATCAGAATCTGCGGTTCGGCGATAAAGGCTCGGGCCAGAGAAACGCGCTGTTTCTGACCGCCGGAGAGTGAGACCCCGCGTTCGCCGACTTTGGTTTCCAAGCCGTCTGACAGCGTTTCAAGATCGCTTTCGAAAGCGGCGGTCCGAATCGCTTCCATAATTTCGGAATCGTCTGCATTGTGCTTGCCGTACTGGATATTTTCACGCACGGTTTTTGAAAATAGAATTTGTTCCTGCGGCACATACCCGATCCAGCTGTGCAGTCTTTCCTTACTCAGCGATTCGATCGGAGTATCGCTAAGCAGAATATCGCCGGAGCCTGTCGGATATTCGTGCAGCAGCTGCTTAAGCAGCGTCGATTTACCGCTTCCGGTCCGGCCTACGACGCCAAGCGTCTGTCCGGCATACAGCTTCAGATTCACGTGTTCCAAATTGTTGACTGTAGAAGTCGGATAACGGAACGTGACATCGCGGAATTCAATATAATCCGGTGCAGCGACATCGATCGGAGTCTCCGGTTCTTCAATATCGGCTTTTGTAAACAGCACTTCGTTTACCCGGTCCAAGGAGGCTCCGCCGCGCTGCATAATATTGATCAGTTCGCCAATCGCAAACATCGGCCAGATCATCATACCGAGATACATATTGAACGTGACCAGATCGCCCAGCGTCAGTTCACTTTGGAAAACCAGATAAATCCCGTAGGCGAGGCCGATCAGATAGCTAAGGCCAACGCATAAGCGGATGTAAGGTTCGAATACGGCGTCGACTCTGGCTACTGCAAGGTTTTTTCGATAAACATCGTTCGTAATGTCCGAGAAGCGTTTCTCATCATGACGTTCCTGAACGTAAGCACGAATGACTCGAATTCCTGCAACCGATTCAAGTACTTGGTCATTCATATCACCGAACGAGTCTTGAGCGATCGTATAGCGCTTATGAATGATTTTCCCGTAAATACTCATGCCGATCGCGATAAACGGAAGCGGAATCAACGCCGCCAATGTCAGCTTCCAACTGACAATGAATCCCATTGCGAGAAGTACCGTCAGCAGGAATAAGGTAGAGTCGGTCAGTGTAAGCATACCGAATCCGGCTGTCATAGCGACGGCTCTCAAGTCATTTGTCGCCCGGGCCATCAGATCGCCGGTTCGATTTCGCTCGAAAAACGGAGGCGTCATCCGAAGCAGATGTGCCATAAAGCGGCTGCGAAGCAGTCGTTCAACGATATTTGATCCGCCGAACAGCTGACGCATCCATATGTACGTAATACCATACATAACAACAAGCAGAACCAAAATGCCGCCAATGTACATGATCAATCGTTCGCTTGTGATCAATCCGCCGGCGATGTCGTCGACAGCGAGGCCAATTAGTCTGGGGGGAAGCAGTTCGATGACGCCTACCAGAACGAGGAAAAAGACTCCGATCAAATAACGTCGTTTTTCCTGCTGGAAAAACCAGCCGAGATTGCGAAGGACGGAAAACATTCCATCACTTCCTTTCTTCATTTGTGATAGATTTACCAATCATGTTTGCGAAAATCGCAAAAAAAAGCATATCGCAGCGCGCGATATGCTAAAAAACGATTCATATGGCGGTCGATGAGGACAAAGCCTACGCCGCTTTTTTGGTTGAAGGCAGAAGTATCGCTCAGACTGCAGGGCAGCGGAGGGCACAAGCCGACAAATTTTGGACGGAGGCTTCATCGATATGAAGTTCGGAAAGGGCGCGCTGCTGAGAATAAGTCGTATGAAGACGAACGGCAAAGCTTTCCTTGAACATATACATCGAATTCACTCCTTCCTGTAGTTGATGATCGCAAAATGATCTCGTATGCTTCCGATTTTAGCATCCGCTTTCAGAAAAAGTCAACGAAAAAGTTTTAGATTGTGAACAAAATGTGAACACAGCTTGTAGGTCATCGGTATTGTAAGGTCTTGTCTGCTTGTTTGTAGGGAAGGACATTCTGAGGTATGATAAGGCTGTAAGCGGAATGTCGGAAAAGCACATTCCGTTATCAGGTAAAGGAGGGAAACACGGTATGAGTCTCAATATTACGCAGCAGGCTGCCGACTGGTATAAGAAGGAGCTGGGACTGCAATCCGGCGATTACATCCGTTTTTATGCCCGCTACAGCAACACCAGCGAAATCCATCCGGGATTTTCACTCGGAATCACGACTGAAAATCCGAGCAAGCCGGGACTTACGCAGTCTTCGGAAGGTATAACTTTCTACATGGAAGAGAAAGATCTATGGTATCTGGACGGTTATCGGCTGAATGTCACTTATTTGCCGGAGCACGACGATATTTTATACGCTTACGAGCGGGAGTAGTACGGTGGAAATTTGCAGTCCTCGGCAAAAAAGACGAACAACCGGTTTACCGGTCGTTCGTCTTTTTGTTTATGGTCTGATAGAAATCAAATCTGCCGTTAATCGGCCTCTTACAGATGCGCTGTACCTTCCAACGCGAATTCGAAATCGTCGATATCAAAGACCTGTACCGGTACGGAAGCCGAGATAATGCGTTGGATCATCTCAAGCTGATCGGTCAGGACGGGAGCTTCCTCCTTGAGTGACGAAAGCAGTACTTCCGTCTCGATCGGATCAAACAATTCACCGTAATGGGCATTGTCTACCGCATTAACGATAGTAAGTTTGATTTGATCGCCGAGCAGAATCGGGGCACTTTTTGCCCATGGAATCGACAGAGCCTTTTGAATCTTCTTCTTGTTGAACGGCTCTTCGAAATAAGCGATCAGCTCTTTAACTTTTTCTTTTACATAATGGTCGTCGCCGGGTTCGTTCATTAGCGGCTCGGCACCTTCTTCGAATTCGTAAAGTTCCAGTACCGTAGTATAAGGAACAATATATTCGACCGGACGGTTCACCGAGAGCAGCTGCCCATAGATGGCGACCATAACGGCTTCAATGACAAAACGTTGAGACATAAGCAGCGGTCCTCCTAGCGGCCGGCCCGCATTCTGCAATGGGTTCGGCCAAATCCTGTATGTGGGAAGTATAGCACAAGCGGCCGATGAAATCAGCTTTTTACCGACTTTTCCCCTTTGGCTGCCCGAGCGGAAATATGGGCGGCAATCAGACCTCCGTGCAGACGGCCGCTTTCGATAAATACTTCGTTGGCATTGCTTCCGGAAGCGATAACGCCTGCTACATAGAGTCCCGGTACGCCGGTCTCCATCGTTTCAGGGTCGAATACGGGTTTATTAAGCTCATCCGACATCTGTGCGCCTGCTTCGGTCAGCAGCTTACGGTCCGGACGAAAGCCTGTCATCGCGAGAACGAAGTCGTTTTTAATACGTGACTCGCCTTCCGGTCCTTTGACAATTGCATAATCTTCGCCAATTTCGGTCAATTGAGAGCCGAGATGCAGTGTGATTTTGCCTTTGGCGACCATGCCTTCAAACAATGGACGAACCCAAGGCTTGATATGTTGGGAAATTTCTGTACGGCGGTAAACCATATCAATCTTGGCACCGACACGAATCAGTTCCAGTGCAGCGTCAACCGCAGAGTTGCTTCCCCCGACGATCGCTACATTCATCCCTGCGTATGGATGCGCTTCTCGGAAATAATGGGTAACTTTATCTTTCTCTTCACCAGGGATACCAAGCTCGTTGGGATGATCAAAATAACCTGTCGAGACAACTACGCTGCCGGCTTCGTATTGGCGGACATTTCCTGCGCGATCACAGGTTTCGACACGAAAGGAACCGTCAGACTGAGGATTTACAGCCAGCGCTTCTTCATAAGACGAAATACGAAGGTTATAATGTTTCGCAACTTTGCGATAATAGGCCAGCGCTTCGTGCCGGAAAGGCTTCTCGTTCGGCGAAGTAAACGGTACATCGCCAATTTCCAGCAGTTCGGCAGTGCTGAAAAATTGCATATTCGTCGGATACAAATAAATCGAATGAACGACATTATACTTTTCGATAATCCGTACGGAAAGTCCGCAACGGCCGCATTCAATAGCGGCGGCCAGTCCGCAAGGTCCCGCACCGATAATCAGAACATCTTCTTTTTCCATATTGTTCGTCCGTTCCCCCTTGAATTGGTCGTAGTCTCTATATTTGCGGCTGCCTGCACCCGGCATGCGGCCTCTTCGTCCATTATCGCGCAAAGCTTCTTTTTCGTCCAACACTCACAGCCTGAAACTACTATCAATTAACAATATTTATATAAAAAGAGCTTGACAACCTTTTTTGTGCTCGGCTAGAATGAGTGGCAAATACCGCTGAAGGGAGAGATGAGCTATGCGTACTTTACATTCGATTGTGTGGACTAGTCGCAAACTCTCTCGACTTCCGGCGATGCGAACGGACTGAATACGTTTCTGTCTTCTTGTTTTTAAAGACGGAAGAGTAGTATTCTAAAGCTTTTTCGCTTGCGGATGATGTCTGACTGCCGATCTGTGTATGACCCTTTAGATGCTAAAGCGGTTGTGCATCGGCAGGACAGCCGGGGAGAGTGTTCTCCCCGGCTTTTTGTGTGCTTTTCAATCGGAACGTACAGGGGAGAGTCGGTGAATTGAGCTGCAATTTATCAAAACCCCATTTTCCGGAGGTAAACATGAATAAAACAACAAATGAAAATGAACGAAATATTTCTAGTATATTATCGTCATCTGTATCTTCAAATGATTATAAGAACTTTATGGCATTTCCCGAATCTTATGGTTGGGATGATCATTGGAAAGAGGTTTGGAAGGAAACGGGCTTTGAAGAGAGAGGACTTCTACCTGTACGTATGACGGCGGATTACGGCCAACAATTCAAAGTCGCGACCGGCAGCGGCGAATATAAGGGCGAAACCAGCGGACGGCTGCGGCATCTGATTGAAAAGGAAACGGATCTCCCTGCCGTCGGAGACTGGTTGGCGGCCGAACTGCTTCCCGGCGAACGGCGTGTCCGTGTCCATGGTGTGCTGCCTCGCCGGAGTATCATTTCCCGTAAAGCTGCAGGTACGCCTATCAGAGAACAGATTATCGCTGCAAATATCGATGTCCTGTTTTTAGTCACGTCACTTAATTTTGATCTGAATATCCGTCGGTTGGAGCGTTATCTGATTATGGCTTGGAATGCGGGAACGCAGCCTGTTATTTTGCTGAGTAAAGCCGATCTATGCAGCGCCGATTTTCGTCTTCGTGCACTGGCTGACGTTTCGCTTGCAGCGCCCGGAGTGCCAATTCATATCGTCAGTGCACAGACCGGTGAGGGAATGGAGGCCGCAGCCTCTTATTTCAGGGAAGGAAAAAGCGGCGCACTGGTTGGGACATCGGGCTGCGGCAAATCCACGCTTACTAACTGGCTGATGGGCAGCGAACTGCAGCATACAAGCGGTATTCGGGAAGACGACAGCCGTGGACGTCACACGACAACACACCGTCAAATGTTCCTTCTTCCCGGAGGTGGAATATTGATCGATACCCCCGGTATGCGTGAACTGCAGCTTTGGGATGGGGAGGAAGGCTGCGCAGTACTTGAAGCGGTTGACAGCGGGATATTGGATGCCGGCCGATTGACAGGCTATCGTAAAACGCAGCGTGAACTCGCCTTTCTTGAACGCAAAGAAAAAAGCCGATCCATTTCCGGACATCCTGCCGGAGTGGGCAGGAAGACCAAGAAGGAGCGGCGCAGCAAGCATTGGAGTTATGAAGATTAATTGTTTATAAAGAATTCTAATAAGCGGACGGAGCAAGCACTTTCTCAGCAGAAGGGGCGGCGCTGTCCGTTTCTTTGTGCTGCGGAATAGGAAGGGCGGCCTCGGAAATTTTGGAGGAAAGTTCGGCAGCCACGGTATTGTTAGCAATTGCTGCAGGCTTACGGGTGCCGGCCGATCCGGACGTATTCGACTGGGATTTAAAAGCGGAGGCCATTTCAAGGAAGCGATCGAACAGCATATTACTGTCACTCGGTCCTGGAGCGGCTTCCGGATGAAACTGTACGGAGAAGGCAGGCGCACCTTTATGCTGAAGACCTTCAATACTGCCATCATTATTGTTAATATGCGTAATCGCCAGCTCGGTTCCCTGCAGACTGTCTTCAAGTACGGAATAGCTATGATTTTGCGATGTAATCAAGCAGCGACCCGAGGCCACTTCTTTCACCGGATGATTCGCTCCACGGTGACCAAATTTCAGTTTTGTCGTATCGGCACCCGAAGCAAGTGCAAACAGCTGATGGCCGAGACAGATACCGAACAGCGGCAGTTGGCCAATCAACTGACGAACCGTCTCGATCGCTTCTGGTACATCTTTCGGGTTTCCCGGACCGTTCGACAGCAGAACGCCGTCAGGGTTGAACCGAGCAATATCTGCAGAGCTTGCCGTATGCGGAACGACGACCACATCGCAGCCCCGTTCGCTCAACTCACGTACAATTCCAGCTTTACTCCCGTAGTCGACGACTACAATTCTTTGACGGGTACCCGGAACGCGGTAAGCGCGAGGTGTGGATACCCGGCTGACTTGATCGCGTGGCGCAGCGGTTGCATGGAGTTGTTCCAACAATTCTTCCGTACTTGCCGAACCGGTCGTAATCAGACCACGAAGTGTTCCGTGGTTGCGAAGAAGACGGGTCAGCATTCGAGTATCAATGTCTGCAATTCCTGGAATATCATATTCCTTCAGCATTGTGCCAAGATCGTATTCGGACCGCCAGTTGCTTGGGGCAGTCTCATGACGGCGCACAACGAAACCGTGAATCCAAGGACGGATCGCTTCGAAATCCTGCCGATTAATGCCGTAATTGCCAATCAGCGGTTGGGTCATGGTGACAATCTGACCGCAGTAGGACGGATCGGACAAAACCTCCTGATAGCCTGTGATTCCTGTGTTGAATACAACTTCGCCTGATGTTTGTGTATCACTCCCGAATGAAGTTCCTGTAAATAATGTTCCATCTTCCAAAATCAATCTGGCTTTCATAGCGTTTCCCTCCTTGGACTACTGTCTACGTTAGGGTCGCAGAATAAGTCTTCGGAATAAGTCTTCCTAATTTATAAAGGTTATATTAGGTCAACTTATTGTATTGAAGGCCAATTGCAACTCCACAAGTTTGTTTAATTAAATATACAATACTTAGAATAAATATGCAAACTATTCAATGAAAAAACGGGCTGTTCGCCCGTTTGGTTTACTATTTGCAGAGCTGAATTGCATCGGCAGAGAATAAAAGATCATCTGGAGAAACCGGCTGTACTGTAATAAGGTTCCGTTCTGTATGAAGTACTGACGGGAATGGCGGCTTCTTCCGCAGCTTCACCGATATCGATATAACGGTCATTAACGCAGTCGTATTCTACGAGAAACCGATTGGGTTCTGTACAAGCGGTACAAAACGTACTGCCTTCGAGCAGCAGACGGTCTGGCTCTTTTACAAGCAGTTTCATCCAGGCAACGGCTCCCGTAATATAGCGGGCTCCGTCGGGACCAAAAGCACCGGTGCATTCGAAAGTTCGGAAACAATGGATGCATGTGCAGCTTTTTTTCAAGAACATAACCGAACCTCCTTTGCAGATCCTTTATTACCTTATATAAAAATTATTCTTGACAAACTATTACCACGGACTTTTTTATTGAAACTTTTTTGCGAAAATAGTCGTTAGCTCCTTGGTCTTTTCAAGCTTCGCGGCAAAAAGGACGGAAACGGGTATTAATAAAAGACGAAAAGATCCTAATAAAGGAGTGAATAATCTTCTATGAAATTAAAAACGCAGCTATGCACCGGAGAAAAAATCCATCTAAAACAAATTGAAACGGATTATCGTTCAGGAGAACGTCCGGACGATAAAGAAATCAAAGCGGAGAAAAAAAAGCTCGGCCGTAAACTCGAACATCTTCAGGAGAAACTGTTTGCTTCGGGAAGCCGCGCCGTATTGTTTGTTTTTCAAGGCATGGACTGCAGCGGTAAAGATGGCACGATAAACCATGTTTTTTCTGAAGTAAATCCGCAGGGCGTGCTGACGCACAGTTTCAAAGCGCCGACGGATGAGGAGTTGAATCACGATTATCTTTGGCGAGCCCACCGCTATGTACCGGAACGAGGATACATCGGTGCCTTTAACCGTTCCTATTACGAGGATGTGCTGATTACGCGGGTACACGGCACGATTAAGGAATCCACTGCGCAGAAACGTTTTAAGCAGATCAACGACTTTGAACGCATGCTGTCGGAAAACGGTGTAACGGTTGTCAAAATCTTTTTGCATATTTCAAAAAGGTTTCAGCTGAACAAACTTATTGCAAGGATCGAGAACCCAAACAAAAATTGGAAATTTGACCCCAGCGATCTGGCGGAGCGTGAACATTGGGATAAATATCAGACCTGCTATGAAGACGTACTAACCGAGTGTGCCAGCAAAAAGATTCCTTGGTATGTTGTCCCTGCCGACGATCGAACGATGCGGGATCTTGCAGTGCTGCAAATCGCAGTCGAGACGTTGGAGAAGCTTGATCCTGCTTTTCCCCCTCCGGTTCCGGAATTGCAGCATCTGCTTCCAAAGCTGTATGAGGAGCAGAAAAAGTACTAAAATAAAAGCGATTGAGTTAGTACGGAAGAGACAAGCAAAACCCGCAGATTTCGTTTATTTTCTGAACTTTGCAAGAAGAGCCGATAAAGAAGTTTTTTGAGTGATTATAGTGTCGAATACAGTCGAAAAAGTGAACGCTTACACATCAAACGACGTTTCGGGAAAAATTTAGCAAGGAACGTTCCGAATAAATTGAACTTGCTAGCAAAAAGCGGTACAATCGAGGAGTAAATGCTTTGTTCACTAATTTGTAAAAAAGTATTCTATTGGAATCGGCTTTTGCAAACACAAGACGGAGGGTGGCAGCGATGACGAAACAAAATTCGAACACGCATGAGCCATGGGAAAAGTATTACGGTCCGAACCTCGGATACGTACAGGAGCAGTATGAACGTTATCAGGAGGACCCGGGATCGGTGGAACCTTCCTATCGGGAGCTGTTCGAACGCTTCGGCGCACCGCCGCAGCATCGCATTTTGGAAGCACCGGTGTCTTTGGAGACGGGAGTATCAGCGACTGATTCGCAATCATTAAAGAAAGCGGTTGCAGCAAGCAAGCTGGTATGGAATATTCGTACTTACGGCCATTTGGCTGCGGATATTGATCCGATTGGACTGGATGAGAAACCACAAGTTTCATTTCTGGAACCGAAGGAAGTCGGTCTGACCGAACAAGATTTGGCTGCCTTGCCCGCTTCGCTGATTTGGGAAGATGCACCGGATGATGTTGCGACAGGATTGGACGCAATCCGCAGATTGCAGGAAGTGTACACGGGCACAACAGCTTATGAATTTTCACATGTGCATGACGAGAAGGAACGCGAATGGCTGAATCGGCGTGCCGAGCGTCAACCATCGTCGAAAGAACTGAATCCCGACGAGCGTAAAGCGCTGCTTGAACGTCTTGTGCAGGTGGAGCAGTTCGAAGAATTTTTACACCGCACGTTCGTAGGGCAAAAACGTTTCTCCATTGAAGGTATTGATATGCTTGTTCCGGTAATGGATGAGCTGGCGCGCGGATTTTCAAAAGCGGGTGCGGAGCACGTTCTGATGGGAATGGCCCACCGCGGGCGATTGAATGTACTTGCGCATGTCTTGGGCAAGCCTTATAGCCGGATTTTCTCCGAATTCCATCATGCACCGAACAAAGACATTATGCCTTCTGAAGGCTCTATGGGCATTAATTTCGGTTGGACTGGCGACGTTAAATATCATTTGGGAGAAAAACGGGATATTGCTGGAGAAGGCAGAACAACGCGTCTTATGCTAGCCAATAACCCGAGTCACTTGGAGTATGTCGATCCCGTAGTCGAAGGTTTTGCGCGCGCGGCGCAGGAGGACCGAAGCGTACCGGGATATCCGAAACAAAATACGAACAGCGCAGCGGCGATCCTCGTTCACGGCGATGCCGCATTCCCGGGGGAAGGCGTTGTGGCGGAAACGCTTAATTTTAACCAGCTTCCAGGGTATCAAAACGGCGGGACGGTACATATTATCGCCAATAACCGTCTTGGTTTTACTACTGAAAGCGGCGATTCTCGTTCTACGTATTATGCAAGTGACCTTGCAAAAGGTTATGAAATTCCGGTTGTTCACGTGAACGCGGATGATCCGGAAGCTTGTATTGCAGCGGCACGTATGGCTTGCGAATACCGGATGACATTCAAAAAAGACTTTTTGATTGATCTGGTCGGTTACCGCCGTTACGGTCATAACGAAACGGATGATCCGGAAACTACGCAGCCGTTGATCTACAAAAAAGTTAGAGCGCATGAAACTGCTGCAACCGTTTTTTCGAAAAAACTGCAGCAAAGCGGTTTGATTGGCGAAGATGGGCTGAAGGAACTGCGCGATCGCATAACAGCGGTATTTAAAGAAGAATACGAGCTGATGAAAAGCGGCAAGCAAGGGGAAAGCAACCCGTTCCCGTTCGCTTCAAGCATCGATGAGACGCCGCTTGAGTCTGTATCGACGTCCGTCGATTACGATAAACTGCAGTCGATTAACGCAAACCTCTTGAAGCGTCCGGATACGTTCAATGTATATCCAAAGCTTGAGCGCATTCTTCAGCGCCGCAGCAACTCGCTTGAAGAAGGAGAAAAGGTGGATTGGGGACAAGCGGAAACGCTGGCCTTCGCTACAATTTTGTCGGACGGCACGCCAATTCGCATCACCGGACAGGATGCCGAACGCGCAACGTTTGCTCATCGCAATCTGGTGCTGCATGATGCCCAGACCGGAGAAACGTATTGTCCGCTGCACGCACTTCCGGAAGCCAAAGCTTCATTTGCCATTCACAACAGCCCGTTGTCCGAAGCATCGGTCATCGGTTTTGAATACGGATATAATGTATTTTCTCCGGAGACGATGGTCATCTGGGAAGCGCAGTACGGCGATTTCGCCAATGCCGGACAAGTGCTGCTCGATCAGTTCGTTATGCCGGGACGTTCCAAATGGGCGCAGAAGTCGAGCCTCATTATGCTGCTTCCTCACGGATACGAAGGTCAGGGTCCTGAGCACTCCAGTGCCAGATTGGAACGTTTCCTGCAATTGGCCGGAGAAAACAACTGTACGGTTGTCAGCCTGACAAGTGCCGCTCAGTATTTCCATCTGCTGCGTCGACAGGCTGCAATGACAACCCGTGAAGATGCTAAGCCTCTGGTGGTCATGTCACCAAAGAGTCTGATTCGCAATCCGCGTGTCGCTTCGCCGGCTTCCGACTTTACGGACGGCAGCTTCAAAGCCACTATTGAACAGCGTGGTCTTGGTGCTTCGTCAGATCGTGTAACGCGTGTACTGCTGGCCAGCGGAAAAATTGCGATCGAGTTGGAAGATGCAATTGAGAAAGACGCGGACGCCGACTGGAGCTGGCTGCATATTCTTAGAGTCGAGCAGCTGTATCCGTTCCCTGCACGTGAAGTCGCCCAATTCCTGGAGCGCTTTGAAAATTTGGAAGAAGTTTATTGGGTTCAGGAAGAACCTCGCAATATGGGAGCTTGGCGCTATATTGAACCGAACATCCGTGAAGTTTTACCAAAAGGAATCGAAGTTACCTATACGGGTAGACCTGAACGTTCCAGCCCGGCGAGCGGCTACCAGCATGTCCATACTTTTGAGCAGCAGAAGATTATCCAAACGGCCCTGGGCCAAAATACGTCGAAAAAAAATCAAATGAGTTTGGGGAGGTAGTCCTGTGAGCGATATTAAAGTACCGGAAATGGGAGAATCCGTAACCGAAGGCACAATTCTGCGCTGGACGGTTGCGGAAGGCGAAGCTGTTCAACAGGGAGACGTCCTGTTGGAACTGGAGACAGACAAGGTCAATCTGGAAGTGAGCGCGGAATCGAGCGGACTGCTCGAGACCCGTTTGCGGCAGGAAGGAGATACCGTTCAAGTTGGTGAAGTAATCGGACGTATTCGTACAGGTGATGCGGCATCTTCGACAACGGGAACGGCTTCCGCACCGCTTGGTGAGGAGAAACCTTCTACCCCGGCAGAAGCGGCTGCACCGTCAGCTTCGCTGCCTCAAAGCCCGAAAGCTGCAGAGGCAGTCAGCCCACCGCCTGCGGAAAGCGGCGATTCATCCAAGAAAGCCTCGCCAGCGGCGCGGAAATTGGCGCGTGAACGCGGTGTCGAGCTTGGCAGTGTACCAAGCGCGGATCCAATCGGCCGTGTATACTCCGACGATGTAAAATCGTTCGCCAATGGCAGCTCGGCTGCCCAGTCCCAACCGACTTCCCAGCAGCCTGCCCAATCGGCTCCACAGCCTGCAGCTGCCGCACCAAAAGCACCGGCTGCTTCCGATCCGTCAAAGCCGGTTGAGCGTCAGCGTATGTCGCGACGCCGTCAGACAATTGCAACTCGTCTTGTCGAGGCACAGCACAATGCTGCGATGCTGACGACTTTCAACGAAGTGGATATGACGGCAATTCTGGACCTGCGTAAGCGCCGTAAAGATGGATTCAAACAGAAATACGAAGTGAACCTCGGCTTCATGTCATTCTTTACAAAAGCGGTTGTTGGTGCACTCAAAGCATTCCCGGCCGTAAACGCAGAGATTGATGGAGACGATGTCGTATATAAGAAGTTTTATGATATTGGTATTGCGGTAGCAGCGAAGGAAGGACTCGTCGTACCTGTCGTTCGTGATGCGGATCGTTTGGGCTTTGCTGAAATCGAGCGCAAGATTGGCGAGCTCGCCGGTAAGGCGCGCAGCAACCAATTGGCTTTATCAGACTTGCAGGGCGGTACGTTTACCATTACCAATGGCGGGGTGTTCGGTTCCCTGCTATCGACTCCGATTCTTAACGCACCTCAAGTCGGTATTCTAGGCATGCATAAAATTCAGCTTCGCCCAGTTGCGATTGACGAAGAGCGTATGGAAAACCGTCCTATGATGTATATTGCACTTTCGTACGATCACCGCATTATTGACGGTTCGGAAGCTGTCAGCTTCCTGGTTAAGGTGAAGGAACTGCTTGAAGATCCGGAATCGCTGTTGATCGAAAGCTAAACAAGCTGCATATTATTGGCTGCTCGGTAGATATTTTTTGTAGGCATTCAAAGAACCCCCACATCGAACTTTGTGTTCGAGTGGGGGTTTTGAATTTTTTATACATAGGAAATTACTGAATATCAGGGCGAGCAAGCTTATTGCTGCGGTAGAAACGATACAGATGGATCGCGACAATCTTAACTACCATGTAAGTGGGAATAACAATAAGGATGGCAATAAATCCTCCAATTGCTCCGCCTCCAAGCAGAAGGAAGACAGTTGTCAAAGGATGAATATCCAGCGCTGAGCCATAAATAATAGGGGAGAGCAGATTGTTTCTCAGCATTTGCCCAAGCGCAATAACTAGAATAATCCATAGTACGTTCGCAGGGGAATCGATAAACCCTACGAGAACTGCCGGAATCGCTCCAAGATAAACGCCGATATAAGGAATCATGTCAGTTGCAATAATAAACAGCACAAGCAGCAGCGGATAAGGAATGTCTATAACAAGAAAACCGATCAGATCGAAAATACCAACGCAGGCTGCTAAAAAAACTCTTCCTACAATAAAGCTGCTAAGTGCAGAGTCAATATCTTTCGCCATGTGACGAAAAATAGAACGGTATTTCATGGGAACGGCTTTTAACAAGAAAGCATAACCTTTACGATCATCTTTCAGCATAAAATACAAAATCATCGGTACAGTTGAGACAACCAGAAAAATCCAAGCTGCAACTGACAATACGCTTGTCAAAGAATTACTGATCGAGTTAATGAAATTTTCCAAATAGCCTGATAGCTGCTGTGGGATATCAATTCCAACGTCGATGTCATTAATAGGTGTTCCCCAAATTTCTTGTTCTTGAACTTGCAGCAAAAGCGTTTGCAGCTGATCGGAAAAGGTTTGAGCCAGCGAAGGCAAATTTTCGCTAAAATTCAAAAATTGTGAGCGGAAAATAGGCCATACCCAGATTACACATCCTGCAAAGACGCTGACAGCGACCACATATAATAGGAGAATAGACCAGGGCCTTTTAATTCTCCATTCATTCAGCTTACGAATTGTAGGTCGAAATAAATAATAAAAGAACAGCGATAAAGCGATTGGGAAAAAGATAAGACTGAAAGCTGCTTTAAGTGGAGCGAGAATACCTGGGATTTTAGTTAAGAGGAATAGAATAAGCAGGACAAAGATAATATGTAAGCTGATTCGGGTGAAACGGTCAGACCTGAACATATAAGCCTCCTTCAGCGCTTTAAAAAGTAAGAGTAAATCTGGAAAGAAAGCGTTTCAATTCTGGTGCAGATGGATTATTACTATAATAGGTCACCAATTTCAATACAGCAAAACTTCTCTTTACTCATTATACCCAAATGAATAAACTTGATACGTCCATGATGGCTAACTCAAATCTTTCCGAACAGAAAATAAAAAAAGCTTGCAATATGAAAATGAGCATGGTAATCTATAAACCTAGTCGCCAAACGGCAGCTCGCTTGTTCGTTAGAAGAGCTGTTGAGTTAGGGACTGGGATTAATGAGTTTGTTCTTTGAAAACTGAACAGTGAGCAACGAGAATCACTTATCCCAGCCGGGCATAGTGATTCGAGGAACCGCGACAAGCGAGAAGGTTTTGCCTTTGCTCTTGGACGGTTCGAGTGAATATAGAGAATGAAAATTCTCGCCAGCCGGAACGAAAATCACGGATCCCTTTGGGCAAAGTGATTTGGCAGTTCCAGCGTCTAGCTTTAACGAGCACATGGTGCTTTCTAGATAAGTCGATTCCTCGGAATCGCAACTTTAATGGAGAGTTTGATCCTGGCTCAGGACGAACGCTGGCGGCATGCCTAATACATGCAAGTCGAGCGGAGTAAGGTGGAACTTGTTCCACCGAACTTAGCGGCGGACGGGTGAGTAACACGTAGGCAACCTGCCTTTCAGCCCTGGGATAACTTCCGGAAACGGATGCTAATACCGGATACATCATTTTCTGGCATCAGAG